>CAWAQR010000010.1:0-848086 GCA_963784315.1 uncultured Actinomycetota bacterium
GGTGGGGCTGGACTCAGAAGTCCATGTCCCCGCCGGGGCCCGGCCGGGGCGGCCGAGGCCTTCTCCGGCTTGTCGGCGACGACGGCCTCCGTGGTGAGGAACAGCGCCGCGATCGAGGCTGCGTTCTGCAGCGCCGAGCGGGTGACCTTGGCCGGGTCGATGATGCCGGCCTTGATCAGGTCCTTGTACTCACCGGTCGAGGCATCGAGGCCCCAGCCGGACTCGAGGTTGCGGACCTTCTCGGCCACGACTCCGCCTTCGAGACCGGCGTTGATCGCGATCTGCTTCAAGGGTGCCTCGACGGCGACCTTGACGATGTTCGCGCCGGTGGCTTCGTCACCGGTCAGCTCCAGCTTCTCGAACGCCTTGGTGGCAGCCTGCAGCAGGCCGACCCCACCGCCGGCGACGATGCCCTCTTCGACGGCGGCCTTCGCGTTGCGAACGGCGTCCTCGATGCGGTGCTTGCGCTCCTTGAGCTCGACCTCGGTGGCAGCGCCGGCCTTGATGACGGCAACGCCACCGGCCAGCTTGGCCAGCCGCTCCTGCAGCTTCTCGCGGTCGTAGTCCGAGTCGGACTTCTCGATCTCGGCACGGATCTGCTTGACCCGACCGGCGATCGCCTCGGCGTCACCGGAACCGTCGACGATGGTGGTCTCGTCCTTGGTCACGACGACCTTGCGGGCGGAGCCCAGCAGCGCGATCTCCGCGGTCTCGAGCTTGAGCCCGAGGTCCTCGGTGATGACCTGGCCACCGGTCAGGATCGCGATGTCCTGCAGCATGGCCTTGCGGCGGTCGCCGAAGCCCGGGGCCTTGACGGCGACGGACTTGAACGTGCCACGGATCTTGTTGACCACCAGGGTCGCAAGGGCTTCGCCCTCGACGTCCTCGGCGATGATCAGCAGCGGCTTGCCGGACTGGATGACCTTCTCCAGCAGCGGCAGCAGGTCCTTGACGTTGGCGATCTTCGAGCCGAACAGGAGGATGTAGGGCTCGTCCAGGACGGCCTCCTGACGCTCCTGGTCGGTGGCGAAGTACAGGGAGATGTAGCCCTTGTCGAAGCGCATGCCCTCGGTGAGCTCGAGCTCCAGGCCGAAGGTGTTGCTCTCCTCGACGGTGATGACACCTTCCTTGCCGACCTTGTCCATCGCCTCCGCGATCAGATCGCCGATCGAGGAGTCAGCAGCGGAGATCGAAGCGGTGGCCGCGATCTGCTCCTTGGTCTCGACGGGCTTGGCGTCGGCGAGCAACTGGTTGGAGATGGCCTCGACGGCCTTCTCGATGCCGCGCTTGAGACCCAGCGGGTTCGCACCGGCGGCGACGTTACGCAGACCCTCGCGAACCAGCGCCTGCGCCAGCACGGTGGCGGTGGTGGTGCCGTCACCGGCGACATCGTCGGTCTTCTTGGCAACTTCCTTGACGAGCTCGGCCCCGATCTTCTCGTAGGGGTCCTCCAGCTCGATCTCCTTGGCGATCGACACACCATCGTTGGTGATGGTCGGCGCGCCCCACTTCTTCTCCAGCACGACGTTGCGGCCGCGCGGGCCGAGGGTCACCTTGACCGCGTCGGCGAGGATGTTCATCCCACGCTCGAGCCCGCGGCGGGCTTCCTCGTTGAAGGCAATCAGCTTTGCCATGAGGTGTACGTCCTCCAGATTCGGGTGGCACTCCGCCTGGCCGTTCGGCCGGGGCGGGTGACCTGCAATAGTCCTGACCTCAGCCGGCTCTGATGCCCGCGACGGACGCCCGGTGACGCGGCGGGTGCCGCGGACCGGACTCATCGAGTCGGCTGGCACTCGAACCAGCCGAGTGCCAGTTCAAGGTTTAGCACTCTCGCCTTGCGAGTGCAAGAAAACCGGAGCGTCGCGACGCTCGGATCAGACCCCGGCGAGAGCGGTCCGGGCCGCCTCGGCGAGGGCCTCCGGACCGGCGGGCCGGCGGGCCGGATCGGTGTGCAGGCCGGCGGCGATCACCCGGTCGATCCGGGCCGGCAGCCCGGTGACAGCGGCCAGCGACGGCGCATCGCCACGCAGGTGACCGCCGATGACCTCGGTCAACCGACCGGCGAACGGCGGATGCCCGGCCAGCAGCGCGAACAGCACACAGGTGAGGGAGTACACGTCGCTGCTGGGCCCGGTGGAGCTGCCGCGCAGATGCTCCGGCGAGGCGTAGTTGGGGGTGCCGACGAAGACGCCGGAGGTGTCCGGCCGCACTTCCTGCAGCCCGTAGTCCATCAGGTACACGTGGTCCCGGCGGCCCTGTTCGAGCAGCACGTTGGCCGGTTTCACGTCGAGGTGCAGCAGCCCCCGGCGGTGCAGCGCCGCGAGCGCGCCGGCGAGTTGACTGAAGATCCACAACGCCCGGACCGGCGGCAACCCGCCGCGCGGCAGCGCACTCTGCACGTCGGTACCGACGACGAGGCGCATCGCGACGAACAGGCGGCCCGCGGTGTCGCCGATCTCGTAGATCGGGACGACGTTGGGGTGATCGATGCGGCACACCTGGCCGGCGAACCGCGCCCGTACCGACGGATCGGCGCTGACCTGGGGGTGCATCACCTTGCACGCGACCTCGACACCGGACCGCCGGTCATGGGCGCGGTACACCGTGCCCATCCCACCCCGGCCGAGCACTTCCCCGAGCTCGTAATGGCCCAGCTCGGTCCCGGCGAGAGTGGCGCCAACAACCCCGTCCGCCATGCCCACACGCTAGAGTCCGGGAGGCCGCTGCGGGGGGACCCGGCGGGCGTGAGTCCGGCCGTAGAGTTCCCGCCCATGACGCCCCGACGTGCGCAGTCACCGGACCTGCCGGCCGTCGCGCCGGTCGAGTTGCGGGTATTGACCGGCCCGAACCTGTACTTCCCGCGGCCGGCGGTGAAGTTGACTCTGGACGCCGCCGCCGCGCTCGCCGCCGACGCCGGGGTGATGCTGGGGTGGCAGCAGGCCATCGCGCCGACGTCACCGACGGTGGGGATGCCGGGGTCGGACGCCCGCGCCCGGGCCGTCGCCGACCTCGCCGCGGCGTTGGTCCGACGGGTGGCGTCCGGGATCCGCCGCCGGGTGCCCGCAGTGGGCCGCCCCGGCGAGGACGGCACCGTCATCACGGCGTTCCCGTTCAAGCACCGCGACCTTGCGGAGGCCTTCGGCGAGGCGGTGGCAGCCGCGTTCGGTGCGGTGACCGAGCAGGGTGTGGCGCCGGAGACGGCGATTGCCGCAGCCCGGCTCCGGCTCAAGGACGTGCCGCTGGGCCCGGTGATGCGCCCGCTGCGACCGGCGATCCCGGTGATCGCGGTGACCGGGACGAACGGCAAGACGACCACCACCCGGCTGATCTCGCACCTGGTCCGGGCCGGCGGCCGCGTCCCCGGCTGGTCGTCCACCGACGGGATCGTCATCGACGGCAAGGTCGTGGAGACCGGCGACTGGTCCGGCCCCGGCGGTGCGGCGCGGGTGCTGGACGACCCGCGGGTGCAGGTGGCGGTGACCGAGACCGCCCGCGGCGGCATCCTGCTGCGCGGCGTCGGGCTGGCGGCCAACGACGTCTCGGTGGTGACCAACATCAGCGCCGACCATCTGGGCACGCTGGGCGTGCACACGGTCGAGCAGCTGGCCGAGGTCAAATCGGTGGTCCCGCGGATCACCAAGCCGACCGGGTGGGCGGTGCTCAACGGGGAGGACGACCTGGTCTACGCGATGCGCGAGATCACCCGGGCCCGGATCTGGCTCTACAGCACCGACCCGGAGAACCCGCGGCTGACCTCGGTGCTGGAAGCCGGCGGCCGGGGGATCACCGTGCTGGACGGTCGGATCGTCGTGCTGGAGCGGGGGTTGGACCCGGTCCTGGTGATCGACGTCGCGCAGGTGCCGCTGACTCTCGGCGGCGCGTCCCGGGTGAACCTGTCCAACGTGCTGGCCGCGACCGCGGCCGCGCTGGGAGTGGGTTGCGACCTGGCCTCCGTGCGGGCCGGGCTGGCGGGCTTCGCCGGTGACGCCGCACAGAACGCCGGCCGGCTGAACTGCTACCTGGTGGGCACGTCGGTCGACGACGGGGTGGTGGTCATCCTGGACCTGGCGCACAACGAGGCGTCGTTGGAGTCACTGCTGGAGGTGGGCGCGGCGTTCCGCCGGCCTGGCGGGGAGCTCGTCACGATCGTCGGCACCGCCGGCGACCGGCCGGACGAGGCCATCCACGCGATGGGCTCCATCGCCGCCCGGCTGGCCGACCGGATGGTGATCGCGGACCGGGTCGCATACCTGCGCGGTCGGCAGCCGGGCGAGATGGCCGAGCTGTGGCGGTCCGGGGCGACCGAGGCCGGGGTGGCCGAGGTGGCCGACTTCCCCGACGAACTGACCGCGCTGCGTGCGCTGCTGGACGCCGACCTGCCGCCCGGATCGGCGATCGCGGTCTGCACCCTGGAGCAGCGGTTGGAGAGCATCGACGAGATCACCGCGCGGGGCGGTCACGAGCTGACCCCGGCCGACATCGCCACCCGGGTGGCGCCCACTCAGGTTTCGGGGTGATAGTGCCCGCTGAGCGGGCACAATCACCCCGAAACCATCTACGTTGGCGCGGTGAGCACACTCGAAGACTGGCTGCGGGAGACCACCGCTGCGCTGCAACTGCCTGCTGACTCGGTACCGGCGGACCTCCGGACGGACCTGCTGGATGTGACTCGCGACGTGGCGCACCACGTCACCCGGGTCGCAGGTCCGCTCACCACCTACCTGTTGGGTCTGGCGGTGGCGCGCGGGATGGCACCGTCGGCGGCCGTCGAGGTCGTCCGCGGGCTGGCGCTGCACCACGCGCCCCCCGCCGAGCCCAACGAATGACCCCGCCTCGCACTGTCGAGGAACACCGCCGGGTCGTCGAGGACCTGCTGCCCGACCTCGGTCCGGTGACGCTGCCGCTCGCGGCGGCGCAGGGCCGGGTGCTGGCCGTGGACCTGTGCGCACCGATCGACCTGCCGCCCTTCGACAACTCCGCGATGGACGGCTACGCGATGCGCGCCGCCGATGTCGCAGCGCTGCCGGTGACGCTGCCGGTGTCGGTGGACATCCCCGCCGGATCGGTCGCCAACGGGCCGCTGGCACCGGGCACGGCGGCCCGGATCATGACCGGGGCCCCGACCCCGGCGGGCACCGAGGTCATCGTGCCGGTGGAGATGACCGACGCAGGGGTGGATCGGGTCACGATCCGGTCGGCGCCCGCGCCGGGGGTGCACCTCCGCCGGCACGGCGAGGACGTTCGCACCGGCGGCCTGGTGCTACGCGCGGGGACCGTGTTGGGTCCCACTCAGTTGGGGGTGGCCGCGGCCCTCGGGGTCGCGGAGGTGGCGGTGATCCGGCCGGTCGAGGTGCTGGTCCTGTCGACCGGGTCGGAGCTGGTGGCGCCGGGCGGCACGCTCGGCGCGGGTCAGATCTTCGAGTCCAACGCGGTGATGGTGGCCGCTGCGGTCCGGGCCGTCGGCGGCAACGCCCGGGTCCTGCAGTTCGTCCCCGACGACGCGGCGGCGTTCACCGCCGCGCTGTCGTCGGCACTGGCCGGGGTGGACGTCGTGGTGACCACCGGCGGGGTCAGCGCCGGCGCGTACGAAGTGGTCAAGGACGCGCTCACCGGCCAGGGAGTGGACTTCGTCAAGGTCGGGATGCAGCCCGGCGGCCCGCAGGGCTCCGGACGCTTCACGGGGGTTCCGGTCCTGACCTTTCCGGGTAACCCGGTGTCGGCGTTCGTCTCGTTCGAGGTGTTCCTGCGACCGGTGCTGTTGCGCGCCATGGGTTTCGAGGTGACGTCCCGGCCGGTGCTGCGGGTGCCGCTGTCGGAGGCGGTGGATTCCCCCGCCGGTCGGCGGCAGTTCCGCCGCGCCCTGTACGACCGCGCCGCCGGGACGGTGAAGCCGTGGGGCGGCCCGGGCTCCCACCTGCTGTCCTGGTTGGCCGGTGCCGACTCGATGCTGGTGCTCGCCGAGGACCAGACCCGGCTGGAACCGGGCGATCTGGCCGAGGTCTGGCTGCTGGCGTAGCCGCTCGCAGAAATCGGGTAGCAAAACCGCCGCCATCGGTGGTTTTGCTACCCGATTTGCTGAGAGGTCAGTCTTCGTCGGAACCGGCCTGCGCCCGGTTGCCGATGGCCTGCAGTTCGTCCCAGACGGCGCGGGCCCGGTCGACGCAGAGCACCACCAGGTCACCGGGGTTGGCCTTGGCCAGACCCGCACGGGTGGCGTCGATCTCGTCCAGCACGATCTCGATCTCCTTGACCCGCAACGCCTCCGAGCGGGCCTTGTGCGCCCCTTCGGCGATCAGCGCGGCGGTCTCACCGCGCTCCCGGCCCCGGGTCCGTTCGTCCTCGCGGATGATGATGCGGTCGAAGTGCTTGCCGGACTCGTAGCCGAGGTCGCGCATGTCCTGGTCCCGGCGGTCCCCGGCGGTGGCGACCACACCGATCTTCTGCGGCCGTTCCCAGGCCTGGAGGTCGCCGAAGAACTTGTCGACGAACCCGCCGAGCGCTTCCATCGCGGGCACGTTGTGGCAGTAGTCCACGATCACCTGCACACCCTGCACCTCGGTCAGGTTCATCCGCCCCGGCGCTTGGTAGTACGACGGGGTGAAACTGCGCAGCCCACTGCGGATGTCGTGCAGGTGGGCGCCGGCGACATAGGCCGCCGCGGCCGCCGCCATCGCGTTCTGCACGTTGAACATGGCCCGACCGCCGAACGTCACCGGCAGCAGGTGGGTGTAGGCCAGCGGCATCCGGCGACGGCCGTGCACCAGCAGGATCTGGTCGCCGAGCTCGCCCTTCTCCAGGATCACCGCCTTGCCCCCGCGCCGGCAGTGGTCCTCGATCATCCGGTTGTTCGGCGTGATGGAGAACCACACGACCTCGCCCGAGCAGCTCCGGCGCATCGCGGCGACCAGCGGGTCGTCGGCGTTGAGTACCGCGGCACCGTTCTTGGGCACCGCCTCGACGATGACCTGCTTGACCCGGGCCAGGTCCTCGACCGTGTCGATCCCCCGCAGCCCCAGGTGGTCCGGCGCGACGTTGAGCACCACCGCGACGTCGTTGCGGCCGTAACCCAGCCCCTCGCGCAGGATCCCGCCGCGGGCCACCTCGAGCACCGCGAAATCGACCCGGGGGTTCTGCAGCACCATCCGGGCACTGCGCGGGCCGGACGCGTCGGACCGGATGACGAGCCGCTCGTCGATGACCACGCCGTCGGTGGAGGTCATGCCGACCTTGCGGCCGATGCCCTTGAAGATGTGGCCGATGATCCGGCTGGTGGTGGTCTTGCCGTTGGTGCCGGTGACCGCGACGATCGGGATCCGCGACGGCGCCCCGGGTGGGAACATCAGGTCCACCACGGGTTTCGCCACGTACTGCGGCTCACCGATCGTCGGGTGGGTGTGCATCCGGAACCCCGGGGCGGCGTTGACCTCGCAGATGCCGCCACCGGTCTCGCGCACCGGCTGGGTGATGTCGGGACAGATGAAGTCGATCCCGGCGATGTCCAGGCCGACGACCCGCGCGGCCTCCTCGGCGATGTCGACGTTGTCCGGATGCGCCTCGAACGTCCGGTCGATGGAGATCCCACCGGTGCTCATGTTCGCGGTCAGGGCCAGCAGCACCTGCTTCCCCGACTCCGGGATGTCGGTCATCGAGAAGCCCTGGCTGCGAACGAGTTCCACGGCAGCGTCGTTGACGACGATGCGGGTGAGCACCTTCTCGTGGCCGACCCCGCGGCGCGGGTCGGCATTGGTGGTCTCCACCAGCTGACCCACGGTGCTCCGGCCGTCGCCGATGACGTGCGCGGGCACCCGCTCGGCGATGGCGATCATGTTCCCGCCGACCACCAGCACCCGGTAGTCCTTGCCGGTGATGAAGGACTCGACGAGCACCGGCCCGCGACGGGACTCGTCGGCGGCCACCTCGAAGGCGGCCCGCACCTCGTCGTCGGTGGTCAGGTTGATGGCCACCCCGCGACCGTGGTTGCCGTCCAACGGCTTCACCACCACCGGGTAGCCGATCCGGCGCGCCACCTGCACTGCGCCGTCCGGGGTCCGCACCACGTCCGACGCCGGGACCGGCAGCCCGGCCGCACCCAGCAGGCGGTTGGTCAGCTCCTTGTCCGAGGCGATGTCGACCGCGAGCGAGCTGGTGATCGAGGTCATCGTGGCCCGGATCCGGTGCTGGTGGACGCCCTGTCCGAGTTGCACCAGTGAGGCGGAATTCAGCCGCTGCCACGGGATGTCACGGGTGATCGCCTCGTCCAGGATGGCCTGCGTCGACGGCCCGAAGGCGACCCGCTGGCTCATCCGCAGGAAGGCCTCGTGCTCGGCGACGAAGTCGAGGTCGTGCCCGGGGTCGGCCAGATGGTTCACCAGTCGGACCGCGAGCCGACCGGCGGCGGTGCCGACCGTCTCGTCGAGGTAGCCGAAGATGACGTTGTAGACGCCACGTTCCTTGGCCGAGCGGGTCTTTCCGCGGGTCATCACGTGCCCGGCGGTCCGCTGCAGTTCCAGCGCCACGTGCTCGGTGACGTGGCCGAGCCAGGTGCCCTCTTCGAGCCGTTCGACGAAACCGCCGTCGTGTCCGCGACTGCACTGGTGGTCGTGCAGCCCCGGCAGCATGGCGATCAGCTGCTCGGTGAAACCCGGGAGCAGGTTGGTCGGCTCGTCCTCGAAGGCCTGCAGATCCACGGTGAGGTGGATCGACTGTTCGTAGGAGTAGTAGTTCGGGCCGCGGTAGACACGGACCTCACGGATGAGCAGTTCCCGGGGCAGCTCGGACACGTCGCGACAACCTTTCCTCGACGAGATCGGGAGACCGCACCGGTTGGGGCCTGAGCCCGGCCGACCATCGCCGCTGACCCTACCTGCGGCCCAGCCACCGGCAGTGACGCGCTCCGGCGTCCCGCCGGCTCAGCGACGGCGCAGCTGATCGGTGGTGACGTGGGCACCCTCGGCGGCGATCCGCCGGCTCTGCAGCCGCGTTCCGGCGGGCACGTCGTCCAGGGTGGTGATCGGTGGCCGCTCCGGGTCGAGGTCGGGCAGTCCAGGGGCGCTGATCAGGGTCCGGGTGCGCAGGTCGAACTTCGCGCCCCGCGGCAGGGAGTGCAGCTTCAGGCCCGAGATCATCAGTGGCTGGGTGCCGGTGGCGGTGTAGGCGGTGGTGATCAGGTCAGCGCCGTCGACGATGGTCAGCACCCCTCTGCCCTTGACCTCCAGCACACCGTCGGACCGGAAGACCGCGGCGGTGTCCTCGTCGATCCCCACACCGAGCTGCCCCGGGTTGGCCGCGACCAGTGCGAGCAGTCGGCCGAACCGGTTCCGTTGGGTGAAGTGCTGATCCACGATGACATCGCCGAGCAGCCCGAGACCCTCGGAGACGTGCGAGATCCGGAACTTCGGGGTGGTGCCGCCGGGGCCGAACGACACCATGTGCCGGCTGCAGATGCTGGCCCCGGCCGACGTCCCGGCGACCAGGGCGCCGCGAACGTGGGCTGCGACGATGGCGTCGCCCAGCGGGGTGCCGACGAGCAGGGTGGCCAGTTTGACCTGATTGCCGCCGGTCATGAAGACCGCGGTGCACCGGTCGACGGCGGCCACCAGCTCCGGATCGGCGGCCTCGGCCCGGCTCTCCGGCCGGATCCCGACCACCTCGGTGACCCCGAGGGCGGCGAACAACTGCAGGTACGCGTGGGTGATTTCGTCGCCGAGCGAGGATGCCGTGGAGATCACCACCAACCTGGTGGCCGGGCCACCGGCCAGCCGCACGACCTCGCGCAGCACCGTCATCCGGCCGACCTTGTCCTCGGCCCCGCCGATCGGCATCACCACGCCGCGACCCGGGTGTCCGGTCGTCCCTATCGCACCTGCAGCGTCCATGCGCAAGAACCTAGTCGGACGGCGGGCGCGGATCGGCTCGCCCGCCCGGCGTCGTCGCCGAGATCGGTACCCACGACTATCGTGGTTGTTTCGCGCAGAAGACGTAGGGGAAGGACTGTTCGACCGCCATGGCCGACGACACGCACGGACGAGCGGTGCACGTTCTCTCCCTGATCCGGGACGCCGTACCCCCGATCCACCAGGGTGGGCTACCGATCATCGGCGCCGCCCTGGGCGCCACCCTGCTGGGCCGCAAGGCCCTGCGAACGGTCGGCCTGACCGCCACCGCCCGCGGTTGGACCCGATTCGGGCTGGTGGCCACCGGCGCCTGCACCCTGTTCTTCCGGGCGCCGGTGCGGGTGACCCCGACTGCTCCCGGGCTGGTGGTCGCGCCCGCCGACGGGCTGGTGTCGCTGATCGAACAGGCCGCTCCGCCCGCCGAGCTCGGGTTGGGCGACCAGCCGCGGCTACGGGTGTCGATCTTCCTGTCGGTGCTGGATGTGCACGTGCAGCGGGTCCCGATGACCGGTGAGGTCACCTCGGTCGCCTACCGGGCGGGGAAGTTCCTCTCCGCGGACCTGGACAAGGCGTCGGAGGACAACGAGCGCAACTCGCTGCTCATCCGCGACGCCACGCTGGGCACCGAGGTGGTGGTCACCCAGATCGCCGGCCTGATCGCCAGGCGCATCGTCTGTGACGTCGTCGCCGGGGCCTCCGTGACCGCCGGTGACACCTACGGCCTGATCCGTTTCGGGTCCCGACTGGACACCTACCTCCCGCTGGGCACCCCGCTGCGGGTCGGCGTCGGGCAGCGCACCATCGGCGGCGAGACGGTGCTGGCCGACCTCGTCACCCGGGTCTGATGCCGGCGGTCCCCGGCGTCCGGTTCCTGCCCAACGCAATCACCGCGCTGGCACTGGCGACCGGTCTGACCAGCATCGTCTTCGCCACCCAGGGCCAGTTCATGACCGCGATGGTGATGATCGGCGTGGCGGCGCTGCTGGACGCCCTGGACGGACCGGCGGCTCGGCTGCTCAACTCCAGCAGCCGTGTCGGGGCCGAGCTGGACTCGCTCAGTGACCTCAGCAACTTCGGGATCTGCCCAGCGATCCTGCTGTACCTGTGGCAGGACAGCGTCGACCGGATCACCTACAACGAGCTGTGGTTCGTCTGGGGCGGCTCGCTGGTCTACGCGGTGTGCACCGCGCTGCGCCTGGCCAGGTTCAACTCCCTGCTCGACGACCACGAGCCGCGGCCGTTCGAGAAGGGTTTCTTCACCGGAATCCCGTCGCCGCCCGGTGCGCTGCTGGCCATCGTGCCCATCGTGATCTACGTGCAGTTCGACGGCTTCGCGCTGCCGCACTGGGTGGTGGCGGCGTGGTCGGTGGGGGTCGGGCTGTTGATGGTCTCGCGATTCCCGACGATCGCGTTGAAGTCGGTCCGGGTGCCGCCCACGGCGTTCGTGCCGCTGATCGTGCTGCTGGTGTTCGCGCTGGTGACGTTCGTGTTCCTACCGAGGGTGGTGGCGCTGATCGGGTTGGCGCTCTACCTGGCGCACATTCCGTGGGCGTCCCGGAGGTTCCGCTACCTGGAGGCGCACCCCGAACTGTGGGACGTGGCCCGTACCCCGCGGGTCCGGCGCAGTCGTCGGCAGTTGCGCCTCGCAGTGCGAACACGCCGGATGCCAAGCCGATGGTCCAGCGGATCGACCGGCCGATGGGTGGACGGCCCGCCGGTCCAGCGGCAGCGACGCGGCGACCCGCGCCCCCGACCCGGTGACCGTCGCAATGACGGCCGTCGACGGTGGTCCGACCCGGACTGACAGTCGGGCGCGAGGCAGCGGCAGCGGCAGTCCGAGGTGCGACGGCCTGCGACCCCGCGGTCGTCAGAGCTGGATGCCGAAGCGACGTGCGGAGCGCGCCTTCTGTCGACTGGCGCGCAGTCGGCGGAGCCGACGGACCAACAATGGGTCGGCGACCAGCGCAGCGGGCTTGTCGATGAGTTCGTTGAGCAACTGGTAGTACCGGGTCGGCGACAACGCGAACATCTCGCGGATCGTCTTCTCCTTGGTGCCGGGGTACTGCCACCACTGCTTCTCGAAGCCGAGGATCTGTCGTTCCGTCTCGGTCAGTCCGACCGAAGCATCTTCGCCGGACCGCCCGGCGGCTGCCGCACTGTCCATGTCCACGTCCCCTTCACCGGCCTACGAGCCGCGGCGAGCTGCTGCGGACCCTCCGAATCACAGTCATGTGATTCCGACGTCCTCATCGAACCACGTCGGGCGCCCAACGCACAGCCGACTCCACATGTTCGCAGTGAGCCGGCGCACGTGCGGTCCCGCTGGTCCCACCGGTACCACCGGTACCACCGTGCCCGATGGTCACGGCCCGGTGGTGGTCGCCCGCTCGTTCGCCGGCGGCACCGTCGGGGTGGCCTGCGTGGTCGGAGTGGTCTGAGTTGTCACGAGTTCCGGTGGTCGCCGTGCCGGTGGCCTGACCGGGGGTGGTCGGGGAGGTGGCAGCCGCGCCGCCCGCGTCGACCGAGCCTTCCGTACCAGAGGGGGCAGTCACGCTCGTGGTCGGATCGACCGGGGTGACGGTGACGGTGCTGGTCACCGTGGTCGAGGTGGTGGCAGGGTCGGTCCCGTCGGACCCGGTGTCGACAACGGAGCTGCTCGTCGAGACCGGCGCGACCTCGGACGGACTGTCCAACGGTGTCGTGGAGGTGGTGTCCGCGGTACCGGCGCCGGCGCCACCGAGGACGCTCAGACCACCTGCGGCGCCGCCGGACAGCGGGGTGCCGCGGACCGCCTCGATCCCGGTGACCGCCAGCAGCGCCAGCGTGCAGGCGGCGACCACACCCAGGCCCGCGGTCAGCCAACCCGATCGGCGGCGCTGCGGGGACGGTGATCCGGCGGGGGTGGTCATCACTGGGGCGATCACGGCGGTGGGCAGCTCGCTCCACGCCTGGCCAAGGGTGCCCGTGCTCTCGGGGGACACCCCGGGCACGGCCTCCTGGTAGGTCCGGGCGACCTTGACGCGGTAGGCGGCGGCGGCGAGTGAGTGACTGTAGACCGCGGCCGCGATCATCGAGATGGTGGAAGCGAGCCCGGCACCGATCAATGTCCCGGCCACCCCCAACCGGGAGCCCAGGACCGCGGCGGTGACCGCGGCGGCCGCGCCGGTGAGGAGCTGGCGCAACGAGAGCTGGAACGCCGGCGGTTCGGGGGCGGCGGCCGGATCGGCGGCTGTACCGCGACTGTCGGGTCCGGTGGCGGGCGGGGGGGCGGTGGTGGTGGCACGGAGGGGCATGGGTCTCAGTTCTTTTCATCGCCGGGACAGCCGTGGTCGGCACCGGGCAGGGTTTCGTGGTCTCACTCCTCAGACGGCTTGCGGCGTCGCGACGTTGCCCGGGAATGAGCCAGATCACCCGCCGGCCCAGCACCCCCCTCGGGTGCCGGGCCGGCCGAGTGAGATCAGCGCTGTGCGAGCGGCAGCGCGATGTCGGTGACCGGCTTGGCGAACCGGCCCTTGTACTCTGTGACACCGGTCAGCAGGTCCACCTCGTACAACTTGTAGGCACCGTTCACCCCGAGGGAGGCGTAGCCGGTGACATCGACGGCGCGGTCGTTGCGGACCGTGGAGTAGATGTCGAACCCGGCGTCGGGGTCGGCGGCCACACCCAGTTTGCCGGTCGCGACCAGGGTGCCGGAGTTGGCGGGCGACTGCAGCATGACCTGGTCGCCGGTGGTGTCGATGTCGAAGAGCGTGGTGGCGGTCTCGGCACTCAGGTCGTTGTTCGTGTACGCCGCCGCGGTGATGCCGATCGCGGGGGTGCCGGCCGTGTTCAGCGCGCCGTCGACCACCGTGGCGCCGGTGGTGGAGTCCCCGGTGCCGAACGGCTGGCGCAGGTTCTGGCCGTTGTCGCTGACCACCCGCAGGGCGTTCGCGGCCGGGTTGAAGTCGACACCGAAGAACGTCCCGGACAGGGCGACGCTGAGCTGCCCCACCTTGGTGGCGACCGCGTCGTCGCTGACCTGGTAGACGCCGCCGGAGTTGCCGACGCCGTAGAGCTTGCCGTTCTGCACCCGGTAGTCGATCCCGACCAGGGAGTGGTCGCCGTCGAGCCCGGTCACGGCGACGCCGTCGCTCATCCGGTTCGGCTTGTTGATCGAGAAGGTCACCAGCTTGGTGCCGCCGTCGGTCAGGCCGACGGCCTCGAGCCCACCCTTGTCGTGTTTGCCGTCGCCGTGCTTCCAGATCCCGCGGTCGTCGGAGGAGTTGTTCCGACCCCGGTCGGCGGCAGCAGTGCCGGTGGACACCGCGATTCCGGCGATGGCGAGTGCTGAGGCGAGAACGGCGGTTCCGACTGGACGAAGGCGCATGATCGATCCCTTTCGAGGTACGGCGGGCTGTCCCGACGTGCCGCCGCTTGGCGACATCGATGGTTACGGACCCGGCAGCGGCCGCGTTCAGCCGATCCGGAAAACAGAGGTCGGAAATCTTCGGCGGACCGGTGGCGTGGTCGGACCAGCCGAGCCGAGCGACGAAGATGGTGCGACAACGGCTGAACGCGGCGGCCGCCGGCTGCGTAAGGACCGGGGACAGCGTGCACCGGCACGCGCGACAGCGGGGTGAGCGGTGGCGGTACTGGCCAGGCTGCGACTGACCCGCGCGGCCGCACTGGACGAGTCGGCGGTCCGCACGGCGTACGCCGCACACGGTGCGGAGTTGTACCGGTACGCGCTGCGGTCGCTGGGGGATGCCGGCATGGCCCAGGACGCCGTGCAGGAGACCTTCCTGCGCGCCTGGAAGTCGGCCGACCGCTACGACCCCGAACTCGCCAGCCTGCGCGTGTGGCTCTTCGCCATCATCCGCAACGTGGTGGTCGACCTCGCCCGGCGACGGTCGTCGGCATCGTGGGCCAGGGTGTCCGGTGACGACGACACCGTGGAGCGGGCGCTGGACCCGGTGCCGGACGACACTGACACCGTGCTGAACCGCTGGCTCGTCGAGGAGGCCCTGCGCCGGTTGAGCCCGGAGCATCGTGCGGTCATCGTGGAGACGCACCTGCGCGGCCGACCCTACGACGAGGTCGCCGCCGAGTGCGGAGTACCGACGGGCACCATGCGCAGTCGGGCCTTCTATGCGTTGAAGGCGTTGCGGATCGCGATGGACGAGATGGGGGTGACGCTGTGAACACCGAGGACCACCGCCGTCTCCGGGAACTGATCGGGGCCTATGTTTTGGGTGACCTGAGCGACGCCGAGGGCATCGCGGTGCAGGCACATCTGGACGGTTGTGCCGAGTGCCGGGTCGAGGTCGCCGAGCTCGAGCCGGTCGCCGAGGCAATTCGTGGCATCGACCCGGATGCATTGGTCTCGCTCACCCCGCCGCCGGCCGACCTCGGCGAGTCCATCCTGGCCGCGGTCCGCAGCGGCGAGCGGCACCGCAACCGGGAGCGGTGGGTGCGCAGGGCGGGCACGGGTCTGCTGGCGGCTGCCGTCCTGGTCGGAGTGTTCTTCCTCGGTATCCGGGCGGCGCCCGGTCCGGTCACTCCCCCGGTCATCGCCATGAGCGTCCAGCAGGTCGCCGACGGCGTGCAGGCCCAGGCGGGGCTGGTTCGCCACACCTGGGGGACGGAGCTCAAGCTGCGGGCCACCGGCCTCACCGTCGGCTCGTACACGGTGACCTTCGTCCGCGCCGACGGCAGCCAGGTCCCGGGTGGAACGTTCCTGGGCACCGGGCCGAACACGGTGAACTGCAGCCTCAACGGGGCACTGCCGATCGACCAGACGGTGTCGATCGTGGTCACCGACACCACCGGGGCCGTGGTGGTGGACGCCGTCGCGGTCTGAGCCGTGGCCCGGCCGTCAGGCCAGCGGCAGGACCAGCCGGGTCTGCAACTCGGACGGGTCGGCCACGGTCGTCGGGTCGGTCAGGTACTCCTCCCAGAAGTCGCCGCGTCCGGCCAGTCCACGGGTGTCGACCTCGGCCATCAACCGCGACCAGCCGGCCCCGAGGGAATCGTAGGAACCCTGGTGCAACAAGGTCAGCGCCGGGCCGCCGGGCCGCTCCAGCACGTCCACCTCGTCGTCGAGGGACCCGGCTGCGAGCCCGGAAACGGGGAACCCTGCCGACACGGTGGCCGTTGCCGCGGGCATCCCGTGGTACCACCCCAGTGCCGGGCCGCCGGGTGCCGCGCCCTGTCGGGCCAGTGCCGACACCACCGCCGGATAGGCGTTGTCGTAGAACTCCCGGACATCGCTCATCTGGATCGTCCGGCGGCGCACCGCGACCGTGCAGGTCGGTTCCGCGCCCATTTCGATGTCCATGTCCGGTTCCCTCCGGTGGGGGTGATGGCCCCAGCCTCCCCCTCGCCACCGAGGGCCGCAACCAGGTCCGCCGTCGCGGTGCAAGGATGAACCGCGTGACCACCCCCAGCGCCGGACCGCGTAATCCCCGTCTGCTGACAGTGGCGCAACTGCGCGATCACATCGACCGGGGCACGGTGGACACCGTGATCGTCGCGTTCACCGACATGCAGGGCCGGTTGCAGGGCAAGCGCCTGCACGCGCGGTTCTTCCTGGACGAGGTGCTCGGCCACCGCACCGAGGGGTGCAACTACCTGCTGGCGGTGGACGTGGAGATGAACACGGTCCCGGGTTACGCGATCAGCAGTTGGGACAGCGGCTACGGCGACATGGTCTTCACCCTGGACCCGGGCACCATCCGGCTGATCCCCTGGCAGCCCGCGACGGTGATGATCCAGTGCGACCTCACCACGATGGACGGCGTGCCGGTCGCCGAGTCGCCCCGGACGATCCTGGCCACCCAGGTCGCCCGGGCCGCCGAGCGGGGTTGGACCGCCTTCGCCGGTACCGAGCTGGAATTCATCGTCTTCAACGACACCTACGAGGCCGCGTGGGCCGCGAACTACCGCGATCTGACCCCGGCCAACCAGTACAACGTCGACTATTCGATCCTGGGGACGAGCCGGGTGGAACCGCTGCTGCGCGACATCCGCAACTCGATGTACGCGGCCGGCATGGTGGTCGAGTCCGCCAAGGGCGAGTGCAATCTCGGCCAGCACGAGATCGCCTTCCGGTTCGGCGAGGTCATCGACACCGCGGACGACCATGTCGTCTACAAGAACGGCGCCAAGGAGATCGCCGCCCTGCACGGGCAGTCCCTGACCTTCATGAGCAAGTTCAACGAGCGCGAGGGCAACTCCTGCCACATCCACCTGTCCCTGCGCGGCACCGACGGCGCACTGGTCTTCGAGGATCCGCGAACCCGTGCCCGCTCCGCGCTGTACGACCACTTCATCGCCGGAATCCTGGCCACGATGGCCGAGTTCACCCTGCTCTACGCGCCGAACATCAACTCCTACAAGAGGTTCGCCGACGGCTCGTTCGCACCGACCACGGTGGCCTGGGGGCTGGACAACCGGACCTGCTCGGTCCGGTTGGTGGGCCACGGTCCGGGCGCCCGGCTGGAGAACCGGCTGCCCGGCGGCGATGTGAACCCCTACCTCGCGATCGCCGGGATGCTGGCCGGCGGCATGTACGGCATCGAGCACGGTCTCGCCCTCGAACCCGAACAGGTCGGTAACGCCTACACCTCGGGGAAGCCGACAGTGCCGCGCACCCTGCAGGCCGCCCGCGACCTGTTCGACGCTTCGACGATCGCCCGTGCCGCCCTCGGCGACACGGTCGTGGACCACTATGTGCACGCCGCGGACACCGAATTGGCCGCGTTCAACGCCGCGGTGACCGACTGGGAGCTCCGCCGCGGGTTCGAGAGGCTCTGAATGACAACCCTTTTCACCGACGGTGGCGTCGCTACCCTGATCTCGCCGGTCACCGGCCGACCGTGGCAGGACGTGCCGCTGGCATCGGCGGTTGAGGCCGACGCCGCGATCGACGCGGCTGCCGCGGCGTTCCCGGCGTGGCGGGCGGTGTCCCCCGGTGACCGCGCCCGGCTGTTGCGCCGGTTCGCCGTGCTCGTCGACGAGCACCTGGAGGAACTTGCCCAGCTCGAGGTCCGCAACGCCGGCCACACCATCGGCAACGCCCGCTGGGAGGCCGGCAACGTCCGGGACGTGTTGCACTACTTCAGCGCCGCCCCGGAACGTCTCGCCGGCCGGCAGATCCCGGTCGCCGACGGCCTGAACGTCACCTTCCACGAGCCGCTGGGCGTCGTCGGCATCATCGTTCCGTGGAACTTCCCGATGCCCATCGCCGGGTGGGGTTTCGCCCCCGCCCTGGCCGCCGGCAACACGGTCGTCCTCAAGCCCGCGGAGGTGACCCCGCTGACCGCGATCCGGCTGGGGGAGCTCGCGCTGGCCGCCGGTCTGCCGCCGGGCGTGTTCACCGTGATCCCGGGCAAGGGCTCGGTGGTCGGACGACGATTCGTGGAACACCCTGCAGTACGCAAGATCTGCTTCACCGGGTCCACGGCCGTCGGCAAGCAGATCATGGCCGGCGCCGCCGGCCAGGTGAAGCGGGTGACGCTGGAACTGGGCGGCAAGAGCGCCACCATCGTCTTCGACGACGTCGACATCGAGGCCGCCGCGGCGGCGGCGCCGGCTGCCGCGTTCGACAATGCCGGGCAGGACTGCTGCGCCCGGTCCCGGGTGCTGGTGCAGGCCTCGGTGTACGAGAAGTTCCTGGGCCACCTGACGGGCGCGGTCCAGCGGATCCCGGTCCACGATCCGGCGGACCCGACGAGCGAGATGGGCCCGTTGATCTCGGCCGCCCAGCTGGCCGCCGTCCGCCGATATTCCGACGCCGCCGACATCGCCGCCGCCGGAACGGCTCCGGACGCATCGACCGGCGGCGGATTCTGGCACCCGCCGATGGTGGCCCTGCCCCGGTCCGTCGCCGACCCGGTGTGGACCGACGAGATCTTCGGCCCGGTGCTGGCGGTCCTGCCGTTCACCGACGAGGCCGACGCGATCCGGTTGGCCAACGACACCAGCTACGGCCTGTCCGGCTCGATCTACACCCGCGACATCGGCCGCGCGCTACGGGTGGCACGGGCGGTGGACAGCGGCAATCTCTCGGTGAACTCGCATTCCTCGGTCCGCTACTGGACACCGTTCGGCGGCTTCAAGCAGTCCGGACTCGGGCGCGAGCTCGGTCCGGACGCGCCGCACTCGTTCACCGAGGTCAAGAACGTCTTCATCAGCTCGGCCTAGCCGGGCCGGCTGCAGCGACAACGATCACCTGAGACTCGAGGAGCGCATCACATGTCAGGACGCCTGGCCGGCAAGACCGCGGTCGTCACCGGGGGCTGTTCGGGTATCGGGCTCGCCACCGCCCGCCGATTCGCCGCCGAAGGCGCCAAGGTGGTGATCGGCGACCTCGACACCACCCGCGGGCCGGATGTCGCCGACGAGCTCGACGGCCTGTTCGTCAGGGTCGACGTCACCGACAAGTCCGAGGTGGACGCCCTTTTCGCCGCGGCGCAGGACACCTTCGGCAGCGTCGACATCGCGTTCAACAACGCCGGCATCTCCCCGCCCGACGACGATTCGATCCTGACCACCGAACTGGACGCCTGGAAGCGGGTCCAGGACGTGAACCTCACGAGTGTCTACCTGTGCTGCAAGGCCGCACTGCCGTACATGCTCGCGCAGGGCCGTGGCTCGATCATCAACACTGCGTCGTTCGTGGCGGTGATGGGGGCGGCCACCTCGCAGATCTCCTACACCGCCTCCAAGGGCGGGGTGCTGGCGATGAGCCGCGAGCTGGGGGTGCAGTTCGCCCGGCAGGGGGTGCGGGTGAATGCGCTCTGCCCCGGTCCGGTCAACACCCCGTTGTTGCAGGAGTTGTTCGCCAAGGACCCCGAGCGGGCCGCCCGCCGGTTGGTGCACATTCCACTCGGCCGGTTCGCCGAACCGGACGAAATCGCCTCAGCGGTGGTGTTTCTCGCCTCCGACGAGTCGTCCTTCATCACCGCGACGAGTTTCCTGGTCGACGGCGGCATCGCCGGCGCCTACGTCACCCCGCTCGACCAGTAGTCGGTGACGCCGTCCCCGGAACGGGGACGGCGTCGCCGGGAAACGGAGCAGCACCGGATGTCCCGACCCGTCATCGGCATCACCACCTACCGACAGCACGCGAGCTGGGGCCAGTGGGACGACGTCCCGGCCACCCTGCTGCCGGCGACCTACGCAGCGGCGGTGTCCGCCGGCGGCGCCTCCCCGGTGTTGTTGCCGCCCTACGGCATCGCCGACGACTTCCACGGCGTCGTCAGCCGGCTGGACGGGCTGGTGATCGCCGGCGGGTCCGACGTCAACCCGTCCCGTTACGGGCGGGAACCGGAGCCGATGACCGCCGGCTGGGTCGACGAGCGCGACGTCTCCGAACTCGCCCTGCTCGACGCTGCGGCCGACCTCGAGCTCCCGACGCTGGGCATCTGCCGCGGCATGCAGTTGATGGCGGTGCACGGCGGCGGAACGCTGATCC
This sequence comes from uncultured Actinomycetota bacterium, assembly GCA_963784315.1. Classification (GTDB taxonomy): domain Bacteria; phylum Actinomycetota; class Actinomycetes; order Mycobacteriales; family Nakamurellaceae; genus Nakamurella. The sequence continues at coordinate 20,350 of CAWAQR010000010.1, forward strand.
AGCACGTCCCGGACATCGTCGGACACGACGACCACTCCCCGGGACCCGGCCGCTACCACGACAACCCGGTCGCCGTGGTGGCGGGCACCCGGCTGGCCGACGTGCTCGGTCCGACCGCGGTGGCGCACTGTCATCACCATCAGGCTGTGGAGACCCACCCCGGATTCACCGCGGCCGCGCACAGCCACGACGGCCTGGTGGAGTCCATCGACCACACCGACCGGCCGTTCTGGCTGGGCGTTCAGTGGCATCCCGAGACCGGCACCGATCCACGGTTGTTCCACGCACTGACCGCCGCAGCGCAGCTGTACCGATCGGTGGCCACCGACCGCTGAGTACCGCCGCAGTCAGGCCCAACCGCCGAACACGGCGGACAGCAGGGGTTCGGCGCCGACCGGCCGCAGCCCGCGGTCGACGGTCAGTTCCGGGAACAGGTCGGCCGGCGGCAGGCCGTGGCGCCGGCTGCGCCGCGCAGCCCGCGTCGAGGTCAACACCGCCACCGACCCCACGGTGATCCGGCCGACGCCACCGTCGGTGAGCCGGTGCAGCAGTTCGGGGAACTCCTCGTCGGCGGTCGCCGGCTCCGTCAGGGTCAGGTGCACGCGGGCGCGGGCGGCGGTGTCGGTCGGTGGCGCTCCCGTGTGCACCCGCGGGTCGTCGGTGAACCAGTCGGCCACCGCGGCGACCTCGGCAACGGTCCCGGCGAGCCAGATCCCGGCGTCGGCACCGGCCAGCAGGGACCGCAGGCCGACCACCGCCGAACCCAGCGGCCAACCGCCGACGGCGGCCTCGACGATCACATCGGGCACCGGGTAGATCTGGCCGCGGCCTCGCAACGACAGCTCCGGGATCCGCGGTGCCAGCACCCGCATCTCGCGATTCTTCTGTCGCCGCTGGGCGTCCCGGTCCGGCGTGCGGCCCGACCAGTCCGGCCCGATGTGCCAGGCCACCGCATCGGGAACGTGCGCCAGCACCGCCCCGGCCGTGTACGCCCGATAGCTGAAGTCGTAGTCCTCACCGCCGTAGCCGATGAAGGACTCGTCGAAACCTCCGATGTCGTCGAACATCTCGCGGTGGCAGGCCAGCACGGCGCCGATCAGATGCTGGTAGCTGCGGGCGTCGACGTCGAGCAGGTCGTGCGTCCGGCGGTACTCCCGGGCGAGCCACTCCGGTTCGGCGATCTCGGTGGGAGCCGGGCCGGTGCCGCCGAACCACGCTGCCAGCTGCGCCGGCGTCCAGTCCGCGAGCTCGGCGTAGCGGCGTCGCCCGCCGACCAGCGCGTCCGGCAGCACCGACGGCAGCCGGCTGATGGCCGCCACGTACCCGGGCTCGGGGACGGTGTCCCCGTCCAGCAGCACCAGCACGTCACCGTCGGCCTGGGCCGCGCCCAGGTTGCGGGCCGCCGCCGCCCGGAAGCCGAGGTCCGGTTGCCGGACCACCACCACCTCCAGGTCACCCACGTCGGACAGTCGCAGCGGAGCGGCGGAGCCGTCGTCGGCGATCACCACCTGCAACAGCGTCCGGGGATGGGTCTGCTGCCGCAGCGCTGCCAGGATCAGATCCAGACCGTGCCGGCCCTCGAAGTACGGGATCACCACGCTGACCGGCACCGGGTCCGGCGCGGCGGCCGCCAGCAGGTCCCACCGATTGCCCGGGACGACGAACGTCCCGTCCGGGCGGGCCACCGGCGCGGTCAGCACCGGGCGGCCGGCGTCCGCCACCACGCCAGGTACTGCAGGGCCACCTCGGCCGGGCCGGACCCGACGGCTGCGCCGGGACCCAGCCAGGTCGACGACGGGTCGGCCAGCGCGGCGGTCACCCGCATCCGCAGCTCACCCGGCTCGTAGAGCTGCACGCAGCCCGGGTGGCGATCATCGAATTCGCGGGTGTAGCGACCGGCCAGGGCGAGCGGCCGGCGACCGGCCGCGATCCAGGAGTTCAACGACCCGGACGCCGAAACGTGCGCGGCCGGCGCGACGGGCACATCGACCGCCCGCAGCAATGGCTCGACGTCGTCGTCGGCCACGAAACCCGTACCGAGCCAGTCCATCCCACCGGACCGGGCGGCCGACGCCAGGTCCCGGTCGAGCTCCTCGTGGCCGGCCGACGCCCGCCCGATCGCCACCAGCCGCACCGCCGGAACCGACCCGCCCAGCTCGTCGATCACCTCGGCGTGGCCCTTGCCGGGGTACCGGAACCCGAAGACACCCACGGTCGGCATCCCGTCGCCGCAGGGTGCCACGGCAGCACCGACCGCACCGGCAGCACCGATCGTCCCGGCAGCGCCGTCCGCCGGTATCGGCAGCTCGATCACCCGCACCGCCGGCAGTGTCGCCGTGGGGGTGGCCACCGAGACGGCCGTCGCCAGCAGCTGCGCCTCGTGCCTGCTCGACACCACGAGGCCGTCGGCGACCGCGGCGAACGCTGCGTAGGAGTCGGTGCGGCGGCGATACAACACCGCGGGCACCTCGGGGTGCGGCAGGTCGTGCAGCGTCATCGTGAGGGCGATCCCCCGGTCCCGGAGCCGGCCTGCCAGCTCGACCACCCGGTCCTGAGCGGCGGCCCGGGCGTCGCCGAACAACCAGTCGTTCACCTGGAGGTGCACCAGCCGCGTCCCCGCCGGGATCCCACCCACCGCCGCGAGCAACGCATCCGGGGTCTCGGCGGCCAGCGGGGTTCCGGCGAACCCGGCGGCGACCGCGGACCGGAACAGCTCGCGTCCGAAGCGGGTGATGCCGTGGTCGGTCGGTCCGCACCAGGCCATCACCACCTCCCGGCCCATACCCGGGTCATCCGAATTCGTCACCGCAGACCCAGCAGTTCCAGGGCGTCCCGGTGCCGCTCCAACCCGGCCGCGAGCACCGACGGGTTGTCCCGATACCACTGTTCCTGGGTCCGGTGCACCTCCTGGGCCGACACCGGCCTCCCGCCGACCGTCCAGTCCGGCACCGGATCCGCGCGGATCCCCAGGGCGTCGAGGGCTTCCTGGCGGACCGGCGCGACCACCTCGCCGAGCAGGATCCGGCCCGGGTCGGTGGCGGTCACCGACACCCCGGCGGCCCGCTGCAGCCGGCGGGCGAGCTCCACCAGGATCCGGTTGCCCGGGTGGTTCACGGTCATCATGTCGCCGAGCTCGGGCACGCCGAGGACGTCGGCGATCGACACGTCACAGTCGCGTCGCTCGCGCCCGGTCAGCTCGGCGAGGGAGGCGGTGGCCACTGCCGTCAACGCGGCGACGTCGTACGCGGCGTCGGTGACCGGGCGATCATCGGCCGCGGCCAACGTGCGGAGGTCGTGATAGGGCACCACCGGCGGGTTGCGGGACGGCTCGCGCGGATCCCGCACGATCACCTGCCAGGGGTGGAAGCCGGCGAATCGCAGCACCGGCCAGCGGATGATCCGCGCCGACCCGGGCAGCCGAGCGGCCAGCTGCGCGGTACCGAGCGGCAGGTCGCGGTAGTCGTCGGACACCGGCTGACTGATCAGCAGCTCACACCGGGCGAGCAGCCGGTGCAGGTGCGGCAGGTCGTCGGCGGTGAGTTCGAACACCGGCGGGATCCGTACCGTTCGGCCGGCCAACTCGGGTGCCGAGTCCAGCAGCAGCCGGATGGACTCGGCTTGGCAGTTGCCGTGCACCACCACGACCGGGTGTGCGGTGGTGGTGCACTCGGGCAGGCCGTAGAACGCACCGTAGTGCCGCGTCCGGCCGTCGATCGTGGACACGACGATGTGTGTACCCGTTCCGGTGCGGGCACAACTACGGCCGTGACTGTGCTGTCGGACGCCGGGTGTCCGGCCCCGTTGATGCGGGTGGCGTCGGTACCGGCGGCCCACCCCTACATCCAGCACCTCGCCGACCCCGACGACAGCCACGGGATCGTGCGGTTGGCCGATCCGGCACCCGACGTCGCCGACCCGCTCCCGGGCCAGTGGTGGCCACCGCCGATGCTGGAGCCGGCCTGGATCCGGCGACACAGCAGCACCTTCGACCTGGTTCATCTGCACTTCGGCTTCGACGCCGCAGGTCCGGAGCGGCTGCGCGAGTGGACCGACGAGCTCCGCCGAGCCGGTAAGCCCCTGGTCTTCACCGTGCACGACCTGGTCAACCCGCATTTCGCCGATCCGGTCGGGCACCGGGCCCAGCTCGACGTTCTTGTCCAGGCCGCCGATGCGCTGATCACCCTCACCGCGGGAGCCGCCGTGGAGATCGGCCGTCGGTGGGCCCGCATCGCCACCGTCATCCCGCACCCGCACGTGGTGCCGTTGGGCCACCACACCCGACCGACCGCGCCGGTCGGCCGTTTCACGGTCGGCGTCAGCGCCAAGAACCTGCGGGCCAACATCGACCCGCTCCCGGTGCTCGAGGCGGTGACGCCGTTGCTCGCCGACCTTCCGGACGTCGTGCTTCTCGTCGACGTGCACCGGGAAGTGATGGACCCCGGGCGCACCGATCCGCGGGCGGCCGCGTTCCGCGACTGGGCGACGTCGCACTCCGGGCATCCGCAGATCGAGGTGCTGGTGCACGACCGGTTCACCGACGACGAGCTGTTCGACCACCTGGCGGCCCTGGACCTGTGCATCCTGCCGTACCGCTTCGGCACCCATTCCGGCTGGTTGGAGACCTGCGTGGACGTGGGGACCGCCGCACTGGTCCCGGACGTCGGGCACTACCGCGAACAACACGGCCATCCGGTGTACCGGTGGCCCGGGAGCGGCACCGGCACCCAGACCCACCTGAGTGACCTGGTCCGCGCCGTTCACGCCGGCGAGCTGGGTGCGCTGCCGCGCCGCCCGGACCGCCACCACCAGCGGCGCGGCGTCGCTGCCGCGCACCGTGACGTGTACCGCAGCGTCACCACCGACCCGCCTGGGTAAAGCCCTTCCAGACACCAACGCGCCGTCCGAGTGCCGCGGCCCACCCACACTGCAGAGCGGGGCGATCGATGCTGCCACCCATGTCCGACGGCGCCACGGCGCCCGCCGGTGAGACTTTCAAGATCCTGGTCATCTCCTCGCTGCGGTTCCCCATCGCCGAGCCGTTCGCCGGCGGCCTGGAGTCCCACACCCACGCGCTGGCCACCGGGCTGCGGGCCCGCGGACACTCGGTGCTGGTCGCGGGCGCCGTGGGAAGCGACCCGGCGGTGGTCGGCCATCCGTTCGGGCAGCTGCCCGCGAGTCGACCTGGCGAGCGCGCCGACACGATGGAGAACGACGCCGTGCGCGCGGCCGAGTTCGGCGCCTTCAGCTCCCTGCTCGACGACATCCGCCACGGCCTGCTCGGGTCCTTCGACGTGGTGCACAACAACTCGCTGTACTCACTTCCGGTCGAGCAGGCGGCCACCCTTCCGCATCCGGTCGTCACCACGCTGCACACACCGCCGCTGCCCTGGTCGGCGCGCGTGTTGGGGGCGCGGCGCCACCGCGACGACGATTTCGTCGCCGTCAGCGCCTCGACCGCCCGCTCGTGGGCTCCGCTGCTGTTCCCTCGGGTGGTGCTCAACGGCATCGACACCGACGTCTGGCACGCCGGGCCCGGTGGTGACGGCGCCGTCTGGTCCGGTCGCCTGGTGGCCGAGAAGGCGCCGCATCTGGCCATCGACCTCGCGCGGGCGTCCGGGCTGGCGCTGACCCTGGCCGGTCCGATCGGTGATCCGGTGTACTTCGCCGCGCAGGTCGCGCCGCGGCTGGGCGGTGACGTCCGCTACGCCGGTCACCTGGACCGGGTCGCCCTGGCCGCCCTGGTCGGGGCCAGCGCGATCGCGCTGGTCACCCCGGTGTGGAACGAGCCGTTCGGGATGGTCGCCGCCGAGGCGATGGCCTGCGGCACCCCGGTCGTGGCCTTCGCCTGCGGTGGGCTCCCGGAGATCGTCGATCGCCGCGCCGGGCGGCTGATCCAGCCTCCGACGGGAGGCGCACTGACCCCTGCGGATCTGTGGCGGGCAGCCGCGGCCATCGAGGAGGCGCGTCGGCTCGATCGCGCGGGCGTGCGGGACTTCGCAGTCCGGCGACTGGGTCTCGCCGCGATGCTCGGCGGCTACGAGGATGTCTACCGGGACGTCGTGCACCGCACGTCGTGATCGGCTACTACGTGCACCATCAGGGTCGGGGGCACCTGACCCGGATGCGGGCCATCACTGCCCGGATGCGCACCCCGGTGACGGTGCTGTCCTCGATGTCGGCGCCGGCCGACTTCCCGCACCCGTGGGTGGAGCTCAGTAGCGACGACTCGGGCTCGGCGTTCCACGACCCCGAGGCGGGCGGGACCCTGCACTGGGCGCCGCTGCACCATCCCGGACTGCGGGAGCGGATGGCGGCCATCGCCGCCTGGATCGCCCGCACCGGTCCGGACCTTGTCGTGGTCGACGTGTCGGTGGAGGTGGCCGTGCTGTGCCGGCTGCTCGGCGTCCCGACCGTGGTGATGGCGATGCGCGGGGATCGTCTGGACCGAGCGCACCGGACGGCCTACGACGCGGCCGACGCACTGCTCGCGCCGTGGTCGGCCGACTACCCCGAGGCGGGTTGGCCGGCGGCCTGGTACGCCAAGACCCAACACCTCGGCGCGATGTCACGCTTCGCCGGTCGACCGACGACGCCGCCGGAACCTCACTCCGGACCGCGCCGCGTGCTGCTGCTCTGGGGTGCCGGTGGCGACGGACTGAGCTTCGCTCAGTTGGAGACGGCCCGGTCGGTACCGGATACCGAGTGGCGGGTGGCCGACGGCGGGCTGGACGCCGACGGCATCTGGGAGGCGTTGCGATGGGCCGACGTGGTGGTCACCCACGCCGGGCAGAACGCGGTCGCCGAAGTGGCCGACGCACGCCGACCGGCGGTGGTGATCGCCGACGACCGGCCACACGGTGAGCAGCAGGCGACCGCCGTCGCCGTCCGGAGCACCGGCGCCGCGGTCGGCGTGACGGGCTGGCCGGTGCCCGCAGCGTGGCCCGGGCTGCTGGCCACCGCGGCGGCGCTGGACGGCGAGGGCTGGCGGAGCTGGACGGATCCGGACGCGGCCGGCCGGGCCGCTCGCTTCCTGGACTCGCGGGTGGCCGAGCGGATACCGGTATGACCGTCGCGGTGATCACGATCGTGCACGGACGCCCCCGCCACCTGCGCGAACAGCAACGCGGGCTCGCCGCCGCCACGGTGCCGCCGGCGCATTACGTGGTGGTGTCCATGGCCGACCCCGACGCGGCGGCCGCGACCCGGGTCGGTCCGCTGGCCGACACCGGCACATCGCTGCACCCGGTGACCGTCCCGGTCGGTGCGGACCTGCCGTTGGCCGCGGCCCGGAATGCCGGGGCGGCCGCCGCGCTGGCCGCCGGGGCGCAGGTCCTGGTCTTCCTCGACGTCGACTGCATCCCGTCCCCCGCGGCGATCGGCACCTACGCGGACGTGGTGCGCTCGTCGACCACGCCGGCCCTGCACTGTGGTGCAGTGCGGTACCTGAACGCGGCGGACAGCCTCGCCGATCCGCCCAGGCTGACCGGGCCGCCGCATCCCGCCCGGCCGGCGCTGCCTCCCGGGGAGACTGCAGCGTCGACCGAGTGGCCGTTGTTCTGGTCGCTGTCGTTCGCCGTCGATGCGCCGACCTGGCACCGGGTGGGCGGATTCTGCACCGAGTACACCGGCTACGGCGCCGAGGACACCGACTTCGCGCTGACCGCGCACGAGGCCGGGGTGCACCTGAACTGGGTCGGCGGCGCGGACGTGTTCCATCAGCACCACACCTCGGCGTCACCGCCGGTGCAGCACCGCGACGCGATTCTGCGAAATGCGGCGATCTTCCACCGGCGCTGGGGGCGATGGCCGATGGAGGGGTGGCTGCGCCAATTCGCCGAGTTGGGTCTCGCCGAGTTCCGGGACGGGCGCTGGGAACCCGTCGGGACGGGCCGACGCGCCTGAGAACCCGCCCTGTGACACGCTGGTCGAATGCGTATGCAGTTCTCTTCGGGCCCCGATCCGACCGACCTGTTGACCCTGCCGTGGTCGACCCCGTTGATCGACTGGCCGAAGGACCTGACCGTCACGTTGCCCCGGGGTATCTCGCGGCACATCGTCCGGTTCGTCCGTATCGGCGGCATCGTGTACGCGATCAAGGAGATCTTCCCGGCGCTGGCCGAGTCCGAGTACGGGTTGTTGCGCGACCTGAACAAGCGCCAGATCCCCTGCGTCACGCCGGTCGGCGTGGTGTCCAACCGGGTCACGGCCGACGGTGTCGCGCTGGAGTCGGCGCTGGTCACCAAGCACCTGCGCTTCTCGCTGCCGTACCGGGCGCTGTTCTCCCGGCGGATGGATCCCGATCTGGAACCCAAACTGCTGGACGCACTCGCCGAACTGCTGGTCAAGCTGCACCTGGCCGGATTCGCCTGGAAGGACTGCTCGCTGTCCAACACCCTGTTCCGACGGGATGCCGGCGCCCTGCAGGCCTACCTGGTGGATGCCGAGACCGGCGAACTCCGGGAGCAGCTGTCCAAGGGCCAGCGGATGCACGATCTGGACATCGCCGAGACCAACCTCGCCGGCGAGCTGCTCGATCTGCAGATGAGCGGGATGCTGCCGGCGGGCGTCGACCCGATGGACACCGCCCTGTCGGTGATGGCCCGCTACGAGCAGCTGTGGAACGAACTGACCACCGCCCAGACGATGGGCGACGACGAATGGTGGCGTGTCGAGCAGCGGCTGCGCCGACTCAACACCCTCGGGTACGACATCGCCCAGATCAACATCAGCGACGTCGAGGGCCAGCCGCACGTGATGATGCAGACCCAGGTGGTCGAGGCCGGCCATCACCGGCGGCGGCTGTTCGAACTGACCGGGCTGGACGTTCAGGAGAACCAGGCCCGCCGCATCCTCAACGATCTCGACAGCTACCGGTCGCGGGCGGTGATGCCCGGCACCGACGTGGACGAGTACGCCGTTGCCCGGCATTGGCTGGCCGACGTCTTCGAGCCGGTCATCGAGATGGTTCCGCGGGCGTTCATCCAGAAGCTGGAGCCCGCCGAGATCTTCCACGAGGTCCTCGAGCACCGCTGGTTCCTCAGCGAATCTGCTGGCCGCGAGGTGCGCCTCGAGGACGCCGCCCGCTCGTACATGGTCACCGTGCTCGCGCACCGGCCGGACGAGCACGCCATGCTCGACCCGAACCTGATGGGGATGGGGGCGATCGAGATGGTCGACGAGGACGGCCAGCCGATCGACGACGAGGATGACCCCGACGCCGACGCCGACGCCCTCGATGAGTACGGGGCCACGTTCACCGGTCCGTCCGCGGCGGTGGAGCGCGGCCAGACCTGGCTGCGGGGCTGACCGGGGACCGTCGATCCGGAACTGACTGCCGCCCTCCGGCGTTCACCGGGTGACGGCCCGCGGGTACAGGGTCCGGCCGTCGTCCGCGAAGGAGTCCGATCATGGTGTGGCAGCCGAACCAGGTGGTCCAGGTGTCGGACGTGGTCCGCCGCGTCTGGCCGTTGCTCGTCGTCCGCGGGGTGCTGATGGCCGGCTTCGGCCTCGCGACGCTGGTCTGGCCGGCGCTCACCGCGGTGGTGCTGATCGCGGTGTTCGGCGCCTACGCCGTGATCGACGGTGTGGTGACCGTGGGCTACGGGCTGACTCGCCGCCGCTCGGGTCGCGGCGGCCGGGGGTGGTTGCTCCAGGGCGGGATCGCCGTCACAGTGGGCCTGATCGCACTGTTCTGGCCGGCAGCCACCGGAGCTGTGGTGCTGTTCCTGCTGGGCTTCTGGGCCCTGCTCATCGGCCTGGTGCTGACCGCTGTCGGACTGCAGTTGCGCCGCAGCGCTCCTCGCTTCTGGTGGGCGCCCTTCACCCTGGGCCTGCTGGGCGTCGTGCTCGGCCTGGTGATGATCGTCGAACCCGCCGACGCGCTGACCGGGCTCGCCGCGGTGCTGGGTGTACTCACCTTGATCGGCGGCACGCTGCTGGTGGTGGGTGGTCTGCGCCTGCGCCGGCTGCAGCTCCACTAGACTCGGGTCCGGTCCGAGACGCCCCCGGGAGTCCCTGACCGGTCATGCCGCCTTAGCTCCAATTGGTAGAGCGCCTCACTTGTAATGAGATTGTTGTCGGTTCGAGTCCGACAGGCGGCTCCACTCGACGCACGCGCTCGCCGGGAACTCCCGCCGCCTCGGTGGCCCGCCGGATCAGGCTCGACGCCGTGCTCCCGCATCGCGATTCCTGCGGTTGCGACAACCCCGGCATTCCGTTTGGGCTCGCTATTGCACAGTCCCTTCCGCAAAACCCGTCCCGTATCACCCTTCGTCGTATAACACGGTATTCCCGACCCCGCAACAGATGCGAGCGAGCGTTGTTTCGGCGGTCGCCGCGCCCGGCTCTCCGCTGGGTTCGGCAGGGAGACGTTCGGGCACCCGTCACCCGCCCGCACCGCTCGACACCCGACAACCCGTCCCGCACAGGTAGTTCGACATCTGATGACAATCGACATTGCCACCGCCGTCAGCCGGAACAATGCCTGGCCGTCGATCTCTGGAATGCCTTTCTCCGGTGGACAGTGCGATATGGGTCTGCTTGACTTCCGGTCGGCCGGTCAGCGCACACCGATGTGCGACACCACGCGGCCGAAGGAGCTCACGTGACCTGAACCATCTCTCATGGAACGCTCCCGCGCCGCACGGTGAGACACCTCGTCAATGGCGGCCCGTGCGCCACTGGCTGACAATTGCCGACCGAGAGCGGCCCATCCACCGCATCCCGCGTCCCCGCACCCCCGACCACCGGCCGCCCCCTCGGACGACCGGTCCCCGCAGTATCCAGGCGCTCGCCTGTCGAATCGAAGGAGAAACAATGCGCAGCACATCTCTGCTCCGGACACGAGTGGTCCCCGTCGGGCTGATCACCGCCGCAGCGCTCGTGGTCACCGCGTGTGGTGGCACCACACCGGCGTCGCCGTCGTCGACGACGGCGCCGTCCTCGTCCGCATCCCCGAGTTCGAGCTCGAGCGGGACGGCCACCAACTCCGACACCGCGTCGGCATCGGCATCGGAATCGGAGAGTCTGGCCGTCCCGACCGGCGACACGGTCAAGGTCACGCTGATCACCAAGGACTCGATCAACCCGTTCTTCGTGGCCATGCAGGAAGGCGCGAAGAAGGCTGCCGAGGCCGACAACGTCGAGTTGACCATCGCAGCCGGCAAGGAGGACGGTGACGAGGACGGCCAGGTGCAGGCGATCGAGAACGCGGTCGCCCGTGGCGACCAGGGCATCCTGATCGTGCCCAACGGCCCCGGCGTCAACCCCGCGATCGTCAAGGCCCGCGACGCCGGTCTGTTCGTGATCGCCCTGGACACCCCGCCCGACCCGGCCGACACCGTCGACATCACCTTCGCCACCGACAACTTCAAGGCCGGTGAGCTGATCGGCCAGTGGGCCGCGGCTCAGCTCGGCGGGAAGCCGGCCACGATCGCGCTGCTGGACATCTTCAACGACAAGATCGTGTCGGTGGACTACAACCGCGACCAGGGCTTCCTGTCCGGCATGGGCATCGATGTCAAGGACAAGGAGGTCAACGGCGACGAGGACGCCACCGGCAGCTACTCCGGCGGCGACTACACCATCGTCTGCAACGAGCCCACCGGCGGCAGCGCCGACGGCGGCAAGACCGCGATGGAGGCCTGCCTGGCCAAGAACCCGGACATCAACGTGGTCTACACGGTCAACGAGCCCTCGGCAGCCGGGGCGTCCGCGGCGCTGGAAGCAGCAGCCAACACCGGTGCGTTGATCGTCTCGATCGACGGCGGTTGTGACGGCGTGGCCAACGTCAAGTCCGGCGTCATCGGCGCCACGGCGCAGCAGTACCCGCTGCGGATGGCGCAGCTGGGTGTCGACGCGATCACCACCATCGCGCGCGGCGGCGAGAAGCCTGCCACCACACCGGGTCTGAGCTTCTACGACACCGGCGTCGCACTGGTGACCGACACCCCGGCCACCGGCGTCGACAGCATCACCAGCGACGAGGGCACCGCGGTCTGCTGGGGCTGACCGGAATGAGCAGCGGCGGTCGGGTCCGGGTGCCCGGACCCGACCGCCATCCCGGACCGAGGTCCCGATCGGGACGTTCCCATTCCTGTTCCATCGAACGACCGCGGCGCCGGCGACGACCGGCGAGCCGGACGAGGAGACCCAGTGAGCACGACCCCCTCCAGCACCACCGATCCACACGCTCCGACCAGTGCGGCGGAGCAGTTCGCGCAACGCCGCCAGTCACCGCTGCAACGGGTGCAGCACACCCTGCACTCGCATCCTTCGATCAGCCCGCTGCTGGTGCTGATCCTGGCCTTCGTGATCTTCACGATCATCAACCCGCGGCTGGCCCAGGCCGGCAACATCTCGACGATCCTGCAGCAGGCCGCCGTGATCGCGGCGCTGGCCGTCGGCCAGACGCTGGTCATCCTCACCGCCGGCATCGACCTGTCCGTCGGCGCCGCAACGATCTTCGCGATGCTGATCATGGCCAAACTGTCATCGAACAACGGCGTGCCGGGATTCCTGGCGCTGATCATCGGTGTCGCCGTGGGGGCCGCCTGCGGCTTCCTCAACGGCATGCTGGTCACCCGGCTCAAGCTGCCTCCGTTCATCGTGACACTGGGGACGTTGAGCATCTTCACCGCGATCGGACTGCTGTACTCCGCCGGCAAGAGCGTCCAGGCGAAGGCGATGCCCGACGTCCTGAACTGGACCGGGACGATCATCTCGATCGGCAGTTTCCGCATCACCACCGGCGTCCTGATGGTGATCGCGCTGGCCGTCGTGGTCGCCTTCGCACTCGGCCAGACAGCCTGGGGTCGCCACGTTTTCGCCGTCGGTGACGACCTGGAAGGAGCCCGACTCGCCGGTATCCGGGTCAACCGGGTGCTGCTCAGCGTCTACGCCGTCGCCGGCCTGATCTACGGGGTCACCGCCTGGATCCTGATCGGCCGGGCGGGTACCGCCAGCCCCAACGCGATCGTGGACGCCAACTTGGAGAGCATCACCGCGGTCGTCATCGGCGGGACCAGCCTCTTCGGAGGTCGCGGTGCCATCGTCGGCACCATGCTCGGCGCGCTGATCGTGTACGTGTTCCGCAGTGGGCTGTCACTGGCCGGCGTGGACGACCAGTGGCGTGTCCTGGCCATCGGCGTGCTGATCATCGCCGCCGTCTCTATCGATCAGTGGATCCGGAAAGTGAAGGTCTGACCATGGCCACGACCACCGCACCCGTCAAGCACTTCAGCACCGCGCCGACCAACCCGCAGCAGCCGGTCCTTTCGGCCCGCAACCTGATCAAGACCTTCGGCCGGGTCGTCGGCCTGGACGGCGTCGACCTCGATCTCTACCCCGGGGAGGTGCTGGCCATCATCGGCGACAACGGGGCCGGCAAGTCGACCCTGGTCAAGGCACTCACCGGAGCTCTCACCCCCGACTCCGGGGAGGTGCTGCTGGACGGCCAACCGGCCGCCTTCCGCAGCCCGATGGACGCCCGCGCGGCCGGTATCGAGACCGTCTACCAGACGCTGGCCGTGGCGCCCGCCCTGGACATCGCGAGCAATCTCTACCTCGGTCGCGAGGAGCGTCGCCCCGGTTTCCTGGGCACCACGCTGCGGATGCTGGACAAGAAGGGCATGAAGGAAAAGGCCGGCCGGTCGATGGCCGAGCTCGGGGTCGGCACCATCCAGAACATGGGTCAGGCGGTCGAGACCCTCTCCGGCGGGCAGCGGCAGGCCGTCGCCGTCGCCCGGGCGGCCGCGTTCGCCACCAAGTTCGTCGTCCTCGACGAGCCCACCGCGGCACTGGGCGTCAAGGAGACCGGGCAGGTGCTCAACCTGATCCGCAAGGTGAAGGCCAAGGGCCTGCCGATCATCCTGATCAGTCACAACATGCCGAACGTGTTCGAGGTCGCCGACCGCATCCACATCGCCCGGCTGGGTGGCTGTGCGGGCATCATCACCCCGCAGTCGCACACCCCCACCGAGGCGGTCGCCATCATGACCGGAGCAGCCACTCTGCAGACCGGCTGACGCTGCGACGGCCGTCCACTGTGGCGGATCAGTCTTGACACCACCCCCCGCCGCCCGACACCATCGATGGGCGACGGGGGGTTGCGTCTGTTCTGAGCGACCACCCCCGGCGCGCGTGCCCCGACCCACAACGGCCGGGACCAGTGCGCCGCACCACCGACCGACACGACCCCTCGGCGTCCTTCAGGGACGCCCGGCACGCCGACCACCGGAGGAATCATGACCACCGCCACCCCCCAGCACAGTGCTGACATCGTCCACGCCGACGACACCCCGCCGATGAGCGCACCGACCTACCGGGCCTGCGCCTGCGGCTGGTCGACAGCAGGCAGCAGCCACGGCAGCGCAGTGGAGAAGTTGCAGCAACACCTGGCCCCGCACCTGGCGGATTCGATCGGGGCGTGACCGCTCCGGTGCACCGGGTACGGACCGTACGATCATCCTGACCGGGCCGCGGGCGCCCGGCGCAGGACGGACGGGGGTGCGCTGATGACCGTCGATCCGTTCGACCCCACCGGCGCGATGCGGGAACTTTTCGACCTGCTACGGGCAGATCGGGACCTCGATCAGATCCTGGCCGACGTCGTCATGATGGCGAAACTGCGCATTCCGGGGGCCGACGAGGCCGCGATCACCCTGATCCGGCACAAGAAGGCCTCGACCGCAGCCAGTACCGGTGGCATGGCAGTCCCGCTGGACGAACTTCAGTACGAGGCCGGCTACGGCCCGTGCCTGGACGCCGGCCGCGACAACGTCACCTATTACATCCAGGACGCCGCCACCGAGACGCGGTGGGCGCGCTACATCGCTCCGGCCCGGCGCCACGGGTTGGCCAGCTCACTGTCGATCCCGCTGCCGGTGGAGAACTACCTGGTCGGTGCGTTGAACCTCTACTCCGCCCGGCCGGACGCCTTCGAACCGATGTCGGTGACGATCGGCGAGGCCCTCGCCGCACACATCACCGCGGCGTTGACGCATGCGGAAAGCCGCCTGGGCCACCGCACCCGCGCCGCCAACCTGGAGAGGGCGATGGCCAGCCGGAGCATCATCGAACAGGCCAAGGGCATCATCATGCTGCAGCGGAAGTGCTCGCCCGGTGACGCGTTCGACACCCTGCGACAGATCTCCATGACCTCGAACCTGCGACTCGCCGAGGTCGCGGCACAGCTCGTCGAGAGCGCCTCCGGCCACCGGGCCGAGCTGTAACCGAGCGCCCGATGTCCTACTCCGACGTCCCGTCGGCCGAGCCGCCACCCGCGGCGCGACGCCAGCCGGCACCGGCCGTGGCGTCGATCGAGGAGGCGGTCTTCCCGCACCTGAAGCCCGCCGCGGCCCGCCGGCTGCTGTTGTCGGCCCACCAGGTCTTCGCGCGGAAGGGCTACTCGTCCGCGACGACCAGGGAGATCGCCGCCGGCGCCCGCATGAGTCCTGCGGCGATGTACATCCACTACCGCTCCAAGCAGGACCTCCTGTTCCACCTGAGCCTGCTCGGCCACGAGGCGTGCGAAGAGGTGCTGCTGACCGCCCGGGCCGCCGGGTCCACGCCCGCTGACCGGTTGGCCCGGATGATCGGCACCTTCGCCGCCTGGCATGCCACCCACCACACCACCGCGCGGATCGTCCACCACGAGCTGACGTCGCTCACCCGGGACAACTTCGACGCAGTGGCGGTCATCCGACGGCGGATCGACGCATTGATCGCCGAGGCGGTCCGGGCGGGCGTCGACGACGGCAGCTTCCGGCTGACCGAACCGGCGGGGACGGCCCTGGCGATGACCTCGATGTGCGTGGACGTGGCACGCTGGTTCCCGGCCGGCACCCTGCACTCGCCGGCCGATGTGCAGGCGCTGTATGCCGATCTGGCTCTGCGACTCGTCGGTGCAACCGAAGTCTGAGCTGCTTGTCGGCGCTGGTGCATGGGTACAGAACGGCCAGCGTCGCAGGGCGGCGGGACGGCTGGAACACACCGGTGAGGCCCCGCTGCGGTCCGGCGCCCCGATTGGATAGTGACGTGTCTGCGCCGGTGCTGTTGGACCACTCCCGCCCGACCGCCCCGTTGGCGGACCTGGCGGCTCGGGCGGCCCGCATCGGCGACGATGTGGGCGGTGCGCTGACGCTGGCCGCCGAGCTCGGCGAAGTCGTCCCGGTGCCTGGTGCCGGTCGGACGCTCGAGCGATGGAACACCCTGGCCACGCTGGGCGCCGCCGACCTCACGACGGCTCGCGTCGTCGAACCCCAGCTGGACGCCCTGGCGATCCTGGCCGAGGCCGCCGAGGCAGGGCACCGGGTCGAGCTCGCCGCGGTGGGCGCGGACACCCGGAGCACCTGGGGGGTGTTCGCCGCCGAGGGGCCGGGCCTGACGCTGTCGGCGGACCAGCTCTCGGACGGCTGGGTTCTCCGCGGCACCAAGCCGTGGTGCTCGCTGGCCGACCGGCTCAGCCACGCGTTGATCACCGCCCACACGCCGACCGGCCGCGGCCTGTTCGCGGTGGCGCTGCGCGACGACCGGATCGAGGTGACCCCGGGATCCTGGGTGGCCCGTGGACTGGTGCACGTGCACAGCGGTCCGATTGTGGTCGGCGCGGCGCCGGCGGTGCCGGTCGGGCCGCCGCGGTGGTACCTGGAGCGTCCGGGCTTCGCCTGGGGCGGTATAGGGGTCGCGGCAGTCTGGTTCGGCGGTGCGGTCGGCGTCGCCCGGCGACTCTTCGGTCACGCTGCGGCGAAGCCCGACGACCCGCTGCGCGCCATGGCCGTCGGGGCCGTCGACACCGCGCTGACCGGTGCGGCGGCGGCCCTGGTGGCCTCGGCGAGCGCGATCGACGGCGGCACGGTGACCCCCGAGGAGGCCGGCGTACTGGCGGCCAGGGTTCGCGGTGTGGTCGTGGCCGCGGTCGAGCTCACCCTGACCCGGGCGGGTCACACCCTGGGCCCTGCTGCGCTGGCGCTGGACGAGGAACACGCCCGACGGGTGGCCGACCTGACGCTGTACGTCCGTCAGCACCACGCCGAGCGGGACGACCTCGCCCTGGGCAGCCGGCTCGTCCAGAGCGGCGGCCATCCGTGGTGACCTTCACCCACGACACTCCAGGAACGTCGCCGCAGACCTGGGTGGACGCCCTGACCGCCGCGGCACTCCCGACGATGGACCTCACCGGCCTACGACGGCTGGTGGTCGTTGCCGCCCACCCCGACGACGAGACCCTGGGCGCGGGTGGCCTGATCGCCACCGCGAGCGCGGCGGGCGTACTGGTCGAGGTACTGGTCGCCACCGATGGCGAGGCCTCCCACCCGGACTCCCCCACGCACACTCCGGCTCGACTGGCGCAGGTGCGCCGCAACGAGGTCGCCGAGGCGGTGCGCACGCTGGCCCCCGACGCGACGCTGACCCTGCTGCACCTGCCCGACGGGCGCCTCGAGGATCACCGGGCCGTGCTCGCCGAAGATCTCCGGTTCCTGCTGCAGACCGGGTCCGGCGGGCCGACCTGGGTGGTGTCGCCATGGGTCGGCGACGGTCACCCCGACCACCGGGCCGCGGGCCTGGCGGCGATTGCCGCCGCGGCGCTGATGACCGACGTCACCGTGCTGCAGTACCCGGTATGGGCCTGGCACTGGGCCACCCCCGAATCCGGCGACGTGCCCGTCGACCGGCTGCAGGTCGCTGCCGCTGGCCGCCGGCCGGGTACTGGCCGCCAAGCGCCGCGCGCTGGATGCGCATCGCAGCCAGATCGCCCCGCTGTCGACCGCGGCCGGCGACGAAACCCTGTTGCCCGCCACCCTCACCGCGTTCTTCGACGGCGGTTCCGAGTTCTTTCTCGCGCCGACGGCGGGTGACGCCGACTCGCGGTCCGCATCGCCGCCCGCTGCGGGTCCACCGAGCCTGGATCAGAACTTCTTCGACGAGTTCTACGGTGATCAGCCCGACCCGTGGCAGTTCGAGACCCGGTGGTACGAGGAGCGCAAGCGCGACCTGACACTGGCGTCGCTACCGCGGCGACGGTTCCGGGCGGTCTTCGAGCCGGGCTGCTCGATCGGGGTGTTGACCGAGGCACTGGCCGGCAGGGCTGACCGACTGCTGGCCGCCGACATCGCCCGACATCCACTGGAGCGGGCCCGTCAGCGACTGGCCGACGCCGACCATGTCCGCTTCGAACAACTGAGCGTCCCTCACCAGTGGCCCGAGGGCCAGTTCGACCTCGTCGTGCTGTCCGAGATCGGTTATTACTGCAGTGATGCCGACCTGGACCTGCTCATCGAACGCGCCGCCGGCTCATTGACCGACGACGGTGTACTGGTCGCCTGTCACTGGCGACACCCGGTCGCGGAATACCCGTTGCGCGGAGACGACGTCCATCAGCGCATCCACGACCGCTCGGGTCTGGCGTTGTTGGCCGGACATCTGGAGGCCGATTTCCGGCTGGACGTGTTCGTCCGGCCGCCGGCGGTTTCGGTCGCCGGTCGGGACGGCCTCGTCCGATGAACCGGATCGATCGGGTCGCTGTCGTCATCCCTGCCCGCAACGAACAGCAACGGTTGGGTCGCTGCCTGGAAGCGGTGGCCGCCGCCCGGCGGGAGCTGATCGAGTTCCGTCCTCAGGTGAGCGTCCAGGTGACGGTGGTGCTGGACCGCTGCACCGACGGCAGTGCCGACGCCGTGCGCACGCACACCGGGGTGCGCGGCGTCGTCAGCACGGCGGGCATGGTCGGCGCGGCCCGGCGGATCGGGGTCCGAGATGCGTTGACCGGCCTCGGGATCCACCGCGACCGGACCTGGATCGCCTGCACCGACGCGGATTCGGTGGTGCCGCCGGACTGGCTGCTGCGCCACACCGAGATCGCCGACCAGGGAGCGGATCTGCTGCTGGGTACCGTCCTCCCCGACCGGTCCGAGTTGTCCGGGCCGGAGTTCGAGGAATGGCTGTCCCGTCATCCGCAGCACGACGGCCATCCCTACGTACACGGCGCCAACCTCGGGGTGCGGGCGGCCGCCTACCTGCGGGTCGGCGGTTTCCAACGCGTCTCCGAGCACGAGGACGTAATGCTGGCCGACGCTGTCCGGTCGGTGGGGAGACGGGTGGTCAGTACCGCCGACTGCCCGGTGGTCACCTCGGCCCGGGTGCACGGACGCACCCCGGGCGGGTTCGCCGGCTATCTGGCGGCGCTACGGAACCGCCCGGTCAGGGCGGTCGACGGACGCGGCGATCTACTCGTCTCCGGAGCCGGCCAGCAGTGACGCGGCGTCCTTGTCCGGACGCAGCCCCCGCCAACTGGACGCGCGGACCCGGTGACTGTCGGTCCATTCCACGAAGGTGATCTCCCCGACGAGGATCGGGTCCACCCACACGGCGTCCTTACGTTCGGCGGCGGGGAGTGCGTCCGCGAACGGTGAATCCGCGCGGGCCAGCGGCGCGAGCGTCGCGGTGAGATGGTCCAGGGCCGCCTGGTCGAATCCGGTGCCCACCTTCCCGGCGTAGCGCAACCCACCTGCGTCGGGAACCCCGACCAGCAGCGACCCCAGCGACCCGGCGCGGCTGCCGTTGCCCGGCTTCCAGCCGCCGATGACGACCTCCAGGTCCTGGAAGTTCTTGACCTTGAGCCAGCTCCGCGACCGCTTGCCCGGTCGGTAGACCGAGTCACGCCGTTTCGCCACGATGCCCTCCAGGGACCGCTCCCGGGTCCGGGCCAGCGCGGCCACCGCGGGGCCGGGTAGCTCCGCCGGGGTGTGGCAGCGGTCGCCGTCCAGCTCCAGCGCGCTCAACAGCCGCCGCCGATCGTCGTAGCGCTTGTTCAGCAGCGACACTCCTTTCAGCGCAAGGAGGTCGAAAGCCATGAACTCGACGGGGATCTCGTCACGAAGCCGGGCGATCTCCGCCGGCTGCGCGACGTTCATCCGCCGCTGCAGCCGGCTGAAACTCGGCACCCCGGGGGTGGCGCACGCGACGATCTCGCCGTCCAGTACGGCGTCGAGATCCCCGAGCAGCGCGGTGATCTCGATCAGTTCGGGGTAGCTGGCGGTGATGTCGTTGCCGTTGCGCGAGAGCAGGGTCAGCTCGCCACCCCGGACATGCGCCAACGCCCGGACACCGTCCCACTTGTTCTCCAGGGCCCAGCCCGACCCGTCACCGATGTCGGCCACCGTGGCTGCGGTGGCGAGCATCGGTTGCAGGTCGTCGATGTCGCCGGCCGGGTCCGTCGACCCGTCGGGTTGCTGACGGGTGCGGTGCAGCAACCAGTTCTTGCCATGGGTGCGGATGAGGGCGAACCGACCGCGGGCCCGCTCACCGTTCAGGGTCATGATGACCTCGTCGGGGCGCCACTTCTCGGCCTCGTAGGTGCCCGAGTCCCAGATCGTCATCTCCCCGCCGCCGTACTCACCGTGCGGGATGCTGCCCTCGAAGCTCGCGTACTCCAGCGGATGGTCCTCGGTCTGCACCGCGAGCCGGTTGGACCTGACGTCGGCCGGAATGCCCTTCGGGACCGCCCAGGACACCAGCACGCCATCCCGCTCCAGCCGCAGATCCCAGTGCAACGCCCGCGCGTGGTGTTCCTGGATCACGAAGCTGTTCCCGGTCCCGGTCGGCAACGGACCGGGCTCCGGGACCGGTTCGGGTGTCCGGGACCGGTCGCGCTTGCTGCGGTAGACGGTGAGCTTGGCGCCGCCGGTCTCCTCGCTGCCCCAGCCGCCGCCCCCGCCGAACCGGCCGCCACCACTGACCGGGGCGTCCCGTGGCGCCGGCAGCACGGGCGGGCCGAGCGCGGCCAACAGGTCACCGGAGGCCGCGACCCGGGCGAGCACCTCGTCCAGCGTCAGATGGTCCAACGTCGGGTCCTCCAGTTCCGCCCAGCTACGCGGGGCCGCCGCGGTCGCCCGGTCCCGGCCGCGGAGCGAGTAGGGCGAGATGGTGGTCTTGAACGCGTTGTTCTGACTCCAGTCGATGAACACCTTGTCGGTGCGCATCGCCTTGCTCATCTGTGACAGCGCGAGGGTCGGCAGCCGCGCCTGCACGGCGCGGGCGACCGCGTGCGCCCACCGGGAGATCTCCTCCGAGCTGCGGCTGCCGTCGATCCGCGCGTACAGATGCAGCCCTTTGCTGCCGCTGGTGACCGGCACGCTGACCAGGCCCTCGGCGTCCAGGTGATCCTTGACCGCGAACGCCACCTCGGCGCACTGGGTCAGCGTGGCACCGGGCCCGGGATCCAGGTCGAAGACCACCCGGTCCGGGTGCGTCGGCGTCCCGTCCACTCCCAACAACCATTGCGGCACATGCAGTTCCAGCGCTGCGAGCTGGCCGAACCAGACCAGGACTGCGGCACTGTCGGCGATCGGATAGCGCACCGTCCGGTCATCGTGGCGCAGCGGCCGGGCCGTGACCCAACCCGGTGCGGAGACTTCCAGGTCCTTCTGGAAGAAGGAGTGCGCGGCGGTACCGTCCGGCCAGCGTTTGCGGGTGACCGGCCTGCGTGCTCAGATGCGGCAGCAGGGTCGGGGCGATGGCGTTGTAATAGGCGATCACCTCGCCCTTGGTGGTGCCGGATCCGGGGTAGAGCACCTTGTCCAGGTTGCTCACCGTCAGGCGGCGCCCGTCGATCTCGACGACGGTCGACTCCCTGGCCACCCGACCTCCTCGCACTGCCCACCCGGACCCAGGTCTGGTGCCCCGGACGCGGCCGGTTCATCATGGGACCCATGCGATCCATCTGGAAAGGCTCACTCACCTTCGGTCTGGTGAACGTACCGGTCAAGGTCTACAGCGCCACCGAGGACCACGACATCCGGTTCCGGCAGGTGCACGGCCGCGACATGGGACGGATCCGCTACAGCCGGGTCTGCGAGAAGTGCGGCGAGGTGGTGCCCTTCGAGGACATCGAGAAGGCGTTCGAGGCCGACGACGGTCAGATCGTGCTGATCACCGACGAGGACCTGGGCTCGCTGCCCACCGACCGCAGCCACGAGATCGAGATCATCGAGTTCGTGCCGACCGATCAGATCGACCCGCTGATGTTCGACAAGCCGTACTACCTGGAGCCGGCGACCAAGTCGCCGAAGGCGTACGTGCTGTTGCGCAAGACGCTGGAACAGACGGACCGGATCGCGATCGCCAAGTTCGCCCTGCGGCAGAAGCAGCGACTGGCGGTGCTCCGGGTCCGCGACGACGTGCTGGTGGTGCAGACCCTGCTCTGGCCGGACGAGGTGCGGGCGGCGGAGTTCACCGGGATCTCCGACGATGTCGAGATCACCGACAAGGAGCTGAAGATGGCGGTGTCGCTGGTCGACAGCTTCGCGGCCGACTTCAAGCCCGAGGACTTCGTCGACGACTACCGAGCCGAACTCGAGCAGATGATCGACGCCAAGCTGGCGGGCGGCGATGCGTTCCCGGCGGAGGACACCGCCGAGGGCGAGGACGCCGAGGTGCTGGATCTGCTCGCCGCCCTGCAGCGCAGCGTGGAGCGGCAGAAGGGCGGCACGGCCGATACCGCCCCGGCTGAGCCCGCCACCAAAGCCGCCACCAAAGCCACCGCCAAGAAGCCCGCCGGTGCCGCTCCCACCACCACGGCCAGGTCCGCCGCCACGTCCGCCGCCACGTCCGCCGCCACGTCCGCCGCCACGTCCGCCGCAAAGAAGCCCGCTGGTTCCGACGCGGCCGCGGACTCGGACTCGGACTCGGATTCCGACGCCGGCACGGGCGCCGGCACAGGCGCCGGCACCAAGGCCGCCCCCCGGCGCCGCGCCCCTGCGAAGCCCCGGGCGAAGTCGGCCTGACCCCTCCCCACCCCCCCAGGTTTCGGGGTGATTTTGCCCGCTCACCGGGCAGAATCACCCCGAAACCGGCCATTGTGGATGGCTCTCCCGGCAGACCGGCGGTTCGTGTGACTGTCGGCGGATGCACGAGTTGCGCCTCATCGCCCGCCAGGAGGGCCTGATCACCCGGCAGCAGGCCCTCACCGCCGGGTTGAGCGCCTCCGCCATCGGCCGACGCATCAGCGAAGGACGGTGGCAACGAGTGTTGCCGGGCGTG
Source organism: uncultured Actinomycetota bacterium (assembly GCA_963784315.1). Classification (GTDB taxonomy): domain Bacteria; phylum Actinomycetota; class Actinomycetes; order Mycobacteriales; family Nakamurellaceae; genus Nakamurella. Next base: position 43,387 of record CAWAQR010000010.1, read on the forward strand.
TACCGCCACCTCGCGAGCCCGGTCTCAGACCTGATGTGGGTGCACGCCACCCGGCTGTGGCTCGGCGAGACCGCCGTGCTGAGTGGTCCCTGGGCCGCGTGGTGGCACGAGCTGCGCGCCGAGCCCGTCGGGCCGGTGACGGTCACCGTTCCCCGATCGGCCCGCAGTCGCTCACACCCGCACGTCCGGCTCCGGCGGCGGGATCTCGATCCGACGGATGTCGTCGAGACGAAGGGCGTCCGGGTGACCACCCGCCAGCTCACCGCGCTGGAGAACGCCGGGCTGCCCGGTGGCCAACACACCTTCGACCGGGCGCTGCAACGTCACGTGAAGGTGCCCGATCTGGAGCGGGCGGTCACCCGGCTGTGGCACGCCTACGGTGTGGTGGCTGCCCGCGGGTCGCTGGGCCTCGCGACCGACGGCACGGTGTCGCCACCCGAGCGCACACTGGCTGCGGCAATGGCAGCAGCGGGGCTGCACCAGATCAGCGCCGGAGTCACGGTTGTCGCCGGCGGGCGGCGGTACTGGCTCGATTTCGCCGAGCCGCGACGCAAGGTGGCCATCGAGGTGGACGGGGTTCGCGCGCATACCGACCCCGAGGTGTTCGCCGCCGACCGGACCCGGCAGAACGCCCTCATCCGCGCCGGCTGGACGGTGCTGCGTTACACGCCGTGGCAGATCCGTGACGATCTGGCTGCCATCGTCGCCGAAATCCAGGCAACCGTCACGGTTTCGGGGTGATTTTGCCCGCTCAGCGGGCAGAATCACCCCGAAACCTGAAGGGTCAGATGGCCATTGCGTCGCGGACCGAGCCGGCGGACTCACGACCGCCCTCACCGGTCGCACTGATCCGACCGGCGGCGAGCACGTAGTACCGACTGGACGCGTCGAGCGCGAACCCGACATGCTGCTCGATGAGCAGTACCGACAGCCCACCGCGGGCGCTGAGATCGATGACGGTCTGCTGGATCTCGGCGACGATCGAGGGCTGGATGCCTTCGGTCGGCTCGTCCAGGATGAGCAACCGGGGCTCGGTGATCAGGGCCCGGGCGATCGCCAACTGTTGGCGCTGCCCACCGGAGAGCAGCCCGGCCTTGCGGCCGGACAGCTCGGACAACACCGGGAACATCGTCAGCGCCTCGTCGATGAGTTCCTTGCCGCGCCTGCGGCCGTCGGCCACCACCTGCAGGTTCTCCATCGTGGTGAGCTGGCCGAACGACTGCTGGCCCTGCGGCACGTAGGCCATCCCGCGGGCGACCCGCTGGTAGGGACGCAGTCCGGTGATGTCCTCACCGTCGAGCAGGATCTTCCCGGAGCGGACCTTGAGCAACCCCATGGCGGCCCGGATCAGGGTGGACTTGCCGGCCCCGTTGTGCCCCATCACGGCCGCCACGCCGTCGGCGGGGACCTCGACGGTGACCCCGCGCAGGACGTCGGCGCGGGTGTAGCCCACCGTCACGTCGATCAACGACAGCATCAGTTCTCCAGTCCGGTCGAGTCGGCGCCGTGCGCCGCGGTGCCGAGATAGACGGCCTGCACCCGCGGGTCGGCCTGGACCTCGGCGACCGAACCCTCGGAGAGCACCTTGCCCGCCGCCAGCACGGTGACCGATTTGGCGAAGCTGCGCATGAAATCCATGTCGTGCTCGACGATGACGACCGTGCGCTGTTCGGAGATGCGTTGCAGCAGCTCACCTGTCGCGTTGCGCTCGTCGTGGCTCATGCCGGCCACCGGCTCGTCGAGCAGCAGCAGCTGGGCGTTCTGCACCAGCAGCATGCCGATCTCCAGCCACTGCTTCTGACCGTGCGACAGGATGCCGGCCAGGGTGTCGACCTGGCCGGTCAGGCCGATCGTCTCCAGCGCCTCGGTCACCTCTGCCGGAACCCCGGCCCGCCGACGCAACAGCGTCGCCGGTCGCCGGGTGGCCCCGGCGGCGATGTCGAGGTTCTGCAGGACGGTCAGCTCCTCGAACACGGTGGACGTCTGGAACGTCCTGCCGACCGCAAGCCTGGCGATCTCGTGGACCTTCCTGCCCTGCAACTGGTTTCCGGCGAACTCGATGTGCCCGGTGGAGTTCACCAGGCCGGAGATGGCGTCGATGATGGTGGTCTTACCGGCGCCGTTGGGCCCGATGAGGAAGCGAAGATCGCCCTTGAGCACGGTCAGGTCCACGGCGTCGACGGCGACGAAGCCGTCGAAGGACACTGTCAGTCGGCTGATCTCGAGGTAATCGGTGGCCATCAGACCCTGCTCTCCACGTCATGGGTGACCGTCTCGACGGAGGACGTCACCGGTGTTGCGTGCCGCCGGCCGCGCTTGTCGTCCCACCAGCTGCGCGCGTCGCGCACGACGCTCCCGAGCCCGGCGAGACCGCCGGGGAGGAAGGCGATGACGACGATGAACAGCGCACCCTGGATGTAGGTCCAGAACGCCGGGAACTGTTCGGACAACGTGCTCTGGGCCCACGCGACGCCGACAGCACCGAGAACCGGGCCCCACAGCGTGCCCCGGCCGCCGATGGCGACGCCGATCAGCATCGCGATCGACGGTGCGACCCCGACGTCCAGCGGCGTGATGATCCCGACGATGGGCACGAAGAGCGCACCGCCGACGCCCGCCATCGCCGCGGCGATGACGTAGGCCACCACCTTGATGTTCGCCGGGTCGTACCCGAGGAAGCGGACCCGCTCCTCGGAACCCTGGCAGGCGCGCAGCAGCTCGCCGTACCGGCTGTTGCGCAGCTGCCGCGCGACGGCGACCATCACCAGCAGGAAACCGGCCGCGATGTAGAACAGCATCTTCTGGTTCACCGGATCGGTGACGTCATACCCGAAGAACGAACGGAAGTTGTTCAGGCCGTTGGTGCCGTTGGTGTAGTTGCCCGACTGCGATCCGAGCACGATGATCAGCAGCGCGAAGGCTGCGGCCAGGGCCTGCGAGAGGATGGCGAAGTAGGCGCCCCGGACCTTGCGCTTGAACGTCGCGAGCCCCAGCACCAGCGCCACCAGCGCAGGCAGCACCACGATCGCGACCAGCGTGACGATGCCGCTGCGGAACATCTCCACCCAACCGGGCAGGAAGTCGGTGCTCGGCGGCATGTAATCGGGCGCGTGGCCGGGGCCCGCGTCATCGAGCTTCATGTGCAGGCCCATCGCGTACGCGCCGAGGCCGAAGAACACCCCCTGGCCGAGCGTCAGCATGCCGCCGCTCCCCCAGGCGAGGCCGATGCCCACCGCCACGATGGCGAAGCACAGGTAGCGCGCCAGCAGGTTGAGCCGGAAGTCCGACAGCATCGCCGGCGCCACCACGAAGAGCACCGCGGCCGCGAGCAGGAACGGGATGGCAGCCGAGACTCGGCTGCTGGTCAGTTGTCTCATGCCAGGCTCCGGGTCCGGACGTTGAAGATGCCCTGCGGGCGCAGCTGCAGGAACGCGACGATCGCGACGAAGATCAGGATGCGGGCCAGCGAGGCGTCGTAGATCTTTTCCAGGGCGGCCTGGCCGATGCCCAGCACGAACGCCGCGATCACGGCGCCCTTGATCTGACCGATGCCGCCGACCACGACGACCAGGAAGGCATTGATGATGTAGGACTGGCCGACGGAGGAGTTGACCGGCGAGAGCTGGGTCAGCGCGACCCCGGCGATACCGGCCAGCCCGGATCCGATGAAGAACGTCAGCCGGTCGGTGGCCCGGCTGGAGATTCCGGAGCATTCCGCGAGCTGCCGGTTCTGCACGGTGGCCCGGATGCGGCGCCCCAGGGAGGTGGCCTTGAGCGCCACCGACAGGCCGACCACCGTCACCACTGCGAGCACCAGGACGAACACGCGGGTCTTGGGGAAGTCGAAACCGAACAGCTCCAGGGGCCCCTGCAGCCAGGTCGGGGTCTTGACCGACTTGCCCTGGGTGCCGAAGATGTTCTTGGCCAACTGCTGCAGGATCAGCGAGACACCGTAGGTGACCAGCAGCGTGTCCAACGGTCGGTGGTACATCCGCCGGAGCAGCGTCATCTCCAGCACAACGCCGAGCAAGCCGCCGATCAGGAACGCCACCGGGATCGAGAGCAGAAGTCCCACACCGGCATTGCTGAACAGGCCCTGCACGACGAAGGCGGTGTAGCCGCCGGCCATGATGAACTCGCCGTGCGCCATGTTGATGACGCCCATCTGTCCGAAGGTGAGCGCGAGTCCGATAGCGGCCAGCAGCAGGATGGATCCGATGCTGAGGCCGGTGAACACCTGTGAAACGACTACATCCATCGGGGGCTCCCCTGGATCGGTCGGGGCGACATAGCTGACGCCGGAACGGCGGTGACGGAGGGGCCGGGTGTGGCCCCTCCGTCACCGGTGGGTCAGCTCAGGCCCTTGGCCCAGGCGTAGGTGGTCAGGTACGGGTCGGGCTCGATCGGTGCCGGTGACGTCCACTCGGTGTAGATCAAGCCGTCCTCGGCGACCTTGCCGATGAGCGCGGTCTTGGCGATGTGGTGGTTGGTGCCGTTGATCGTGACGGTGCCCTCGGGGGCGTCGAAGGTCACGCCGTCGGCGTTGGCCTGGATGTCGGCGACGGTGAAGGACTTGCCCTTCTCGACAGTGTTCTTCCACAGGTACAGCGAGGCGTAGGCGGCCTCCATCGGGTCGGAGGTCACCCGCTCCTGGCCGTACTTGGTCTTGAAATCGGTGACGAACTTCTTGTTCGCGGGGGTGTCGATGGTCTGGTAGTAGTTCCACGCGGTCAACTGGCCCACGAGGTTCTCCACCCCGACACCGGCGACCTCCTCTTCCGCGATCGACACCGACACGACCGGCATCGAGTCCGCGGACAGGCCGACGTTCTTGTACTCCTTGAAGAAGGACACGTTGGCGTCGCCGTTGAGGGTGTTGAAGACCGCGCCCGCGCCGGAGTCCTTGACCTTGGTGATGATGGTGGAGAAGTCGGCGCCGGAGGCCAGCGGGACGTACTCCTCACCCTTGATCTCGACGCCGTTGGCGGCGGCCCAGGCCTTGATCTCCTTGTTCGCGGTCTGCGGGAACACGTAGTCGCTACCGACCAGGAAGAGGCTCGTCACGCCCTGCTCCTTCAGGTAGTCCAGGCCCGGCAGGATCTGCTGGTTGGTGGTCGCACCGGTGTAGAAGATGTTCTTGCTGGACTCGAGGCCCTCGTACTGGACCGGGTAGTACAGCAGCGCATTGTTGCTCTCGAAGACCGGCAGCATCGCCTTGCGCGAGGAGGACGTCCAACCGCCGAAGACCGCTGCCACGCAGTCGCTCTGGATCAGCTTGGTGGCCTTCTCCGCGAACGTGGCCGGCTCGGAGGCGCCGTCCTCGGCCACCACTTTCAGCTGCTTGCCCAGCACCCCGCCATCGGCGTTGATCTCGTCCGCCGCCATCGTCAGCGACTCCTGGACCGTCTTCTCACTGATCGCCATCGTGCCCGACAGGGAGTTCAGGAAACCGATCTTGACCGAGTCGCCGGTGGTGTCGACGCAGGAGGCGCCGACAGTCGTGGAGCCACTGGCGGTACTCGTCGTCGTCGGGGAGGCGACCTTGCTGCCGCAGGCACTGAGCACCAGGGCGAGGGAGAGGCCGAGGACCCCGGCGCCGGCGACATTCCGGCGGCTTCTCGGCGGGTCGGTCTTCGTCACGGTAATCTTTTTCACAGCAACGCCTTTCACAGTTCGAGGGGTATTCGATGCAGGCAAACGACGGCGGTGCACAGCGGCGGCCGGGTACGCTCGAGGAGTCGATGAGGTTCCCGTTCACCCGTCGGTCCACCGCCGAATGGGCGGATCGCACGTGAGAACCGCGGCCACAGGCCGGTTTCGCCTGGCACCTCGTCACGTTCGATCCGAAAGGAACGTATGGGTGAGGTGTTTCGACCACGGTGGTCCCGGGATTACCGGGAGATTACCCAGAACACCAGATTGTTGCCGACGTGCGACAGGTGCCCGGAAAACGGGCCGACCTGCCGGCTCAGCGGGTGACGCCGTCCGGGAAGGACGGGAACACGGACTCGCCTGCCTCGGTCAGGTACACCCCGACCTCGTAGCACCTGGTTCCGCCGACGTCCCACCAGCGCGGATCCGTGCAGACGTCGCACACCTGGGCGGGGGTCAGATCGGGGTAGCCGTCCTCGAGCAGGTAGAACCAGATCAACCCGCGGGCCACCAGCCGGCCGGCGGCACTGTGCAACTCGACTGCCGATCGGCTGTCGCACAGGGCCCACAACGGGCCATCGGTGGAGGCCGCCAGGATCAGGTCCTGCTCGTCATCGGCGAGGGTGTCCCAGGTGACGCCCGAAGAGCCGGCCGGACCGCCGAAATTGACCTCGGTGTCGGACGTCCGTTCGTACTGCACTGCGGAGGACACTTTCACCCGACCTTCCGGCGCGGTCCTGTCCGGCCCTGTCACTGACCCACCGTGCTGCGTCGATCGACCGTAAAGGCGTTCACACCGGAGTGTCAAGATCCTCGGATGCCCAGGTCAGGACCGATCTCACCACATCCGGAGTTGTGAATATATTCAGCCGGCCGGTATTTTCCGATGATGCCCAGCAACGGTGGTGACGGCCCGGCGCCCCGCGTCGGCGTGACCATGGCCGACATCGCCTCGACGCTCGGGGTGTCGGCCGCGTCGGTGTCCAATGCGCTCAACCACCCACAGCGGGTGTCCGACACCCTGCGGCGTCGGGTGCTCGCCGAGGCGGCCCGGAGCGGCTACGCCGGCCCGGCTGCGGCCAGACGGCGACTGCCCGGCGGGCGCTCCCGCACCGTCGGGGTGGCCTTCACCTCGGATCTGCCGACCGCTCTCGGCGACGCCGCCGCTCTGGAGTTCCTGCAGGGCCTCGCCGCGGCCTGCGAGAGCGCGCACCTCAACGTGATGCTGCTCTGTGCCGTCGACGAGTCGCCGGGCCGGATGGCAGCGGCGGTGAGCTCGGCGGTGGTCGACGGCTTCATCGTCTACTCGGTCCGGGACCGGGACCCGCTGATCACCGGGCTCCTCGAGCGGCACCTGCCCACCGTCGTCGTCGATGCCCCGCGCGGGATAGACCAGGCAGCCTGGGTGGGGTCGGACGACCATCGCGCGACCCACGCGCTGGGCGCGCACCTGCGCGATCTGGGTCACCGGGACGTCGGGATCATCGCCCCTCAACTGGGCGACGGTAAGCAGAACGGGCCGGCCACGGTGCGCCGCTGGACCGATGGCGATTTTGCCCTCATGCGGTCGCGCATCGACGGTCTCGTCGCCGGCCTGGGCGTGACCGCGGACGCCGTCCCGGTGGAAGAACGCGTGGACGGGTCGCGGGCTGCAGGAGCGGAGGGCCTGCACGCCCTTCTGGACCGCCACCCGGGTCTGACCGCCGTCAGTTGCCTGACCGACGAGCTGGCCCTCGGAGCCCTGGGCGCAGCCCTGCGCCGCGGTCTGCACGTACCGGGCGATCTGACCGTCACCGGTTTCGACGACATCCCGGCGGCGAGGGCTGCCGGGTTGACCACCGTCGCGCAGGCCCATCGGGATAAGGGCCGCCTCGCCGGGGAGCTGTTGGTGGAACTCGCGGCGGGAGGGGTCTGTCGACGCCGACTGCTCCCCACCCATGTGGAGGTCCGGGACAGTTCCGGCCCGCCGCGACCCGCCGGGAACTGATCACCGGATCGACGTGCGCCGGCCCGCCGCGAGGTGAAGAATGGACATGCTCCGACAAGGGTTCCGCCGACGAGCGGATCGCAGTTCGTCGGCTCGACCGGTGCGTGTGCGGGACCACCGGTGCGGCCGGCGTAGCACCCTCCCCCGCACACCGGAAGGTCATTCGTTGAACACCCCGCACCCGTATTCGCCCCGCGCCCGACATCCGGATCCAGCACCCGGAGTGGTCCCGGAACGCGACCATCTACCAGATCAACACCCGGCAGTTCACCGACGAAGGCACATTCCGCGCCGCCGACGCGCACCTGCCCCGGCTCAAGGACCTGGGCGTGACGATCCTCTGGCTGATGCCGGTCCACCAGATCGGCGAGCTCAACCGCAAGGGCAGCCTCGGCAGCCCGTACGCGGTGCAGGACTACTACAGCATCAATCCCGACCTGGGCACCGCCGACGACCTGAAGGCAGTTCGTCGCGCCGCCCACGACGCTGGGCATGCTACGTGATCACCGACTGGGTGGCCAACCACACCGCGTGGGACTGCAACCTGACCGTCGCAGCACCCGGACTGGTACGTCCGGGACTGGAAGGGCGACTTCCGGCCGACGCCCTGGTGGGACTGGGAGGACATCATCGACCTGGACTACGCCAATCCCGAGGTCCGGGAATACATGACCGAGGCGCTGAAGTGGTGGGTGCAGCGAGTTCGACATCGACGGATACCGCTGCGACGTCGCCGGATTCGTGCCGACGGACTTCTGGGAACCAGGCCCGCGCGCGAGCTCGACGAGATCAAGCCGGTCTTCATGCTCGCCGAGTGGGAGTCCCGTGACCTGCACGCCGCGGCGTTCGACATGACCTACGCCTGGAGCTGGAACGAGACGATGCACCACATCGCCACCGGCAAGGCCGACGCCGAGGCGCTGCACGTCTACTACTCCTGGAACGAGAAGGCCTGGCCGCGGCGACGCGATGCGGATGACGTTCGTCAGCAACCACGACAAGAACTCCTGGGAGGGCACCGAGTACGAGCAGTTCGGCGACGCGCTGGACGCGGCGATCGTGCTGTCCGTGGTCGGCGAGGGGATGCCGCTGATCTACAACGGCCAGGAGGCCGGCAACGACCGGCGGCTGGAGTTCTTCGAGAAGGACCCGATCGTCTGGCGGGAGCACCGGTATCGCGGACGTTCTACACCAAGCTGTTCGCGCTGCGTCAGGCGACAACACCGCGCTGTGGAACGGCCGCTGGGGGGCCCGGATGGTCGAGGTCACACGGACGCACCCGAAGCGGATCTTCGCCTTCGTCGCGGCAGAACGACGCGGACAAGGTGCTTCGCGTTGTTCAACCTCACCGACCAGCCGCTGCACGGTCACGCTGATCGAGTGCCATCGGCACACGGCGCAGTACACCGACTTCGCCGACGGCTCGGCGGTCACCGTGGACGACGCGCGACACGGTTCAGTTTCGCTCCGTGGGGCTACCGGGTGCTCGTCGCTGACGCTACGGGCCGGTGCGGCCGCGCCGGCATCGCCAGGTCGGACCGCCGGCGCGACCGGTCGCGCGACCGGCGTCAGCCCAGCTGCCAGATCCCGACGCCCGGGCCCGTGCCGGGGACCACCAATCGCGCCCGCCGGCGAGTCCGAGATCGATCTGGCCGTAGAGGGTCTCGGTCGCGCCGTCGGCGCCAGCGACGCCGGCAGCAGCGACACCGGACCACGGTGAGCGAGCACCACCACCAGGATCCGTTCGTCGGCGGTCTCCCGCAGGAACCCCATCGCGTCGTCGGTCTCGATGACCCACCGCAGGCCGCCCCGGCGCAGCGCCGGATGCGCCTGCCGGACGGCGATGAGATCGCGGTAGGCGTCCAGCGTCGCGTGATCCCAGGTCTCCGGCCGGTGCCACGGCATCGGGCGTCGCGAGTCCTCGCCGTTGCACGCCCTCCAGGCCGAGTCTCGTCCCCGGCGAACACCATCGGCGTTCCCAGGTAGGTGAACAGCAGCCCGGCAGCGATCCGGGCCATCTCCGCCGACCCGGTCACGGTCTTGATCCGGGCGGTGTCGTGGGAACTGGTCAGGTTCCAGTGCCGGGAGCGCCACCTTCCACGGCACCGCGGCGGCGAACTCCCGCATGGTCGGCCACCGTGGCCCGGCCGGACCGGCGGGCCATCCGGTACGGGGGTGCCGAGCAGGCTGTCCTCGTAGTCCGCCGACTGCAGCCACGACCAGACCGGCCGGCCGAACCCGGCGTAGTTCATCGACCCCTGCCAGCCGTCGCCGCGCAGGTCGGCGGTGAAGTCGTTGGTGTACTCGGCCAGCAGCACCGAGTCCGGGCCGGACGGCGTCGAGGGTCTGCCGGATCAGCTGGGCGACCGCATTGCCGTGGTCGTGCTCGCCCTGCCGGCCCGTCATGTTGGCGACATCGATCCGCCAGCCGTCGAGGTTGTACGGCTCGCGAGCCAGCGCGCGATGACCGAGTCCTCGCTGCCGAACATCCGCTCCCGCAGCTCGGCCGAGCCGAGGTCGAACTTGGGCAGCGACTTGTGCCCGAGCCAGCTGACGTAGTCGCCGTCCTCGTCGATGTAGTAGAAGCCGTCGCTCGGCGACGGTCGCGTCTGCGGCGGCCGCCGGAACCACGGATGGTCGTCACCGGAATGGTTGGTGGTGAGGTCGCCGATGATCTGCATGCCCGCTCGATGGCAGGCCGTTGCCAACCGGGCCAGCGCCTCGTCGCCGCCAAGCAGCGGGTCGACCGTCGGCGAAAGTGGAAGCGTTGTACCGATGGTTGGAGCGGGCCGGGAAAACCGGGGTCAGGTAGAGCGCGCGTCGACCCCGAGGTACGTCAGGTGCGTGAGGTGCTGCGCGGATGCCGTCGAGATCGCCACCGAAGAACTGCAGGGGGGTGTCCGGGCCCTGGTGGATCACGGTGTCGTCCCAGTCGGCCGGCCAAGGCCCAGTCCGGCAGCTCGCGTTCGGTCCCGAGGCGGCGCGAAACGGTCCGGGAACACCTGGTAGACCACGGCGTCCAGGGCCCAGTCGGGGCCGGGATCGAAGGTGGTCAGCCGGAAGTCGTGAGCATCGGGGATGTCCCGGTGGTGTTCGCCGGTCCCGTTGAGCCAGGAGTAGCCCGAGCGGGCCGCGGTCGAGCTGGACGCGGTAGCTGGTGACCGGGTTGTGCATCTCGACCTCGGCGGTGAACCACTGCTCGCCGTCGGCCGTCCCGTCGGGGGTGGCCATCGACGAAGGTGGGCTCGGCGTCGCGGATCACCCTGACGCGGACCGTGTCGACGCCGGCACCCGGCGGCACCCGGATCTCGGACCGGGACCGCTCCCCCGAGTGGGTGTCGTGCTGCCGACGTACAGCGGGGACCCGTCGTGATGGGCCGGCAGAGCGGTGACGGCCGGTCCGGCGGAATCGGCGCAGGTGACACGGGAGGCACCGTGGGCATCCCTTCCTCGAGCCAGTCGGCTCGTCGGTGGGAACGGACAGGGCGCCCGCCACTCCCACCGGCGACGGCGTAGGCCCGCAGGTGGGATCGGGCGTCGATACGCCCAGACCGCGGGTGGGGGTTGCGGGCCCCCACCCGCGGGAGTCGTCTGCGAGCTACCGGCTGATCGCCTCACTGGTGGTGGCGTCGAAGAAGTGCAGCCGTTCGGTGTCCACGACGACCTTGATGTCGTCGCGGGGACTGACCCGGGACCGCGGCGCGAACGACGCCACCCACTTCGTCTTGTCGTGGCCGATCGACGGCGACCTCGGACTCACCGGAGTCCTCGGCGAGCATCTTGGTGTCCTCGGTGACCACCTTGTGGATGTCGGTCTCGAAGTGCACCACGATCTCGGATCCCAGCGCTTCGGTGAGAACGACGTGGGCATGGAGGACCTCGCTGGCGTCCTTGCGGATCGACGCGTCCTCCATGTCCTCGCTCGCGGATGCCGACGATGACCTCCGTTGCCGACATAGTTGCTTCAGGCCGGGCTTCTCGGCAAGCAGCTCGGGAGCCAGGGTCAGGGTCGAGGATCCGAGCCGCAGCGTGTAGGTCGTCGCCGTTGCGGCCGATAGCGAGCCCATCCCCATGTTCATCGGCGGCGAGCCGATGAAGCCGGCGACGAAGATGTTGGCCGGGTTGTCGTACAGGAACTGCGGGGCGCCGACCTGCATCAGTAACGCCGGCCTTGAGCACGACGACCCGGTCGCCCATCGTCATCGCCTCGACCTGGTCGTGCGTGACGTAGAGCGTGGTGACGTTGAGATCCTGCTGCACCTGGCCGATCTCGGCGCGCATCTGAACCCGCAGCTTGGCATCGAGGTTGGACAGCGGCTCGTCCATCAGGAAGACCTGCGGCTCGCGCACGATCGCGCGACCCATCGCCACCCGCTGGCGCTGACCACCGGAGAGCTGCTTGGGCTTGCGGTCGAGCAGGGGCGTCAGCTCGAGCATGTCGGCGGCCTTCTTGACCCGACGCTGGATCTCGGACTTGTCCATCTTGCGGATGTGCAGGCCGTAGGCGATGTTGTCGCCCACCGTCATGTGCGGGTACAGCGCGTAGGACTGGAACACCATCGCGATGTCACGGTCCTTGGGGGACAACGTGTTCACCACCCGGTCACCGATCTTCAGCGTCCCGGTGCTGATGTCCTCCAGCCCGGCGACCATCCGCAGCGCGGTGGACTTCCCGCAACCCGACGGCCCGACCAGCACGATGAACTCGCCGTCGGCGATGTCGATGCTCAGGTCGTGCACGGCGTGGAAGCCGTTCTCGTACTTCTTGTTGATCGTGTTCCAGCGTGACGGAGGCCATCTAGATTTCCTTCCCTGCAATGAATGTGCTGAATATCGGCGCTGTCGCCGAGGCCGTCGTCATCCCTTGACCGCACCGGCGGTCAGGCCGCCGACGATGTACTTCTGCAGGTACTGGAAGAGCAGCACGATCGGGATCGCGGTGATGACGGCACCGGCGGCGAACATGCCGAAGTTGGCGTTGCGTTCGTTGGCGACCATGCCGTACAGCCCGACTGCCACTGTCTTCCTCGACGGTTCGGTGAGGAAGATGCTGGCGATCAGGAATTCGCTGATGGAGCCGATGAACGCGAGCAGACCGGTGATCGCGATGATCGGGGTGATCAGCGGGAAGATGATCCCGAAGAAGATCTGCACGTGGGTGGCACCGTCGACCGTCGCGGACTCGTCCAGATCCTTCGGGATGGTGTCCAGGAAGCCCTTGATCAGCCAGGTGGTGCCGCCCAGCGCACCACCGAGGCCCAGGATGATCAGCGACCACGGGGTGTTGAAGCCGATCGCCGGCCAGAGGTCGGTGATCGTGGCGAAGATCAGGTAGAGCGACACCAGCGCCAGGAACACCGGGAACATCTGGATCAGCAGGATGGCCAGCAGGCCGGCCCGGCGGCCCTTGAAGCGGAAGCGGGAGAACGCGAACGCCGCGCAGGCGGAGACGAAGATCGATGCCACCGTCGACAACACGCCGATGATGAGTGAGTTCAGCAGCCAGCGTCCAGTAATCGGTCGTCGCTGAACAGCTTGGCTGAAGTTGTCGAAGCTGGCGCCGGTCGGGATCAGCGTCGACGCGGCCAGCGTGCCGAGCGGGTTCAGTGCCGCCGACACCAGGAACAGGATCGGGAAGACGGCGAAGAAGACCGCGACGAGGCCGACCAGGTGCCGCCAGCCCGACTCGCCGGAACCAGTTGCCCTGGCGCTGCCGAGGAAGACCTCCCCGGTGCCCGCGTCGTCGGAAGTGATTCGGTGGTGCGAGAGATGGCGTGCCGTTGATCTGGACATCAGTTGATCTCCTCCAGAGCCTTGGTGCGCTTGAATCCGATGAACGAGACCGCCGCGACGATCACGAAGATCAGGATCGAGATGGCCGCTGCCAAGCCGTACTGCGCGCCCTGGCCGCCGAACGCGAGCCGGTAGGTGTAGCTGATCAGCAGGTCGGTGGCACCGACTGTCGGGTTGTCCGCCGGGAATGGACCGCCGCCGCTGACCAGGTAGATGGCGCCGAAGTTGTTGAAGTTGAAGGCGAAGGTCGCGATCAGCAGCGGGCGCCACCGCCACCAGCAGCAGCGGGAAGGTGATGGTGCGGAAGGCGTAGAACGGCTTGGCACCGTCGACCCCGGCCGCCTCGACGAGGTCGGACGGGATCGCCTGCAGCGCCCCGGTGCACACCAGGAACATGTACGGGTAGCCCATCCAGAGCTGGACGATCAGCACCGCGGCACGGGCCGCCCATGGGTTGCCGAACCAGTCGATGTGCAGACCGAAGAGGGAGTTGATCAGCCCGTAGTCGGTGTTGAACATGTCCCGCCAGAGCAGCAGCATCGCGAAGCCCGGCATCGCGTACGGCAGGATCAGGATCGAGCGGTAGATCTTCTTGCCCTTGAGCTTGTCGCTGTTCATCACCATCGCGACGGCGAGACCCAGCGCGAAGGTCATGGCCATCACCAGGATGGCGAACGCGAAGTTCCAGATGATGACCTGGACGAAGTACTTCGCGATCGCCGGGTTGGTGAAAACGTCGACGAAGTTCTTGCATGCCGACGTTGACCTTCCAGCCCTGCGGCAGGAACGTGCCGTCAGCGTCGGTGAACAGGCCGGTCTCGTCGTCGGCGGTCCAGACCTGACCGGTGGCGGCGTCGGTGATGCAGTCGCAGCCGGCGTCGTAGCTCCGGGTGGCGCCGCCCTCGAACGCGCTGCTGACGCCCTTGGCGATGATGGCGCCGTTGGCGGTCGGGACGATCAGCGCGGTGATGTCGGCCTGCCGAGCACCGGCTTGGCCGAGATTGAGCACCGTGTAGCCGTCGGCCCGCGGTGATCTTGCCCGACTCGGTCTGCGTGACCGCGGACGTGTCCAGCGGCGTCACGCCCTCGGCGGTGCCCAGGAAGGGATTGCCGTTCGGGTCGGCCAGCAGGAAGACCACCGGCCCGGCGGTGGAATCCCCCTCGACGCCGATCGACATCGTGTAGGTGGCGCCACCGGCGACCTCCTTCACGGAGTTGGCCTCGGATCGAGACGATCGCGTCGTCCTTGGAGCCGCGGTGTCCGTCACCGAAGTTCGTGAACGCCGTCGTGATCGTGTAGACGATGGGGAGCACCTGGAAGACAGCCAGGAACAACGTACCGACGACCAGATACTTCGCCGGAATGAGCCGCGGCGAGAGGTAGATGTAGAACAACATCGCCGTCGTGAGCACGACGATGGCGACGCCGATCCAGCTCTTGCGCTCGATCAGCGGCAGCATCGAGAACACCGCGACTGCGGCCACGACGCCGAGCAACAGGATCTTGACGAGCGTGCCGAGCGTCGATCCCCGTTTGGAGGCGACGCTCAAACCTTGTTTCCTGGGCGGCGGGCCGCTTCCTTCCGGAGCGGCCACCGTCGCCGGTGAGGACTGCTGAGCCACGTCGCTCTCCTGGGACCGATTGTCGGTGGATGTGCTGGGGGTGCCCGGCGGGCCGGCCGGACCCTGGGGTCCGGCCGACTCGCGACGGGCAATTAACCGATGGCCGCCTGGATTGCGGCAGCGGCAGCGGCAGTGGTCGACGCCGGATCGGCACCGCCGATGATGGCGGCCTGCGCCTTACCGAACGGGTCCCACACGGATGCCATCTCCGGGATCGCCGGCAGGATGTCGCCGTTCTTTCCGGCGTTGGCGACGTCGGCCAGGACCGGGTTGGCCGCGACCTCCTTGTCGTACACCGAGGTCAGCGCAGGCTGGCGCGGGCTCAGCTTGTAGAGCGCCTCGGACACCGCGTCGGAGGCGAAGTAGTTGAGCGCGAACTCCTCGGCAACCGTCTTGTGCTTGCCCTTGCTCGCCACGTACATGGCGTCGACCGTGACGAACGGCTTGGCTTCGCCGCCACCCTCGAACCCGGGGACCGGGCTGATGGCGAACGGAACACCGGACTTCTCGATGTCGGGCAGGTTCCACGGTCCGGTGACCATGTAGGCGGTCTTCTTGTCGGTGAAGAACGGAACCAGGTTGCCGCCCTCGATGGAGGTCTTGAGCGCGCCCTCCTTGCCGAGCTCACCGATCTTGGCCATTGCCGCGGCCGCCTCGGGCTTGGTCAGGCCGAGGTCCTTCGGGTCGTAGTCGCCGTTGGCGGTCTTGCCGAACAGGTAGCCGCCGCCCGAGGTGAAGAACGGGTACATGTGGTACGGGTCGCCGTTCTGTCCGACGGGCAGCGCCATGATCTCCGAGGCCTTGCCGTCGGCGACCAGCTGCTTGCCGTTGGCGACCATGTCCTCGA
This sequence comes from uncultured Actinomycetota bacterium, assembly GCA_963784315.1. Lineage (GTDB taxonomy): Bacteria > Actinomycetota > Actinomycetes > Mycobacteriales > Nakamurellaceae > Nakamurella. The sequence continues at coordinate 59,289 of CAWAQR010000010.1, forward strand.
CCGTGGTCGGCGCATCAGGCGCCAGGTCGGTGTTGCGGATCAGGAAGATGTTGCCAAGGTCGTAGGGGACGCCGTAGATCTGGCCGTTGAACGTGACGCCCTGGATGGCCAGCGGGTTGAACTTGGCCTGGGTCGCGGCATCGAGCTGGACGGGGTCGATCGCGCCGTTCTGCACGAGCTGGCCGATCCAGTCATGGGCACCGTTGATCAGGTCTGGTGCCTGACCGGCCTGCGAGGCGTTCAGGAACGCGGTGCGACCGTCGGCCACGATCTGAACGCTGACCGTGATGCCGTTGTCGGCGGCGAACTTGTCCGCGGCAGCCTGGATCGCGGACGACTCCAGCTGCGCGGTCCAGATGACGAGGTCCGCGTTGGCATCGATGGCCGGCGGCGCCGACGGGTCGGTGTTCTCGGCGGGCGCTTCAGCGGTCGCGGTGGCGGTCTCGCCGCTGGGCGAGCTGGTGGCGACCGTGGCCGCGGTGGTGGATGTCGGTGTGGTGGTACTGCTACCACCGCAGGCTGCCAGCACCAGGGACAGCACGCCTGCCCCTGCCACTGCCTTGATCATGCGCAAATTCATTCCGGTTACTCCTCGACACTGCCGTAGGGATGAGGGCCGGTTCAATCAGGAGCAGGCTGCGAGTCCCGTCGACTGAATCGATTTAGCAACACGGCCGGCCACCCCGCTGTCGGAGTGACGAGAGGGGACTCAACGAACGTGCTGGTGTGAACAATCGCATACTGCGTCTTGCTGAAGCGGATTAGCAGAGGGTGCCCTGCCACCTCCGTGCTGTCAACCCGCAGTTATCCGTTTGTGACCGCTCGCCTGGAGGTGCGAAGATCGCCTTACCGAGCGCGACACGGAGCCAGTCGGAACGGGTCCATGGCCGGCGCGACCGAGGGAGGGCATGTGGCCCGACAAAGAATCACGCTGATGGATGTGGCCCAGCGCGCCGGGGTGTCGCGGACCACCGCGTCCTTCGTGATGACCGGCCGACGCGACATGCGGATCTCCAGCGACGCCGAGCAGCGCGTGCTGACCGCCGCCCGAGAGCTGGATTACCGGCCGAATTTGCTCGCCCGTAGCCTCCGGACCAACCTGTCGCAGACCATCGGGCTGATCTCGGACGTGGTGGCCTCGGAACCCTTCGCCGGGCAGCTCATCCGCAGCAGCATGACCACGGCACTACTCCACGATCACCTGCTGTTCGTCGGGGAGAGCGAAGGCGATCCCGAGGTCGAGCAGCAGCTCATCCGCAGCATGCTGGACCGAGGCGTCGGCGGCTTCCTGTACGCCTCGCTGTACACCCGCGAGGTCAGGATGTCGCCGCTGCTGAAGGCGCAGTCGGTGGTCCTGCTGAACTGTGTGACGCGGGGGCGCAACGCAACTGCGGTCCTGCCGAACGAGGAAGCCGGCGGGCAGACCGCCGCTGAGGAGTTGCTCGCGGCCGGACACAGTGATGGCATCTACCTGGTCGGCGAGACCCCGAACCACGTGATCGCCGGCGTGGAGCGTCGACGCGGCATTGTGAACACCTTGGCCGCCGCCGGCCACGAACTGGCCGGCGAGCTGCCGGCGCGGTGGTGGCCGGGACCGGGACACGACTCCGTTCGGGCGCTGTTGGACAGCGGAGCCCGGCCCACCGCCCTGATCTGCTTGAACGATCGCCTGGCGTTGGGCGCCTACCAGGCGCTGGGTGCGTTCGGGATGTCGATACCCGGGGACGTGTCCGTGTTGTCCTTCGACGACTCCGACCTGGCCGGGTGGGCGCGGCCGGGCCTGACCAGCGTTGCCCTCCCCCACCTGGAACTGGGCCGGAAAGCAACCGAGTTGCTGTTCGAACGGGAGCCCGATTCCGGCGTGCACTACGTCGACATGCCGATCAGTCGGCGGGAGTCCGTGGGGCCGGTGCGCTGAGACTCGAGCGCGGAGTACTTGGTGTCTCGCGGGTGTCTCGCGGGTGTCTCGCGGGTGTGCGAGGCGGCAGTGGCGGGCCGCTGGAACCAAACAGCCCCCCGCTGGCCTGACGGCTGCGAAGGGCTGATGGTGGCCAGGCGCGGGATCGAACCGCGGACCTTCCACTTTTCAGGCGGACGCTCGTACCGACTGAGCTACCTGGCCTCAAACGACGGGCCGGGTTCAGCTGACTGAACCCGGCCCACGTTCGGCGACCCCGACGGGACTTGAACCCGCGACCTCCGCCGTGACAGGGCGGCGCGCTAACCAACTGCGCTACGGGGCCTCGGTACTGCTGAGGCTGTGATGCTGGAACTTCGTGGTGCCGGAACTACTTTACTGCCTGACGGCCATGCTCATGACCGTCATGGTGCGTACCCCCAACGGGATTCGAACCCGTGTTACCGCCGTGAAAGGGCGACGTCCTAGGCCACTAGACGATGGGGGCTGGAGTGACTCCGCCTCCAACGGCCATCCGTTGGGAGCGGTTCAACTATAGGGGACGAGGCGCGACGCCCCCAAATCCGCAGCAAGGTTCGGGGCGGGCCGGCGCATGTCCCACCCAGAGAGGTTGTACACAATGGCGGATCTGCGACTGTGCGCCGATCGCTTCGCCCAGTACACTACGCCGATCGGGTATGCCGGCCCGGGTGATGGTCGGCGAATGAGGGCGGGGGTCCCATGGCGAGGCGACAATACGGCCGCGGCCAGGTGGCAGTTCTGGTGGGTGCGGCGCTGTTGGCGGCGTCCTGCTCGCCCGGTCCGTCGATCAACGGCGCCACCCTGGCTCCGGTGACCACTGCCGCGACGGGCACGGTGAACATCGGGGCCCCGGGGAGCACTGCGAGCGCTGCGAGGGCTCCGAGTCGTCCTCGGCGGATGTCACGACTTCCGAGATGAGCACGGCGTCACAGGCGTCGGAGCGTCGGAGGCGCCGGAGCGGTGTCGCAGCCGCCGCCGGAGGTCCCCTGGGCGGGGCTGGATCTGACGGAGGCGCAAATCGCGGACGCCGAGGCGGCAGTCGCGGCCTATCGGGGTTACACCGCCGCGGTTGATCGAAGTCTGACTGATCCGACCAAGGATTGGTCGGAAGAAATTCACGCATATGCTGCATATCCGGCAGCTGACGAATGGCTGGCTTTCCTGCGGGATCCGAATCATTCAAACCGGTCGGGGCACTGGTTCAACTGCGATCAGCCCACGACTCACGCGGATCTGAATCGGAGTTGGCGTGGATCAGTGACTGTGTCGATAACACTCAAGTCACGTTTGTCGACCCCGCGGGAAAATCGTTGTTAGCCCCCGACGAACCGGGGACTTATCGACGCTTTCCGGCAGAATTCGATCTTTACAAGGTCAACAGGCAATGGCTTGTTTACGGCGCTGCCGAGAATCACGATTCACGGTGCTGAGCCGACTGAGCGGCATCGTTGGAGCCGGCGTCCTGCTGGGTCATCTCGTCCTCCAAGTCTGCAATTCCAATGCCGAACGGCAGTGGTACAGCGAGCGGAGGCGGCTGCGGTAAGATCGTATTGCTAGGTCGAGCGGAGTCTCCATCGAGCTCATGACCATTCCGGCGGCCACTCCGGGCGTGAACGGTGAGCTTGGTCGACCCCTCCAGGATGGAGACTGCTGGCAGGCCCCCATGGTCCCCCAGCCCGTACGAGACTGCCGAAATCTGGCTGGGCCACACGGCCGCGGACGGCTTCATCGTGTTGGAAATGTGCCTGCGGAACGGTGTCCCAGTTCCGCTACTCAGCATGCCACCCTATTTCCTCACTGCCCCTCAAACCGTTGCTCAGGTATCACCTCAGACTCTGGCTGTTCAGGCCCAAGCGATGATCGAGTTCCATCCGCCGGCCATTCATTTCGGGCCGGAGCCGCAGGTGGCGGTAAATCGTCGGGTGTATCTGTGGGTCGATGATCCGGGGCCGCTGACCGCGACCGCCACCGCCGGTGCTGTCACCGTCTCGTTGACCGCGACGCTGAACTCAGTGACCTGGTCGATGGGCGAGCCCGCGTCGAGAACCTCCCCTCGCGGCGACCCGGCAACCGTCACGTGTGCCGGTGCCGGCAGCGCCCCCGACGCAAGGGCCAGTGCCAACACGAATCGACCGGCAGCGCCGGGCAGTTGCGCCTACGCCTTCAGCTGGCGATCGCTACCCGTTCGCACCGGCGGAACGGGAACCTGGCCGGTCACGGCCACCGCCGACTGGACAGTCACCTGGACATCGAACATCGGGGTCGGCGGCACGCTCACGGCTCCCCCGCAGACGTCGACCGTCCAGGTGGCGGTCGGCGAGTGGCGGTCCGAGCTGGTGGCCGGCCCCGGCCGCTGACCGATCTCAGGCGGCGCGATAGCGCAAGCGGCTGCTCGCATCGACCTCGAGGTAGAGCGTCGGGGTGAGAAACATGCTGCCGAAGGTGATGTCGGCGTTCGTCCAGCAGGTGGCGCTCACGATGTCCGCCCCCACGACGACCCGTACCCCCACCCGACCGGGTCGGATCGCGAGGTAGTTCACCGCTGCGTCGTTGGCGTCGGCCACCTGCCTCGTTCGCCCCGGCACATCCGCGGCGTCACTGGCAGCCAATACCGCACCGTCACACTGGTTCTGCAACCGGGTGCGCCCCAGGAATGCCGAACCCGCGGCGGTCACGCCGGCGACCAGGATGAGCAAACACAGGGTCAGCCCGAGAATCAACGGCGTGATCGACCCGCGCTCGGGATCTCTCGATGCAGCCGAACGATCTACTTCCGGTTGCATCGACCGCCCCCATCACCCCGAATGGCTCCCACTTTATCGGCCACGCCGCCGACGAATGACCCGTTCGACCAAGGTGTGGACAACGTGGCCACCCGAAAGCGCGAAATGTGACCGGTACTACACAGTCTGGAGCCAGGGCTGAGGTCCGTGTTATCGTCCCCTCGTAGGTCATGAGCGCTAGCGATAAACCCTGGTTTGCTAGCCGGCAACCCTCCTCCGCGGTGGGGTGCCCCAGGTGAGGACCTGGCCGTTCCGGAGCACCCCGGCGGCAAGCGCGGACCACCGACCAGACCTCGGCGGTCCTTCGACCGCAAGGAGACCTGTCGTGACCCTCACCCTCGAGGACCTGCACTTCCTCACCGCCACCGGGCCCGTCGAGGCTGCGCTCCCCACCCCGGACGCCGTCGCTGCGGTGGTCGGCGCGCACGCGACCGGCTTGGAGATCGTCGGTGCCGGGCACCTCGTCCCGTTGGCCGCAGGCGGCTTCGCCGAGTACGCGAACCTCGACCATGCAGCGTCCGCCCCAGCCCTACGGGTGGTGAAGTCCGCCGTGGACGCAGTGATCGAGCGCTACGCCTCCGTGCATCGCGGCGCCGGCTTCGACTCCCGCCTCTGCACAGAGCTCTACGACGGTGCCCGCGCACCGATCCGCGCTTTTGTCGGCGGTCGTTCCGACGATGCCGTCCTGTTCACCCGCAACACCACTGATGCGTTCAACCTGCTCGCGCACTGCCTGCCGGCTGACACCACCGTGATCGTCTTCGAAACCGAGCACCACGCGTCCCTCCTTCCCTGGGAGAAGCACCGGGTCGTACGGCTCCCCGCGCCGGCCACCCCGCAGGCCGCGGTCCGTGCAGTGGCCGACGCCTGCCGCGACGCACGGCGGCTGGGCCCGGTGCTCGTTGTCGTCACCGGCGCCTCGAACGTGACCGGCGAAATGTGGCCGGTCGCTCGGCTGGCCGCAGTCGCGCATGCGCACGGAGCCCGGATCGCGTTGGACGCGGCCCAGCTCGCACCGCACCGGCCGTTCTCCATCACCGACCTGTGGGTCGACTACGTCGCGCTGTCGGGTCACAAGATCTACGCGCCCTACGGGGCGGGTGCGCTGATCGGTCGCGCCGACTGGTTGGCCGCCGCGCCCCCGTACCTCCTGGGCGGCGGCGCCACCAGCAGCGTGGACGATGACGCGACGGTCTGGAAGCCGCTCCCCGACCGTCACGAAGCGGGCACCCCGAACATTCCCGGGGTGGTGGCGCTGGCGACTGCATGCCACGCGCTGCTCACCGCCGACCGGGACGCCCTGGTCGCTGCCGAGCGCGACCTGACGGCCAGACTCATCGGCGGGCTGTCCGACATCCCGGGCGTCACCGTGCACTCCCTTTTCGACGGTGGCGCCAGCGTCATCGGGGTGGCGACGTTCACGCTCAGCAGCCTGGCGTCCAACGTCGTGGCGGCGGCGCTGTCGGCTGAGTACGGCATCGGTGTCCGGGACGGTGCGTTCTGCGCCCAACCATTGGTGCGCCGGCTGCTCGGAACCGCCAACTGCACGTCGGTCGACGGCACCGGGCATGCGGTCCGCGCCTCTGTGGGGCTGGGCAGCACCACCGAGCACGTCGACCGGCTCATCAACGCGGTCCGCAGGCTCGCCACCCACGGGCCCGAGCTGCGCTACGTGACCGTCGACGGCCGGCCCCAGCCGCTGAACGACCGGCGGGCGCTGCCGAAGATCGTCGCCTGGCAGTGACGTCGCGCCGCACTTGAGCTCCAGCAGCTGCGCATCAACTGCACCCCGGTCGCATCTGTTGCACCCGATGCGAGGGTCACACACATGATGCGAAGGCGCGCACCGGATCCTGCGAACTGCGCGCCGGATCTCGGGAACGTGCGCCGGATCCCGGGCAAGTGCGTCGCCCGGCACCGCGCCACACCCCGGACCTGGAAACGCCAGTGACCCCCGACCGGGAGCTCCTGGTCGGGGGTCACTGTCATGTCAGGACACCGTCAGTCGCGGCGGTGTCGCCCGCCGGACGACGCCGGCGCTTCCTTCGACAGGCTGGCCCCGGCGCTGACCAGGTTGTCGGACTCCCGCTCCGCTTCCGCACCGGCGGCATCGTTCAACCCGACGTTGCCCGCCGCAGTCGCGGCCGCGGCCGCGGCGTCCTCCTCCTGGATCTCCTGCAGCGCGGACTTGGTGCGCAGCGGAACCTCCTTGAGCATCAGGACCAGCAGGAACGCCAGGATCGCGACGATGCCGGCCAGGATGTAGACCACGTGGGTGGAGTCGACGAAGCCCTGCTTCACCGGCTGCGCCAGCGCGGACGGCAACGTGCTGAGGAACCCGGAATCTTCGGTCAGCCCGGCAAGCTGAGCCTGGTACTGCTGGGGGCTCAGACCGGACGAAGCCAGTGCGGCCTGGAACTGCGGGGTGCCCGCCGCCGCGGTGACCTGAGTGGTGACGTTCTCGGGCAGGCCGTTGAAGAGCAGCGACAGGAACACTGCGGTGCCGATCGTGCCGCCGGTGGCCCGGAAGAACGTCGCCGACGAGGTGGCCACGCCGATGTCGCGGGCCTTCACGGTGTTCTGGACGGCCATCATCATCGTCTGCATGTTCAGGCCCAGGCCGGCGCCGAGGACGAGGAACGTGCCGGCGAGCACCAGGTAGGGGGTGTCGACCTTGATCAGCGCGAGCATCAGGCCGAAGGCGATGATCAGCAGCACGGTGCCGATGACCGGGAAGATCTTGTAGCGCCCGGTCTTTCCGGTGATGATGCCCGAGGCGATGGAGCCGCCCATCAGCCCGACCATCATGGGCAGCAGCCACAGACCGGACTGGGTCGGCGTCGCGCCCTTGATCAGCTGCAGGTACAGCGGCAGCGTGGCCAGCGCGCCGAACATCGCGAGACCGATCATCACGTTGACGATGAGGCCCTGCGAGAACTGACGGTTGCCGAACAGACGTGTGGGGATCAGCGCGTCGTCGCCCATCCGCTTCTCGATGAGCACGAACGCGACGATGCCCAGCACGCCCACGACGATCGAGGCGAGGCTCGCTACGGACAGCCAGCCCCACTTGTTGCCCTGCTCGGCCACCAGCAGCAGTGGCACCATGCCGACGACGAGCGCGACGGCGCCCCACCAGTCGATGCGGTGCTCACGGCGGGTGTGCGGGATGTGCAGGACCTTGAGCACGACGGCCAGCGCGACGATGCCGATCGGGACGTTGATCAGGAAGACCCAACGCCACCCCGTGATACCGAAGATCGAGTCCGCACCGGCGAAGAAGCCGCCGATGATCGGGCCGATGACCGACGAGGTGCCGAAGACGGCAAGGAACATGCCCTGGTAGCGGGAGCGCTCCCGCGGCGGCACGATGTCGGCCAGGATGGCCAGCGCGAGAGAGAACAGGCCACCGGCGCCGAGGCCCTGGACTGCACGGAACGCGGCGAGCTCGGTCATCGACGTGGCGAGACCGCTGAGCACCGACCCGGCCACGAAGATGCTGATCGCGGCGATGAACAGCGGGCGACGGCCGTACAGGTCGGACAGCTTCCCGTACAGCGGGGTGGTGATGGTCGAGGTGATCAGATACGCGGTGGTGGCCCAGGCCTGACCGGACAGCTGCCCGAGGTCGTCGGCGATCGTGCGGATCGAGGTGGACACGATCGTCTGATCGAGGGCGGCGAGCAGCATGCCCGCCATCAGCCCGCCGAGGATGGTCAGGATCTGTTTGTGGGTCAGCCCGACCGGTGATTCCACCTGAGCTGGTGCGGTGGTCATGCATTTCTCCCTTGAGCGGTCGGCGCCTGCGGCTGGGTGAGCTCGGCAGCGACGTTCTTGACGGCGTCGATGTTCATCGACAGGCCGTGGACGAATTCGGACAACAGACGGATGAACACGGCCCGGTCGGCATCGGACCAATCGGCGACGATCGGGGCGAAAAGGCGACCCCGGAGCTCCACCATGCGGTCCACGCGAGCCTGACCGGCGGCGGTCGGGACCAGGATGGAGGCGCGCCCGTCGTCCGGGTCCGCCTGCCGTTCGACCAATCCGGCCTTGACCAGACCGGCAACCTGCCGGGAGACCGTCGACGGGTCCGAACACATCCGGTCGGCAAGGTCGCTGGCGCGCATCGGCCCCGCCTGAGCGAGCTTGAACAGCAGGGCGTAGTCGAAGCCGTCCTGCGGCGACGAGCCGTGCATGCGGTGCTTGACCGCAGCGAAGGACTTCACGACCTCGATCAACCGCTGCGTGACATCACCGGCGAACGCGCGGTCGGCGTCGGAGCTCTCCCCGATCGCGGCCCGGTAGGCATCCGTCAGGGTGTCACCCTCGGCCGCAGGCAGATCGGTGACCGTCACGTGAGCCTCCTCGACACTCGGCACACTGTTGCGTGCGCTATACAACTAGTTGATATCTGCAAGAATGCGCCGATTAGTTGACGGATGCAAGTTCTTTTGCGACGAGGTGCCGTGGATCACCCCGGTGCGCCGAGTTCGCCTGTAACGGCCGGTAGGCTGCAGGACGTCGCGCGGCCGGTCCGGCCGTGGCGCCAGGGCCTCTAGCTCAATCGGTTAGAGCTGCGGACTTTTAATCCGTAGGTTCCGGGTTCGAGCCCCGGGGGGCCCACCTCTCATCGCTTCTCACGTCCGACGCCCGGCCGGTCACCCGACGACCGATCAGCCGGCCACTGCATGCGCGGCCCCCGAGGCCGGGCTCTCGACGTCCTGCTCACCGGAGAGGAATCCGATGACCGCACCGGAGATCGCCGCGATGCGCCGTGCGCTCGAACTGGCCGAACGCGCAGTGACCGACGTGCTGCCCAACCCGGTGGTGGGCTGCGTACTCCTCTCCCCCGCGGGCGACACCGTCGGCGAGGGCCGGCACGAGCGCTACGGCCACGCCCATGCGGAGGTCAACGCACTGCGGGCCGCCGGCGCCGCGGCCCGGGGGGCCACCGCGGTCGTCACCCTGGAACCGTGCAACCACACCGGGAACACCGGACCGTGCGCGCAAGCCCTCATCACCGCCGGTGTCGCCCGGGTCGTGATCGCCAACACCGACCCGTGGGCACCGGCCTCGGGCGGCGCCGACACCCTGCGAGCGGCCGGCATCGAGGTGGTCACCGGCGTGCTGGCCGACGAGGCCGCCGACGTCAACCGGGTGTGGCTGACCGGCGCCCGGAACGGCCGCCCGTTCGTCACGTTCAAGGCCGGGATGACCATCGACGGCCGGGTCGCCGCACCCGACGGCACCAGCCGGTGGATCACGTCGGCCGAATCCCGCGCCGATGTGCACCGCCTGCGCCAGCGGGTGGACACGATGCTGGTCGGGTCGGGCACCGTGTTGGCCGACGATCCGCTGCTCACCGTCCGCGACGCTCGACGGGCACCCACTGCCCCGACAGCCGCTGCGGGTGGTAGCCGACTCCCGCGGCCGGACCCCCCGCGAGGCCAAGGTGCGAAACGCCGACGCCGCGACCTGGATCGCGACCGCCGCCGAGGTGGGTGGCGGCGACCGGCTGGACCTGCCCGAACTGCTCCGGCGGTTGTGGGACCGCGGACAGCGGCACGTACTGCTCGAGGGCGGCCCGCGGCTCGCCGCATCGATGCTGGACGCCGATCTCGTCGACGAGGTGATCGTCTACCTGGCGCCGACCATCCTCGGTGCCGGCCGCTCGGCGGTGCACGGCGGCACGGCCGCCACCCTCACCGACGCACACCACCTGGAGCTGCGCGACGTCACCCGGATCGGGCCCGACGTGCGGCTCCGCTACTCCGCCGGGCGTTCAGGCGAACTGAAACGACCGTTTGGACATCCCGAACCAGAAACCGTCGATGGCGCTCGTCGCGTCGATGCCCTGGTCGGCGCTGGCACCCAACGTGACGAACAGCGGGGCGAAGTGCTCGGTTCGCGGGTGCGCGCGCCGACCGGCCGGCGCGACGTTCTCGAAGTCGAGCACGGCATCGATGTCACCGGATTCCACGGCCTCCCGGGCCCACGCGTCGAATTCACGGCCCCACTGCGGCGCCGCGCCGGAGGTGTCACCGAACATCGCCTCGCTGCAGGTTGTGGGTGGTGAACCCGGACCCGATGATGAGCACGCCCTGATCGCGCAGTGGGGCCAGCAGGCGGCCGAGTTCGAACAGTTCGCGCGGGTCCAGCGTCGGCATCGACACCTGCAGGACCGGGATGTCGGCCGCCGGGAACATCTCGACCAGCGGTACATAGGCGCCGTGGTCCAGGCCCCGCTCCGCGTCCTGATACACCGGGCGTCCCGGTGCGCTCACCAGCTTCGCGACGTCGCGGGCGAGCTCGGGAGCGCCCGGCGCGGCGTACTGAACCTCGTAGTAGTGCTGCGGGAAGCCCCCGAAGTCGTAGGTCAGCGGGACCGTCTCGGTCGCCCCGACAGTGAGCGGGGCGGATTCCCAGTGCGCCGACACGACCAGGATGGACTCCGGGCGCGGCAGGTCTGCGCTCCAGGCCGCGAGCTGCCCCGTCCACAACGCGTCGTCCGCCAGCGGCGGGGCGCCGTGGGAGAGATACAGCGCGGGCATCCGGTCGGCGTCATCCTCCGATGCTACGGTGAAATAGCATGAGCGTTCAAGTATCAGCGTCTTGTAAGGTGCGGCACATGCCCGAACAGCCCTGGCTCACCGATGCGCAACAACGCGTCTGGCGGCAATACCTCTACCTGGACCGGCGGCTGCAGGAACGCATCGAACGAGACATGCAGCAGCAGTCGGGCATGCCCATGGCGTACTACCTGATCCTTGCCATGCTGTCCGAGGCGCCGCACCGGTCGCTGCGGATGAACCAACTCGCAGAGATCCTGGAGGCGTCGCAATCACGGACGTCGCACGCTGTCGCCCGGCTGGCGGAGCAGGGCTGGGTGCGTCGGGAGCGCAGCCCGGATGACGGCCGGGGGCAGATCGCGGTGCTGACCGACGAGGGCTGGGCCCGCGTGCGGGAACTGGCCCCCGGGCACGCCGATACCGTTCGGCGGTCCATGTTCGACGGGCTCGACGACACCGATCTGGCCGAGCTCAGCCGGATCTTCGACAAGATCTCCGGTCACCTCGGCGCATTGGACACCCCCTGCGAGTGACCGCCGCCGCAGGTTCGTCAGCACCGACCACGAGCCGGTAGAGTCACGCGCGTTGCCGCCTTAGCTCAGTCGGTAGAGCATCTCACTCGTAATGAGAAGGTCCGGGGTTCGATTCCCCAAGGCGGCTCAGCAACCACGGTCCCGGCGGCACCCGCCGGGCCTGTGGCGTGTCCGGCCGGTCGCTTCGTCAGCGGGGCCGCGAGTCGTAGGCCTTCCGGGCGCTGCACACCGAGGCCTTCTTGCAGACCTCCTTGGTGCCGTCGGCGGCGAGCTTGAGCACCACCGAGTCGTCCAGGACGTTGTGCCCGACGACGATGCCCGCGCCCGAGCGGCGAATCGACCTGCTCGCCGATCGCCGGGCGCGGTGGCCTTGAAGTCGTGATACATCGGGTGCTCGTACTTCAGGCAGCACATCAGCCGGCCGCAGGCCCCGGAGATCCGCATCGGGTTCGGCGGCAGGTCCTGGTCGCGCGCCATCGCCAGGGTGATCGGCTCGTAGTCGCGCAGGAACGTCGAGCAGCAGGTGTCCCGGCCGCAGGAACCGATGGCGCCGGTCACCCGTACCGCGTCCCGGTCGGTCACCTGCCGGAGCTCGACCCGGACCTTCAAGCGTCGACGACAGGTCCCGCAGCAGCGAGCGGAAGTCGACGGTGTTCCGGCGACGAGTAGTAGACGACGGTCTTGCCGCGCCTGCGGATCCACGGCCAGCACCTTCATCGGCAGCCCGTGCGCCCGGACCAGCCGGCGGGTGGCCACCAACGTCCGCGCCTTGGCCTTGCGCATCTCCTCGTTGGCCTGCGCGTCGGCGTCGGTGGCCTTGCCGGTCAGCAACGGGAAGCCGTCGGTGTCCTCCGCGGAATACTCCGGTGGCCACAGCACGGTGGCGGTGACCGCGCCGTGCTCGGTCGGGTAGCAGCACCTGATCGCCGACCTCGAGGTCGCAGCTCGCCCGGGTTGGCGTAGAAGAGCTGGCCGTTCTTGGTGAACACCACCGCACACAGCATCCCCATGGGAGTACCGGTACCGCCACTGATCTGCGTCCCCGCAGCCGACGTCGGGTGGCGGTCACGGCGGACGGTCAGCCGTGATCAGCCGGTGAGCAGCCGCATCATCAGCGCCTCGATCGCGATCTGCGGTTTCACGTTCGCCTCGATCGCCTCCCGGCAGGCCAGGATCGCGTCCAGCCGACGCAGCGCCCCACCGGCACCGAGCCGCTGCACCGCCACGTCCAGATCGGCACGCGATGTCGGGGTTCAGCAGCGGCGCCGGCGCGCCGAGCGCGAGCGCGATCACGTCCCGGTAGAAGCCGGACAGGTCGATCAGCGCCCGATCCAGCACATCGCGCTCGGTGCGGGTGGCCCGCGACTTCTGCCGTTTCTCCAACTCCCTTGACGACCCCGACGGTGCCGCGGGCCGCCCCGACGGCGCCCTTGCCGGTGCCGCCGGCACCCAGCGCCGTCTTGAGTTCCTCGAGCTCGGCGGCGTCGCGGCGTTCACACATCGCCCTGGACTCCTGCTTGGCGCGGTCCAGGATCGTCGCGGCCGCGTCGTAAACGTCGCCGAGACCCCGCAGCACGACCCGGGATCTCCAGGATCGCAGCACGCAGCCGCGGCCGCGTCCGGGTCGGTCGCGAGCCGCCGGGCCCGGCCGACATGGCCGCCGCACACCGACGCGGCCCACGCCGCCCGCTCCGGGTCGATGCCGTCCCGGGTCCGCAGCACCTCGGCGATGGCGGCCACCCCCGGGCTGCCCAGGCTGATCACCCGGCAGCGCGAACGGATCGTCACCGACACGTCGTCGGGATGGGTGGACGGCGCGCACAACAGGAACACCGTCTGCTTCGACGGCTCCTCGACGGCCTTGAGCAGCGCGTTCGCCGCCCCCTCGGTGAGCCGGTCGGCGTCCTCGATCAGCACGATCTGCCAGCGCCCGGTGGTCGGACGGCGGGCGGCGGCCTGCACGACCGCCCGCATCTCGTCGACCTTGATCGACAGCCCCTCCGGGTTGAACGAGCGGACGTCGCCGTGCGTGCCGTGCAGCACGGTCCGGCAGTGCACGCAGTGGCCGCAGCCGCGCTCAGGGCACTCCAGCGCCGCGGCGAAGGCCCGGGCCGCGATGGACCGACCCGAACCGGGCGGTCCGGTGAACAGCCAGGCGTGCGTCATCGCCGCGGTCGGCACGCCGGCATCTCCGTGGGACGCGGCGACCGCGACCCGCAGCGTCGCAACGATCTCGGGCTGCCCGATGACATCGGCGAAGACGTCTCGGGTGCGGGCGGCGGTCACGGCAGCGACCCTACCCGCGGGTGCCGACAGTGCCGTCGAGCGCGGTCAGCGCTGGATCAGCGCGAGAACGGCCTCGATGATCCGGGACCCCACACCACTGAGCAACAGGAACAGGAACACGACCACCGCCGCGCTCTGACCCCAGTTGCCGGATTTGCGGGCCGGACGCCGAACGGCCGGTGGCGGCCGGAACGCCGAGGCGGGCACCGACGACCGCCGTCCGGCCTGCGGTGAGGACGCCACCGCCGGTGCGGTGCGGGGGTTCCCGGTGCCGAACTGCCCGAGTTGGGCGCGCAGCTTGTCGGCGGCGCCCTGCAGCGAGACCGGCGGGCGGGACGCCGGCGGCGGGAACTGTTGATGGCTGGACGGCGCGGCGGGGGCGACCGCGGTGGGCGTCGGACCCTGGTAGAAGTCGGCGCGAGCGGCTTGGGCCCGGCTGGGTGGCGGCACCACCGCGGAGGTGGGCAGGGCCGCGCGCGAGGCCGGCGGCCTGGGTGCGGCCGCCGCGCGGGCGCGGGTGGCCGGGCGGTCGATAGCCGCCAGCTCCGAGACCGCAGCCGCGACCCGCGGGTCGATCGCCGGGATCCGCACCGTCACCGACGGCACGGAACCGGGGGCCGCGACCGCGGCGACCGGCAAGGGTCGCATCGGGATAGACCGGCGACACGTCGTAGCGCAGGCGGGGGGCCTGCGTGCCGTCGGCACCGCTGAGCGCGTCGCTGAACCGCTGGGTACCCATGGCCCGAGGCTAGACCTCGCAGGTCACGGTGCACATGCCGATCAGGCGGACCCGGTGCCTGTGGTCGACGCGGCCTTGCGGGGCGTTTCGCCGTGCGGCCTTGGCAGCGGTGCCGGACTTCGTAGCGGTGCCGGCCTTCGGCAGCGGTCTTGGCTGCCGCCGTCGTGCCGGACTTGACCGTGCGCGCGGTGGTCGCCTTGGGCGCTGCCGGCTTCGCGTGCGGTCGCCCGCTTGGGCGCCGGACCGCGGGCCCGTCGGTCGGCCAGCAACTCGGCGGCCCGGTCCACGGTCAACGTCTCGACCTCGTCGCCTTTGCGCAGTGACGCGTTGGTCTCACCGTCGGTGACGTACGGGCCGAAGCGGCCCTCCTTGATCACCATCGGCTTCTTCGTCGCCGGATCCTCGCCGACCTCGCGCAGCGGCGGCGCTGTGGCCGCCGACCGACCCCGCTGCTTGGGCAGTGCGTAGATGGCCAACGCCTGCTCCAGCGTCACCGAGAAGAGCTCCTCCTCGGTGCTCAGCGAGCGCGAGTCGGTGCCCTTCTTCAGGTACGGGCCGTAGCGGCCGTTCTGCGCGGTGATCTCGACGCCGGACTCCGGGTCGGCGCCGACGACCCGCGGGCAGCGTCAGCAGCCGCAGCGCGTCCTCGTAGCTCGACCGTCTCGACGTTCATCGACTTGAACAGCGACGCGGTGCGGGCCTTGACCGCGGCCTTGCCCTTCGTCGGCGCGTCCTCGGGCAGCACCTCGGTGACATACGGGCCGTAGCGGCCGTCCTTGACGACCAGCGGGTAGCCGGTGTCGGGGGCGTTGCCCAGCGCCCGGTCGCTGACCTCGGACTTCGCGAACAGCTCCTCGACGGAGTCCGCGGTGACCTCGTCCGGAGCCAGCTCCTCGGGCAGGTTGGCCCGTTCGGTGCCCTCCCCGTCGGGCGCGGGCGCTCCAGGTAGGGGCCGTATCGGCCGACCCGGACGAAGACCTGACGGCCGTCGGCGGACTTCACGATCGGCAGCGAGTTGACCTCGCGGGCGTCGATGTCCTCCAGGTTCGCGCCGACCAGCTTCTTCAGCCCGCCGGCCTTGCCGATGGAACCGGCTGGACCGCGTCCGATGTCACCGAAGTAGAACGACTTGAGCCAGTCGGTGCGCTGCAGCCGGCCGTCGGCGATGCCGTCGAGCTCGTCCTCCATGCGCGGCGGTGAAGTCGTAGTCGACGAGCCGGGCGAAGTGCTGCTCGAGCAGCCCGATGACGGCGAACGCCACCCAGGACGGGACCAGTGCCTGGCCCTTGCGCCAGACATAACCGCGTTCGGTGATGGTGCGGATGATCGACGCGTAGGTGGACGGCCGGCCGATGCCGAGTTCCTCCAGCGCTTTGACCAGCGACGGCTCGGTGTAGCGGGCCGGGGGGCTGGTGACGTGGCCACCCGGGGTGAGCTGGCGGATAGCCAGCTCCTCGCGCTCGCGCAGGTTCGGCAGCTTGCGCTCGGCGTCGTCGGCCTCGCCACCGGCCTCGGCGTCGACGGTCTCCACGTAGGCCCGCAGGAAACCGGGGAAGGTGAGCGTGCGGCCGGAGGCCCCGAAGACGCATTGCGGACGCCTGCGGCCGGCCGCTGTCGGCGGCGATCCGTACGGTCAGCGTCAGACCGCGGGCGTCGACCATCTGGGAGGCGATGGTGCGCTGCCAGATCAGTTCGTAGAGCCGGAACTCGTCGCTACCCAGCGCGTTGCCGACCTGGCCGGGCGTACGGAAGTTCTCGCCGGCCGGGCGGATGGCCTCGTGCGCCTCCTGGGCGTTCTTGACCTTGCGGGTGTACTGCCGCGGCGCATCCGGGACGTACTCCGGTCCGTAAAGCTCGCGGGCCTGGGTGCGGGCCGCGTCCAGCGCGGTCTGCGACAGCGTCGTCGAGTCGGTACGCATGTAGGTGATGTAGCCGGACTCGTACAGCCGCTGCGCGGTGCGCATGGTGCGCTCCGACGACATGCCGAGCTTGCGGCCGGCCTCCTGCTGCAGCGTCGAGGTCATGAACGGCGCGTAGGGCTTGCGGGTGTACGGCTTCTCCTCGACCGAGGTGACCACCGCGCCGGCGACCTCGAGTGCGCGGGCCAAGTCGTTCGCGGTCGTCCTCGTCCAGCTGCAGCGCGGTGGAGCCGGCCTTGAGCCCGCCGGTGGACTCGTCGAAGTCACGACCGGTGGCGAGCTTGCGACCGTCGACCTGGTGCAGGCCGCGGTGAAGGTGGCACCGGCGTCGTTGGCGAACAGCGCATCGATGCCCCAGTAGCTGCCGGAGACGAAGGCCATCCGGGCCCGTTCGCGCTGCACGATAATGCGGGTGGCGACGGACTGCACCCGACCGGCGGACAGCTTCGGCATCACCTTCTTCCACAGCACCGGCGAGACTTCGTAGCCGTACAACCGGTCGAGGATGCGGCGCGTCTCCTGGGCGTCGACGAGGTTGTCGTCGATCTGCCGCGGGTTGGCGGCGGCCTCGCGGATCGCGGCCGGGGTGATCTCGTGGAAGACCATCCGCGAGACCGGGACCTTGGGGTTCAGGGTCTGCAGCAGGTGCCAGGCGATGGCTTCGCCTTCGCGGTCCTCATCGGTGGCGAGCAGGAGTTCGGTGGCACCGGCGAGAGCGGACTTCAGCTTGGCGACCTGAGCACGCTTCTCGGGGCTGACGACGTACAGCGGCTCGAAATCGTGGTCGACGTTCACGCCCAGCCGGGCCCAGGACTCACCCTTGTACTTCGCGGGCACGTCGGCCGCGCCGCGTGGGAGGTCGCGGATGTGCCCGATCGAGGACTCGACGATGTAGCCGTCACCGAGGTAGCCCGCGATCGTCTGCGCCTTGGAGGGCGATTCGACGATGACCAGGCGGACGCCGTCGGTGCCGGCTCCGACTTCGTTGATTTACGCACAGCCATGAGCTGTCAGGTTCTCCTTCTGTCGACCCCGCCGCGAGGTGACAGGTCGAGGTCGACCGGTCGATCGTGCGGCGGGAGCAGGGTACATCCGCAGGCGGCTACCCAGGTGCGATCGTTCGCCCGCCAGCTCCCGAACCCGTGGCCCACGGGGAACGTCGCGGGTCTCGCTGTCGTTCCGGGCCGGCGGCCCACTGTGTGCAGAATGCCACGAGTCACTTTGAATCGTGGCATCCACCCCCTACGGGTTGTCGTGGCGCGCCCTCACCGCACCCGACCGGGTTACATCCCGGTCAGCCCAACTCCGGTTGCGCAGGGTGCACCGGCACCGGCCGCGGCGCTCGCGGCGGCACGTCGTCGTGCACCGCGCGGTGCTCGTCGGGCGGCGGGCAGTCCGCCGGCAGGTCCGCGGGCAGGCTGCCGACGGTGTCGGTCAGCCGGGCGAGCCGGCGGTGTCCCACCACCCGGATCGCCGGTCCGCCACCGCGAGGGCCCACGAAGGAGCCGGCTATTCCAGCCCGGGAACCGGCGGCGATGAGGTCGTCGACCGCTTCGGGTGCATGCGGGTCGACGCCCAGCAGGTAACCGGCGTCGTCCCGCCGACCAGCGGCGATCACCCAGAGCCGGGCGAACCCCGCGGACACCACGAGGTCGCGCGGCACACTCTTCACCGCCCCCCGGGTCCACGCGGTGGCCAGCGGCAGCAGCGCCTCGCTGCGGTCGGTCCGCATCAACAGGTGCGGGCCCGGGCCTTGCACCGTCAGTACCTCGGCGGCGACGCCGCGACGAGCGCACTCGGCGACCACCGCGGCTGCGCGGGCGTCGTCGTCCAACAGGATCGACAATCTCGCCCCCCGGGGTCCGGCGGTGATCTGACCGTGCGCGGCGAGCAACCCCCCGAGGTCGGTGGCCAGGGGCGGTTGGTAGTCCGCGGAGAAGAAGGAGAGCTGAGCCACGACGGGTCACGCTATCCCGGCCGACGGGCCGCACCGACCAACGCGCGCAGCGCAGGGTGGTGAACAAGGAAACGGCCGGGTCGCAGAATGCGACCCGGCCGTACCGGTGACAGGTCCGCCGCGGCGGTTCTGTCGATCAGGCGGAGCCGATGTTCTCGCAGCCCGGGATCTGCTCGACAGCTGCTTCCAGCTCCGGGGTCATCACCGACTCCAGGGGGGCCAGGCTCTCCTGGATCCCGGTCACGGACGCCTGGATCTCCGAGCCCAGGGCGGTGCCGGCCGACTGCAGCGATGCCAGGTCGGTGACCGAGGTCGAGGCAAAGGTGTCGGCCGCAGCGATCAGGCTGTCGCCGACCTTGGTGAAGGCCGTGGTGGCCCCGGCTGCGAGTTGATCGCCGCCGGTGATCGTCGCCGGCAGCATCGCGCCGATGTCGGCAGCTGCGGTCTTGAACTTGTTGCCGAAGTCGCTGACGCCGGCTGCCAGCGCGGCCTGCTGCTCCGCTGGGGGTGTCGTCGGGCTCAGGTTGAGCCCACCGACCGAGGCCGAGGACTCCTGGATGCTGGTCAACGACCCGCAGAACGTGGTGAACCAGGCGATGGACTGATCGTCCAGGGTCGCCGGTACGACGGTGCCGGTCTCGGAGCCGGTCGTCTCGAGGTCCGTCGGCTCGGCGGTGGTCGAGCTCTCCGTGGTATCGGTGCTCTCAGTGATCTCGGTGCTCTCGGTGCTCTCCGAGACCGACGTCGTCGAGGTGGTGGCCGTGGTGGGCGGGGTGCTGGTGCTGCCGCTGCAGGCGGTCAGGACCAGCGACGCGGCCAGTGCGGAGCCGATCAACAGTCTGTTCTTCATCAGTGAGTCTTCCCCTCGGTGGCGCCGTATCGAGCGCCGATCGACACGGCCTGTGGCCCGGTGGGCCCGATTGCCCCCGAGGCCGAACCATCGAAACACGGTCCGGCCTCGGGCGCGGCTCACCGGGCCCAACCTTTATCCGTCCGAGACCGAGCTGCGGCTCCCGCCCCGGGCATGGTGTTCAGTTGTCGCGCTCAGGCGTCCAGCACCGACGCCCGCCGCTTGGACACGAGCACGGCACCCACGATGACCGCCACGCCGATCAGCGCGATCATGATGCGCAGCGCGGTGTTGGCGCCGTCGCCCACCGACAACGCGACCACCGCGGGTGCGATCAGGACAGCGACCAGGTTCATCACCTTGATCAGCGGGTTCATTGCCGGCCCGGCGGTGTCCTTGAACGGGTCACCGACGGTGTCACCGATGATGGTGGCCTCGTGCGCGGGGGATCCCTTGCCACCGTGATGGCCGTCCTCGACGAGCTTCTTCGCGTTGTCCCACGAACCACCGGAGTTGGACAGGAACACCGCCATCAGGGTGCCGGTGACGATGGCGCCGCCGAGGAAGCCGGCCAGCGGCCCGACCCCCAGACCGAAGCCGACCGCGATCGGTGCCAACACGGCCATCAGGCCGGGGGTGGTCAGCTCGCGCAGGGAGTCGCGGGTGACGATGTCGACGACCTTGCCGTACTCCGGCCGGGTGGTGCCCTCCATGATCCCGGGGATGTCCCGGAACTGGCGGCGGACCTCCATCACGACCGCGCCGGCCGCGCGGGAGACCGCGTTGATGGCCAGCCCGGAGAACATGAACACGACCGCTGCCCCGATCAGCGCACCGACGAGCACGTTCGGCGAGACGATGGCCGTGACGAAGGTGCTGGTGCCGGCAGCGGCGGTGGTGGCAGCCTCGCCGGCTTCGCGGAGTGCGTTGCCGATCGCGTCGGAGTAGGACCCGAACAGCGCGGTGGCGGCGAGCACCGCGGTGGCGATCGCGATGCCCTTGGTGATGGCCTTGGTGGTGTTGCCGACCGCGTCCAGCTCGGTGAGGATCTGGGCGCCCTCTGCGCTGACCTCCCCGCTCATCTCGGCGACGCCCTGGGCGTTGTCCGACACCGGACCGAAGGTGTCCATGGCGACGATGACGCCGACCGTGGTCAGCAGGCCGCAGCCGGCCAGCGCGATGGCGAACAGGCCGACCAGCGGGGTGGCCGCGGCCAGCGAGAACGCACCGAAGACCGCCGCGCCGATGACCAGCGCGGTGTACACCGCGGACTCGAACCCGACCGAGATGCCGGCCAGGATGACCGTCGCCGCACCGGTGGCCGAGCTCTTGCCGACCCCCTTGGTGGGCTTGAAGTTGGTGTCGGTGAAGTAGCCGGTGAGCCACAGGATGACTGCGGCGAGAACGATGCCGATCAGCACGGCGATCAACGCGATGACGGCGGGGCTGCCGGCGGCGTCGGCGACCGCGGCGACGCCCAGCTCGCCGAAGGTCGACGGCAGGTAGACGAACGCGGCGACGGCGCAGAGCACGGCTGAGATGGCGGCCGAGATGTAGAAGGACCGGTTGATCGTGGTCAGCCCGGACTCGCCGGTCTTGGCCTTGGTGATGTAGACGCCGATGATGGCGGTCAGCACCCCGATGGCCGGCACGATGAGCGGGAAGATCAGCCCCTTGGTGCCGAAGGCGGCCGAGCCCAGGATCAGCGATGCCACCAGGGTGACGGCGTAGGACTCGAACAGGTCAGCGGCCATACCGGCGCAGTCGCCCACGTTGTCGCCGACATTGTCGGCGATGGTGGCGGCGTTGCGCGGGTCGTCCTCCGGGATGCCCTGCTCGACCTTGCCGACGAGGTCGGCTCCGACGTCGGCGGCCTTGGTGAAGATGCCGCCGCCGACCCTCATGAACATGGCGAGCATGGCGGCGCCGAAACCGAAGCCCTCCAGCATCTTCGGTGCGTCGCCCAGATAGATCAGCACGACGATCGAGGCACCGAGCAGGCCGAGGCCGGTGGTGGCCAGACCGACGGTGCCGCCGGTGCGGAATGCGATTCGCATGGCCTCGTTGCGGCCGGATGGGTTGGCGGCGTGCGCGACGCGGGCGTTGGCCCGGTGGACAGCCACATGCCGAGGTAACCGATGGTGCCCGAGAAGAGGGCCCCGATCAGGAAGAAGACCGAGCGGCCGATCCGCTCGGAGGCATCACCCGGCAGCACGAACAGCAGTCCGAAGACCAGGACGACGAAGATGGCCAGGGTGCGGAACTGGCGACCGAGGTAGGCCGCCGCGCCTTCCTGAACCGCTTCGGAGATCTCCTGCATGCGAGGGCTGCCCTTGTCGGCGGCGAGCACCCCGGCCCGCAGGACGAAGGCGATCACCAGCGCGATCACGGCGATGACAGCGACCGCCACGACGATCGTCTTGTCACCGCCATCCACGGTCACGACATCGGCGGAAAGAAGGTGTGTCAATTCGGCTCCGGTTTCCTGCATCACTGCGCCGGTTCAGGGCCCGACCGGCGTTGGTCGACACGATGGCGTGCGCACCCCGAGAGGGCGCGCACGTAGGGACACTGTAAGGCAGCACACGGTCACCCCAGGACACGCACCCGGGCCGGCCGGGGTGGGACGAACCGGGCGGCCGGGACTGTCGGTGCAGGTCGGCATGATGGTCCGGTGAGCTCTCCCCTGCCCGGACGGGCCGGACCGCCGGGCCGGTCCCGGCTGCTCGGGCTGGTCGCTGCCCCCGCCCGCGGTGGAGTCGGCCGGTGGCGGCGCGGGCGTTTCCGGACCCGACCCGTCGGCTCCGCGGGCGGCCCGGCGGGCCGGACCGAGGCCGTCGGGTCCGCCGGTCCGGGTCGGAAACAGGGTCCGGGTCCGCCGATCCGGCGCTGCCGGTGACGCACTTGGAGTTGCTGCCGCCCCGGCAGGCGGCGTTCCGGCCGTGGCCGACATGGGTCGACCCGTCGGTGCTGGCGGCATTCCAGGCGCGCGGGGTGCGGGAGCCGTTCGCCCACCAGGTGGCCGCGGCCGAGCTCGCCCACGAGGGCCGACACGTGGTCGTCGCCACCGGGACCGCCTCCGGCAAGTCGCTGGCCTATCAGTTGCCTGCCCTGACCGATCTGGTCGTGGACCCCCGCGCCACCGTCCTCTACATGGCGCCCACAAAGGCGTTGGCCGCCGACCAGCTCAGCGCACTGCACGGCCTCGGCATCGCCGGGGTCCACCCGAGCCTGTTCGACGGGGACACCCCGGTCGACGTGCGTGACTGGGTGCGTCGCACAGCCGATGGGTGCTGACCAACCCGGACATGATCCATCGTGGGCTGCTGCCGCAGCACGCCCGCTGGATCCGCTTCCTGCGGCGGTTGCGGTACGTGGTGGTGGACGAGTGCCACGCCTACCGAGGTGTGTTCGGGTCGCACATCGCGCTGGTGCTGCGTCGGCTGTTGCGGATCGCCGAACGGTACGGGGCATCCCCGACGGTGGTGCTGGCGTCGGCGACGGTCAGCGACCCGGCGGTGTCGGCGGCCCGATTGATCGGTCGGCCGGTGGTGGCCGTGACCGAGGACGGCGCCCCCCGGCCGGGCGCGGAGTTCCTGCTGTGGGAGCCGGGGGTGGAGCCTGACACCTTCGCACCGACCACACCGGGGCACCCGGCGCGGCGATCCGCCCCTGCCGAGACGGCCCGGCTGTTGGCCGACCTCGTCGCCGGCGGCGCCCGGGTGCTGGCGTTCGTCCGATCCCGGCACGGGGCCGAACAGACGGCGCTGTCGGCACAGCGGCGGCTCGCCGACATCGCCCCGGCGCTGGCCGGACGTGTCGCGGCGTACCGCGGTGGTTACCTGCCCGAGGAGCGGCGGGAGCTGGAGGCGGCGCTGAACTCGGGCAGCCTGCTCGGGGTGGCGACCACCAACGCGCTCGAACTCGGGGTCGACATCTCCGGGCTCGACGCAGTGATCCTGGCCGGTTATCCGGGGACGCTGGCGTCGATGTGGCAGCAGGCAGGTCGAGCGGGTCGTGGTGACGTACCCGCGCTCGTCGTGTTCGTGGCCCGGGAGGACCCACTCGACAGCTACCTGGTGCACCACCCGGAGGCGGTGTTCGGTCGTGCCATCGAGGTGGCGATCACCAACCCGACCAACCCTTACCTGCTCCGGCCGCACCTGGCGTGCGCGGCGGCGGAGCACCACCTCACCGAGGCCGACCTGGCGGTGTTCGGGGGTGACGAGGCCCTGGTGTGCATCGAGGACCTCATCGCCGACGGGGTGCTCCGGGAGCGGCCGACCGGCTGGTACTACGCCGGGCTGTTGCATCCGTCCGACGAGGTCGACCTGCGTGGGGGTGGCGGCGGCCAGATCGTCATCGTGGAGGACGACACGGCCCGGATGCTGGGCACCGTCGATCTGGGCCGTGCGCCGGGGTCGGTGTACCCGGGTGCGGTCTATCTGCACCGCGGGGTCTCCTACGTGGTGCAGACGTTGGACTTCGACGACCAGCTCGCTCTGGTGCGGCAGGAGCGGCCTGAGTGGACCACGACTCCACGGTCGGTCTCGTCGGTGGACCTGCTGGAGGTCGAGGCCGAGCGCACCCTGGGTCGGGGCGTCCGCTGCGGCTTCTCCCGGGCGCGGGTGACCGAACAGGTCGTCGGGTACGTGCGTCGGCGGCTCACCGGGCAGCTGATCGATCAGCGCCCGCTCGACATGCCCGAGCACACGCTGGACACCCGGGCGGTCTGGTACACCATCTCGCACGAGGTCCTGGCGTCGGCGGGGATCTCCGAGGGCCAGATACCCGGGGCACTGCACGCCGCCGAACATGCCGCGATCGGGTTGCTGCCGCTGTTTGCCGGGTGCGACCGGTGGGACATCGGTGGCCTGTCCACGAACCTGCACCCCGACACCGGTGAGCCGACCGTCATCGTCTACGACGGGTACCCGGGTGGAGCCGGGTTCGCCGAGCGCGGATACGCCGTCCTCGGGGACTGGCTGAGTGCGGTCGGCGACGCGGTGGCATCCTGCGCCTGTCAGGCGGGGTGCCCCTCGTGCGTCCAGTCGCCCAAGTGCGGGAACGGCAACGAGCCGCTGCACAAGGCCGGGGCGATCGTCGTGCTCCGGCTGATGAGCGCCCGACTGCGGCTCGCCGACGCCGGCGGCTGATCCTCCGACAGACCGGAAGTACGCACGTGGTGGCGTAACAGGCGCCGACGGGTGGCTGCGCCGGCGCGCCGGTGCTGGCGCTGTCGCCTTCGGGTCGGCCATGATGGCGCGGTGAACCCAGTGGTGGTCGGCGTCGATATCGGTGGATCCAAGTCCCATGGGGTCCGGGTGGGTCCGGACGGCGAGGTGCTGGCCGAGCGCGTCGTGGGTAGCGCGAACATCGAATCGGTGACCCTGGCGCAGGCCGACGCGGCATTGGACAAGTTGTTCGATGCGTTGGGCCGCCACGGGATCGACGTGGTCTGTGCGGGGTCCGCAGGCATCAACACTCCAGACCAGGAAGCCTGGTTGAGCGGCATGATCAGCCGCCGCGCCCCCGGCGCGAAGGTCATCATCGCCCACGACACCCGTCTGATCCTGGCCACCCCGGAGTTCGACACCGGGATCGCGGTGATCTGCGGCACGGGCTCGGTGGCCTGGGGGCGTAACGAGGCGGGCGACACCGCCCGCGCCGGTGGCTGGGGTTATCTGCTCGGCGACGAGGGGAGCGGCTACTGGGTGACGCGGGAGGCGGTGCGTCATGCCCTGTCGCGCGCCGACCGGGGGCTGGCTGCCGACCCGCTGACCGACGCAGTCGCCGCCGCGTGCGGGGTGGGCGCGGCCTACGAGGTGCTGGCCAAGTTCTACGCCGAGCCGGTCCGCCGCGAGTGGGCCGGCAGGTCGCATGTCGTGTTCGACCTGGCCCGCCAGGGTGACGAGGCCGCCGCGCGCATCGTGGCCGACACCGCCGCGGCCATCGTCGGCCAGATCGCCGCGGTTGCTTCCCAGCTGGACCTGACCGGGCCGGTCGCCCTCGGCGGCGGTCTGATCGTCCATCAGCCTCTGCTGCAGGACGCAGTCCGCGACGGGTTGGCGCAGCGAGGTATCACCGGGGTGGAGCCGTTGACTCGCGAGCCGGTCTTCGGGGCTGTGTATCTGGCCCGTAAGGCGCTCGGCTGAGGCGGTAGCGGTGCGTCCGGTGCCGGTGCGTGCCCGTGCCCGTGCCGGATGACGCACCTGGCCCTGGCGCACTGGATGGCCCCGTGGGCCGGGGTCGCGCGGACTCCGTGTGCGGCCCGGCCGGCACAAGTGGATCGGCGTCGGTGTCCGACTGAGCCGGTTCGATGAGGTCGGGCCCGGCACGGGCCCGCGCCACCGCGCGCCGACCCAGTGTCCCGGCCGCGGCAGACACCACGACCCGGACCTCCCACCCTCGGACCTCGCAGCTGTCCAACTGCGCCGCTGCCGTACCGACGACCTCCGCGGCGTCCCGGCAGGGCGCGGCGTCACCGTCCACAGCAGCACGAGCGCCGGCGAGTGCCGCCAGGTCGGCAGCCGCCGCTGCGCGATGCCGGGCCACCGCGGCCGCACCCAGGTGCACCACCAGGGCGGTCAGCGCCAGCAGCATCATCACGATGACCGCACCCAGCACGGTCGCGCTGCCCCTGTCGGATCCCAGCCGCGGACCTCGCCGCCGACCCGACCCACTCGACCGTTCCGGCTGGTGCCACCGCATGTCGGACGGAGCGCGGCGCGGGATCTCGTCATCGCCCGTCACGCCGGCGCATCTTCGCGGCGGGCGGCCGACTCCGCGGTGATCAGGACGTTCGGGAGGGGGCCGCCCCAGGGGCGGGCCGAAACCCGGGCTCGCGCCCATCGCAGGTCGAGGTCGATCACGACGTCTGCGTTGCCGGCGAGGTCGGCGACCACGGCCCTGGCACCGTCGAGGTCTCCGCGACCCGCCAGTCGGGCCGCCTCCCGGGCCGCATCGATGCAGCGCACCTGGAGCACGATGCAGGAGATGCCGCCAAGGCAGATGGCCAGCACGAACACCAGGACGGGGATCACCAGCGCCGCTTCGACGGTCGCCGACCCGCTGTCGCCGCGGTGCCCGAGCCAGGATCGTGCGCGGCCGGCAGGCGATGACCGCGGAGTGCCGGACATCCTCAGAACCTGGTGTTCAGCGCCGATTGCACCAGCGCCGTCAGGCCCGCGACGATCGAATCGCCGGTGACGATGCGGTACAGCACTGCGGCGAACGCCGCCGCCACCACCGTTCCGACCGCGTATTCCACCGTCGACATCCCTGCGTCCCCCGACGGCGTCGTCAGGTCACTCGCTGTCGGGACGGGCGCTGTCGGGTCGGGCGCCGTCGGGTCGGGCGCCGTCGGGTCGGGCGCCGTCGGGTCGGGCGCCGTCGGGACACTCGCTGTCGGGTCGGGAGCTGCCGGGTCGGGCGCCGTCGGCTCGGGAGACGCGGGCCCGTCGGTCGACTCCCCGAGGGCCGTACCAGGCGCCTCTCCCCCCACCTGGTTCGGCGGCGGCGCCCCCGTTGCCCGGAGAGTGCCCAGGGTGGGACCGGCGACGGGATCCGCCGACGCAACAAGGGCGAGCGGGGCGGGCGTGGGGTGTTCGGTCATCGAACCGGGTCCTCTCGGGTGTCCTGGACAGCAGCAGCTCCGACTGTGCCGCCGGGACACCGACGGTCCTCGGCGGAGGCTGCTGAATGTGGATCAGATCCGCCTTGTGGACAGCCGGCCCGGTCTCACCGCCCGAGGTCGAGGGTGCCGACGAGCGCGATGACCACCGGCGCCAGCCCCAGGCACACGAAAGCCGGCAGGAAGCACAGCGTCAACGGAGCGGTCATCAGCACCCCGGCCCGCTGCGCACGGCGTTCGTCGGCAGCGGTTTCGGCCCGGCGGGCCGACCGGGCCTGCTCGCGGACACTCGCCGCCAGGTCGGAACCAGCCTGCGCAGCTCGCCGTGACGCTGCCGCGATCGGTTCCAGCCAGGGGTCGCCCGCCGCGGGTTGCCAGGCCCGCTCGACGTCGGCCCCCACGCGCAGCAGACCGGCGACCTGGATCAGGCGTCGGACGGTGGGATCGACCGAACCAGGTGCAACCGACACGTCCAGGGCAGCCGCGAGCGCGGCACCCACCGGCATCCCGACGTCCAGGCCGGCCGCCCACAGGTCACACAGCAGCGCGACCGCCCCGCGGACCCGCGGCGGGCGCAGCTCGGCGCGGCGGGATTCCCACCAACCTCCGGCCCCGACGGCGGCTCCGAGCACACTCGCCGGGAGCGCGGCGCCGGGCCACACGACCAGGACGGCGACCGTTGCGGCCAGTGCCACCAGCACCGTGCGCCAGGGACCCCTCGGCCGCGCCGCCGACCCGGGATCAGCCGGCATCGGAACCGGCAGCCGACAAGGCGGATCCGGCCAGCACCACAGCGCCATGGCGCCCCACATCAGCGCAGCGTTCACCATGGAGCCCGAGCGATACGCGCCGACCACAACAACCCGGTGCACAGCAGCAAAGACCCCACCACCAGCAGCGCCCCGCCGATACCGTCCGACACCAGCACCGGCAGCGGATCCGCGCCCATACCCATCCCCAGCAGCACCCCCATCACCGGGAGTGCGGCCAGCACCCAGCCGGACAATCGCGCGCCGGCGACCGCCGTCGCGCGCTCGTCGGTTGCCTGCTGCTCGTCGGCGAGCCCCTCCGCGAGCCGCGCCAGCAAGGCCGAGAGCGGGGCGCCCACCCGCCGGGAGAGCCGCACCGCCGCCGCCAGCGGCGCGTGGACCGGATGGACCGACAGACCCGCGGCGGACGATGGCCGCGAGCCGGGATCGGCTGCGCTGACCATCAACCCGCCGAGGACGGCTGCCGCACTCAGTCCCACGGTTGCGCGAACGGCCGTGATGGCCGTGTCCAGATCGGACCCGACGTGCACTTCCCGCGCCAACGCACGGATGGCGGCGGTGAGGGCCACTGCGTCGCGCCGCCGTCGACGGGTGGACGCCGCGGACCGGATCAACCCCGCCACCGTGGCCCCCACCATCGCGGCGGCCACCCCCGCCGGCGGCGAGTTCAGCAACACCCCGATGATCACTCCGACGCCGGCACCGCCCGCCGGCACGGTCACCGGCC
Organism: uncultured Actinomycetota bacterium; assembly: GCA_963784315.1. Classification (GTDB taxonomy): domain Bacteria; phylum Actinomycetota; class Actinomycetes; order Mycobacteriales; family Nakamurellaceae; genus Nakamurella. Next base: position 87,997 of record CAWAQR010000010.1, read on the forward strand.
CGACCGGCGGGCCCGTCCACCGCCGACCGGCCCGCGTCACGCGGTGCCACGGCAATCGGGGAGCCGGTGCCGGCCAGATGACCAGGCCGAGCGCCAGCAACAGTGGGGTCACCGGGCTCCACTCCCCGACGCCGGCCGGGACATGACACTGATGCCAGCGGGGGCGCCGTCGAGGAGTCCGTCCAGTGCTTCGGCAGCCACTCCCGGCCGGCCGTCGTGGTGGTAAGCCGTGCTCACCTGGATCCGCCCGGCCCTGTCGACGGTGGGTACCGCCACCTCCGAGATGCGACGGATCACCCGGCCGGTGACGATGACCCGCTCCAGCTGCACAATGACCTGCACGGCTCCGGGAAGCTGCGCCGCGAGTGCGGCGTCCGACATCCCTCCCAGGGCGGCCAGGGCGGCGAGTCGGTTCGGCACGTCGGCAGCACCGTTGGCGTGCACCGTGCCGGCACCGCCCCGATGCCCGGTGTTCAGCGCGATCAACAGGTCGATGACCTCGGGACCGCGGACCTCGCCGACGATCAGCCGGTCTGGTCGCATCCGCAGGCCCTGCCGCACCAGGTCACGCAGGTCGATGCCGCCGGCGCCTTCGACGTTGCTGGTCCGGGCGATCAAGCGGAGTACATGGGGATGCTGTGGGCGCAGCTCGCCGGCGTCCTCCACGGTGATGATCCGTTCGGCCGCGTCGACCACACCGAGCAGGGCGGCCAGCAGCGTGGTCTTTCCGGTCCCGGTGCCGCCGGAGATCAGCATCGCCAGCCGACCGGAGACGATCTGCCGGAGCAGCCGCTCCAGGGTCGGCGGGAACGCCCCACGTCGGCCGAGCTCCGCGAGGTCGAGCTGCACCGGGCGGAGGACGCGCAGGGACAGGCAGGTGCCGTCGGCGGCGATCGGCGGCAACACGGCGTGGAAGCGGGTGCCGTCGGCCAATTGGGCGTCGACGAACGGGCGCGCGTCGTCGAGCCGGCGGTTCGCGGCGGTGGCGAGCCGGCGGGCCAGCCGTTGGACGGCGGCGTCGTCGATGAAGCGCACGTCGGTGGGCTCCCATCCGTGGCCGCGGTCCACCCGCACGTCGTGGGGGCCGTTGACCACCACATCGGTGGTCGCCGGATCGTTCAACAACCCGGCGAGCGGGCCGGCGCCGACGAGCTCCGCCTGCAGGGTCCTGATCAGCCGCAGCATCTGGGCATCGCTCACCAACACCCCGGCCTCGGCACGGACCGCGGCCGCCACGGCAGCCGCTGACGGCTGGCCGGCCGGCACCTCCGCCTGCGTGGACAGCCGTTGCTGCACCCGCGCCACCAGCTCGGATGTCACGCCTTCACCCGGGTGGGTCACGGCGCGTCGCCTGCGGCGGAGACCGTGTGGAGCACCGCCCGGGCGGCTCGACCGAGGGGGCTGCGCGGGTCGGCACCGGGCGCCCGGCCCCGCTCGACAGCGCGGACGAGGCGTGTTTGCGATCGCATCTGCGCGAGCAGCGGCAGTTCCAGGGATCGGGCCATGTCGTCGGCACCGAGACCGCCCGGTGAAGGTCCACGAACCACCAGACCCACCCTCGCCCCCGACGCATCCAGCCGATCCATCATCCGTCGGCCCGCGTAGCAGGCGAACAGGTCGGCCGAGGCGACCAGCACCACCAGGTCGGAGCTCTCCAGGGCCAGATCGCCGAGCGGCTCGGCTGCCCGGGGGACGTCCAGTACGGCGAGCTCGCCGGCTCGACGGCAGGCGTCCAGGACCACCGTCAGCGCTTCCGGCGACGGTTGATCCCGATCGGGGGTGTCCCGCCCGAAGGACAACACCGACAACACCCCGCGTACCTGACCCCGCGACCCGATGCCCGTCCGGACCGGTCGCCGATGGTGACCGAAAGAAGGCAGGGCGTCGTGCAGTGCCGCCGCCGGTAACCGGCCGGTCGGCGCCGCGAGATCCGGCCAACAAAGGCCTGGGTCGGATTCCAGACCGAGCAGGACGTCGAGCCCGGCACCCCAGGGATCGCAGTCGGCCAGCATCACCCCGCTGCCGGAGCGCAGACCGGCAACCGCCACCGCAGCAGCCAGCGTCGAGCTACCCGCTCCACCGCGGGCCCCGATGACCGACACGACCCGGCCACCGCCCGGCCCGTGGTGGACGCTGTCGGCGAGGACGGCCACCAGCAGGTCCTCTGCCTGGGGCAGCAACACGGTGCGCTCCACCCCGAGCAGCACGCAGTGCTCCCAGACACCCCCGTCCGGCTCCGAAGCTGCAACCACGATCACACCGGACCGCCGGGGCATCCTGGCCAGTACCGCAGCCCGGGTCTGGCGGGCGTCGAGCAGCACCAATGGGGCCGCTCGCCATCGGGTCCGGGACTCCACGGTCGTCGCCCGATCCACGTCCACACCGGCTGCTGCGGCGATCCGCAGCAGGTCGTCGAGCAGGTCTTCGTCGTCGGTGATCACCAGCGGTCGCGCGTCCATCTGTCCCCCTTCCGGCCACGTGGTCGCGGCCGGTGCGGACAGCCGACCGCACATGCGCCTCGCGGTCGAGTCGCGAGCAGGCCAGGGTGGACAACTCGGGCGTCGCCAGCGCTTGTGGACAACCGCCGACACCAGCGGGCGGGTCGGCATTGTGGACAAGTCCCTGTCCGACGGTTTCGATCCGCGAGAATCAAGGAGTCCGGTCTGCGACAGCCGCACCGACCGGCCTGAATCACACCCTGACGCAACAGGGAATTCTGACCGGACCACCAGCAGGCGGAGGGCGCGACGATGTACACAGCACCGCGGCGGTGGTCACGTGGGCAGCCCGGCGAACCCGGCCGGAATATAGGGCGCCCCCCGCCAGGGGGGGTAGGCGGGGGGCGCGGGGTCCGGCTCAGGGGGGTGAGCCAGACCGGTGGTCGGTTTCGGGGGGGTGAAAACCGACGAGTTGAGCGTAGCGCGAGATGCCAGCGCCGTCACGCCTCGACGCTCGGATGTCACTCGAATACATCATTCGAACGGCCTCAACTTGTGCATACCGTCCCACCCATCGACCGGTGTCACTCGGAGGAATGACCATCCTTGCCCCGCTCAGTGATCGGGCGTACTACTGGAGGTACGAACCCGGCACCAGCCAGGTCGGCGGTGGAAGAGAAACCGACGGCTCCCCGGTACCGACTTCGCACGCAGAACCCGGCACCCACTCACCGCACCTACCGCGAAGGTAAGTCGCGCGGGCGCGCCGCGAATGTCGCGGCCCCCTAATTCCGACAACAAGTGGTGAGCCCTGGTAACCGAGCAGCCTGCGTCACGACGGCGCCCCCACCCCGGTGGAGGCGCCGTCATCATGTCCGGCCTCGCGCCGCCGGGCTCGGCGTCCGCCGGGACCGCGCTGCACGTCTGCGCGCGCATGCCGAGACTCCACACAGACCGGCCTCAGCCGCGTTGCGCGTCCGCGATCGAGCGTCCCTCCCGGGCTCCCGCCACCAGCGCCTGACATCCGAAGAGCAGCCAGGCGTCCATCGCGCCGGGCGCGTCCTCCCGGTAGGACGCCAACAGATCCCCGTAACGGTCCCCGGCGCGCACGCAGGCCACCTCGGGAACTCCGAGCGCGTGCGGATCCAGCCCGGTACTCACCGACACCAGCCGCGCCGCGGCGCGCGCCACCACGCCATTGCCGGCCCGGAACGGCGCCAGCACCACGATCTCGGCGTGCACCAGCGAGACGACCACGGGCGCCGGCCACCCCGACCCGGTCACCATCGCCGCGAGACCGGACAACCTTTCGGCCACGGCCGGGTCGGGCACCGGGCGGCCGAGATCGGCTGGGTCGACGAGGTCGGCGGCGGCGAGGGCGTGCAGTCGGGCCAGCGCCTGCAACGGCGCGCGGCCGAACACCGACGACAGTGTGCCGACGGCGGCCGAGCAACGGATGGCGCCGGCCAGCACCGGGTCGGTGACCACCGTGTCCGCTTCCGCCAGCCCCGCATCGCCGCCGTCGAGCGTGGCCGAGGCACGGGCGGCCCGAATGCCGGCAGCCGCCGCCGAGGCGGCCCAGCCGCGTCGATTCGTCGGGTGCAGAGCCAGCGCAGCCAGCGTGTCCCGCGCTTCCTCGACCGCCGCTGCGACCCCCGGCCCGGACGTCAGGTCGGGCCAGGTGCGGGTCATTCCGACGACCGTACCGGGGCCGATGGCAGGTGCCGCTGCGCTCCGCACCCGCCCGCGTAGCGGCACCGTCGGCGGGACGGGTTACGTTGGCGGGGGCTGCACCGCTGCACCGCCGGCGGGCCGCGCCATCCGCAGACACCGTCGTCGAGAGGTTCCCTCGTGTCCGACACCGCCAACCCGCAGAATCAGACGCTGGACAACCTGTTGGCCGAGGACCGGACGTTCTCCCCCAGCCCGGAGTTCGCCGCCCAGGCCACTCTCGGGGCGGAGGCCTACGACCGCGCAACAGCCGACCCGGACGCTTTCTGGGCGGCGGAGGCCCGCCGGTTGACCTGGGCCACGCCGTTCAGCACGGTGTTGGACTGGTCCGACGCCCCGCACGCGAAATGGTTCGCCGACGGCACCCTCAATGTCGCGCACAACTGCGTGGACCGCCACGTCGAGGCGGGCAACGGTGATCGTGTGGCAATCCACTGGGAGGGTGAGCCCGGTGACAGCCGCACCATCACCTACCGCGACCTGCAGCAGGAGGTCGCGAAGGCCGCGAATGCGTTGAACAGCCTGGGCCTCACCGCCGGCGACCGGGTGGCGATCTACCTGCCGATGATTCCGGAGGCCGTCTTCTCGATGCTGGCCTGCGCCCGGCTGGGCCTGACCCACACAGTGATCTTCGGTGGCTTCTCCGCCGAGGCCATCCGCTCCCGGGTCGCCGACAGTGCAGCGAAGCTCATCATCACCGCCGACGGCCAGTACCGGCGCGGGGCTCCGGTGTCGCTGAAGGACGCTGTCGACCAGGCGGTGGCCGCCGACGGGTCGACGGTGCAGCAGGTGCTGGTCGTGCGGCGCACCGGGATCGACGTCACCTGGACGGAGAAGGACGTCTGGTGGCACGATCTCGTCGACGCGCAGGCGACCGACCATGAGGCTGAGGCGTTCCCGGCGGAGCACACCCTGTTCCTGCTCTACACCTCGGGCACCACCGGCAAGCCCAAGGGCATCGTCCACACCTCGGGTGGCTACCTGACGCAGGCGGCCTACACCCACCGGGTGGTCTTCGACCTCAAGCCCGAGACCGACGTCTACTGGTGCACCGCCGACATCGGCTGGGTGACCGGCCATTCCTACATCGTCTATGGACCGCTGGCCAACGGGGCGACCCAGGTCATCTACGAGGGCACCCCGAACACCCCGCACGAGGGCCGACACTGGGAGATCGTCGACAAGTACCGGGTGTCGATCTACTACACCGCCCCCACCCTGATCCGCACGTTCATGCGCTGGGGTGCCGACATCCCGGCGCGGTACTCCTTGGACTCGCTGCGGGTGCTGGGTTCGGTCGGTGAGCCGATCAACCCGGAAGCATGGATGTGGTACCGCGAGCACATCGGCCACGACAAGGCGCCGATCGTGGACACCTGGTGGCAGACCGAGACCGGCGCGATCATGATTTCCCCGCTCCCCGGGGTGACTGCCACCAAGCCGGGTTCTGCGATGGCCGCACTACCGGGCATCAGCGCCAAGGTCGTCAACGACGAGGGCGTACCGGTCGGCCACGGGGAGGGTGGTTACCTCATCGTCGACCGGCCCTGGCCGTCGATGTTGCGCACGATCTGGGGCGACGACGACCGGTTCAAGGACACCTACTGGTCGCGGTTCGCTTCCCAGGGCTACTACTTCGCCGGCGACGGGGCCAAGTACGACGACGACGGCGCGCTGTGGGTACTGGGCCGGGTCGACGACGTGATGAACGTCTCGGGTCATCGGATCTCCACCACCGAGGTCGAGTCGGCGCTGGTGTCGCACCCGTCGGTCGCCGAGTCCGCAGTGGTCGGCGCGACCGACGCGATGACCGGCCAGGGCATTGTCGCGTTCGTCATCCTGCGCGGCATTCCGGTGCCCGAGCGCGGCTCCGATGAGGAGAAGTCGCTGATCACAGACCTGCGCAACCACGTCGCTACCCAGATCGGGCCGATCGCGAAGCCCCGTCAGATCCTGCTGGTTCCGGAGCTGCCCAAGACCCGGTCCGGCAAAATCATGCGTCGCCTGTTGCGTGATGTCGCCGAGGGCCGTGAGCTCGGTGACGTCACCACCCTGCAGGACTCCGCGATCATGGGGTTGATCAACACCGGCCTGGCCAAGCCGTCGAGCTGAACCCGGGCGGCACGGACCGGCGCGGGAATCCGGCGCGGGGTGGGTATAGCCAGCGCGACCCCGGCGGCACACCGACGGGCGTCCGTCGTCCGGTGGACGACCTGCGGTGGCCACGGTGCGGGGCCGCCGCAGGGAACATGGCACGATGAGCGATGCCGCCGAGGTCGGGCGGCCGCGGAGGTGATCGCACCACCGGTGGGGCAGCGTTCGCGCTGCCGTGCCTGGGACGACCGCCACCGACAGCAGTACGCACCACGCCCAACAGCACGAACTGCAAGCTCTCGACGTCAGGAGATCGCCGTGACCTACCCAGGGAACAACCCCGGCCAAGCCCGCGGCACCGGATACGTCCGACCGTCGATCCCGCTCACGCCCGAGCAGGACGTCGACCGGTCGGCCTCCGTCGGCATGCTGGTCAAGGACGCCACCGCGCAGGTGTCGACCCTGGTCCGCGCCGAGATCGAACTCGCCAAGCTCGAGATCGTGTCCTCGGCCAAGCAGGGCGTGGTCGGTGCAGTGTTCTTCGTGGTCGCCGGTGTGATCGGGTTGTTCTCGCTGTTCTTCTTCTGGTTCATGGTGGGCGAGATCCTCGATATCTGGCTCCCCCGGTCGCTGGCGTTCGCGATCGTCTTCGTGGTGATGCTGGTCCTCGCCGGGTTGCTGGTGCTGATCGGACTGCGCCAGGTGAAGAAGATCAAGAAGCCGGAGAAGACGATCCAGTCGTTGCAGGACACCGCGACCACCATCAAACGGGCTGCGTCGCACTCGGACGTTCCCACCAAGGCGTGACCCCCGCGGTGTCGGCCACCGACACCCGGTGAGCACATCACCCGGATCCCGCGTGGTCCCCCACCCGAGCGCAGTCCGCTACCCCGGGCCTTGGCAGCACCGCGACATCAGCGCCAACGGCGTGCGGTTCCACGCCGTCGAGGCGGGCACCGGTCCCCTGGTGCTGATGCTGCACGGCTTCGGCCAGTTCTGGTGGTCCTGGCGACACCAGCTCGAGCACCTGCCCCAGTTGGGCTACCGGGCGGTGGCGGTGGACCTGCGCGGCTACGGCGATTCGGACAAGCCGCCCCGCGGTTACGACGCATTCACCCTGGCCGGCGACACCGCCGGCCTGATCCGCGCGCTGGGCGAGCCGACGGCCGTGGTGGCCGGGACCGGGATGGGCGGGTTGACCGCCTTCAACACCGCTAGCCTCCGCCCGCCCCAGGTCCGAGCGGTGATCGCGGTGAACTCCGCCCATCCGATGTCGCTGGCCAGGATCCGGCGGCCCCGCCAGGCCGGTGGCTACCGACGTCTGCTGGCCAATGCCCGCTGGCCGTGGTGGCCGGAGCGGCGGTTGGCCGCAGCACACGGCGCCGGGCTGGAGCGGGTGATCCGCAGCGGTGCCGGCCGGGCCTGGATGGCGTCCGCCGACTATGCCGACACCATCGAACGGCTGCGCGACGCGATCACCATCCCCGGCGTCAACCACGCGGCGATCGAACACATCCGTTGGATTGCCCGGTCCCCGTGGCGCTCCGACGGGCTGCGACACCGCGAAGCGCTGCTGCGACAGCCGTCTACCCAGCGGGTACTGCACATCGGCGGCGAGGGCGATCGGATCATCCCGCCGGCGATGCTGGCCGAGGCCGTCCGGTACTGCTCCGGGGGGTATCTGCGCCACGTCATCAGCGGCACCGGCCACTACGCGGCCGAGGAGGCTCCGGGCCGGGTGACCGAGCTGATGGCCGACTTCCTGCGCGAGCTGTAGCTCACTCCAGGGCGCAGGCCCCCGTCCCGGCGGGCGTGGTGTCGCCCAGCCCGGCCGCGACGGTGGCCGCGACCTCGGCTGCGGTCAGCGCGAACCCGGTCTCGTTGTCGTCGATGGCCGCACCGAAGACCACCCCGATCACCTGTCCCTGCGCGTTCAGGACAGGCCCGCCGGAGTTGCCCGGCTGGACCAGGGCTCGCAACAGGTAGACCTGCCGGCTTACGGTTGTGAGCTGGTAGATGTCCGGTCCGGACAGGTCGATGGCCGTGCGGACCCGCCCGGGGCTGACCATCAGCGGACCGCCCAACGGATAGCCCAGGACGATCGCGTCGGCCAGTTGCGGCTGGATCCGGTCCTCGAAGGTCAGCGACGGCAACCCGAGGCCGGGGACGTACAGCACGGCGGTGTCCTGTTCGGGGTCGTAGTCCACGACCGTGGCCGCGATCAGCTGATCGTCGACCTCCACCCCGACCGACGACGATCCGCCCACGACGTGCGCATTCGTCAGGATGTGGTCCGGCCCGATCACGAACCCGGTGCCGCTGAAACCCTGCTGACAGGACTCGGACACGGCCCGGATCTTGAGCACGGACGGCGCGGCGGCCGCCACCGCCGGATCGGCCAGCAGCGCGGCATCCGGGGCGGGCACGTCGACGATCGGAGTGGCTCCCAGCGGTCCCAGGATGTCCGGGAAGCCCGTGGAGTTGAGCAGCGTCCGCAACCGGGCGGTGATCCCGGCGGAACCGTCGGGCGCCACCCGGTCGACGGCGCCGAGCACGGTGGAGTTGCGGATCGCGGCGCTGAGCCACGGCAACGGCGCGGACGCCAACGGGAGCGCGACGATCCAGGCCAGCGCGAGCACGGCCACCGCCTGACCGAGCATGCCCAGCGTGCGGTCGACGGCGCGGACCGGCTTCCAGGTGATCTGCTCGGACAGCGTCCGGCCCGCCCAGCCGCCGACGAACTCGCCGAGCAGCACCCCGACGGCGAGGATCCCCATCGACGCCGCGGTCCGGGCCAGCCCGGACTCCGTGTCCTTGACCACCACCGGGGCCAGCGCCAGCGCACCCAGGGCGCACACCACCGCACCCAACAGCGAGCAGCCCGCCGCCACCAGGCCCTGTCGGTAGCCGGCGACCCCGCCGGCGACCACGATGACCGCCAGGACCACGTCGATGAACGTCACCGCGCACTCAGATCCACGTTGCGGGTGTGCGCGGACTGCCAGGGCAGGGTCCAGCCGCCCAGCTCGAGCAACGCGTCGACGATGGCGGCGGTGAAGCCCCACACCAACATGTCGGCCACCTCGAAGGCCGGGCCGACATAGGTCCCCCAGCTCACCGTCAGCCGGTTCGGCGGCGCGGCCAGATCGGCGATGGGGACCCTGGCCACCAGCGCGGTCTCGGCCGGGTCTTTCGGAAACACCGGGCCGGGCGTGTGCCAGTGTGCGAGGACCGGCTGGACGACGAACTCCGATCGGGGCAGGTGGAGGCGCGGCATCAGGACCAGTGGGGTGACCGCCGCCGGGTCGACCCCGGTCTCCTCGAACCCTTCCCGCAGGGCCGCCGCGACCGCGTCCTCGCCCAGATCGAGGACGCCGCCCGGGAAGGCGGGCTGCCCCGCGTGGGTGCGCATCGTGCTGGCCCGCTGGGTGAGCAGGAGGTCCGGACCGGACGCCGCCGTCGCCCCGTCGGAAAGCAGCATCAACACCGCCGACTCGCGCCCACCGGCACCCTCCCGACGGGCAGCGCTGTCCAGGATCCCCGGCAGTGGTCCGCCGAGGCTGCGCCGGATCATCGGCCGCAGCCAGGACGGCACCGCGTCGTCGCCGACCAGCGGCACTGCAGCGGGGTCCCGGTGACCACCCACTCCGGCCGGGCGCAGCACCCGCGCCGCGTCGGGCGTCATGGCCACCCGGTCATCGCGCTCCGGCCAGCGCAAGCAGGTGGTCCCGCTCCGCGCCGACCACGAGCTTGCCGGCGAGTTCGGGGTCGGTGGGTCCGAGGCCGTACGACGGGCACAGCGGTGCCAGGAAGCAGGCCCCACAGGCCGGCTTCTTCGCCGCGCACACCCGCCGGCCGTGGAAGATCACCCGATGGGAGAACATCGTCCATTCCGCGGGCGGCAGCATCGACCCGATCGGAGTGCTCGACCTTGACCGGGTCCTCCTCCGCGGTGAGGCCCCAGCGCCGGACCAGCCGACCGAAATGGGTGTCGACGGTGATCCCCGGGACGCCGAACGCGTTACCCAGCACCACGTTGGCGGTCTTGCGGCCGAAACCGGGCAGGCGTGACGAGTTCGTCCAGCGTTGCGGGCAGCTCCCCGTCGAAGCGTTCGAGCAGCGCCTGCGCCATCCCGATCAACGAGGCGGCCTTGTTGCGGAAGAAGCCTGTCGGCATGATCAGCGCCTCCAGCTCGGCCCGGTCGGCCGCCGCATAGTCCGCAGCCGTCGGATACCGGGCGAAGACCGCCGGCGTGATCTGGTTGACCCTTGCGTCGGTGCACTGGGCGGACAGGATGGTCGCCACCGCCAGCTCCAGCGGAGTGGTGAAGTCCAGCTCGCAGTGTGCGCCCGGGTAGCCGACCGCCAGTTCGGCGTTCAACCGGCGGGCTCGTCTGGTCCGCGCCAAGGGCGTGGCGGGAGCTTGCGCGGCGCGGAGCCGAGACCGGGCCGGGGTGGGGACGGAGGCGGCAGCAGACACTCTTTCACTGTGTCACACGGGTCTGACAGTGCGGCCTGATCAGTCCGGACCGTGCTCACCCGGGGTGGCGACGGTGCGGACCGCCCGCCGAAGGACGAAGATGGAACCACTATGGCCGTCTTCGTGGTTCTCCTGTTCCCGCTGCTGCTGCTGGTCTTCGCCATCCTGATGGAGCGGGTGGAGGCCCGGCTGCAGAACGGCTCGGTGACCGAGAACGAGGTGGAGGAGTTCCTGGACCAGGCGCAGCCGGACGAGGTCAATACCTTCATCAGCGAAGGGTTGGGACGTGCGCTGTATCTGTTCCGGTTGCGGCGCCGGCCGCGCCGGTCCCGCCGCGCCAAGAGCGCGGACGGCCCCTCCAGCTGAACGCCACGGCTGGAACCGGCTGTCGTCGCGGGTCCTGATGAGGCCAAGCGCCGCGTTCACCCCTAGACTGCCTTCTGCTGAGGTGATTCAGGTCATAGGCAGGGCAGGAGAACTGGTGGAAGACACGCTGGCTAAGGCCGGGATTTTTCAGGGTGTGGATCCGGACGCCGCAATGGCGCTGGGTTCACAGCTCGAGACGGTCGAGTATCCCCGCGGTAGCTCGATCTTCTCGGAGGGCGAGCTCGGGGACCGCCTCTACGTGATCCTGTCCGGGAAGGTGAAGCTCGGTCGGCACTCTGCCGACGGACGCGAGAACCTGTTGGCCGTGATGGGGCCGTCGGACATGTTCGGCGAGCTCAGCGTCTTCGACCCGGGTCCGCGAACCTCCTCGGCGACGGCGGTCACCGACGTCACGCTGGCCACGATGGAGCGCAATTCGATGCTCCAGTGGATCCGGCTGCGACCTGAGATCGCCGAGCAACTGCTGCGGGTGTTGGCCCGACGCCTTCGCCGGACGAACAACTCGCTGGCCGATCTGATCTTCACCGACGTCCCCGGCCGGGTCGCCAAGGCCCTGTTGCAACTGGCCCGTCAGTTCGGGACCCAGGAGGGCAACTCCACCCGGGTCACCCACGATCTGACCCAGGAGGAACTGGCTCAGCTGGTGGGTGCCTCGCGGGAGACGGTCAACAAGGCGCTGGCCGATTTCGGTCAGCGTGGCTGGCTGCGGCTGGAGGGCAAGAGCGTCATCATCCTGGACGCCGAGCGGCTGGCCCGCCGGTCCCGCTGACCTGATACCTGAGTGAGAAGGGAGCCGCCCCGGTCCGCCGGGGCGGCTCTCCTCGGTGAGGCCCGGCTGTTCGGTGGGGGCCGGCTGTCAGTACGGACGCCACCGGCTGATCGTCACCGCGAGCGTGGCCGCTGTTCGATCCGGGCCGACAGTGAGTGTACGGTCGAGGACGGTCCGATCCACGTGGCGGGCGGCAGGCCCCATCAGCACCAGACGCCGCAGATCCTCCCGGCTCAGCCGCAGGTCCCGGTGCACGACGTCGGACCCGTCGGCGACGAAGTGACCGGCCAGGCCGGCGGCGAGCTTGGCGTCCTTGTCGTCGTCGACGGTCAGCATGCCCAGCGGGCCGATCAGCTCGGCCAGGTGACCCGGGGTCGGGGTGACCACGATCAGCCGGCCCTGCGGCTGCAGCACCCGCCGCAGCTCAGCCGGGTCCCTGGGCGCGAAGACGTTCAGCACCACGTCGACCGCCCCGTCCGTGACCGGCAACCGGGACCACGCGTCGGCCACCACGGCGCCGATCGCCGGATGCGCCGACGCCGCCCGGCGGGCCGCCCGCGCGGAGGAATCCAGCGCCACCCCGACTGCCCCGGGCCGCGCGTCGAGCACGGCGGCCAAGTACCAGCCGGTGCCGGCACCGACGTCCAGGACCGTGCGCACGTCGGTTCCGCAGCCGGCGACGACCGCGTCGGCGATCGGCCGGTAGTGCCCGGCCGCGAGGAAATCGGCCCGGGCGTCGACCATCTCGGCGCTGTCGGCGGTGTCGGTGCGCGATCGCGGGCCGAGCAGCGAGAGGTATCCCTGCCGCGCCAGGTCGAACCGGTGCCCGGCCGGGCAGCCGACAGCCGCCGCAACCCGGACCAGCGGACCGGCACAGTGCGGGCAGGCGAGCGCGGGCAGGACGGGATCGATCACCGGGACCGCAGGTAGCTGAGCTGGGCCGCGACCGACCGCTCCGCAGCGGCGCGCACGCTCGGATCGATGTCGGCGTACACGACGTCGGTGATCGCGCAGGTGTCCGCGGCCGGTCCAAGGTCCCGCAGCGCCGCCTCGACCTGCGCCAGCCGGGCCCGGCGGTGCGCGGTGTACTCCCTGACCACCACCGACAGATCGGGCATCACCGGTCCGTGGGCCGGCAGCACGATCGCCGGTCCGAGGCCGGCCAGCACGTCCAGCGAGGTCAGGTATGCGTCCAGGGCGCCGTCAGGGTGCGCGATCACCGTCGTTCCACGCCCCAACACGGTGTCCCCGGTCAGCACCGAACCGGCACCAACGCGGCCGTCGAGCGGCGCGCCACGCAGCGGCGCGTCACGCAGCGGCCCGTCGTTCAGCGGCCCGTCACGCAGCGGCCCGTCGTTCAGCGGCCCGTCGTCGGGCAGCAGGAAGCAGACCGAGTCGGCGGTGTGCCCAGGGGTGGCCACCACCCGGATCCGGACCCCGGCGGCCACGATGAGCTCACCGTCGGTCAACGGCGCGCCACCGATGCAGAACGCCGGGTCCAGTGCACGCACCGGGGCGCCGGTGCTGGCGTGGAACGCCGCACCGGCTTCGGTGTGGTCGAGGTGGTGGTGGGTGATCAACACCAACGCGACCGGGCGGGCGGCGAGATCGGCCAGGTGCCGGCCGTCCAGCGGACCGGGATCGACCACCACCACCGACGACGCCCCCGGCGCGGCGAGGACGTAGGAGTTGGTGCCGTCCAGAGTCATCGGCCCCGGGTTGGGGGCCAGCCGCGAACCGGCGAGTCGGGTGCAGGGACGCACCGCGGCGGCACGCTTCACCTCGGGGCCGCCCATCAGCCCACCGTAAACCGAGCGGCACCTCCCGCCGCACCACGACCACGCGAGAGACTGGGCGGATGCGATCCGGTGGAACTCTTAACGAGCGGGACGTCCGGGAGGTGGCCGACGGCGTCTTCGTCGCGACCTCGGAACGCGAGCTGACCAACACCGTCGTGCTCGTCCGCGACGATGCGGCGCTGCTGGTCGACCCGTCCTGGACCCCCGCCGAGCTGGCCGGGCTCGCCGATTGGCTCGACGCCCGGCGGCTGCGCGTGGTGGGTGGCTTCGCCACTCACGCCCACCACGACCACGTGCTCTGGCACCCGCGGTTCGGCGACGTCCCCCGCTGGGCGTCGGTGGCCACCGCCACCCGGGCAGCGCAGCGACATGACGAGCTCGTCGACGCCCTCGGTCCCGGCTGGCCGCCGGAACTCGGCGCGCTGGTCGGCCGGCTGACCCCGACCGGGGGTGTGGCCCTGGAGTGGCCGGAGCCGGTGGCGCTCGTCCGGCACGACGGCCACTCCCCGGGCCACACCGCACTCTGGCTTCCCGGGCCGCGGATCCTGATCGCCGGGGACATGCTCAGCGACGTCGAGCCGCCGCTGCCCGAGGACAGCAGCCCGGCCGACTACCTCCGGGGGCTGCTCGCCCTGGGGGTGCACGTCGATCGGGCGGCGCTGGTCATCCCGGGTCACGGCCATCCGGGCACCGACGTGGCCGACCGGTGGCGCCGGGACGTGGCCGAGCTCCGGCGGCAGGTCGCAGCGCCACGCGTTCAGCCGGCGGTCAGCGGACCTCGATGATCGCCTCCACCTCGACCGGCGCATCCAGCGGCAGCTCGGAGACACCGACCGCGGAGCGGGCGTGTCGGCCCGCCTCGCCCAGCACCTCGGCGAACAGGTCCGACGCACCGTTGATCACCCCCGGCTGACCGTTGAACCCGGGTGCGGACGCGACGAAGCCGACGACCTTGACGACCCGCACGACGTTGTCGATCCCGACAGCGGCGTTCGCCGCGGCGAGCACGTTGAGCGCACACTGGCGGGCCAGCGCGTTCGCGTCCGCCGGATCGACCGCCGCCCCGACCTTGCCGGTCGCGGGCAGCACACCGTCGACGAACGGCAGCTGGCCGGCGGTGTAGACGAGGTTGCCGGTGCGCACCCAGGGGAGGTACGAGCCGGCCGCGGCGGGCAGCGCGGGCAGCAGGATGCCGAGCTCGGAGAGTCGCTCCGAGTTCGTCCCCATTACTTCTCGCGCTTCAGGTAGGCGACCAGCTGCTCCGGGTTCGGGCCGGGGATGACGGTGACAAGCTCCCAGCCGTCCTCCCCCCAGGTGTCCAGGATCTGTTTGGTGACGTGGCTGATCAGCGGGATGGTGGCGTATTCCCAGGTGCGACGGGCAGCGGGGGTGTTCGGCTGTGACATCCCTCGACCCTAGGCGGCATCCGCAGGCGCCGGAACCGCGGCACCGGCACAATCTCGGTCCATGCAGTGGTGGCGTTGGGGCGGTGCGGCGACGGCCGGGATCTGTGTGGCGCTGCTGTTGGCGTTGCGCTTCGACACCCTCAAGGACCGCCGCGGCTACACCGCGGGTCGGGCCGCGCGTCGGCTCGCCCCCTGGCTCGCGCTGTTCCCGGTGCTCGCGCTCGCCACCCTGTTCGGGCCGTGGTGGCTGGTGGCCCTGGCTGCCGCTGTCCCCGCCGTCACGCTGTTGGCGATCTCGGCGATCGACTGACCGCACCCCCGGGGCCGCCGCCCCTTACGCTGAACGGATGGCCGACGCCGCTGACCACTGGCCCGCGGCCGCGCGCCGGGCCCGACTGCACATCGTCTCGGGCAAGGGCGGCACCGGCAAGACCACGGTCGCCGCGGCGCTGGCCATCGCGTTGGCCGCCGGCGGCAAACGCGTGCTGCTCGTCGAGGTCGAGGAACGGCAGGCGGTCGCCCGACTTTTCGACCTGCCGCCGCTGCCTTACGAGGAACGCAAGGTCGCCGTCGCCGCCGAGGGTGGTGAGGTGCGGGCGCTGGCCATCGATGTCGAGGCGGCCCTGATGGAGTACTTCGCGATGTTCTACAACCTCGGGTTCGCCGGCCGGTCGCTGAAGAAACTGGGCGCGGTGGAGTTCGCGACCACGCTGGCACCGGGGCTGCGCGACGTGCTGCTGACCGGCAAGACCAAGGAGTGCGTCACCCGCACCGGCAAGGACGGCGCCTATGTCTACGACGCGGTCGTGATGGACGCCCCGCCGACCGGCCGGGTGGTGTCGTTCCTGAACGTGACGGTGGCGATGGCCGACCTGGCCCGGAAGGGTCCTATCCGCCATCAGGCCGACGGCGTGGTCGCGCTGCTGCACTCCCCCGACACGATGGTCCACCTGGTGACCCTTTTGCAGGACATGCCGGTCTCGGAGACCATCGAGGCGATGGCGGGGCTGCGCGAGGTGGGCCTCACGGTCGGCACGCTGATCGTGAATGCTGCAACCGGCGCACATCTGGCCGATGCCTCGCTGCTGCCCGCGGCGGCGGGTCGGCTGGATGCGGCTCTGTTGACCACCGGGCTGGCCGACGCGGGCCTGGCGGTCTCACCCGAGCTGACCCGGGGTCTGATCGAAGAGGCCACCCTGCACGCCACCAAGGTGGTCGCCGAGCGGGAGTGCGCCGCGACGGTCGCTGCGCAGGGGCTGCCGGTGATCACGCTGCCGTTCCTGGCCGACGGCGCCGACCTCGGCGGGCTGTACGAACTCGCCGATCACCTCCACGAACAGGGCGTCTGATGAGCGGACTGGACATCGACGCGCTGATCGGTGACCCGGCGACGCGGATCATGGTCACCTGCGGGTCCGGCGGTGTCGGCAAGACCACGACCGCGGCCGCGATCGCCGTCCGGGCCGCTGACCAGGGAAGAACGACCGCGGTGCTGACCATCGACCCGGCCAAACGGCTCGCCCAGTCGCTGGGCCTGGGCGTTCTGGACAACACCCCGCGCCGGGTCGAGATCGACAGCCCGGGCGAGCTGTGGGCGCTGATGCTGGACACCCGCCGGACCTTCGACGACATGGTGTCGGCCCATTCCACGCCGGACCGGGCCGAGCAGATCTTCGCCAATCCCTTCTACCAGACCATCTCCAGCTCGTTCAGCGGCACCCAGGAGTACATGGCGATGGAGAAGCTCGGTCGGCTGGCCGCGACGGGCCAGTGGGACCTGATCGTGGTCGACACCCCGCCGAGCCGGTCGGCGCTGGACTTCCTGGACGCGCCACAGCGGCTGTCGTCATTCCTGGACGGCCGGACGATCAAGCTGCTGACGACGCCCGGGCGGGGCGTGATCAAGGTCGTCGGGGTCGGTTTCAGCCTGTTCGCCAAGGCGGTGAGCACGGTCATCGGCGGTCAGATGCTCACCGACGCCGCAAAGTTCGTGCAGCTGTTCGAGGACATGTTCGGCGGCTTCCGGGAACGGGCCGAGTCGACCTACGAGCTGCTCCGCGATGAAGGCACCACGTTCGTGGTGGTGGCGACCCCGGAGGCGGACGCGCTGCGGGAGGCGTCCTACTTCGCCGATCGACTGCAGGCCGAGCAGATGCCGCTGGCCGGGATCGTGCTCAACCGGACCCACCCGCCGTTCGCCGACCTGTCGGCGACCCACGCCCTGGCGGCGGCGGAGAAGGTGAACGGCTCGGCGCCGCTGACCTCGGCGGTGCTGCGGCTGCACGCCGAGCGGATGACGGTGCATGCGAACGAACAGCGGATGACATCACGCTTCGTGCGGGCGCATCCCGGACTTCCCAGCGTCTCGGTGCCGGCGGCCGCGACCGATGTGCACGATCTGGCCGCGCTGCGCGCGATCGGCGCCGACCTGGCGGCCGGCTGACTCCCCCCTGGGACCTCGTCAGCCGACCGCCCACAGGTGGCTCAGCTGGCAGCGGCCTCGAACGCGCCGCTGCGGCGAGTGCTCCAGCAGCTCGCGCCAGTTGGTGACATCCGGGCGGTTACGCAGCAGCATCCGGCGCTGACGCTCGGTCAGGCCGCCCCAGACGCCGAACTCGACCCTGTTGTCCAGCGCATCGGAGAGGCACTGCAGCAGCACCGGGCAGCCGTTGCAGACCTTGGCCGCGACGCGCTGGGCAGCTCCGGTGACGAAGAGCTCGTCCGGGTCGCGGCCCACGCAGCGCCCGAGTGTCGTCCACTCGCGTGACTCCTCGTCGATGTTGATCGCCCCGGTCGCCGGTCGCATCGTGGTCGAACTCTGCAGCATCGTCACCGTCATGGTGTCCCCCTCCAAGTACTGCTGATGGTCTGTTGTGTGTCCTGCCGGATGAACCCGACGCCAGTGAGACGTCGCCTCCCCGGGTTGGGTTCCGCGGTTTTCCGGAGTTTTTTCATCACGGTTCGGTAACGATGGCTTCAATGCGCCCGGGAACAGGCCGGCAGGTGCACGTTCGGCGGCAGGGACAGGCGGCTGGACCTGCGGCGGGACGGTGACCCGGGCGCTGTCAGGTCGGACCCGTACCCTGATGCGGTGCGCGTCAAAGACAATCTCGGCCGGATGGCCGCCGGAACGCTGATCGCCGGGTTCCTGGTGGCGGTCCTGATGCTGCCGTATGCGGCGGCCGTCGGTTTCGGTGCGACCGAGGTGGCGTCGGCGGTGCAACAGTCCGACGACGTCTCGTTGAACCTGCCGGCCCCGGAGCTGAGCACCGTCACCGACAACGCCGGGACGCCGATCGCCTATCTGTACGACCAGAACCGCAGTTGGGTGTCGCTGGCACAGATGTCGAAGTACCTGACCAACGGCATCGTCGCGATCGAGGACCGTCGCTTCTACCAGCACCACGGGGTGGACTGGCGCGGTACGGCGCGGGCCGCTCTCGGGCAGGTCAGCGGTTCGGCGTCCTCCGGCGGTGGCTCCACGATCACCCAGCAGTACATCAAGAACTACCTGTTCCTGGTGGTGGCCAAGACCGACGCGGAGAAGGCCGCCGCCATCGAGGTGACCCCCATCCGAAAGCTCCGCGAGGCCCGGATGGCGATCAACCTGGAGCAGTCGCACACCAAGGACGAGATCCTCGAGGGCTACCTCAACACCGTCGCGTTCGCGCCATCGGTCTACGGAGCGCAGGCGGCGTCGCAGTACTTCTTCGGCAAGAACGCCGCCGATCTGGACCTCAACGAGGCTGCCATCCTGGCCGGGATGGTGAACAACCCCAACCGGTACAACCCCTTCACCGAGAACGGCCCGCCCCAGGTGCAGCAACGACGCGACCGGGTGCTGGACACGATGGTGCGCGACGGCTACATCTCCCAGTCGGTGGCGACCGAGACCCAGGCGCTGCCGCTGACCGCGACCCGGCACCCGAAGCCCAACGGCTGCATCGCCGCCGACAACGCGGCCACCAACGGCTACTTCTGCCAGTACGTGCTGGACTACCTGCGCAATCTGCCCGCCGACGGCGGCTTCACGCTCGACGAGCTGTCCAGCGGCGGGTACCTGATCAAGACGACGCTGGACCCGGATGTGATGGCCACCTCGGTTGCCGCGGTCACCGCCAACGCGAACCCGGCCACCCCCGACACGGCCCGGATAGCCGACGTGATGGCGGTGGTCGAGCCGTCGACGAACCCGGCCGCCACCGGCCGCCCGGTGCTCGCGCTCGCGGTCAACCGGCCGTACGGTCTGGACCCGGCGCAGGGGCAGACGGTGAACCGGCTCGCCACCACCTTCGCTCCGCTGGGTGCGGGATCCACGTTCAAGATCTTCACCGCCGCCGCGGCGATGGAGAAGAACCTCGGCACCGACTCGGTGATCGACTCCCCGGCGTCGTACACCTCCCCCTTGGCGCCGACCCACGAGTTCCGCAACGCCAACGAGAACTACCCCGCATCGATGACGCTGGAGCGGGCGCTGGCCACCTCACCCAACACCGCGTTCGTCGCGCTGGAGGACCAGGTCGGGTTGGCCGTGGTGTCCCAGATGGCAGTGAAGCTCGGCCTGCGCGGTTACAGCCTGCCCGCCGGTGAGGTCGAGTCCCGGTTCGGCAGTCTGGCCGGAAGTTATGCCGACCAGGTCGTCCAGCAGAAGATCGCGTCGTTCACGCTCGGGGTGACCCCGGTCAGCCCGTTGGAGCTGTCGAACGTGGGAGCGACGTTGGCGTCGAACGGGATGTGGTGCCCGCCGACCCCGGTCGCGTCCATCACCGACCGGGACGGCAACGCGGTGCAGTGGTCGCAGCTCCCGTGCGACCAGGCTGTCGACTCGAAGCTCGCTTCGTCCTTGGCGCAGGCGATGGAGCCCGACGTGCTCGCCGATTTCGGTACGGCGCACGCTTCCCTGACGGCCGCGGGCTGGGGCGGCCGCCCGGCGGCAGGCAAGACCGGTACCACCGAGGACTACAAGTCCTCCGCATTCCTCGGGTACACCCCGTACTACTCCGGCGCCACGATGGTCTTCGACTACCAGAACGGCCCGCAGCCGATCTGCCGCACCCCGTCGTTGCGGACCTGCACCGACGACGAGGCTCAGGGCGGGCAGGGGATGAGCGGTGGCTCGGTACCGGCCCGGACCTGGGGCGATGCGATGACGCCGCTGCACGCCGGCAAGGAGAACCTCGACTTCCCGCCGGCCACCCTGCAGTACCAGAAGGGCACCGGTGGGACGTCGGTGGTCAACGTCGTCGGCCAGCAGATCGACGCCGCCCGCGCGACGCTGACCGCGGCCGGGTTCAGCGTGCCCGACGACTACGTCACGCCCAAGGCGGACGGGGCGTCACCGGGCACGGTGCTGGACCAGTCGCCGAAATCCTCCGCTGTCCCCGGCGCCGCGGTGAGCCTGATCGTGTCGTCCGGGCCCACCGGATGAGCCGGTCCACAGCGTCCCGGGTCGGCGGGGCGGTCGCCGGGCTGGCCGGAGCCGGGGTGGCGGTCGCGGGTTACGCCCTGTTCGTCGAGCCCAAGTGGTTCGCGTTGCGCCGCGTCGAGGTTCCGGTGCTGCAGCCCGGGTCGTTGCCGATCCGGCTGTTGCACCTGTCCGACCTGCATCTGCTGCCCGACGACGACCGCAAGGTCGCCTGGGTGAGCGGACTGGCGGCGCTGCATCCGGATGTCGTGGTGAACACCGGCGACACGTTGTCCAACCGAAGGTCGGTGCCGACCGCGGTGGCGGCGTTCGGGTCGCTGCTGGACCTGCCCGGCGCGTTCGTGTTCGGCAACAACGATTTCGTCGAGCCGGTGCGCAAGAGCCCGCACCGCTACTTCGTCAAGAGCGGCCCGCGGATCCCGGGGGTACCGCTGCCGTGGCGCGACCTCCGGGCGGCGCAGGCCGAGCGCGGCTGGCTGGATCTGACCAACCGGCGGGGCGCGGTCAGCGTCCGGGGCCAGCAGATCGCGTTCGGCGGAGTCGATGACCCGCACACCGGGCGTGACGACTACAGCCGGATCGCCGGGCCGGCCGACACCGACGCGGTCGTCCGGATCGGTGTCGCACACTCGCCCGAGCCGCGGGTGCTCGACGCCTTCGCCGGAGACGGGTACGACCTGCTGCTGGCCGGGCACACCCACGGTGGGCAGGTCCGGGTGCCGTTCGTCGGGGCGCTGACGACCAACAGCGGCCTGGACCGGAGCCGGGCCCGCGGGCTGTCCCGCTGGGGTTCGACCAGTTGGCTGCACGTGTCGGCCGGGGTCGGGGGCAACCCGTACCTGCCGGCCCGGTTCTGCTGCCGTCCGGAGGCGACGCTGCTGACGCTGGTGCCGCCCGGGGAGAACTGACCGGGCTTCCGCACCCGATCTGGTCGGCGATCTGGTCGGAAGCACCGGCTCGGATCGGCTAGGCTGGTCCAGCATCACGGGGTGTGGCGCAGCTTGGTAGCGCGCTTCGTTCGGGACGAAGAGGTCGCAGGTTCAAATCCTGTCACCCCGACAGGTATTGCTGCAGGTAAAAGGCACTTTCTAGCTGAGCTAGAAAGTGCCTTTCTCATTGACGCCCACAGGCCCGCACTGTGCGCGCGTGCGGCCGCATCGAGGTGTGCGGCGAGGGTCGGTCAGCCTCGCGGGCCGGTTTGCCAAATTCCCACCGCACATCGGAGTTCAGGCTTCGGACAACGGCCAGAGGCTCGGCAGAGCCGTGCGGAGTCGGTTATCCGTGGTCGGGTTTGCCGGCCCAGACGGTGCGAGTGGTGCGGGGTTGCAGCGCGAGGGCCCCGGCGAATCCCGGCAGCAGGTCTTGTACGGCGGTACGGTCGGCAGCGCTCAGACCGTCCAGGTGGGCGAAGCGCGCAAACCACTGCTGGGCGTACTCCCGGGCGGCCGGGGTCACGGGCGCAGTGGTCGTCACCTCCGATCTGGTGACGGTGAAACCGGCGGCCTCGATGATCGGGGTCCAGTCGGGGTAGTGGTTCCACCCCGCCGCTGCGGCGGCAGCGTGGCAGCGTTGCTCCAGCATCGCTTCTGCAGAATCGGCCAGGAAGCTGGGCAGGGTGGCGAGCTCGACGACGACCAGGACTCCGGCCGGAGCCAGGGTCCGGCGGGCTCCCGACAGCAGTGGCGTGGGGCGGGTGACGTGGTGCAGCGAGGACGACGCCCACACCAGGTCGACCGGCGTCTCCGACGGGGCGATCGACGCAGGAAAACCCTGGTTCAGATCGGCCTCGACCACGGCGAATCCCTGCTGCCGCAACCGCTGGAGCATCTGCGGGTCGTTGTCGACACAGGTCACGGTGGCGTCGGGGTACCGCTGACGGAGCAGCCGACTGCCGGCGCCGGTGCCGGCTCCGAGGTCGACGATCGTGTGCGCATCAGGTGCCCGGACCAGGTCCAGGACGGCGGCGAGGCTGTCGCCGAACACCTCGGCGTCGAGGTCCAGGACGCGGTGGTGCGTGTCACGTTGTTGGTGAGAGTGGTGATGGTGATCGTGGGTCATCGTTCAAACGTAGGCCAGTGATGCGTCTGTGGCATAGCCTATTGCGTATGAAGCAAGATATTGACGTGCTCATCCGGCAGCGGATCCGGGCGCTGCGACTGGCCCGGGGGTGGTCTTTGGACGTTCTGGCCGGGGCGTGCTTCATCAGCCCCTCGACGTTGAGTCGGATCGAGACCGGTGACCGGCGAATCGCTCTCGATCAGTTGGTGCCGATCGCCCGCGCCCTGGAGACCACTCTCGATGAGCTTGTCAGCTCCCATGACGACGAGGACGTGGTCATCCGGCCCCTGCCGGCGCATCGGGCGGATGTCACGACGTGGCTGCTCTCGCGCGACCGCGCAGCCTCGGGAATGGCGGTGGTGAAGACGAGAGTGGACGCCGGGGCGTCGCTGGCGGGAGAGACCCAGGTGCATCCGGGGTGGGAGTGGTTCACCGTGCTCGCCGGCCGGGCCCGCCTGGAGCTCGGCACCCGGGTGCTCGTCGTCGAGGCCGGCGAGGCCGCTGAGTTCTCCACGATGGTGCCGCACCGGATCGGCGCGGTCCCGGACTCCGGCGACCTGGAGATCCTGTCGATCTTCAATCGCGACGGGGAACGGGCGCATCTGCACCACGCGTGAGCGGTCAGTCTCGGCGAACCGCACCCACCGGAACGCCATCAACACAAGGTCGTTGCCAGCGCTGCCAACCGTGGCGTCGGCAGTCGTGGCGCGTTCGGTTGATCATCTGGGCGGCCGGTCTCGTTTCAGGTGCCGGTCGAAAAACCGTGCGGCGTCGTCGATCTCGAACCAGGGGGTGCCGGCGTGCCCGCCCAGATTGGCGTGCAGTGTCTTCTCCGTTGCACCGAAGGCATCGAACAGATCGAGCGCCAGTTGTCGATCATTCCCCATGTCGTCCCACTGGAGCAGCAACAGGATCGGGACGGTGACCTGAGGGGCCTGCGCACGCAGCGTTTCGGGGACGAACCCCCCGGCGAAGAAGCTGGCGGCGGCGATCCGCGGCTCTACCACCGTCAGTCCGATGCCAGTGGCAGTCATCCCCGAATACCCGACCGGGCCGCCGATCTCGGGCAGCGACAAGAGGGCGTCAAGGGTGGTCCGCCATTCCGGGACCGCCTGTTCGACAAGCGGTCCGACGATGGCGTCGAGGAAGCCGTCGATCGGCTCGCCGGCCTGGGTGGCCCGGCGGAGATCGGCGCGGACCTTCTCCTCGGCGCCGGATCGGGGACGGTCACCGTGCCCAGGGGCGTCGATGGCGGCGACCGCGAAGCCGTACTCCCCGGCCAGGTGCCTGGCCCGGGCCACCAGCCGGGATTCACGCTTGTGCAAGCCGCCGTTGTGACCCATCAGGATCAGCGGGGAAGGGGCGTCCCCAGGCGTCCACAGGAGACCGGGGATCTCACCGAGGACGAGTTCGCGTTCCAGAACACCGTTGTCGAGGCGCTTCTCAGAAATGAAGTGCATGGTCGTGCCTTTCGGGGAGGGCCTATGAACGGCGCTCCCGGACGGCCTGTCGTCCGACCGTGACCCCGGAGGCGAGCACCCATGTCGATACGGTCACGGGTACCACCTCCTTGTTTCTCTCGCACGGCGTCCGGACGGTAGCAGTGGATGTCGTGATCTGTCAGTGGGTTTTGCGGACGAGTCGTGGCGGGTGTCGGGTTGGGCTCACGAAGGAACCGGTGAGAATGCGGGACCTCCGTCGGTGTCGACCAGTTCGACCGCGCTGGTCGAGCAGTGGTTGGGTAGGCGATCGGTAGGGGGTGTGTGAACCGGGGCCGCCCCCGTGCCGACATCGCGGCCCCGGCCGGCAGCGTGATGCCCGAGGCCGACCATCTCTTCGGATACACCATTCTGGACGACTTCTCGGCACGTGACCTGCTGCGTCGTGAGATGAAGGTCAACCTTTGGCCGGCCAAGGGCAAAGATTTCGGGTCCGCCCTCGGCCCGTGGCTGGTGACCGCGGACGAGCTCGACGGATACATCGATGACGAGGGCTTCCTGGCCGTCGAGATGAGCATTCGGGTCAACGATGTCGAGATGGGCCGGGATCTGTGCGCCAACATGGGCTGGCCTTCGGTCACCTCGTCGCCTACGCCTCCCGCGACTCCTGGATCCACCCCGGGGAGTCCTGGGTTCCGGGACCTGCGGCAACGGTGGCTGTCTCGCTGAGCTGTGGGGCGCAACGGTCGACAGGATCCGCCACCGCTGGCGCCGGGAGACGTCGTGACGATGACAGTCGAAGGACTCGGCACCCTCACCAACCGGGTCGTCGCCGGACGGGACGCCGAGCCGGTGCCGCCCGCCCGACCCCGTTCACGCCTGCGGCGGCGCGACGCTCGGCAGGGCACCCCAGGAGGTGGCTGCTGACGGCGGGGCCCCGGTGACGAAGGCGACGCGGTGGTGTGCCGGCAGCGGCGGGTGATGCTGATGACCGGCCCATCCCGCAGGCGAGCACCGCCACTCCCCACCTCGCAGGCCCGGCCGAAACGGTCAACGCGGCTCCGACGTGGGCGGCTCGCCCCCTGCCGGGGAGCCCGCCGTTCGATCGAACACGCGCCGCACGATGATCTCGACCGCCAGCACACACACGACTGCGAGTGCCATTCCGGCGATGACGTCGGTGAGGTAGTGCACGCCGCGATACGTCCGGGAAGCACCGACGATCAGGGGCGCCGCGGCCGCGACCACGATCGCGCCGACCCGGAGCCATACCTGGTGAACCCGCCGGAGAACCACCACGGCGATGGCCAGGTAGACCGCCGTGGCCGCCGTGTGACCCGACGGGAAACTGCTGTTGACGGTGACGCCGTCGAGCGCCTGGACCGCCGGCCGGGGCCGGCCCACGATCGACGTCACCGTGATGAACACCGTGGACTCGAGAAGGACCGTCGAGCAGATCAGCGCCGGTTCGCGCCATGACCGCCAGGCGACGAAGGTCGCGACCGCAGCCAGCACGGTGACAGCGATCTTGACGATGGTCTGACCCATGAGGGTGCCGAGGTGCGACCAGAAGTCCAGCGCCGACGTCCGGTGCGCAACCAGCCAGCCCGCCAGGTCCTGATCCGCGGCGCCCACCCAGGTATCGGCCAGGGGGCCGGTCACGAGTAGGCCGAGGCCCACGAAGATCAAGGTCAGGCCGAGGAAACAGATCAGCAGGCCACCCGTCAGCCTGACGAATTGCCGGGCGGAGGTGGTCCTGCGCGAATCGTCCGTCTTCATCTCGATCACCGAACCTCCTTGTTCTGGAACCCCGGGACGGTCCATACGCCTCCGACAGGTATCGCCGGGAAAGCCTCCGGGCGATCCCTCATCGCCGACAACGAACCGCTGACAGCCTGAATACCCACTATTGAGCCTCCGCAGTTGCGCCTCGGGTCACATTCGTCGGCCGGGATACCATTCGCGACCTCCTTGGCGGCGTGGACAGCTGAAAACCCTTCAGCGAGCGGAAAGGGACAGAAGCAAACAAGTCGTTCGGCAGCCGGGAGTCCCTGATTGTCGCAAATGAACAGGCTGGAATCCGGTGACCAGACGGCACCCGCCACCACTCGCAGCGCCGACCACCGGGAGCATCCCCAAAATCGGGGGGTCGATCTGCCCACCCGCAGTCAACAGGCCAATCCGGACACCGCACGCGAAACTCCGGTGACCCTGAGTCAGAAACAACACCCGGCCATTTCCCGCGCTTTACTACGTCATTGGTCCGGAATGGCAGCGGCTTTAACATCGAGCCCGGGGTCGACCGGCAACTCCGCACCCTCGTGCCTACCCCCCAACTTGGGTATTCGGAGGTCTCGCACCGGTGGCGATACTTGGCCCATTCAGGGGCTTTCCGCACGTAGCGCGGAATTCCGTAGCGGTACGCGGCGCAATCGCACGGCATCGCTGCACATGGATGGGTTGAGTTCAGGCAGTTGACGAGGCTTTGGTCAACAAAGCCCGGGAAAGAACGGGGAGTGGCATGGCCAGCGCATTGGAACGTCGTGTTCTCAGACGGTTGATAGGCCGGGAGGAGGCGCGCGGGGCCGCGCCTGATCTTTTACCCGGCAGGCGCCGTTCCCACCCCGGTCGGAGCGCTCACCGACGGCGGCTGGTGGCCGGCATGGCCGTCGTCACCGTCATCGCGGGAATCGGAGGGTGGTCCTCGGCCGAAGCGGTGGTTCCGGCCCTTCTCGTACAGGCGGCCGCCCTGCCGGTCGTCCCGTCGAGTACGCAATTCGACGTCACCGGATTCATCCAGTCAGCCACCGTCGACACGCCTGACGACGCCCACTCGGGTGGCACTGTCACCGTCAACGGACAGCAGGTGGTCGTCCCACGGGAGACCATCGTGATCCTGCCGGCCAATGCGCTCAGCTGGCAGGAGCTCTTCAGCCATGCTCCGTGGCCATGGGGCATCGCGACCACCAACCCCGCCGACGCGAGCCAGACCAACGGGAGCAATCCGCAGACCGGTCTGGCGATGAACGACAGCCCCCGACCGCTGACCACCTATGAGGTTCACGTGGTCGGCAACCGCGTCAAGGACGGGTCCGGCGACCGGTACATCGCCGGCCTGGTCCACATCAGCCAGCAGGAGGCGAACTCCGGCGCCGGATACATCAATTACATCGACTACCCGACCGGCCAACTCGAAGTGGGCGGTACCCCGGGGGTGTCCGGGACCGGCACCCGCGTCGCGATCAACGACCCCGCCAACGCCGGCGCCCTCGACGAGAACGGCCATGCCGACAGTGGTCGGTACGGTCGAGCCTCGTCACCCGACAGCCGCTTCCAGGTCGACCAGGACAACCCGACGATTCTGGCCGAGACCGGATTCCCGATGTGTATTCCCAGGGTCATGGCTGACCCGAACGTCGGGGGCAACGCCGACGACCCACAGTGCCCGCGGAACAACCGGCCGATCTACACCGGCTCCGACACCTCCGGCATCAGCCCGCAACCCGCGCTCCCGACGCCCAACAGCTTCTACACCCTGTTCCGGATGGACAAGCCGTCCGACGTCGACGCCCACACCTGCGCCCGCGGCGCCTGCGCGGACCCCCGTCGACAAGCACCCCTGGAGATCGGTGACTACGTCACCTTCGCGGGGACGCTGACCCCGACGTCCAACGGCGGCTCGTACGTCTCCGCCCACACCATCAACGCCAGCCTCGGCATCTACACCGCGACCGGGGTCGACCCGGCGTACGTGTCGGTGGACGCCGCCCTGATCGGCACCGGGGGGCTCACCGTCTTCGGTGCAGGTGAGGCCGCGGTGCGGACGAAGTTCGAAGGAATGTCGACGGACGAGACCCGGTTGATCCGGATCTACGGGATCGACATCAATCCGGTCACCGGAGCCACCAGCGACCGCGAGTGGGGCACGATCCAGCCCGACCCCGGCCCGCCCACCGGCGCGGTTCGCGGGCGCTGGCGCTTCCGGCCACCGTGCACGGTCACCGTGGCCACCGCCAAGGCGTGCACCGCCCCGCCCGCGGGTCAGTTCATTCCGCCGACGCGTGAGGTCCGCGCCGTGGTGGACGGGCTGTCGCAGTTCAAGCCGGGCACCATCATCGACAACCCCGCCAGCCAGGTACCTGGGACCCCCGGTGCCACCACAGCCGCGAACGGCATCTACTACGGGCAGTACCACGCGCCCATCGGGGAGTACATCTTCCCCGAGAACGTCCCCGGCACGCCCGTCCCGGAGAACAACTTCAACACCATTCCGTTCCTGACCTACGGCGGTTACCAGTCGATCACCGGCGTCCAGGCGGGTGTACTCGATCCGTGGCCCAGCAGCGTCGCGCCACCGGTGGCCGTGTGCGCGACCCCGACGATCAATGCGACGCCACTGTCGGTTGCGGCCGGAGCCACGCTCAAGTTGTCCGGATCGATGACCGCGGGGGCATCCAGCCCGGTCACGCTGCAGTGGACAGCCGGGACCGAGGATCTGGGCACTGACCTGAACGGTGCACTCACCGGCGCGACCACCCTGACGCCGTCATTCAACTCGGCCGGCCTGGCAGCGAAGACCTACCACCTGGCGTTCATCGCATCCAATGTCTGCGGTGTCGTCACCGCGAAAGAGACGATCACCGTCCAAGCGGAACCACCCCCCGCGATCAACCCGGTCCAGGACCAGACGGTCACCGCCGGGAGCCTCGTGACCCTGACGGCCACGAGTACGTCGGTCCCGGCACCGACCTGGACCTGGACCCAGACGGCCGGACCGGTGAACCCGGTCACGGTCACGCAGTCCCCCGCGCCGGCCACCGCGGCCGGGACCTCGACCCTGAAGTTCACGCCGCCGACAGCATCGCCCGGCACGTACACCTTCACGGTCAGGGCCACGAACCTCAACGGCCCGTCGGGCACGACCACCGTCAACGTGGTGGCCACACCGTTCGTCCCGACCAACGTCACGCTCAACACCGTGTACCGGACATCCAAACAGCGGCTGGACATCACCGCGACCACCACGGATTCGACGGTGACGTCGATGGTTCTGCAGCCATACCGCACCGAGTCCGGCACGATGTTCGATCCCGCCACGTTGGGAGCCGCGAACCTCACCGTCTCGTTGGTGGCTCCGGGTTCGTTCACGCTCACCGCCGTGGGCGCACCGCCGCCGGCCTGCAAGCTCGGCGGGGTCTACGCCACCCCGTGTGCACAGACTCCGTTGACGGTCAAGGCGCTCAATGCCAACAAGGCCGTGATCGGGACGAGTCCGCCGTCGGCGGTGACGACCATCAGGACGTAGCCGTCCACCGCCTCGGCCGGTCCGGGTGCCGGCGAGCGAGTTCCCCAACGGGCTCTCTCGTCGGCACCCAGCCGCGTGTCCGTCAGGACGGCTGGTTCGGATGGCCCGGAGCACATCGAGAGGACTTGGGCCGACCAGGCGAGTGGCAGCTTTCCCGGTCCGGGCCCACCGAAATTCAGCACCACCGACCCGAGCCGGTTCGGTCCCTTCGTGCGATACCGCAGGACCGCCACGGGCCACCGTGGGACCGGCAGGATCGGCGTAGCTCAGCGGCACTATCAAGTTGCCGCATTCCAGCCCGAGCATGCTGAACGGCGTACGATCTTCACTGGACTGCGCGAACGGGGGCAGGGCTGCAATCGATGATCCGCCCC
Organism: uncultured Actinomycetota bacterium; assembly: GCA_963784315.1. Taxonomy (GTDB): domain Bacteria; phylum Actinomycetota; class Actinomycetes; order Mycobacteriales; family Nakamurellaceae; genus Nakamurella. The sequence continues at coordinate 117,702 of CAWAQR010000010.1, forward strand.
ACCGTGGCCGCGCGGCCAGACAGACAAAAGGGTCAAACTTCCTGGTGCACGATCATCTGCCCCACCGGAGCCATCAGAAGGCCCGGTGCCCCAGGATCAGCCAGAGGTAGCTTCCCCCCACCCCGGCGGCGGCGAGCACCGCGAAGTACGCGAGCATCAGCCGGGTGTCCCGGAGCAAGCACTGCGACCGCATCAGGCCGGCCCGCCTGGCCTTGGAATACCCGACGAAGCCCACCACGGCGAAGACGACGAGCGCCACGGGACCGGCCAGCCAGCCGAGCAGTGCGATCGTGGCATAGATGCACAGACGCAGCGGGTCGTACGGCGACTTGGTCAGCGGCTGAGCCGGCGTCGGTTGCAGGCCATCCGCAGGCGGCAAGGCGGGCACCGAAGCGGACGGGGGCAGTCCGGCGGCGATCCGCCTCGCGTCCGACTCGGCGGTCATGACGCCCCACCTTTCAACTCGGTGGGCACGCCTGCGCGGGCCTTGCGGGCCGTCGGCAGCGGCAGCCCGGTCGCGGTGCTCAACCGCTGCCGGCCGAGCGCGGGCCACGCCTGCACCGCGCAGAACGGCGCGTACTGGTGGCGGCCCTCGTCGCTCTTGGTCCCGACGTGGACGCAGCACTGCGTCAGCTGCTCCTCGATCATCGTCGAGATGTCCATGAACGGCTTCACCGTGATACGGGTGATGCGCTCGGCGAGGAGCCTGCGAAGCCGCTGCTGCCGTCCCGGGAGCATCCCGCTCGCCAATGTCGTCAACGTGCCGATACCGAGGTCGCACTGGGTGCAGATAGTTTTCCAGAGGTCGGCGGTCCGCGGGTGCGACAGCGACGACTGCTCGCTCAGCAGATCCAGCAGGGACGATCTGACCACCGCGCGCAGGTCGGCGTTTATCCCCGGGTCGGCGATGCGGTTGGCGACGGCGTCGGGATCGAGCTCCAGCCAGGACAGCAGCCGGTCGTGCCCGACGAGTGCCGTGAGCGACCGCCACACCCCCGCGTCGTCCTTGAGCAGGTAGCCCACCGAGGAGCAGTGCGGGTGTGAGCAGGGCAGCGCGGTCAGGTCGTGCCACGCGACCACCCCGCCGGTCTGCTCCTCCAGCCGCGCCAGCACCCCGGTGTGGGTCAGCCGATCCATCGGATCGATGCCATGCCCGCGGCCGGAGCCGAAGACGGGCTGGATGGCGACCCCACCGACGAACGGCGTCTCCAGAGCGCGCAGGACCACCGCGCCGATGTCACCGTCATTGACGCCCAGGGTGGCCGTCATCGTCAACGTGGTGAAGACGCCGGCCTCCGACAGCCGGGCGATCGCCGCCTCCTTCAGCCGGGTGAGATCGGCGCCGCGGTGATGGATCGAGGCGAGCGGGGACGGCCCGTCGTACTGCAGGTACACCTCGACGCGGGAACGGTGCTCGGCCAGCAGGGCGAGCAGCGCATCGTCGGTGGCGATGCGCACGCCGTTGGTGTTGACCATGATCCGCACGATCGGTCGGGCGGCGAGTGCGTCGAGGAGGTCGGCCAGCAACGGGTACAGGGTCGGCTCGCCGCCGGAGAGCATGAGCACGTCCAGACGCCCGCTCTCCCGCGCGAGCCGGGCGTCCACGCTCGCCAGCACCTCGGACAACGGCGCGACGCCCTGCAACTGCGGGCCCGAAGTGGTGAAACAGGTCGGGCACCGCAGGTTGCAGTGTTCGATCACGTCCTCGAGCAGGATGCAGGTGTGCTGGGTCTGCATCGCCGGCAGCCCGTGGGCGTAGGCCTCGGGCACCGGCCGGTAGTTGTCCCCCTCGTCCGGGACGTGCTGCTTGGTGGGCGCCTGCCACTTCTCGAGGTAGCGCAGGATCTCGGGCGACTCGTCGTACAGGGTCCTGACGAGGCCGTGATCGGGACACCCGCGCTCCAGCCACACCCGGTCGTCGCGCACGAGCAGTACCCCGGACAGCCGCCGCACCTGGGCGAGTGGCGGATCGATCTCGTGACACCGCGGGCAGAAGGCGTTGACGTACCGGTGGATCCGGTCGCCGCGCAGCGGCTGACCGGGGCCCGGTTGGTCTGAACGACCTGGCACCGACGTGAAGGGCATCGTCATCCCAACCGTGAAACGAGGACGGCGCAGATGCCCGCACCGATCAGGAGCGAGATACCGAAGGAGAGCAGCAGCCCGGCGCCGAAGCTCGCGGTGCGGGGGATGATCGCCAGCACGATCGCCGTGACGAGGAGTGCGACGAGTGGTCCGAACAGGAACAGGCCGCCGGTGACCACCAGCGCCGGAAAGATCAGGTTCAACGCGACGACAGCCACGACGTACCCAACTCCGACAACCATGCCGAGTGTGCGCATGCTCCGTGGCGGCCGCGGCGGCGGAACGTCGCCCGGCCCTGCGGGCGATGACTCGCTCATTCGGTCCTGCCTCCTTCGAACCGAACCCGCCAGGTGACGACCCGCCCCAGCCGCCACATCAGCAGCGGCAGCATCACCAGCAGGAACAACTGTGGTCCGCTCATGCCGAGCCACAGGGTGTCGTTGGCCCGAACGAACTCGACCCCGAACCGGAACAGCGCGTACGCGGCGACGTAGCAGGTGAAGAGATCGCCCGGACGAGGTGCCAGATCCCGGTGCCGCCACAGGATGACGAAGGCGGCAGCCTGGAAGGCGATCTCGTACGCGAACGAGGGGTGCAGTCCGACTCCGGCGGGCCCGCCGATCACAGCGGCTTGGTCGGGGGCGAGGACGATGCCCCAGCCGCCGCCCGTCGGGGTGCCGGGAAGTTCGGTGAGCAGGCAGCCGATCCGGCCGATGGCCATCGCCAGCGCGACCGCGGGCGCGAACAGGTCCCCGGTCCGCGCCTGATAGCCGGTGAGCCGCTTTCCCAGCAGGACACCGGCCCACGCCCCGACAAGACCGGCGAGGATGCTGCGGTCGCCGGTGACCCACCATTCGGCCATCGACGGTCGCGCGGTGAAGTCCCAGGTGAGCAGCCGGGAGCCGATGGCGCCGAACGTGACGGCGAAGCCCGCGAGCGTCCACAGCCGCGGATCACCGAGGCCCTTCCGTCGCTTCTCACGGGCGAAGTACGTGAGTGCCGCAGCGATGCCGAGCCCGGTGAACAGGCCGTGCACGCGCGCGTCCCCGGGGAACGGCACGTCCACCACGCGGTCAATGTAAGCCCGGGAACCGTCGCGCGCCCAGCGCACGACGGGAGCGGGAACTGGTTCCACGCGTGGACGTTCGCCCGGTTCGTCCGGTCGGCCCAGCGTGCCGGCGGGCTCCGGAGTTCCCACCGACACCTGAACCCAAACCCGCTCCACGGAAGCCGCGCTTATCTCACACGGCTAGCAAGTTAGCCAGTTTACAAGCTAACCTGCTAGCAGACGTCGATCGCTGCGGACGTGCCGACGGGCGCACCGCAAACCGTTCCAGCGGTCGCATCGTCGAGCCCGACAGACCGGGTCGGGATCAGCCCGCCCACGCCGCGACGAGTGCCCCACCGTTGTGCAGCGACCACCAATCCAAGGAGTGCCATGACCAGCACCGAGCAGTACACCACCGTCGCGCGCCAGTTCAAGGGTGCCGCCGAGCAGTCGGCGAACCTGTGGAAGCAGGGCGCTCAGGCCATGAGCGACCAGGCCGACCTGCTGAAGCTGTTCCCGAAGGTCGACCCGGCCGCCGGCGTGCAGCGCTACTTCGACCTGCTGCAGCAGGCAGTCGACGCCAACCGCGACCTGGCCACCAAGTGGGCCGATGCAGTGACGGCGATGACCGGCACGATGGGTAGCCAGTTCACCGCCGTCTCCGGTGTCGCCCGCAAGCAGATCGACGCCGTCGCCGATGTGGTGACCAGCCAGGCCGAGGTGGTCGAAGAGGCTGCAGCGCACCAGGCCGAGCTCGTCGAAGAAGAAGCCAAGGCCGAAGCCCGTCGGGTTCGCGCCGCCGAGCGCGCCGCCGAGAAGGCAGCCCAGGAGAAGGCCCGCGAGCCTTACCAGGGTCTGACCAAGGCCGAGCTGTCCGAGAAGCTGGCCGAGCGCGACCTGCCGAAGACGGGCAACCTCGACGAGCTCGTCGACCGCCTCGTCGAGTCCGACGCCAAGCAGGCCCCGTACCGCGGCCTGACCAAGGCCGAGCTGTCCGACCAGTTGGCCGAGCGCGACCTGCCCAAGACCGGCGTCGTCGAAGAGCTCATCAGCCGCCTGGTGGAGGCCGACGAGGCCGCCGCCGACGACAGCAAGTAATCCCCCTCGCGGCCGCCGGCCGCGAGAACGCAAGTCCTGACGACGCCGGTGCCGCCAGCGCAAGCTGGTGGCACCGGCATCGTCGTTTCACTGCCGAGTGGGCGTCCGCCCACGTCAGCCGCAGTGCCCGGAGTGGTGGGCGCGCGCTGAGGCGGCAGCATTCGAGCCTGAGGATCATGATGACCGCGTCTGCAACCACCACCCCCGCTCTGCACATGTATCGCACCGGCAGTGGCGAGCCCCTCGTGCTGCTGCACGGACTCGGCGAATCCCTGGTCGGATGGCGGCCGGTGATCGAGGCGCTGGCGGCCGAGTACGACGTCATCGCGCTGGACTTCCCCGGGTTCGGCGGCTCCGCCTCGCTCGACGACGGCGTCTCGCCGAACTCGGCCAACCTGGCCGCCGCGGTGGAGGACACGCTGACCGGGTTGGGGATCACCTCCTATCACGTTGCCGGTTACTCGCTCGGCGCCCGGATCGCGATCGAGCTCGCCAAGTCCGACCGCGTCCTGTCCGTCATCGCGATGGCCCCGGACGGCATGGGCACGCCGCTGGAACGCATCGGCGGCTTCGTCGCTCTCGTCGCAGGTCGCAGCGTCGCCATGACGCTGGCGCCGATGGCAGAACTGCTGAGCCTGACCCCCGTCGGGCGGTCGGTGTTCTTCGCCGGCAGCCGGAGCCTGCCGTGGCAGCTGACCCGCGCCGATGCCAAGCAGCTGCTCACCGGGTACGCGGAGTCCCCGGCGTACGAGAAGGCGAACTGGGCCAGCCTGTTCGACATGCCGATGCATCTCGGCGCGATCACCCAGCCGACCCTGCTGCTGCAGGGCACCTCGGACCCGCTGATGGGGCCGCAGATCATGCGCTACCAGGCGTGCATCCCCGGCGCGCAGCTGCGCTGGCTGCCGGGTGCCAACCACGTGCCGATCTCCGACGACCCCCGCGCCGTCGGCTCCCACATGCTGGACTTCCTCGGTTCCGTCGCCGCGCCGGCGGACGCTGCCGCCTGAGAACTGCGGTCCCGGCGCCCTCCTAGACTGCGAACTCCGGGCGTGCTGCCCGGCACCGGACGGCAGCGCAGAGGGGACCGCGCATGACGAACGTGGCTCCGCGGACACCGGGCGGGTCGACCCCTCGGACCGCCGCGCAGCAGGTCGCGGCGGTCCGCCGCCTGGTGGTGCGGCTTCCGTTCACCACCGGCTACGTCGCGATCACGATGGTGTTGTCGGTGGTGCTGGGCACCCTGTGGCAGCCGGTGGACGGCACACCGTGGTTCGACCTCGTCGGCTACGGCCTGCCCGCGCTCGTAGACGGTCGCTGGTACACCCTGGCCACCGGGACTTTCTTCGCCCTGGTCCCCGGCTACTACGTCTTCGTCGCCGGCGGATTCGCGTTGGTCACCGGTTTCGCCGAGTGGCGGCTGGGCACCCGCCGCACTGCGCTGATCACCTGCGGGTATCAGCTGGTAGCGGTGCTGCTCACCGCAGCAGCGTTCTGGCTCGTCCGCGACACCGACTGGCTGTGGGCCACCCAACGGGGCACCGAACTCGATGTCGGCTTCTCCGCCGGCATGATGGCCGTCGCCGCCGTCGCAAGCGCCACCCTCCGGCCGCCCTGGCGGCTGCGTCTCCAGCTGCTGATCTGGATCTATGCGACCTACTCGCTGCTGTTCATCGGCCAGATGTCCGACGCCGAACACTTCGTCGCGGTGCTGTTGAGCCTGCCACTCGCCACCCGGCTGGCCGGCTCGCGAGGCCTGACGACGCGAGCACCGCCCGAGCCGCCCGAACTGCGTCAACTGGCTCTGCTGGTGGTCCCGGTCTCCGCGGCGCTGCAGCTGCTGGGCGCGGTCCTGCCGGACCGACTGACCCCCTTCGGGCGGACCGGCGACGACGTCGACCTTCGGATCGTGCTGGCGCTCGTCCTGGTGGCTACCCTGCCGATCGCGGCCGGCCTGCGCCGGGGACACCGTTGGGCATGGTGGGGTGCAGTGCTGGTGCTCGCTGTCCCCGCCGTACTGGCAGCAACAGTGTCGGTCGGCGCGCTGCCGGTCGGGGCGCTGCCGGTCGGCGGGCAATGGCAGTTCGCTGCGAACGTGCTCTGGTCCCTCGGCGTCCTCACCCTGCTCATCATCGAGCGGGAGGCGTTCCAGGTATCCCGTCGGCCACGACCGCTCGCCCTGTGAGGCAGGGCCCCGCGCAGGCTCAGCCCGACGCGTTGACCGCCGGCCGCGGAGCGGCCAGCTGGATCCGGTCACGACCGGCCCCCTTGGCCTCGTACAGCGCCGCGTCCACCCGCTCCATCAGGTCAGCGGCGGACTCGGTGCCGTCCCAGGTGGCGTAGCCGACACTGCAGGTCTGGCCGGCCGGTACGTCCATCCGGATGCGCTCCAGCACCTCTGCCGCCACATTCCCCTGGCAGTCCGGCAGGGCCACCGCGAATTCCTCTCCACCCCAGCGGGCGACGGTGTCGGCCGACCGCAGGACGCTGCTGGCGTGCTGGGCGAAGTGGCGGAGGAACTCGTCCCCCGCGGCGTGCCCGTACGTGTCGTTGAACGCCTTGAAGTGGTCCAGGTCGAGCAGGGCCACGCTCAGCGGGTGGCCGTTGGCCGACATCGAGTGCAGCAGGTTGTCCAGGGTCTGGTCCCAACTGCGCCGGTTCGGCAGGCCGGTCAGGGCGTCGGTCTGGGCCAGTTGTTCCAGCTCCCCGAGCAGCGCCACCTGACGAAGGGCCACCCCGGCCTGATTGGCAAGCAGGGTGATCACCTGGACCCGCCGGTCCCCGACCTGGCCCAGCAGGTGTGACCACCCGACCGATACCGCGCCCGTGACCCGGTCCCCGGACCGCACCGGCACCACACAGAATGAAGCCCCCGGCCCGACCAACTTCATCAACAACGAGGAGCTGTGTGGGCCGTAGCGGGTGTCCGGGACGAAGACCGTGGTCCCGGTCAGGAAGGCCTTGGCCCCGGCGGACGGCCCGTCCAAGGCCAGCTCGATACCCAACGCCTCGGGCTGGGTGGACGAGGTGACGACCAGCGCCCGGCCGTCGGCCGTGGGCTCGAGCAGGCAGGCCAGCGACGCGTCGGCCAGATCGCGCCCCGCCTCCACGATGATCTGCCGGGCATCCCCACCCGCCTGGATAGTCTGGATGACCTCGGCCACCGCCGTCAGGTTCGCTTCCGAATCCTGGATCTTCTGCTGGGTCGCCATCCGCTCGGTGACGTCCTGCATGTGGGCCAGCGTCCAGGTCTGGTTGGCCGGCCCCGGCGTCCGGGCGGTCGTGACCCACACCCATCGAAAGCGTCCGTCGGGCAGCGCGACCCGGCGCTCAGCGGTCGCCACGGCCCCGTCGACAAACCGGCCCGGGTCGTGGGATCCGTGGGCCGGGGCGAAGTCGTCAGGAGCGCGGCCGAGCAGTTCCTCCTCGGACCGTTGGAACAGCGCACACAACGCGCGGTTGACCGCCCGGAACACCCCGTTGTCGTCCAGCAGGCCGATCCCGACCGGAGATCCGACGAACAGCTGATGCCAACGGTTCTCCGACTCCCGCAGGGCCGCCTGGCCGGCGCGCTGCTCGGTGACGTCGGAGGCACTCACCGCCACGCCGTACACGGCATCGTCGCGGCCGCGCAGCGGGAATCGGCTGACCATGAACGTCAGCTCCCGCCCCAGGCTGGTGAAGACCTCGTCGACGACCACCGCCTCGCCGGTTCGGATCACCTCGTCGTTGGCCCGCCGGTGGGCGTCGGCCACCTCGGGGTGGAACACCGATTCGAAGGCTCGGCCGACCATCGTCCCGATCTCCAGCCGCGCCAGCCGGTGGGCCGTGTCGTTGGCCATGATGAAACGACCCGTGGTGTCCATCGCGTAGATGGCCCGGTCGGGGCTGGCCAGCACGCCTTCGAGCAGCCGCTCATGGGCGGCCAGCGTGGCCTCCGAGGCCCGCCGCGAGGCGACCTCGGTCACCAGTTCGGCAGCCTGCCGACGCAGGGTCAGCTGCGCCATCACCTCGTCGGCGAGAGTTTCCAGTTGGTGTCGTTGCCGCTGGCTCAAGAGTTTCGGCTCAGTGTCCATCACGCACAGCCGGCCGAGGACGAAGCCGCCCGGGGCTACCAGCGGGGCACCGGCGTAGAACCGGATCCAGGGCGGTCCGATGACGATCCGGAGACCGGCGAACCGGGGATCGAGGTGGGCGTCCGGGACCTCCAGGATCTCGCCGCGCGCGAGTTCGTATCCGCAGAAGCCCTCGGAACGGGACAGCTGGGGCGGTTCGCCACCGAACGAGGACAGATATCGCTGCGACTGTTCGGCCACCAGCGACACCAGTGCCATCGATGTACCGCACAGATCGGCGGCCAGTGAGGTCAGCCGATCGAACTCCGGCGCACCCGCGAATGCCGACCCGTACCGTTCGAGCACCTCCAGCCGGGACCGTTCGGCCGGGTCCTCCGGGGGCGGAGCTGCGCTGGACCCATCATCCCGACCGGGATCGGCGCTTCGCCCACCCGGGCGGTCGGGACAGTGCGGACGGCGTCCAGCGACGAAGACCGCGTGACCTCCGACCACTGCACCATGGCTCGAGCCGCTTCCCCAGTGGATCATCAGTCCCCCTGATCCCTTCAGCTCACCACACCTGGGCGCTCAGCGGGAGGCACTCATCGGGTACTTCTGCGGGGTTCAGCGGGCTTTGCGTCATCCGTTGGCCGCATCTTCGCCGCGATCACCGGCGGCTCGACCCGTTTGCCGCACCCGATCGGTCGCGACGCTCGGGTTGACCACCGGTTCGGCCCCGGCGTCCTTGCCGATACGTTGGATCGATGTCCGACACCACCCGCCATCCGCTCGCAGTTGTCCCGGAAACCCTGTTCGACGATCCAGTGGCGGAGATCCGGTGGCGGTCCCGCTTCGATGCCGTCCGGATCGGGCTGCCGGACCCGGCTCGCGATGTCCCGGACCGCACCGTGCTGGTCAGCAACGAGTCCGGGGTGTACGAACTGCACACCTGGGATGTGCAAAGCGGGGAACGGGTGCAAGCGACCTCGCGGGTGGACGGGACCACCCACGGAACATTGAGCTGTGACGGCGCCCGATTGTGGTGGTTCGACGACGAGGCCGGCGACGAGTTCGGCGCGTGGCGTAGCCAGCCCTTCGGCACCACCGGCCCCGCCGTCCACGCCCTGCCGGGGGTCGCTGCCGGCTATCCGGCCGGGCTGGAACTGGGCGAAGGGGTGGTGATCGCCGGATTCGCCGACGACGACGGCTCCCGGGTACACCGCTGGGATGCCGCGACGTCCACCACCGCCGTCGTCTATCAGCACCCCGAGGATGCCGTCCGTCGGCGCTCTGTCCCGGGACGAGACCCGTTGGGTGCTCGCGCATTCCGAAGCCGGCGATTCCCGGTACCCGGAGCTGCGGGTGTATGCGGTGTCGGACGGCGCGGTCCTGGCGGAGCTGTCGGACGGTCCCGGGAAGGGCCTCAACCCGCAGGCGTTCGCGCCGGTCCCGGGCGACCAACGCCTGCTGGTCGGTCACGAGCGGCAGGGCCGTGACGAACTGCTGATCTGGGACACCGGCACCGGCGAGGTGACCGAGATCGAGCTCGACCTGCCCGGTGACATCGACGGGGACTTCTACCCCGATGGCACCGCCCTCCTACTGACCCACACTCACATCGGCCGGACCACGCTGCACCGCTACGACATCGCCACCGGTACGCGCAGTGACCTGCCCGCAGCTGCGGGCTCGGTCGACGGGGCGGTCGCCCGGGCGGACGGTTCGGTCTGGTACCGCCATTCGTCGGCTCGCAGCGCCGCATCCGTGCGGGTGCTCGCCGACGACGGCGACCGGGTGTTGCTGGCCCCTCCCGGCGGGACGGCCCCGGACTCCGAGCCGCTGGCCGACCTCTGGGTGCGCGGACCAGGTGGCCTCATCCACGCCTTCGTCGCCCGGCCCGCCGGCGCGGTCGGCCCGCTGCCGACGCTGTTCTACGTGCACGGTGGACCGGCGGCCGCCGATGACGACTCCTTCGACGCCACCCGCGCCACCTGGCTGGACGCCGGGTTCGCCGTCATCCAGGTCAACTATCGCGGCTCCACGGGTTACGGCTCGGCATGGCGGGACGCGCTCACCGAGCGGATCGGACACACCGAACTGGCCGACATCAACGCCGTCCAGGAGCAGGTGGTGGCGGACGGGATCGCCGACCCGGCCCGTTGCGTCCTGATGGGTTACAGCTGGGGCGGCTTCCTGACCCTGCTGGGGATCGGCGTCGATCCCGGGCGGTGGGCGGTGGCCGTCGCGGGGGCCCCGGTCGCGGACTACCTCGCGGCGTACGAGGACGAGATGGAGCCGCTGCGCGCCTACGACCGCGCACTGTTCGGCGGGTCGCCCGACGAGGTCCCGGAGAAGTACCGCGACTCGTCGCCGCTGACCTGGCTGTCGGCCGTGCGCACCCCGCTGCTGGTCTCCGCCGGCGAGAACGACCCGCGCACCCCGATCCGGCAGGTGGAGAACTATCTCGACGCCCTCGCCGCAGGTGACCACCGCTACGAGGTCTACCGCTACGACGCCGGTCACGGCTCGATGGTGGTCGCCGAACGGCTGCGTCAGGTCGCCGTCGAGCTGGACTTCGTCCGCCGGATGCTGGCCGAGCTGCGGTGAGGCCGTCCCGGCGGCTGCTGCTGGCGATGGCGGCACTCGTCTGGAGCGCCACGGGCTGCGGCACTGCGGTACCGATGCTCCCCACGACAGGATCGGTCACCCCTCCACCGAGCCAGGCCCCGGCGGCACCCGCGCCGACCGGGCCGCCGCCCACCGCCCCCGCACCGGTGCCGACCGGCTGCGACAACCCGGTCTGCTACTCCGTGGCCACCGAGGACGGCGTACTGCCCACCGCGGTCGGTGAGGCCAGTGGGATCGCGGCGTCGCGGACCGATCCCGATCTGTACTTCGTGGTGGACGACGCGGCCGGCACCGACGAGATCCTGGCCGTCCGCAGCGACGGCACCCTCGTCGCGTCGATCACCGTCGACGGCATGTCGGTCGACAACGCCGAGGCGCTCAGCGCCGGGGTCTGCGAGGCCGGGTCGGCCCGGCGATGCCTGTACGTCGGCGACATCGGGGGCAACGCCGGGCGTCGGACCGTCACCGTCCACCGGCTCGCCGAACCCACCGTTCCGCTCCCGGCGTCCACCGCCGCGGACAGGTGGAAGTACCGCTACCCGGACGGGGCCTACGACGCCGAGGCGATGCTGGTGACGGACGCGGGCGACATCGTGGTCGTCACCAAACCCGAGGGTGGGACCCTGCCGCATCGGGTGTACGTCGGCCCGCCCGGCGGCGGTGAGCTCGTCCTGCACAGCTCGTTCCGACCGCCCGCGCCGATTTCGGCCCGACAGTCCCGACTGGTCGGCAACGTGGTGACCGACGCTGCCCGCGCCGCCGGCGCGGTCCTGCTGTTGACGTACGACCAGGTGGTGGAGTACCGATCGCCGGACCCCGCAGCGGACCCGGCCGACTTCGCCGAGTGGCCGTGGCGTCAGCTTCCCAGCCCGCGGCAGTGGCAGTCCGAAGGCATCACGCCGTGGGCCGCCGACGGCTGCGGCTATCTGGTGGTCTCGGAGCGTTCTCCGTTCGGTGGACCCGCGATCGGTAGCGTCAGCTGCGCCTGAACTGTCGCCACCGCCGCCGCCGGCAATGTGAGGCTGCCCTGATCACAAAGTTCGGCAACCCGAACTAGGGTGGACCAAACTTCGGACTGCGGGACTCCGAATCATGTCCGTCCCGCGACGACGAAGGGTGGGCTGATGATCGAACCGGCTTCCGTGGCCACGGTGCCCGAGGCCCCCGACAAGCGACCGCAGCCGGAGCTCCGGCCGCCGTGGCGCCGCCGGATCCGTCATTCGATCACCCTGCTCGGTCCCGCGTTCGTCGCCGCAGTCGCCTACGTCGATCCGGGGAACTTCGCGACCAACTTCTCCGGCGGCGCCTCCTTCGGCTACCTGCTGTTGTGGGTCATCGTGGCCGCGAACGTGATGGCCATGCTGATCCAGACGCTGACCGCCAAGCTCGGGCTGGCCACCGGTCGCGATCTGGCATCGCTGTGCCGGGAGCGGTTTCCCCGGCCGGTCACCTGGGGGCTGTGGTTCCAGGCCGAAGCGGTCGCCATCGCCACCGACATCGCCGAGATCGTCGGTGGCGCGGTCGCGTTGAACCTGCTCTTCGGAGTGCCGCTCACCGCGGGCGGCTTCATCTCGGCGGTGGTCGCGTTCGGCCTGCTGGCCATGCAGAACCGGGGTCACCGGCCGTTCGAATTGGTCATCGCCGGCCTGCTCGCCGTCATCGCGCTGGGGTTCGTCTACATGCTGGTCCTGTCCGGGGCGAGCCCGGCCGGGATGGCCGAGGGCATGGTGCCCCGGTTCGAGGGCGTGGACAGCGTGCTGCTGGCCACCGGCATCCTCGGGGCCACCGTGATGCCGCACGTCATCTATGTGCACTCGGCACTGGTTCCACACCGCTACCCGCTGCCCGCCGGGGTCAGCCGACACGATGTGCCCGCGCCGCGGCGGCGACAGCTGCTGCGGACCCAGCGCACCGACGTCATCATCGCGATGGGGCTGGCCGGCCTGGTCAACGCGGTGATGCTGGTGATCGCCGCTCAGTTGTTCTTCGGCGACTCCACCGAGGTGGCCACCCTGGAGGAGGTGCACGCCGGGCTCGACCTGCAACTGGGCAGCTCCGCGGCCATCGCCTTCGGCGTCGCGCTGCTGGCGTCCGGGCTGGCCGCGTCCGCCGTCGGCACCTACGCCGGCCAGATCATCATGGCCGGCTTCCTGCGCCGACGGATCCCGCTGCTCGCCCGGCGGCTGATCACGGTGGTGCCGGCTCTGCTGATCCTCACCAGCGGCGCGGACCCGACCCAGGCGCTGGTGTGGTCGCAGGTGGTGCTGAGCTTCGGCATCCCGTTCGCCCTGGTACCGCTGGTCTGGTTGACCTCGCGCCGGAGCCTGATGGGCGCCTGGGTGAACCGCCGGGCCACCACGCTCGTCGCATCCGTGGTGGCCGCGCTGATCGTCGGGCTCAACGCGTTCCTGCTGGTCAACCTCACGCTCGGCTGACCGTCTTCCCAGCGCCGTGGCCCCGCGCCGCGGCCTCGCGCCGCGGCCACCGGCCTCCGCCGGTCAGGCGCGCCGGGCGGCGACCAGCTCGGCGATCTGCACGGCGTTGAGTGCGGCACCCTTGCGCAGGTTGTCGTTGCTGATGAACAGCACCAGCCCGCGGCCCTCGGGAGCGCTCTGGTCCTGGCGGATCCGGCCCACGAAGCTGGGGTCGGCACCGGCCGCCTGCAGCGGGTTCGGCACATCGGTCAGCTCGACACCGGGTGCGTTCGACAGCAGCTCGGTGGCCCGCTCCACCGACAACGGCCGGGCGAACTCGGCGTTGATGGACAGCGAGTGACCGGTGAAGACCGGCACCCGGACGCAGGTCCCGGCGACCCGCAGCTCGGGAATCCCCAGAATCTTGCGCGACTCGTTGCGCAGCTTCTGCTCCTCGTCGGTCTCGTTCGAGCCGTCCTCGACGAGGTTGCCGGCCAGCGCGACGACGTTGAAACCGATGTTGCGGACGTACTTGACCGGCGCCGGGAACTCCTGCGCCGAGCCGTCGTAGGCCAGCGCCTCGGCACCGTCGGCCACCGCCCGGACCTGGGTCGCGAGCTCCTGGACGCCGGCCAGCCCGGATCCGGAGACCGCCTGGTACGTGGAGACGATGAGCCGCTCGAGCCCGGCCTCGTCGTGCAGCGGGCGCAGCACCGGCATCGCGGCCATCGTGGTGCAGTTGGGGTTCGCCACGATGCCCAGCTTGGCCTCGGTGATGGCCTCCGGGTTGACCTCGGACACCACCAGCGGCACGTCCGGGTCCATCCGCCAAGCGCTCGAGTTGTCGATCACCAGGGCGCCGGCGGCGGCGAACCGCGGAGCCTGTGCCTTCGAGGTGGTGGCACCGGCGGAGAACAGGGCGATGTCGATGCCGGACAGGTCCGCGGTGTCCGCGTCCTCGACGGTGACCTCGGTGCCGCGGTAGTCCAGCTTCTTGCCGGCCGATCGGGCGCTCGCGAAGAAGCGGATCTGCGTCAGCGGGAAGTCACGGTCGGCCAGGATCTGGCGCATCGCGGCGCCGACCTGGCCGGTCGCGCCGACCACCGCGACCACCAGCGAGCGGGCCGCGCCGGCCGCGCTCTGCGAATCCTGGACTGCCATGTCGATGCTCATCTTCATTCCTCGACTCTGCCGGTGGTCCGCCGTCGGACCGGCTGGGTGGGACGGCCGGGTCAGCGCCCGGTGCCGCCGTACACGATCGCTTCCTCGTCGCCGCCGAGCTCGAACGCGGCGTGCAGTGCCTTGACCGCCACGTCCAGCTCCGAATCCTTGACCAGCACCGAGATCCGGATCTCGGACGTGGAGATGATGTCGATGTTGACCTCCGCCTCGGCCAGCGCCTCGCAGAACGTCGCGATGACGCCCGGGTGCGACCGCATGCCGGCGCCGATCAGTGACACCTTGCCGACCAGGTCGTTGTAGATGATCGTGGAGAACCCGAGCTCACCCTGGTGCGCGGTCAGCTGGGCCACGGCCCGCTCGCCGTCCGCCTTGGGCAGGGTGAACGTGATGTCCGTGCGGCCCTCGGCGCCGCGGGAGACGTTCTGCACGACCATGTCCACGTCGACCTCGGCGTCGGCGATGGTCCGGAAGATCTTCGCCGCGACGCCCGGGTGGTCGGGCACCGCGACCACGGTCACCTTGGCCTCGCTGCGGTCGTGCGCGACGCCGGTGATGAGCGCTGCCTCCATCGGGAGATCCTCCATGCTTCCGGTGACCAGGGTCCCGCTGCGATCCGAATAGGACGAGCGGACGTGAACGGGGACGTTGTAGCGGCGGGCGTACTCCACGCAGCGCAGCATCAGCACCTTGGCGCCGGACGCGGCGAGCTCCAGCATCTCCTCGTAGGTGACGGTGTCGAGCTTGCGGGCGTCCGGCACGATGCGCGGGTCGGCGGAGTACACCCCGTCGACGTCGGTGTAGATCTCGCAGACGTCGGCGTTCAGCGCCGCCGCGAGGGCAACGGCTGTGGTGTCCGAGCCACCCCGGCCCAGCGTGGTGATGTCCTTGGTGTCCTGCGAGACGCCCTGGAAGCCGGCGACCAGCGCGATAGCGCCCTGATCGAGGGCGGACCGGATGCGGCCCGGCGTGACGTCGATGATGCGGGCCTTGCCGTGCACGGAGGTCGTGATGACGCCCGCCTGCGAGCCGGTGAACGAACGCGCCTCCGCGCCGAGCGCGTCGATGGCCATCGCGACGAGCGCATTGGAGATCCGTTCACCCGACGTCAGCAGCATGTCCAGCTCCCGGCCCGGCGGCAGCGGCGACACCTGCTGGGCCAGATCCAGCAGCTCGTCGGTGGTGTCGCCCATCGCGCTCACCACCACGACGACCTCGTTGCCGGCGGCGGCCGTGGAGACGATGCGCTCCGCCACCCGTTTGATCCGATCGGCGGTCGCGACGGACGACCCGCCGTACTTCTGGACCACCAGGCTCACGGCGGACACCCTTTCGCAGTGCGGGCGGCGCGGTGCAGTCCCCCGCCGGTGGTCGACGGTCGCGCGCAGCCGCATCGAGAGTACCGGCGATCGACGACGTGCATCGACGTCGCCGCCGGGGCCGGTCAGGGGCGCTCAGATGCGGTTTCGGCCAGATGTTCGGTGAAGAAGTCGTCGACCCGGCGCCAGGTGTCGGTACTCGCGGCCGGATTGTGGGTGATGCCCGTCAGCTTCTGCAGCGACCACGGCGCCGGGCCGGTGTTCATGAACGCATGACCGGCAGTCGGGTACTCCTTGACGTCGTGGGGGACGTCGACACGGGTCAGCGCCGATTCCAGCTTCGCCCCGGCGCCCCGGAGGCTGCGGTCGGAGCCTCCGTAACTTGCCGATCGGGGGCGTGCCGGGAACGGCGAGGTGGTCCGTGACGGTCCTTCGGTGGCAGGTCGGGCGGTCCCCCCGGTCGGTCCAATGTCCACGGCGGTGGACGTTCCGGGGGCGGGCCGGGTGTCATCGCCCCGGACCGCTGCGCGGGCGTGGATCTAGGCTGAGCGGGTGACCGCACCAGCGCCCTCCCCGTCGCCCGAGGGCGACCTCAGCCCCGTCATGCAGGACTACCTCAAGCAGATCTGCGCGGCCGGCGAGTGGGACGAGGTCCAGATCACCACGTCACTGCTGGCGTCGCTCGTCGGGGTGTCGGCGTCGACGTCATCGGAGATGATCCGCAAACTCGCCGCGCTCGGCATGGTGAGCCACCGTCCGTACGGGGCGGTCGAACTGACCGACGTCGGGCGCACCGTCGGCCTGCGGATGATGCGCCGGCACCGATTGGTCGAGACGTATCTGGTCGCCGAGCTCGGCTACACCTGGGACGAGGTGCACGACGAAGCGGAGGTCCTCGAACACGCGATCTCCGATCTCATGCTGTCCCGCATCGACGAGAAGCTCGGCCACCCGGTGCGCGACCCGCACGGCGACCCGATCCCGGCGGCTGACGGGACCATGCAGCGCCCCGATGCGCGCCGGCTGTCGCTGCTCGAACCGGGTGAGACGGGGGTGGTCTGCCGGATCTCCGACGACGACCCGGAGATGCTGCGCTACTTCCACGACATGTCCATCACCCTGGACCGGCTCGTCACCGTGGTCCGCCGGTTGCCGTTCGGCGCCGGGACGGCCGTGGTGCTCGGCGAGGCGGGCGGGCCGACCGTCGACATGGGCGATCTGGCCACCCACGCCGTCTGGGTCACCCGGCCCTGAGCTCGGGGTGGGTGGCACGTCGATGCGCCTTCGCATCAACTGTGCAACCGGCGCACCGGTTGCACCAGGTGCGTCGGGCACACACTCGACGCGAAGGCGTTGTCCACATCCTCGACGCCGGGCCCGACCTGTGCACAGTGCCCGGCAGCTGGTCGGCCGGGCACCCACCGGGCCGACAGGCTGCGGTGATGGACACCACCGCTGTCGATCTGCACCGCCGGTCCGATGCCGTCCGCGGCGGCTGGACCGATGCGGAACTGAGGAACCAGGTACGCAGCGGGGCGCTGACCCGTCTCCGGCGCGGTGGCTACGTCGGTGGGGTCGACCTCGACCGGGTGTCGTCGGAGGAGCGGCATCGTCTTGCCGTCCGGGTCGCCGGCGTCACGGCGGGTGTGGTCAGCCACGCGTCCGCGGCAGCGCTGTGGGGACTGCCGCTGGTCGGGGCCGATCTCAGCCGGGTGCACGTCACGCTGCCCAAGGCCACGCGGACCGGACGCATCACCCCCGAGCGTCATGACCACGCCGCCGAACTGGCACCCGACGACATCACCGAGCTGGACGGCATCAAGCTGACCACACCCGCCCGGACGATCGTCGACCTGGCCCGCGCCGCACCCCCGTCCACCGCCGTGATCTGCGCCGACGCGGCTCTGCAGCGCGGCCTGACCTCCCCGGCGGCGCTCGGTGCGGCGGTGGACCAGGCCCGCGGGCGGCCCGGGGTCAACCGCGCCCGGCGGGCCCTGACGACGGCCGACGGACGCAGCGAGAGCCCCGGCGAGACACTCACCCGGCTGGCCCTGCGGACGGTGTTCGACGTGGATCTCCAGGTGGAGATCACCGACGAGGAGGGCCGATTCGTGGGCCGTGCGGACCTCGCCGTCCGGGACGCAGCACTGCTCATCGAGTTCGACGGCCGGCAGAAGTACGGGGCGCTGCGGCGCCCCGGGCAGAGCGTCGAGGCGGCGGTCCTCGCCGAGAAGCGGCGCGAGGACATGCTCCGCGCCCTGGGCTACGGAATGGTGCGCGTGGTCTGGGCCGACCTTCGCTCGCCGGTGGCGCTGGCCGACCTGGTGCGCCGAGCTGCCACCCCCGGCCGGGCCGCCCGGGATCGGGGCGTGCTGCCGCGCGGCGGCTACCACCCGCGGCCCCGCCTGGGGCTGTGAGCGGTATCGGCCTTCGCATCATGTTCGCGACAGCCGCATCTGCTGCAGCGGGTGCACCGGTGGCACAGTTGATGCGAAGGCACGGTGGGTCTGCCCCCGGCCCGGAGTTGCACCCCGCCACCGGTACCGGCGTAGGGTCGTGAACCGTGGCGCAACCCGCAGCGCCCGGCGCGATCATCGCCGCCGGCCTGCTCCTTAGCTGCCGCGACGAGGCCTGACACAGACCGGCCTCCTCGTCGCGGGGCTCTGTCGTGCCGGTCTGCCGATCGCAGCCCCCGACCGCCCGCCACCGTCAGCCGAGGAAAACAATGACCACCTTCACCCGCGCCACCGGCGTCCGCACCCCCGCCGGCGACGTCCCCGCCGGCCAGCCCGTCTGGAACCGACAGCGCCAGAGCGCGATGCCGGTGCACCGCTACCAACCCTTCACCCCCATCGACCTGCCCGACCGCACCTGGCCGACCAAGGTCATCACCAAGGCTCCGCTGTGGTGCGCGGTGGATCTGCGGGACGGCAACCAGGCGCTGATCGATCCGATGACGCCGGCCCGCAAGCGCCGGCTGTTCGATCTGCTGGTGCAGATGGGCTACAAGGAGATCGAGGTCGGCTTCCCGGCCGCCTCGCAGACCGATTTCGACTTCGTCCGCGAGATCATCGAGCAGGACGCCATCCCGGACGACGTCCGGATCCAGGTCCTGACCCAGGCCCGCCCGGAGCTGATCGCCCGTACCTTCGAGGCCGTCGAGGGCTCCTCGTCGGCTCTGGTCCACCTGTACAACTCGACGTCCACGCTGCAGCGCCGGGTCGTCTTCGGACTGCCCAAGAGCGGTATCACCGGCATCGCCACCAACGGTGCCGAAGAGGTTCTGCGGTGGGCCGACAAGTACCCCGACACCGACTGGCGCTTCGAGTACTCCCCCGAGTCCTACACCGGCACTGAGCTCGAGTACGCGCTGGAGGTCTGCAACGCGGTCTCCAAGATCTGGCAGCCCACCGCCGAGCGGCCGATGGTGGTCAACCTGCCGGCCACCGTCGAGATGGCCACCCCGAACGTCTATGCGGACTCCATCGAGTGGATGCACCGCAACCTGGAGCGACGCAGCGGAATCGTGCTGAGCCTGCATCCGCACAACGACCGCGGCACCGGGGTGGCGGCCGCCGAGCTGGGCTTCATGGCCGGTGCGGACCGCATCGAGGGTTGCCTGTTCGGCAACGGTGAGCGCACCGGCAACGTCTGCCTGGTGACCCTGGGCCTGAACATGTTCAGCCAGGGCGTGGACCCGCAGATCGACTTCTCCGACATCGACGAGATCCGCCGCACCGCCGAGTACGCCACCCAGCTGAAGGTCCCGGAGCGCCACCCCTACGGCGGCGACCTGGTCTTCACCGCGTTCTCCGGCTCCCACCAGGACGCCATCAAGAAGGGCTTCGACCACCTGAAGCGGGATGCCGACGCCAACGGCACCGCGGTGGAGGACTTCACCTGGGAGGTGCCGTACCTGCCGATCGACCCGCACGACGTCGGCCGCTCCTACGAGGCGGTCATCCGGGTGAACTCGCAGTCCGGCAAGGGCGGCGTGGCCTACATCATGAAGTCCGAGCACGGCCTGGACCTGCCCCGACGTCTGCAGATCGAGTTCTCCCGGGTCGTCCAGCAGGTCACCGACACCGAGGGTGGCGAGGTCGGCCCGGCGGCGATGTGGACCTACTTCAACGACGAGTACCTGACCCGGACGTCGCCGGTCAGCCTGATCCGGTCGCGCACCGTCACCGACGAGGACGACGACCGCGACCGCCTCGCGGCCCGACTGGTGGTGGACGGCGAGGAGCAGGTGATCCGGGGGGTCGGAAACGGCCCGGTCGCCGCATTCTGCGATGCGCTGACCACGATCGGCATCGACGTCCGGGTTCTGGACTACGTCGAGCACGCGCTCAGCGCGGGCGGGGATGCGCGCGCTGCCGCCTATCTGGAGTGCGCGATCGGCGGGCAGGTCGTCTGGGGCGTCGGGGTCGACTCCTCGATCACCACGGCCTCGATCAGGGCTGTGGTGTCCGCGATCAACCGGGCGGGCCTGCCCACCGCCTGACACTGTCGCCCTCCGCCCGCCGCCTCGGACAGGCCTCACCGGTCCCGGGCGGACCAACTGCATCGACCTGGTCCGCCCACGCGTGACGCCACCTGCGGGCTCGACGGGATCCCTCGGAACGGGTAGGACGCCGGAACGGGTAAGGAACTCTCACCTGCGACCAACGGAGACCGCGATGAGCCACCACGACGACGCCACCGAGCACCCGACCAGCGACGAGAACCCGGCCGCCGAGCCGGCGGTGAAGGACGGCACGGACCCCAACGATCTGGTGGTGTCCGACGACATCGACCAGGAAATGCTGCAGGCCGACGTCGAAGAGCGCTGACCCAGCTCTACTGAGTGGCGCTCAGCCCGCGTCGAGCGGGCTGAGCGTCAGTGACCCGTGACGTGTCGCCGGCGAACTCAGCCGGCGGCCCGGCGAGCCCGGTAGGCCTTGACGTGCTGCCGGTTCGCGCAGTTCCCGGTGTCGCAGAACCGGCGCGATCGGTTGCGGGTGAAATCCACCAGCACCGCGTCGCAGTCTGCGGCCGCACAGAACCGTAGCCGGTCCAGCTCGCCCACCCGGATCAGGTCGGCGAACGCCATCGCGGCCTCCGCTGCCATCCGGCCGGCCAGCGGCGCGTCCGGCGGCGTCAGGTGCAGGTGCCAGGGCCAGCCGTCGTGATTGCTCAGGAACGGCGAGGCCTGCGCCTGCGCGAGCAACTCGTTGACCACCGCGGCGACCCGGTTCACGTCCGCGTCGGACCAGAGCGCCTGCAACCGCGGCCGCAGCGCCCGCACCTCGCTCAGTTCGGCTGGGTCCAGATCCCGTCTCCCGGAGAACTGGTTCGCGTCCAGGAACCTGTCCAGCGCGGCGACGTCCGGTAGCAGGTCCTCACCTCGCGCAGCGGTGTTGACCAGAGCGGCCGCCGCCATCAGACCCCACTCGGTGTCATGAGCAAACATGGGGTTGACTCCTGAACTCGTGGACCCTTATCGTCATGACTCAAGGCCAGTTTAGCTCGTGACATGAAGGAAGTGCCGTGCGCATCAAGGACACCACACCCCGCCGGGACACCGCCGGGCGGAACCGGGGACTGATGTTCGCCGGCGTGTCCGCACTGGCCTTCGGCTCAGCCGGCGTCTGCGCCAAGGCGGCAATGACCGCAGCCGGCCCAGGGCTGTCCCCACTGTGGCTGGCTCAGTTCCGGATCACCGGGGCTGCCGTCGTGCTGATTCTGATCGTGGCCGGCACCCGCCTGCTGCGGCCGACCCGCGAGAAGACCGTCTGGACGCTGCGCGCTGTGGTGGCCGTCGTCGCCTACGGGGTCCTGGGTTTCGTCGCGGTCCAGATCCTCTACTTCGTGGCGATCAGCCGGATGCCGGTCGGTGTCGCGCTGCTGATCGAGTACACGTCGCCGGCCCTGGTCGCCCTCTGGGCCCTGCTCGTCCAGCGGCGTCCACAACACCCCTCGCTCTGGGGTGCCATCGGTGCCGCGTTCGTCGGCCTGATGTTGATCGCCCGGCCGTGGCAGGGCTTCGGGCTGGACACCATCGGGATCACCGCCGCCCTGCTCGCCGCCGTCGCGTCGGCGTCCTACTTCCTCATCGGCGACTCACTGAAGGGTCAGCTCCCCGGCCCGCAGCTCGCAGGTTTCGGTGCCGCCGCCGGCGCCGTGCTGCTCGGTGTCACCCAGTCCTGGGCGGACTTCCCGTGGCAACTGATGGAGCGGCGCGGCGCGCTGGCCGGCACCGAGATCCCGGTCTGGCTGCTGCTCGCCGTCGTCGTCCTGGTCGGCACCGTCGTCGCCTACCTCACCGGGATCGCCGCGTTACGTCGGCTGCCCGCGCCGATTGCCGCCGTGGTGGCGACGATGGAGGTGGTGGTCGCCGCGGTCAGCGCATGGGTCCTGCTCGGTGAGCACCTGTCGGCGTGGGAGCTCGCGGGCGGCGCCATGTTGCTCACCGGCGCGGTCGTCGCGCAGCGGTCGCCGACACCGGAACCGCTGCCGACGCCGAACACCCTGACCGCCGCTCCGCTCGCCGCATCGTCCCCCGTGGGCTGACGGGGATCGGACCGACGACTCGCCGACGCGCAGAACTGCCGGAGTGTGCTAAAAATCGTCGCACATCACTCAAGCGGGGGTAACGGGATGACACACACAGCACAGACCACTCGCACCGACAAGCTCAAGCAGCGGATCTTTGCCGTGCTGTCGGCCTTCGTGCTGATCTTTGCCGGGTCGGTCGCGACGGCGCCGCCGGCGCTGGCCCACGGGGCCGGGTCCAACGGATGCACGCTGTCGCCGGACTCCAGCTCGATACCGGTCTACTACAACTTCCACAACCAGTGCGATCGGCACGACTGGTGCTACGACCGGCTCTGGTACGGACTCGGCTGGTACAACCCGTTCAACGGCGGATGGACCGGACGGCTCGCCTGCGACAACATGTTCCTCCGCGAGATGGCGGCCTGGTGCGGAAATTACTACCCCACGAACGTGACGCGGCGAGTCGCCTGTGTCGGGGTGGCCAGTGCCTACTACACAGCGGTGCGCAATTTCGGCGGCCCGTTCTTCAACAATCCATGGCTCAACTGACCGGGTGACCGTCAGGCGGACACGGCGCGCGCCTCCGCCTTGAGGGCGTCGAGCACGGTCCGGACCGCCAGCCGGGCGGCCCGGTCCGGCCGGCTCAGCGCCTCGATCACCCGGCCTGCCCGGATCTCCTTCAGCGGCACCAACGCGAATCGTCCGCCAGCCCGCTCGGCACTGGTGTGCCGCGGCAGCAGACCGATGCCGTGACCGGCGGCGATCAGCTTCTCGATCAGCGGGAGGTGGGTGCTGCGCCGGACCACCCGGACCGGCAGTCCCGAGCGCGCTGCGATGGCGGTCAGCACCCGGTCGATCGGATAGTCCGGCGGCGGGACGATCCATCCCTCCCCGACCAGGTCCTGCGGAGTCACGAATGCCCGCCCGGCCAGCGGATGGTCCAGCGGTAGGCCGACGTCCAGCGGCTCCCGCAGCAGCAGGGTCGCCACCACCTGCGCTCGGTCGGGTTCGACGAGATCGTCGGAGCGGTGGGCGACCACGATGTCGAAGTCGGCCGTGTACGCGGCGAACGCGTCCTGCTCGACGTCGGCGTCGAAGGTGTCCAGCCGCAGCTCGGTGAAGCCGGCCACCCGATGCAACAGGCCCGGGATGAGCAGCTCGGCAGCCGAATGGAAGGCCGCCAGTCGCACCGTCCCGCTGACCTCGCCACGGTAGGCCTGCCACTCGGCCTGGGCGCGAGCCAGGGCCGTCGCCACCGTCACGGCGCCGGCCGCCAATGCCCGCCCGGCGTCGGTGAGCGCCACCCCCCGGCCGACCCGCTCCACCAACGACACCCCGACCTGCTTCTGCAGCGCTTTGAGCTGCTGGGACACCGCCGACGGGGTACGGCCGACCGCCTCGGCCACCGCCGTCACCGAACCCCGATCGGCCAACTCCCGGAGCAGGCCGAGCTGACCGGCGTCCAACAGCTCGATATTCATGTAGTAATTCTACAAAGTCGATTCAGTTCTATCTGCTTGTGCTTCATCCACCCACGATGGCAGCGTCGTCGGGGTGACCACCCGTGACCGTCTGCTGGCCTGCCTCGTCGCGCTCTGCTGGGGACTCAACTTCCCGGCCACCGCGGTGGCACTGCGTCACTTCCCGCCGCTGCTGATGGTCGCGGTCCGATTCGCGCTGATCGCCGTCCCCGCGGTGGTGTTCATCCCGCGGCCTGCGGTTCCGCTGCGCTGGCTGATCGGAGTGGGGATGGGGATCGGCACCCTGCAGTTCGCCTTCCTCTACCTCGGGATGGCCGCGGGCATGCCCAGCGGGCTCGCCTCGCTGGCCCTGCAGGCGTCCGCGCCGATCACAGTGCTGCTGGCCGGGGTGTTTCTCCGCGAGCGACTGTCCCGCAGTCAGGTCGTCGGCATCGCGATCGCGGTCGGCGGGCTCGGCGCGATCGCGGTCCACCGAGCCCAGGTCGCTGCGCTGCTGCCGCTGGCCCTGACGCTCTGTGGGGCCCTGGGCTGGGCGATCGGCAACATCTGCAGCCGGCAGGCCAAGGCGCCGAACCCGTTCCACCTGACGTTGTGGATGTCGACCGTGCCGGTGCTGCCGATGCTGGCGTTGTCGTTGCTGGTGGAGGGCCCGCGGCGGATCTGGACCGCACTGTCGACGGTGGGCACTGCGTCGGCGCTGCCCTCGGTGCTGGCGCTGATGTACATCGTGGTGATCGCCACCCTGCTGGGATACGGCATCTGGAACACGCTGCTGGGCCGGTACCCGTCCAGCACGGTGGCCCCGTTCTCGATGCTGGTCCCGATCGTCGGGGTGGCGTCGTCCTGGCTCATCTTCGGCGAGGGCGTCGACGCGGTCGAACTGGCCGCCGGGGCGGCGGTGCTCGGGGGCGTGCTCCTCGGCTCCGGACTGGGTAGACGGGTGTTCGACGGCGGTGCCGCCACCGCCCCGGCCGCCGCCCTCACCCCCACCGCCGCTGATCGAGAAACCAGGTTGTGCCCATGACCGAGACCGCCAGCGGAAAGCCCGTCATCGAGCGAGATCCGTGGCCGGCCCTCTGGGCGCTGGTCATCGGGTTCTTCATGATCCTGGTCGACTCGACCATCGTCAGCGTGGCGACGCCGGCCATCATGACCGGCCTGAACGCCGACATCAACGAGGTGGTCTGGGTGACCAGCGCCTACCTGCTCGCCTACGCCGTGCCGCTGCTGTTCACCGGACGTCTCGGTGACCAGATCGGCCCGAAGAAGGTCTACCTGACCGGGCTGGTGGTGTTCACCTCGTCCAGCCTCTGGTGTGGCCTGTCGGGCAGCGCCGGGATGCTGATCGTGGCCCGCGTCTGCCAGGGCCTGGGTGCGGCGATGATGACCCCCCAGACGATGGCCGTCATCACCCGCACGTTCCCGCCGGACAAGCGCGGCACCGCCATGGGACTGTGGGGCGCCACCGCAGGCGTTGCGACTCTGGTCGGCCCCATCCTCGGCGGCGTGCTGGTCGATTCGTTGGGCTGGCAGTGGATCTTCTACGTCAACATCCCGGTCGGGGTCATCGCGTTCGTGCTGGCGCTCCGGTGGGTTCCGACGCTGCCGACGAACGCGCACCGGTACGACGCCGCCGGGATCGTGCTGTCCGGGGTGGGGCTGTTCCTGCTGGTCTTCGGAATCCAGGAAGGCCAGAAGTACGACTGGGGCACGATCGCCGGACCGGTCTCGGTGTGGTCGCTGATCGCCGCGGGGGTTGTCGTGCTGGGCGTGTTCCTGTGGTGGCAGGCGCGTAACCGGAACGAGCCGCTGCTGCCGCTGAGCCTGTTCGGCGACCGGAACTTCTCGTTGGCCAACGTCGGGATCAGCGCGATGGGGTTCGCGATCACCGGGATGGCGCTGCCGCTGATGCTGTTCGCGCAGAAGGTCGCGGGGCTGTCCCCGACCCGGGCTGCGCTGTTGTTCATCCCGATGGCAGTGCTCACCGGCGTCCTCGCGCCCAGCGTCGGCAAGCTGGTCGACCGGGCGCACCCGCGCTACATCGCAGGCACTGGGCTGACCCTGCTGATCGTCTCGCTCGGCTGGCTGTCGCTGATCCTGGCCCCGGGGGTGGCGATCTGGCAGCTGCTGATGCCGATGGGGCTGATGGGGGTGGCCAATGCGTTCATCTGGTCCCCGTTGTCGGCCACTGCGACCCGCAACCTCGCGCCCCGGCTGGCCGGCGCGGGTTCAGGGGTCTACAACACGACCCGGCAGATCGGCGCCGTGCTCGGCAGCGCCGGGATCGGCGCGTTGATGCAGAGCCGGTTGCTCGCGGAACTGCCCGCCACCGGCGCCGGGCCGACGTCGACGGAATCAGCCGGGGTGCTGCCGGAATTCCTGCGGGCCGGGTTCGCCACCGCGATGGGTCAGGCGTTGCTGCTGCCCGCCGGCGTCCTGGTGATCGGGTTGGTCGCGGTACTGATGTTCACCCGGCCGACAGCCGTCGACCACCGGACGGTCCCCGCCGGGGAGCCGACGCGGCAACCTGCGGCGACCGGCGCAGCAGCCCGCGGGAGTGTCGGCCCCTGACAGGATGACGGCCTCGAACACCCACGCAGGGGGCCGACGTGACCAGCGGTGACCCGGACTCGTTCACGCTCCGGTCGATCGCGCTCACCGCGTTCGTCCCGCCGGCGCTGTTCTCGATCGGTCAGGGTGCGATCGCGCCGGTCGTGGTGATCTCGGCGACCCGGTTGGGAGCCGACCCGGCCCAGGCGGCGCTGGTCGTCGCCATTGCCGGCATCGGCCAACTCGTCGCCGACATCCCGGCGGGCGCGCTGGCGGCCCGGTTCGGCGAGCGCACCGCGATGGTGGTCGCCGGTGTCATCACCTGTGCGGCGTTGGCGGTCTGCATGTGGGCGCCGCACCTGACGGCGTTCACCGCGGCGATGTTCGCCACCGGGATGGGCACGGCGGTCTGGCAGCTGGCCCGCCAGGCGTACGTGACCCAGGCGGTCCCGTACCGGCTCCGGGCCCGGGCGATGTCCCTGCTCGGCGGCGTCTACCGGATCGGGCTTTTCATCGGCCCGTTCCTGGGCGGTCTGGTGGTCGCCCACACCGGCCTGTACGCCGCCTACGGCGTTCACCTGGTGGCCTGCGTGGTCGCCGTGGTCGTGTTGCTGGTCGCCCCCGATGTCAGTGCACCCGCCGCGCGCCGGGCCTCGCCGCGAGCAGCCTGGGGCTGGCCAGGACACACCGGCGCACCTTCGGCACGCTGGGCCTGGGGGTGCTGCTGGTCAGCGCGGTCCGTGCAACCCGTCAGGTGGTCATTCCGCTCTGGGGGCAGTTCCTCGGGCTCTCACCCGCGACGATCGCGGTCGTCTTCGGGGTCAGCGGGGCGGTGGACATGCTGCTGTTCTATCCGGCCGGCCGGGCGATGGACCGTTGGGGGCGGGTTGCCGCCGCGGTGCCGTCGATGAGCCTGCTGGCGCTGGGTCACGTGCTCGTCCCGTTCACGCACTCGACGGGAACGTTGCTGGCGGTCGGGGTGCTGATGGGGTTGGGCAACGGCGCGAGTTCCGGGCTGGTCATGACGCTCGGTGCCGACCTCGCGCCGCCCGCCGACCGGGCCCGGTTCCTCGGGATCTGGCGACTGCTGGCCGACTCCGGTGCCGGCGCCGGGCCGCTGCTGCTGGCCGGGATCACCGCGGCCGCGTCGCTCGGCGTCGGCATCGGGGCGTTCGGCGCCGTCGGGGTGCTGACCGCCGTCCTGATGGGCCGGTGGATCCCCCGGCGGCCGCCGCCCTGACCGGCCAGCACCAGGTCAGGTCAGGTGGCGGCAGGCTCCGGGTGCGTCCCGGCGAGCGCGCGCAGCTCGGCGGCCGCGTACGCCCGGCCCATCGTCCGACGCACCGCGAACCCGACACCGAAAGCACCCAACGCGCACCCCGAGGTGACCAGGTACGCCGTCGACGCGGACAGCTCGTCCACGATCAGCCCACTGACCAGCAGGCCGCCGGCGAGGCCGATGGACAGCCCGCCACTGGCCCAGGTCATCGACTCGGTCAACCGCCCACTGGGCACCAGGTGCTCGATCAGGCTCATCCCGCTGATCAGCACGGGGGCCACCGCGAACCCCGCGACGAAGGCGGCCGAGCCGAGCAGCCACGGTGAGTTCATCCACGCCAACGGTGCGCTGACCACCGCCAACAGCAGGCTCGACCGCACCAGCTGACCGGGCAGCGGGATGCGGAAGGCGTGCGCACCGAAGGCGAAGCCGGCGATCAGCGACCCGATGGAGTACACCGCCAGCAGCAGCCCGGTCCAGCCGGCCACCCCCTGCTCCCGGGCGAAACCGATGGTGGTCAGCTCGAACGATCCGAAGACGCCGCCGAGTAGCACGAAGATGCCGGTCACCGCGGCGACCCCGGGCAACCGCAGGGCGTTGCCTCCGGTGGCCGACGCCGGTTGGCCACTGGGCAGCGGCTGGGTGCTCCGCTGCAGGATCAGCACCGTGCAGCCCACGGTCAGGATGGCGGTGGCGAACAGCAGCGCCGCGCTCGGGAACAACTGCAGCGCAAGCACCGTGGCCAGCGGCGGGCCCGCGATGAAGACGACCTCGTCGATCAGCGACTCCATGGCGAACGCGGTCCGCAGCTCCGGGGTTCCGGTGTAGATCTTGGACCAGCGCGCCCGGACCAACGAACCGACCGTGAGCTGTGCGGATCCGGCCAGCAGTGCGAGCACGAACAGCAACGGCACCAGGCCGTCCAGGGAGGCCACCACGATCAGTCCGATCACGGCGGGCACGTGCACCCCGAGCTGCAGCGGCACGACCCGGTGCTGGCCGTACTGGTCGATCCGGCGGGAAACCAGCGGCGAGATGAACGCGCCGCACACGGCGTAGACAGCGGTGAGCTCGGCGGCCAACGCGAAGGAATCGCGTTCGGCCACGATCAGCAGCGTGGTCCCCATGCTCGCCATCGACAGCTGCAGACGCGCGAACAACCCGGTGACCGAGAACAGGAAGGCACCGGGAAACCGCAGGACACGGACGTACTGGCCGAACACGGGACACGCTCCAACGACACTGGTGGCCGGCGGACCAGGTGACTGACAGGAATGGGCTTTATACCGTCCGGCCGGTACACTCTAACCCATGACATCCGGGACCCGCGAGCGAATTCTGGACGGTATGCGCGCGGTGCTCGCGCGGGGCGGCGCCTCGGCGGTCACGCTGGAATCCGTGGCTGCGGAAGCCGATCTCTCCAAGGGTGGCCTGCTGTACCACTTCAAGAACAAGCAGGCCCTCTACGCGGGCCTGCTGGCCGACGCCGAGGCGGACGTGGTGGCGCAGATGGCGGCGCGGACCTCGCGGATGAGCGCCGCCCGCGCCTACCTCGACTTCGCCCTCCCCGCCTCCGACCTGGAGGCCGCGTCGACCAGTGCGCTGATCGCCGCGGTCCGGGCGGACGACAGCGTCGGCCCGGATGCCGCGGCCGCACTGGTCGCGGGCTTCCACCGCTGGGACGAGCCACTGCTGGCCGAGGTGGCCGATCCGGTGCTCGCGCAGACCATCCGGCTCGTCGGTCTGGGGCTCTACCTCGGCGCGGTGGCCGGCATCCCGGCACCCGAGCCGGCCCTGCTCGCCGAGGTCACCGAGCGACTGGTCGGATTGGCCGAGGGGTCCGAAAAGTCGAACCCGGCCGCCTCCTGACCGGTATGGTCCGTGGTGCCTGTGCGTCACGGTCGCGACGATGGCCGCTCGACCTGTGGAATCAGCGTCGGAACCGTTCACTCTCCGTATCACTTCATTACGCTACGCACAGCAACCGAGCGAACCTGCAGCTCAGAGACCTGTGATCGGCTCGGCTCACCGTAGGCTCGACCGAATGACGACAGCTCTCGCAACGACAGCGCTCCCCGCGGAGCCCGTCGTCGCGGCCGGCCTGGTGCCGCCCCGGTCGTTCGACAGCGCCTGCGCGATGGTGCTGGACTACCTGATGGCGGAGGCGCCGATGGGCCTGTGGGCGGTCAGCCGCATCGCCCACGACCGGCAGATCATGCTCGAGGTGCGGGGGTCGGAATTCGGCGTCGAGGCGGGCCTGGAGGTGCCGTTCTCGATGTCGCTGTGCCTGCCGATGGCCGCCGGGCGGGCACCGCAGATCGCCCCAGATGTCCAGGCCGACCCGACCTACGCCGCACTCGAGGCAGCCCTCCCGATGCAGATCGGCGCCTATGTCGGGACCCCGATCGTGCGTCCGGACGGTTCGCTCTTCG
Source organism: uncultured Actinomycetota bacterium (assembly GCA_963784315.1). Lineage (GTDB taxonomy): Bacteria > Actinomycetota > Actinomycetes > Mycobacteriales > Nakamurellaceae > Nakamurella. The sequence continues at coordinate 147,807 of CAWAQR010000010.1, forward strand.
GCACGGTCTGCGGGTACGCGGGCAGCGCGCAGGAAGCCTCCCTCCTTCGACTGCAGCCGTTGCTCGGGTTGCTGTCCAACCTGCTGTCCTCGGTCCTGGCGGGCGATACCGCGGTGACGGCGGCGGCGCGGGCGTTGGAGCGGACCAGGATCAGAGTCCGAGACCGATGCACTCACCGGGCTGGTCAACCGGCGGGGATGGGATCGTTTCCTTGTCGAGGAGCAGGACCGGTTCCGGCGGTTCGGCGATCCGGCCTGCGTGGTGGTGATGGACCTGGACCACCTCAAGCACGTCAACGACCGGGACGGCCACCACGCGGGGGACCGCTACATCCAGCGCGCAGCCGCGGTGATGCGGGCGACGCTGCGCCACGGTGACCTGCTCGCCCGCCTCGGGGGCGACGAATTCGGGGTGGTGATGGTCGGCGCCAGTCCGGTGCATGCCGACATCGTGGTCACCCGGATGTCGAACGCGCTGCGCGCCGCGGGCGTGAGCGGCACGTTCGGTCACGCCTCCTACACGGTCGTCGCAGGCTTCCCCGGCGCCTGGCAGTCTGCCGACGAGGCGATGTACGAGGCCAAACGCGCTCGCCGGATCGAGCGCGGGGCCGGCCCGACGGCCTGAGGTCAGGCGCCGGCGGGCGGGGTGTCGCTGATCAACACCCGGTCCGCACGGCCGCGCGTCCCGTCGGCATCGAACCAGGCCGCCTCGGACCGCTGCCAGCCGCGCAGCGGCACACGCACCGCCTCACCATCGCGCGCGACGGTCCGCTCGGTCCGCACCGCCAGGTTCGGGTGCTCCACCCAGATCGCCAGTGAGAGGCGGTCGACGACGGCCCGGCGGGCCGAGGAGACACCCTCCAGCACCACCACGTCCGCCGGCGCCGCGGTGGTCTCCCGCCGCGGCAGCGGGCAGCCGTCGGACCAGTCCATCGCCCGGTACCGGGCACAGCGCCCGGCGGCGAGGACGCCCAGCACCTCGGACTCCAGCCGGGGCCACCAGTCGAACGGGTCGTCCCAGGTGGCGAAATGATCGGTGCGGACCAGCACGGCGGACACCCCGGCAGCGTCCAGTGCATCGAGGAGCCGGTTCGCGAGGGTGGTCTTGCCCGATCCGGACGGACCGTCGACCGCGACCAGCCGACTCCCGCCGAGCCGGGCGGGCGCGGCCAGGATCGCCGCGACAAGGTCAGTGAGCAGGTCAGCCCACCGACGTGCGTCCGGAGAACGCCCGGCCGAGGGTGACCTCGTCGGCATATTCCAGGTCACCGCCGACCGGCAGGCCGGACGCGAGACGGGTCACCGACAGGCCGGGGAAGCTCTTGAACAGCCGGATCAGGTAGGTCGCTGTCGCTTCGCCCTCCATGTTGGGGTCGGTGGCGATGATGACCTCGGTGACGACGTCGTCGGCCACTCGGCGCAGCAGCGGCGCGATCCGCAGTTGCTCGGGACCGATGCCGTCGATCGGTGAGATCGCCCCGCCCAGCACGTGGTACTTACCGCGGAACTCCCGCGTCCGCTCCACGGCGGCGACGTCCTTGGGTTCCTCCACGACGCAGATGGCGGCCGGGTCACGGCGCGGATCACCGCAGATCCGGCACAGGGTGCCCTCCGCGACGTTGCCGCAGAGCTCACAGAACTTCACCTCGTCCTTGACCCGCTGCAATGCCGTCTGCAGCTTCGTCAGATCCGCCGGGTCGACGGTCAGCAGGTGGAACGCGATGCGCTGGGCGGACTTCGGACCGATGCCGGGCAGTCGCCCGAGCTCGTCGATCAGATCCTGGACCGGGCCTTCGTACACCGGCGGGTCAGCCGGGCAGACCGGGCAGGCCCGGCATGCCGAGGCCGCCGGCCAGGTCCCCGAGACCACCGGTGAGCGGGCCCATCAGCTCCTCGGTGAGTTCCTCGACCTCGTGCCGGGCGTCGCGTACCGCAGCGATCACCAGATCGGCCAGCGTCTCGGTGTCGGCTGGGTCGACCACGGAGGGATCGATGTTCAACCCGATCAGCTCGCCGGCACCGGTCAGGGTCGCGGTGACCAGACCGCCGCCCGCGGTGCCCTGGACGGTCGATTCGGCCAGCTGCTGCTGGGCCCGGGCCATCCCGTCCTGCATCTGCTGGGCCTGCAGCATCAGCTGCGACAGGTCGAATCCGCCTGGCTGCATGGAAGGCTCCCGGTGGGTGGAGGTGGGTCACGGGCGGTGTGCCGCGCGGCCCGATCCACCCTACTGGCGTCGCGGTCGGCGGTCCGTCAGCCGAGGGTGCCGCGCACCACGCTGACCCCAGAATGCGCCGGGTTGCCGTCGGCCGGTTCGTCGGAGATGTCGATCGTGCGGTACTCGCGGGTGTCGATCCCTGCCGGCACCGAGAACCGGCCCTGCCCCGCCTGCAGGGCGCCCAGGGCCACCATCCGCCCGCCGTCGCCGAACAGCCAGACCTCGTACGCACCGGCGATCAGCGGCAGCTCCTCGGTACTGACGACCACCCACTGACCGTCGTCGACCGCCACCAGCTGTGCCGTGCCCAGCGTCGGATCAGGATTCACCAACGGCCCGCCCGGGACCGGATCCAGCCTGGTGCTCGCCTCGATGCGGGTCGGATCCAGGGTGTCACCCGGTCGCGTGACGGCCATCGCGCCTGCCCCCAGCGCCGCGCCGACCACCAGGGCGGCAACGGCCAGCCGATAGGCGGGTCGCCGGGACGGCGCTCCGACCGACGTGGCGGGCGGTGCCGCCGGGTCCACTGTCCGGTCCGGGACCGGGGACAGGCCCGGGACCGGGGACAGGTCCGGGACTGCAGTCAGCCGCGGGGCGGCGGCGTCGGGCAGGCCCAACTCGGCGGCGATGCCGGCCCACACGTGCGCGCCCGGGGGCGGCAGTTCCCTCGGCGCCCCCGGACCACTGCCGTCGGGGTGGACCAACTCGGCGACGTACCGGAAGACCTCGACCTCGGCCTGGCACACCGGACAATCCGCCACGTGGGCGGTCACGTCGCCCTGATGGTCCAGGTCGACACCGGTGCTCACGGCGACCAGAGCCAGGTCGTCGGCGTCAGGATGTCGCACCGTCCACCTCCCACACCTTCCGCAGCTGGATGAGCGCCCGCCGGATGTGGCTCTTCACCGTGCCCAGCGGCATGCCCGTGGTCTCCGCGATCTGGGAATGGCTCAGATCGGCGAAGAACGCCAATCTGACGACGATGCGTTGCTGCTCGGGCAGCCGATTGACCTGCTGTCCGACGATGACCTGGTCGACGACCCGATCGGTGTTGCGGTCCTCGGTGACCGGCGGGGCCGCTCGTTCGGCGGCCATCCGGACCCGCCGGTCCTTGTCGGCACCCGCGTAGTGATCGGCGATCAGTCGGCGCGCGATACCGAGCAGCCAGGCGGTCAGCGAACCCCGCGCGGGGTCGAACCCGGCCCGCCCCTTCCAGGCCCGCACGAACACCTCCTGCACCAGCTCCTCGGCGAGGTGGTAATCGCCGAGCCGGAGCATGCCGATGCGAAAGATCATCCCGCCGTAACGGTCGTAGGCCACCCGGAGCGCGGCGTCGTCGCCGTCCCGGAACCCCGCCACCAGCTCCGCGTCGGTGTCCGGACCGCCGGCCACCATCGGGCTGGTCGCTGGCAGGTCGGACACAGCTCGGAGCCTACTGAATTCCCTCCGATGGGGGCGTCGAGCGAGTCGGCCGGCCGGCTGCTGGCAGGCTGCACCCATGGATGCGAAGACAGTCCGACAGCGCCGGCACACACGACGGGTCGTCGCCTGCGCGGTGGCGCTGTTCGCGCTCACCGCGTGCGGCAGCGGCACCGCGGCCCTAAATCCGACCGGCACCCCGGTCAGCAGTTCCGCCAGCACCGGCGACACCACCGGCACCGAGATCAACGGCACCGAGATCAAGGCGGTCGAGGTCAGCCCTGCTGAGATCACCGCGCCGCCGCTGGCCCCGACGACGGAGGTCCCGCTCGCCGGCGAGCCGCCCGCGGTACCGGAGCCGGTGACCTCGGCTGCCGACGCACCCGCACCCGAGGTGCACGAGCCCGTTCAACCGCCGGCGCCCACCACGAAGGCGCCCGCGCGACGACCACCGCCCCGGCGCCCAGCAGCCGCACCCCTGACCAAGGTGCCGGCGGCGGCCGGACAGTGGTCATCGACCCCGGCCACAACGGCGCCAACGGGGCGAACCCGTCGATCATCAACGCCACCGTCGACGCCGGCTTCGGTCAGACCAAGGCCTGCAACACCACCGGGACCTCCACCGACGACGGCTATTCCGAGCACGCGTTCACCTGGGCGGTGGCCAACCGCGTCCGATCGTTGCTGCAGGCGTCCGGGGTGACCGTCGTGATGACCCGGGACTCCGACGACGGCGTCGGACCGTGTGTGAACAAGCGGGCAGCGGTCGGGAATTCCGCCGGTGCGGCCGCGGTGGTGTCGATCCACGGCGACGGTGCGGCCGCCGGTGACCAGGGCTTCTACGCGATGACGTCGGTGCGGTTGCCCAACGGCGCCGCGGTCGGTGCGCAATCGACGGAGCTGGCGACCGCGGTGCGCGATGCGCTGGTCGGCGCGGGTGCGACCCCGAGCAATTACGTCGGCTCGCAAGGGCTGTGGAAGCGAGACGACCTGGCCGGACTGAACCTGTCCACCGTGCCGACCACGATGCTGGAGCTGGGCAACATGCGCGATGCGCAGGACGCGGCATTCATGAAGTCCGACGCCGGCCAGGACGTGCTCGCAGCCGGCATCGCGCAGGGGATCCTCGCCTGGCTGGGCACTCGATGAGACCATCGCACCTGTTGACCGCTTGTTGAGCAGGCGTCCGCACACTGGGCGCGAGACGGCGAGCACGCCGCCACCGCCGCCCTGGAGGCCCCCATGCCCACGACGAGCACCGCTACCCAGCCGTCCCGGATCCTGCATGCCGTCCCGCCTACCCCGCTGCCGCAGGTGCTGGACGCCCGCCAGCTGACCGCGCTCCGGCTGCTCGCCGACGGCTGTGACACCCGCGAGATCGCCCGCCACCTGTGCTACTCGGAGCGGACGGTGAAGGCCATCATCGGTGCGGTCACCGACCGGCTCGGGGTGCGCAACCGCACCCACGCCGTCGCCCATGCCGTCCGGCACGGGCTGATCTGAGTCCGGCCTGCGCGCCACCGCAGGCGGCGGGACCCTACATTGGGGCGATGCCCGCCGATCCGTCCCGCTGGACCGCGGTCGCGCCGGCGGACCGTCCCCGGCACCGCCGCCGAGCCGTGCGGGTCATCCTGTGCGACGCCGACGACCGGATCCTGCTCTTCGAGGACTCCGACCCGGGCCTGGATCCGGCAGCTGCGCAGGCGCGGTGGTGGACGACCCCCGGCGGGGGCATCGACCCGGGCGAGACGATCCGGCAGGCGGCGGTCCGGGAGCTGCGGGAGGAGACGGGGCTCGTCCTGGGCGAGGGCCGACTGGCCGGACCGGTGGCCGTCCGTACCGTCCGACACGGCTACTCGGACAAGGTCGTCGACCAGCAGGAGTGGTTCTTCGTGGTGCGCGTGCCGCCGTTCACCGTCGACACCGCCGGTCACACCGAGGACGAGCAGCGCACCGTCCTGCGCCACCGTTGGTGGGATCACACCGCGCTGCGCGACACCGGGGACCGGGTCTGGCCGGTGGATCTGCTGGTGCTGCGCGCCCTGGCCGGCCGGCCGGACCAGTGGCCGGTGGACCTGGGCGTGGTCGAGGAGTCGTCGGTGCCGCTGTGACAGCGGCGCCGCGGTCAGATCGCGCGCATCCGGTTGTTGCGCGGCTGGTGGGTCAGCTCGGCCCGGCCCAGGTGTTCCAGCAGCGGCGGTAGGTACATCCCGAACCGACCTCGGTAGCCGCGGCGCAGGCCGTACCAGCCGCCGACCGGGTTCGTCGACGACCGGCCCCACGCCTCCACCGTTCCCGGCGCGGGCTCCTTCTTCTCGTCGGCGGCACCGAGGTCCACCCAGTCGCCCTGTTCGGTCAACCAGGCGTGCAGGTCCTCGACCGCCCGGGCGTCGTAGGACAGCGTGGTGCTGCCCACCTGGCAGACCAGCGTCGGAACCTCCCCGGACCGGTCCTCGTACATGGTGTACTCCGAGGAACCCGGGGCGGTGGTCAGCACCCAGGGATCGTCTTTCGTGCCTGCGGACATCGGCCCTCCATGGCTCGTCGTGGCCAGTATCCCCGCCTGACGGTGGGGCCGCTGACGGGGCTCAGGCCGGGACCCGCGGCGGCGCCGGTGCACAGACACCCAGATCCACCAGCACCGCGGTGTAGTCCCGCCGGGCGGTCGCCGCGGCGGCGGGTTCACCCAGTTCGGTCAGCGCGGTGACGAGCCGGCGCCACAACCGGTCGTGGTGCCGGTCGATGCGCAGGCCCGCCCGGGCCACCCGCACCACGTCGCGGTGCCGGCCCGCGCGGGCGTGCCGCTCCGCCAGTTCCGCCCCGAGGCCCACCGCTGTGGTGCGCAACCGGTCCCGTTCGACGACGAGCCACTCCCGCGGACCCGCCGCCGGCAGCAGCGCCCCGGAGTAGGCCGTGAACGCCTCCTGCAGCGCCGCCACCCGGTCCGACGGTCCGGCCGCACGCGCGATCGCCACCAGTCGCTCGAACCGCTGGACGTCGGTCTCCCCGTCGAGCGCGAGCCGGTAGCCGGACGGGGTACGCGCCACCGGCGGCAGTCCCGGGAGTGCGCGCAGCGCGCTGACCCCGACCGCGAGCCGGTGCCGGGCCCGGTCCGGGGCGGCGTCCGGCCAGAACCACGCGCAGAGCTGACCGTCGGTCAGCGGCCGACCGGCGAACACGCACAACACCTGCAACAGCTCCCGGTGCTGGGGGCGCAGGGCGTCCAGACCGACCGGGCCGTCGTCGAGTGACACGGCGAACCCGCCCAGCAGCCGGATGTGCGTGCCGGCGATCCCGCCGCCGGACGGGACCTCGACCCGCCCCAGCTCGGTCAGCGCCCGCTCGTAGGCGGCGGCCGCCTCTGTCCATCGGCCGGCCGCGGCGAGCCCGCGGGCGTGGGCCACCCAGTCGTGCCCGGCGGCACGGGTCGGCTCTTCGGTGCGGCTCATGGCCTCTCCGGGGATGATGGGGTCGCCGGACTGCGACCATGTGAGACGGAGTACCGACCACCCGGCGCTGATACCCCAGGAAGGCGGCAATCCGATGGACCCCGACCGGAGCGAGGCGCTGACCGCGGTCGAGTCCGCGACCGCCGAGCGACGACTGGCCGACGAAACGGCCGCGCGGGCCCGCGACACCCAGAGCGCCGCCATCCGGATCGCGATCGCGGCCGGGGTGCCGGCGGCGAGCCTCAGGGACGCCACCGGTTTCTCCCTGGCCCGGATCTACCAGATCCGCGACGGACGCCGCTGACGCGGTGACGGCTAGGTTGGACCACGCTGTTCAGAGAGGAGCACCGATGGCTGAAGCTGTCATCGTCGCGACGGCGCGGTCGCCGATCGGACGAGCGTTCAAGGGTTCGCTGGCCGGGATCCGGGCCGACGACCTGATGACACAGGTCATCCAAGCCCTGCTGGACGAGGTGCCGACGCTGGACCCGACCACGGTGGACGATCTGCTCATCGGGTCATGGGACCAGTCCGGTGAGAACGCGGAGAACATGGCCCGGCGGATCGCCGTGCAGTTGGGCTACGACCACCTCCCTGCGGTGATGGTCAACCGCGCCTGCGCGTCCAGCGTGCAGACCGCCCGAATGGCGGCGAATGCCATCCATGCCGGTGACGGCGACGTGTTCATCTCCGGTGGGGTGGAGAGCGTCTCGCGGTACAGCCGCCAGACTGCCGTGGGCGCCGGTGATCCCGCCCTGCAGAACCCGATGTTCACTGCCGCGCAGGAGGTCTCGACCTCTTACGTGGACAGCAACGAGACCTGGCACGACCCGCGCACCGAGGGCCAGCTGCCCGACATCTACCTGACGATGGGCCAGACCGCCGAGCACGTGGCCACCCACTGCGGGGTGAGCCGCGAGGAGCAGGACGAGTACGCCGCCCGATCCCAGCAGCTCGCGGCCGCGGCGCATCGCGAGTGGCTTCTTCGCCCGGGAGATCACCCCGATCATGCTGCCCGACGGCTCGGCCGTCACCACCGACGACTCACCCCGCGCCGGCACCACCGTCGAACGGCTCGCCCAGCTGGCCCCGGTGTTCCGCGAACGTGGCACCGTCACCGCCGGTAACGCCTGCCCGCTCAACGACGGCGCGGCTGCGGTGCTGATCATGAGCGACACCCGGGCCCGCGAACTCGGGCTGACCCCGCTGGCCCGCATCGTGGCGACCGCGGCGTCCGCGCTGTCCCCGGAGATCATGGGGCTCGGTCCGGTCGAGGCCACCCGCAAAGCGCTGGCCAAGGCCGGCCTGACGGTCGACGACATCGACCTGTTCGAGATCAACGAGGCCTTCGCCGCTCAGGTCATCCCCAGCTACCGCCAGATCGGCATCGATCCGGCCAAGCTGAACGTGCACGGCGGCGCGATCGCGCTCGGCCACCCGTTCGGCTCCACCGGGGCCCGCATCATGACCACGCTGATCAACGGGCTGCGGTCCCGGGACGAGCAGTTCGGCCTGGAGACCATGTGTGTCGGCGGCGGTCAGGGCATGGCGATCGTGCTGGAGCGGCTCAGCTGATCGTCGCCCCGGCGGGCGGCAGCCGCGTGCAGCCTCGTTCAGCCTCGTGCAGCGCGAATGTCGTCCCTGCCGATGCTGCAACGTCGGCAGGACGAGATTCGTGCGGCAGGAACGCCGCCCCCCGACCGCGGTCAGATCACCGGCGACGCGACGTCCACCGCCGTGCGGTTGATCGGGATCCTGCCGGCGGCGATGTCCTCGGCGAAGTGGCAGGCCACCTTGTGTCCGGGCGCGAGGTCACGCAGCTCCGGCCGCTCGGTGTCGCACCTCGTCGGCTGCCGCCAGGGGCACCGGGTGTGGAACCGGCAGCCGGTGGGCGGGTCGGACGGTGACGGCAGGTCACCGGCGAGCAGGATCCGCTCCCGGTTGTCCTCGACCACCGGGTCGGGCACCGGCACGGCCGACAGCAGCGCGATCGAGTACGGGTGCATCGGCCTGGCATAGAGGTCCGCGGCCGGCGCCTCCTCGACGATCCCGCCCAGGTACATCACGCCGATCCGGTCCGAGATGTGTTTCACCACCGCGAGATCGTGTGCGATGACCATGTAGGTCAGCCCCAGTTCCTGCTGCAGGTCGGTCATCAGGTTGACCACCTGCGCCTGCACCGAGACGTCCAGAGCGCTCACCGGTTCGTCGGCGACGATCAGGTCCGGGTTGACGGTCAGCGCCCGCGCGATGCCGATCCGCTGACGTTGCCCGCCGGAGAACTCGTGCGGGTATTTGCGCAACGCGGTGTGCGGCAACCCGACTGCGGTCAGCAGCTCCCGCAGCCGCTTGGCCGTGGACGCGTCGTCGGTGGCCAGGCCGTGCGCCTTCATCCCCTCGACGAGGATGGACTGGACCGACTGCCGCGGATCCAGCGAGCCGAGGGGGTCCTGGAAGACCATCTGCATCCGGCGGCGCATGTGCCGCAGGTCCTCGCCCTTGAGCTGCGCCACGTCCACCCCGTCGAACACCACGCTGCCGGCGGTGGGTTCACTCAACCGCAGGATGCCGCGTCCGAGCGTGGACTTCCCGCATCCGGACTCGCCGACCAGGCCATACGTCTCGCCCCTGCGCACGGTCAGCGACACCCCGTCCACGGCGTAGACGTAGCCGACCGTCCGGTCGAAGAAGATGCCCTTCTTGATCGGGAAGTGCACCTTCAGGTCGGTCACCTCCAACAGCACCTCACCCGGCGCTGACGGCACCGGGCCCGCACCCACCGGTCCGACGACGGTCATGAGCTGCCCCCGAGGTCGATCACGCCGGACGCCGCGACTCGCGCACCGACCGGACTCCGTCCCAGCTCGGGATTGAAGCACCGCAGCAGATGGCCCGGCTCTGCCGCCGGTGCCTGCCCGAAGCCGGGGGTCTCCCGCCGGCAACGGGCGATCTCGTTGCGGCAACGCGGTGCGAACGCGCACCCGCCCTCCCACGGGATGTTGTCCGACACCGACCCGGTGATCGGGGTCAACCGCTCCCCCGGCGGCGCGTCGACCCGCGGGATCGACTCCAGCAACCCGTTTGTGTAGGGGTGCCGCGGTCGCTCGAAGAGCTCGTGCCGTTCCGCGCGCTCCACGATCCGACCGCCGTAGAGCACGTTGACCTCGTCGCACATCCCGGCGACGACGCCGAGGTCGTGGGTGATCATGATCAAGGCGGTGCCGGACTCGGTGACCAGCGACGTGAGCAGGCTCAGGATCTGCGCCTGGATGGTGACGTCCAGCGCAGTGGTGGGTTCGTCGGCGATCAGCAGCCGCGGCCGACAGGCCAGCGCCATCGCGATCAGCGCCCGTTGACGCATCCCGCCGGACAGCTGGTGCGGGTACTCCTTGAGTCGGCGCATCGGGTCGGGAATTCCCACCTGATCGAGCAGCTCGCGGGCCTCCCGGGTGGCCGGCCCCCGCCGCATCCCGCGGTGCCGTTCCAGCACTTCGCTCACCTGGATACCGATGGGCACCACCGGGTTCAGCGAGCTCAACGGGTCCTGGAAGATCATCGCCAGATCGCGGCCCCGGCGGTCGCGCATCTCGCCGATGGGCAGCTGCAGCAGGTCGGTGCCCTCGAACTCGACGGTGCCGCTGACCTCATTGCCGCGCCGGGCCAGCAACCGCATGATCGCCAGCGAGGTGACCGATTTCCCACAGCCGGACTCGCCGACCAACCCGACGGTGCGGCCCTGTTCGACCTCGAAACTCACCCCGTCCACCGCGGCGAACGGGGCCGCACCCCGCTTGGTGAACACGACCTTCAGGTCGGACACGGACAGCAGCGCCATCACGTCACCTCCGGTTCTTGGGGTCGAGAGCCTCGCGCAGTGACTCCCCGACCAGCGTGAAGCCCAGCGCGACGATGATGATCGCGATGGCCGGCAGGAACGCCAGATGCGGCTGATAGTCGATCTTGGCCTGCGCCTCGCCGAGCATCTGGCCCCATTCGGGGGCGCTGGCGTCCTGCGAGCCGAGGCCGAGGAACGACAACGCCGCGGCATCGATGATCGAGGTGGCGACCACGATGGTGGCCTGCACGATCACCGGGCTCATCGAGTTCGGCAGCATGTGCCGGAAGATGATGGGCGCCTTCCTTACCCCGAGCGCGGTCGCGGCGAGCACGTGGTCGCTGTGTCGTTGCGCCAGCATCTGACCGCGCAGCAACCGGGCGAACACCGGGATCTGCACCACCGACACCGCGATGATCACGCTCAGCTGGTTGGGCCGCTGGAACAGCACCGCGATCGAGATCGCCAGCAGCAGCGACGGGATCGACAGCAGCACGTCCACGATCCGCATCACGACGGTGTCCACCACATCCACCGAAGGCGCCGGCCACGATGCCCAGCGTCATCCCGCCGATCAGCCCGAGCAGCGTTGCCGCCACCCCGACGAGCAGGGTCTGCCGGCTGCCGAGCACCATCCGGGACCACAGGTCACGCCCGAGGAAGTCGCTGCCCCAGGGGAAGCCGGGCTGCGACGGCGCCAACGTGTTCCGGGCGACGCTGACCTCGCCGCGGAGCAGTTGGGCGGCCGGGATCCTGGGTGGCCAGCAGGTCGGCGAACGCGGCCAACAGCAGGAACGCGACGATGATGACCGCGCCCACCCAGAACACCGGCGACGTGCGGACCCGACGCCAGGCGTCCTGCAGCAACGAGACGCCGGCCCCCTCGGAGTCCTCGCCCGACCCGCCGGAGTTCGCGAGACCGTCGATCCGGCGCTTGCGCAGGGCGCCGAAGGTGGCGATCATCGGGCCTCTCCCGTGGTCCGGATCCGTGGATCGATGACGCGTAGGACAGGTCGACGATCAGGTTGATCAGCACGTAGGTGGCCGCGGCGGCCAGGATGACGACCTGCAGCACCGGATAGTCCTTCTCCCGGAACGACTGTGCCAGTGCCGATCCCAACCCCGGGTAGGCGAAGACGGTCTCGGTCAGCACCGCGCCGGCGAGCAGCGCACCGGTCTGCAGGCCGACCGTGGTGACCACCGGCAGCATCGCATTGCGCAGGATGTGCCGACGGCGGATGACCGCGGTCGACAGCCCCTTGGCCTCGGCGGTCCGCACGTAGTCCTCGCCCTGCACCTCCAGCACCGAGGAGCGGGTGATCCGGAAGATGACCGCCAGCGGGATGGTGCCCAGCGCGATCGAGGGCAGGATCAGGTGTTTCAGCGCGTCCCACGCAGCGTCCCACTCCCGGGTGATCAGCCCGTCGAAGACGAAGAATCCGGTGACCCGGGTGGCCCGCAGCGTCGGGTCCTGGCGGCCCGACGGCGGCAGCCAGCCCAGCTTGACCGCGAAGAAGAACTTGAGCAGGTACGCCAGGAAGAAGACCGGCACCGCGATCCCGACGAGCGTGGTGATGATGCCGACGTTGTCGAACACGCCGCCTTTGCGACGGGCCGCCAGGTATCCCAACGGGATGCCGAGCGCCAATGCGAACAGCAACGCACCCACGGCCAGTTCGATCGTCGCCGGGAATCGCTGGAGGAAGACGTCGAGCGAGGGAGTGCCCGGGATGACCTTGGCCGAGGTGCCGAAGTCTCCTTGGAGGACCCGGCCGATGAACTTCCCGTACTGGACGATCAACGGCTCGTCCAGGCCCAGCACGCTGCGGAGCTCGGCGACCTTCTGCGGGGTGCAGCGCTCCCCGCAGATGGACGATGCCAACCCTCCCGGTATCGCACGCAGCCAGACGAACAGCAACATCGACAGCACGATCATCACGATGAACAACTGGCCCAGCCGGCGGACGGCATACCTCAGCACGGACGCCACCCGGTGCGGTCGGATCTCCGGGACGACATGTGGCACACACTCCTGACCGTGACGGCGACGGTATGGGTGACCGGGTGGACGAGCATCGGTGGAACCGAACGGCGGCCCCGACCACGACGGCCACCCCGGGATGATCCTCCCGGAGTGGCCGTCGTGTCAGGAATCGGCGATCAGCTCGTCTTGTAGGCGCCGACGAAACGCTCGTCGGTCAGCGGGCTGGGGACGATGCCCTGCACGTTGGCCGCCACCACCAGGGCCGGCGGGGAGTGCGAGATGGGGACAGCCGGCAGGTACTCGCTCATCAGCTTCTCGTTCAACGTGACGTAGAGCGCGGCCCGCTTGTCGGCGTCGGGCTCGCTGTCGGCCGCGGCGAGCTCGCTGGACAGCGTGGTGCCCCACGGGTAGTCGGCGGTGTCGAAGCGGTTGTTCGTGTCCGAGAAGAAGGTGCCGATGAAGTTGTCCGGAGCGTTGTAGTCACCGGTCCAACCGAGCAGGAAGGCGTCTGCCTGCTGCGCCGTCACGCCGTCCAGATAGCCGCCGTTCCACGGCTTGGAGCTCTCGTTGACCGTGATGCCGGCCGCCTCCAGATCGGCCTTGAACGCCTGGAAGATGCTGCTCGGGTTGGGCATGTACGGCCGGGAGACCTCGGTGGGCCACCAGAAGTTCAGCGTCAGGTCCGAGGCGCCGGCCTCGGCGAGCAGCGACTTGGCCTTCTCCAGGTCATGGGCGTACTGGGTCACCGTGTCGGTCCAGCCGTCGACGGTCTTCGGGTAGAACTCCAGCGCGACCTCGGCCCCCTCCGGCAGCTGGCTGGACACCAACTGCTCGCGGTTGAGGGCGTAGGCCAGTGCCTGGCGGACCTTGAGGTCCTTCAGCGCGGGGTTGTTCTTCGGGTTCAGGCCCAGGTAGAGGATGTTGAACGCGGGGCGTACCAACACCTGGTTGCCCTGCTCCTCCAGCGCGGCCCAGTCACCGGGGCTCGGCAGGTCGTAACCGTCGATGGTGCCGGCCTGCAGCTCCTGCTTGCGCGCGGCCTCGTCGGTGATGATCTTGAAGATCAGCGTCTTGGACTTGGCCTTCTCGCCCCAGTAGTCCTCGTTGCGGGTCAGCTCGACGGTGTTGTTGGCCGTGTCGTACTTGGTGAACACGAACGGGCCGGTCCCCGTCGGGTGCTCGCAGCGCATAGGCCGGGTACTTGAACGAGTCGCCTTGGGCCACCACGTTGTTGGCGTCGTACTTGGCCAGCGCGGTCGGCGACTGGATCGAGAACGACGGCAGCCCGAGGATGTTCGGGAACTTGGAGGTGACCCGGGTCAGGGTGATCACCGGGGTCTTCGCATCGGTGGCGGCACACCCGGAGTAGATGCTGGGGACCGGATTGCCGGCGTCGTCCTTCTGGTCCTTGAACCCGCCCATGGTGTCGCTCCAGTACTGCGCCTGGGTGGCCCCGGCGCCGGACTGGGAGTACATCCGGTCGAAGTTGTAGCAGACCCCTTCGGCGTCCAACGCGGTGCCGTCGGCGAAGGTGACGCCCTGCCGGAGGGCGAAGGTCCAGGTCAGCCCGTCATCGGAGGAGGTCCACGACTCCGCCAGGGAGGGCTCGATGTCGGCGGTGCCGGGCTTGTAGCTGACCAGCCCCTCGGTCATCTGCCGGGTCACCTTGAAGGTCGCGCCGTCGGTGGCGTACAGCGGATCGAACATGCTCGGCGCACCTTCGGCACCGAAGATGAAGGTGCCGTCGGTCGATGCCGCGGTGCCGGTGGTCGCGGTTCCGGAACCGGTCGCGCCGGAGCCGGCCGGGCTGCTGCTGGTCACGTCGTTGTCCCTGTTGGACGACGCACACGAGGACAACGTGACGGCCACTGCCGCCGCGGTGGTGACGGCGAGCAGACGACGGGGTCTCTTCACGGGCATTCCTTTCCTGGTCGGTCGACCCGGGTCACGGGCCGCCGAACGGTCTTCCTCGGACGGGTCTGTGCGCTGCGGAGACGGGGTTGTCTCCCGCAGGATCTTTCAGATGCAGGCCCGGAAGCCGCACATCCTGCGGAGTACTCGAACACTCGACTCAGATTTCACGGACGCCCTCGGCGTGCGGCGTCATGGGCAACGGCGCCGTACAGGCACCGTACGTCGGGTGCGAACCATCCGAGAACACCAGCGCACCCAATCGTTACCGTTCGGTAGCCACCGGCGGGGCGAACGGGCGATCGCTGTCCGCCGACCGGTCCGCCGGTCACCCGGGGCCGCCCGCTTCGGCCGCTCGGGCGCCGGGCCGGATCTGCGACAATCGAGCGCGGCACACAGCGCATCACGAGGAGAGCCATGACCATCGATTCCGACATCCGCCCGGACGCGACCGGCGCCCCCACCACGGCCCGCTGGCCCGGGCTCAATGCCTCGCTCGCCGAGGCCGACCCCGAGGTCGCCGCCCAGATCGCCCAGGAACTGCGCCGCCAGCAGAACACCCTGGAGATGATCGCCTCCGAGAACTTCGCGCCGGTCGCGGCCCTGGAGGCTCAGGGCAGCGTGCTGACCAACAAATACGCGGAGGGCTACCCCGGACGTCGGTACTACGGCGGTTGCGAATATGTGGACGTCATCGAGACGCTCGCCATCGAGCGGATCACCGCACTGTTCGGCGCCGGCTTCGCCAACGTGCAGCCGCACTCCGGTGCGCAGGCCAACGCCGCCGCGATGCAGGCGCTGATCAAGCCGGGCGACACCATCCTGGGGCTGTCGCTGGCGCACGGCGGCCACCTCACCCACGGCATGCGGATCAATTTCTCCGGGCTGCTCTACAAGGTCGCCGCGTACGAGGTGAGCAAGGAGGACCACCGGATCGACATGGACGAGGTGGCCCGGCTCGCCGAGACGCACCGCCCGCAGCTGATCATCGCCGGCTGGTCGGCGTATCCGCGGCACCTGGACTTCGCCCGCTTCCGGGAGATTGCCGACTCGGTCGGTGCGTACCTGATGGTCGACATGGCGCACTTCGCCGGGCTGGTGGCCGCCGGGTTGCACCCGTCGCCGATCCCGCACGCACACGTGGTCACCACCACCACCCACAAGACGCTGGGCGGACCGCGCGGCGGGGTCATCATGACCAACGACCCGGCTCTGGCGAAGAAGATCAATTCCGCGGTCTTCCCCGGCCAGCAGGGCGGTCCCCTGGAGCACGTCATCGCCGCCAAGGCGGTTGCCTTCAAGATGGCTGCCGACCCGGCGTTCCAGGAGCGGCTCGCCCGGACCCTGAGCGGAGCGCGGCTGCTGGCCGAGCGGCTGACCGCCGACGACGTGACCGCGGCCGGGGTGTCGGTGCTCACCGGCGGCACCGATGTGCACCTGGTGCTCGCCGACCTGCGGAACTCCGAGCTGGACGGCAAGGCAGCCGAGGACCGGCTGCACGACATCGGCATCACGGTCAACCGCAACGCCGTCCCGTTCGATCCGCGGCCGCCGATGGTGACCTCCGGTCTGCGGATCGGCACACCGGCGCTGGCCACCCGGGGCTTCGGCGACGCCGACTTCGCCGAGGTCGGCGACATCATCGCCGCGGCGCTGGTCGAGCCCGCCGGGGAACTCTCCGCCGAGGTCACCGCGTCGCTGCGGGCACGGGTGTCGGCGTTGGCCGCCAAGCACCCGTTGTACGCCGACCTGTAGGTAGCCGGGATCCCGTAGCCGTCCCCGCTTCGTTGCTACTTCGCCGACCGCGGTGGCAACGAAGCGGCGCATCGGCGGCTCCGCAGGGGCGGCGCCGCTCCCGGCTCGTGGCAGACTCGGCTCCGCTGGAACGACGAGCGGGGAGTCACACTGATGGCGGCACGGATCGAACACCTCATCACGTCCGGGACGTTCAGCCTCGACGGGGGCACCTGGGACGTCGACAACAACGTCTGGATCGTCGGTGACGACACCGAGGTCGTGGTGATCGACGCACCGCACGACAGTCAGGCCATCACCGCCGCTGTCGCAGGTCGGACGGTGAAGGCCGTCCTGTGCACCCACGCTCACAACGACCACATCGATGCTGCCCCGGCGGTGGCCGATCTCGCTGCGGCCCCGATCATGCTGCACCCGGCCGATGTCCCGCTCTGGGAGATGACCTACGGCGACCGGCTACCCGACGCCGACCTGAGCGACGGGCAGATCATCGCCGTCGCCGGCATCACCCTGCAGGTGCTGCACACGCCGGGTCACTCCCCCGGCAGCTGCTCGTTCCATGTACCGGAGCTCGCCGCGGTGTTCACCGGCGACACGCTGTTCAACGGCGGCCCCGGGGCGACCGGTCGGTCGTTCTCGAGCTTCCCCACCATCATCGACTCGATCCGCGACCGGCTGCTCACCCTGCCCGCGGCGACCGTCGTACACACCGGGCACGGCGACTCGACCACCATCGGCGACGAGGCACCCGCCCTGGACAGCTGGATCGCCCGCGGCCACTGAGTGCTCCGGTGGCGCGCCCGGCTCCGGAGCGGTCATGCGGTCACGCGGTCGCCCGGTCGCCCGGTCGCCCGGCACGGTGGCCCTCACGCAGAGGTCGGCGGTCGAGGGGCGTTTGGCGGTCGAGGCGCGGTCAGCCGTCGAGGCGGCGGGCGCCCAACTGCTGGGTCAGCAGCTCGATCGCAGTGACCTCCGGATCGCCGACGACATGGTTCGTCGGTTCGGGATCGGCCACCCGGACGTCGTAGTCGTCCGGGGCGTCGTCGGTGTCCGTCGGCGGATCGGGCACAACGCTCAGCGCCGGCCGGCGGGCCGGCGGCGACTCCCCCGCGGCGTCACAGCGGATGGCCCACTGGACCGACAGCACCTCGTCGATCGCCTCCCGCAGGACGGTCACGTTGCCCGCCTCCATCACTCGACGTGACATCGCCGAGTTGCCCACGGTCAGGTGGAGGACGCCGTCCACCAGGCCGGTCACCGTTGCCGACGTCAGCATCGCCTGCGTCACCCGCTTCCGGCGCTGCACCGCGGCAAGGATTTCCGGCCAGGCCCGGCGGGCGTCGGTGACGTCGAGTGGCTGCTGACCGCTGGGACCGACAGGACTTGCCGCCGGACCCGCCGAGCCTGCCGCATCCGCAGCAGCGGTCACGGCAGCGGCTGGCCGGACGCCGTCGGACGGGCCGGTGGCGGGTGCGTCCGCCGACGGCGCGGGCCGACCGGCGGGCACCGGCCCGGTCCGCGGGTGCGGCTGCTCGCTGTTGGGCGTAGGGGTGGACCGCGGCGGTGACCCGGTGGGCCGCGCCGGCGGCCCCGACTGACGCGCCCCCGGACCCGGGTCGCCGTATTCGTCCTCGTCGGGCGGGGCGTCCGGCGGAGCCCAGTCATCCGTCGGTGCCAGCACGGTGGGCTGACCAGCCGCATCAGGTTGAGCAGTGGACGAGCGTCCCGATGGGACCGCCGGGCCGGCCGCAGCGGCTCCCGGTCGGCGGGACGAAAGCTTGGGTGGGGACGGCAGACCCAGCGCCGGGTTGACCACGGTCCGAGGCGGCGGGGTCGCGGATGCCCCACGGCTGCCCGGAACGGCGGACGCGGCCGGCCGGGCCACTGCCGGCCCAGCTGCAGCCGGCCCAGCTGCAGCCGGTTCGGGTGCCGTCGGCCCAGGTGCGCCCGCCTCAGGTGCAGTCGGGCCAGACGCTGCCGGTGCAGACGCTGCCGGCACAGGTGCGGCCGGGGCAGGCGCGACCGGGGTGCGCGGGGCCGCGGGCGGGGTGCGCAGTGAGGGCCGGCGATAGGCGGCGCTACTGCCCCGACCGGCCTCGTCACCGGCGGGTCCGTCGGCGACCGAAGGTGCGGCACCGGGCTGGGCTGGGCCCGCAGGTGGCAGGGCCGAGCCGCCGCTCACCGCCTGCTCGAGGCGCTCGACCCGCTGCACAAGGGCACCCTCACCGCCGGCGGCCGCAGGCAGCAGCATTCGGGCGCACATCAACTCCAGCGCCAACCGCGGAGCCGTGGTCCCGCGCATCTCGGTCAGGCCGGTGTGCAGCAGATCAGCAAGTCGGGTCAACGTGCCCGGCCCGAGCCGCTCGGACTGCCCCTGCATGGCGGCGACCTGGTCGTCCGGGGCGTCGATCAAGCCCTTCGCACCCGCATCGGGTACCGCGGCGAGGATCACCAGGTCACGGAGGCGCTGCAGCAGGTCGGCGGCGAACCGGCGCGGATCGTGGCCCGCTTCCACCACCTTGTCGATGGCCCCGAACACCGACGCGCCGTCATCGGCGGCGAGCGCGTCGACGGTCTCGTCCAACAGCGCGGCGTCGGTCACCCCGAGCAGGGAGACCGCACTGCGGTAGGTGACGCCGTCGGCCCCGGCGCCGGCGAGTAGCTGATCCAGGATCGACAGCGAGTCGCGCGCGGATCCGCCGCCGGCCCGGATCACCAGCGGATACACGGCCGGCTCGACCTGGACGGCCTCTTCGGCGCACAGCCGCTCCAACAACGTGCGCAGCGTGGCCGGCGGGATCAGCCGGAACGGGTAGTGGTGGGTCCGGGAGCGGATGGTCGTCATGACCTTGTCCGGCTCGGTCGTCGCGAAGAT
Organism: uncultured Actinomycetota bacterium; assembly: GCA_963784315.1. Taxonomy (GTDB): domain Bacteria; phylum Actinomycetota; class Actinomycetes; order Mycobacteriales; family Nakamurellaceae; genus Nakamurella. The sequence goes on from CAWAQR010000010.1 coordinate 167,250, forward strand.
GAACACCAGGTGCTCGGGCGGCTCCTCGACGATCTTGAGCAGGGCATTGAACCCCTGCGCCGAGACCATGTGCGCCTCGTCGATGATGAACACCCGGTAGCGCGACTCGGCGGGCATGTAGAAAGCGCGATCACGCAGGTCACGGGTGTCGTCGACGCCACCGTGACTGGCGGCGTCGAGCTCCACCACATCCAGCGAACCGGGGCCCTCGGGGGCGAGCGCGATGCACGACGGGCAGACCCCGCACGGATCCGGGGTCGGGCCCTGCACGCAGTTCAGCGACCGCGCCATGATCCGGGCGCTGGACGTCTTGCCGCAGCCGCGCGGGCCGGAGAACAGGTAGGCGTGGTTGATGCGACCGGCACCCAGTGCGGTCCGCAGCGGCTGGGTGACGTGGTCCTGCCCGACCACCTCGGCGAAGGTCGCCGGGCGGTATTTGCGATACAGCGCGAGTGCCACGGGACGAGGTTACGTGCTCACCCCGACACTGACTCCCGGGCGTACACACCGGGCAGTCGGGGGATGGAACGGGGCGGTACCGACCGCAGAGACGAAAGGGGACCCCCGCACCCGTCAGAGCTCCCGGACCCTTGCTGCCTTCCGACCCTGGGGGAGTTAAGGAGATGGACGCCGCGGGGGTCCGTCCGAAAGCATAACCGTTCCGGCCGCCACCGGAAGCACCCGGACCGCCGCGGCCCTGGAAGCGTCCGAACCACCCCGTCCGGGCCGGTAGACTCCGGCGCGGAGGATTCGCCTAGTGGCCTATGGCGCACGCTTGGAAAGCGTGTTGGGGTAACTCCCTCAGGGGTTCGAATCCCCTATCCTCCGCCACCGCCTTCCCACAGCGGGATCGCGCTCGTCAGCCTTCGACGGCCCACAGGCCCAGCGCCGCCAGCGCGGCCAATGTCAGATCCGGTCGCGGGCCTTCCAGGCGTTCCGTTCGGACCACCGCCTCGTGCGCGCGGCCCATGGCCACCACGACGCCGCCCATCCGGTACGTCTCGTAGTGGGCCTCCGGGATGTCGGTCACCGAGCCGTCCAGGATCGGATGCCGCCCGCGCGGCGCGACCTGCTCCTGGAAGCGCGTCCGATAGCCGGCAAAATCCCCCCGCCCGTCACCCAGCGGGAAGACCTGCACCGACGCTGTCCGGCCCGTTGCGAACGTCACGCACCACGCTTGCCGATGCTGGTGCAGCGCCGCCGAGCTGATGGTCTCGACCACGATCTCGATCTGGTCCTCACTCATCCCGCTGGCCCGCAGGACCGCCCGCCGCGCCTCCTGCTGACCGGCCACCAATGCGGCCAGTGTCGGGTGTTCGACCGGTGTGCCGTCGCCGCCACTACTGCTGTCCAAGGCTCCGACAGCCACGACCGGGAGGCCGACGTAGGCGCCGATGACCGACGGGTCGACCGACTGCAGACCCCCGTCCAACTCGGCCGGGAACGGTGGCACCGCCGAGAGGTCGGGGCCGTTGGCCGTCGGGTTCGTCGCGCGGGAACGACGCGACGAGATCCACCGCTGGAACATGTCCCCTCCTCGACGCTGCCTCCCCCGAGGATGCGGGACGACGGGGCAGGCCGCCACCACAGCACTCGAGGAGAGCCGCGGCGCTGTCGGTGACCCGCACTACAGTCAGCCGGTATGAAGCTGCTCCCCCGGATCGGGTTCGCACTGTTCGCCGCACTGACCCTGATCGGCCTCGTCCCTGGCACTGCACTCGCCGGGACGGCGAAGGTCGTCGACCAGGCGAAGGTGCTCGATGCCGCCGCGATCACCGATGCCGCAGCCCAGCTCGACGGGGTCAACGTGATCGTGGTGACGCTCAGATCGGCCGGCGCCGCGCTGGAGAGCGACGTGAAGGCCCTGGGCACCCAGGCGGGCTGGAACGGTTCGGACTGGCTGTCCAACGTCGTCGTCATCGCGGTCAACGTGCAGGCTCGCCAGTCGGGCGTCTATTACGGCGGCGGCACACCTCCCGCGGTCGAGAACAACGTCGAGGGCATCCGCGCCGCGATGACCGCCGACTTCCAGAACGGCGACTGGACGGCGGGCGTCGTCGCCGCCGTCTCCGAGCTGCAGTCCACGATCAGCCCACCGTCAACCACCTGGATCTGGGTGGTCCTGGCGGTCCTTGCGTTGCTCGTCGCGGGGTGGTGGGTGCTCCGGAGCATCCGGCGCCGTAAGGCCCGGGCGCAGGCTGCTGCCGCCGAGGAAGAGCAGGCCGCCGCGAACCAGCTGACCGCAGTGACGCTGCGACAACGGGTCGAGGACCTCGAAGTGCTGATGGAGACCGTGCCCGACGGGCCGCACCGCGACCCGCTCGAGAACGACCTCTCCGACGTCGACGTGACGCTGCGGCGCCGCGAAGAACGCGGCGGGCTCTCCGGGCAGGCGCTGGGCGTGACTGCGGACCAGGACCGGCAGAACCTGGCGGGCCTGGACGCAGTGGTCGGCCGGACCGCGGACCGGTTGGCGATGCTCCGACAGGACACCGGCTGGCTGACGCTGTGGAACGAGGCGGTCACCGGTACCCGGGCGCGCATCGAGGCCCTGCAGCGGGGACGCACCGAGCTGCTCGACGATGACGACCTGCCACCGCTGGACTTCGGTTCACTGAACTCGCAGCTGGGCACCATGGCGTCCGCCGTCCGGGACGGCTCCACCTCGATCGTGGACGGGCTGGCCATTCTGAACAGCGTCGACAGCGCCCTGGCGGGGCAGCAGGCCGAGGTCGACGCCCGCCTGGGCGAGATCCGGCGGCGGGAGCAACTGGAGAAGGAGGCGCGCGAGCGCGCAGCCCGGGAGAAGGCCGATCGGAACAACCGCAACAACTCCGGCGGTGGCTTCGGTGGTGGCTTCGCCGGGGCCGTCCTGGGCGGGATGCTGTCGGGCGGTCGGCGGGGCGGCGGCGGGTTCGGCCGTGGCGGTGGTTTCGGCGGGGGTGGGGGGTTCGGCGGCGGCGGGTTCGGCGGCGGCGGTGGTCGTCGGGGCGGCGGCAGCACCGGCGGCTTCTGACCCGTGCCCGAACGCCACTACTACGGCCTGCATCCCGACCAATGGGCCGATCTGTACCGCCCGATCGGGCCGCCGCCCCGCCCCGGGGTCGTGGTGATCATCCACGGCGGTTTCTGGCGCAGTGCCTACAACGCCGTGCTCGGGGCCCCGCTCGCCGCAGATCTTGCGGCCCGTGGGTACACCGCAGCAAACCTGGAGTACCGGCGGGTCGGTAGCGGCGGCGGGTACCCGGAGACGCTGCTGGACGTCGCCGCCGGCATCGACCTGCTGGCGACCCTCGCCGACCCCGACCCCGACCCCGACCCCGACCCCGACCCCGACCCCGACCGCAACCCCAACCGCAGCACCGGCACCAGCCGCGTGGTCACCGTCGGCCACTCCGCCGGCGGTCAGCTGGCGGTCTGGGCCGCCGGCCGGGCCGGCCTGCCCCCCGGCTCCCCGGGCTCCGCCCCTGCCGTCCGGGTCACCGGTGCGGTCAGCCAGGCCGGCGTGGTCGCGCTGGCCAGGGCCGCCGACCAGCGGGTGGGCAACGGGGCGATGCAGGACCTCATCGGTGCGCCGCGCACCAGCCACCCCGATCGCTGGGCGATCGCCGACCCGATCACCGCCGTCCCGCTGGCGGTGCCGGTGCGGTTGCTGCACGCCCGGGACGACGAGGACGTGCCGTTCGATCAGAGTGAGGTCTACCTCGCTGAGGCCGTCGCCGCCGGGGCCAATGTCCGGCTGGTCGAGGTCGCCGGTGGGCATATGGCTCTCGTCGACATCACGTCGCCCGCCTGGGCGGCGACCGTCGCCGTCATCGAGGAGCTGATGCGCCAGTGAACGAAACGCCGGTCGCATTCTCGGCGTCGTTGCCGTTGTGGGTGAAGGTCGCGGGTGGAGTCGTCCTCGCGGTGATCGCGTTGTACGCGGTCCGCAGGTCGGTGCACCGAGCCAGTGACCTCCCCAAGTGGCTCGACTCCCGCAGCTACGACCGACGCGGCGTCATCGTTCCGCTGGTCGTGGCAGGCGTCCTGCTGCTCGCGTTGGTGGGCCTGACCCTGGATGTGGAGCACGACGGGTTGATCAGCCGCGGCTTCGACGTTCCGGTCCACGACTGGTTCGTGCAGCACCGGGTCGCCGGGTTGACGCCGGTCGTCGTCGTGATCACCGACCTGGTCAGCCCGTTCGGTTCGACCGTGCTGGCGATCGTGCTCGCAGCGCTGGTGGCGTGGCGGACCCGGTCCTGGGTGCCGGCGCTGATCATCTTCGTCGGGCCGAGCCTCGCCGGGCTGCTGGTCCGGCTCAGCAAGCTGGTGGCCCCGCGCAGCCGCCCGCCGCAGATCGACCAGGTGGTGCTCACCGTCGAGCCGTCGTTCCCGTCCGGACATGTCGCCGGCGCGGTGAGTCTCTACGGGTGTGTCGTACTGGTCATCCTGATCGGCTTCTTCGGGGCGGTCAGCAGGAGGCGGGCCGTGGTGGCCGTCGTGGTCGCCGCCGCGCTGTCGATCATCGTGATCGCGACCCGGCTGTACCTCGCGGTGCACTGGTTCACCGATGTGACCGCCTCGGTGCTGTTGTCCGGGGTGGTCGTCGCCGGCACCCTGGCCGGCTACCGACAGTTCGCCCGAACCCGGCCGGCCGTGGGCTGAACCGGCCCCGCGGGCCCCGGCCCCGGATCCGTCAGCCCCGGATCCGTCGGCCCCGGATCGGTCAGCCGGCGATCGTCGCCACGGTCGCCCTGGCGATCTCGAGCTCCTCGTTCGTCGGCACCACCAGGACAGTCACCGGAGATCCGTCCGGGGAGATGATCCGGGCGTCGCGCTCGGATCCGTGGTTGCGCGCCGGATCGACCGAGATCCCGAGGCCGGTCAGGTCGGCCATCACCAGCTCGCGTGCCCGGGCGTCGTTCTCGCCGACGCCCGCGGTGAAGGTGATCGCGTCCACCGACCCGAGGACGGCGTAATAGGCCCCGATGTAGCTGCGCACCCGGTGCACCCAGACATCCAGCGCCAGCGTGGCGTTCGCATCCCCGGTGGCGATCAGTCGGTGCAGGTCACGGAAGTCGCCGACCCCGGACAGGCCGAGGACCCCGGACCGCCGGTTGAGCAGGTTGTCGATCTCGTCGACCGAAAGACCGGCCACCCGGTGCAGATGGAACAGCGCACCCGGATCGATGTCACCGGACCGCGTCGCCATCACCAGTCCCTGCAGTGGCGTCATCCCCATCGAGGTGTCGACCGGTCGTCCACCGCGGATCGCCGCCACCGAGGCACCGGCCCCGAGGTGCAGCACTATCTGGTTCACCTCGCTGTACGGCCGGCCGAGCAGCTGTGCGACCTGCTGCGAGACGTAGCTGTGCGAGGTGCCGTGGAAGCCGTACCGACGGACCCCGTGGTCGGCGGCGAGCTGGTGGTCGATGGCGTACGTCGAGGCGGCGAGCGGCAGGTCGTGGAAGAACGCGGTGTCGAAGACCGCCACGTGCGGCAGCCCCGGGAAGCTCGTCATGGCCCGTTCGATTCCAGTCAGGTTCGCCGGGTTGTGCAGCGGAGCCAGCACCGACAGCTCACCGATCTGGCCGATCACCGTGTGGTCGATCAACACCGGGCCGGTGAACCGCGTCCCGCCGTGCACCACCCGGTGGCCCACCGCGGTGACGCCGCGATCGGCGAGGTCGGCACCCATGTCACTGAAGGCCCGCCGCATCAGGGTGAGACCGACCGCGTGATCGGCGATCTCGCCCTCGATGCGAAGGCTGCGGCCGCCTTCCTTGTGCGTCACGACGCCGTCGATCGCACCGATCTTCTCCACCAGCCCGCTGGCCGGCGCGATCCCGGAGTCCACATCCACCAGCTGGTACTTGATCGAGGACGAACCGCAGTTGAGGACGAGCACGGTGCGGTTCACGAGGATGCCCCTTCGGCGACAGCGGCGCGGGCCTGCGCCTGGATGGCGGTGATCACCACGGTGTTGATGATGTCGACGACGAGCGCACCCCGGGAGAGGTCGTTCACCGGCTTGTTCAGGCCCTGCAGCACGGGTCCGATGGCAACCGCGTTGGCGCTGCGCTGCACCGCCTTGTACGTGTTGTTGCCGGTGTTCAGATCGGGGAAGATCAGCACCGTCGCACGGCCCGCGACCTGCGAGTTCGGCAGTTTCGAGGCCGCGACCGACGGGTCCACGGCGGCGTCGTACTGGATCGGCCCCTCGACCAACAGGTCCGGCCGGCGCTCCGCGACGATGCCGGTGGCCGCCCGCACCTTGTCCACGTCGGCGCCGCTGCCGGACGTACCGGTCGAGTACGACAGCATCGCGACCCGGGGGTCCACCCCGAACTGCGCGGCGGTCGCAGCCGAGGAGATCGCGATGTCGGCGAGCTGATCGGCGGTCGGGTCGGGGTTCACCGCGCAATCCCCGTAGACCAGCACCCGGTCGGCGAGGCACATCAGGAACACGCTGGAGACGATCTTGGTGCCCGGCACCGTCTTGACGATCTCGAAGGACGGCTTGATCGTGTGCGCGGTGGTGTGGGCCGCCCCGGAGACCATGCCGTCCGCCAGCCCGAGGTGCACCATCATCGTGCCGAAGTACGACACGTCGGTGACGACCTCCCGCGCCTTCTCCAGCGTCATGCCCTTGTGCTGACGCAGCCGGAAGTACTCCGCGGCGAAGCGCTCCACCAGCGCCGGGTCTCGCGGCGAGAGCACTGTCGCCGCGCCCAGGGTCAACCCCAGTGCGGAAGCCCGGGTCCGGATGTCGTTCTCCTCGCCGAGGATCGTGATGTCGGCGACCCCCAGCCGGAGCAACGAGTCGGTGGCCTGCAGGATGCGATCGTCGCTGCCCTCCGGCAGCACGATGTGCCGGCGGTCCTTCCTGGCGCGGTCGATCAACCGGAACTGGAACATCAGCGGGGTGGTCGCCTCGCTGTGGCTGATCTCGATGCTCGCGATGAGGCTGTCCACGTCGACACTCTCGGCGAAGACCCGCAGGGCCGTGTCGATCTTGACCGTCGAGCCCGCCCGCAGCTTCCCCCTGGCCTGGCTCAGCATCGTGGCCGTGTCGAAGGTGTCACGGTCGGTGACGATGATCGGCAGGTCGCCGACCAACCCGTCGATGAGCCGCTGCACCGGCTCCGGCGGCAGGTACCCGCCGGTCAGCACGATCGACGCCACCGGCGGGAACGTCCCGGCGTAGTGCGCGAGCACCAGCCCGGGAAGCAGGTCGTACCGGTCCCCGGGGGCGATCACCGTGAAGTTGTCGTGCAGCCGGACGAGCACGTTCGGCAGCGACATCGCCGCGACCACGAACCCCATCGACTCCCTGGCGAGCGCATCCGGGGAGTCCCCGCGGATGATCCGGCCGTCGCAGGCCTGGACCAGCTGGGCGATCGACGGCGCGATCAGCGTCGGGATCTCCGGGATCACTCCGACGCCGAGGCCATCGCCGGCGGCGAGCAGAACCCGCACCTGATCGGCCGCGGCCGGGTCCACCCGGTTGGCGATCACCGCCACCGGGTGGGCGTGCAGGGCGGACAGCTCCGCTCTCGCGAGGTCCGCCGACAACCTGATCTCCTCGGGGGTACGGCCCACCCCGCTGACCACCAGCACCACCGGGGAACCCAGGTTCGCCGCGACCCCGGCGTTGAAGGCGAGCTCGCTACCGGTGGCGATGTCGGTGTAGTCGCTGCCGAGTACCACGACGACGTCGAAGTCCCCGGCCATCTCGTAGTAGCGCCGAAGGATCTCACCCAGTGCGCCCGCCGGATCGCGGTGCAGCGCGTCGTAGCTGATCCCGATGGCAGCGGCGTAGTCCTGCTGGACCGCCGGATGGGACTGGAGCAACTCGACCACCCGGTCCCGCGCGGTGTCCGACTGCGTCACCGGGCGGAACACGCCCACCCGTTCCACGCTGCGGGTCAACTGGTCGAGCAGGCCGAAGGCCACGGTCGACTTCCCGGAATTGCCCTCGGGCGAGGTGACGTACACGCTGCGTGACATGACTGCAGCGTAAAGGTGGTCGAAGGGGTGGGCAGCGCGAACGGTCTCCCGGAGGTGCCCGCCGCGCGCCTACGATGACGCCGTGACCGCCCCCACCGAGGACGTCCTCGGTCCCCCCTTCAGCGCGCAGACGTTGCCGCTGCGTCCTGACGCAGAAGGCCCGGTCGTGGCGACGTTGATCCGCCGGACGCCGATCGGTCGGCACCGGCGAGCAGTGCTGTACCTGCACGGGTTCGTCGACTACTTCTTCCACGTGCACGTGGCTCAGCAATGGGTCGATCACGGTTACGACTTCTACGCACTGGACCTACGTAAGTACGGCCGGTCGATCCGGCCGCACCAGACCGTCAACCACGTCACCGACCTCAGCGACTACGACGAGGAACTCGACGAGGCGGTGCGGATCATCCGCGCCGAAGGGCACGAGGTGGTGGTGCTGTTGGCCCACTCGACGGGCGGGCTGATCGGACCGCTGTGGGCACACCGCCGTCGCGACCAGCACCCCATCGACGCGATGGTGCTCAACAGCCCCTTCTTCGACCTGAACGGCACCGCTCTGGAGCGCGGTCTCTACACCCGGTTGATCGACGTGTTCGGGAGGTTCTTCCCCCGGATCGTGGTGTCGTCGATGGCCTCGGCCTACGCGCAGGCGCTGCACACCAGCAACGGCGGCGAATGGGAGTTCGACACGGCGTGGAAATCGATCGGTCCGTCCCGAGTCCGGGCCGGGTGGCTGCGGACGGTGCGCCGCGGACACCGGCGACTCAATGCCGGACTGGCGATCGGGGTGCCGGTCCTGGTCATCACTTCCGCCCGGTCCGGCGACCCTGCCGTCCCGGGCCCGCACCACGCGGACTCGGACTGTGTGCTCGACGTGCGGCAGATGTGGGCCGGGGCCACCGCGCTGGGCGGCGACGTCACGGTCGTCACCGTGGAGGCGGGCCTGCATGATCTGTCGCTGTCCCGCGAGCACGTGCGAGAGGTGTTCTTCCGCGAGGTGTTCCAGTGGACCGAGAAACATGTGCCGGCAACGCCCCGCGCCCGGACCGGGTCTGCAGGCTCCGGAGCGCTGACCGCGCGCCCAGGGAAATAGCACCCGCTATTTCTGTTTGCTGGGCCGACCGGGTGACCCGTCCGTACGATCGACGATGTGAACGCCGACACCATCACCGCCTGGGGCCATGCCCGCCACCTGACGGGCCGCCCCCGTCAGCTGTCGGTCGTGACGGCCGGGCGGCGGTCGCCGGTCACCGAACCCCGCCCGTTGTCCGTGGCCGGGTTCGCTGACGACGAGCATCCCGGTGGTCCCGAGCAGGCGGTGACCGTTCACCCCTGGGAGCACTACGCGGCATGGGCCGACGCCGGCCTGCCGGTGATCGACGAGCCCGCCTTCGGCGAGCAGCTCACCAGCATCGGATTGCTGGAGGCGGAGGTCTTCGTCGGTGACACCTTCCGCTGGGGCACCGCCGAGGTGCGGGTCGGGGCACCCTCGGTGCCGGACGCCGCGCTGACCGCCCACCTGCGGGTACCGGGCCTGGTGGAGCAGTTGATGCGCAGCGGCCGCACCGGGTTCCACCTCACCGTGGTGCGACCCGGCCGGGTGGGGCCGGACGACACCCTCGAGCTTGTCGACGTCGATCCGGCCGGTGTGAGTCTGGCCACGGTCAGCCGCGCGCTGGTGGACGGTCCGGAGGTGGCCGGGGTGTCGGCCCAGCGGCTGCTGATGGTGCGCGACCTGCTGCCCGCGGCGCTGGTCACCCTCTGCACGGGGCTGCTGCCGCCCGCGGACGGTACCGACCGCGAACACCCGACCACAGCAGCGGGCTGAGCCACCCGCCACGATCGGTGCCGGCGCCCGCTCGCCCGAAGACGGGCTGGGTAGAACCCCCGACACTGAACCATCAGCCCTCGTCCGGGCACGACTGCGGAGTATCTACGTGACAGGGCAGCAATCCACCAGGCACCATCGTGGGGTGGACGTCAGGGGACCCGGTGCCGACGATGCGGTCGACCGCGTCCGCACTGTGTCCCGCGCGGCCGTCGAGATCGATGCATTGCCCGACGGCACGACCCTGGTACCGGTTCCCGCTGCGGACCGTATCCGCCCCCGACAGACCCGCTGGCACCGAACCTGGCCCAAGGATCCCGATGTCCCCGGCCGGGTGCCCGACACCTCCGACGACACATGCGACGACAGCGATGTCGAGCCCGAGGGTGCCCCTGAGGTGGATGCCGCGCAGTCCAGGTCCCGGTGGCACACCCCGCTGAAGGCGCTCGGCATTGTCGCGATGCTCGTCGTCATCGCGTTCGCCCTGCAGGGCAAGCTGCCCAAGCCGGCGGAGGTGTGGGGGGCGCTGCTGACCGCCGACTGGATGTGGGTGCTGATCGCCGCGGTCGCGATGGCCACGTCGATCTTCGCGTTCGCCGAGCAGCAGCGTCAGTTGCTGGCGGCCTTCGACACCCGGATCAGCCGACGACGGATCACCGTGATCACCCTCGGCGGAACCGCCCTGACCAACAGCCTGCCGGCCGGGGCGGCGGTGTCCGCCGGTTACTCGTTCGCCCAGTACCGCGCGAGCGGGGCCAACCGCAGCACGGCGGCGACCGTGATGGTGCTGTCCGGTTTGCTGTCGATCGGCTCGCTCGCGGTGATGTACTTCATGGTGATCGGTGCCGCCACCGGCACCGCCTTCATCACCCTGCTCAAGGGCAACCCGGTGGTGTTCGGGTTGATCGGAGCAGCCACACTGGGCCTGGTCGCGCTGTACGTGAAGCGCTGGATCAGGGGCCGCCCCGAACACATCGCCGACCGTGACACTCCCCGACTGGACCGATTCGAGCGGCGGTCCCCCAAGCTGGGAGCGCTCGCCCGCGACGGCCTGGAAACCGTGCGTCAGGCCCGGCTGGTGCGGCTGCGCTACCTGACACTCGCGATCGGCTGGAGCCTGTTGAAGTGGGCGACCGAAGCCGTGTGCCTGCTCGCCTCCTGCTGGGCCTTCGACATCCAGACCGACCTGGTCAAGCTGTCGGTGGTCTACCTCAGCGTCCAACTGGTGCGGCAGGTGCCCCTCACCCCCGGCGGGATCGGGCTGGTCGAGGCCGCCCTACTGGCCGGTCTGGTGTCCTCGGGCGCCTCACACGGCCCGGCTGCCGCAGCGGTGCTGATCTACCGGCTGCTGTCGGCCTGGGTGATCATCCCGATCGGGTTCGCGGTGCTGGCCAAACTCAAGCGGCACGACGCCCGGCTGGCCGCCGAGTCTGCCGACTCGACCTGACCGTCGGACCCTGCGCTGACCTGCACGAACTCAGCCGCCGACGCCGCAGCTCAGCACCCCGCCGTTCACCCCGGACCGGAACGCATCCATCCGCGCGAAGGCGCTGACGTCGCCGGTGTCGACGATGGGGTTGTCCCGGTCGGCTGACAGCAGCATCACGGTGGCCTCGTCGAAATCGCCCGGGCTGAGGACGATCTCGTAGGGGTTCTGCCCGGCGAGGGTGACGGCGACCGCGCCGGTCAGGCAGCTCGCGGCCGGCGCCGCGTTCGGATCGGTCGCCGAATACCCGAGTTGGACGAGGGCGGCCGTGCCGTAGGCCAGGCCCAACGCCGTCATCATCGCGAAATCCCCGTACTGGTCGTGCAGCGCGCGCAGGGTCGCCTCGTCGTCGATCAGCACGGTGTTGGTCGCCGCGCAGTAGGAGACCGCCCGGTCACTCGGGCAGGTCGGGTCACCGGGGCCGCCTGCCAGCGTCGGCGGCTCCCAGGTGCCGCCGAGGTCGCCGAACCGGTCGGCGTAGAAGCCCCCGAAGACCTGTGGGGCGAACCTGAGCGCAGACTCGTAGGACGCGTTCCCCGGGTCGCTCCGCACCAGTTCCGCGGGGCTGAACTCCGCCTGGGCGAAGGGTCGGCGGTCAGTGAAATTGTCCCGGCAGGCCGCTGGGCCCTGTTCGTAGCCCTCCTGCACCGCTGTCACCCGATCGAAGGCGCTGCCGTGTTGGCCCCGCCCGTTCGGGTCGGACCCGACCTCGCTGGGCAGCTCGAGCGCCCACGCCAACAGGGTGTTGTCCATGTTCGCCGGGTCGTACCGGAAGTGCGGGTTCTTCCCGTCGGCGACGGAGCGGGCCCAGACGCCTGCGAAGCAGTCCGCCTGGGTCTCGGCCACGATGGACCGCACGTCGAACATGTCCTCCCGCTTCTGGATCGTGTGGCCGAGTTCGTGGGCCAGCACCAGACCGACCTGCATGTCGCTGTACTCGCGGGCGTACCGGTCCAGCAGCGGACGCCAATAGGCGACCTCGTCGTCGCGCGAGCAGTAGAAGGCGTTGTCCTCGATGAGCGGGTCGTCGGGGCCGTCCATGCAGCCCGACTGGTGCCGCTCTCCCGGTTCGATCGAGAAGTAGCCGCCGGTCGGCGGCACGAACTCGTGGCCGAACACCTCCGGGTAGAACGACGAATAGAAGGCGATGACGTCGTCGAGGGCGTCCCGGGCGATCTGATCCGCGGGGTCGTCGCCGGCGAAACTGATCGGGAAGTCCGACGGGGTGTATCCCAGCGGCTTCCCGGCCGGCGGGACCGCTGCCGGGTCGACCGCCGCATGACCGGTGATCCCGGTGGCGCAGCCGGCGAGCAGCACGGCGCACAGACCGACCGACAGCGCGACCGATGACGAACGCCGCCGCGGGGGGCGGACGTGAGACGGGCGCATCGTTCCTCCGGGTGAGCCGCCAGCTTGCGGTGCACGATCGGTGCGGTAGGGGGTGACTGCTCCCCTGCCGCGCGCCGCGCTCTGCTGCATTGTGCCTGTGCTACCCGCAGTCGGTCTCAGGAACCGGCGCGCTCCGCGTACGCCGGACCGGTGATCGGCGGTCGGACCGGCAACAGCGCGATCAGGCCGGCCATCAGCACCAGGACGATCCCGATGATCCCGGCGCGATCGGCGTCGAAGACGAAGGTGAACAGCCCGAAGAGGGCAGGGGCGAGGAAGGACACGGCGCGACCGGTGGTGGCGTAGAGACCGAACATCTGCCCCTCCCGGCCGGGTGGGGTCAGCCGTGCGAGAAAGGTTCGCGAGGACGACTGCGCCGGGCCGACGAACAGGGTCAGGATCAGCCCGAACACCCAGAACATCGTCGGGCCGGCCACGAACAGCAGGACGAGCGACGTCACGATCATCCCGATCAGCGACGTGACGATCACCGTCTTCGGGCCGATCCGATCGTCGAAGCGGCCGGCGACCAGTGCCCCGATCGCGGAGATCACGTTCGCGGCGACGCCGAAGATCAGCACATCGCTTTCGCTGATGCCGTAGACGGTGACCGCCAGCACCGCACCGAAGGTGAAGATCGCTGCGAGCCCGTCCCGGAAGAGCGCGCTGGCACCGAGGAAGTACACGGTGTGGCGGTCGGTGCGGTACAGCTCGCGCAGGTCCCGGAACAGCAGCCGGTAGGAGGCAGCGAACCCGACCCGCTTGTTCGCCGGGGCGCCGGCCACCTCCGGCACCTTGAACAGAACGGGCAGCGCGAACACCGCGAACCAGATCGCCGCGAACAGTGCCACCATCCGGTACTTCAGACCGCCGTCGGCGGTGGCGCCGAACCAGCCCTCGTCGGGTGCGATGAAACCCACGTAGCAGACGAGCAGCAGCACGATGCCGCCGAAGTACCCCATCGACCAGCCGAACCCGGAGACCCGACCGATGGTGGCCGGGGTGGACACCTGGCGCAGCATCGCGTTGTAGGAGACCTCGGCGAACTGGATGGTGATCGAGCCGATTCCCATCAGCACCAGGCCGAGCCACAGGTAGGTGTAGTCGTCCCTCACCCAGAACAGCCCGACCATGACCAGCGCGGTCAGCAGGCTCCAGATCCCCAGCGACCACTTGCGCCGGCCGCTGGCATCGGCCCGCTGGCCGGCCACCGGCGCGAGCACCGCGATGATGAAACCGGCGATCGCCAGCGACCAGCCGAGCCAGGTGTTCGCGCTCACCCGGCCCGGAAGGTCCGCGCCGACCACCTTGGTCAGGTAGGGCGAGAACACGAACGTGACGATCACCGCGTTGAACGCGGCCGACCCCCAGTCCCAGACCCCCCACGCGAACACCGTGCTGCGCGGTACCGGGGCGGAGAGCGACGCTGGCCCGATGGCCGCTGATGTCATGCCTGGGATCGTAGGGCGATCCGAGCGGTCCCGGCGTCTGCCGGGCGGGTCGGTCAGGTGGTGGGCTCGTCGGGTGTGGCGACATCCACCGCGAACAGCTCCAGGGCGATGTTGTCCGGATCCCGGAACTCCAGGACCGCCGTGCCGCCGAATTCCTTGATCCCGCCGTGTCCCACACCGAGGGTGTCGAGGTGGGCGACCGCATCCTGCAGAGCCTGCCGGTCCGCCACCGCGAAGCTGACGTGGTCCAGGCCGACTCGGTCCTCGTTGAACCGTTCCCCCGCCGGGGCGACGGGACGCAGCCCGAGCAGGTTGGCGCCGACCTTGTAGATGACCCCGCCGAACAGGAAAGCCAACTGTGTGCGTGTCGTCTCGTCCGCGCCGGCCGGTATTTCGAAGGCCACGGGGAGACCGAACACGCGATCGTAGAAGTCGCGGGAGCGGGCGATGTCGGTGACGGTCAGCCGAATGTGGGCGAGGCCGTCCAGAGTGATGGGCATGCCTGCCACTATGCCCACTGCTCGGGACCGGTGCCCGCCGCAGCTCGGCGATGACCCAGAACGGCCCCTGATCCGGGCTGCACGCCGGGATCAGGGGCCGTTCGATGGCGGTGGCGGTGGGATTTGAACCCACGGAACGCTTTCACGCTCACACGCTTTCGAGGCGTGCTCCTTAGGCCGCTCGGACACGCCACCGCGGAGCACTTTACCGGAGCCCGAGGGTCGACAAGACCATCCTCAGACCGGATCCACGTCACGATGGGTGCGGAAGAACTCCTGCAGCAGGGCGGCACATTCGGCCTCCAGGATGCCCCCGACGACCTCGACCCGGTGGGTCAGCCGGCGGTCGCGCAGCACGTCCCAGAGTGAGCCGGCGGCACCCGTCTTGGGTTGCCAGCAGCCGAAGACCACCCGCTCGATCCGGGCCAGCCCGATCGCGCCGGCACACATCGTGCAGGGCTCGACGGTGACCGCCAACGTGCAGCCGGTGAGCCGCCACTCACCACGGACCACGGACGCGGCGCGCAG
This sequence comes from uncultured Actinomycetota bacterium, assembly GCA_963784315.1. GTDB lineage: Bacteria > Actinomycetota > Actinomycetes > Mycobacteriales > Nakamurellaceae > Nakamurella. Next base: position 182,424 of record CAWAQR010000010.1, read on the forward strand.
CGCCTCGATCTCCGCATGTGCAGTGGGGTCACCGGCGGCCTCGCGCCGGTTGTGGCCCCGCCCGATGACGGTTCCGGCTGCATCCACCACGATGGCGCCGATCGGCACGTCGCCGGCATCCCGGGCGGCCCCGGCCTCGTCCAGCGCGGCCCGGATCAGCGCTTCCCGGACCTCACGCACCGGCGTCAGAGCTTGTCGATGACGCGCTGCAACTCGTCCTCGAAGCCGGCCCGCCGGGCGATCACCACGAGCGATTCGTCGGGGTACATCTCGTCGTCGTCGACGATGAGCTGCATCTCCTGCTCCGGGACCCCGAGGTCGGCCAGCAGTGCCATGTCCCCCTCGGGCCAGGCGTCGTCGTCCACCTCGTCCTCGTCGGGGGCGTCCACGTGCAGGAGATCGAGGACGTCCGCGGCCAGATCGAAATCCAGCGCCGCGGTGGCATCGGACAACAACAGCGCGACCCCGCCGGGAACCGGCCGGATGACGACGAAGAACTCGTCCTCGATGCAGACCAGGCCGAACACCGCACCCTCGGTGGCCACCCGGCGCAGGCCGCTGATGATGCCGTCGAGGTCGTCGAGCAGCTCAGGAGCCAACAGCGAGCAGCGCCATTGACCTTCGGCGCGGACTACCGCCACTGCGAAACCGTCGGTGCTCACGCGGGGAACGGTACGCGGGCGGCTGCATCCGGGCCAACACGGAAGGAAACCCGCCTCGGCGGCACCGATTTCTCGGCCACGGTCGGCAATCGCTGGTTTGAGCGACACCGTTACGACAGGATGAGGTCGAGCGACCGACGCGTCACTCACCCGACCGGGTGATGTGCTCACGAACTGGAGGCAGGATGCCGAATGGGCCGACGACGGGCATCCTGCCGCCCGTCTGTGTTCTCGGGCTGGGTCTGATTGGCGGTTCCCTGCTCCGCGCGGCCCAGCCGATCACCTCCGTCTACGGCTGGTCGCGCAGCCCCGAGACCCGGGCGGCGGCGGCCGCCGACGGCTACCCGGTGCTGGACGACCTCGACGCGGTGCTCGACCGCGCCGCAGCCGATGATGCGCTCATCGTGCTGGCCGCGCCGGTCACCGCCTTCCGCCCACTGCTCGGCCAGATCAACGAACGCGTGCCGCAGGCCCGGCTGACCGACGTCGCCGGCGTCAAGACGACGGTGGCCCAGTTGGTCGCGGAGCTGGCACCCCGGGCCCGGTTCGTCGGGTCGCACCCGATGGCGGGCACCCAGTTCTCCGGCTGGTCGGCCGGCTCGGCCGACCTCTTCACGGACGCCGCCTGGGTGACCTGCCTGGACGAGGACGCCGACCTCGCCGACTGGCTTCCGGTCGCCCGGCTCGCCCTCGCCGTGGGCAGCCGGGTGGTCCCGTGCGAAGCTGCCGCCCACGACCGGGCTGTCGCCCGGGTCTCACACGTGGCCCATCTGATGGCCTGCGGGCTGGCTCAGGTCGGCGAACTCGGCGGGGATCTGGCGATGTCGCTGGCTGCGTCGTCCTTCGCCGACGGCACCCGCGTGGCCGCCACCCGGCCCGAGCTGATCCGAGCGATGTGCGAGGCCAATGCGCCCGCTCTGGTGAACGCGATGGACGACCTGTTGGGAGTTCTCGGGGTGGCCAGGGCGTCGCTGGCGTCCACCGGATCACTGCAGAAGATCACCTCCGGCGGCCACGCCGCGCGGGCGCTCTTCGACGCCCGCGGTGCCGATCTGATCGAGGTCCAGCTCAGCGGCGACGATCTGCTCGACCAGATGCTGTCCGTCGGATCCGCCGGCGGACACGTCAGCGGGATCCACGGAACCGATGACGCCCTCGTGGTGGACGCGCACTACCCCGACCCGGACGCGGTTGCCTGACATCCCCGCTGAACTGCATCGATGTCCGGCGACGCGGCCGGGCTGACCCTTCCGGCGGGGTGGGGCGACCGTATCCTGAGGTCATGCACCGACTTTCGGCGTTCCTTCGCACCTACTGGACCCGCGGCGTCCCGGGGCGAGCGGCGCCCCGATCGGTGCAGGTCCTGCTGCTGCGGTGGTGGGTCGTCGCGCTGGCCTTCAAGCTGGTCGGCTCCAGCTGGGATGTGAGTTGGCACTTCAAGTGGCTGCGCGACGACATGGCGCCGCCGCATCTGATCAACACCGTCGGAACCGGCATCGCCGTGTCCTTGGTGCTGGTCCATTCGTTCACCGGCTACGGGGTGGACCGGCTGTCGCTGCGCTTGATGCAGTGGGGTACCGGCGTCTTCCTCATCGCAGCCCCGATCGACGTCATCAACCACCGGGTCAACGGCCTGGACCTGACGGCCTGGTCCCCGTCGCACGCGATGCTCTACCTCGGCACCGCCATCATGATCGCCGGGGTGATCCGGGCCTGGTACCTGCGCTACCCCCGCGACGGCCGGTTCGGCCGGCAGTGGACGGCGGGACTGGTCGCCCTCTTCGCCTTCTTCTTCGAGAACGCCCACTTCGCCCAGCTCCAGCAGGAGTACGGCATCCTCGAAATGGCGTCCTGGTTCCGCGGCACCCCGTACGCCGAGCGAGAGCTGCTCGACTTCGCCGCCGCCCAGCTGGGCCGCGGGGTGGACGACGTCGCACTCGAGGGCTTCGCGCTGCCGATCGCGACCTGGGTGTATCCGATCTGGGCGATGGTGATCTGCGTGCCGATCCTGGTGGTCGCCCGGGTGATGGTCGGCAAGCTCTGGACCGCCACCGTCATCACCGCCGCCTACGTGCTGTACCGGTCGTTGATCTGGCCGCTGCTGGTGGTCACCGCCTTCCCGCCGTCGGTGGTGCCGTTCTGGATGGTGCCGGCCGGGATCGCCGTGGACGCGGTGTTCCTGCTGCGGCTCAACCCGTACCTGCGGGCCGCGATCGGCGCGGTCGCGGTGACCGGTGTCGGTTACGGCGCCCTGTTGTCCCAGAACCTGGTGTCGGCGACGCCCATCGACCTGGGTGCGATGGATGCCGCCCAGATGCGCCAGGCGTTCGAGGGCGGGCAGAGCCTGGCTGCGGTGCCGGTGGACTACGCCTCGCTGCTCTGGGCGGTGCCGGGTGCGGTGCTGACCTGGCTGCTGATGACTTACCTGATGCATCGGTGGACCGGGCTCGACACCCCCCGACCACCGGTCCTTGCTATCAGCTTCACCGCCGAGCCGGCCCGCGCCGCCAACGGCCACCTCACCGGAGCACCGTTGGATCCGCCAACGCCGCGCGCTGCCCGGCCGGCTCAGCACCCGTCGAAGCCCAGCTCGGCGGGCCGGCGCGCACCGCGCGACTCGCGGCCCGGCCAGCACTCACGGGCCCGATCACACTGAGCTGGGCGTCGCCGGATCAGAGCGACTCCAAGGGCCGACGGCCCGATCTAGAAGGGCGCCGACCGGGTCAGCACCACGGCAAGCCCGTAAGCCACCGTCATCACCAGCAGTTCGAAGCCACACCACCGAGCCACCGCGGTAGGGCGGCGGTCGACGATCGGCACCAGCAGGCGCCTGCGGACCACCAGGGCCAGCACCCCGATCAAGGCCACGCAGGCGACTTTGGCCAGCATGAGCTGCCCGTAGTGGGTGGTGATGATCGACGCGGGTAGCGGCTCCCGGATGTCGGCGGTGGCCAGCATCGACAGGCCGCTGAACAGGCCGCTGGCCGCCACCACGAACACGCACCACGTCGCCAGCCGGGAGAACCGGGGCAGCGCGACGGCCAGCAGGTCCGGTCGCCCCGCCAGGAACAGGATGGTGGCACCGAGGCCGCCGACCCAGGCGGCAGCCCCGACCAGGTGCAGCTCCATCGACATCATCATCAGGTCGTGGTAGACCCAGTCCGTCGCATGACCGGTGAGCGGGATCGGCAGCAGCCCGAACGCGGCGATACCGGCGCGCAACTCGGCAGGAACCGATTCGCCACGGCGGACCGCGACCCGGCACAGCCACACCGACAGCAGGCCGAGGCAGGCGACCACCAACAGGCCCTTGCCGGCCGGCACCCCGACGACGTAGCTCCAGATCAGATCCGGCGACGTCACCAGGTATTGCAGGAACGACAGCGGTCCGGTGATCAGGTCCAGTGCTGACGAGGAGCGCCTCGGGAAATCGGTCGGATAGACCTCGGCCGAGAGCAGCACCAGGCTGACCAACGCGGCGACGACCCAGGCCCAGGACGTCCGGACGGCGACCCGCCTGGCCCGCAGCATCACCGGTTCGGTGCGATCGGGGTCGTCGAAGCCGACGAACTTGGCCAGCAGGGCCAGCCCCATCGTGGCGACCACGCTGACATCCAGCAGCACCCGGGCCACCGGGATGCCGACGGTGACCGCGGTCGACGGCGACGGCAGGCCCGGGATCGGGGCCGCCCCGGTGACCAGCTCGGCGACGACGGAGGTGGTCACCGCGACCAGAGCGAGCACTCCGGCGAACCAGCCGGCCGGCGCCGGCAGCCCGGCGAACCGGGGCCGGGCCGCCGGTCGGGGGGTCGGGGTGCGCCGGGTGGTCATCACTCCATGGTGACAGGGAGTGGGCCGGCCGAGGTCGGGCAGCGGCTCGCGGCCCGCCCGGACCGCGGCTCTCGCCTGGCCGCCGGCCCCGCCGCCGGCGCGCGACTGGAATGACAATGGAAATTGTCGTTGACAACCTCCGTTGTCTGGCGCAGACTCCATCCATGGAACTCGCGGAGATGTTCGACTACATCGCCGACCTCGTCGCCGAGGCTGCCGAACGGCCGGGTGACGATGACGAGGAGGCCTTCGAGCTCAGAAAGCTCGCCCTGGTCTCCCGAGCCCGGCTGGTCCTGGACATCATCGAGGGCCAAACCGTGCACAACCTGCGCGAGACGCTCCCGCAGACGAGCTACTCCGACATCGGCGCAGCTCAGGGGATCAGCAAACAAGCCAGCCGGATCCGGCACACCAAGCTCGAACAGATCCTGAAGGTGCACCGGCTGGACGGCCGACGACATGCGATGGCCAGGGCCGTCGTGTCGGCCAAGCACCGACGAGCCGCACCTCCCCTGCGTCGCACCCGCCGCTCGCCCTGAGCCTGCCCGTCACTCCCCGCACTCCCGCACTCCCCGCACTCTCGCACCGCACTCCCCGCCTCGCACGACACCGCCGACCTGCCTGGTCGGCGGCTGCTCCCGCACGCCCCCACCAGAAAGGCTCGACCATGTCCGACCCCAAGATCGCCACCAAACACACCAACGCCTTCTTCGGCGCCGCCGTGCTCTTCATGGGGGTGACCGTGCTGTGGAACGTGGCCAACCTGTCGCTGCTCGACATCGGCGTGCAGGAGCGTTACACGATCGGGATGGGAATCCTGTGCTCGATGTTCGCCACCGTGGTCGTCTCCAAGGTGGTCCGCGACCGCGAGGAGGCCACCGATTTCGTCAACGGTCTGCGGCAGGCACGGTACGAGGAAGTGCTGGCCCAGGCACCGGCCCCGGGGCTCGGCCACCTCTGAGCCTCGTGCGGATCGGCCCCTGTCGCCACGGCGCCGGGGGTTGCTCGGCCCGGCCCGGTCAGCGCCTGCGCTGGACCCGGGCCACGTCCCACACCGGCTCCGGGGTCTCGACCACTTTGCCGTCGGCGCCGAACACCAGGAAGCGGTCGAAGGTCCGGGCGAAGGCGCGGTCGTGGGTCACTGCCACCACGCTGCCCTCGAATCGGAGCAGTGCGTGCTCCAGCTCCTCGACCGAGTGCAGGTCCAGGTTGTCGGTCGGTTCGTCCAGCAGCAGCAACGTCACTCCGGCGAGCTCCAACAGCAGGATCTGCAACCGGGCCTGCTGACCGCCGGACAGCGTCTGGAACTGCTGTTCGGCGCAACCGGCCAGACCGTACCGGTCCAACGCCTTCGAGGCAGGCTCCCGGCCGAGCCCGCTCCGCCGGTCGTCCCCCCGGTGCAGGATCTCCAGCAGCGTCCGCGCCCGGAACTCCGGGTGCGCGTGGGTCTGGCGGAAGTAGCCCGGGACCACCCGGGAACCGAGCTTGGCCAGGCCGGTGTGCGACACGGGTTCGACCACCTCGTCGGTGACGGGCCGGTGCTCGTGGTCGGGGTCGGAGCCGCCGGCCGCCAGCAGCCGCAGGAAGTGGGACTTGCCGGAGCCGTTGGCGCCGAGCACCGCGAGCCGCTCGCCGAAGAACACCGCGAGGTCGAACGGCTGCATCAACCCGGTGAGCTCCAGCCGTTCGCACGTCACGGCGCGCTTGGCGGTGCGGCCGCCGGACAGCCGCATCACGACCTTCTGCGCCAGCGGCACCGCCTGCGGCGGTCCGGCCTGCTCGAACTTGGCCAGCCGGGTCATCGCCGCGGCGTAGCGCGACGCCAGCCCGTCGTTGAACGCCGACTTGGTCTTGAGCATCAGCACCAGCGCCTTGAGCTTCGCGTGCTCCTCGTCCCAGCGCAGTTTCAGCTCCTCCAGCCGGGAGTTCCGGGCATCCCGCGCGGCGTGGTAGCTCGCGAACGAGCCGCCGTGCACCCATGACACCGCCCCGGCGATCCCAGGTTCCAGCGTGACGATCCGGGTCGCCGCCCGGGACAGCAGCTCCCTGTCGTGGGAGATGAACAGCACTGATTTGGTGGTCTCGGCCAGCCGGTCTTCCAGCCAGACCTTGCCCGGCACGTCCAGGAAGTTGTCCGGCTCGTCCAGCAGGAGCACTTCGGCCGGCGACGCGAGCAGCAACTCCAGCACCAGCCGCTTCTGCTCCCCGCCGGACAGGGTCGACGCATCGCGGTACTGGGCGCGGTCGTAGGGAATCCCGAGGGCGGCGGTCGTGCACTTGTCGAACTGGTTCTCCTGCTCGTAGCCGTGGGCATCACCCCAGTCCGACAGCGCCTCGGCATACCGCATCGAGGTGGCGTCGTCGTCGGACTCCATCATCGCGAGCTCGGTCGCGTCCAGTGCCGCGGCCGCCACCTGGATCGGTTCGGGTGACACCGACAGCAACAGATCCCGGACCGTCGCGGAACCCCCGACCGAGCCGATGAACTGCGGCATCACCGCGAGCCCCCCGGAGCGTCCGACGGCGCCGTCATCGGCGACGAGTTCACCGGTGATGATCCGCAACAGGGTGGTCTTGCCGGTCCCGTTCGGGCCTATCAGCGCGGTCACCGAGCCGTCGCCGACCCGGAAGCTCACGTCGGCCAGCAGTGCCCTGCCGTCCGAGAGTGCGTAGCTGATGCCCGAGACCTCCAGATGACCCATTCCCTGGACCCTGCGGGCACCGACGGCCGATCGTCAAGTCGCGGGCCGGTCGCGACCTCACCCGGGCGGTGCCCGGGTCAGGATCCGCAAGGCCCGGCCGCAGGCTGCCTACTGGTCGTCGATTCGACGTTTCAGGTCCTGCGGACCTTCAAAAAGGTGGCCCCGATGAGTTACCGCACGAGCATCGCCCAAATAGCGACAACAATGCCCAACACTGGTCGAATCGGTCGGAGTGCGTATTCTCCGACCCGGGGCTAACATGCGAGCGCCTAGCGAATTGATAGGTCACGCTCGCTTTCGCTGCGGCGGGGTTGCACTCCGTTCCACGCGCTGCGTGCCTCACCGTCCGAGAATTGGAGACGAGCCATGCTGACCTCCCCCGACAGGTCCAGAAGCGGCTTGACCCGGAGCGCCACCCGCCGACGGCAACGTCGATTCCTACCCACGCTGCTGACCGGCGGACTGCTGGCCGCAGTCGTCGTCGTCGGCGGACCCGCCGGGACGGCATTCGCCGCCGGGACCAACGCGGCACTCACCGCGACCGCGACCGCATCGTCGCAGAACACCTCGACCGGCCAGACCGCGGCGAAGGTCAAGGACGGAACGGTGTCCGGCTACCCGCAGGACTCGACCAAGGAATGGGCCACCGTCGGCGGCAAGGCCGGTAGTTGGGTGCAGCTCACCTGGACCGCCGCGGTGACGCTCGATCGGGTGGTGCTGTACGACCGGCCCAACACCGACGATCAGATCACCGGCGGGACGCTGGCGTTCTCCGACGGCAGCAGCGTGGCGGTGGGTGCGCTCGACAACGCCGGCGCCGCAGTCGCGATCACCTTCCCCGCGCGGGCCGTGACCTCGGTCCGGCTCACCGTGACCACCGTCAAATCCAGCACCCTCAACATCGGACTCGCCGAGTTCGAGGCCTGGTCGGGATCCTCCGCCCCGCCGGTCAACCGGGCACCGGTGGCCAACGCCGGTCCCGACCAATCGGTGCCGGTCGGATCGACGGTCACCCTCGACGGTTCGGCATCCAGCGATCCCGACGGCACCCCCGTGACGTACTCCTGGGCCCAGACCGGTGGCAGCGCAGTCACTCTCAGCAGTTCCACGGTCGCCAAGCCGACCTTCACCGCCGCCACCGCGGAGAGCTTCACGTTCAATCTGACCGTCTCCGACGGGTCGCTGACGGCCGTCGACGCGGTCGTCGTCACCGCCGCCACCGCACCCGCGTCGGTGCTCACGGTCGCCAACTCGGGGACGAGTGCGGTCTGGTCGGCCGATTTCGACAGCAGCCGGAAGAACCTCAGCGCCGATCTGCAGATGCTGCGCATCGTCACCACCATGACCACCGAGGTGACCTCGGCGACCTGGGTCAAGGTGGGCTCGTCCAAGACCCTCAATGCCACCGGTGACGCGACGTTCACGGTGACCAACCCGCTCTCGGTCGCCCACAGCTACCGCGTGATCATCACCTCCTCGGGCGAGACCACCCCGTCGGTGACCTACACCGCGGCTCGCCAGACCAAGAACACCGGCCTGGCCACCATCTACTTCGACACCAACGAGAGCGGTGCGATCAACTCCAAGGACACCTACCTCGAGGGCCGCTTCACGATGACCGGCAGCACCGCCTACCCGGCGTGTACAGCGGTCGCGCCGGCGCTGATGAAGGCCAAGGGCCGCGGCAACTACACCTGGACGCTGGACAAGAAGCCGTACAACTTCTCGCTGGACAAGAAAGCCGATCTGTGCGGGATGGGCAGCAACAAGAAATGGGCGTTGATCGCCAATCACTACGACCGCTCCCTGCTGCGCAATGCGGTCGCGATGAACATGGGCACGAAACTCACCAACCTGGCGTGGACGCCCAAGCTGACCCCGGTGGACGTCTATGTGAACGGTTCCTACCAGGGCTCATACGACCTGATCGAGCGGGTCAACGTGGCAGCGAACCGGGTCGCGATCGACGAGCTCAAGAACAACCAGGGTGGCGTCAACGACGCTGCACCGAATGTGACGGGCGGTTACCTGCTCGAGTGGGACTTCCGGCAGGGCAGCGACAACAACGTCATGGTCGGGGAAAACAGCGGCTGGGTCGGCATCAAGGAGCCGGAGGACGAGGACGACGGTTCCGGCATCACCCCGGCTCAGGTCAGCTACGTCCATGACTACCTCTACGACGCCGACGCCGCGTTGTTCAGCGCGAACTTCACCGACCCGGCCACCGGATGGCAGAAGTACATCGACGCCAACTCCGCGGTGGACTACTACATCGCCAACGAGGTGACCAAGAACCTGGACGCCAACATGTACACGAGCGTGTACATGTACAAGACCCGCGACACCGCCACCACCCCCGGCAAGTTGTTCATGGGACCGCTGTGGGACTTCGACACGTCGATGGGGGACGCCAAGTACCCCGGCAACCAGGGATCGGCGACCGGCTGGTACCTCCGGGACCTCAACCCCGCCATCGAGGCGAAGCAGGTCGACGTCACCTGGTTCAACCGCCTCAACGAGGATCCCGGGTTCCGGGCGATGGTCAAGGCCCGGTGGAAGGTGGTCTACCCCCAGCTGCTGACCAGCGACGATTTCCTCGCCACCCAGCAGTCCCTGATCACCGCGTCGGCCAACGCCAACTTCACCAAGTGGAACGTCAAGCAGCGGCTCGAAACCGTTCAGGTCATCAAGGGCAGCTGGACCGCTGAGAGCTCCTACCTTCGGGACTGGTTGAAGCAGCGGCTGGCGTGGATGAACGGCCAGCTCGGATAGTCCGTACCGCAATCGGGGCACAACGTCGTCGGCTCACCGGCCGACACGTTGTGCCCCTTCGCGTCGACAACGGTTCGGTGACCGTTACGTCACTCTCGGCGGTGAGCGGGCCCCGGCTGGCCTAGCGTGGAGGAGTGATGAATCCGCAGCCCGGTGCCACGATGCTGTCGTGGACCTCGCACGGCGGGCGCCGCCTTGAGACGGTGCGCGCTGTGGTCACCGAGCGCGGGTTGCGCGCCAACGGCTACCTCATCAATGCCGACCAGGATCCCTACGGCGGGTCGTTCGCAGTGCTCGCCGACGCGCGGGGGCGTACCCGGCGGCTGTCGGCCCAGTCCGACTCCATCGAGGGCGAGCGGCACCTGTCGTTGACCCGCACGCCCGGTGGGCCGTGGGTCGTGGAATCGACCAGCGGATCGAACCCGTTGTACGCCCTGAACGAAGCAGTCGACATCGATCTGGACGGCTCGACGTTCTCGCACTCGCTGCCACTGCGGCGGCTGGCCGGCCTCGGCCACGACGACGAGCTGGGCCGGGAACACACCGTCGTCGTCGCATGTGTGTCGTTTCCGACCCTCGCGGTCCGCTCGGTGGCGCACCACTACACCTTCCGCGGCCAGGGTGTGGTGTCCTACCGCGGACCCGACAGCGAGGGCGAGCTGACCGTGGACGCCGCGCACTTCGTCCTCGACGTCCCCGGCTGGTCGCAACGGCTGTCTGACTAGTCTTTGGTGCAGCGGTGCGCCCGCACCGTTGAGCAGCTCGAACCGCCGGGTCACCTCCCGCACGCCGGGAGCGTGGTTCGCGGTCATCGCACAGAGAGGACAGCGCATGGTGGACTTCTCCGGACTCGCCGACAAGGCCAAGAACCTCGTCGCCGAGCACGCCGAACAGGTCAAGGGCGGCGTCGACAAGGTCGGTTCGTTCGTCGGCGACAAGATCGGGCACGACAAGGTCGATCCGGTCGAGGGCAAGCTCGGCGAGTTCGTCGACAAGCTGGCCGACGACAAGGCCGCCCAGACCCGACCGCCGGTACCGCCGGTGGTACCCCCACCGGCCGCGCCCCCGGTGACCCCGCCGGCCGGCTGATCCCGGACCGGTCCGACCACCCCGCTGCCCTGTCACCCGGTGATCCGTCACCGTGGTGGCCGGGCAGTGGCCGTCAGCTGAGCCCGGCGATGGCCCGTTCGACCCGCTGCACCGACACCGGCACCGCAGTCTTCATCGGCTGGGCGAACAGCGATACCCGCCACTCGGCGAGCAGCCGCCCGACCTCGCGGACGTCAGGATCGGTCCGGCGTTCCACCGGCAGCGCGGCGACGGCGGCACGGTAGCGCTCCTCCCAGGGCAGTACCTCGGCCATCCGGGCGCGGTCCCGGTCCGGGTCGCCCGGCAGCCTGGCGAGCCGACGCTCCAGCGCCTGCAGGTACCGCTGCAGATCCCCCAGGTGTGCCGCACCGGTGGCGGCGATGAACCGGTCCGGCAGCAACGCAGCGAGCTGGGTCTTCGCGTCGATGATCGACGCCGCCAGCACCCCGCCCTGCAACCCGGACAACGCCGCCTCGACCAGCCGGGCGGCCGTCAACACCTCCGCGGTTGCTGCGACGACGTCCGCCGTCGAGCGGTCCAGGTGCGGCGCCATCTTCGCCCTGGCGGCAGCGAACGCGGTCGCCTCCCACACCGGGCCACCGGCCCAGTCGAGCAGCGCGTCGACAGCAGCGAACGACGCATCCGCGACGAGCTCGCTGAAGCCGCCGTGCCGACCACTGACGGCCAGCGCCAGCAGCACCGGCTTGGGCAGCTGGTGGCGCAGGTAGCCCTCCGGTGACCGCAGGCTCAGCTGCAACAGCCGCCTGGTCCCGGCCCGCGCCGCCCGGATCTGGTCGGCCTCGGTCGCAAACACCCGGATCCCCACGGTGGCGCCCTCGTCGATCAGCGCCGGGTAGCCCCGGACGGCCACGCCGTCGACGGTCGAATCGACCGTCCGCGGGACGGGCTCGGTCGGGAACGCGGTCAGCCCGCTGCGCTCCACCGACCCCGACGCCGCCGCGACCGCCCGGCGGGTGTCGCCCCGCAGCCGCTCCTGCATCGCGAACAGGTCCTTGCCGGCGGCCACCGACCGGCCCCCGGCGTCGACCACGTCGAAGGTCATCCGCAGGTGCGCCGGGATCCTGGCCGGATCGAAGTCCGTCGGCCGCACCACGACGCCGGTCAGCGCGGTCAGCGCCTCGGCCAGCTGGTCGGGAAGCGCGCCGCTCGCCCCCCCGGCCTCGATCCGCTGCAGTGCCGCTGCAGCGAAGTCCGGGACCGGGACGAAGGCCCGGCGCAGCGTCTTGGGCAGCGACCGGATCAACCCGACCGCGAGGTCGGTCCGCAGTCCCGGGACCTGGGCGGCGAAATGCTCCGGCGCGACCCGTTGCAGCACCGCCAGCGGGATCGTCACCGTCACCCCGTCGTCGGAACGGGTCGGGTCGAACACGTAGGTCAGGTCCAGGTCGACCCCGGCGCTGGAGATCCGGTCCGGGAATGCGTCGGCATCGACGTCGGCGGCACCGGCGGCGACCAGGTCGGCCTCGGTGAAGCTCAACCGGTCCTTCGCTTCCTGCGGGGCCCGCCGGAACCAGGAGTCGAAGTGCTGCGCCGACAACGCCTGGGCCGGCACCCGGGCGTCGTACAGGGTGAACAGGGTCTCGTCGTCGATGGCGATGTCCCGACGGCGGGCCCGGTCCTCGCGTTCGGCGATGCGTTCCAGCAGCTGCTGGTTGTGCGCAAAGAACGGGTGCCGGGTGCGCCAGTCCCCCTCGACCAGCGCGTGCCGGATGAACAGCTCCCGGGACAGCTCGGGGTCGATGGCGGCGTAGCTCACCGAACGTGCGGCGACCAGCGTGACCCCGAGCAGCGTGACCCGCTCGGTGGCGGCCGCCGAGCCGCGCCGGGACTCCCATCGCGGCTCGGAGTAGGACCTCTTCAGCAGGTGCGCGCCCACCTGCTCGACCCAGGCCGGCTCGATCGAGGCCGCAGTCCGTGCCCACAGACGGGACGTCTCGACGAGCTCGGCGGCCATCACCAGTTTGGGCTGCCTACGGGCCAGCACCGAGCCGGGCCAGATGGCGAACCGGGCACCCCGAGTGCCCTGGAAGTCACGCTTGGCCTCGTCCCAGCTGCCGATGTGGGCGAGCAACCCGGCCAGCAGCGCCTGGTGGACCCGGGTGGCGTCCGGCTCGGCGTCCCCCCGCTCCTCCTTGTCGGCCTTCAACCCCGTCGAGCGGGCGATCTGCCGCAGCTGTCCGACCAGGTCCTGCCATTCCCGGACCCGGAGGTAATGCAGGTACTCGGTGCGGCACATCCGGCGGAACGCGTTGCCCGAACGGGTCCGGCCCTCCTCCTGGAGGTAGGCCCACAACTTCAACAACGACAGGAAGTCCGAGCGCGGGTCGGTGAACCTGGCGTGGCTGGCCGCGGCCTTCTCGCGTTCCTCCACCGGGCGCTCCCGAACGTCCTGGATGGCCAGCCCGGCGGTGATGACGAGGACGTCGTTGATGCACCCCAGCGACTCGGCGGCCACGATCATCCGGGCGAACTGCGGGTCGATCGGCAGCGCCGCCATCGTGCGACCGACCGGGGTCAGGGTGACCGCTTCGGCAGACGCGCCCGCCTGCAGCGCGCCCAACTCGGCGAGCAGGGTCAATCCGTCGCCGATCTGACGGGAGTCGGGCGGGTCCAGGAACGGGAACGTGCCGATGTCGCCGAGGTCCAGGGCAGCCATCTGCAGGATGACCGAGGCCAGCGAGGTCCGCTGGATCTCCGGGTCGGTGAAGCGCGGCCGGGCCTCGAAGTCGTCCTCGCTGTACAGCCGGATGCAGACGCCGTCGGCCACCCGACCGCAGCGGCCGGCCCGCTGTCCGGCCGAGGCCTGCGAGACCGGTTCGATCGGGAGCCGCTGCACCTTGGTGCGGACCGAGTACCGCGAGATCCGGGCGGTACCCGGATCGATCACGTACCGGATCCCGGGCACCGTCAGCGAGGTCTCGGCGACGTTGGTGGCCAGCACGATCCGGCGGTTGCTGTGCGTCTCGAACACCTTGTGCTGCTCGGCGCTGGACAGCCGCCCGTACAGCGCGATCACGTCGTGGGCCCGACGGCGGCCGGCGAGATGGCCCTTGAGCGCCTCGGCGGTGTCGCGGATCTCGCGCTCGCCGGACAGGAACACCAGGATGTCCCCGTCGGCGGCCGGCCCGGGCAGCGCGGCCAACTCGTCCACCGCGGCGCAGATGGCCTGCGCCTGATCGATCTCACCCGGCCGGGGGTCGTCGACGTCGTCGACGTCGTCTCGGGTGACCGCGGCCCCCCACGGCCGGTACCTGACCTCGACCGGGAACGTCCGGCCGCTGACCTCGACAATCGGAGCATCGCCGAAGTGGGCGCTGAAGCGCTGCGGGTCGATGGTGGCCGAGGTGATGATGACCTTCAGGTCGGGCCGGCGGGGCAGCAGCCGGACCAGGTAGCCGAGCAGGAAGTCGATGTTGAGGCTCCGCTCGTGGGCCTCGTCGATGATGATCGTGTCGTAGCGGGACAGCAGCCGGTCGCGGCTGATCTCGGCCAGCAGGATCCCGTCGGTCATCAGCTTGACCAGCGTGTTCGGACCGGTGTGGTCGCCGAAGCGGATCGTGTATCCGATCACGTCGCCGAGCTCGGTGCCGGTCTCGTCGGCGATCCGTTCGGCCAGTGCGCGGGCGGCGATCCGGCGCGGCTGAGTGTGACCGATCAGCCCGCGGACACCCCGCCCGAGGTCCAGGCAGATCTTGGGCAGCTGGGTGGATTTCCCCGACCCGGTCTCACCGGCGACGATCACCACCTGGTGCTCGGCGATGGCCGCCTTCAGATCGTCGACCCGGCCGCTCACCGGGAGGCCCGGTGGGTAGCCGATCGTGGGTACCGCGGCCCGACGGGTGTCCAGTCTGGTTTCGGCGGCCACCACCGCCCGCTCGATGTCGGCCAGCGCCTCCTGGCGTTTCCCCTGGTCCCGGATCCCGCCGGTCCTGCGGACCCGCCGGGACAAGGCGTCGGCGTCGCCGGGGCCCAGCAGTTCGATGCGGTGCCGGAGCAGTGTGCTGTACCCGGTGCCGGTGTTGTCCGTCATGACTCCGACCACAGTAGGCGAGCGGGACGTGCGCCCGAGGCCGTCACCGACCAGTGGCGGGAATCCCGGACCGGTCGGCCTGGTTACCGTGTGGGACGACATCCGATCACCACGGTCGGGTGCCCGCACACCTGGAGGATGCACGCGATGACCAGCATCGAGCCCGTCGGCGGCGCCGGCCCGGAGGTACCCGTCCCGTCGACGGACCTGCGCGTGGAGCGGACCGGGAGCCGCACGTTCGTCGGTCGCAACGCCCGCGGCGCCGAGGTGCAGATCGGCCCGCTGGAGAACGACGGCTCGTTCAGCCCCGGCGAACTGCTCAAGCTCGCGCTCGCCGCATGCACCGGTCTGACCACCGACGACGTGCTCGCCCGGCGGCTCGGCGACGACTTCCCCGCCACCATCACCGTGGACGGGGTCAAGGACCACGAGGTCGACCGTTATCCGCTGATCACCGAGAACCTCATCGTCGATCTCGCTGGTCTCGACGACAAGCAGCGCTCCCGCCTCCTGACGATCGTGCATCGATCGGTGGCCGAGCACTGCACCGTCGGTCGCACTGTGACCGGTGGCACCGAAGTGTCCCTTCAGGTGAACGGCGACAGCGGTCACTGAGAGCGACCGAATTCGACTGCCTCTTTCGGGCGTACATTCGGGCAACATCTGCCGCCATCCGGAGGCCAAATGGCCGACGGATCGGGCTTGCTCCGCGTGTGCCTCACTCTTTGGTGAAATGGCCGCGACCGGAGTTCTCGTCGAACTGCCGCCAATCAGGGATACCCTCGTTAGACTGGAGTTGTCGCGCGACGAGCGCGCGACGTCGCTGGTCGATGCGGTGAGTGACCGACCCGGGGTCGGTCGTCCGAGCCCTGCCGGCCCACGCCAGGGCCGTCGACCTGTCGACGTCCGGACCTGGGCGACAGAAGGCGGAGGATCGGCACTGGTGAAGGGACCCCTCACGAGCGGCTCCGCCGCGGCGGTGCCGCGGCGGTCGGGGTGGCTGAGTCAGCAGTCCGGGGCGTCCCGCCGGTACTTCGCGATCATGATGGCGCTCGGCGTCGTCGGGCTGGTCCGGGGTGCCGTGCAGCCCGGCTGGCTCACGACCCCCTGGCCGGCCGTCGCCGGCTGGTCGTTGCTGGCGATCCTCACCTCGCTCAGCATCGGGCTACAGCTGCGCAAGCTCTCCGACGGGGCCGGCACCGTCACCATGAGAGACGTCTGGACGCTGTCTGCGCTCTTCATCTGGGGTCTGCCGGCGGCGCTGACGGTCAACCTGGTGCTCGTCGTGTGGTCCGAGGCCGTCACCAAGCCCCGGATCGAGGACCGACCGTTCGTGCCCGCCCGGGCCGGGTTCAACGCCGCGTTCACCTCGCTGGCGTTGCTCGCCGCTCACGCGGTGGTCAGCGTCGCCGGCGCCGTTCCGGGCCAGACCACGTCGTGGCACACCTGGCTGATCGCGGGGGTCGTCTTCGAGACGATCACGGTGGTCGCCGTGGAAGTGCACGTCCTGCTCAACCGCGACCGTCGGCGCCTGTCGCAGGCGGTCATCGTGCTGCTGGCCATGTGCCTGACCGAGGTCCCGCTGGCGGTCGCACTGCAGGTGAGCTGGTCGATCAGCGTCGCGCTGGGCATCCTGCTGGCGTTCCCGATGTTCGTCGCGGCCGCCGGCCTGCAGTACATCCTGGAATTCATCGAACTGCGGGACCTGGTCTCGACCGACAGCCGCACCGGCCTGCTCACCCCGGCGGCGTGGCGGGCGTCGACGGAGAAGCTGGTCCGGACCCAGAAGGTGGCCATCCTGATGGCCGACCTGGACAGCTTCAAAGCGCTCAACGACACCTACGGCCACCTCGCCGGTGACGAGATCCTGGCTCAGGTCGGGGACATCCTGATCTCCTCGATCCGGCCACTGGACCTGGCCTGCCGGTGGGGTGGCGAGGAGTTCGTGCTGGTCCTGACCGGCACCTCGGTCCGCGACGCGGTGCTGGTCGCCGAGCGGATCCGGATCCGGGTGGCGACGGAAGCCCGACACCACGACGCCGGGGTGACGATCTCCATCGGGGTCGCGGGCTGCCCCCCTACCGGTCCGCAGCACGTCGGTCAGGCCCTCACCACGACCATGGAACTGGCCGACGAGGCGCTGTACCGGGCGAAGGGCCAGGGCCGCAACCGGGTCGTGGCGATCGGCGCCGACACGTACTGAAGGCCTCTGCGAGACCGCCTCGGTCCTCCAGAGACCGGTCTGCCCACCCGGCGGTCGGATCCCGGATCGGGACCCTTGCGCCGGATGGGCAGGTCGGGTGGGTCGGTCAGCTCTCGGCGTCCACCCAGTCGAAGGTCTTGGTGACGGCCTTCTTCCACTGCTTGTAGGCCTTCTCGCGGTCGGCCGCGTCCATCTGCGGCTCCCAGCGCTTGTCCTCGGCCCAGTTGGTGCGGATGTCGTCCTCGTTGCTCCAGAACCCGACAGCCAGCCCTGCCGCGTAGGCCGCGCCCAGCGCTGTGGTCTCGGCGACCACCGGTCGCACCACGGGAACCCCGAGGATGTCAGCCTGGAACTGCATCAACGTCTCGTTGACGACCATGCCGCCGTCGACCTTGAGCTCGGTGAGGTCGACCCCGGAGTCGGCGTTCATCGCGTCCAGTACCTCGCGGGTCTGGAACGCGACCGACTCCAGTACGGCCCGGGCCAGGTGGCCCTTGTTGACGTAGCGGGTCAGCCCGACGATGGCGCCACGGGCATCCGCCCGCCAGTACGGCGCGAACAGTCCGGAGAAGGCCGGTACGAAGTAGGCCCCGCCGTTGTCGTCGACGGTCTTGGCCAGGTCCTCGATCTCGGCGGCGTCCTTGATCATCCCCAGGTTGTCGCGGATCCACTGCACCAGTGAACCGGTGACCGCGATCGAGCCCTCCAGTGCGTAGACCGGCGCGTTGTCGCCGATCTTGTAGCAGACCGTGGTGAGCAACCCGTTCTTGGACGGGACCTTCTCGGTACCGGTGTTGAGCAGCATGAAGTTGCCGGTGCCGTAGGTGTTCTTGGCCTCGCCGGTGGACAGGCAGGCCTGGCCGAAGGTCGCGGCCTGCTGATCACCGAGGATGCCGGCGATCGGCACCCCGGCCAGCGCGCCCTGCTCACGACCCTTGGCGTAGACCTCCGACGACGACCGGATCTCCGGGAGCATCGACATCGGGATGCCCATCTCCTCGCAGATCTGCGGATCCCAGGCGAGGGTGTCCAGGTCCATCAACAGCGTCCGGGAGGCGTTGGTCGGCTCGGTGATGTGCAGGCCACCCTGGACCCCACCGGTCATGTTCCAGACCACCCAGGTGTCCATGTTGCCGAACATCAGGTCGCCGGCCTCGGCCTTCTCCCGGGCCCCTTCGACGTTGTCCAGGATCCAGCGCACCTTGGGTCCGGAGAAATAGGTGGCCAACGGCAGGCCCACCTTGGCCTTGTAGCGGTCCTGGCCGCCGCCCAGCGCGCCGAGCTGCTGGCAGATGGCATCCGTGCGGGTGTCCTGCCAGACGATCGCGTTGTACACCGGCCGACCGGTAGTGCGGTCCCAGACCAACGCGGTCTCGCGCTGGTTGGTGATTCCGACGGCAGCGATGTCCTTGGGCGACTTGAGGTCGGCCTTGGCCAGCGCCTCGGCGACGACCTGCCGGGTGTTGCCCCAGATCTCGGTGGCGTCGTGCTCGACCCAGCCGGCCTTCGGGAAGATCTGCTCGTGTTCTTTCTGCGCGACCGAGACGACCCGGCCGTCGTGGTTGAAGATCATGCAGCGGGTGGAGGTGGTGCCCTGGTCGATCGCGGCGACGAACTGTTCGCTCATGAGACGTCCTTGTCCTGAGGTGAGAGGGGGTGGCGTGCGAGGTGGGGGCTCAGAGGGTCAGCGTTCCCTTGGTGGCGAGGAACAGCAGGCCGGCGAGGACCGCACCGATGATCGGTCCGACGATCGGCACCCACGAGTAACCCCAGTCCGGGGAGCCCTTGCCCTTGATCGGCAGGATCGCGTAGGCGATACGCGGGCCGAGGTCACGGGCCGGGTTGATCGCGTAACCGGTGGGACCACCGAGGCTGTTACCGATCCCGAGGACGACGAACGCGACTGCGGCGTAGCCCAGGCCGCCGTTGGTCGGCGGGTTGACCAGGATCCAGAAGACCAGCACAAAGGTGCCGATCACCTCCGTGGCCACGTTCCAGCCGTAGCTGCGGATGGCCGGGCCGGTCGAGAAGATGCCGAGCGTGCCCTCCGGATTGGGCTCCTCGTCGAAGTTCTTCTTGAAGGTCACCCAGCAGAGGACCGCACCGATGAAGGCACCGAGCAACTGGCCGAGGATGTAGATGGGGACCTGACTCCACGGCGTGGTGCCGGTGACGGCCAGGCCGATGGTGACGGCCGGGTTGATGTGCGCTCCGGACCGCCAGGCCGCCGAGGCGCCGATGAAGACGGCCATCGCCCAGCCGAAGTTGATCAGCAGCCAACCGCCGTTGGTGCCCTTGGACTTCTGCAGGACGACGGTGGCGACGACGCCGGTACCGAGCAGGATCAACAGCGCGGTCCCGATGGTTTCCCAGAGGAAAATAGTGCCGAGTGGAGTGGACAACTCTGTCCTTTCGACGAACGCCGACTACGGTGCCGGCGCCGATGGTGGGTGACTGACCCGGCCTCGTGGGCCGGGGTACTCGATGGCGCCGACACTCAGGCGCTCGCGCCACCCCCGTCCCCGGCCGAGGCGCCGACGCGGACGTCGGGAGCGCCGAGCCGCGCCGCGTCGGCGGTGCGGTCGTCGGGCTGCACCTGGGAGTCACGTTCGGCGGCCACCCGGGCCCGGTAGTGCTGGACCTCGTCGATGACGGCAGCGTCGTCCCAGCCGAGCAGGTCGGCCACGAGACCGGCGACCTCCTCGGCGGAATCGACGCCGCGGTGCCAGGTGTCGATGGAGATACGGGTCCGGCGAGCCAGGATGTCGTCCAGGTGCAGGGCGCCCTCATGCGAGACCGCGTAGACGATCTCGGCCTTGAGGTACTTCGGGGCCGACGGCAGTTCCTCGCCGAGCTCCGGCCGCTCCTCGATCATCGCGAGGATCTCGGTGATCGCGCTGCCGTACCGCCCGAGCAGGTGGTCGACCCGGTCCACGGACATCCCGCTGTCGGTCGCGATCTTGATCCGGTTGTTGACCAGCGCCCGGTAGCCGTCGGCACCGATCAGCGGCGTCTTGGCGGTGACCGACTTCGGTGCGCCGCCGATCAGCATCTTGACCGCCTCGTCGACCGCATCCTCGGCCATCACCCGGTAGGTGGTGTACTTCCCGCCGGCCACGATGACGAGCCCCGGCACCGGCGAGACGACCGCGTGCTCACGGGACAGCTTGGAGGTGTCGTCGCTCTCGCCGGCCAGCAGCGGGCGCAGCCCGGCGTAGACGCCGACCACATCGGCCCTGGTCAGCGGGGTCTCGAGCAGGCTGTTCGCATGGTCGAGGATGTAGTCGATGTCGACCTCGCTGGCGGCGGGGTGGGCGAGGTCCAGCGTCCACGGGGTGTCGGTGGTGCCGATGACCCACAGGTCGTCGCTCCACGGGCACGGGATGATGAACAGCAGGCTCTTCTCGGTCTCGGTGATCAGCCCGAACTGGCAGTCGATCTTGTCGCGCGGGATGAGCACGTGCACGCCCTTGGACGCGGTGACCCGGAACGAGCCCTTGCCGCCGATCATGTGCTGGATCTCGTCGGTCCAGACGCCGGCCGCGTTGACCACGCACCGGGCCCTGACCTCGAAGTCTTCGCCGGTCTCCAGATCCTTGACGGTGGCCCCGACGACCCGGTTGCCCTTGCGCAGGAAGCCGGTGACCCGGGCGCTGGTGGCGGCGATGGCGCCGTAGGCCACGGCCGTCCGGGTGAGCATCATGGTGTGCCGGGCGTCGTCGATCTGGCCCTCGTAGAACTTGATCGCGCCGTGGATCTGGCCCTTCTTGGCGCCCGGGAAGATCTTCATCGCGGTCTTCTTCGACAGGTGCTTGTGGTGCGCCGGTACCCCCTTGCCAGCCCCGAGCACGTCGTAGACGCCGATCCCGAGGCCGACATAGGCGCGGTCGTAACCCGGCTTCTCCAACGGGTAGAGGAACGGCACCGGCTTGGCCAGGTGCGGGCAGAGCACGTCCAGGATCAGCGACCGTTCCCGCAGCGCCTCGAACACCAGGTGGAAGTTGAGCTGCTTGAGGTAGCGCAGACCACCGTGGACCAGCTTGGACGACCGGCTGGAGGTGCCGGACGCAAGGTCACGAGCCTCCACGATGCCGACCGTCAGGCCGCGGCTGGCCGCGTCCAGCGCGGCACCGGCGCCGACGACGCCGGCTCCGATGACCAGCACGTCGAGTTCGATGGTGGACAGATCCTGCAGAGCCTGGCGACGAGCCGAGGGGCTCATCGCGGCGGAGACAAACGTCATTCGTGGTCCTCCTGTGGTGGCCGCGCCGTTGCTAGCGAGGGGGATGTAGAGAAACCTAGGAGGCGGATGTGACCCGGACAACAGTGCGCGGTTCGGCATTGCCGAACGATGGCGAGTTCGGCATTGCCGAACAGCCGGACCCCCGGTGGGTAAGGTGGCCACGTGTCCGGATCCATCCAGTCCATCGAGCGGGCGGCCGCGATCTTGCGCCTGCTCGCGGAGAGCGACGACCCGATGGGGCTGCTGCAGATCTCCGCGGCGCTGGGCCTGGCCAAGGGCACCGCGCACGGCCTGTTGAGCACGCTGGCCGACGTCGGGTTCGTCGAGCAACCGCAGCCGGCCGGCCCCTACCGCCTGTCGGACGACATGGCCGGGCTGGGCCGGAACCGGATGGACGCCAACGAACTCCGGGCCCGCGCGCTGAACTGGACCGACGCACTGGCCGCCCGCAGCGGCGAGGCGGCCAAGGTCGGGGTGTTCCGGGACGGGCGTGCCGTCATCGCCCATCATGTGTTCCGGGTCGGCGCGAACGGCCGCGAACGGACCGCCCAATCGCTGCAGATCGGCGCGGTGGTGCCGCTGCACGCGACCGCCCTGGGCAAAGTGCTGCTCGCGTTCGAGCCGGCCGCCGCCCGCAGCATCGTGGGACACGATCTCGCCAGCCTGACCTACCGCACGATCACCGACCGGATGGCGCTCTACCGCGAGCTGGCCGGAGTCCGCGACCAGGGCTGGGCCGCGGCGGTCGACGAGTCCGGAACGGATGTGGCCGACATCGGCGCACCGGTCCGTGACCGCGGCGGCTACGTGGTGGCGGTGGTCGGCATCGAAGGTGCCAAGGACCGGATCTGCGACGAACGGGGCCGGCCGCGCCCGACGTTGATCTCGCACGTGATCCGGGCCGGCCGCGACATCTCCCGCGAGCTCGGCCATGGGCGTGGCATATGACCGGGCGCTACATCGCGGCTCTGGACCAGGGCACGACCTCTGGGCGGTGCATCCTGTTCGATCACGACGGGCGGATGATCGCCATCGCCCAGCGCGAGCACCGACCGCACTTTCCGCGGCCGGGTTGGGTTGAACACGACGCGACCGAGATCTGGGCCACCGCTGCGCGGGTGATCCGGCAGGCGCTGGCCGACGCCGACGCCGACGCGTCCGACATCGCCGCCCTCGGTGTGACGAACCAGCGCGAGACGATGGTCGTCTGGGACCGCTCGACCGGCGTCCCGGTGCACCGGGCCATCGGCTGGCAGGACACCCGCACTGCCGGCCTGCTCGCCGAGATCGGCCGCACCGACGCCGCCGCCGAGATCCGCAGCCGCGCCGGTCTGCCGTTGGTCACCTACTTCAGCGGAGCGAAACTGCGCTGGCTGCTGGACTCCGACCCCGCCCTGGCCGCCCGGGCCCGCCGGGGCGAGTTGCTGTTCGGCACGATGGACACCTGGATCACCTGGAACCTCACCGGCGGCGTGCAGGGCGGGACCCACGTCACCGACGTGACGAACGCCAGTCGCACCATGTTGATGAACCTGGAGACCCTGGACTGGGACGACACACTGCTCGACATCTTCCACGTCCCCCGCTCGATGTTGCCCGAGATCCGTTCCACCGTGGGCGTTGTCGGCAAAACGGTGAGTCCGGTGGCCGGAATCCCGATCGGCGCGCTGATCGGGGACCAGCAGGCGTCGCTGTTCGGGCAGGGGGCGTTCCGGGCCGGCGAGGCCAAGTGCACCTTCGGCACCGGCGCCTTCCTGTTGCTCAACACCGGCACCCGGATCGCGCGTTCGACACACGGGCTGATCACCACGGTCGCCTACCGGGTCGACGGTGAACCGGCGGTGTACGCCCTCGAGGGATCGATCGCGATGACCGGCGGTCTGGTGCAGTGGTTCCGGGACAACCTGCATCTGATCAAGACCCCGGCGGAGATCGAGACGCTGGCCGCGACCGTCCCCGACAACGGGGGATGTTATGTGGTGCCGGCCTTCTCGGGTCTGTTCGCGCCGCACTGGGAGTCCGGCGCGCAGGGTCTGATCGTCGGGCTGACGTCGTTCGTGACCAGTTCGCACATCGCCCGGGCGGTGCTGGAGGCCACTGCCTGGCAGACCCGCGACGTGGTCGACGCGATGAACGCCGATGCCGGGGTCGGGGCCACCCGACTGGTGGTGGACGGTGGCATGACCGCGGACAACCTGCTGATGCAGATGGTTGCCGACGTGCTCGACATCCCGGTGGTGCGACCGATGATGGCCGAGACGGTGGCGCTGGGCGCGGCCTACGCGGCGGGCCTCGCTGTCGGGTACTGGCCGGACCAGGCGGCGCTACGACGCCATTGGCATGTCGCCGCAGAATGGAGTCCGTCGATGGACGCCCTGCGACGGGATCGCGAGCTGCGCGCCTGGCGCAAGGCCGTGGACCTTGCGATCGCCTGGGGTTCACCCTGACCGGGTAGCCGCCCGCTCGCCCGGACCGACTGGGCCGCAACGGGTGTGCGACTGTCCTCGCCGCCGAGCGCTATCGACGGCCGCATCGATGGTGACCGTGGGTAGCCGCCGCGGGCAGAACCGGCCCGATGACTGCCCGATCGAGCTGTTGTCAACTGACTACAGATTGTAGATAGTTGATAGCGAACAGTAATCGAAACCAGGGCGGTCATGCATGAGGTTGTTCAAGAGTCGGCGCGGCGTGGCACCGACGGCAGTGACGCTGACAGTGACCGTTCTCCTGTCGTTGGCAATCATTTTGACCGGACCCGGGACGTCGGCGCTCGGCGCCGCGCCCAGCGGCACGAACTACGGCGCCCCCTACATCCAGATCGGCGAGGCCGCGAGTCGCTCCATCCCGCCCGTCGTCGGACCGACGTCCTCGACACCGGCCTACGTCCCGGACGGACTGCTGACCTCGGTCGCCTGGGTCGCCGAGGCGGCGACCGTGCCTGACCGCACCACCAATCCGACCGTCAACCGGATCACTCCGCGCACCGCCGCGATGGTCGATGCCGCGATCTCGGCCAAACTGACCCGCCTGGGGGCGGTCACCTGTGTCGCCGAGCGGTCCTCGAACCCCACCTCCGATCACCCGGCCGGTCGTGGCTGTGACCTGATGT
Organism: uncultured Actinomycetota bacterium; assembly: GCA_963784315.1. Taxonomy (GTDB): domain Bacteria; phylum Actinomycetota; class Actinomycetes; order Mycobacteriales; family Nakamurellaceae; genus Nakamurella. The sequence continues at coordinate 207,086 of CAWAQR010000010.1, forward strand.
TCGACCCACGCTCCGCGGCCGGGGTGTCCGCCGGTTGGCTGGCCGCCGACTGGCTGGTCGCCAACCAGGCCGCCCTCGGGGTCAAGTACGTCATCTTCCAGGGTCAGATCTGGAACGCCCGCTCCCGGCCGGGGCCGTGGACGGAGTACGTCTCGACGGCGTACGGCTGCCCCAACCCGGCCAACATCACCGGCTGCCATTACGACCACGTGCACGTCTCCATGTACTGAGCCCCCGTCAGTACCGGTCAGTCCCTGGTCGGTCCCTGGTCAGTCCCTGGAAACCCGGCCGCCCGATCCACCGGCACTGAACCGCCGGGGCACACTCTGCGTGTCAGCGGTGTGGAGGACCTGGATGGCTGAGGACGAGCTGCAGCTCATGCGCGTGCTGTATGACCAGCACAGCGCAGCGGTGTGGTCGCACGTCGTCCGGCTCACCGGGGACAGGGCCTTCGCCGAGGACGTCGTCCAGGAGACCCTGCTCCGGGCCTGGCGGCATCCGCAGGTACTGGACCAGACCGAGAACTCCGCCCGCGCTTGGCTGTTCACCGTCGCGCGGCATCTGGTGATCGACGACTGGCGCAAGGGACGCAGCCGGCTGGAGACCCCGACCTCGGACGTGCCCGAGGTGGTGGTCGCCGACGACATCGACGCGCGGCTGCAGTCCTGGCAGGTGGCGGATGCGCTGCGTCAACTGTCCCGGGCGCATCGCGAGGCCATCACCGAGTGCTTCTACCGGGGGCACTCCGTCCAGGAGGCGGCGACCCGGCTCGGCATCCCGCCCGGGACGGTCAAATCCCGGTGCCACTACGCGCTGCGGGCCCTACGGCTGATCCTGGACGAGATGGGAGTCAGTGGTGTCTGACGACCCGTTCCGGACGTGGGACGGCCCTTACGTACTCGGGGCGCTGTCCCCTGACGACCGTGGCAGTTACGAGCAGCACCTGCGGGGCTGCCCGGCATGTGCGGAATCGGTGCGCCGACTCGCCGGCCTGCCGGGGTTGCTGGCCCGCGCCGAGGTGGGCGACGAGGACGGGTCGATGTCGCCTCGTCAGCCTGATCTGCTGCCGGGGCTGCTGTCGGCCACCCGACGGGCCCGGCGACGGCGGCGTGGGGTAGCGGCCCTGGGCTGGCTGGCGGCGGCGGCCTGTGCAGCCGGGCTGGTCGTGACGTGGGTGCTGCCCCGCCCCGCGACCCCGGCCGCCCCGGTGGCGCCGGCTCTGACCGCGATGACGGCACTGCCCGGCACTGCGATCGCCGGCCAGATCGGCGTCACCGGGGTGACCTGGGGAAGCAAGATCGAGCTCCGGTGCAGCTACCCAGCCGACGAGTCCGGCGACGAACGCTACGACCTGGTGGTGGTCGACCGGGCCGGCAACAGTGAGACCGTGAGTTCCTGGAAGGTGGTCCCGGGCCGCACCGCAACGATGAACGCCTCCACCGCGGTCGCGGCCGCCGACATCAGCCGACTGGAGGTCCGGACCCCCGACGGCGAGGCGGTGCTGGCGCTGCCCCGCTGACATCAGCGGCCCCGCCGCCGAGCCACGGCCCCACCCGCGTCGCCGGTGCGCGAATTCGCAGACCGCGCCTGCGGGTTTGTCGATTGACGCACCCGTGGACCGACCTCGACACTGACCCGAACAGGGAGCGGGGAATTCAATGTCGAAGGCACTCCAGGGAAAGCGCGCGCTGGTCACCGGCGGCGCGAGCGGCATCGGCGCGGCCTGCGCCCGCGGGCTGGCAGCGGACGGGGCGACCGTCGTCGTGGCTGATCGCAACGCCGACGCCGCCGGCCTTGTAGCCGACGAGATCGGCGGAACCGTCTGGGAGGTAGACCTTCTCGATCCCGCGTCGGTGTCCGACGAAGCACTCGCCGGGGCGCTCGGCGACGTCGACATCCTGGTCAACAACGCCGGCATCCAGCGGGTCAGCCCCATCGAGGAGTTCGCGCCGGACGACTTCCGCACCATCCTCCGGCTGATGTTGGAGGTCCCGTTCCTGCTGATCCGGGCCGCACTCCCGGGGATGTACGAGCGGGGATCGGGCCGCATCATCAACATCTCCTCGGTGCACGGCCTGCGCGCGTCGCCGTTCAAGAGCGCCTACGTCTCGGCCAAGCACGGCCTGGAGGGGCTGTCCAAGGTCACCGCGCTGGAAGGTGGGCCGCACGGGGTCACCAGCAACTGCGTCAATCCGGGTTACGTCCGGACCCCGCTGGTCGAGAAGCAGCTCGCGGATCAGGCTGCGGCCCACGGGATTCCGGAATCCGAGGTACTGAATCGCATCATGCTCACCGAGAGCGCCGTCAAGCGCCTGATCGAGCCCGCCGAGGTCGCGTCGTTGGTGAGCTGGCTCGCCGCGGACGCAGCCGCCATGGTCACCGGCGCGTCCTACACGATGGACGGCGGCTGGTCCGCTCGCTGAGGTGACGGTTGCGGCACCCCGTCGGGCTCGCCCGATGCTGCCCGGGGGGTGCCGTTGAGCTCCGGAGCGAACTCGAGCATTCGGGCCTGCAGTGCGGCGGCCACCACCACCACCGCCGGCTGCCGCTGCGCCTCGGGACGCAGCACCATCCAGTAGGGCAGGCGTTCGCTGAAATCTGCCGGCAGCAGCCGCACCAGATCCGGGTGACGGTCGGCCATGAAGCAGGGCAGGAAGCCCACGCCCGCCCCGGATCGCGTCGCTTCGACGTGGATGAAGACATTCGTCGAGGTCAGGGCCTCGCGCATGCCCGGAACCAGGCGGCGCGGCGCATCGAGGTCGTCGACCTGCAGGATGGAGTCGATGAAGTACACGAGCGGGTGGGCGCTCAACTCCTCCTTCGTCGTCGGCGTCCCGTGTTCGGCCAGGTAGTCCCGCGAGGCGTACATCCCCAGCACGTACTCTCCCAACTCCACCGCCTCCGCGCGGTGGACCTGGGGCCTCCCCACCACGATCTCGATGTCCAGACCGGAACGATGCTGCAGCGCCGGCCGGGTGACGGTGACGATCTGCACCTGCAGCAGCGGGTGCCGACGCTGCAGGGCGGCCACCGCCGGGGCTGCGATGTAGGCGCTGAATCCGTCGGTGGCCGACATCCGGACCACGCCGGTCAGCTGACGGGGGCATGTCCGCCTCGCCCGTGAGCGACGCCACCGCCGACTCGACGTCCTGTGCCGCCGACACCGCCTTGAGGCCGAGCTCGGTCAGTTCCCAGGCCCCGGTGGTGCGTGCGAGCACCCGGCCGCCGAGCGACTTCTCCAGGGCGGCGATCCGACGCGACACAGTGGTGTGATTACGGCCGAGACTCTCGGCGGCCGTGACGAACCGCCCGGTCCGCGAGACGGCGAGAAGCACCAGCAGGTCGTCAGGGTTCGGTGGCCCCCGAGCCGGCAGCGAATCGCTCATGTCTGCAATTGTGCACAACCTGTGTGCGATCTCGGGTATTGCTTGCCGTGCCATCTGCACCAATACTCAGTCAGTCGGCCTGCCGGGCAGTGCCCGCCGACATCACCCATGACCGATCCCCCCGGTGCGCTCACTCCTCGAGCGCCTTTTCGGCACCCGCCGCCAACGGGGTGTCCCGCTCGGATCAGCCGGTTCCAGTCATTTCACGTCAGTGTCGACACCCAGGGAGAACTCAACGATGAGCACGAGTCCGCACGGTGGAGCCATCAGCTCCCCCACCACCACGGCCGGTGGCGCCCCCGCCCCCAGCGGCCTGAAAAAGGTCGTCGCCGCGTCGATGGTCGGCACCGTTGTCGAGTGGTACGAGTTCTTCCTCTACGCCACTGCGGCCAGCCTGGTCTTCGGGAAGGTCTTCTTCCCCAACGCCAGTTCACCGCTGGACGGCATCATCGCCGCCTTCCTGACCTACGCCGTGGGCTTCATCGCCCGGCCACTCGGCGGCATCGTCTTCGGCCAGATCGGCGACCGTCTCGGCCGTAAGCAGACACTGCAGGCCACCATCGTTCTGGTCGGCATCTCGACCTTCCTGATGGGCTGTCTGCCGGGGTTCGCCTCGATCGGCTACTGGGCGCCGGCGCTGCTGGTGGTGCTCCGGTTCATCCAGGGCTTCGCGGTGGGCGGTGAGTGGGGTGGCGCCGTGCTGCTCGTGGCCGAGCACAGCCCGGACAAGTCGCGCGGATTCTGGTCCAGCTGGCCGCAGGCCGCGGTTCCGGTGGGCAACCTGCTCGCCACGATGGTGCTGCTCACGATGTCCTGGTTCCTGTCTGCCGAGCAGTTCCTGAGCTGGGGCTGGCGGGTGGCGTTCTGGCTGTCGGCCATCATCGTGGTCGTCGGTTACTACATCCGCACCCATGTCAGCGAAGCGCCGATCTTCCTGGAGGCCCGCGCGCTGGTCGAGTCCGAGAAGGCCGTCAACTACGGGGTCGGCGAGGTCATCCGCAAGTACCCGCGTGGCGTCCTGCAGGCGATGGGCCTTCGAGTGGCGGAGAACATCCTCTACTACATCATCGTGAGCTTCACGATCGTGTACCTGGTGAGCGTGCACAAATACAACACCAGCAGCTTGTTGCTGGCGTTGCTGATCGCCCATGGGGTGCACTTCCTGGTCATCCCGCAGGTCGGCCGGCTCGCCGACCGGCTCGGCCGCAAGCCGGTCTACCTCGCCGGGGCGCTCCTCGGCGCATGCTGGCCGTTCTTTGCCTTCCCGATGTTCGACACGGTGAACGCGGTCGTCATCGTTCTCGCCGTGACCATCGGGTTGTGCTTCCACGCGCTGATGTACGCCGGGCAACCGGCGATCATGGCCGAGATGTTCCCGACCCGGATGCGCTATTCCGGCGTTTCGCTCGGCTACCAGGTGACCTCGATCCTGGCCGGTTCGCTGGCGCCGATCATCGCCACTGCGCTGCTCAAGGTCTACGGGTCCTGGGTGCCGGTCGCGATCTATGTCCTGATCGCCTGCCTCATCACCGCCGGCACGGTGCTGACCCTGAAGGAGACCAAGGGCGTGTCACTGCGCCAGATCGACGCCGACGACGCCGTACGACACGGGATCACCACCGACGGCGGCTCCCTCGCCACCGCCGGGGATGCAGCAGCACAGCGCTGATCTGATGGACCCGAAACGGGCACCACCGCGACGCGGTGGTGCCCGTTTCTGGTCGTCCAGGTGACGGCATGGTGGCCGATCCTCGGGTGCCGGTTCGGCCGGTCAGCTGATCGAGGCGCCGGTCGGCCGGCGGGACGACGCGCTCGTCGTCAGCCCGTGATGCGCTGCAGCACACCGGAAATGACGCTGCTCGGGCGCTGCTGCTCACCGGCGAACGCACTGATCACGACGAGTGCACCCGTCAGCGCCGGAACCACCCACTGCAGCACATCGAGCTGCTTCTGAGCGGCGACGACATCATCCGGGGTGGCGGCCGTCGGGGTGGTGCCGTCGGCGATCGCGACGTCACCCCGGTCGGCGATACGGCTGCCCAGAACCCTGGAATAGCCGGTGACGCCGAGCGCGACCGCGGTCACGCCGGCCTTCACGATGCTCATCGTGCCGACCCCGCTCTGACCGGCAATCCGTCCCTTGTTCCCGATCAGCTGGCCGACGCTGCCTGCCAGATGCGCTCCGATCGCCACTGCGTTGACCGGGGTCCACTTGTTCCAGCCCTCGTTGGTGACAGCACCGGCGTCGCTGTACCGGCTGGTGGCGCCGGCGGCCGCGTTGAGCGCGACGGCGTTGGCGAGAGTGCCGCCGAACCAGGCGGCAAGTCCGACATCGTGCAGTGAGCGGGTGATGGTGTTCCCAGACATTCGAGCTCCTCGTTGGTGTGTACCCACGTGTTACCCATCTCCTGCCGCATGACCACTTCGGGGGCTGACGACGTCGCCGAACGACGCCGGCCCGCCGGCAGGGGCGAAGGTGAGCCGAGCCCGGCGATGGGTATCTGGAAATCCGGGCACTATCCCTGTGGGCCCGGCGGCAGGATGCCGAGTCCCGAACAGACCATCCGCGATTCGCAACGGAGTTGACATGAGTGCCGAAGAGATGCCGACAGACGACGGAGCCCGGGCGGGGGACTCGCACCCGACAGATGCTGCGCTGAGCGCAGGTGCCGAGTCCGGGGCGGACACTCCGGCCGCCGCAGAGGCAGTGCTGGAGGAGGCAGCGGACGTGCCGACGGAGCCGGCTTCGGCCATTCAGATCGAGGCACCCGTCTCGACCGCGACTGCTGACATCGAACCGGCAAGCTCCGCTCCGGCGCCCGGTGCGGGGTCGAGACCGTTGACCACGCCGCCGGCCCGGGGCCTGACCTACGCCGTCGACATCGTCTTCTGCATCGACGTGACCGGCAGCATGACCCCGGTGCTGGATGCGGTGAAGGAGAACGCACTCCGGTTCTACGACGACGTACAGCGCAACCTCACCGACAAAGGCAAGCACGTGGATCAGCTCCGCGTCCGCGTCGTCGCATTCCGGGACTTCCAGGCCAACGCCGACAACGCCCTCGTCGAATCCGCATTCTTCCCGCTTCCCGAGGAGCAGGTGGCGTTCGACCGATTCGTCAACGACCTGACGGCGGAAGGCGGCGGCGACGCCCCGGAATCGGGGCTGGAGGCCGTGGCACTTGCCATCAACTCGCCTTGGACCACCGCGCGGAGACCGGCGCCGCCAAGTGGTGGTGGTCTGGACCGATCAGCCGGCCCATCCGCTCGATGCCGGCGTGATCCCCGCCGGTCCTCGCCGGTTCCATCCCGGCTGACTTCAGTGCCCTCACCGACATGTGGGAGGACGCCCAGGGTGTGCTGGGCCCGAACAGCAAGCGCCTCATCCTCTTCGCACCGGACGGTGCGGGTTGGAGTGACATCTCCGCCAACTGGGAGAACGTCGTCCATCACCCCTCACAGGCCGGCGGCGGGCTGTCCGAGGTCGACTACACCACGATCATCGACTCCATCGGCAATTCGGTGTGACCGCCGGACTCAGCACCGGCGTGAGCGAGCCTCCCGACGGCGCAGCAGCAGGGGTGGCCGTGGACGGGCAGGTCCCGGCGGAACCCACTGCGGGAGAGCCGATTCCGGCCGACAGAGCGCGACCGATCGGCGAGCCGATCGGCCGACCCCAGCGCGGCCGACCCGGCTGCGGCCGAGCCGGTTCCGGCCGACCCCAGCGCGGTCGACCCGGCTGCGGCCGAGCCGGTTGCCGACCCAGAACTGCCGGCAGCGTCGATCATCGCCCTCACCCCGCCTGCGCCGCCGATCCCGGACCTCGCAATCTTCGACCCGGGCTCCGCCGACGCCGACGATTCGGTGGCGCTGGGTTTCAACCTGGCCAGAACCGTCGGTCGCGGTGAGGACGCCGACCCGCTGCAGCTGTCGGCCGACGACCTCATCGTGGCCGGAGTGTTCGACGGGATGGGCGGCGCAGGTGGCACGACGTACGAGACCGGTCGACGGCCCGCGCACCGGTGCCTACCTGGCGGCACGAACAGCGCGGGAGGCGGTGGCCCGCCGACTGGCTGAGATCGTCGAGCATCCGTGGGACGTTGACCAGCGCGAGACTGGCCGATGGACTTGACCGGGTCGATCCGATCGGCGCTGTCGGCGCAGCTCGCCGCGTTGAACGCACCACGGAGCGGGCTGCGGTCGAAGATGATCCGGGCGCTGCCGACCACGATGGCGGTGGCGGTGGCCCAGCGGCAGGCGCGGGGCAGTGCGACGTGGACCATGCCACGTGCTCTGGGCGGGCGATTCCCGCGTCGTACGTGGTGGACCGGAGTCGGGGAGCGGCTCAGCTGACCGTCGACGACATCCGCGGAGCGCGGTGACGCCATGGCGAACCTGCGGGAGGATTCGGTCCTGACCAACGCCATCTCGGCCGACACGCCGTTCGTCATCAACGCCCGGACGCTGGAGCTGACGGAGCCGTTCCTGCTCGTCGCGGCCACCGACGGTTGCTTCGGATACCTGCCGTCGCCGATGCACTTCGAGCAGTCTGCTGCTCGCCGCGTTGCGCGACTCGGCCGACGTCGACGCCTGGTCGCGTGCCGTGCAGGAGGCGATCAGTGCGGTCGCCGGGGACGACGCGGCCATGACAGTGATCGGCCGGGGCGCGAATCATGCAGGCCTGCAACGCGTCTTCGGTGAACGAGCCAACGACCTGGACAACGATCTGGGTGCGTCCCCTCGATGGTCTGGCGGCCGATCAGGCCCGCCTGGCATTGGAACTCGAGCTCGCCACCACCCGACACGATGAGTCCGCAGCACAGCTGTGGGCCGACTACAAGCCGTCGTACGAGCGGTTCCGGACGGCGCCCCCCGCTGCGAAGGACGAACTGTGACGGTCGGCGACATCATCGGTGGCTACACGGTCCTGGAGAACTTCCGGGTGGTGGGAGCCGGGCTCAGTGAATGGACCTTCGCCGAGCGCGGCGGCCGCGAGTACTTCCTGAAACGATTCCTCAGCCCTACCTATCCCGACGACGCCGCGCCCGGCAGCGACCGGACGAAAGCTCGCAAGCGGGCCCGCTGCGCCGCCTTCGAGTCTCATCACCGGGGAATCATGGCGGCACTCGCACCGGTCACCCGTTACGGCGGGAACCTCGTCGTCGACGCTCGACTTCTTCCGGCACGGCGCGAAGTACTACAAGGTCACCGAGAAGATCGACGTCGCCGGGCTGGACCCGGCACAGGTCGCCCGACTGGACGCATCGACGCGGATGGTGCTGTTCAGGACCGTTGCGCACAGCTTGAAGATCTTGCACGATCTGGACATCGTGCACAGCGACCTCAAGCCCAGCAACGTGTTGATCAAGCGGACCGAGCTGGGTCACACCACCAAACTGATCGACTTCGACAACTCCTACGTGGTCGGCAGCCCGCCGCCGGCCGAGGAGATCGTGGGAACGATGAATTACTACTCCCCCGAGCTCGTTCGCTACATCCAGGGCGACGCCACGGCCGCCGATCTCACTCCCGCTTCGGACATCTTCGCCTTGGGCCTGATCTTCGCCGAGTACCTCGCCGGCTCGGTGCCCACCACAGAACCGGTGCAGCGGTCGGTAGCGGTCGCAGTCCTGAACGGGCACGCGTTGAACCTCACCGCCAACACCACAGCCCCCGGGATCGCCGAGGTGGTCGAATTGATCCGACGGATGCTGCTGCTCGACCCAGCACACCGGCCGGACATCGGCGAGGTCCACAACACCCTCATGGGGATCGGCAGGCCCGCGGCCACCACGGCGAAACGTCCCGGCCCGCCGGTGGCCCCACCGTCATTGACGGCAGCGACCAGGGCGGCTGCGTCACACGCCCCGGTGTCGGCGTCGCTGCTACGGGGTCGGGGACTGCGCATCGCTGCCGGGCTGGACCGTTCGGGCACTCCATCCGCCCCGGCGATCACACCCTCCGGCAAGCTCGGCGGACGCCTGCTGCAGCGATTCGGCAAAGGTGCCGACCGATGAGCGCCCTCTGGCGGTGCGGCGTCTGTGAAACCGTCAACGACGGTGGCCGCTCGTGCGCCGCCTGCGGTGCGGACATGACCCGCCGGTCCGCTGCAGTGACCGCGGTGCGAACCCGGGTCGCACCGCCCAGCCGGCCGCTGCCCCCGCCCACCCCGGTGGTCGAACCGGTCCGACGAGCGGTGAGCCGGGAGCCGGTCCCCGAGGAGGAGTGGGCCGAGTACGAGGAGGAGAACCACCTCAAGTTCGTCCCCCTCCCCGGTGGATGTCTGATGATCGGGGGCCGGGGCAGCTGGTAGCGATCAACACGTCCGCCCGGGCGGCGAGTGCAGCATCTGCAGCGCAGGTCTGCGGCGCCCGGTCGGTCCGGTCGACCTGTGACGGCCGTCGGCGGCCAGGGTCCAACGTCTGAGGTCCAACCCCTGGAGTCGCTGTGGTGGGCCCGGATTCGGGACGTTCGGCCCTGCCGTGGTGGTCGATGGTGGGCCACATTCGATGCAGAGGGTGCGACGACCTCGTCCCGTGCTGAACCGACCAAGGGAACCCGACATGAAGCCAAGTCGTGTCACAGCACTGATCGTCGGGTGCCTGCTGCTCCTGCCCGGGATCGGTCTGCTCCTCGGTGGCGGAGGTCTGGCGGCGGCGTACGCGTTCGGACGCGATGACGACGGTTACCTCCATTCCCCGCTGACCACGGTGCGAAGCCCGTCGGTGGCCGTCACCGCGAAGGCCTTCGCCCTGTCCGAAGGTCCGAAGGGAGCGTCCTGGGTCACCGACGCTCTGGACGCCGACATCCGGCTCCGGATCACCCCGAGTACCGACGCTGCCGTCTTCCTCGGGGTCGGTCCCGCCGCCGACGTCGACGCCTACCTCGCCGGGTCCCCCTACGAGGAGGTCACCGGTGTCGCCGGTGGCGCCGCCATCTACCGCAGCACGTCGGGAACCGGTCAGGTGACTCCCCCTGCAGCCCAGACCTTCTGGACCGCAACGGCCACCGGTGTCGGCACCCAGCAACTCGACTGGCACGCCACCGCCGGCCGCTGGGCCGTGGTGGTCATGAACTCGGACGGCTCGCCCGGGATCGCAACCTCGGCGTCGGTCGACATCAGGGCCGGTTTCGTGCTGCCGCTGGGCCTGATGCTGCTCGGTGTGGGTCTGCTGGTCACCGCCGGCGCCGTCCTGCTGATCGTGGTCGGGGCCGGCGGTCGCCGAGCCGACCGGGCGACGCCGACCGGGCCGACGACAAGTCTTGGCCCGAGGACGACGACGTGACGGCCGCGGGAGCACCCCTCGCCGGCACCTACGATCGCCCGGTGGCACTCACCGCACGTCTCGATCCGGCCCTGTCGCGGTGGAAGTGGCTGGTGAAGTGGTTCCTGGCCATTCCGCACTACCTGATCCTGCTCTGCCTGTGGCCGGCGTTCCTGGTGGTGACGGTGGTCGCCGGCGTCTCGATCCTTCTCACCGGGGTGTACCCGCGGCCCCTTTTCGAGTTCAACGCCGGCGTGCTGCGCTGGTCGTGGCGGGTGTCGTACTACGCCTTCAACGGCGGCCTCGGCACCGACGAGTACCCACCGTTCACCCTCGGAACCGAACCCGATTATCCCGCATCGCTGGAGATCGCCTATCCCGCAAGGCTTTCCCGCGGTCTCGTACTGGTGAAGTGGTGGCTGCTGGCCATTCCGCACTACCTCATCGTCGGGCTGATGGTCGGCAACTGGTTCGGCTGGTCATCGGTGGGTGGCGACCGGTTCGCGCTCGGACCGATCGGCGGGGCCGGGGTTCTCGGACTGCTCGTCGTCATCGCCGGCGTCGTCCTGCTGATCGACGGGCGATATCCCCAGCCGCTGTTCGGCCTGATAGTCGGCATGAACCGCTGGATCTACCGCGTCATCGCCTACGCCGCCCTGATGACCGATCAGTACCCGCCGTTCCGGCTCGACCAGGGCGGATCGGAACCGACCGTCCCGCCGAAACTCCCGACAACAGGTCCGGGTGGACCGCGACTGCCGGAGCCGGCCGGCGGCCGCGTCAGATGACGATGCCAGGCGGACGCGGCTGCGCCGACACAGTCAGCCCTGGTTCGCCCTCCGACCGATCGGCAGCGGGATGGCTCCGCACCGATTCAGCAGCGATCTCACCAGCCCGACGTCGGCCACCAGCAGTTGCGTCGTCGGAATCACCTCGTCCTGAGTGCACGGACCCAGGGTCTGCGCGGCACCGTGCGCTGATCACCCGGGCCACCTCTGAAGACCTGTTGATGCTCGCCATCGGCCGCGGACCGGGAATTCCTTCCCAGGTGGCGGCGATCCTGCTCCTGGGACCCGGGCCGATCGACGCACAGCCCGACGGCGTGGGCCTGGCCGCGGAGATCGCGGCCCGAGCGGCGCGCGTTCGCCGCCTCGGTCAACGGTTGCGGCGGCTACCGGCAGGTCTCGGCCGACCGATCTGGCTGGACGACCCGACCTTCGATCCCGCACAGCACGTCCGGACTGTTCGGTGCCCTGAGCCCAGGGATGAGCAGGCGCTGCTCGCCGCCGCCGCTGGGGTCATCTGTGAGCCGCTGCCGCCGGACCGCCCCTTGTGGGCCGCAACGGTCATCACCGGCCTGTCGGCGCCCGGCACTGCTGCCGTACTGGTTGTCCTGGATCACGTTGTCGCTGACGGCGTTTCAGCGATCGACATCCTGGGTCAGCTCGTCGACCGCGACCCTGACCCCAGCCGATCGCCGGGGCGAGCGCCATCAGCGCCACGGCCCACGAATGAGCTGCCGCCGTCGCGATGCAGCCTCGCCTTCGACGCGCTGCACGCCCACCTGACCGCCGTGGCCGGCGTCCCTGGGATCCCGGGCCGGCTCTGGACGTCGGTCGCCGCGATCGGCGGCCTGCACCCACCCGCCGCGGTTCGGTGTTCGCTGCTCGCCCGCTCCGGGGACGGGCGGCGGCTGGCGGTGGCCCGGATCGGGGTGGCAGCCCTGCACGATGCCGCTGCCCGCAGGGGCGGCAGCGTCAACGATGCGGTATTGGCCGCGGTCACGGGCGCCCTGCGGACGCTGCTCGAACACCGAGGTGAGCAGATCAGCACCCTCCGGGTGGCGGTTCCGGTCGCCCGGGCCGGTCGCGTCCGCCGATCCGCCCTGGGTAACGCCGTCGCCACCGTGGTGATCGGCATCGCCACCGGCGGCAGCGTCGGCGAACGGCTCCCCGGTGTCACGATGGCTGTGCAGGCGGCCCGTGCCGAGGTGGTGGCAGCGTCGACGACGGCATTCAGCGGTCCGCTGTTCCGGGTGCTGGTTCGGTCGGGCGTCTACCGCCGGTACCTCGACCACCAGCACCGTTTTCACACGCTGATCAGTACCGTGCGCGGGCCGGTGGGTTCCCTGTTGTTCGCCGGCCGGGTCGTCACCGGGATCATCCCGATCTCCGTCGCCGAATCGGGCAACACCACAGTGAACGTCGTCGGCCTCTCCTACGCAGGCACGCTGACCGTCACCGTGGTCGCAGATCTGCTGCAGACGCCAGACCTGCCGATCCTCTCCCGCGCCCTTCAGCAGGAGCTGGACTCACTGCTAGTGGCCAGTGCTCAGTAAGACCGGGACGCCGTTCCGATCGGTCCTCGAGTTGCACCGCCTGCGCGGTGGACGGTGGGGTCATGAGCACCGGGGCCGACCGAAGGTTTGCGTGATTCGGGGTGGACGGTGTTGTAGGCGAGCGAGGTCAGCTCGAACTCGCCGTAGGTCCATGTCCCGGTCGGCGGGTGCCACTTGACCGCTGCCGTGCGCGGAACCCGCACCGTTCCGAACTGCGTGTGGTCCGACACCGGCGTGCTCCACCTGAGGGGCGTCAAGGTGTTCATGTCCTGAGACGTCGCCGCCCTGTCGTCGGACACGAAGTCGACCAGGTCACCACTGCCGTCGAAGTGCAGCTCGGCCGCGATGGTGTTGGGTCCCAGCGTGAAGTGCGCCAGTGCCGTCGACGCGTCGATGAGGTTCCAGCTGATACAAGGTCCGATGAGGGCACCTGGTGCGAGGACGCAGAGGTCGTTGAAGAGGGTGACGGTTTCGGCGCGGGTGAGCTCCGGACCCTTCGTGTCGACCATGGTCCGGATCGACAACAACCGCACCCGCATGGTGGCGCCGTCCTCGTCGAATGCGTGCAGTACGTCGACCGGCAGTCCCTTCATCCAGGCGTCCATCAGGAAGAACCGTCGTGGGTGATCCACCGTGTTGAACTGTTCCGCTGTGAAGCTCATCCAATCGGCATCAGGGGCGCTGCGGATCCGGCCGGTGAAGGTGGCGCGGAAGTCGTGCACTCGCTCCTGCCCGACGACTCCGGCCCGCCGTAGATACCGCTGCACCGGATCGGGCAGCGGGTCGAGATCAGCTTCGGTGACGGTGTCTCCGGACGGCCGGGGCCAGGAAGCGGCCACGGCGCGCTCATAGGCCGCTCGCAGGCTGAGTGGACCACGGGAGGCAAACCCGTACCCGACAGCGAGCAGCAGGACACCGTTCGCGACGGTTCCCACCTTCGCGTCCGACCACGCCGTCACGATCACGGCCTGAGAGACGACCACGGCCGCCGCTCCCGGCACCCACCACCAGCGGGGAGCCAGGAACATCGCCACGGCAGCGGCGCCGCACAGCAGGCCGGCGGCAAGCCAGACCAGGCCGACCATCGGCGGCACCGGCGCCGAGAGCTGCGGCAGGTCAGCGAATCCGAATGCGTCGGCGAACCCGAGCAGGTGGACGAGACCGTGCACAGCGAAGAGAGCAGCTACGGCGAACTTGAATAGCACAGCGCGCACCGGGACCTCCCCGAGGAGAACTTCATGGCTGCCCGTTCCGGAACCGACCCGGGCTGCACCCATCGTCGACAGCAACATCGCCCGGCGGTAGGGAAGAAGGTCCTCAACAGGGTGGGGAACCTGCGCCGACAAGCGGGCGAGCGCGCTGCGCCGTGGCCGTTGCGCTGCAGGGCGGACCCGGCGGGCGGGCAGTAACCCCCGCCCAGTACCGCCGCTCCCGGGATACGCGCTCTCGCTGCCCGCCGCCGGCAGACCCTCGCCTGCGGGGCAGCCCTCTGGGACTGCTACCGCCGTCGGGCGGCGTGATCCGACCAACGCGTGGTGCGAGCGCGATGTCCCACCATCAGTCCGCTGCACCGTTCTGCACCATCTCGGTGACGTAGACCGCCAGGTTGCTCAGCGTCTGCCGGCCGCCCTCGATCGCGTGGTACTTCTCGACCGCCTCGTCGCGCAGCTCCCTGGTGGGGAACAGCGTGCGCATCTCGATCCGGGTCGCCGCGCCATCGGGGGCGAACGTGAGGACCGACTCGAACGCGTTCGGATCGTCGCGGGACTCCCCGTGCAGCATCGCGATGCGCTGCGGCGGGTCGATCTCGACCCAGGAGATCCACTCCTGGTAGTCCGTGCCGTCCGGTCCCCGCATCACGAAGTCCCACACCCCGCCGACGCGGAACTCGAAGGACCGCGTGGTGGTGGTGAACCCGTCCGGCCCCCACCACCGCGACAGGTGCCGCACCGCGGTGAACGCCTCGAAGACCAGCTCCCGCGGAGCCTCGACGACCCGGGAGACGACAATCTCCCGGCCGGCCGTCGTGTTCTGTGCCAACGCTTCTCGACCCATCGCACCCATCAGTTACTCCTGTTCCCGTCGTTGCTGCGTGAGGTCCTGCACGTACTCGTCCAGCCGGGTGAAACTCTCGTTCCAGAACTGCTCGAACCCGCCGGTCCACGCGTGCACCGGTCGCAGCCCACGCGCATCGAGCCCGTACAGGCGTTGTTTCCCGCTCTTGCGGTCCTGCACCAAGCCCACCTCCCGGAGCACCCGCAGGTGTTTCGACGCCCCGGGCTGGGTCATCCCCAGCTCCCGGGCAACCTCCGTCACCGGCCGCTCCCCCGCCCGCAGCAGCACCAGGATCTGTCGACGCTGCGGCTCGGCGATCGCGTTGAAGACGTCCGACGTCGTCGCTGCTCTGGCCATATCACCATCATATGCCGTTATCGGCATGCGTCAAGAGAAGGAATCCCGCCGCCGCTGGCGAGGTGTTCACTGCCTCGTCGGGTGGGCCACGACGGCGGCGGCAGCTGTCGCTGCGTCAGATGCGGCCGGTCTCGTGGGCCCACATGGCGACCTCGACGCGGTTTCGGGCGCCGAGCTTTCGCGTGAGGCCGGCGAGATGGGCTTTGACCGTGCTCAGGGTGATGTAGAGCTCGGCGGCGATCTCATTGTTGGTGCGGCCTCGGGCCACCGGGATGAGGACTTCCTCCTCACGGGCGGTGAGCGGTTCTATCGGCTGCCTCGGTGGCGACGTCTGCGCCCGGGCGAACGCTGCGAGCAGCCGGACGGTCACGCTGGGGGCGATCAGTGCGTCTCCGTCGGCGGCGGCGTGGATGGCCTGGGTCAGCAGGGCCGGTCCGGCGTCCTTGAGCAGGAACCCACGGGCGCCGGCTTTGAGCGCCCCGTGGACATATTCGTCCTGGTCGAAGGTGGTGATGACCACGATCGGCAAGGGGTCGGTGACGTCGGGGCCGGCGAGGCGTCGGGTGGCTTCGATGCCGTCCATCAGCGGCATCCGGATGTCGAACAGGCCGACGTCGGGGCGCAGCTGGAGCGCCATGCGGACTGCCTCGCGCCCGTCGGCGGCGGCGCCGATCACGTCGATGTCGGGTTGGGCATCGAGCAGCATCGTCAACCCGGTGCGCACGATGAGCTGGTCGTCGGCGATGAGGACCTTGATGCTCACCGTGGCGTCCCGGCTCGGGGCAGGACCGCCTCCACCCGCCAGCCCCGCTCGGCGGTGGGCCCTGCGTCGAAGGTGCCGCCGAGCAGGGCGGCACGTTCCCGCATGCCCACCAGGCCGTAGCCTGCGGGGGCGCGGCCGCCGGCGGCCGAACCATCGTCGTCGACGGTCAGCCGTACCCGGTCGGTGTCGCCGGTGACGGCGACGATGACCTGGGTCGCGTGGCGGGCGTGCCGCCGCGCGTTGGTGATGGATTCCTGGGCCAGGCGGTAGATTGCGGCCCCGACCGCCGGGCTGAGGTCGTCGAACTGGCCGGACATGGTCACCTCGACGCAGGGGCGCGTACGGCCGTCGGTGGCGAGCTGCGCGACCTCGGCAACGCCGGGCTGCGGGGCGAACTCGGTGTCCTGGGAGGCGCGGAGCACGCCGACGATGGCGCGCAGCTCGGTGAGGGTGCGGGTGGCTGCGTCCTCGATGATGGTCAGGGCCTCGACGGCGCGCTCGGGATGCGAACCCGCGATGGCACGCCCCGCCTGGGCCTGGATGGCGATGCCCGAGACGTGGTGGGCCACGGTGTCGTGGAGCTCGCGAGCGAGCTGTTCGCGTTCGCGGGCCTTGGCCTGGTCGATGTCGCGAATGCGGATCTTCGTGCGATACCGGATCGCGGCACCGAGCGCGGCGGCGAACAGGAAGAACGCGTACCCCGCGACCGCCTCCGCCAGGCTGGTGGGATCGGCGCCGCGGATGGTGATGGGCAGCCAGAGCAGGATCACGCCGAGGCCGCTGGCGGCTTCCCGACCGGAGCCCCACCGGAACAGTGCGTAGGCCAGAATCAACGTCGCGGAGGTGCTGTTCAGCAGGGTGCCTGGCGACCCGGTGAGGATTCGGACGCTGTCGACGATCGTCAACGTGCCGAAGGAGACCGCCACCGCGACGAGCGGGTGGGCGCGTCGCCACGGCAGGGGGCCGAGGACGGCGATCACCGCGAGCAGCAGCAGCGGGCGCGGCGCCAGGTCCTGTCGAAGCACGAGTTCCAGCACGGACCAGCAGGTCAGTACTGCGACCAAGGCCCAGTCCCGCGGCCCCCGGTCCGGAGCACACGGGGGTCGAGGTTCGGCCCACAGCGAACGGAGTGCGCTGGTGGCCATCTGGTAAGCCTAGGCAGCCCGCGTGCTCGGCGAATCAGCCGAAAGTACGAGAGCTGGGGCGGGCCAACGGCCAGGTCGAGTCCGGCCGCGCGGCTGATGTGTCCGCCGCCGGCATTCGTGAAGGTGGAAGCACCCGCCCGATCGAACCCAAGGAGCATGGTGATGAGAGCGACTCAACCCCACACCGCACGCGAGAACTCGCGATCCCGCAGCGCGCTGGAAGATCTGCCCATTCCGGTACAGGCCAAGATGGCCGCCGCCTGGACGAGCTTGATGTTCTTCGTCATCTACATCGACTACTACCACCTCTACCAGCCCGGAGCCATCGACCAGATCCGGGGTGGCCGCATCTTCGAGTTCGGCATCACCGCGACGTTGATGACCGTCTTCGTCGTGGTCATCGGGATCCCCGCCCTGATGGTGGTGCTGTCCATGACGCTGCCCGCCCGGGTGAATCGCGCCACGAACCTCGTCGTGGCATCGCTCTACATCCCCGTCATGGTGTTCAACGCGGCTGGGGTGACCTGGGACTGGGCCTTCTACTACGGGCTTCACATCGGAATCGAAGTGCTGCTCCTGCTCTTCATCCTGCGCTCCGCGTGGAGCTGGCCCCGCCGCTCCGCGTCACCGATGACCCTGTCAACCGGCCTCGACAGCGAGCCACTCCGTACGCCGCAGGAGGCATGACGGCCCGCCCCGCACCCGACCGTCCTTCGTCGCCACCCGCCCGAGTGTGGCGACGATTGACGCGCCCACGTGGTCAGGGTTTGGGTGGCACCATCTGCGGCGTCCGTGCTGTGTTGTCGCGACCTGAGGATTCTTCATTGTTGATGTCGTTGCATACGTCCCGCAGTGCTGCACCCTCGACCACGTTGCCGACGACACGAATTCGCGGCCGAGATGGACGGGGATTCCCGTCAGTTGGGGCGCCCGGTCAACGCCACTCGGGCGCCGAGGCCGATCATCACCAGACCACTCGCCGCGCCGATGCCTTCGATGCGTCGCGGGGATCGGGCCAACCAGGTACGGGCCGTGCCTGCGGTGAGTGCCCAGATGCTGTCCGTGACCATAGCGATGCCCAGGAAGACCACCCCCAAGAGCAACATCTGCAGGGGTACCGCGCCGGCGGCGGGGTCGACGAAGGGCGGCAGTGCCGCGGTGAAGAAGACCGTCGTCTTGGGGTTGGTGAGACCGACCAGGAACCCCTCGCGCAGCACCCGCCCGGTCCGGGTCGGTTCGGTGGCGACGGTGGTCTGGACGGCGAACACGCGGCGGTGCCGGAAAGCCTGCACCCCGAGGAACACCAGGTACGCGGCGCCGGCGAACTTCAACACTGTGAACGCCAGGATTGAACGCTCGACCAGGGCGCCGACCCCGACCGCGACCGCGATGACCTGGACCAGCGTTCCCGTCGCGTTCCCCACCGCGGTGATCAGGGCTCCCCGGCGGCCGAGGGTCAGCGCCCGGCCGATGACGAACAGCACACTGGGCCCGGGCACGGCCACGATGACGAGAGCGACGAGAAGGAAGGCAGACAGATCGGGCACGGGCATGCGCCGACTGTAATTGGTTTCCTTCAGTGGACCGTCGAACTCGACGCAAGTGCGGGTGAGTACGAACCGGCGTTCATCGCTGCCGAATCGAGTAGCCGCCGCTCGGCGAGGCCGACGACTGTTGCTCGACGGTTCCGGCCACGTCGCCGGGATGCTCCGGTTGGTTGGCTCCCCTGCTGTGGCCTGCTGGAAGGCTCCCACGGCGCCAACGTCGGCCTGGGTAACACCGGCTGCGAGCGGCGTGGGTCGCGCTGACTGCGAGCGCCGCCTGGCGGCCGGCCCATCGCCGCCCATGCCGATCGACTCAGGACGTCGCGCGGGACGTTGAGGTACAGCACGCATGCGTCGCAGATGGCGACGAACACCGGCTGTGCGACCAATAGAAGACCAACCGGCGCTCCGGCCGAGGCACGCAATTGCTTCTACTACCTGTTCCTGCAGGTCAGAAACCTGCAATATGTACGCCTTGGGGGGATTCGAGCCCTCAACCCTCTGATCCGTAGACCCGAGAACGGGGTGTCAGAGGGTTTCCCTCTTTCGGCATCATGCTTATAAGCGCTGGTCAGGGTGCTGCGTTGCGTCGTGGGGATCAGGCTCGATCTGTCGAAACTGTACTGCGCACGGCCGCGACGAGGCTCCGGTTGCTACCCGGGGCTGTGGTCGCTGATCGACCGGGAGCTGTCGGTCTGCCAGCTCGCCGAGGTGGTGGCCAAGGGCGGGGCGCGGTCCGTCCGGGTCGGTCTTCGAGAGCCGCGCAGGCCTCGTGTCCGGGATCGGTCCTCGGACCGTCACAGAAAGGGTGGCGGAGAATCGTCGTCCAGGGCGGTCGCCGAGAGCGCCGTCCCTGCACCTGCCGCCGGGACGCCCGCCTCCGGACCCGCTCCCACGACCGAGAGACCGCCGATGACCCGCCCGGACCCGACCCGCCCAGATTCGACCGGCCCAGACCCCTCCGCCCCTCATCCATCTCCCGGTGCCCGGGGTCCCCGCCGCGGCGGGGCTCGGCGCACGGGCGTCCTGGTGGCCGTCGCGGTCGTGGTCCTGGCCGCGCTGGTCGGCGCGTTCGCGCTCGTCTCCGCGCTGCGGGGCTCCGGCCCCACGACCGCCGACACGGCGCCCACCGCGGGGCCGCCGTCGAACGCGTCCGCCGGGAACGGCGACCCGCGCGCCTGCGACGCCGAGGTCGGAAGCATCCGCTTCGACACCGAGCTCCCCGGCGCCGACGGGCCCGTGCCATACAGCGTGAGCCTCCCCGCCGACTACTACACCGACTGCCGGGAGTACCCCGTGCTGTTCGCGCTGCACGGACGCGGCGAGAGCAACGCCACGTTCCTGCCCTACGCCGAGGAGCTCCGCGGAGCCGTCGACGACGGAGTGCTCGACGACGTCGTGATCGTCACCCCCGACAGCGCCCTCGACGGGCGCTGGGAGGGGCGGTACGACACCGCCTTCATCGACGAGCTCGTGCCGTACGTCGAAAAGAACTACCGAGTGAAGGCCGGTGCTGAGAACCGGCTGCTCGTCGGCTGGTCGATGGGCGGCCACGGCGCCTTCCGGTTCGGCATCGAGCACCCGGACATGTTCGCGGCCGTGTGGGCCGTCGACGGCGCGATGAGCCGCGAACCCGCCGACTACCTGCAGTTCCTCAACGGTGCAGAGGATGCCGAGACGAGGATCACCACCGTCGGAGGCGACCTCAACGGCGACCGGGTGGAGCAGGTGATCGACCTGTTCGCCGAACAGGGAGTCGATTTCGCCTACGAGCGACTCCCCCTCGATCACGAGTTCACGCTCTTCGTGGACGCCGACCGCGACGCCGGGTGGCCCACGATGACCTGGATGGCCGAGCGGCTCGGGCAGGCGCCGTGACCTGGTCCTCCCGGAGCGCGAGCCCCTTCCCCACGGTCACCGCCTCGGCGACCTGATCCGGCTCCGCGGTCAGCGGTGCCGGCGGAGGACGACGAGGGTCACGTCATCCGTGCCGTGGGCCCTGGATGAGGCGCTCCTGACCCGGTCGGCGATGTCCTGGGCGGACGCTACGGGAGTTACGAACGCGGTAGGCAACCGAGAGGCTGACTTCCCCCGAAGACGACGACTCAGCCCAGATCCACCGTCGTAGATCGGTGATCGGCGGGTCGTGAGGAAACAGGGCGCCGGCGATGGCTACAGCGGCGTCAAAGGCCTGAACGCCCTGTTGGCGACGGTGTCGACGGGATCATCAGCGCCGGTGATCGTTGCGAGCCGGCTGCGGAAGGGGTCTGCGAACTCGGCCCGTGGTGCGGCGCGGCTCGTCGCCGACGCGTTGCGCACCACCGCCGCCTGCGGGGTCACCGGGACGGTGGTCCTACGTGCTGACTCTGCCTATTACGGGTGGGATGTCATCGCCGCCGCCCGCCGCCAGAAGGCCCGGTTCTCCATCACCGCTCGTAAGGACCGGGCGATCACCGCGGCGATCGCCGGCATCCCCGACACCGGGTGGACACCGATCCGGTATCCGCGGGCCATCTTCGATGAGCAGCTGCAGTACTGGGTCAGCGACGCTGAAGTCGCCGAGATCCCCTACACCGCGTTCACTTCCAAACCCAAAGCACAACAGGTCACCGCCCGGTTGATCGTGCGGCGGGTCCGCGACCAGAACCCCGACCACACGGTCGCAGACGCTCAGGGCGAACTGTTCCCGGCGTGGCGGCACCACGCCGTGTTCACCGACACCGACCTGCCGATGCTCACTGCGGAGGCCGACCACCGCCGGCACGCGATCGTCGAACAGGTCATCGCCGACCTGAAGAACGGTCCGCTCGCGCACCTGCCGTCAGGGAACTTCGCGGCCGACTCCGCGTGGCTCGTACTGACCGCGATGGCGTTCAACCTCACCCGCGCCGTCGGCGCTCTCGCTCGGCATTCCACGCCAAAGCCGCCACCGCGACGATCCGCACCCACCTCATCCCAGTCGCCGCCCGGGTCACCAGATCCGCCCGCCGCACCCGTCTGCGACTACCCCAGACTGGCCATGGGCCGCGGCGTTGCGGCAGCTGCTCAGCGCCCCCCTCGGACCGCCAACCGCTGCCTGAACCCACCCACCCAGTTGCGAAGCCCGACCGGAACCCAGGGAACGCCGACAATTGGCGTCACGATCATGCCCAGCCGGTAATCCGCCGCCGCCACGATCAGAACAGATCAGCCCTGACCCGCGACGGTGGATCCGGCTAATACCGCTCCGGATGATCCTGCTGCACGACTTACGCCACGGCGCAGCATCTCTCGGTATCGCCGCCGGCGTTCCCATCGAGGTCGTGTCAAAGCGGCTGGGCCACAGCTCGATCAGCGTCACCGCGGACATCTACGGCCACTTGCTCGACGGCGTTGGTCACAGTGCTGCCGAGGCGGCGGCGGCATTGGTGCCGCGCAGCCGCAAAACCGGCTAGGACTCACACGGGGTCGGTGACTGGCCCGCGACAGCCAGATTCCGGCCAGTCGCTGACACTGTCGGACCGCTGTTCTACTGTGGCCATATGACTACCGCGATCTCACGACCAACGACGTCTGATCTGCGCGAACGCCGCCGCAGCATCTTGGATGACCTGCGCCTGACCGATAACGAGCTCACCCACAAGGTGGCGACGGGCGGATTAGTCGGGTCGGAATGGACCTCGTGGGAAGAGATCGAGGAGATCGACTACCTGTTGCACGGTGAGTAGCCAACCGCTCTCACCCATGGAGTTTCAGGCTCGAGTTCTCTCCTTCGCTGACAAGTTGGCTGCCACGCTGGCGGGTTGTCTGCCTGGCGCCCCGGGAACTGAGGTTGTCGCTCACGGTGATAGCTACGTGATCAAGTGCGCTGGCCAGCGGTCGAAGACTGGGGGCGTCCTGATGCTCGTCAACGGCGAGCACCTTGCTTGGCTCCGGTTCGACTACAAGTGCCGGCTCGATTCCGCCCTGTCGTACCTGGCGATCGATTCCTCGACCATCTCGATAGTCGCCGTCGTGGACAGCACTCCAATTTTCCGGTTCGATTATTTGTCCCGACCTGACAGGGTGCCGGGCTCCCACATCAACGTGCACGCCCAGCGGGGTGCGCTGGCCCACCTGCTTTCGAAGAGCGGTCACCCGACGCCACACGAGATGGCATCTCTGCACCTTCCGACCGGCGGGTCGAGGTTCTTTCCGGCCGGAACTTGAGGACGTCGTCCAATTCTTGATAGTGGACTGCCAGTTTGACCACCTCGACGGGTGGCAAGCGCAGGTTGAGGCCGGCAGGGCTGAGTACAGGGCCGTACAGGTCAAGTCGGTCGTTCGAAGCATGCCGCAACCAGCTGCCGAGCAGCTTGCTGAGCTCGGCTACATCGTGACACCCCCGCAGGGCGGTCACCCCCACTCGTCAGGCAACGCTCAACACCGCTGGTGAAACTCTTTTCAACTGCTGTTGATCTGACCTGCGGGGCATCAAAACCCTTGACGAGCTCGCTCAATCATCTGCACTTCAGTACAGATCCATCTCGCGCGTCAGCGCTCTGATCCGTAGTCAGATGCTCTATCCGTTGAGCTACAGGCGCATGTTCACTTTTCTCACCGACATCGCTGTCACCAGCGGGGCCGGAGCCCACAAGAACCTACCAGGCTCTGCAGACCGCGGAAGCGAGAGGATTTGAACCTCCGGTACCCGTGAAGGCACAACTCATTAGCAGTGAGTCCCATTCGGCCGCTCTGGCACGCTTCCTCAGCCCCACCCGAGAGTGTGGCCTGGATGAGGGTACCCGGCAGCCACCGGCAACAGCAAAACTGCCGCTCAGCCCGTCAGGACAGGCACAGCGCCAGATCCAGCGAGGTCAGGTCGGGGGTGTCGGCGTCCGGCCCGCAGCCCAACGTCGCGAACGCGGATCCGTTCCAGGACAGCACGTTCCAGACGGTCCTCGTGCCGTCGGTGTCCTGCACGGCCGCCCCGAGCTCGTCCTCCAACGACACCGGCAGCCCCTTGGCCGTCGCGGACACGAAGCCGCCGGACCCGGATAGGTCGGTCCAGGTCCCGTCGGCCGCCAGCCCGTAGGCCGACAGCACCGCTCGTCCGTCTGCCATGGCCGCGACGACGATGCACCGCCCACCCGCCCCGCAGGCCAACCGGCCGTCCGCTGGCGCCGCGAACGTCACGCCGTATGGCACCGCCAGGATCCCGGCCGGCGCGCCGGACGGGTCGATCGCCGCGATCACGGCGCGCCCACCCTGGCTGATCAGTGCAGCCGAATAGCCGTCGACCACATTCGCGTGGGTGCCCAGCACCTGACAGTCGGCGCACTCGGCGAGCCGCACCTGGACAGGACCGGCCTCGGCGGCCACATCCCCGGTGGAGCCCGCGTCCGGGACACCGCCGGCCGGCAACTCCGCCGGCCCCACTGCCGGAGGCGACACCGCGATCGACTCACCGCCCAGCCCCGGCACAGTGACCTGCGGCCTGCCCTCCACGAGGGACTCGGTGCCGCTCGAACCGACGACACTGCCCGACTCGGACGTCGACGGCCCGGTCGCGCCCGCACAGCCGCCCAGCGCCACCGCCACAAGCAGCGCCACCGCCAGGACCGGCATCGGCCACCTCGCTCGCGCCATGCAGTCACCCTACGAGGCACACCGGGACCCAGCGGGCCCTGGCGTCGGCGACCGTCTGGACGCCGACGCCCCCATTACGATGCGAATGCCACTGCGAAAGGCCGCACCGATGACCCCTCAGCTGCGCGCCGCGCTCGCGGCGCTGCCCGCCTACACCCCCGGTCGTAACGTGCCCGGCGCCATCAAGCTCGCGTCCAACGAGATGCCGTTCCCGCCGCTGGACGCGGTGGTCCGGGCCATCACCGACGCCGCCGCGGGGATGAACCGCTACCCCGACAACGGGGCCCGGGCCCTCACCGACAGGCTGGCGGCCCGCTTCCGGGTCGACCCGGCGCAGATCGTGGTGGGCTGCGGTTCGGTCGCGTTGTGCCAGCAGCTCGTCGAGGCGACCTGCGTTCCGGGTGACGAGGTGCTCTACCCCTGGCGCTCGTTCGAGGCGTACCCGATCATCACCGCGGTGGTGGGAGCGACATCGGTACAGGTCCCGCTGGTCGACGAGGCCCTCGACCTGGCCGCGCTGGCCGACGCCGTCACCGAGCGCACCCGACTCATTTTCGTCTGCAGCCCGAACAACCCGACCGGCACCGTGGTGCAGCGGGCGGCCCTGGACGCGTTCCTGGCCCGAATCCCGGAGCGGGTGCTGGTCGTGCTGGACGAGGCCTACCGGGAGTTCGTCGACGACCCCGCGGCCGTCGACGGCATCTCCTACGCGGCCGGCAAGAGCAATGTGATCGTGCTGCGCACGCTGTCCAAGGCGTACGGGCTGGCCGGTCTCCGGGTCGGCTTCGCCGTCGGCGATCCGGTCGTCGCGGCGACCGTGCGCAAGATCGGCATCCCGTTCGCGGTCAACGCGCTGGCCCAGGCCGCCGCGATCGCGTCGCTGGACGCCGAGGAGGAACTTCTGGACCGCTGCCGGCAGATCGTGGCCGAGCGCACCCGGGTCCGCGACGCATTGCTCGCCGCCGGTCATGAAGTGCCGCGGACCCAGGCCAACTTCGTCTGGCTGCCGCTGCGTGACCGGGCGGCGGAGTTCGCCGCGCACTGCGCGGCAGACAAGGTGATCGTGCGCCCGTTCGACCACCCCGGCAACGGCGGCGTGCGGATCTCGATCGGCACCGCCGAGGACAACGACGCGTTCCTGGCCGCTGCCCGCAGTTTCCACTGAGCCGGGTAGCGGACGCACTTCACTTCCGTGTCGTGATCAGTTCAGGGTCACGATCCGCCAGATCGCGTACGTCCCCAGCAGCACGATCACGGCGCGCAGCACCGGGGCGGGCAGTCGGCGGCCGAACCGCGCACCGACGACACCGCCGATCGACGAGCCGACAGCGATCATCGCGGCAGCGGTCCAGTTGATCCGGTCGAAGGCGACGACGGTGTAGATCGTCGCCGACACCGTGTTGACCAGCAGCGTCAGCAGGTTCTTGGCCGCGTTGATCTCCTGCAGCGAGTTGTGCAGCAGCGCGCCCATCAGTCCGACCAGCAGCACGCCCTGCGCTGCGGCGAAGTACCCGCCGTAGATGCCGGTGAAAAAGGTCCAGACGATCAGCATCGTCAACCTGGTCGGGGTCACCACCGACGTGGATCGGCCGGCGCGCTGCGCCATGCCTGCGACCGCGCGCTGGATACGGGTCTGGGTGATCACCAGGATCAGCGCCAGCACCAGCAGTACCGGCACGATCGACTCGAAGGCGTCGGCCGGCAGCGTCAACAGCAACCAGGCCCCGATCAGCGCCCCCATCAGGGACGCCGGCATCTGCCAGCGCAGCCGGGGCCACTGTCCTCGCAGCTCGCGCCGGTATCCCCAGGTACCGGAGACACTGCCGGCCACGAGTCCGACAGCGTTGCTCATCGTCGCACTGACCGGGGGGATCCCGAATGCGAGCAGGGTGGGAAAGGTGATCAGGGTGCCGGACCCGACCACCGTGTTGATGGTTCCGGCCCCGATGCCGGCCAGGAGCACCAGCAGCGCCTCTACGACAGTCACCTCCGGCACCCTACGGTCGGTGCTGGCACCGGATGGCACCCTGCGGGACGCGCTCACCCTGCGTGAGCTCACCGAGGCGCTGGGCGCCAGACAGGGGGAGGATTCACCCGACCGAATTGCCATGTGCACCTGAGAGTGATGAACCCACTCTTTCAGAGGGCGTCTCATTCCAGATCACACGTCGATTTGCACTTCAAGACGCCCGGTTTGGTCACCGAATGGAGTACGCTGAGCCCAATCCCTGGAGGTGTCCGTGTCCCGCTTGCCTGCCCTTGGCGCAACGGGATCGGGTCTGCGCCGCCGGCTGCGGAAACTTTGGCAGTGGTGGCTGGACCGGTCGGTCCCGGTCAAGGGCCTCGTCGCTCTCGCGATTCCGATGCTCGCGCTGATCTCGGTCACCGGATCGGCATTCGTGCTGCAGTTGGAACAACGCAGCGAGCGACAGGGAGCTACTGCGGCCAATCTCGTCCTGGGCTCGTCCAGCAGCGTCCTGCGCGCCATCACCGATGCCGAGACCGGCATCCGCGGCTATGCCGCGACCGGCGACACGGCCTTCCTGGAGGCGTACGACCGGGGCCTGGAGAGGCTCCGCAAGACGATTGCCGGAGCTCGCATCGGTGGCGGTATCGGCCGGCGAACAGGCGGAAGTGGTCGGCCATCACTGCGACCGTGAGCGACCACCGGACCCATCTGGCGCAGATCCGGGACGCAGTGGCCCGCGGCGAGAGTGGGGAGCAACTGGCTCCCCTGATCGCGCAGAGCAAGACGAACATGGACCTCATCCGCGACGAGATCGATGGTTTGACCGCTGAGCCCAACGCCACCGTCATCCGCAAGCGCGCCCAGGTCGCGGCCCTGGAGATCCAGATCCTCACGCTGCAGACCATCGGTCTCATCGTCGGCCTGTTGACCGGCGCCGCCGGCATTGCACTCTTCAGCGCCGGCATCTCGCGCCGCATCACTGTGGCGGCAGCCAACGCCGACCGTCTCGGCGCCGGCGAACCGCTGGCACCGACCCGGCCCGCCGTCGACGAGATCGGCCGGCTCAACAACGCCGTGGCGGCCGCCGAAGCGCTGCTCACAGCCCGACTCGACGAGCTGGCCACGGCACGCGACCAGGCACTGACCGCGACCCGGACGAAGAACTCGTTCCTGTCCAGGACGAGTCACGAGCTGCGCACTCCGTTGAATGCGATCCTGGGGTTCGCGCAGCTGTTGGAGCTGTCCGACCTGACCGACGAGGACAGGGAGAGCGCTCATCACATTCACCAGGCAGGTCGGCACCTGCTGGCGCTGATCAATGAACTGATCGACATCTCCCGCGTGGAGTCCGGCGACCTGCAGGTGTCGATGGAGCCGACCGCCGTCGCCAAGGTGAGCCAGGATGTCGTCGCGCTGGTGGGACCGCTTGCCGCCGCTCGCGATATCGCGATCGAGAACCTGATCACCGACAGCTCACTGGCGGTCGTGGCCGATTGTCAGCGACTCAAGCAGGTGATGGTCAATCTCGTCTCCAACGCCATCAAGTACAACCGCCACCGCGGACAGATCACGCTCAGCCATCGGCGGGCCGCCGACGGGATCGTCGAACTTCGGGTGACCGACACCGGGTTCGGGCTCAGCCCCGCCGACGCGGAACGGATCTGGATGCCCTTCGAGCGGCTCGACGCCGACCGGGGTGGCATCGAGGGCACCGGCATCGGCCTCCCACTGGCCCGCTCGCTGACCGAGGCGATGGGCGGAACGTTGACCGTCGACAGCGTCGTGGGTGACGGTTCTACCTTCATCGTCCGGCTGGCGGGGGCCCAGAACATCGTCGCGACCCACGATGACGAGGTCACCCGGTCGTCCACCCCGGCGATGGCCGCCCTGGGCCAGCGCCTGACCGTGCTGTCCATCGAGGACAACACCGCCAACAGTCGAGTGCTGGAGCGGATCTTCCGAACGTGGAGTGACGTCGCGCTGATCGCCGCCGGCAACGCCGAGGACGGACTGGCGCTCGCGGCCACCCGCCGACCGGACCTCATCCTGCTGGATCTGCACCTCCCCGGGATCTCCGGCGAGGAAGCGTTCCGGCGGCTGCGGGCCGACCCGACCACGGCGTCCATCCCCATCGTGGTGCTGTCTGCGGACGCCACCGCCGGCACGGTCCGCCGCCTGCTGGCCCGTGGCGCATCGGCCTACCTGACCAAACCGCTGGACCTGTCGTCGCTGTACCAGGTACTGGAGGACGTCGCCCATCTGCCGTCGGATTCCGCCGCAGTCAGGGTCGGGTCGGTGCACGCATGACCGGCACCACCCCTCGTCGCGTGCTCTACATCGAGGACAATCCGGTGAACGTGCGCCTGGTCACCAAGATCCTCCGGCTCCGGCCGGCAATCTCGCTCACCGTGGCCGTCACCGGCGAGGACGGCCTCGCCGCCGCTATGGCGGAGCCGCCCGACCTGATCCTGCTCGACTGGCGGTTGCCGGTCATGCAGGGGGCGGAGGTGCTCAGCGAGCTCACCGGCCCGTCGGCCGGGACACCCGTGGTGGTGTTCAGCGGCGACTCCGGCCGGGAGCAGGTCGACCACATCCTGCGATCGGGTGCGGCGGCGTTCCTGCCCAAGCCGTTCGAGATCGACCAGCTCCTGGCGTTGCTGGACACGTACTGCGCCTGAGCGGCGCGGTCAGCCCTTTCCGAGGTCGGCGGCGAGAGCCTCGACGCGGCGGGCGATGTCGTCTCGGACCAGGCGCATCCGTTCGACTCCTTCGATTCCCCGCTCGGACGGTTCGTCAGTGTCCCAGACCTCGATCGGGGTGCCGCCGACGGACGCCACCTGAGCGTCCCGTCCGAGCACGACCACCCGGTCCGCGCTCGTGATCATCTCGTCGGTGAGCAGCCGGGTCTGCTGGTCACGAATGTCCACGCCCACTTCGAGCAGCGTCTGGGCGGCCAGGCCGTTGACCGCCGACCCTGGCTTCGTCCCGGCGGAGTGCACCTCGACGGAGTCCCCTGACCTCGCGGCGCATCAGCCCGGCGGCCATCTGCGACTTCCCGCCGTTCTTGACGCAGACGAACAGGACGGAAGGCTTGTCGGTCATCGGGTCACTCCTGGTTCTCCGGGGCGGCCGCCCCGGTGGTCGACGTGTGCGCAGGCGATCGGGGCCGGTCGGGTCGCCGCGACGGCCGCGTCGACCTGCCCACAGCGCAACCTAGACCAACCAGACCAGGGCCGGGACCTCGACCGGCCCCCTCAGGTGGAGTTCACCGACGGTGTCCCCCTACCCGAGCCTGGCCCAGTTCCGGTGCAGCCCGACCGCGGCGATCAGCTCGTCGGCGAAACCTGCGTCCATCGACTCCACCACCAGGACCCCCGGCGCCGCGACGTCGACACCGGCGTCGGCGAGAACCCGGGCGCCGTCGCCGACCGCGGCCAGTGTCTTGCAGTGCCGGAACATCTCCTGCAGCAGCACCGTCATCGTGACGTCCCGGAAGCCGCCGGTGCCGGCGGTGACGACCATCGCGTCGTACTCGATGGACCGGGTGCTGACCAGTACGCGGTCGATCACGCAGGTGCGGGTGCCGTCGGTCAACTCGCCGCCGATCGGCGCCAACACGTGCAGCACCGCGCCCTCGGCGTTCAACGCAACGCGCAGGGTCTCGATCGCCGCCAGGTCGGTGCCTGGCGTGGCGAAGACCCCGACGATCCGACCGGCGATCGGACCGGGCTCGGTGACGACCTGGGACAGCGCCGGCGAGGCCACCACGTCCGCGGCGGGGGTACCGGTCGGGGCGGGGAGACCCAGTCCGGCGGCGACCTTCGCACACAGGTCCGCATCGATGTTCGCCAGCACCGTGAGCTGCCGTTCGCGGATCTCCCGGTGGAAGCACTTGCTCAACTCGAATGTGTACGCCTGCACGATGTGCGCCTGTTCGACAGCGGTCATGCTGAGCCAGAACAGCCGCGGTTGGGTGAAGTGGTCCTGGAACGACACCGGATTCGCCCGGACCTTCGGTCCGCGCACCTCACGGGGCAGCTCGACGTAACCGCCTGCACTCTCGGTCGCCACCCTGGGCAGGCCCCCGTCGAGGCTGTTGGGCTGGTACGGCGCGATCCCGTGCGGAATGGCGTGCTGGTGCATCCCGTCCCGCAGCATGTCATTCACCGGGGCCTGCGGCCGGTTGATCGGCAGCTGGGAGAAGTTCGGGCCACCGAGCCGGGTGAGCTGCGTGTCCAGGTAGGAGAAGTTGCGCGCCTGCAGCAGCGGGTCGTTGGTGAGTTCGATACCCGGGACCACGTGCGCGGTGTGGAAGGCGACCTGCTCGGTCTCGGCGAAGTAGTTCGACGGGTTGCGGTTCAAGGTCAGCCTGCCGACCGGTTGCACCTCGGCGAGCTCCTCCGGGATGAGCTTCGTCGGGTCGAGAAGATCGATTCCGTGGAAGGTCTCGTGGTCGGAGTCGGGAACCACCTGCAGGCCGAGGTCCCACTCGAGGAAGGCGCCGTTCTCGATCCCGTCTGCCATGTCGCGACGGTGGAAATCAGGGTCGGCGCCGGCGGCGATCTGGGCCTCCTCCCACACCAGGGAGTGCACCCCCGCCACCGGCTTCCAGTGGAACTTCACCAATGACGTCTCGCCGGCGGCGTTGACCAGGCGGAAGGTGTGGACGCCGAACCCCTCCATGGTCCGCAGCGACCGCGGGATGCCCCGGTCGCTCATGTTCCACAGCACGTGGTGGGTGGCCTCGGTGTGCAGGGACACGAAGTCCCAGAACGTGTCGTGGGCGGACTGCGCCTGCGGGATCTCGGTGTCCGGATGCGGCTTCGCGGCGTGGATCAGGTCGGGAAACTTGATGCCGTCCTGGATGAAGAAGACCGGCATGTTGTTGCCGACCAGATCGAAGGTGCCCTCGTCGGTGTAGAACTTCACCGCGAAACCCCTGGTGTCACGGGCGGTGTCGGCCGACCCGCGGGAGCCCAGCACGGTGGAGAACCGGGCGAACACCTCGGTCTGGACCCCCTTCTGCAGGAACCCGGCCTTGGTCACCGACGCCGCGGCACCGGTGGCGACGAAGGTGCCGTGGGCGGCAGCCCCACGGGCGTGCACCACCCGCTCCGGGATGCGCTCGTGGTCGAAGTGGGTCAGCTTCTCACGGAGGTGGAAGTCCTCCAGCAGCGCCGGGCCGCGCGGCCCCGCCTTCAGCGAATGATCGGTGTCGGTCAACCGAAGGCCCTCGGCAGTGGTCAGGTACTCGCTGGACTGCGGATCCAGCCCCGCAGCGGGCTCGCCGGTGCGAGGGGTCGACTGCAGCTGCTTCTTGGACATCGGTTCTCCTGGCTGCTCGCGAGTGGCGTCACCTCCGATCTATCCGGAAGCACCGTCTCGCAATCCCCTCCCCTAGCCGAGCGGCGACCTGCTGGGTCAGCGGAGCCAGGACCGGCGACTCACCAGGGGCAACCGCGCCCACGTCCGACCCACACCCCAGGTGTCACCGGCAGCGGTCGCCGCGACCACCACCAGGGCGAGCGCGTAGATGACGTGGTAGTCCACCAGCGGGTTCGTGGAGCCGTTGGCGACCCCGGCCGAGGTGAACTGGGCCGGCGGCCATTCCGCCGCCCACATCAGCAGCATCAGGACCACCCCGGAGGCGGCTGCGATCCGCAGCCCCACACCGAGCGTCACGGCGGTACCGATCGCCGCCAGCGCCGCCATGAATCCCCAGTCGGCCCACGCCTGACCGGCCATCCCCCGGAACGCGCCCTGGTACGGGCCGACGTCGACATGACCGAGAAATCCACTGGTGGGCGAGCCGCCGCTGAGCCAGGCCCGCTCACCGGGGGTCGAATAGTTCAGGCCCAGCAGCTTGTCCAGGAACGCCCACAGGAACACGAACCCGGTGGCGAGGCGGAGCACGGCCAGGCTGCGGGCGCCCCAGGGTGAGCGCACCGGTTGTGGTGAGCTGTCGTCGGACGCGGTGTCCGCGATGGGTGTGGCAGAGCGGTGGATGGTGGTCATGACTTCCTCCTGGATCGGGTTCGACCCAGCGTCCGCCACGACTATGCCGCTGCGACAGAGACTTTCGTCCCCGTTCGTTCGGCGGCAGAGTCCGCACCGGGAAAGGACTTTCGACTCTCGCGGCCGGCACCCCGTGCTGCCTACGGTGGGTCCACGGCGTTGCCCAGATCTGGGCCGGCCGGCAATCCGGACAGAGGAGATGCGTGATGACATCGAACACGAAGTTCATCGTGGTGGGGATCGACGGGTCCGACGCCAGCCTGACCGCTCTGCGCTGGGCGATCCGCGAGGGTGCCGCGACCGGGGCCCGCGTCGACGTCGTCCACGCCTGGCACGCCCAGAACACCC
Source organism: uncultured Actinomycetota bacterium (assembly GCA_963784315.1). Lineage (GTDB taxonomy): Bacteria > Actinomycetota > Actinomycetes > Mycobacteriales > Nakamurellaceae > Nakamurella. Next base: position 239,878 of record CAWAQR010000010.1, read on the forward strand.
GGGACATCGCCTTCGGGTCGCCGCACGAGCTGGCGACCGGCTCCGCGTGCATGCTGCAGAACGAGGTCGCCGCGGCGATGGTCGGGCTGCCGGTCGTCCCGGAGGTGACCGAGTCCAGCGTGCACGGCCGGCCCGCTTCGGTTCTGGTCGACAAGGCCCGGGGCGCGCGGATGCTGGTGCTCGGCGCCCACGGTAGGACCGGGCTGATGGACGTCGTCTTCGGCCAGGTGGCGGCGACCAGTCGCAAGCACGCCGACTGCCAGGTGGTCATCGTGCACGCCGACGGCCTGGTCGAGCCGGCCGACATCGAGCAGTCCATGCCCGCCGACCACTGACGATCGGGGTCCGGGGCGGATCAGCGACGCAGGTCCGCCCCGTAGACCGCAGCCTGGGTGCGCCGTTGCATCCCCAGTTTGTTGAGCAGCTTGGACACGTAGTTCTTCACCGTCTTCTCCGCCAGGAACAGCCGCTCACCGATCTGCCGGTTTGTCAGACCGTCGGCGATGAGGGTCAGGATCTCCTGCTCACGCGGGGTCAACCCGTCCCACTTCGCGTCGCGCGGGGGCGGCTGTCGGAGCCGCATCATCAGCTTCTCGGTCATCGCGGGATCCATCAACGAGCGGCCGGCGGCGACCTGTCGGATGGAGTCCACCAGGGACGTCCCGCGGATCTCCTTGAGCAGATATCCCGCCGCGCCTGCCATCACCGCGGCGAACAACGCCTCGTCGTCGTCGAAGCTGGTCAGGATGAGGCAGCCGATCTCCGGGTGGGCGGACCGGACCTCACGGCAGACGTCGATGCCACTGCCGTCCGGCAGTCGCGCGTCCAGCAGGGCCACGGTCGGCCGGACCGCCGGGATCCGGGCGAGGGCTTCGGCCACGGTGCCCGCCTCGCCGACCACGGAGATGTCCGGTTGGGCCTCGACGAGGTCGGCGATACCGCGCCGGACGATCTCGTGATCGTCGAGGAGGAACAGCCGGATGACGTCAGGGCTGTCGGGGGTCGGGTTCACTCCAGCGGCACTGACCACGTCAACCTCGTTCCCTTCGGTATTGCAGCGGTGAGAGCGAAGTGCCCGCAATGGGACTCGGCGCGGTCGAGGAGGTTGGCGAGGCCACTGCGCCGGGTGGAGTCCCCCGGTCCGACGCCGTCGTCCACCACCTCCAGCACCACAGCCCCGTCGACGATCCGCAAGCTGATCGACGCCCGCTGGGCTGCAGCGTGTTTGACGACGTTGGCCAGCGCTTCGCGCAGCACCGCCAGCAGGTCCGGCACGAGGGTGTCGGTGACCGCGGTGTCCACCGGACCGGCGAACGCCACCTCGGTGACCAGACCGGTCGACGCCGTCATCTCGTCGATGACACCCAGCACCTGCCCGCGCAGCGACGACTCCCCGTCCGTAGGTGCCTGCAGCGCGAAGATCGTGGTGCGGATCTGCCGGATCGTGTCGTCGATGTCGTCCACCACCGTGTTCAACCGGTCAGCCACCCCCGGTGCAGCGCCGGCGATCAGGCTCTGCACGGTGAGGCCGGCCCCGAACAGGCGCTGGATGACGTGGTCGTGCAGGTCGCGGGCGATCCGGTCGCGGTCCTCCAGCGTCGCCAGGCGGTCCGTCGCGGCGCGGGCGTCCGCGAGCTCCAGCGCCATCGCGGCGTGCCCGGCGAAGGTCGCGGCCATGTCCAGCTCGGCGACCGAGAACGGCGTCCGGCCGACGAGTCTGCCGACAATCAGGGCACCACGCGGGCTCCCCGAACCGACCAGCGGCACCGCCATCACCGGGCCGACGCGGACCACGTCGTTGAGATGGACCAGCGGCATGGACGCCGACCCGCTGTGCGCCAACCGGACCGGCTCGCCGGACTGGATCGCCATCTGCGACAGCGTGTGCTCGCTCGGATAGGTCATCGCACTCAGCTGCGACCCGCCGACACCGCTGGCAGCGGCGACGGTCAGCCGCTCGGCGCCGGTGGGGAGGACGACCGCGACCACATCGGCGTCGGCCATCTCCCGCACCTGGTCGGCGATCGCGGTCATCGCGTCATCCTGGGCGCTGGTCAGTAGTTGCTGGGTGATCTCGGTGGACGCCTGCAGCCACTGCTGGCGGCGCTGCGCTTCTTCGAACAACCGGGCGTTCTCGATGGCGATCGCGGCCGTACCGGCCAACGAGGTGACCAGCTCGGTGTCCTCTTCGGTGAAGGCGCCGGCGGCACTCTCGGTCAGGTAGAGGTTGCCGTACACGGCGTCGCGGAGCCGGATCGGGACGCCGAGGAAGCTGTTCATCGGCGGGTGGTGGGCGGGGAATCCCGCCGATCGCGGGTCGCTGTCGATACGGGCCAGCCGGATCGGTGACGGTTCGGCGATCAGCGCTCCTAGGAGCCCGTGGCCGCGGGGCAGCGGGCCGATGGCGGCCACCTCGGCGGGGTCCATGCCGGTGTGGACGAACTGCTCGAGTCGACCGTCGTTGCCGATCACCCCGAGTGCTCCGTAGCGCGCACCGGCAAGTTCGCAGGCTGCCTTGATGATGCGCTCGAGCACGTCCGGGAGCGACAGCTCCCCCATGATCGACCGGTTCGCGGTGAGGAGCTTGCGCAGCGTGTCGCGGGCTTCGAGGACTTCGCCCGCGCGCCCGAGCAACTCCTGCAGCAGTTCGTCCAGCCGCAACCGGGGGACCTCGTCGGCCGGCGGCGAGGGCGTGTCGGAGTCGGCAATGGCTGGGTCGTCCGTGGTCAACCGCCACGCTCCCTCTGGTGGCCTGCCTGGGAAACCCGGAGGGTAGGCAGAACTCGCGCGTGCAGGCCGAATGATAGGCAGCCGCGGGACTTTAGACCATAGTGGCGGGCCTTTCGGCGGCGGATGCTCAGAGGAGTTCACTGCTCACGAAGGGACCCCCATGACGCCGTTCGGCCTGACTGCAACCCAACTCGACCATGTACTGCGGGCCGCGCTGCGGGCCCCGTCACTGCACAACAGCCAGCCGTGGTCGTTCCGGGTCGACGCGGACCGGATCGAACTCCACCTGGACCGGGACCGCCTGCTGCCGGTCTGCGATCCGGACGGTCGGGAGTCCCGAATCGGCTCCGGCGCGGCCCTGTACAACCTGCGACTGGCGCTGTCCCGGTACGGCGTGAAACCGGTGACGACCGTGCTGCCCGCAGGGGACGACGGCCCCATCGCCGTCGTGCGTCGCGCCGGGAACACGATCCTGAGCCCCGAGACGGCCGAGCTGGAACGCGCCATCCCGCACCGCCGGACGAATCGCCGCCCCTTCTTCTCCGTCGAGGTCCCGCACGGCCACCAGCTCATCCTCAGCCGGGCCGCCGAGGCCGAGGGCGCCATGTTGCACTTCCTGACCACCCCCGCCGAGCTGACCCACGTTCGGGAGCAGGCAGCGGCCGCACACCGCGCTCAGCAGCGCGACCCCCGGTGGGTTGCCGAGTGGAACGCCTGGACCGGGCGGGTGGGCACCGACGACGGTGTACCGCTGCACGCAGCCGGCCCGGCGCCGGGCCCGACGGATTTCTTCACGGTGCGCGACTTCGGCGCGCCCGGCCGGCCGGAACGGCTGGACGGCAAGGACTTCGAGGAGCAGCCGCTGATCGCCGTGCTCAACTCCCATGCCGACACCCCGGCTCATCAGGTCAACGCAGGGCAGGCGATGCAGCGGGTACTGCTGGCGGCCACCGTCCTCGGCATGTCCGCGTCGTTCCTGTCGCAGCTGATCGAGGTGCCGTCCGCCAGGAGCCACCTGACCGTGCTGGCCGGCGGATACAGCTTCCCGCAGGTAGTGATGCGGGTCGGCTTCGGCGATCCCACCCCCGCCACGCCACGACGGGCGGTCGCGGACTGTCTGCTCGCACCGGCCGACGATCCGCACCGCCTCCGAGGAGATGCCCATGCTCGCACGTGAAGTGATGACCCACCCGGCTGTCTGCGTGCCCGCCGACATGGCGTGCACCACCGCGGCGCAACTGCTGGTCGACCACGGGTTCACCGGCGCACCGGTGGTCGACGGCGATGGCACCCTCGTCGGTGTCGTGACCGAGGCCGGTCTGCTCCGCGGCCGCATCCCGACCGACCCCCGCCGCGGCGACCCGCACCACACCGCCCGCTTCGGTGCACAACCGGGCCGGACCGTTGCCGCAGTGATGACCATGCCGGCCGAATCGCTCGCGCCCGGTACCGACATCGCCGATGCCGCCCGGATCATGCTCGACCGAGGCATCCGGATGATGCCCGTGGTCGACGGCATCGCTGTGGTGGGGGTCCTCTCCCGCCGCGACGTCCTCCGGGCGGCGGTGGCCCACACCGACCTGGAGTTGCAGGCGTTGATCACCCACCGGCTCGCCGCCCTGGACCACCGCCAACGGTGGGACGTGTCGGTGCAGGCCGGCGTCGCCGATATCACCGACCACGTCGACAGCCCCCGTGATCGGCGGAATGCCGAGCACGTCGCCGACGGCGTCCCCGGGGTCGTCCATGCCGAGGCCCGCTACCTGACCAGCGACCCGTTCTGACGGAGCGCCGGCCCCCCGGCGGGCTCTCGACCGGGAAAGAGTGTGGCGGAGGCGGAGGGATTTGAACCCCCGAGGGTTTTAGCCCTGGCCGCTTTCAAGGCGGCTTCCTTCGGCCGCTCGGACACGCCTCCGCCGGAAAGTGTACGGCGCTCGCGTCCGTGCCCCTCTCACACCCGGGCGGGTTCCCGCGCACCCGTCGACGCCCGCTCCGCGTCCAGCGTCGCGAGCAGCTGCTCGCCCTCGATGTCGACGTTGGGCAGCGATTTCTGCAGCCATGCCGGTAGGTACCAGGCCACCCGGCCGAGCAGTGTCATCACCGCCGGCACCAGCGTCATCCGCACCACGAAGGCGTCGAACAGGACGCCGATCCCCAACGCGAAGCCGATCGAGGCGATGATCGTGTCCGGCGCGAGGATGAAGCCGGCGAACACGCTGGTCATGATGATCGCCGCTGCGATCACCACCCGGGACCCATGGGCATAGCCGCTGGTCACCGCTGCCTTCGCGTCCTCACCGTGCACGTAGGACTCCCGCATCCCCGCGACCAGGAACACCTCGTAGTCCATCGCCAGTCCGAACAGCACCCCGATGAGCAGGATCGGCAGGAACGACACGATGTTGGACGGCGTCTCCACGATCCCGAACCAGCCCCACTGATAGATCGCCACCACCGCACCGAAGGATGCTCCGACCGACAACAGGAAACCCAGCGCCGCCTTCACCGGAACCACGATCGAGCGGAACACCAGCATCAACAGCACCAACGCCAGGCCCACGACGATCAGCAGGTAGACCGGCAGCGCCGACGCGAGCTTCTCCGACACATCGATGCCCAGCGCGGTCTGTCCGGTGACCTGCACGGTCGCCCCGGTGGACGCGGCGAGGCCGGCGGCGGAGTCCCGGATCCGGTGCACCAGGTCCTCGGTCGCGGTGGCACCGGGCGCGGAGGTCGGGACCACGTTGATCGCCGCGAACGTACCGTCGGCCGACCGCGCGAACGGCGTCACTGCGAGCACGTCCCCGCCGGCCCGGATCGACTGCACAGCGGCCTGCACGGCCGGCGTCAGTTGCGCCGGATCGGCGGCTGCGACGGTGACGATGATGGTGCCGTTGACGCCGGCCCCGAAGCCGTCGGCGAGCAGGTCGTAGGCGCGTCGAGCGGTGGAGTCGGTGGCCTTTGATCCGTCGTCGGGCAGGCCGAGGTGCAGTTGGGTGGTGGGGATGGCGGCGGCGCCCAGGGCGAGGATGCCGCCGACCAGCACCAGGGCCGGGTACCGGGTGACGAAGCGTCCCCAACGGTTCGCCCGGTCCGGGTCGGTGTGGTCCAACCGCTCCACCGCGTGCCGGCCGAGGTTCATCCGCTCACGCTGCTTGCGGCCCAACACCTTCGGGCCCGCGAAGGCCAGCAACGCCGGCAGCATGGTGATCGCGATCAGCACCGCCATCGACACGGTGGCCGACGCGGCAACACCCATCACGGTGAGGAACGGGATGCCGACCACGCTCAGCGCGGCCAGGGCGATGACGACGGTCAGGCCGGCGAAGACCACAGCGGAGCCGGCGGTGCCGGTGGCCCGGGCGATCGACTCGTGGACCTCCATCCCGCCGAGCAGCTGCTTGCGGTGCCGCGAGACGATGAACAGCGCGTAGTCGATCCCCACCGCGAGGCCGAGCATCAACGCCAGGATCGGGGCGGTGGAAGACATCTCGATCCAGTTGGCGGTGATCAGCACCCCGGACACCCCGATCCCGATGCCGATGAGGGCAGTCAGCATCGGCAGCCCGGCGGCGACGATCGAGCCGAACATCACCAGCAGCACGACCAGCGCCACGACCACACCGATGCCCTCGGTCGAGCCGATGGCGGGGGACTGCTTCACCGCGGCGCCGGAGAGTTCCACGGTGACACCGCTGCCGTCGGCGGTCGCCGCCAGCGCGGCCAGCGCGTCGTGGGTGGCGGCGGGCACCTCGGTCACCTGGCCCTGCATCTGCAGGGTGGCGAAGCCGATCCGGCCGTCCGGCGGGGCGAGCTGCGGCTGCGCCGCCGGGTTCTGGGGTGCCGCGCCGACGGGCAGCAGGATCTGACCGGTGAACGGATCGGTGGCGGCCATCACCCCCGGCAGGGTCACCGATGCCTCGACGATGCGCTGCACGGTCGGCTGGTACGCGGCCTCGGTGAGGCTGTGGCCGGCGGGGGCCTGGAAGACGATCCGGCCGGTGGAGCCGCCGGCGCCCGGGATCTTCGCCGACAGCTGGTCGATGGCGTTCTGGGCCGGGGTGTCGGGGATGGAGAACGAGTCCCCCATCTTGCCGCCGAAGGCGCCCGCCGACCCGCCGACCACCGCCAACAGCACCAGCCACACCGCCAGCACGAGACCGCGACGGCGGGCTGAGAACCGGCCGAGTCGATACAGAAGAACCGCCATGTCAGATGCTCCTCGGTGCAGTGGTGCGGTGGTGTGCGGTCGGGGGTTCGGTCGGATCGACCAGCGTGGGTGGGGCCGGCAGGGTGGTCAGCGCCGCGGTGTCCAGCACCAGGAACACCCGCTCCAGCAACGCGATCAGCCCGTCGGGGCCACCCGGCCGGCCATCACCCAGCCACCGGTCGGTGACCACCCGGCACGAGGTCAACGCGAAGAGGCTCAACGACTGCGCCACCACGTCGTCGTCGGCGATCCCGAGCCGGCTGGCGATGCCGCCGGCGAGGATCGCCGCCATCCGCTGATCGACAACGGCTGCCTCGGCGCGCAGTTCGGGATGGGTGCTCACGATGGCGGCGAAATCGGCCCCACCCGCGCCGATGTCGGCGGTCACCAGCCGGAGCAGGCGCCCGATCAGTGCCGGAATCGGCTCGGTCGGTTCCGAGGCGGCCAGCTCCCGCACCGCGAGTTCGGTCTGGATCAGATTCCAGGACAGGACGCACTCCGCACGGCTGCTGAAGTAATTGGAGAACGTGCGCCGCGAGACGCCCACCGCGGCGGCCAACTCCGCGACGGTGAAGCCGTCGTAACCGCGGTCGAGAGTCAGCCGGTAGGCCGCCTCCACCAGCGTGCGCCGGGTGTCGTCCTTCTTGCGCGCCCGCAGGCTGGGCGTGGTCGTCTGCACGGGTTCACTCTGAACCGTCAATTCCCATTGCGCAAGATTGCACACTGCGCAGACGCTGTGACGTGCGTCCGGTATTACGGTCGACGCTGCGAATGCCCCACCCCGGGTACATCATGACCCGACCACCCAGCGCCACATGAGCAGGAGTTGCCAGATGAGGTTCAACGATCGGGCGCGGCTGGACACCTCTCAGGTCCAGGACCGCCGGGGTGGCGGCGGGGGCGGCGGATTCGGCGGCGGCGGCGGGCTCGGCGGCATGCTGCCCCGGGGTGGCGGCGGACTCGGCAAGGCCGGCGGCGGGTTCGGGCTGATCCTGGTCATCGGGGTGGTCCTGTGGCAGATGTTCGGCGGCAGCACGTCCGGCGGCAGTACCGGGGGCTCGGGCAACATCCTGTCCAACATGCTCAACCGTGGCTCGTCGGCGCCGGCCCAGGCCGACAACAGCGAATTGGGCGCCAACTGCACCACCGGCGCGGACGCCAACACCAACACCGACTGCGCGCTGGTCGCGATCGTGAACTCCGTCCAGGGCTACTGGACCGCCCAGTTCCAGCAGTCCGGCACCACCTATCGGGAGTCGCCGACGGTGTGGTTCCAGGACAATGTGACCACCGGGTGCGGGGCGGCGACCTCCGGCGTGGGGCCGTTCTACTGCCCCGCCGATCAGCAGGTGTACGTCGACCTGGCGTTCTTCCAGAAGCTCAAGACCCAGTTCAAGGCCAACGACCAGCTGTTCACCCAGGCCTACGTGCTCGCTCACGAGTACGGCCACCATGTACAGAACCTGCTCGGGACGTCGTCCCGGGTGGGTCAGGGATCGGGCGCCACCTCCGGATCGGTCCGGCTGGAGCTGCAGGCCGACTGCTACGCCGGCGTGTGGGCCAACCATGCGACCACCGTCCCGGACGCCACCGGTGAGGTGCTGATCACCGACATCACCGCCGCGGACATCAGCGCCGCGCTGGACGCCGCCGGCAAGATCGGCGACGACTACATCCAGGAGAATCTCGGCAACGGCCAAGCCGACCCGTCGTCGTTCACGCACGGCACGTCCGAGCAGCGGCAGAAGTGGTTCACCACCGGCTACCAGGGCGGAAACCCGGCTCAGTGCAACACCTTCGACACCGACGACCTCGGCTGACCGCCACTGGTCGACTCATCCGGTGGCGAGTTCGCCCCGTGACTTCCGCGCGCTGAGCACGATGGCCGCGCAGACCAGGCCCATCCCGAGAACCTCGACCGTGTGCGGCAGCTGCGCCAGGAACACCGCGCCGGTGACCGCTGCGGTGACCGGCAGCAATGCCAGCAGAATCGCGAACCGCGCTGCGGTGACCCGGCGCAACACGACCTGCTCGAGGGCGTACGGAATGACCGAACTCAGGACGGCGATGCCGATCAGGGCCAGGATCGCCCACCCGTCGGCGACAATCGCCGCCGACCTGCCAGGCGCCGAGCGGGGCGAACAGCAGCGCTCCGGCGGTCATCCCGACGCTGAGCGAGGTGATGCCGTCCCGGGTCGAAGCGATCCGCCGCCCGAGCACGATGTAGAACGCCCAGAACAGCCCGGACCCGAAGATGGCGACCAGCCCGATCACCACCGATCTCGTCCAGCCGCCCTCCAGGCTGACCCCTGCCAACAGCACCACGCCGGCCAGCGCCAGCACGATGCCGAGGCGATCCCGCCAGCCGCTGCCCGTGACCGCGGCGACCGCGACGGGTCCGAGAAACTCGATGGCGACCGCGGTACCCAACGGCAGATGATCGATCGCGACGTAGAAGCAGAGGTTCATCGCGGCCAGCACGCAGCCGAACGCGGCGGAAGCGAGGAGTTCTCGCCTGGTCCACGACTGACGCCAGGGCCGACGCCAGGCCAGCAGGATCGCCGCGCTCACCACGATGCGCAACCAGCCGACGACCGCCGACGGGGCGAGCACGAACAGGCCCACGGCCAGTGCCGCACCGTAGTACTGGGTGAAGCCCGACACCAGGAACAGCGCCGGGGCCGGGGTGACGGCGAGCAGGCCGCGGGGCGATGGCACGTGGTGACCCTAGCGGCGGGGCCGTGCCGCCCGGACCGCCCCGAGCCGATGGCTCAGAAGCCCAGCAGCGGACGGCACTCGGTCAGACCCGTCACCGCGACACTCCAGGACGGCCGGATGAAGGTGGCGGGAGTGACCACCAGCTCGCGACTCTCCACCGGCTCCCCCGGTCGACGCTGCACGCGGCGCGTGCCGTTGGCGGCATAACCGAGCTTCTCCGACACTCGCAGCGATTGGTGATTGTCGGCGAACGCGGCTGATTCGGCTTTGGTCGCGCCCAGATGGTCGAAGGCCAGCATCAGCAGGGCTGCTCGCATCTCGGCGCCCAGGCCCCGGCCCTGATGAGCACGCTGCAACCAGGAGCCGGTGCTGATCTGCCGGAGGACCGCGAAGTCATCGGCGCGCACATCCTGGACGCCGATCGGGGTGCCGTCCAGCAGGACGGCGAACTGCACGTCCCAGTGCTCGGGAGCTGTGGCGGCCCGGGACCGCCAGATGTGCCGTGACATGTCCGGGCCGAGGTTGGCGGCCGGCACATTCGCCCATGGTGTGTCGAACGGCATCTCCGCCGGGTCGTGTACGCCCGACTGGGCAGCGGCCACCAGCGCGGGTAGGTGGCTGTCGGCGACCGGGGTCAGGACCAACCGCGGGGTGCGCAGGGTGAGTCCGAACAGCGGCCACAGGTCCACGAGCTGCGACGAGATCATGTCGCCAGTCTCCCCGATGGGACCTGCGGGGACGCCCGGAGCATGGTGGTGTGCCCCGGTCCGACCGTGACCCCGGCGGCGGGTGGTTGACTGCGCAGATGCATGCCATCGCCGTCGACGGAGACCGGCTGACCTGGAGCCCCGCGCCCGACCCTGAACCCGGCCCGGACGAGGTGGTCATCACGGTGGCGGCGGCCGGGGTCAACCGCGCAGACCTGTTGCAGCGGCAGGGTCGCTATCCCCCTCCCCCCGGGGCCAGTGAGGTGCTCGGGATGGAGTGCAGCGGCGTGGTCAGCGCCATTGGCGCCGAGGTCTCGCGTTGGCACATCGGCGACGAGGTGTGCGCCCTGCTGGCCGGGGGCGGGTACGCGGAGTTCGTCGCGGTGCCCGCCGGCCAAGTGTTGACCGTGCCGCCCGGCGTCGACCTGGTCGACGCCGCCGCCCTGCCGGAGGTGGCCTGCACGGTGTGGTCCACTCTCGTCACCGCGGCCGGCGCAGAGGCCGGTGAGACCCTGCTCGTGCACGGCGGCACGGGCGGGATCGGGACTTTCGCGATCCAGTTGGGGGTCGCGCTCGGACTGCGCGTGATGGTCACCGCCGGTTCGTCGGCCGGTCGGCAGCGGTGCTTGGATCTCGGCGCGGAACGGGCGGTGGACTACCGCGAGGAGGACTTCGTCGCCGCTGTCCGGGAATTCACCGGCGGGCGGGGAGCGGACGTGATCCTGGACGTCATCGGCGCGAAGTACCTACAGCGCAACGTATCCGCGCTGGCCACCGGCGGCCGGTTGGCCGTGATCGGGCTGCAGGGCGGCGCGACGGCCGAGTTGGACCTCGGTGCCCTGTTGACGAAGCGGGCCACCGTGCTCGGAACCACGCTGCGCTCCCGACCGGTCACCGGCACCGGATCGAAGACCGAGATCGTCGCAGCGGTCGAACGCTCGGTGTGGCCGCTGGTCGCGTCGGGGGCGATCCGGCCGATCATCGGAGCCCGGAGGCCGATCAGCGAGGCGACCGCCGCCCACGACTCCTTGCTGTCCGGTGCGGCGCCCGGCGGCAAGGTACTGCTGACCGTGTCCTGAACAGTCGGCCCGGGTACCTGGGATCGGGGAAGATGGAGCTGTGAGTGAAGCAGAGAGGCGTGGTGGCAACGTGAGCGAACCGCAGGGGCAGGGCATCGTGGTGATCGGGCCGGACGGCCTGCCGGACGACGACGAGCCGACGACGACCGGCGGTCCGCGTCAGTTCACTCGCGCCTCTGACGTTGCGTTGAACCCCGGCGATGCGATCGGCGAGCCGGCGAAGGTGATGCGGATCGGCACGATGATCAAGCAGCTCCTGGAGGAGGTCCGCTCCGCGCCGCTGGACGAGGCGAGCCGCGACCGGCTCAAGCGCACCCACGCCGCGTCGCTCCTGGAGCTGAAATCGGGGTTGACGCCGGACCTGGCCGATGAGCTCGGTCGGTTGGCGTTGCCCTTCAGCGACGAGACCACCCCCTCGGATGCCGAGCTGCGGATCGCGCAGGCGCAGCTGGTCGGCTGGCTGGAGGGCGTGTTCCATGGCCTGCAGACCGCGATGATGGCGCAGCAGGTGGCCGCCAGGATGCAGGTCGAGCAGGTCCACCGCGAACTGCCGCCGGGTCACGGCGCACCGGCCGACCAGCACCCCCCGGGGACGGGCACCGGCCAGTACCTGTGACCTGCGGTTTCCGCGCCAGATTTCGGGGTGATTCTGCCCGCTGAGCGGGCACAATCACCCCGAAACTTGGCTCCGGTGGACGACCCGGGGTGCCCGATATGATCACTTCGCCCTGCTGAGGTAACCGCACCGACGAGAGGACCTCCTTATCGTGCCCCGACCGCTGGACGACGAGGATTCGAACGCCGCCCACGGGGGTCGCCTGCGGCGGTGGGGCCGCTCGTTGCTCGACCGGCGGCGTGGGGCCGACGAGGTCCCGCAGGCCGGGGAATCCCCTGCTGGTGTTGATCGCACCGACGAGCAGGCAGCTCACGAAGCGGCCGACCGGGCAGCAATCGAGCGGGCCGCAGCCGATGAGGCGGTAGACCGAGCCGCCCGCGCAGCGGCTGAGATGGCAGCTGCCGAACAGGCCACAGCCGAAGCAGCCGGGCGCGAAGCTGTTGAGCAAGCAGCACGCGAAGCAGCCCAGCGCGAAGCGACCGAGCAGGCGGCACGCGAGGCCACCGCACTGGCTCAACGTGCGGCCGAAGAAGCAGCCCGCGCAGCCCAACGAGCCGAGCGCGAAGCAACCGAGCAAGCAGCACACGAAGCCGCCCAGCGCGAAGCAACCGAACAAGCAGCACACGAAGCAGCCCAACGCGAAGCAACCGAACAAGCAGCACACGAAGCCGCCCAGCGCGAAGCAACCAAGCAAGCAGCACGCGAAGCCGCCGAGCGCGCGGCAGCCGAACAAGCAGCACGCGAAGCAGCCCAGCGCGAAGCGACCGAGCAGGCGGCACGCGAGGCCACCGCACTGGCTCAACGTGCGGCCGAAGAAGCAGCCCGCGCAGCCCAACGAGCCGAGCGCGAAGCAACCGAGCAAGCAGCACACGAAGCCGCCCAGCGCGAAGCAACCGAGCAAGCAGCACACGAAGCCGCCCAACGCGAAGCAACCGAGCAAGCAGCACACGAAGCCGCCCAACGCGAAGCAGCCGAACGCGAAGCAGCCGAGCGCGAAGCAGCCGACGCGAAGCAGCCCAGCGCGAAGCAGCCGAACAAGCAGCACGCGAAGCAGCCCAACGCGAAGCCGAGCGCGAGGCAGCCGAGCAAGCAGAACGCGAAGCAGCCCAGCGCGAAGCAACCGAGCAAGCAGCACGCGAAGCAGCCGAGCAGGAAGCACTTGAAGCCGCCGAGCAAGCAGCACGCGAAGCAGCCGAACAAGCAGCACGCGAAGCAGCCCAGCGCGAAGCAACCGAGCAAGCAGCACGCGAGGCTGCCGAGCAGGAAGCACTTGAAGCCGCCGAGCAAGCAGAACGCGAAGCAGCCGAACAAGCAGCACACGAAACAGCCCAGCGCGAAGCAGCCGACGAGGCAGCACGCGCGGCGGCCGCGCTAGCAAAACGCGAAGCCGAAGAGGCAACACGCGCCGCACTGCGGGCCGAGCAGGCGGCAGCCGAGGAAGCAGCACGAGAGGCCGCCCAGCAGGCAACAGCCGAACAGGCAGCACGGGAAATGGCCGCGCAGGAAGCCGCATCCCGGGCTGCAGCAGCCGCTCCCACCCCAGCAGCCCCGCCCGCCGTCAGCCCGGCGACCCCACCCGCATCCGACACCGCCCCGGCCCCGCTCATGGAGCGCCCCGCCGAAACCCTGCCGCACGAAACAGTTCTCACCCCGTGGAACCCGGGCAGCCGCGGGGGGCGCATCGTCCTGGACAAGCTCGACCTGGCCACCAACCGCCGTCAGGTCAACGCCGCCCTGGTCGAGGGCATCAACGCCGAAGGTCCGATCCACATCGAGCGGCTGGCCCGGCTGATCGCAGCCGCCTTCGACGTCCGCAAACTCTCCCCCAGCCGGATCACCGACATCGCCGCCGTCATCGCCAAGTCGACCGTGACCACCGAGGACGGCACGATCTGCTGGCCTGCCCGCATGGACCCTACGACCTACGACAGTTTCCGCAGCTCCCCCGAGCCCGAGCTCCGACCGACCGAACACATCGCCCGCCACGAGTTGGCCAACGCCATGCGTGACATCGTCGGGCTGAAGGGCCCGACCCCGACCGCCGACCTGTTCGGCATCACCCGTCGCGTGTTCGGCGGTAAGCGGGTGACCGCCAACGTCGCCGCACGCATGACGGCCGCACTCGAGGAAGCAGTCAGCGAAGGCCTGCTGCGCACCGACGGCCAGACGGTCAGCCTGCCCTGATCGGGCCGAGAGGACGGGCGGCAGTAAGCCTGCGTGCACCGGGGTCGGCGCCACCACGCCACAGACATTCCGGCACGGCGAGCACCAGGGACATCACTCAGCCGACAGCGGGCCTCAGCGGCGGCAGGAACAGTCCCCCGCGCAGACTGCCACGGGCGGTGAGCGCGGCAACTGTCAGCCACGCGACAATCAACAGCCCGAACAGAACCACGGCAACGCCGGCGAAGACGGTCGATCCGGTGTGCCGGGCCAGCGCGCTCGCGCCGGTCACGCAGGTCCCCACCGGGAACGTGAACGACCACCAGGTGAGCGAGAACGGCAGCCCGTCCCGGCGCGCGGTCCGAATGATCGTCACCCCCGCGCCCAGCGCCCACGCCAGTGCCACCATCAACACCAGCGTCCCGTACCTCACTCCGAAGCCCTGCAGCGCAACGGCTTCCGGGGCGGACACCGCCAGCGGGGCGACACCGCCGAGCAGATTCACCGCGGTGATCGACTGGCCGAGCGGGCCCAGGACGATGCACAGCGTCGGCACCATCCGCGCCGGACCGGCGGGGTGGACGAGCAACCGGCGGCAGAGCAGCGCGACCACCACCACCGACGCCAGCAGGCTGACGCCGAACATGGCGTAGCAGGCGACCAGCAGCCCCGCACGGGCCGTCACCGATTCCAGGTGCGGCAGCAGCAGCGCGCCCGTCGACGCCGACACCATCGGCGGGACCACCGACATCAACCACCCGCCGAACGCCGCCCGCACGGAAGGCCGGTGTCGGGTGATCATCAGGTACGGGACCACCACCGCGCCGACCAGTCCGGCGACGGTCCCGACGGTCCACAGTGCCGCGGCCATCAGGAAAGACGCGCGCGCTCCCAGCAGATCGGGCCCCAACAGCATCGTTCCCGCCCCCACGGTCAGCACCGCCATCGGGGGCGCGCCGTAGAAGTGCCCCATCACCGGATCGACGAGATGGGTCCTGGCAACCCCGGCATGGCGGTGCCAGTGCAGCGCCGTGGCGACGGACAGCGCGACGAGCAGGGCCGCCGCCAGTAGCCACATCCCGGTGGCCAGCGCCCGCAGGCCGGGGATCTGCACCGGCAACGACGCGGCCGCCACGGCCACCACCCCGGTCCCCATCACCGACGCGTACCAGTTGGGGGTCAGGTGGGCGAACACCTGCCCCGGGTGCGCCAGCTCGGGCAGCAGTCCGAACGGCGCCCAACGGTGCGTGGCGACGGTGCGGGTCCGAGTGGCGGCGGCGGTGGTCATCCCTTGAGCCTGCCGTCGGACGTTGACACCGGGTAGGGGGCCGCCGCTTGTACGGTTACAACCGAGTCTTGTTCCCCGGCAGTGCTGCGGCGGTACAGTGCAACGATGCTGAGCGGCCGGGTGCCCGACCTGAATGCGTTGGAGGTCCTGCTGGCGGTGGCCCACACCGGCAGCCTCAACGCCGCGGCCCGCCGGGTCGGGGTCAGCCAACAGGCCGTCTCCGCACGCATCGCCGCGATCGAGTCGCAGATCGGCGTTCCCCTTGTCACCCGCACCGCACAGGGTTCGACGCTGACCCCGGCCGGTGTCACCGTGACGGCCTGGGCCGACCGGCTGGTCGCGATCGCCGCCGAGTTCGACGCGGGCCTCGCCGCCCTGCGCCAGGACCGCCACGACCGCCTTCGGGTGGCCGCGAGCCTGACGATCGCCGAACAGCTGCTGCCCCGCTGGTTGGTGGCCTTCCACACCGTCACCCGCGCGCAGGGTCGGCCCACCACCGAGGTCACCCTGACCGCCACCAACAGCGATCAGGTGCTGCGCCAGATCCAGGACGGCAGCGCCGATCTCGGCTTCATCGAGGGGCCCTCGGTGCCCCGTGGCATTCGCCACCGGGTCGTCGGGCACGACCAGCTGGTGGTCGTCGTGCGGCCGGATCACCCGTGGGCCCGACGGGGTCGGGCGGTGACCGCCCGGACTCTCAACGACACCCCCCTGGTGAGTCGCGAAGAAGGGTCGGGCACCCGCGACGCGCTCAGCACCGCGTTGCGCAAGGTCGTCGGTTCAGCCGTTCAGGCACCCGCGGTGATGGCGTTGTCGACGACCTCGGCGGTGCGCGCAGCGGTGCTGGCCGGCGCCGGACCTGCGGTACTGAGCGCCCTGGCGCTGTCGGATGACCTCGGCACCGGCCGGCTGCGTGCCGTCACCGTCGACGGTCTGGACCTGACCAGGACGCTGCGCGCGGTCTGGCTCGGGCCACCGCAACCACCCGCAGGTGCGGGGCGCGACCTGCTGAGCCACATCGTGGCTCACCATCGGGACGGTTGACTCAGAACCAGCGTTCCAGCACCTCGGCCACCGCGTCGTGGTGATGCAGGCCGATGATCTCGTTCGCCACCGCGTGGACCTCGGTGTGCCCGTTGCCCATGGCGACGCCGTGCCCGGCCCAGCTGAGCATCTCCAGATCATTGGGCATGTCGCCGAACGCGATGACCCGGGCCGGGTCGATCTGCCAGGACGCAGCCAGCCGGTCCAGGGCGCTGCCCTTGTTCACCCCGGGGGCGGCCACCTCGATCAGCCCGTCATCGGTGGAGTAGGTGACGGTGACCCGGTCTCCGGCGGCGGCGCGGGCGTGCGCAGCCAGGTCGGCCGAGCCCCGGGTGCCGCGGACCAGCAGCTTGGCCACCGGCTCGGCGAGCAGTTCGATCCGCGGGATGCGCTGGAAGATGCCGTCGGCCCACGGATGGTCGTACTGGGGCTCGGCGAAGCAGGAGCTGAGTTGGGCGCCGGACCGTTCGATCGCCAGCGCGAACCGGGGCTCGGATCGCTCCAGTTCGGCGACGAAGTCCTGCATCGGCGGTGGTGCCAGCAGTGACGACGACAGCACCTCCTTGGCGGCGATGTCGTAGACGATCGCGCCGTTCATGCACACCGCGATGCCGGTGAACCCGGCGTCGATGACCGGACCGAGCCACCAGATGGGCCGGCCGGTGGCGATGACCACCCGCACACCGGCGTTCTGGGCCCGCTGCAGGGCCGAGGCCGTGCGCTCGGTCACGACACCCAGATCGTTGAGCAGGGTCCCGTCCATGTCGGACACCACCATCGCCGGAGCACTCTGCACCTGCTCATTGTGCCCTGCCGGACGCGCCGGTCCGGCGAACGGACGGTGAACCCTGCGGAATGTGACCCAGTCACCCCCCGGCCGCGGCGACCCCGGCCCAGATCCGGTCCCAGGTGAGCGGAAGCGAGGTGAACCGCACCCCGGTGGCAGCGGCGATCGCATTCACCAGGGCCGGCGCGACCGGGTTGTAGGGCGACTCGCTCATCGACTTCGCACCGAACGGCCCGAGGGCGTCGGAGGTGGCGGCGAAGTAGACCTCGGTCCGCGGCACGTCGGCGAACTGCGGGATGTGGTACTCCCGCAGGGTCTCGGTCACCACGCGCCCGGCGTCGTCGACCCGCATGTCCTCGTACAGCACCGTCCCGATGGCCTGCGCGACGCCACCCTCGACCTGTCCGCGGCACTGAGCCGGGTTCATCACGAAACCGGCATCTGCGGCCTGAACCGACTGCAGGATCCGTACCTCACCGGTCCGCACGTCGACCGCCACCCGGAACGCCTGCACGTTGAACGCGATCGACCGGCCGGATCCGACGTCACGCCCGTGCCCGACCAGCCCGGCGACCGGCCCGGTCGCGACCATCATCCGGGTCCGCAGATCCTCCGCCGCGCGCAGCACCGCATGGCCGGCCACCGAGACACCGGTGGATCCGTAGGCGCCGGTGTCGTGTTCGACCGCGTCGGTGTCGGACGGGATCAGCCGGATCCGATCCACCGCCACGCCCAGCACGGATGCCGCGATCTGGGCGTGCACGGTGGCGGTGCCGTTGCCGAACTCGGCCGTCCCGACCCGGACCACGAAACCGCCGTCGTCGTCGGCGGTCACCGAGGCGTCGGCGAAGTGCCCCCGCGGCGGAATGGTGTCGATCATCGCCATCGCCATCCCGGTACCGACCCGCCAGTGGGCACCGGCCGGCGCCGCCACGCCGTTGCCCCGGTCCATCGCGGCCCGCGCCAGGTCCAGGCACTCGTCAGCGCCGTGCGACCCGTACCGCACGTCGTGCGGCTCGGGGGTGGTGGACAGCATCGGGTCGCCCGGCCGGACGACGTTGCGCCGGCGCACCTCGTAGGGATCCAGGTCCAGCAGCCCGCAGATCTCGTCCAGGACACTCTCGACGGCGAAGATGATCTGGCCGAGACCGTAGCCGCGGAACGCGCCGGCGGGCGCGGTGTGGGTGTAGACCGCAGCTGCGTCGACCTTCTTGTGCGGGCACTTGTAGACCGTCAGCGACTCGTTGCAACCGTGGAACATCACCCCGATCGCGTGGTTGCCGTACGCCCCGGTGTTGCTCAGCACGTCGAGACTGATGGCGGTCAGGTCGCCCTCGGCGGTGGCGCCCATCTTGACCGCGATCCGCATCGGGTGGCGGCTCGGCGTGCCGGTGAACTGCTCGGCCCGGGTGAACTCCAGCTGCACCGGCCGACCGGTCTTCATCGCACCCAGCAGCACGATGTCCTCGGTGAGCAGCTCCTGCTTGGCGCCGAACCCACCACCGACCCGGGCGGTGATGACCCGCAGCTGCCGGCGGTCGAGGGAGAAGAGCCGACACAGCTCGTCGCGGACCAGGAACGGCACCTGCGAGCTGGTCCGCACTGTCAGCCGGCCGTCCGGGGCGGGCCAGGCGATCGACCCGTGGGTCTCCAGATGGGCGTGCTGCACCCGGGGGGTGTTGAAGGTCCGCTCGACCACCACCGCGGCTGCGGCGAAAACATCCACGGTGGAGCCGATCTCGGAGTGCACCTCGGCGGCGATGTTGCGGGTGCCGTCGATCATCCGGGAGCTGACGGCGTCCTTGTCCGCGTGCACCTTCGGGGCCGCCGGATCACGGGCGAACTCAGGATCCACGACCGCCGGCAGCACCTCGTAGTCGACGACGACACGGCGGCAACCCTCCTCGGCGGCGGCCACCGTCTCGGCGATCACCGCGGCCACCCGCTGACCTGCGAACCGGACCACCGTGTCGAACACCCGGTGGTCGTCGATGTCGTCCAGCCGGTTCTCGTGCCGGCCGGTGGAGAACAGGACGTCCGGCGAGTCCTCGGCGGTCAGGACGGTGACCACGCCGGGCACCTCGAGGGCGGCGCCGACGTCCATCGCTCGGATCCGGGCGTGGGCATGCGGACTGCGCAGCAGCTTCGCGTGCAGCAGCCCGGGCAGTGCGAGATCCATTGTGTAGGGCTCGGTCCCGGTGACCACCCGGACGCTGGCCGGTGCGGCCACCGACTGGCCGACGGCCGGCGCAGCCACATCGGACTGCACGTTCACCACGCCGCGGACGGCATCCTCGATCGCCCGGTACCCGGTGCAGCGGCACAGGTTTCCCTTGAGCTTGTGCGGTAGGTCGGCCAGATCCGCGGCGGTGAAGGTGGATGCGGTGACCACCATCCCGGCGGTACAGAAGCCACACTGGAAACCCTGCGCGGCAACGAAATCCGCGGCCGTCGGGTGCAGGCCGTCGGCGCTGAGCCCGGTCGCGGTGGTCACCGCATGCCCGATCGCCTGGTGCGCGGGGAACACGCACGAGTGCACCGGCGTGCCGTCGACGAGAACGGAGCAGGCGCCGCAGTCACCGGCGTCGCAGCCCTTCTTCACACCGAAGTGGCCCTGTTCCCGGATGAACGTGCGCAGGCACTGGCCGGGGCGCGGGTCCACCGTGGCCGGCGTGCCGTCGATCCGGACCATTGGCGCGAGGGGGGACGGCGCGGGGGGTTCGGGACCGGTACTCATGCGAGCTCTCCCAGCACCTCGGCGGTGAGCACCCCGGTGATGTGCCGGCGCCAGGCCGCGGCGCCGTAGACGTCGTCGACCCAGTCGCCCCGGACGACCGCGTCGATCCGTCCGACCAGATCCCGCACGGCCCCGCGCGGCACCCGCACCCGGTACGGGCGCCGCGTCGCCGCGCTGATCGTCACCACCAGCGAGTGACCGTCGGTGCGGCCGATGATCACCGCGGAGGACCGGCCCAGCGGAGCCAGGGCGAGCGTACGGACCGCGTACCGGGACCGCAGGGCCGCGGCCGGCAGCACGATCGTGCGGAGCACCTCCCCGGGTCGAAGCACGTTGACGGTGTCACCGATGACGAAATCGGTGACCGGCAGCCGGTATTCGCTGCCGTCCGGGCGCCAGACGAGGACCCGGCCATCTGCTGCTGCGGACAGCGAGATCATCGGCCCCGCCGGGTAGGACACGCACAGGTTGCCGCCGACCGTGCTACGGTTCCAGATCTTGAACGAGGCCAGGAACGCATCGCAACAGGCGGCGATCAGCGGGCCCGCGCCCGTCCACTCGGCCGGCGGCTGGAAGGCGCGCAGCTCGGCGACCGTGCAGGTCGCAGCGATGTGCAGACCATCGGCCCGCACCGCGAGGGGGGTCCAGCCGAGTTCGGTCAGATCGATCAACCGCCGCAGACTGTCGTCGCGTTGGCCGAACAGCGCGGTGCCGCCAGCCAGGTAGGCGTCCCCCGGACGCGGCGTCGCGAGATCCGCCCGGTCCCGGGCGACCAACACCTCCGTGACCGTGGTCAGATCCATCCGTTCCCCTGGGGTCTCGGGCCTGGCATCCGCACCCGGTCGACGTCACGGCTCACCTCAGCAGACCTGATCAGCGTGATCGGCCGGCGTTCAGTCCCCACTGTGCCAGGGCTGCCGACTCGATGATGGTGGCGACCTCGTACAGCACGATGGAGATGATCACCGAGAACACCACGATCGCCCAGACCCCGGTCTTGTTGGCGCCCTGATAGCGGTTGAGCAGGCCACCGAAACCCTCGTTGCCGGACAGCCATTCGGCCAGCATCGCGCCCACCACCGCACCGGGTACGGAGATCCGCACGGCGGCGAAGAAGTTCGGCAGCGCCGACGGGATGCGGACCCTGAACAGGGCGTCCCGCTCGCTGCCGCCGTAGACCTTGATCACGTCCAACGACTGCGGTGACGCCGACCGCAACCCGATGACGATGTTGACCAGGGCGGGGAACAACACCACGATCGCCCCGATCGAGGCGATGGCGGCCTTGCCGCTGAACATCATCAGCAGCACCGGAGCCATCGCGACCAGCGGCACCGAGCGCAGCAGCATCGCGATCGGCATGAAGGCGAACTCCACCGGGGGGACCAGCACGAACAGCGCGGCGACGGCGAGTGCGACGGTCAGCCCGGTGACGAACCCGATCCCCGCGTCCAGCACCGTCGTCCCCAGCGCTCCCCACAGCTCGGAGCGGGCAGTCTCGGCGGTCAACGACTGCGGTCGGATCCCGCGCGCCGACGGGGTGTTCGCGAACAGGTACTCCCACACGTTGGCGGGTGTCTTGCCGACCAGCGGGTTGACGTCGAACAGTTGGAACAGCACGATCCAGATGAGCACGAGCCCGACCATCGCCGACGCCAGCACGGTCACCGAGGTGAGTGCACGGCGGGCCATGATATCGAGCACCGACGGGGTGCTGTCCCGGTCGGCCAAGGACGCCGCCTGATTGGCAGGGTCGACGACAGCGGTCATGTCAGCCACCGGCCTTTCCGTCGGTCCACGGGGTGACGAAACGGGCGGCGAGCCCGACGAGGAAGTACGCCAGACCGGTGACGGTACCGCTGATCAACGCCAGGAACCACAGGGTGGGGACGTCGCCGACGGCCTGCGACGATCGGAGCAGCTTGCCCAGCTTGTTCTCACCGCCGCTGCCCAGGTACTCGGCCAGGATCGCGCCGAGGAACGCGGCCGGGGCGGCGATGCGCAGCGCACCGAACACGCTGGGTAGCGCAGCCACCAACTGCACCTTGCGCAGCATCGTCCACCGGCCGCCGCCGTAGGCACGGACCAGATCGAGGCTGGTCACCGAGGCGGCCCGGAACCCGAGCAGGGTGCCGACCACAGAGGTGAAGAACACCGACAGGGCGGCCAGCGCGATCGACGGGACCTGTGGGTTGTCCAGACCGGCCACGATGACCAGCACCGGGCCGATGGCCACCAGCGGAATGCAGTAGGTGACGATCGCGAGCTGAGTCAACCACCTGCTCCAGTCGCGGTACCAGCAGCACGAGTGCGGCGAAGAAGAACGCCGCCAGGTTGCCCCCGACGAACCCCCAGCCGGCCGACGCGAGCGTCACCTGCAGGTTCGTCCACAGTGACACCCATTGATCGCCGTCGAGGAACCGGGCGAACACCGAGAACGGTGTCGGGATCGCGTGGCTGCCCTGGAACAGCGTCAGCGACGCGATCCACCAGATCACCAGGATCGTCGCGATACCGACGGTCGCACCGACCCAGGACGGCAGGGCCGCGATCCGCCGGCTCAACGGCTCCCGGGTGGTGCCGCTGGCACCGCGCGGCGGCGAAGGGTCGACCGTGGTGGCCGGTGGGGTGCTCATCACTGCTCGTCCGCTGCGGCGCCGCCGCGGCCGAACAGGATCTCCGACAGCTGATCGTGGTAGGCGTGGAACTCCGGGGTGCGCATCATGGCCGGGGTACGGGGCCGGGGCAGGTCGATCGTGACGACCTCGGCGATCCGACCGGGCCGGGGGCTCATCACCGCGACGACATCGGAAAGGAACACCGCCTCGGAGATGCCGTGCGTGACCATCAGCGTGGTGGCCGGCTTCTCCGTCCAGATCCGGAGCAGCTCCACGTTCAGCCGCTGCCGGGTCATGTCGTCGAGGGCGCCGAACGGCTCGTCCAGCAGCATGATGCTGGGCTTCACGGCCAGACAGCGGGCGATGGCGACGCGCTGGCGCATGCCGCCGGACAGCTGCGCGGGTTTGGCGTCCTCGAACCCGGTGAGTCCGACCAGGCCGATCAGGTCATCGACGAGACCGGCTTCGGCGGTGATGCCGGCGACCTCCAGCGGCAGCCGGATGTTGGCGCTGACCGTCCGCCAGGGCAGCAGCGCGGCCTCCTGGAAGGCGATGCCGAGCTGGTGGGTGCGCTGGATCTCCAGCGTGGACAGCCCATTGACCAGGGCGACGCCGGAGGTCGGGGTCTCCAGACCGGCCAGGATGCGCAGGATCGTCGACTTCCCGCACCCGGACGGGCCCAACAACGACAGGAACGAGTCCTTCGGGGTGCCCAGGTCGGTGTCGGACAACGCCGTCACCGAGGCGCGGCCCATCGTGAACTTCTTGGACAGGCCCTGCAGGCTGATCCCGGTGGCGGTCTTGGGATCGTACTCGGGCCGGTCGGCCGCCGGCGTGGATACCGAATCCGTCGTGGAGTGCGTCATCGGTGGTGCCCTTCCCTGGATTCACCGGCGTGCCGGGTACCTGTCGCGCCGTACCGGCGCCGGAGCTGCCGCGGGTGGTGCCGGACGGGATCATCCGCCCGGCGCCACCCGCCGGTCGAGGGCCGCGTCAGCCGGTGATCAGGTCCGGGTGGGCGGCGTAGACCTCGTCGAGCAGACTGAGGTCGAACAGCTCCGCCGCGGTGATCGTGTAGCCGGTCAATGCGATCGCGTCCACGATCTCGGACTGCATCGTGTCAGTCAGCGTGAAGATGCCGTTGGCCTTGGTGTCGGCGGTGACGATCAGGTCGTTCTGCGCGGTGGCCTGTTCGGTCTGGCTCTCGACGGTCAGGCCGGGCAGGTCTTTGCCGTACTTGGAGACGACGAGTTCGGCCGAGCCCTTCGGGTCGGCCACCGAATCGGTCCAGCCCTTGATCTCGGCGTACAGGAACGCCTTGAGCATCTCGCGGTTCGCGTCAATGGTGTCCTGGAGCACGGTGAAGGTCTCCGCGGTCAGCGGCAGGCCGTTGTCGGCGAATACCAGCGTGACCGGGGTGAAGCCCTTGGCCTTGGCCAGGAACGGCTCGTTGGTCACGTAGGACATGAAACCGTCGACCTGGTTGTCGTACAGCGGCGACGGGTCGAACTGGACCGGCTTGATGGTCATCTGCTCGGGGGTGAGGCCGTTGGCCTTGAGAAAGCCCTCGAAGATCGACTGATTGGTGCCGGACTGCACCCCGATCGTCTTGCCCACCAGGTCGGCCGGTGCGCTGATCGGCTTGCCCTCCTGCAGCGACAGGATGCAGAACGGGTTCTTCTGATAGGTGGAGCCGATGATCTTCAGCGGGGCGCCGGAGTCCAGGACGTAGCGGGCGGTGGCGTCCGGGGCGGACAACCCGACGGTGACCTCGCCGGTGGCGACGAGCTCGTCGGCGCTGTTCACCGGGCCGGTGACCAGCTCGACGGAGCCGAAGCCCTCGTCGATGTAGTAGCCGTTCTCGGTGGCGAAGAACTCGCCGGCGAACTCGTAGTTCTTGATCCAGGACAGCTGCACCTTGATGGTGCCGTAGCTGCCGGCCGGTGCCATCGCCATGCTGCCGGTCATGGACCCGGTGGTCGACGCGGACGTGGTGACCGACGAAGCGACAGACGGGGTGCTGCCACCGCAAGCGGCGAGCAACCCGCCGCCGCCGAGGGCGGCGGCGGACAGCCCGGCCACCCGGAAGAAGCTGCGGCGCGACACCTGGCCGCGGTCGGCGGAGCGGATCAGCGGGTTCGTCATCGATCACTCCATCAGGAACGAGGTGGGCCGAGGCCTCGGTAGGTGACCACCGAAACGATCAGCGCACCGGCGAGGTGGTTTGCGAGGTGCAGACGGGCGAGGCCACACCATCGCCCGACTGCTGACCCGCCGACCGAGGCGACCACGGCGAACCGCAGCCTGACCCACATCGAGGGCGTCCAACGCCCCGGCGCGGCGAGGCACAGCCAGTAGACCATCGCGCAAAATCGTGAAGGCCGTGTAACACAGCCGTTGCCAATGGTTGACGATGACCTGTTCGCCGTAGTGAGTTGGCCCGCAGTTGCGCTGTGTGCCAGGGTTCTCACCCTACGTAGGCGGCCCTGACCGACCTCGGTACCGAGCCGACACCTCGACGCCACGCATCGAACACCGCCGGCACACCGGAGCGATGCAGCTCCGCGCCCAGGAACCGCGCCATCGCGCCCGGGCCGCTCAACGCGAACAACCGAACGTTCGGCAGCGAGCGCACCGTGTCGGCGGCCGGCCGCTGCCCCCACAGGCCGGCGCTGTCCACCACCCGATGCGCACCGAGGATCCCGGGTCGCGACCGCGCCTGCGGGTCGGTCAGGTCCAGGTCCTCGGCCAGCAGCGGGCGGCCGCCGTGCTCGACCCGGGTACGGGCGAGCAGGGCGCCCCCCGCCTCCCCGGATCGTCCGAGCACCAGGGTCTCGCGCAGGCAGGCCACCCCGGTGCCGGCCAGCGTCACCGTCGTGCTGCGGACCACGTCGGCGCCGTCGGACAGCACGAACGGCTCCGCCCGCCACACCAGCGAGGCGCCGTCCCCGACCCTGATCCCGACCGTCCAGGACGAGCTCCCGCCCCGGCCGTGGTAGGCGACAGTGCCAGCGGTGTCGACGATCTCGAGGTGACAACCGGCAGCTACGTCGATCTCGACACGGACGTGGTCACCGGCCAGCAGCAGTGCCGTGGTCGAGACCAGCGCGATCCGAGCCGCGGTCTCGGTGGTACTCAGCGTGCGGGGGCTCAGGTGCGTCGACGCCAACGTCAGCTCCGGGCGGCCACCGGCCGCCCGAATCCCGATGAACGTCACGTCCGGGCGGCAGCGCCCTCGTGAGTGTGCGGGCCCTGCCCGTCATGGGCGTGTTCGTGGGCCGGCTCGTCCGTCGCATGAAGGTGCCCATGGGCATGCTCCTCCGTCGCATGCCAGTGCGGCGCCATTGGGCCCGGGTCCTGTGGCACGTGCTGCCCCGAACGGTGTGCGGTCAGCATGCTGCGCACCCACGCCGTCAGTGCGTCGATCGAAGCGCGGTCGGTCCGGGACAGGCCCAGCACCGGCCGACCGTCCCGGGCGGCCTCACCGTCGGCGATCATCCGGGGCACGTCGACCCCCACGTACGGGGCCAGGTCGGTCTTGTTCACCACCAACAGGTCCGCGCGGCCGATCCCCGGCCCGCCCTTGCGGGCCACGTCACCGCCGCCGGCGACGTCGAGCACGAAGATCTGCGCGTCGACCAGAGCGGGCGAGAACGTGGCGGTCAGGTTGTCCCCACCGGATTCCACCAACACGACGTCCAGCGGGGAGAAGTCGCGTTCGAGGTCCTCGACGGCCAGCAGGTTCGCGGTCACGTCGTCCCGGATCGCGGTGTGCGGGCACGCGCCGGTCTCCACCGCCCGGATCCGTTCGGGGTCCAGCACACCCGCGGAACGCAGGAATCGGGCGTCCTCGTCGGTGTAGATGTCGTTGGTGATGACGCCGAGCTGCAACTCCGACGCCAGCTGCGAGCAGATCAGCGCGATCAGTGAGCTCTTGCCGGTGCCGACCGGCCCGGCGATCCCGAGGCGCAACGAGCGGGCGGGTGGCGGTGGACTGCGGGTTCTCAGGCACGGAACAACCTCTGGGTCGTGGTGGCATGGAGTTCGGCCCACTCCTCGATCTCGGGAGCGGCCGACGCGGGGATGTCCTCGACGGCGGTCGACGCCGCCAACCGGGTGGCGAGTCGGTCGACCAGCGGCTGGGCCTGCAGCACCCAGCGGGTGGTGCGCACCGGGTCGATCGGCTCGATCTTGAGCACGGCCGCGGCGATGGTGGCCGCGTCGTCGTTGCCGATCAACCGGACCAACTGGGCTGCCGAAAGCCCGCAGGTCGCAGCAGTCACGCCGAGCACGACAGCTCGGCAGTGCGCACTGCGGTCCAGCACGGCCAACGCCGGCGCCGTGGGCCACAACGCACGGAGCAGCCGCAGGTAACCACGCGCGGCGAACACCGAAGCCTCGCGCAACGCCGGGCTGACCGTCCGCGCCCGCCAGGCGTCCTCGACGGCGGCGAGCTCGGCCCACCGTCCGTCGAGTACGAGATGCCGTGCCACGACCGCAGTCCCGGCCTCCACAGCGGTCACGGTCGACAATCGGGCGGCGATCAGTGCGGGCACCTGCTCGACCGAGACCCCATGCCGCATCGCAGGTTCCAACCCGGCCGACTGGGTGTGCGCACCGGTGGGCAGCCGAGCGTCGGCGAGCAGCATCAACATCAGTTCGGCCGCCCCCTCCCCGCCGTCCCCGGATGGCGGCGCCGACTGCACACGGAGTTCTCCGCCCCCAGCCATCAGAACATCGAGTACAGCTGAGCCAGCGGCAGTTCCGGCGCCGGGGCGGGCACGGTCAGCTCGCCGTCCACCCAGATGTCGAACGTCTCCGGGTCGACCCGGATCGACGGCAGCGCGTCGTTGTTGATCATCTGGGCCTTGCCGACGTCGCGGGTCGGCTTCACCCCGTACAGCCTGCGGCGCAGGCCCAATCGCGCGGCCAGCCCGTCGTCGACCGCCGCCGGCGAGACGAACGACACCGACAGGTCGGCGCCGATCGCATTGCCGAAGGTGGGCCGCATCAACACCGGCTGCGGGGTGGGGATCGAGGCGTTCGGATCACCCAACGCACCCCAGGCAAGGGCGCCACCCTTGATCACCACGGACGGTCGGACCCCGAAGAACTTCGGATCCCACAACACCAGATCCGCGAGCTTGCCCGGTTCCACCGAACCGATCTCATCATCGAGCCCGTGCGCGATAGCGGGATTGATCGTGTACTTGGCGACATATCGCTTGGCCCGGATGTTGTCCGCGACTCCCCCGAGCGACCCGCGGCGCAGCTTCATCACATGCGCGACCTGCCAGGTCCGGGTGATCACCTCGCCGATGCGACCCATCGCCTGCGCGTCCGACGAGGTGATCGACATCGCCCCCATGTCGTGCAGGATGTCCTCGGCCGCGATAGTGGTGGCCCGGATCCGGGACTCGGCGAAAGCGAGGTCCTCCGGAACCGCCGGGTTCAGATGGTGGCAGACCATCAGCATGTCCAGGTGCTCGGCGATGGTGTTCACCGTGTGCGGCAGCGTCGGGTTCGTCGAACCCGGGATGACGTTGGGCAACCCCGCGATCGTCAGGATGTCCGGGGCGTGCCCGCCGCCCGCGCCCTCGCAGTGGAAGGCATGGATCGACCGGCCGCCGATCGCGGCGACGGTGTCGGCGACATACCCGGCCTCGTTGAGCGAGTCGGAGTGCAACGCGACCTGCAGACCCCAGTCGGCGGCTGCCGTCAGGGCCGCGTCGATGGCGGCCGGGGTGGACCCCCAGTCCTCGTGCACCTTGTAGCCGCCCGATCCGGCCAGCGCCTGCTCCTGCAGAGCGGCGGCGCTGACCGTGTTGCCCTTGCTCATGATCAGGAAGTTCATCGGGAAGCCGTCGAGGCTGCGGTGCATCTGGGTCAGGTGCCACGGACCGGGGGTGACGGTGGTGGCCTTGGTGCCCTCGCTGGGCCCGGTGCCGCCGCCGGCCACGGTGGTCAGGCCGGTGGCCAGCGCCTCGTGGATCTGGGACGGCGACAGGAAGTGCACGTGCAGGTCGATGCCGCCTGCGGTGAGGATCTTGCCCTCGCCGGAGATCACGTCGGTGCCCGGGCCGATCTCCAGATCCGGGTGCACCCCGTCGGCGATGTCGGGGTTGCCCGACCGGCCGATCGCGACGATCCGGCCGGCCCGGATGCCCACATCGGCCCGGACGATGCCCCAGTGGTCCAGCACGATCGCGTTGGTGATGACGGTGTCCAGCGCGCCGTCGGCGCTGGTCCGCATCCCCTGCGCCATCGACTCGCGGATCGACTTGCCGCCGCCGAACACCGCTTCCTCACCGCCTGCGGTGTAGTCCTTCTCGATCTCGATCCACAGGTCGGTGTCGCCCAGGCGGACCTGATCGCCGACGGTCGGCCCGTACAGCGCGGCGTACTCCGCGCGGCTGATCTCAACCATCGAGCGCTCCTGACGTGTGCTTGATCTGCAGGCCGGGCACGACCCGACGACCCTGGAACGCCACCGCGGACACCGTCCGGGAGGCGCCCGGCTCGAAACGCCGCGACGTTCCCGACGGGATGTCCAACCGGAAGCCGTGGGCGGCGGCGCGGTCGAAATCCAGCGCGGCGTTGGACTCCGGCAGATGCAGGTGCGAGCCGATCTGCACCGGACGGTCACCGGTGTTGACGATGACCAACTCGATGCGCTCCGCGTCGGAGCGGCCCGCGTTCAGCGTGATGGTGCCCTCGGCGGTGCGGATCGCGCCGGGTCCTGAGGATGATCCGGATGCCATGTCAGGCGATCGGGGAGTGGATGGTGACCAGCTTGCGCCCGTCGGGGAAAGTGGCCTCGATCTGGACGTCCGGGATCATCTCGGCGACGCCGTCCATCACCTGCTCGCGGGTGAGCACGGTGCGCCCTTCGGTCATCAGGTCGGCGACTGCCCGGCCGTCACGGGCGCGTTCGATCACCCACGTCGTCAGCAGCGCCACTGTTTCCGGGTAGTTCAGTTTCACGCCGCGGCCGAGGCGGTCGCGGGCGACCATGCCCGCGACGGACAGCAGCAGCTTCTCGGTGTCGGCCGGTGTGAGGTTCACGGGCGGGCCTCCTGGATCGGACTCGGGTGGTCGGGGACGGACATCGGGGGACGGGGTCTGCCCCGCCGGGCGGGGTCACCCATCGGGCTCGGTCTCCAGCACCGTCACACCGGGAACCGCATTGCGGGTGAGATACCGGCGTACCACAGCGGGACCGATCCGGCCCGCCGCCTGCAGCTCCGACGGGGTGATCGCTCCGCAGTGCACGGCCGCCGCGAGGTGTCTGGCCAGCGCGAACGCGGTGGCGGGCTCGTCCATCACCCCGGACTCGCTGGTCTGCCGGTGGTAGTCGCCCAGCCGGCGCGCGGCATCGGCGGCCCCGGCCCGGAAGAAGCCGAAGGTGGCGGCGAACCGGGTCGGCAGCTGCGCCGGGTGCAGGTCCCAGCCCTGGTAGATCCCCGACCGCAGCGCGCGCCGGACGCCTTCGGCGTGCACCGACCAGCGCCGACCGACCGTTTCCGCATCCCCCACCGGGACCACATTGTCGGAGCCGTCGCTGACCCGGACCCCGGTCTCGGCGGCCGCGAGCTGCATCAGGGACTTGGCGAAGTCCGCGACCGGGTGCCGCAGGTTCTGGTGCGCGCCGAGGATCCCCAGACTCGCTGTGTAGTCGTACGTCCCGAAGTGCAGGCCGCTGACCCGCCCGCCGGCGGCGTGGATCATCTCGGCGACCGGAACCCGGCCGTCGGCGCCGAGCACGGTCTGCGGTGTCTCGACCTGGATCTCGAACCGCAGACTTCCCGGCGGGAGGCCGTGACGCTGCTCCAGCGCGGCCAGAACCTCGACGAACACCGACACCTGTTGCCGGGAGGTCACCTTCGGGAGCGTGACGACGAACCCTGCGGGCAAGGTGTCGGTGAGTGCAAGGAGCGACCCGAGGAACTGGGCCAGCGTCCGGAGGCCACGGTGTCGGGTCTCGGGTGCCAACGACCGGATACGGAGTCCCCAGGACACCGGCAGTTGTCGCGGTGCGGCAGTCAGTCTCACCACGGCGGCCGCTGCGCGGGACACGTGCGCGTCCTCGTCGGCGTCGTCGGCCGCGGTACCGCGGTGCGCCCGGAAGCCGTCCTCGAAGTCGATCCGGAGATCCTCGATCGGTTCGGCCAGCAGCTTGGCCAGGGTGCGCGCCCCGAGTTGGGCCCGCTCCTCGACCGGTGCCGGGCGCCCGTCGTCCCCGGCGAGCACGGCGCCGAGCACCGACTCCCACTGCTTGGGGTGGGCGCGGATGCTCTGCAACGCCGCCCGCCGCCACTGTCCGATGGTGTCGGCGTCGAACGTGGACGCCGGCACGTACACGGTGTGGATCGCACCCGGGCCGGGCGGGCCCGGGTAGGCACGCCGGTACCGCCCGTCCTCGTCCGCCAGGGCCGCGTCCCAGTCGGCGAGGTGCGCGGTCGACCAGCCCTCAGTCGAGGAGTTCATACGCCGGCAGAGTCAGGAAGTCGATGAAGCCGGCGTCGGTGCACAGGTCGAACATCAGATTGCGGGCCTGCGCGAGCAGATCGAGCCCACCCGGCACGCCGGTCCACGCGTCGGCCAGTTGCCCGGTGACCTCGTCCAGCAGGTCGGTGACAAGCACGTCGGTGACGGTCCGACCGGTGTCGAGGACCACCCCGGCAACCCGCCACTGCCAGACCAGCGATCGCGAGATCTCTGCGGTGGCGGCGTCTTCCATCAAATTGTGGATCGCGACGGCACCGCGCCCGGCCAACCAGTTCGCGATGTACTCCAGCGCGACCGCCAGAGTCTCGGTGAGTCCGGTCAGGGTCACCGGGCCCGCGACCGCGGCCACGTCGAGCAGGTCGGCGGCGGTGACCGTCACCGGGGGGAGCGCGCGGTGCACCTGGTGCAGCTCGTCGCCCAGCACGCCGTCGAAGATCTCCTGGCAGATCGGTACCAGATCCGGGTGCGCCACCCAGGAACCCTCGTAGCCGGCGTCGGCCTCGCGGGTCTTGTCGGCCCGGACCTTCTCGAACGCCGCCGCGTTGACCTCGGGGTCCTTCCGGGACGGGATGAAGGCGGCCATCCCGCCGATGGCGTACGCCCCACGCCGATGGCAGGTGCGCACCAGCAGATCGGAGTACGCCTTCATGAACGGCGACGCCATCGTCACCGACCCGCGCTCCGGCAGCAGGTAGTCCGGCCCGGCG
The DNA here is from genome assembly GCA_963784315.1 of uncultured Actinomycetota bacterium. Classification (GTDB taxonomy): domain Bacteria; phylum Actinomycetota; class Actinomycetes; order Mycobacteriales; family Nakamurellaceae; genus Nakamurella. Next base: position 271,790 of record CAWAQR010000010.1, read on the forward strand.
TCGCGGAAGGTCTTGACGATGGAGAACAGGTAGTCCCACCGGCCGGCGTTGAGGCCGACGACATGGTCACGCAGTTCGTAGAGGATCTCGTCCATCTCGAAGGCGGCCCAGATCGTCTCGATCAGCACGGTCGCCTTGACCACGCCGTGTTCCAGACCCAGGTACTCCTCGGCGAAGTCGAACACCTGCGCCCAGAGCCGGGCCTCGAGGTGGGACTCCATCTTGGGCAGGTAGAACGCCGGGCCCTGGCCCTTGTCCAGCAACGCCTGACCGTTGTGGAAGAGATACAGACCGAAATCGACCAGTGCGCCGACCAGCCGCTCGCCGCCGATGGTGAGGTGTTTCTCGTCCAGGTGCCACCCGCGCGGGCGGGCGACGATCACCGCCAGCGGCCCGTCGTCGAGGCGGTAGCTCTTGCCGTTCTGTTCGAGAGTGAGGTCCCCGCGGATCGCAGCGCGCAGGCTGAGCTGACCTTCGACGATGTTGGGCCAGGCCGGGGTGTTGGCGTCCTCCAGATCGGCCAGCCAGATCTTGGCCCCGGAGTTCAGTGCGTTGATGGTCATCTTCGGGTCGGTCGGGCCGGTGATCTCGACCCGACGGTCGGCCAGGTACGCCGGGATCGGGGCGACCTGCCAATCGGCAGCGCGCACCTCGGCGGTCTCGGGGAGGAAGTCCAGCGTGCCGGTCAACGCGACAGTCTCCCGCCGGACCTGGCGGAGGTCGAGCAGTTCGCGGCGGCGGCCGGCGAAGCGGTGGTGCAGTGCCGCCTGGAAGGCGAGTGCCGCGGGAGTGAGGACATCCTGCACACCTGGCACCTCGGGGGCACTGATCACGATCGCGTCGTCCACGCCGTTCCTCTCGTCCACGCCCCGGGCACGGTGGGGGGCAGCGCCCATGCTGCCGCAGCCATGTGTCACCGGAGTTACCGGGGGGGACGCGGCGCCGGGTCGACCGGGCGGTGCGTCCCACTACGGTGGGGCGGGTGACCGAGCCTGTGAGCGATACGCCCGCGCGACTGACCGGTCGGGCCCCCGACGGCACCGTCACGCCGCGCATGATGAAGGACGTGCTGCGCAATTTCGGCACCGGCGTCACCGTCATCACCGCGCTCGGGCCGGACGGGCCGATGGGGTTCACCTGTCAGACGTTCGCGTCGCTGTCCTTGGACCCGCCGCTGGTCAGCTTCTGTCCGGCCCGCACGTCCACCACCTGGCCGCGGATCCGCGACCTCGGCCGCTTCACGATCAACATCCTCGCCGACGACCACTCGGGGCTCAGCGACGCCTTCGCCCGGGCCGGCGTCTCCGGCGCCGACAGGTTCGCCGGTGTCGCGCACACGCTCTCCGGAGGTGGCGGGCCCATCCTGGAGGGCGTCCTGGCCTGGGTCGACTGCCGGTGGCGGGCCGAGCACGACGGTGGCGACCACACGATCGTCGTCGCCGACGTGCTGGACCTGGATGCCGCGTCGGACATCAGACCGCTGTTCTACTTCCGCGGCGACTACCTCGGCCAGCGGGGCACCTGAGCGGGCCGCGCGGTTGATCCGGGGTCAGCGCACCGGCGGCACGGTGAGGGGATCGGCCGGGAACGTCGAGGCCGACGGATCCACCGGGTTCTTGTCGGCGGTGGACGTCGAGGGAGACGGTGCAACGGTCACCGGGTCCTCGACGTTCGGGGTGGCCGCGAAGGTCAGCGTGGTGGTGGCGCCGTCGATCATGAGCGCACTCCCGTCGCGGGAGTAACCGAGCGTGCCGGTCAGGGTGTCGGTCAGCAACCGCTCCATCTCGGCCCGGGGACCGTCGCAGTACATCAGGGTGCCGACGACGTCGGTCACCGTCATCGACTCCGCCGTGGCCGAAACCGTGCCGCTGATCGCATTGCACTGGGCATCGATGCCGATCCGGCCGGCGGTGAGGAGGATGGCGGGCCGCACCCCGTCGGGAACCGGATGTTCGCCGGCCGTGTCGCGGTACCCGGTGAGATACCAGGTGCCGTCGATCGGGGCCGGCGCCCCCGACGTCGATGGCGTTGTCGTCGTCGACGGCGCGCTGCAGCCGGTGATGAGCAGCGCCGCCAGGGTCACACCGGACGCTGATGCGGTCAGCCTGCGAGTTCTGATGAGGTGCATCTTCCAGGACGGCCGTGGCCTGCCAACAGGTTGCATCCGCACGGCGCTGCCCGCAACGCGACGCCCGACCACATTGTCCTCGTCGCCCCGGGGCGGCGGCGACACCTCGGTGCCGCCGAGGTGGTGGGACCACAGGTTCGACAGAACCGCGAAGAGGGCGCGGCGTGGATGCCGGACTCGACGACCGGGTGCAGTGTCCACAGATGCGCGCGTCAGATGAACCCCGCGATTGTGGACCAGGCGCTCGGATCGACCGGCGCGTCATCTCGGACGACTGCTGCTTCGATCAGCCCGTAGGGCCGATCCGCCGCGTAGAACACCTCGTTGTCGTTGTCCAACCCGAAGTGCTTCAGGTCGACCAGGAAATGGTGTTTGTTCGGCATCGAGAAACGGACCTCGCCGACCATCGGGAACTGCTCGAGCACCGCCTCGCCCATGGCGTACAGCGTCTGCTGCAAAGCGAGACTGTGCGTGGTGGCGAACTTCTTCAACAGCAAGGCTCTGATACCGGTGAAAAGACCGTCCCAGTCGGCGTTGTCGTTGTCGATGCCGACGTAGACCCACCGCGCGCTGCAGGCGGTGGCCAGGATCCGGTCGTCGGTCTCCACCAGGGAGGTGTACTCGACCAGCGGGAACCCGTGGAACTCGCTGTGCGCGCTGTTGAGCAGCACCAGGTCGGTGAGACCCGAGATGACGGTCTCGGCCGCGCCGTCCTTGACCACCACGGTGTTGCGAATCTCCGAGGAGCCGCGGCTGAACGAGTGCCCGACGGGCTCGCCGTCGGCCAGAACCGAGTTCCAGGAGTACTCCTCGATCTCCTGGCGGGCCCCGGACACGTAGTCGTGGGCGTCCACGAAGTGCCGCGCCATCCGCAGCGCGAACTCCTCGATCGCACCCACCCCACCGATCTTCGCCAGGGCGTAGACGGTGTTCTTCTGGGTATCGGTGGCGATGACCTGCGAGTTGTCACCCACCGTGTGGGCACTCGTGAAGTCACCGATCAACTGGCTGGTGACATTCAGGTCCTTGATGACGTGCTGCGGTGCGCTGCGGTTCAGGTGGACGATCCGCACCTCCGCCTTGCCGTAACGGTTCTCTCCGAGCGTGATCCCCATGAACCTCATCCTCGTGCGAGCGTGGACACCGATGGCTGGTCAGCTGTCGGGATGCGCACCCGCGTGCCGACAGTCCACAAGGTAAAGCACATCGTGACGGCTGCACATGACAGGGGCATGACGCCGTCCGACGCCGGGTGAGACACGGTGATGCAGGTCGTCAACTGCCGAGATAGCTGGTGTAGGAGAACGTGCCGGCCAGCACGGGCAGGTGGTAGTGCGCGCGGGCACCGTCCAGCCGTACCTGCAACACGATCGACGGGTAGAACACCGTGCCGGTGGCGGTCCGGAAGTGGTCGGCGGTGTCCAGCGTGATCCGGAAGTCGCCGGCCGCCACCGGGAGGTCGTTGAGCTGCCCGATCCGGCCGTCAGTGTCGGTGGTGCCGGTGCCGACCCGGAGCCAGCGGGCGCCGTCCTCGAGCCGCTCGATCAGGCCGGGGACGCCGAGGGCCGGCACCCCCAGCGTGGTGTCGAGGATATGGGTGGAGATTCGTTCGATCACGGGGTGACCGCCTTTCCCAGTCGCAGCTGCGCGATCGCGCGGAGTTCGGTGATGACCACCTCGTGCTCGACCTCGTCGTCGTTGGCCAGTCGGGCGTCGAGGGCGGCGAGCATCTGCGCGCCGGTCAGTCCGGACGCGCAGATCAGGAAGATATGGCCGAAACGCTGCTCGTAGCGCCGGTTCCCGGCTGCGATTGCGTCGACCTCGCCAACACCCACGCCGCTCTGCTCCGACACCGATTGCGCGGCGTCGGCCGCTGAACCGGTTGCCTTCTCACCGATCCGGGGGTGCCGGGCCAGCGCGCCCGCCACCTGCGGCCAGGAGACGCGTGACGACGCCCGGGTCGCGCGGTCCAGCAACGCGTCCACGGTCGGATACGGCCGCCCCAGCGCGACATCGTCGACCCAGCCGTCAATGTCGAGGCAGCCACCCAGGACCGACCGGACGGTCGCCGCGTCGGCGGCGTTGAATGCGGCGAGATCCATCAGCGGGATACCTGTTCAGGGTCGGCGGGCCGGTGGGTCAGAACTGTCTGCTCAACAGTCGGCCGGCGACCAGGGTGTCGTCGAGCCGGGTGCCACGCAACCAACACGACCGCACCTTGCCGGTGAGCCGTGCCCCGAGGTAGGGCGTGACGGGGTGCTTGTGCCGGATGAGATCGGCAGTGACGACGAAGGTCTCGTCCACAGCCAGGGCGACCAGGTCCGCGTCGGCCCCGAGGGTGATCCGTCCCTTGTGCGGCAGCCCGGCGAGGTCGGCCGGGCCCTTCGACATCCACTGCAGCACGGTGGCGAGGTCGATACCGCGACGCCGCGCCTCGGTCAGGGTCGCAGCAAACCCGAACTGCAGTCCGGCGATGCCGCCCCAGGCCAGCCCCAGGTCGCCGACGTCGAGCATCTTGAGTTCCGGTGTGGACGGCGAATGGTCGGTGACGACGATGTCGATCGTGCCGTCCAGCAACGCCGCCCACAGCGCATCACGGTCAGCGCTGCCGCGGATCGGCGGGCAGCACTTGAACTGCGGCTGACCGTCCGGGATCTCCTCGGCCGCCAACGTCAGGTAGTGCGGGCAGGTCTCGGCGGTGATCCGCACACCGTCGGTCTTGGCCCGGCGGATCAGCTCCGCCCCCACCGCCGAGGACAGGTGCACGATGTGCACCCGGCAGCCGGTGGCGCGGGAGGTCTCGACGACGGTCGCAATGGCAGCGGCTTCGGCGGTGTCCGGCCGGGAGTCGACGAAGGCACGGTAGTCGCGACCCAGCGGGGTCGGCGAGACGTGCAGCACCGCAGGGTCTTCCGCGTGAACCAGCAACAGGCCGTCCAGGCCGGCGATGATCGTCATCACCCGCTGCAACTCCGCCGGCGACACCGGCGGGAACTCCGGGACCCCGGAGTCCTGCAGGAAGCACTTCACCCCGAAGACACCGGCGGCGAACAACTCCGGCAGGTGATCCAGGTTGGTCGGTACCGCCCCGCCCCAGAATCCGGTGTCGACCCGGCAGTGTCCCCGCGCCGCGGCCTTCTTCGTGGCCAGCGCGGCAGCCGTCAGGGTCGGCGGCAGCGAGTTGAGCGGCATGTCGATGAGCGTGGTGACACCGGCCGCCGCGGCCGCCGCGGTCGCGGTGTCGAAGCCCTCCCACTCGGTCCGGCCGGGTTCGTTGACGTGCACGTGAGTGTCCACCAAGCCGGGAATCAGCACCTCGTCGTCGGCGAGCGTCCACTGCTGCTGGGCCGGGATCGCGGTGCCGAAATCGTGGATGCCGACGATGCGGCCCAGCTTGACGGCCAGCGAGACGCTGCGCTCGACCCCGTCGACCACCGCCCGGCGGGCGTGCAGCGCGAGCTCCGGGACCGGGCCGGTCATCAGTACGAGGTCCGGTCGACCTTGGCCAGCCAGGCGGTGAAGAGGTCACGGGCGCCGTCGGTGTCGACCTGGACGAACGGGATGCTGCGGTCCCCCATCGCGCCGGCCAGCTCGCTGTAGATGAACGAGTCGTCGAACCCGCCGTAGGCGGCGTCGTCCTTCGTACCGGCGAAGTAGACGATCTCGGGGCGGGCCCAGTAGACCGCACCCAGGCACATCGGGCAGGGCTCGCAGGAGGAGTACAGCTGGAACCCGTCGAGCTGATAGGTGCCCAGCGCCGCACAGGTCCGGCGGATCACCGTGACCTCGGCGTGCGCGGTCGGGTCGTTGGTGGCGATCACCTCGTTGTAGCCCTCACCGATGATCTCGCCGTCCTTCACCAGGACGGCACCGAACGGGCCACCGGCCCCCGCAGCCACTCCCTCGGCCGCCAGCTCCAGCGCCCGCGCCAGGAATCGGTGCTCGAAATCTGCCATGGGTCGAACCCTAGCGGGGGGCAGATTCGTGACGCGGACTGCCCAGTGGGCGCCGGCCGATCAGCTGAAGCGGGCGCGGCCGATCAGTTCGATGGAACCCTCCTTGTGCACGCGCTCGTCGTGGCCGATCTGCCGCAGGACATCTGCCAGCGACTCGAAGGTGCCGTACTCAGCGGAGAACTCCGGGTCGTACGGAGTGGTTTCCCAGGCCGGGTTCTCGGCCACCAGCGTCATGTATTCGTGTTCGGCATGGTCTTCGAAGTCGGCGTTGAGCGCGTAGGACATCTTCGGTCGCACCACGAACAACAGCCAGGACACCTGGTAGTACACCAAGGCGATCGCCTGCGGGATCCAGAAGTAGTAGATCCTGTTCTCGCGTTTACCCGACCGGTCGATGAGGTCGGCCAGGATGAGCAGGTGCCACTGTTCGTTGTCCTGCTGTTCGCGCGCCTCTCGCACCCGGTCGTGGATGCGACGAGCGAAATTGGTCTGGCCGTACACGTGCGTGATGGCGATGTAGGCCACCTGCTCCCACGCCTGGTACGGCACCCGCGCCACCAGTTCCAGCACCTTGAACTTCGACAAGGTCCGTTTCTTGCTGTACAGCAGATCCAGCGTGAAGAACAGAATGCGCGCCGCGATTCCGTACCGGCGGCGAGGTGCAGCAAGCGTCTCCTGCTGCGCGGTGACGAGTTGTTCGTGATTCAGGTGCGGCGGCTTACCGTTGATCACTTCCGGGATATCGATCTGGTGCTCCTCTCGCTCGCCGGCCTCGACGGGTGCGCCGGGCCGTCCTGCCCAGGTCCTACGGGCTCAGCGGCTGTCCGACCGGGCCGCCGCCGACGATCTTGACGCACGACCGCCTTCCAGCTTCACCGCCACGGTGCCGTTGTTCACCGCAGCCCGGCCGGCCTCCAGCCGGGCGACCGGAACCCGGAACGGCGAACAGGACACGTAGTCGAGCCCGACGCGGTGGAAGAAGTCGATGGACTCCGGGTCACCGCCGTGTTCGCCACAGACGCCCAGCTTGAGGCCGGGCTTGGTGCGTCGGCCCTCCTCGACGGCGATCTGGACCAACCTGCCGACCCCGTCGACGTCGATCGACTCGAACGGGGACATGGTGAAGATGCCCTTGTCCAGGTAGGTCGCGAAGATGGCCGCCTCGACGTCGTCCCTGGAGAAGCCCCACGTCATCTGGGTGAGGTCATTGGTGCCGAAGGAGAAGAAGTCCGCCGCGTCGGCGATCCGGTGCGCGGTCAGCGCCGCCCTGGGCAGCTCGACCATGGTGCCGATCTTGACGTCCAGGGTCACCCCCTGCTCGGCGGCGATCCGGGAGACGATCCCGTCGGTCTCGTCGCGCACCAGGTACAGCTCCATCACCGAGCCCACCAACGGCACCATGATCTCGACGTGCGGGTCCTTCCCGTCCTTGATCAGTGCGCACGCCGCCTCGGCGATCGCCCGGGTCTGCAGTGCGAACAGGCCGGGGATGAGCAGCCCGAGCCGCACGCCTCGCAGACCGAGCATGGGGTTGGTCTCGTGCAGTCGCTTCACCGCAGCGAGCAGCTTCAGGTCGGCCGGTTCCGCCGCGCCCGCCGCCTCGGCGAGGGCGACCTTGACCGACAGTGAAGTCAGGTCCGGCAGGAACTCGTGCAAGGGGGGGTCCAGCAGCCGGATGGTGACCGGCAGACCGTCCATCGCGGTGAGCAGCTCGGTGAAGTCGGACCGCTGCATCGGCAGCATCGCCTCCAGCGCCGCTTCCTGCTCCGCATCGGAATCGGCCAGGATGACCCGCTCGATCAGCGAACGGCGATCGCCGAGGAACATGTGCTCGGTCCGGCACAGGCCGATGCCCTGTGCGCCGAGCCGACGCGCCCTGGTCGCGTCCTCGCCGGTGTCGGCGTTGGCCCGGACGCCGAGCTTGCGAACCTGGTCCGCGTGCGTCAACAGTCGGTCGACCGCCCGGATCAGGTCGGAGGTCTCCTCGTCGGCGCCGGCCAGCGCCGCCTCCAGGCCCGCTTCGATGTAGGTGTCGACCGGGGACGGCACGACCGGAGCCTCGCCGAGGAACACCTCGCCGGTCGACCCGTCGATCGAGATCAGGTCGCCCTCGGCAACCGTGGTCGACCCGACCCGGAACGACCGGGCCTCGAGGTCGACGCTGATCTCCTCGGCGCCGCAGACGCAGGTGCGACCCATCCCGCGGGCGACGACCGCGGCGTGTGAGGTCTTGCCGCCGCGCTCGGTGAGCACTCCGTTGGCGGCGATCATCCCGACGAGATCGTCGGGGTTGGTCTCGCGGCGGACCAGTACGACCTGCTCGCCGCGGTCGGCCCACTCCTTGGCGACCGCGGAGTCGAACACCGCCTTGCCCACGGCCGCGCCGGGGGACGCTGCCATGCCGCGGGTCAGCCGCGTCTTCTTGGCAGCGGGGTCGAACTGCGGAAACATCAACTGGGCGAGTTGCGACCCGGAGACCCGGTCCAGGGCTTCGTCCAGGGTGATCAGCTGCTCGTCGACGAGCTGGGCGGCGATTCGGAACGCCGCACCGGCAGTGCGCTTGCCGACCCGGGTCTGCAACATCCAGAGCTTGCCGCGCTCGATGGTGAACTCGATGTCACACAGGTCGCGGTAGTGCGTCTCCAGACGTCGCATGACCCCGGTGAGCTGTTTGTACGAGTCGTTGTCCAAGGTGGCCAGGTCGTCCAGGGACAGGGTGTTGCGGATGCCCGACACCACGTCCTCGCCCTGTGCGTTGGAGAGGTAGTCGCCGTAGGCGCCGCTCTCACCCGATGCCGGGTCACGGGTGAAGGCGACGCCGGTCCCGGAGGTCTCCCCCAGGTTGCCGAAGACCATCGTGCAGACGTTGACCGCAGTCCCCAGGTCCTGCGGGATGCGTTCCCGACGTCGGTAGATCCGGGCCCGGTCGGTGTTCCACGACCGGAAGACGGCCCGGATCGCCTGGTCGAGTTGCTCACGCGGGTGTTGCGGGAAGTCGGCTCCGGAATGCTGCCTGATCTGCTCCTTGAACGTCTCCACCAACTCCTGCAGGTCGGCGGCGTCCAGATCCAGGTCCGAGGTGGCGCCCTTGGCGACCTTCGCCGCCTCCAGAGCGTCGGCGAACACCTCGCCCTCGATCTCCAGCACCGTCCGGCCGAACATCTGCAACAACCGCCGGTAGGAGTCCCAGGCGAACCGCTCGTTGCCGCTGACCTCGGCCAGCCCCTTCACCGAGGCGTCGTTGAGACCGATGTTGAGGACCGTTTCCATCATGCCGGGCATCGAGAACTTCGCACCCGAGCGGACGCTGACCAGCAGCGGGTCGTGCCGGTCGCCCAGCTGACGGCCGATCGCGTCCTCGAGCTTGCGCAGCGCCGTCGTGACCTGCACCCGAAGTTCGCCGGGCTCGTCGTTGCGGACCAGGAACTCCCGGCACGCCTCGGTGGTGATGGTGAACCCCGGCGGAACCGGCAGCCCCAGCCGCGTCATCTCGGCCAGGTTGGCGCCCTTGCCACCCAACAGGTCCTTCTGGTCCTTGTCGCCTTCGGTGAACTCGTACACGAACTTCATGACGCCACGCCTCCGAGATGACCGAGTCTGTCGGTCGGTGCGCCGGCCGGCCGATCCACCCGCCGCTGCAATGGTGCTACGTGCTCCGACCTGGCCGCGCATACGCGATGTGATGCGGGCCACTACCCATTAGATGCTCACCCAGCGCCCGCCGCCATTCGACATGATGACGAAACTCGCGTCCGGGCTGCAACCGGACGCCACCCAGTGAGACCGCTGTGGCATTGATGCCACTCGCAGATCTCACACCGCTCAACCGGGTGAATGCGGAGCCACCTCGCACGGTGGGGCGCAGGTCGGCTGCGCGCCGGGTGCGCGGGTCGGGACGCGTCGGGTCCGGCGTGCGGAGCGCCCGGACGGCGCGTGGTGAACCAGGTACGCGCACGACGGGCGGCGACCAGGCATCCTCGACATCATGAGCGCTCCGTCCGACGGGTCCCGCCCTGGCCCGTCGTCGTCCGACCAACGCCACCCGGCGGTTCCGTTGGCCGACCCCGAGGCCACTCGGCAGCTCCCGGTCGTCCCGCCACGGCCGATGACCGAGCAGGAACGTATCGAGCACGAGGTGTTCGAGCTCGCCGACACCGACCACGACGGGGTGTTGTCGCGCACCGAGCAACTCGCGTTCCGCGCGCTGCTGGCCAAGATGCGGGCCCAGGAGGACGTCCTGCACGCGGTCGAGGAAGATCCGCTGCCGAACGACCCGGTGCCGATCGGTGACGACCCGGGCCCACTGGCCTGGCACGAGTTCCTGCCCGGCGACCTGCCGCCGGCGCGGAAGAAACGGTGGCGCCGGGTGGTCGGGCGCACTCTCGGCAAGGCCTGGGGCGACTCACTCTTCGGATTGAGCGCCCAGGCCGCGTTCTGGTGTGCGTTGTCGACCGCCCCCATCCTGCTGGCCCTGCTCGGCCTGGTGGGCCTGATCGCGCCGTTGTTCGGCCCGGACACCCTGATCAACATCCAGTCACAGGTCGATCGCTTCCTGCACGGACTGTTCAACCCCGAGGTCGCCACCAACCTCGTCGGCAACACCGTCGAGACGATCCTGAGCCGGGGCCGCGGGGACGTCGTCTCGGTCGGACTGATCATCAGCCTGTGGGCCGGGTCGTCGGCGATGTCGGCATTCGTCGAGGCCATCACGGTCGCCTACCGCCAGCACGAGTTCCGACATCCGGTGGCGGAGCGGTTCTTCGCGCTCGGGTTGTACCTGATCGCGCTGATCTTCGGGATCCTGTTGCTGCCGCTGATCGCGATCGGGCCGGACTACCTGACCACGTTGTTCCCGCTGAACTGGCAGGAGAGCGTCTCCACGATCATCCGGGTCAGTTACTACCCGGCCACCGTGCTGATGCTGCTGCTGCTGCTCACGACCCTGTACAAGGTGGCGCCGAAGGTGAAACACCCGTGGGTGCGCGGCATTCCGGGTGCGCTGTTGGCCGCGGCGATGTTCCTGCTGTTCAGCTTCGGCCTACGGCTCTACCTGTCCTACGTCTACAGCCACGGCCTCACCTACGGCGCGCTGGCCACCCCCATCACGTTCCTGCTGTTCTACTACTTCGCCGCGATGGCGATCATCCTGGGCGCCCAGTTCAACAACGCGCTGCTCGAGTACTTCCCGGTCCACACCCGCACCGTCAGCATGCGCCGCGCCCACCCCGAACAGCACCACCCGTCGGCGGATCCGCTGCTGGGGGCGTCCTGACGGCCGGACCTGCGGCGCACCGACACGCCACCCGACACCGCCGATGGACGACCGCCCCCTGCTCCTTCTAGCGTGGCCGGATGACCCTGACTGCGCCCGGCACCACCGCGTCCGGCACCACCGCGTCCGACGCTGCCTTCTGGGCTGACGCCGACCGGCACCTGATCCGCTACGGCGGCTCGTTCAGCCCGGAGATCATCTCGCGCGCCGCCGGCAGCTGGCTCTTCACCGAGAGCGGCCGCAAGATCCTCGATTTCACCTCCGGCCAGATGAGCGCGATTCTCGGGCATTCCCATCCGGACATCGTGGCGACCGTGCAGCACGGCATCGCGACCCTGGACCACCTCTTCAGCGGAATGCTGTCGCGGCCGGTGGTGGACCTGGCCCGGCGGCTCGCCGACAGCCTGCCGGACCCGCTGGAGAAGGTGCTGCTGCTGACCACCGGTGCCGAGTCGAACGAGGCCGCACTACGGATGGCCAAGCTGGTCACCGGCCGGTTCGAGACGGTGTCGTTCAGCGGCTCCTGGCACGGGATGACCGCCGGTGCCGCCGGTGCCACGTACAGCTCCGGCCGGCACGGCTACGGGCCGGTGGCCCCGGGGAACTTCGCGATCCCCACCCCGCACGCCTATCGCCCCGACTTCGTCCACCCGGACGGCACCTTCGACTGGCGTCGACAGCTCGACCACGCGTTCACGATGATCGACGCGCAATCGGTCGGCAGCCTCGCGGCGTGCCTTGTCGAGCCCATCCTGAGCTCTGCAGGCATCATCGAACCGCCGCCCGGCTACCTGGCGGCGCTGCAGGTCAAGTGCCGGGAGCGCGGGATGCTGCTCATCCTCGACGAGGCGCAGACCGGCCTGTGCCGCACCGGTGACTGGTATGCCTTCCAACGCGACGGGGTCGTCCCCGACATCCTCACCCTGTCCAAGACACTCGGGGCCGGGCTGCCGTTGGCCGCGGTCGTCACCTCGGCCGAGATCGAGCAGACGGCCAGGGACCGCGGCTACCTCTTCTTCACCACCCACGTCTCGGATCCGCTGGTCGCCGCCGTCGGCAACACCGTGCTCGACGTCCTGCAACGGGACGACATGACGGCCGTGGTGGCCCAGCGGGGTGCCCAGCTGCGGGCCGGTCTGCTGGACATCCAACGGCCGGCACGAGGTCGTCGGCGACGTCCGTGGGCGCGGGCTGCTGCAGGGCGTCGAGCTCGTACTGGATCGCGAGACCAAGCTCGGCTCCGATGTTCTCGGCGCCGAGGTGACCAGCCGGTGCCTGGAGCTCGGGCTGCACATGAACGTGGTCCAGCTGCGCGGGATGGGCGGCACGTTCCGGATCGCGCCGCCGCTGACCAGCACCCCGGACGAGATCGCGCTGGGGTTGGAGATGCTCGACCAGGCCATCGGTGACGTGGTGGCGACGTTCCCGGGGCTCAGGGGCTGAGCGGCGGTGCGGGCAGCTCTCGGGCGGTGAGCCGATCGTGGCCCGATGCCGAGGGGCGGCGGCAGGATGAGACACAGCATCGACGACACGGACGCAGGATGAAACGGGGTTCGATGAACGGGAACAGTGACACCCCCACCCGGATCGTCGGCGGCCGATCGCCGAGGTCGGCGGTGCAGCGGCGTCTCGGCTGGATCAGCACGGCGGCACTGATCGCGCTGACGGCGTGGCTGGTGTACCTGGGACGCACCGAGGCGCTGCTGTTCGTGGTGGCGGTCCTGATCAACCTGGTGGTGCAGTTCCGACCCGGGACCACCGTCGACGGGACCGGCATTCGCGGTCCGTGGCCGCGGCGCACCCTCGTCAGCTGGGCCGACGTCGACCACGTCGTCGCACCGCAGCCCGGCGTCAGGTCGGTGCAGGTGCGTCTGCACAACGGCGAGGTCCTCGTCCTGGGCGACGTCGATGCCGATGAATCCGCTGCGGTCGCCCGGATCGGTGGAGTGATCCTCGTCTGACCGTGCCGATGGACGACACCTGTGCGCGCCCTCGGTATCGTCAGCACGACGAAAGGTGGGCGGGTGACGGCGGTCGACAGGTACGGACTGGCCGATTTCGTCGACCCCGGCAGCTACGAGCGGGGGGTCCGCTACCACCGGACCGGGCAGGTCCTCACGGTCCGGCGCGACACCACCGGAACCGTCACCGGGTCGGTCCGCGGGTCCGGACCGCTGCCCTACACAGTCACCGTCAGCTACTCCTTGGCGGCGAACGGAACGCTGCGCACGGTGGACACCGCGTGCTCGTGCCCGGTGGCTTTCGAGTGCAAACACGCGGTCGCAGTGCTGCTGACCGCCCTCGCCACCAACCCGCCCGCGGCGCCGTCCGCTCCCCCGCTCGCCGACTGGGAACGCGCCCTCGGGCCGCTCAAGACCGGGAAGCAGCACGGCACCGACGTTCTCGGCCTGACCTTCGAACTCGAGCTCAGCACCGCGGCCCGACGCACCGACGTCCGCGTCCGGTACCTGCGCACCCGTCCGGTGCGGATCGGCAAGAACGGCCGATGGGTCAGCACCGGCACTTCCTGGACCGACATCGTCACCGGCTGGCGGGTCGACGCTGCCTTCCGATCCGACCACCTGGAACTGCTCCGGAGCATCCACGCCCTGGACACCGAGGTCGACCGCTTCGGCCGGCGCACCGGCAGTGCGACCTGGCTGCGGCTGGACCTGGTGCAGAACCCGGTGCTGTGGGATCTGCTGGCCGACGCCGCGCGGTCCGATGTCGCGCTGCTCAATGCCCGCGGCGGACCGTTGGTCCTGAGCGGGGACGACGCCGCGTTCACCCTGCACCTGACCCGGCGCGAGGAGGTCCTCGAGCTGCGCCCGGCGCTCACCCTGGCCGGTGCCCCGGTGGCCGGTGAGCCGCTGCTGATCGGCACCCCCGCGCACGGCGTCGCCGTCGTCACCCCGGCCCGGGGCGCCGACGCCCCGGCATCACTCACCCTGGCCCGCTTCACCCGGCGCCAGCATTCCAGCACCGCAGATCTCCTCGAGACCGGGCCGATCACGGTGCCCCCTGATGACGAGACCCGTTTCTTCACCGGCTATCTCGAGTTGCTTCGGCAACACCACCAGATCGACGTGGACGACACCGTCGCGGTCCCACAATCCCACGGGCCGATCCTGGTCGCGGACATCCAGGCCGACCCCGAGCACCGCACCCGGCTCGCGTTCAGCTGGGACTACCCGCTGGGTGAGCGGTCCCGGCCGATCAGCTGGCACGGCTGGAGCGAGGACGTCCCGCGCGATCGCCCCGCGGAGCAGGCGGTCCTGGAGCCCGTACTGCGACTCTTTGCCGGCACCCCCCTGATCACCACCGGACCGGCCGGCACACCGGCCCTGCTGGCCGGCGGCGCGCTGGGCACGAGCGGCACCATCGACCTGGTCGAACGCATCCTGCCGGTTCTCGCCGAGCACCCCGAGGTGCGGTTGCAGATCTCGGGCACCTTCGCCGACTACCGTCCGACGGCCGAGGAGCCGGTCATCGGGTTCGAGGTCAGCCCGTCGGGCGGTCGCGACTGGTACGACCTCGCCGTGACGGTCACGGTGGCCGGCGAGCACGTCCCCTTCATCCAGCTCTTCAGCTCGCTGGTCAGCGGTGAAGCCCAGATGATCCTGCCCAGCGGCACGTACTTCCGACTCGACACCCCCGCCCTGGCCAGGCTGCGTGAGCTGATCAGCGAAGCGCGCCTGCTGTCGGAACGGGCCGGCGGTCTGCGGATCAGCCGCTATCAGACCGACTTCTGGGC
This sequence comes from uncultured Actinomycetota bacterium, assembly GCA_963784315.1. Taxonomy (GTDB): domain Bacteria; phylum Actinomycetota; class Actinomycetes; order Mycobacteriales; family Nakamurellaceae; genus Nakamurella. The sequence goes on from CAWAQR010000010.1 coordinate 286,900, forward strand.
GGAGCTGGAGAAGCTGGGCATCCCCGACCGTCAGTCGCGGGAGTGGAACGCGCACATCCGGTCGCTGCGCACTTTCGACGACCATCCCGTTCCGGTCCCGGCGGAACTCACGACCGACCTGCGCCCTTACCAGTACCGCGGGTTCCAATGGCTTTCCCTGCTGCGCCGCAACGGTCTCGGTGGCGTGCTCGCCGACGACATGGGGCTGGGCAAGACCGTCCAGACGCTGGCGATGATCGCCGCTGCCCGCGTGGAGAACCCCGACTGCGGACCGTATCCTCGTCGTCGCGCCGACCAGCGTGGTGGGCAACTGGCAGGCGGAGGCCGCGCCGGTTCCTGCCCGGCCTGCGCACGGCCGTGGTGGAGGGCACCGCCCGACGCCGGACCGCCACCATCGGCCAGCTCGCCGCCGACAACGACATCCTGATCACGTCCTACACGCTGCTCCGACTGGAAGCCGAGCAGTACCAGGCCATCTCCTTGGCCGGGGTGATGCTGGACGAGGCGCAGTCGGTGAAGAACCACACCAGCAAAGCGTTCTCGGTGATCACCGGGTTGGACCGGAAGTTCACGGTTGCCATCAGCGGCACCCCGTTGGAGAACAACCTGACCGAGCTGTGGGCGTTGTTCGCCCTCGTCGCGCCGGGCCTGCTGCCGAACCTGAAGAACTTCACCGAGTACTACCGGACACCGATCGAGAAGCTCGGCCAGCAGGACCGTCTCGATCAGCTCCGCCGCCGGATCGCACCACTGATGTTGCGCCGCACCAAGGACCAGGTCGTCGGGGACCTGCCCGACAAGCAGGAGCAGGTCCTGACGATCACCCTCGAACCCGGGCACCGCGCGGTCTACGACCGACTGCTGGCCCGCGAGCGCCAGAAGGTGCTGGGCATGCTCGACGACGTCAACGGGCAGCGGTTCGCCATCTTCCGCTCGCTGGGCCTGCTCCGGCAGGCCAGCATCGACCCCGGTCTGGTCGACCCCGAGCACGACCACGTCGGCTCCTCGAAGATGACCGTGCTCAGCGAACTGCTCGCCGACGTGATCGCCGGTGGACACCGGGCGCTGGTGTTCAGCCAGTTCACCGGCTTCCTGGCCCGGGTCCGGACCAGGCTGGAGCGCGACGGGATCGGCTACTGCTACCTCGACGGCAGCACCCGCAGAGAGGCAGCAGGTGGTCGAGAAGTTCCGTGCGGGTTCGGATCCGGTGTTCCTGATCAGCCTCAAGGCCGGCGGCCTGGGGCTCAACCTGACCGAGGCCGACTACTGCATCCTGCTGGACCCGTGGTGGAACCCCGCCACCGAGATGCAGGCTGTCGACCGCGCCCACCGGATCGGCCAAACCAGAACCGTGATGGTCTACCGACTGGTCGCCAAGGACACCATCGAGGAGAAGGTCGCGCTGCTCAAAGCCGACAAGACCGCCCTGTTCGACGGGGTGCTCGGTGCCCGCGGTGACGGAACCGGCACCCACATCGACGGATCGCTGTCAGCGGCCGACATCCGGGCGCTGATCGGCTGACGGCCGGGCAGGCGGTGTCGTTGCGCGGGTCGAGTGTTCGGCGCGGGACGGGTGATGGTGGTCGCAGGGCGGGTGTTCGTCGCTGGACGAGTGTTCGGCGCGGGACGGGTGATGGTCGCGGGACGGGTGATCGTGTGGCCCACGGTGCGGTCGTCCGATGGTCGGCGAACCCACCGATATCGCGGCGAGGCTGCCTGATCCGGTGGTGCCGGCTGACCCGTCGGACTCAGACCGGGGTGAGCTCGGTCAGTCCACCCATGAACGGCTGCAACGCCGCCGGGATCCGGACCGAACCGTCGGGCTGCTGGTGGTTCTCCAGGAGCGCCACGATCCAACGGGTGGTGGCCAGCGTGCCGTTGAGGGTGGCCGCAGTCTGCGGCTTCCCCTCCTCATCGCGGTAGCGGATGTTGAGCCGGCGGGCCTGAAATGTGGTGCAGTTCGAGGTCGAGGTCAGCTCCCGGTACGCCTGCTGCGACGGCACCCACGCCTCGCAGTCGAACTTGCGGGCAGCCGAGACGCCAAGGTCACCAGCGGCGACATCGATGACCCGGTAGGGGATCTCCATCAGTCCCAGCATTTCCTCCTCGAAGGCGACCAACCGCTGGTGCTCGGCAGCGGCGTCCTCCGGTCGGCAGAAGACGAACATCTCGACCTTGTCGAACTGGTGCACCCGGATGATGCCCTTGGTGTCCTTGCCGTAGGAGCCGGCCTCCCGGCGGAAACACGACGACCAGCCGGCATAACGGACGGGACCGCTTGCCAGGTCGATGATCTCGTTCGAGTGGTACGCCGCGATCGGCACCTCGGACGTCCCGACCAGGTAGAGGTCGTCGGCGGGAAGGTGGTAGACCTCGCTGCTGTGCTCCCCGAGATATCCGGTGCCGTCCATGGTCTCGGGCTTGACCAGCACCGGCGGGATCATCGGCGTGAACCCGTTGGCCAGCGCGCGGCTGATCGCCAGGTTCAGCATCGCCAGCTGCAACTGCGCCCCGACGCCACGCAGGAAGTAGAACCGGGCCCCGGAGACCTTCGCGCCGCGAACCGTGTCGATCGCGCCCAGCATCTCGCCGAGTTCCGCATGGTCGCGCACCGGTTCAACCGGCTGGATGGGCTCACCCACCGTGCGCAGGACGACGAAGTCCTCCTCGCCTCCGGCCGGCGCCCCCTCCTGAATTACGTTCGGGATCGCCTTGTGGGCGGCGAGGAGCGCCACCTCGGCCGCCTTCTCGGCGTTCTCGAGCGCGTCGACCTCGGCTGCCATCTCCTTGCCCTGGGTCAGCAGGGCCGGCCGATCCGCTGGGGACGCCTTGCCGATCTTGCGACCGAACGCCTTCTGCTCGGCGCGCTTGCTGTCCGCGGCAGCGATGGCTGCCCTACGGGTGACGTCGAGGTCCATCAACTCGTCGACCACGGAAGCCTTCGCCCCACGGGCCAACTGCGAGGTGCGGACCAGGTCGGGGTTCTCTCGGAGCAGGCGCAGATCGATCACGCAGGTGAGCCTAGTTGGTGGGTCGGCGCGGCCCGGCCGCTCGGCGGGCTCGGTCCTCGGCGGGGGTGGTCGCGGCTGCTGTGTGTGCTGTTGCGGGTGCGAGGGTGAATCCGACGCGCGGGAGCCGGGGGCACGGGGTGCGGCGGTGCGCGTGCGGGGCGGCGGCGCGTGCGTCCGCGCGGGCCGCGGGGTGTGGACAACTCGGCGCGCTGTCGTACAGGTGTTCTAAGCTGGTCTCATGTCCACTGCCGATGCTTCGCCCGCCACCGCTCGCGGTCTGGCGATCCTGGCTGACATCGCCAGGGGCATCGACGAGCTGCGGCTGCTGGAATATCCCAAGGTCCCCGGCGACGACCTCCAGGAGTTGTGCCGCCGTACCGAAACCGCAGCCCGGCTGCTGTTCGCGGTCCAGGTGACGCAGGCCGACGAGATCGACCAGCGGGGCATGGCCGCAGCCGTGTCGTGTCCGTCGACCGCGGCGCTGTTGCGCCAGATGTTGCGTATCCCCGCGCACGACGCCCGACTGCGGGTGCGTGCCGCCCGCGCCACCCACCACCAGGACCTGCCGTCAGGCGGGGAGGCGCCCGCGGCGCTCCCGTTGCTGCGGGCCGCGATGGACAGCGGCCTGGTGGACCGCTCACACGCCGACATCGTGGTGGGTACCATGCGGGACCTCCCCGCCGGACTCCCGGACGACCTGCGGGTCGAGGCGGAGCAGCAGCTGGTCTCCTACGCCGTGGATCTGGAGCCCGACCAGTTCCGTAGGGTGGCCGCCCACCTGGTCGAGGTCGTCGATCCAGACGGCGGTCTCGATCGGGATGCCGCCGCCGCCAAGGCCTCGTTCTCCATCGGGGCGCGGGACGCCGGCACCGGGCTCACCGGGATCAGCGGCCGTTTCGACGACCTGTCGATCGAGACGCTGCGGGTGGCGATCGACGGGCTCGCCGCGCCCAGGCCTGCGGTGGACGGAGTCCGGGACATGCGGCCCGCAGCGACCCGTCGTGCCCACGCCCTGATCGAGGTCCTCCGCCGGGCGGTCGGCCACGCCGACCTACCCTCACACGGCGGCCGCCGCCCCCAGGTCACGGTCACGCTGAACTGGGATGTGCTGGCTCGCACCATCGGCACCGCGGTGACCGACAGCGGTGCCACGCTGACCGCCGCCACCGCCCGCCGACTGCTGTGTGATGCGGAGATCCTTCCTGCCGTCCTCGGGGGCCGCAGCGAGGTCCTCGACCTCGGGCGCAGTACCCGCCGATTCAGCCGGGCGACCCGCCGGGCGATCACACTGCGCGACCGCGGCTGCGCGTTCCCCGGCTGCGACCGACCGCCGTCGTGGACCGACGTGCACCATGTCGAGTTCTTCGGGCGCGACCTGGGCGTCACCGGCTACGCGAACGGTTGCCTGCTGTGCGCCTTCCACCACAGCGAGATACACCGGGAGCAGTGGCGCGCCCAAGTGGCGATCGACGGTGTGCCCGAGTTCATCCCGCCCCGGTGGATCGACCCCGAGCAGCGCCCGCGACGCAACACTGTGCACCACCTGTCGCCGGTGTTCGAACCCCCGTGACGGTAAGACCGGTGGTCAGCTCGGACCGGCCGTGACCTGTCCACCCCGACATGTCTCGTCGGCCACTTCGCAATTGGTCGTCGGGACCGATCGACGCAGCCGGGACAGGTCACAACCGGTCGACCCAGTCGGGACCGGTCGGGGCCTGCCGGGACCAGTTGGGATCTGCCGGGACCTGCCGGGACCAGTTGGGACCTCGGCGGGCCGCGTGCCGGCCGCCCTTCGATGTGCCGTCTGCCGTTTGCCGTTTGACCGCGGTGCGCCGCTCGCGGGCAGCCGGCGACGGTCCGCCCGATCACCCGCGCCGTTTCGTTGCCGCATCATGGAGGACGTGCTGGACATGGACCGACTGGAATTCGAAGACCTGGTGAGCGAGGCGCTGGACCTCATCCCCGAGCAGTTCACCCGCGCAATGGACAACGTGGTGGTGCTCGTGGAAGAGCGACACCCGACCGAAAGCCTCTACGGGCTGTACCACGGGGTCGCACTGACCGAGCGGACCCATCAGTACTCCGGTGCCCTGCCCGACACGATCACCATCTACCGGCAGCCCATCCTGGCCCGCGCGACCAGCTATGAAGGAGCTCGCGACCAGATCATCACCACCGTGATCCACGAAGTGGCCCACCACTTCGGCATCGACGACGACCGGCTGGATGAGCTCGGCTGGGCCTGACACCGTCTTGGCGCATCGTCGGCGGGTGGCCCATTCGTACTACGACCTAAGGACACTTGTGGGGCGCCGACGTGGATCCACAGGCTGAAGGCCTCTTCGACCCGAAGGTAGGCACTGATGCCCACTCGACTCCGTCCCCTCCGCACCGCCGCCGTGGTGGCCGTTACGACCTCGGCCCTGCTGGTGGGGCTCAACAGTCCGGCCCAGGCCGCGTCATCCAAGGGGTGCAGCGGCGGCAGCTTCCAACTCGTCAACCTCGGGAGCGGTACCACCGTGGCGACCGGCGGCAAGGACCGGATCCGGACCACGATCGCTGCTGCCGACCTCGGCGCACGGTTCGCGGTCCGCGGCCGTTACGCCCAGTTCGACGTGCGTGCAGATGATTTCGCCGTCTTCGACCAGGCGTTCACCGGCGCGCCGAATCCGACCGACATCACCGGCGGTCGATTCACCCCGGTGTTCGCCAGCAAGGTGCCTGACCTGCAGGGCTCGGCGCTGACCAGCGACATCTCCATCGAATTGCGCGACGAGAGCCTGTCGATCAGCCGCACCGGCCCCGGCGTGTCGATGAAGATCCAGGCCAAGGACTGCACCCAGGGCGGCATCTTCCAGATGGAGCCGTCCCGCGACGACGGGGCCGCCACTCGGATCGTGCACACGCTGGCCACCTCGACCACCCCCGGCCTTACCCCCTTCTACTACGACAACCCGAACTTCCGGGCGGCCATCGGCCGGTTCGAGGGTTCGGGCTGTGCCGATCCGACCGAAGGCCCGGCCGGTCGGTTCTGTGTCAAGGTGGCCGCCCGGGTGAACATCTCCAACGACCTGTCGCCGGCCTTCGTCGCCCGGGACAGTGCCCAGGTGGCCACCAGAGTGCCGCAACCAGGGTGCAACACCGCCGAGCCACTGTCCCCCAGCGTGCAGCACTGCGGCGCGGTGTCGATCTGGGACGTCGCCAGCGGCGGCCGAATGGGGTTCGTCACCGGCGAGGACGCCGTCGAGGTGGCCAACCCGCCGACGGCGTGTGTGACCGACTGCCAGGCCCGGAATCAGGTGCAGGGCCGGCTCACCGTTCTCGGATTCCCGTTCCCGGTGCCGGCAGACAGCAGGTTGGTACCCCTCTCCGACTGAACCGCGGCGAGCCTGCGGCCGGGACCGACAGTGGGTCCCGGCCGCAGGCTTGTCCCGATCGCAAGCAGGTCCCGGCCGCCGGCAGGTCCCGGCCGCCGGCAGGTCCCGGACAAAAGCACGTCCCGACACGTCCCGCGTGACACCATCGGCACCGCCACCACGCACCTGACAGAGCGGGAGTTGACGTGATCCGCGTCGCCACCATCGGCACCAGCACCATCACCCACCGATTCGCCGACGCCGTGCGAGCCGTCGACGGCATCACCGTCACCCACGCATATTCCCGGGACGCCCAGCGCGCCGCAGTCACCGCGGCCGCCTTCGACGCGACCCCTGCGTCGGACCTTGACGCGTTGCTCGGCTCGGCCGACATCGACGCGGTGTACGTCGGTAGCCCCAACAGCGCCCACCATCGGCAGGTCCTGGCTGCGCTGGGCGGCGGCAAGCACGTGATGGTGGAAAAGCCCGCGGTGCCCACGGTCGGGGAATGGGACGAGCTGGTGTCGGCGGCCGCCGGCCTCGTCTTGATCGAGGCGATGCGCACCGCCTACGACCCAGGGTTGGCCGCCGTCCGGGAGGCATTGCCGCTGCTCGGCACTGTCCGCCGGGTGTCGCTGCGGTACCAGAAGCGCTCGGCGCGTTACGACCTGGTGCTGGCCGGTGAGCAGGTCAACATCTTCGACCCGGCGATGGCCGGTGGCGCCCTGATGGACCTCGGGGTGTACTGCGCGCACGCGCTGATCCGCTTGTTCGGCGCGCCGCAGCGGGTCGTCGGGTCCGCTGTCACGGTTCGCTCGGGTGCCGACGGGGCGGGCGTCGCACTGGCGATCTACGACGACTTCGTCGCCGATCTGAGCTGGTCCAAGATCACCGACTCGACACTGCCCAGCGAGGTTCAGGGCGAACACGCGACGCTGCTGATCGACGCCATCGACAGTGCCCGGTCGTTGACCGTCCGCTACACCGACGGCCGCACCGAGCAGCGCACCGTGCAGGGACCGGCCAACACGATGGTGGACGAGGTCCGGCGCTTCGCCCACCTCATCACCTCGGGGGACGACCACTCCCCCGACCAGCGGGCCACCCGGCAGACCCTGCAGCTGATCGAGGACATCCGCGCCAGCGGATGACCGGCCCGGCCCGGGTGCCGAGCGCCCCGCCCCTCCCGTCGGCATAATGCGGGGGCCGACCGGGTGAACCGGCGGATCACCCGGAGTTCGAGCCCATGAGGGGACACATGACCACGATCGCCGTCGTCGGGGAAGTCGTCGCGGATGCGGTGCTCCCGCCCGACGGAATCCGCGACCACGTGGCCCACCTGACCGTGCACCCCGGCGGCGGGCCGGCCAACTTCGCGGTCGCGTTGGCCCGGCTGGGTACCGTCGCCCGCTTCGCCGGACGGCTGTCCACCGGCTCGCTGGGCAGCTTGTGCCGGTCCAGCCTGGAGGCGTCCGGGGTGGACCTGTCGGCCAGCATCGCGGCGACCGAACCGGCGACGCTGGCCATCGCCAAGCTCGCCGACGACGGCGCGGCGACCTACGAGTTCTACGTCGACGGCACCGCCGACTGGCAGTGGACACCGACGGAGCTCGCCCCGCTGATCGCCGGGTCCGGCGCGGACGCACCGGTCGCCATCCACACCGGCACCCTGGCGCTGGCCCTGCAACCGTCCGGGCAGGTCATCGAGGACCTGCTCGCGCAGGCGCGATCGCACCTGACCGTCTCCATCGACCCGAACCTGCGCACGGCGCTGGTGCCGATCGAGAAGTATCGCGCCAAGATCGCGCACTGGGCGGCGCTGGCCGACATCGTCCGGCTCTCCGAGGACGACCTGGTCCAGCTGTGGCCGGGTGCCTCACCCGAGGATGCCGCAGCGTCCCTGCACGAGCACGGCGTCGTGCTGGCGATCGTCAGCCTCGGCGCGGACGGGGCGTTCGCGTCCCTGCGCGGTGAGTCGGTCCGCGTTCCGGTGGCCGGCCGGGCCGTCGTCGACACGGTCGGAGCCGGCGACTCGTTCCACGGCGGGCTGCTGCACCACCTGGCCGAAGCCGGCGAATTGGGCGGCCGGATGACGAACCTGACCGTCGACGGGCTGCAGGCGGCTTTGGAGTTCGCCGCCCGGGTGGCCGCGGTGACCGTCTCCCGGGCCGGCGCCAACCCACCATGGGCCCACGAGCTGGCCTGACGGCCGTCGTCAACCCCTGCTGTCGTCGAGCGGGAACCCGAACGCGATCGCCCATCGGCGCAGGCCACCGGACCTGGGGCGGCTGATCGTGATCGAGCCGTACCGTTTCACGCCGACCAACGCCAGGGTGAGCGGCGGCGGCCCGGCGGCTCGGTCGGGCGGCTGCCGGTCGTGGACCGAACATCCCCGCAGATCCAGGCCGTCGAACCGGACCGCGGTGCCGGGTGGGACCCGCAGGTGCACGACACCGCCCAGGTTGGACCGGAACTGCACCGTGACGAGCCGGGTGCTCAGCCGGGCCTGGGTGAAGTCCAGTCGGGTGGCAGCTCCCCAGCCTTCGACGGTGATCAGCGCCGGTACCGTCCAGGCGCCGGTCAGCCGACGGGACCCGTAACCCCGCAGCGCCAGCGCCGCCGGAGCCGCGGGCGGCCGGGTGGCTGGGTCCGCCGAGCGGTCGGCGAGCTGCAGACCGGGCAGATCCAACAACAGCAGGTCGAGGTCGGCCCGGGTGCGGGCCTGGACTGCTCGGTGGCTGCGTTCGGAGAACTGGGGCAGGTCGATGTAGCCGCGACCGATCGCCCGCTCCAACAGCTGTACTGCCATCGACCGGTCGGCGTCGGAGGCCGGCACGTTGCGCGGATGGATCGCCGGCCCGGTCATGCCCCCAGGGTAATCACGGCCCCGGCGCCGGTCAGTCGTGGTTCAGCCCCGCGTCGGTGCCTGATCCCAGGACTCGCAGTGCCAGCCCTCGCCGGCCGACCCGGTGACCACGATGACTCCGGTGTTGACCAGGTAATTTGCCATCGCGAACTCGGTCGTGACGTTCATGCAGCGCCGGGCCGCCCAGATGCGCAGCACCCCGCCGTGGCTGACCACCAGCGCGGCGTCGTCGCCGGCCGCACTGATCTCGGTGAGGGCGGCATCCATCCGTCGCATGACCTGATGTCCGCTCTCACCGCCGGGCATCGCCGGATCGAGATCGCCACCGATCCAGGCGTGCATCACGTCCAGGAAGACCGTCATCGCCGCTGCGTCACTGCGACCCTCCAGGTCACCGGCGCTGAACTCGCCCAGCTCGGGCCGCACCCTCGGTGCCAGCTGCCGGTCGGCGGCGACCGGCGCCGCGGTGAGCTGGGTGCGTCGGTGAGCCGAGGTCCAGACGGCCCCGAACGGTTCGCCAACGAACCGCTCCACCAGCGCCACGGCCTGAGTGGATCCGCGCTCGGTCAGGCCGGGCCCCGGCACCGCGGTGTCGAGCTCGCCGGCGACGTTGGCCGCGGTCTCACCATGACGCACCAGGGTCAGCTTCATCGGGGCCGACCCAGCCCGGCCACGAACTCGCGGGCCCGGGCGAAGGCGTCGGGCGAGGCGAACGGCGGCGGGGTGTGCGCCGCACCCAGACCCCTGGGATAGGAGCCGAGGAAGCGGACACCGGCCGAGCGTCGGTGCAGCGCAGCGACGGCATCGGCCATCGCCGGGTCGTCGATGTGGCCGTCGGCGTCCAGCAGGAAGAAGTACTTGCCGAGCTCGGACCGGGCCGGCCGCGACTCCAACCGGGTCAGGTTGATCCCCCGGTTGGCCAGTTCGGCCAGGACCGCCAGCAGCGACCCCGGTTCGTCCTGCACGTAGACCACCAGTGACGTGCGGTCATTACCGGTCCGAGCGCCCGGGCGGCCCGGCAACCGGAGGAGCACGAAGCGGGTGACCGCGCCGTGCACCTCCCCGATGTCGGTGGCCAACGACGTCAACCCGTAGCGGTGCCCGGCATTCGGTGCCGCCGCGGCGGCGTCCAACTCACCGGCTGCGACTGCCGCCGCGGCCGCCGCGGTCGAGCCGAACACCACACTCTCCGCTGCCGGCAGCTGCGACGTGACGAAGGACCGGACCTGGGCGTGGCCGTGCGGGTGTGATCCGACCTTGCGGATGTCGGCCAGCGCCACCCCGCGGCGCACCAGCAGGTCCAGCTGCACGGTCACGTACGCCTCGGCGTCGATCGTCAGTGGCTCGCCGTGGGTCAGTTCGTCCAGCGTGAGCGTCACTGCGCCCTCGACGGAGTTCTCGATCGGGACGCAGGCAGCGTCGACGCTGCCGGCCCGGACGTCGGCGATCGCAGCGGCCACACTCACCGCCGGGGTCAGTACGGTCCCGTCGACGGCACGTCGTTGGAGTTCCAGCGCCGCCTGTTCGGTGAAGGTCCCTTCCGGTCCGAGGTACGCCCAGCGCTGAGTCACCTCCTCACCCTAGGTGGCGCCCATCGGGCGGCGGCGTCGCAACCGCAGCGGTTCGGCCGCCGTTCGCAGACCCGGCGCAACATTCACCCCTACGCTGGCCGGTCATGGCCCACTCCCCTGTCCTGACGCTGCCCGCCGCCGCGCCGGACCCGACCCCACCGCCGCCGACCCGCCGGTCGATCCGCATCGAACTGTGGGTGGTCTTCACCATCACCCTCGGGGCCAGCGGGGTCCGGGCCGTCATCTCGCTGGTGGACCGACTGAGCCGGCCGGTTCCGCTGGCCGGTCAGCAGGTCAGCGTGGTGGCACCGCAGTCGTCGGTCAGCTGGACCGACCTGGCCCTGCAACTGACCAGCATCGCGGTCGGGATCGGCTGGGGATCCCTGGGCGTCTATTTGCTGTGGCGGGCCGGTTACCGGCTCGGCCGCGACGTCGGACTGGACTGGCGCTTCGGTGACCTCGGCCGCGCGGCGCTGCTGGCGGCCTCGATCGGGATCCCCGGCATCGCCTTCTACGTCCTCGCCTATCGGCTCGGCCTCAACGTCCAGGTGCAGGCCGCGACGCTGGACGACCACTGGTGGACGCTGCCCGTGCTCGTGCTGGCGGCGCTGGAGAACGGCTTCCTGGAGGAGGTGCTGGTCGTGGGCTACCTGCTGACCAGGCTGCGGACCCTGCGGGTCGAGCCATGGATGGCGCTGCTGATCTCCGCTGTGCTCCGCGGCTCGTACCACCTGTATCAGGGACCGGGCCAGGCGCTCGGGAACGTCCTGATGGGCCTGGTCTTCGGGTATGTCTGGCTGCGCTGGCGGCGGCTGTGGCCGCTGGTGATCGCCCACACGCTGATGGACGTCACCGCATTCGTGGGCTACACGTACCTGTCCGGCGCGATCGACGGCCTGCTCCGCTGAGCCGGCGGGTGGCTCGGACGAACCACCCGCCGGTGTTCAACGCAGCACGCCTGTACGCCGCAGCATCACCGCAGGGTGAACTGCCGACCCAGGATGCCGTCGCGGGCCCGACGTTCGGCGTTGGTCAACGGTGCCTCGGAGGCCAGGGCGGCCTCGAACCGGTCGACGAAGGCCAGCGCCGGGGCGTCCCATTCGCTCGGGTGCGCGTCGCGGTCGAGATCCCAGACCGGCACCAGCCGGCCGTGCGCCCGGAACGAGCCGACGTAGCGTGACCCTTCACCCAGGTCCAACTCGTCGGCGGCGGCCAGCCGGGCCAGCGCGGCCATCACGGCAGCCTCCTCCTCGGGCCGGACCCAGCGCAGGTGCGCCTTCTCCCCCGCGTCCACCCAGTAGGCACCCGGCAGGTCGGCGACCTTCGCGGTGGGCATGATCGCCGAGTTGGTGCGCTCCAGCGTCAGTGCGACCTCGCTGCCGGGCTCGGCCTCGACGTCGAGCCACCAGGCGAACGTGTCGTGCACGGTGACGTCCAGAGGCTCGTCGACCAACAGGTCCTGCAGGCGATTGCCGGCGGTGGCCCGACCGACCACCGACAGCACCTGCGACGGTCCGGCCGTCAGCGCCCATTCCAGGGCGGCCGCGACGTCGCGGGACAGGTCACCCGAGTGGGTCTGCACCTGCAGACCCAGCAGGATGGAGCCGTCGGCCCTGGTCAACGCGGCGGCCGCGGCGGGCAGCACGCTACCCAGGGTGATGGACGGGACGTCCGCCCGGTCGATCCGCAGCGGGGCTGTCGCGGACGGGACGAACTCGCGCAGTGCGATGAGTTCGGTCTCGCCGGCCAGTCCGGCGAACGGCCGGGCGACGATCAGGTTCTCGGCGTCGCCGGAACCGTGACAGGACTTGTACCGGCGACCGGAGCCACACGGGCAAGGCTGTCGCGGGTTGATGCCGTCGGGCGCGGGGGCGCTGTTCTGGTCGGCACGGGAACGTCGGGATGTCTTCTGAGCCACCCCGCCACGGTAGTGCACGACCTCCGGGGCTCCGGCCTGGTCAGCCCGCGCGGCTCTGCGGTGCGAGCGCCCAGCCGGTCGGCCAACCGACCCGGGGCGGATCCATCAGCGCCACCCACGATTGACCGACAGCGGCCGTGAGGACGGCCACCACAGCAGCCACCAGATTCACCAACACGTGCAACTCCACCAAATTCGCCCGGGCCTGCAGGCTCCCCGGATCGCGGGACCACAGCAGGACCGCCAACGCCAGCACTCCGCCCAACACCCATGCCGCCCACCATCCGAGGACCAACGGGCGCGACGACCGGTGCACCGGATCCGGCGCCCGGGCGTGCAGCCGCGCCGGATCCGCCGGCGGCGGGGCCTGCTCCAGGTCAGGCAACTGGCCCGACCGCCACCGCAACCGGTCCGCCACCACCGGCAGCGGCCGGTCCGGCGGCGACATCCGCAGCGCCGCATCGACCTCGGCGAGGACGACGCCGGCTCCGTAGAGGTTCACGACGGGCGTCAGCAGCAGGAACAACCGGTAACCGGGCGACCTGACCGCTTCCGCACCGGTCCGCTGCCGGGCCCACGAATCGGCGCTACCGATCGCCGGGATCGACACCAAGGCGGTGACCAGGGCGGTCAGCACCACTGTCCACCCGGCGCTGATCACCAACGCGTCACTCCAACGGACCTGGGCCACCGGCAGTACCTCGGTGCGACCGCGTACCAACAGTGCGTACCGCCATGCCTCCGCGCCGGCCGCGACCAGGCAGGTCACTGCGGCGGCCCGGGACAGCACCACGACAGAGCGCAACTGACGCAACGGCGCCCGGACCGGTAGCACCTGAGCCGGTACCGCTCGGCGCCAGATGGACGGCGGGAAGCCCCAGGGCGGCGTCGCCGGGTAGCGCGACGGCCCGCCGTAGCCGCGCGGACGGGTCGGCGGGGTCGGCCCGACGACGTTGCCCGGCCGGTGTGCGATCCATCGCCAACGTGTCGGCGGCGGGTAGCCCGCAACCGCCCCACAGGTGCCGCACGACACCGGCCGGTAGCCCGGCGGGACCGCGGGCAGGGGCGCACCGCATCGCGGGCAGAGCACGGCCGGCGCTCAGATCACCTGCGGCGGGTCGTTCGATTCGGAGACCATCGGCTTGCCCAGCCGCTCCCACATCCCCATCCCGCCGTCGACGTTCACCGCGTTCCAGCCGTTGCCGTTGAGGTATGCGGTCACCCGGGCGGACCTACCGCCGCTGCGACAGATGACATAGAGCGGATCCCCCTCCGGCACCTCGTCCAGCCGGTCGGCGAGCGTGGTCATCGACAGGTGCGCCGCGGTCGGCGCGTGCCCGGCGGCCCACTCGTCGTTCTCGCGGACATCGAGCAGTACCGCATCCTCGGGGAGACGGCTGACGGGGATCTCCGGGAAATCGGACTGGGTCATGACCGTCATCCTGCCATCGCCGGCTTCCGGGCCGCCGAGCCGGCCGAGTCGGCCGAGCCACCACCTCCGGGCCCGCCGGGCCGGCCGAGCCACCACCGACGCGCCGCACTCCCACACGCCCGGGCGCCCATCGCCCCAGCACGCCCAGCACGCCCGGTGGGCGACTGTCGGTGGCACCGGTGAGAATGAGCCGCATGGCACGCACCCTGAACAAGGACACCCAGCTCTGCATCTCGTTGGCCGCGCGGCCCAGCAACCACGGGACGAGGTTCCACAACTTCCTCTATGACGAACTCGATCTGGACTACGTCTACAAGGCCTTCGCCCCGGCGAACCTGGAAGACGCGATCCGCGGGATCCGCGGGCTGCCGATCCGCGGAGCCGCCGTCTCGATGCCCTACAAGGAGGCCTGCATCCCGTTCCTGGACGAGATCAGCCCCTCCGCGGCGGTGATCCAGTCGGTGAACACCATCGTCAACACCGACGGCCACCTCACGGCCTACAACACCGATTATCTGGCCATCGCCTCGCTGCTGGCCTCCCACCAGGTCGACCGCAACGATGATTTCGTCGTGCTGGGCAGCGGCGGGATGGCCAAGGCGGTCGTCGCCGCGTTGCACGACGCCGGCTTCGCGACCGGCACCGTGATCGCCCGTAACGAGACCACCGGTTCCGCTGTCGCCGAGCAGTACGGCTACGGCTGGCAGGCCGAGCTCGGGCCGCTGCGGCCGTCGCTGCTGATCAACGCCACCCCGATCGGGATGGCCGGCGGTTCCGGCGAGGGCATGCTCGCCGCCCCCGCAGACGCGGTGGGTGCGGCCACCACCGTCTTCGACGTGGTGGCCTCCCCGTCGGAGACCCCGCTGATCCGTGCGGCCCGGGCCGCCGACCGCCGGGTGATCACCGGCGCCGAGGTCGTCGCCCTGCAAGCCGCCGAACAGTTCGAGCTCTACACCGGGGTGCGCCCCACCCCGGACCAGGTGGCCCGGGCCGGCGCCCACGCCCGGGGCGCATGACCACGCCCGCCGGTCCGGGTTTCGACACTGCCTTCCTGCCTTTCGAGGTGGCGCTGCCGACGGCCCGGCCGGCCGTCGCCGACGACCTGGCAACCCTGGTCGGTGGCGGCACCGTACTGACGTACCAGCACTTCTCGCTGGCGATGAGTCGGTCCCGGCGGCTGGCGCGGTGGGTGGCCTGGAACATCGATGGCGGCACCCGCTTCGACGACATCCCCCGCGACGGCCAGCAGTTCCGGCCCGATCCGCGGCTCCCGGCCGCCGGCCAGGTACTCAACGACGTCTACGACCGGAACCGGCTCGATCGAGGGCACCTCGCCCGGCGGGCCGACCTGTTGTGGGGCACCCGGGCGACGGCGGAGCAGGCCAATCGGGATTCGTTCTACTTCACCAACATCACGCCGCAGATGGACGACTTCAACCAGGCGCAGCGGCACGGGGTCTGGGGCCGGCTGGAGATCGCGCTGCTGCACGTGGTCGACCGGCAGCGGGCCAGCGTGCTCGCCGGACCGGTGCTGGGGGCCGCTGACCCGGCCTACCGCGGGGTGCGGGTGCCACTGGAGTTCTGGAAGGTCCTGGCCTACACCGTCGGCGGCCTACCCCGGGTGCGGATCTTCCTGGTCACCCAGCAGTTCCGGCCCGGCGTGCTACCGGATCCACTCGCTGCGTTCGAGACCTATGCGATCACCGCCGCGGAGTTGTCCGAGCGGACCGGCCTGGCGCTGTCCCGGGAGCTGCGATCACACGTGGTCGCCGAGGCTGCGGTCATTGGCGGGGACGGCGAGCGCCGACCGATCCGGGCGGCGACCGGCCTGCGGTGGTGAGCCGGCCGGGACGGCCATGGCCGTCCCGGCCGCCCGGTTCAGACCCGTTCGGCCGGCTCCTGCACCAGCAGAGCCACTCCGCCGAAGCCTTCGAGCTGGACCTGGAAGCTGCCCAGGGCGTCGACCGTGCCCAGCTCCTCCCCGGTGGCCAGGTTGGTCACCAGTCCACCCACCGGCAGGTGCGGGGAGATCACCGGACCTGCGACCTCCTCCTCTGCGAAGTTGAGCACGGTGATCTGCACGGCCCCGACGGCGAGCCGGTTGACCATGATCAACATGCTCTTCTGCGGCACGTCGGGGACGTCGAGCAGGAAGCCGGTGGCGATGCCGTGGGTCTCGCGGATGGTGAGGATCTCGCTCAACCGGGAGGCGAAGGAGTTCGGATCGGCCAGCTGGTCGGGAAGTGACCCGTACAGGCTGATCGCCTTCGGCATCCCCGACGCCGAGGTCGTGGCTTCGGGCAACCAGCCCATCAGGTCGTGCGCGCCGCGCTCGATCCACCGGGTGTCACCGCTGCTGATCAGCGTCTTCACGTACTTGCGATCCAGTGGCAAGGTCCCGCAGAGGTCCCAGCCGGACAGCGCGAACACCCCTGGCTGCAGCGCGTTGAACATCGCGAGCAGCAGGTGCGCCCGCCGGACCCGGACGATGTCGTCCTCGGTCAGCGCGTCCAGATCGGTCATCCCGAGCGTGGCGGTGATGACGCTGGCCGTCGTGCAGGCGATGCCGTTGGTGGTGAACGTCGAGTTGTACGGGCCGGCCGGGCCGGTCAGCTTCTGCCGGAGCGTCTCGCGGACGGTCTCGGCGAGGTCGGCGCCGTTGAGCGTCTCGCCGCCCAGCTCGTACAGGTCGTCCTTGTGGGTGGTGGCGAAGTGCACGAGCTCGTAGGTCAGCTCGTCGTGGTTCTGCATCGCGTGCACCAATGACGCCTGGTCGATGCCGACCCGCATCGACTCGCGCAGCGTCAGCCGGAGGAACTCGGTGTCGCCGGTGGCCATCGCGTGTTGATAGCCGGGCCGCGAGACGAAGTCGTAGGACAGGTCCGGGCCGACCTCGGAGGTCGCCTTGATGTCGTCCATCGTCAGGTTCAGTTCCTGGAACGTGAACCCGCCGACCTTGCGGACCATGCCGCCGATGAGCTGGTTGGCCGCCTCCGACAACGGGTGCCCCTCCGACCAGGCGGGGCTCTCCTCGGCGCTCTTCTCGACCCCGAGGAAGCCGTTGGCGTCCAGCCGCAGACCACCCGAGCCCAGGTCCAGCAGCGAGTGCAGGGCATCACCCATCACCAGCCGCATGCCGGCGAAGGTGGGATCGAGCCAGTTGATGGACGGCTGACCGGCCTTGAAGTAGTGCAGGTAGACCCACCGCCGCAGCTGACCCTCGGTGTCCCTGACCGGCTTGGTGACGCTCCAGTTGGTCTCCTTGACGCCCGGCTCGTAGAAGATCACCCGCTGCAGCTGGCCGATGATGATCCCGGCCTCCTGCAGGGCCTTCTCCGCGGCGGGGTCCAGGTTGACCGAGTCCTCGCCCTCGGGGACGTCGGGCAGCAGGTGCCAGTCCGACTCCGGGATGTCGATCATGTGATAGATGCCCGGGTAGTCCCGGTAGTTCATCTCGGCCAGCCGGAAGTCGGCGCCCTTACCGGTGTGACCAGGGACGATGTCGTCGATGATGGTGCCGCCGTAGCTGGTGGCGGCCTCACACATCGCCCGGAAGTCCTCCTCGGTGCCGAACAGCGGGTCCATCGCCATGCTGATCCGGTCGAAGTGACCGTCGATGCTCGGGGTCGGCTCCCACCCCGTGATGCCGCCCGCCAGCTTGACCGGGCCGGTGTGCAGGCCCTTGATCCCGATCTGCTGGAACGCAGCCCACAGGTCCTCGGACCCCAACGACGCCAGGAACGACTGGCTGCGCTTGGTGATGAACGACAGGGGATACGCGGTGAACCACACCGACGCGCGGTCCACGGCGGCCCGCGGGTTCGGGTGCGCGAACGGATTGGCCCACATGCTGGCCTGTCCGGCCAGCTGCCGGGCCAGCGTCTTGGCATCGCCGAGCATCGACTGTTTGACCAGCCAATCGACGTAGGCCCGGTTGGTGGCGTCGGGCTCGAACGGGGGCTTGAGGTCGGCTCCGAACTCCGCTCGACGCCGGGCCTTGGGCCGCAACGCGCGGGGTCGCGCCGGATAGAACTGCTCGTCGAAGTTGATCTCCGTGGCCGCGGCGGTCTCGGCAGCCGGATCGACCGGATCTGCCGCCCCGCTGCCGCCGGCGGGGTCGGTCGTTCTCGGGTTCACGGTCGCGGTCACAGCGAGGGTCCCTCCATCGATGGTGGTGCAGGTCGTTCCGGGCCGACCGAGCCTGGTGGCCCGGTCGCGCCACCATGGTGTCATCCCTGGAGACCGATCAGCTCGGGTCCCCGGCGGGTCCGGACCCGGGCGGGTCAGTTGTTCTCGGGCCGGCCGCTGATCCAGCAGTGCCGGGTGACCGGCGCCGCGGCCGCCAGCACCGCCGCGAGGAGATCCTCGTCGATCGGCGCGGCGGCCGCTTCGACAGCACTGTCCAGGTTGCGCGGATTGACGGTGCCCACCACGGTCGTCGCGCAACCGGAGCGCTGGATGGCGAACTGGTTCGCCAGGAACGCGACGTCGACGCCGGCGTCGGCGCAGATCGCCTTGATCCGCTCGGCGGCGGCGATGATCGGCGCATCCGCCGGGTGCACCCTGATCCTGGACGGGCCCGGGGTCAGCAGTCCCAACGTGACCGCCGCGGCGTTGATCACCCCGACACCGTGCTCGGCGGCCACCGGCAGCAGCCGCTCGGACAGGCACTGGTCGAGCAGGGTCGCATGGCTGTAGCTGAGCACCACGTCCACGTCGGTCTCCTCGACGACCCGCCGCAGCGTCGCCATCGGGTAGCCGCTCATCCCGATGAACCGGGTCTTGCCCTCGTCCTTGAGTTGGCGCAGCACGGCGAAGGACTCGGTCAGGACCGGGGCCAGGTCGACGAATTCGATGTCGTGCAGCATCAGGATGTCCAGGTGATCGGTCTGCAGCAGCCGCAGACTCTCCTCGACCCCACGGCGCAGCCGGTCGGGGCCGAAATCGAAGTCGTCGTCGCCGTAGCGGCCCGCTTTGGTGCTGACGAAGACCTCGTCACGGTGGCCCTTCAGTGCCGCCCCGAGGCGTTCCTCGGCCAGCCCGTTGCCGTAGTACGGGGACGAGTCGAACAGGTTGATCCCGGCGTCCAGGGCGCGGTGCACGGCGGCCGTGCCGGACTCCGCCGACGCCCGGCCGAACATGTCACCCAACGGGGCGGTACCGAACGACACGCTCGAGACCTTCATCGCGGTCCGGCCGAGTTCGCGGTATTCCATGTGGGAGCGCCTCTTCCGTAGGGTCAGCCGGTGGACGGGCCGAGCGTAGCCGGGGCCTGCCAGGGTCCGGCCGTTCAGTGACCGGCCACGACCGACCGGAGGGACATCATGCAGCTGCAGCGCCGCCAACCCCGGGTCGCGGTCATCGGTGCCGGGTCGTGGGGGACGACGGTCGCGTCGATCATCGCGCGGAAGAACCCGACCACCCTGTGGGCCCGATCCGCCGACACCGCCGCCGCGATCCAGGCCACCCATCGCAACGAGCGCTACATCCCTGGGACCGACCTGACGCCGACGCTGCGGGCCTCGGCCGACCTCGCTGAGGTGGTCGAGCCCGCCGACATCGTGATCATGGCGGTGCCGTCGCACGGGTTCCGCCAGGTGCTCACCGACCTCGGCCCGTACCTGCGGCCGTGGACGCCGGTGATCAGCCTGGTCAAGGGCCTGGAACAGGTCACCGAACGGCGGATGACCGAGATCGTCGACGAGCTGCTGCCGGGCCATCCTGCCGGGGTGCTGGCGGGCCCGAACATCTCCGGCGAGGTCGCCGCCGGGTACGCCGCGGCCGCGGTGATCGCGATGCCCGATCCGCACCAGGCCGCCCAGCTGCGGGACCTGTTCCGGACGTCGCGCTTCCGGATCTACTCCAGCTCCGACGTCGTCGGGGTGGAGATCGCCGGGGCCCTGAAGAACGTCTTCGCGATCGCGGTCGGGATGGGTGACGGGATCGGCGCCGGCGAGAACACCCGGGCGATGGTGATGACCCGGGCGCTGCGGGAGATGACCAAACTCGGGGTGGCGGTCGGTGGTGACCGGGAGACCTTCACCGGACTGGCGGGGCTCGGCGACCTGACGGTCACCTGCACGAGCCCCCGCAGCCGCAACCGGCACGTCGGTGAACAGCTCGGGCGCGGCCAACCGATCGGCGCCATCCTGGCCGGCATGACGCAGGTCGCCGAGGGCGTCAAATCCGCGGCGGTGGTCATCAAGCTGGCCGCAGAGCACGGCATCGAGATGCCGATCGCCCGCGAGGTCGACGCGGTGATCAATGCCGGGGCGGGCGTCGAGGACGCCTACCGCGGGCTTCTCGCGGTCGCGCCCGGACACGAGGTGCACGGGGACGGTTGGTGACCCTCCCGCCGGGGCCGTCGAAGCGGCAGACTCACCGGTATGGAACGCGAACTGCTGCTGGACCACCTCGAGGGTGAGGTCGCCGAAGTGATCGAGCTGGCCGGTGCGCCGACCGCCGCGCTGGCCACCGTCGCGCCCGGGTGCGCGCCGATGACCGGCGAGGACGTGCTGCGGCATCTCGGTCGGATCTACTCCGGCGTGCGCGGCTGGGTCAGCGACGGCAGGCGCCCGACGGACTGGCCCACGGGCCCCGCGGACCCCGCCGAGCTGGCCGGCTGGGTCGCTGCCGCCGCGCACGCGATGATCGACACCCTGCTGCCCCGGTCGCCCCGCTCCCCCGCCGCGACCTGGTGCCCGCACGACCGGACCACCGGCTTCTGGTTCCGGCGGATGGCCCACGAGACCGTGGTCCATCGGGTCGACCTGCAGCAGGCGCTGGGCCGCGAGTGGCGGGTGGACCCGGGCCTGGCCACCGACGGCATCGACGAGGCCGTCGAGGTCTGGCTGGGGGTCCGGCTGACCTCCGCCCCCGGCGGCACGGGGCGCACGGTACTGCTGAGCACCCCCGACCGGGACTGGCGGATCCGCTCGCTGCCGACCTCGCTGGACTTCCCCCAGGACGGCACCGCGGACGCGACCGTGGCCGGGGACGCCGCCGCCGTCTGGGCCTGGGTGTGGGGGCGCGCCGACGCCGCCGTGCCGGTCACCCTCAGTGGTGACCTCGGCGCTGCCGAGGAGCTCCGCGGCCTGTTCGGTCGCGCAATGCGTTGACGGAGTGTCACAGTTGCCCCGCAGGCCGGGATGCGGTGTGATCCGCAGGTGACTTCTTCCGACGACGGCCAGGTGGTCGAGGACTACCTGGCGGCAGTGGTGGCCCGGGCCCGGGAATCGCTGGGCGGCAACCTGATCGGCGCGTACGCCGGGGGGTCGGTCGCGTTCGGGTCGTATCAGAGCGGACGCAGCGACATCGATGTCGCGCTGGTCACCGCGGACCCGCTGACCTGGACGCAGAAGGACGACCTCGTGCAGCGCCTGCGCCACGAGAGCCTGCCGTGCCCGGCCCGTGGTCTGGAGCTCGTGGTGTACTGGCGCGCCGTCGCCGGCGCGGGGGCCGCGGAGCCCGGGTTCGAGGTCGAACTCAACACCGGGGCCGGGATGCCGTTCCGCGCGACCTACGGCGGCACCGAGCGCGACCCCGCCGACGGCCTGTTCTGGTACGCGATCGACCGCAGCATCCTGCGCGAGCACGGCCGGTCGCTGATCGGACCACCGGCGCACGAGGTGTTCGGCGAGGTCGCCCGGGGCAACCTCCGTCAGCTGTTGATCGACGGCCTGCGCTGGTACCTGGCCCAGCCGGCACCGACCGGCAGTGCCGCCGACACCGGCGCGTCGGACGCTGTCCTGTCCGCCTGCCGTGCACTGGCCCGGATCCGCACGGGCTACTGGTTGGCCAAGGTCCCGGCCGGACATCGGATCGCCGATTCCGAGCTGGGTGGCGAAGTGATCCGGGCCGCGATCGACGGCCGGGTCAACGGCGGCCCGCCGCCCGCCGGCGCGGACGCCCGCAGGTTCCAGCAGCTGGTCCTCGCCGAGGTCACCGGCGGCTGAACGCGACCGACGGCCGGCCCGCCGACGCCTACGATCGGGTCGTGGACATCCTGTTCGGCATCCTGGTCGTGGTCGCGGCCATCCTGGTCATCGCGTTCATCCTGGCGCGCAAAGCCGTCACCCGGGGTGTCGATCCGACCCAGCTCACCTTCGATCCGAGCGTGATGGCCGACGTCCAGGAGCTGGCCCGGGCCGGACGGAAGGTCCAGGCGATCGCACTGCTCCGGCAGGCGACCCCGAACCTGTCGGTGATGGCCGCCTCCGCGATCGTGGAGCGGCTCGCCACCCGTAGCCCTCGTACCCCTTCCGAAGCCGTTGCCGATCTGCCGGACGTGCCGTTGGTCGCCCTGCCGTCGGAGTGGTCCGACGACGCGCCGAGCGCCTCCGCCGTTCCCTTCGAGATCGAGTTGGAGGTGCGCAACCTCAAGGCCCAGGGCCGCGAGCAGGACGCGGTGGCGCTGCTGCACAGCGACGCCGGGTTCGACGTCGAGGAGGCGCAGGACTTCGTCCGTGGGCTCTGAGCTCGCCGGCGCCGCGGGCATCCTCCCGGTAGCGGGCGGGCTGGCGGCGGGGGCCGGTCGGTTCGCCCCCAGCCCGTCGGGCGCTCTGCACCTGGGGAACCTGCGCACTGCGTTGCTGGCCTGGTTGTTCGCCCGGTCCACCGGCCGGGACTTCCGCCTTCGAATGGAGGACCTGGACCGGGCCACGCCGGGCGCCGCGGCGGGTCAGTGCCGCGATCTGGCCGCGCTGGGCATCGACCACGACGGCGCGATCGTCACGCAGAGCGCCCGGACCGACCTGTACGACGCCGCGATCGACCGGCTGATCGCCGCGGGGCTGACCTACCCCTGCTTCTGCTCGCGGCGGGAGATCCGGGAGGCCGCCTCGGCACCGCAGATGACCGGCGGACCCACGGAGGGCCGCTATCGCGGGACGTGCCAGCACCTCGCGCCGACCGAGCTGGCCGATCGGCTCACCCGGGGTCGTCCCTTCGCACTGCGGTTGCGCAGCCGGGTCGCTCACCTCACCGTCGTCGACGGGCTCACCGGTCCGTTCACCGGACCGGTCGACGACATCGTGCTGCGTCGCAACGACGGCCTCGCCGCCTATCACCTGGCCGTGGTGGTCGACGATGCGGCGCAGGGTGTGGACCAGGTCGTCCGGGCCGATGACCTGCTGCCGGCCACCCCGGCCCAGGTCCATCTGGCCGGGCTGCTCGGGCTGCCGGTGCCGCGCTACGTGCACGTCCCGCTTGCGCTGAACACCTCCGGGGTGCGGTTGGCCAAGCGCGACGGGGCGGTCACCCTGCCCGACCTGCTCGACCTCGGGTGGACCCCGCCGGGAGTCCTCCGGTTACTCGCCCGCAGTGCCGGGCTGGACCCGGCCCCCTCGGTGACCGGCGCCGCCGATCTGCTGGCCGGGTTCGACCCCGGGATGATCATCCGCGCACCGTGGGTGCTGGACCCGGCAGAGTTAGTGGGTGCGGCTCACTGACGGCCGCTCGGCGCGGGTCAGCCGCACCGTCTGGTTCAACACGATCGGGCCACCGCCGGGGGGCGTCAGGATGTCTGCCGCCCGGCGCATGATCTCCTCCTGGGCTTCTGCGGGCACCGCCTCCCACATTGCCCGCTGACCCAGCGACATCGTCCAGGTCCGCCAGTGGTGAACGTCGCGCAATACCACCGGCTGATCCCAGCGGACGGTGCGCACCCGGTCGAAACCGGCGGCGGCGACCAGTTCGGCCATTCCCTGGTCGGAGCCGAACGGGCCGGCACTCCCGGTGGTGCGGGCATCCTGCATCTGCGCCGGCAGATAGGGCGTGAGCAGCGAATCGACCTCCATCCACTGTGCGTCCCGCTCGGCGAAGGTGACCACGCCCAACCGGCCGCCAGGCACCAGCAGGTCATGCCAGGCGCGCAGCGCGGTGGCGGGCTCCGGCATGAAGAACAGCACCAGCGACGACACCACCATCGAGAACGACATCGGCGGCAGCGGCGGCGCGGCAGCGTCCATCACCCGGACGTCGACGTGGTGCAGGCCGCGTCGGTGGGCGGCCTCCCGGGCCCGCTCGATCATGGCGGGCGAGATGTCGATGCCGGTGATCCGGCCGGCGCCGCCCACCGCCGACGACAGCGCCGGGAACGCCACGCCGAGTCCACAACCGGCATCCAGCACGATGTCGCCGTCGCGGGGATCCATCTCCTCCACCATCCGTCGACAGATGGGTTCGAACCACGGCACGCCGACCGCTTCGTAGGTCGGGGCCACGCTGTCGAACAGCGTCGCCACCCGCTGGGTCGCTCCGTGCATCGTCATGGGTCCATGGTCGTCCCGGACCGGCCGACGCGCACGACGGCAAGCCCGCGTTGTCGATCTCGGCGGTCGGGAGCGCGGTGTGAGATGGGCCGGTGCAGGCGGTGTGGGCAATCCACCGGGCGCTCGGCACCGAACGCCTCACATGCGGTGATGCGGTCCGGCAACGGCCCGGGTGCTGTCACACTCCGAAAGATCGCGCGTCGCATCTCGTCGCTCGGGGACGGTCATTCCGTGTCCGCCACCGGCCGACGGTCACCACTCTCACACGAAGGGAACCTCCGATGGCTCTGCTCTCCCCCAGCCGCGGTCACGCCAACCCGCAGCCGTCGGACGGCGTCTGGCCCGAGCTGTTCGACGTCCCCAGCGGACCGGCGCACGCCGCGGTCGCGAAGGCCATCTCGGGGGCGGCGTTCCGCCGCCTGCCGATCACCCTGCGCTTCCCCGGGGGCACCACCTGGGGCCTGGGCGGCCCCGAGATCCAGATCGTCCGGCCGACGGATTTCTTCCGCCGGATCGGCCGCGACGGCCTGATCGGCTTCGGCGAAGCCTGGATGGTCGGCGACATCACCACCGCCGGATGGCATCCGGGCGCTGCCGGGGATCCGAGCACCGACTCCCGCCGGATCAATGCGGCGACCGACGAACTCGCCGCGGTGCTGACCGTGATGGCGGGCCGGATGAGCTCGCTGGTCCCTCAGCCGCTGCAGAAGCTCCGCTCGGCGTGGAAGCTCGTCAAGCCCGACAACGAGGAGAACACCCTCGGAGGTTCGGCGGAGAACATCCACCGGCACTACGACCTGTCCAACGAGCTGTTCTCGCTCTTCCTGGACGAGACCATGACCTACTCGTCAGCCTGGTACACCTCCCCCGAGCCGGAGGCGCTGGTCACCGCCCAACTCCGCAAGATCGACGGCATCCTGGACCTCGCGGGGGTGCGGCCGGGGATGAAGATCCTCGAGATCGGCTCGGGTTGGGGCGCGCTGGCCATCCGTGCAGCGCAGGAGCGGGGTGCGGACGTCACCACCCTCACCCTGTCCGCCGCGCAGAAGACGCTGGCCGAGAAACGCATCGCCGAAGCCGGTTTCACCGACCGGATCGACGTCCGGCTGGAGGACTACCGGACCCACCAGGGGCAGTACGACGCCGTCGTCAGCGTCGAGATGATCGAGGCGGTCGGCGAGAAGTACTGGCCGCAGTACTTCCAGTGCGTCGACGGGCTGCTCAAGCCCGGCGGTCGGGCCGGCCTGCAGGCGATCACCATCGAGCACGATCGGCTGCTGGCCACCCGCAACAGCTACACCTGGATCCACAAGTACGTCTTCCCCGGCGGGGAGCTGCCGAGCCTGCGGGCCATCGACAGCGCACTGGCCACCACGACGCTGCGGGTCACCGAGTCGCGCCGGATCGGCCTCTCCTACGCCCGCACCCTGGAGGAGTGGCGACACCGCTTCAACGACCGGCTGACCGACGTCGCCGACCTGGGCTTCGACGAGACCTTCGTCCGGATGTGGAACTTCTACCTGGCGTACTGCCAGGCCGGGTTCGCCTCGCGCTACATCGACGACTACCAGCTGGGGCTGAGCCGGGACTGACCGCGCCGCAGCGTCAGCGCTTGTCCGCGCCGCCGGCCTTCTTCTTCTTCCCCGTGTGCTTGCCCGTTGCGGCTTCCTTGGGCGGCTTGGCTGTTTTGACCTGCTTGGCGGTCTTGACCAGCTTGAGCTTCTTCACGGTGAACCCGGCCGGGAGCGTGCCCTCGGCCAGCATCCGGATCGGGCAACGCTTGCACCGCGGCTTGCTCAGGCAGCACTTCTTCTTGGGCTTGACCGACACGCTCGCCACGGTACGTGGCAGGCGCGGCCCGCGACCGGCCCGGATCTCGGACCGGGTCGTGGTCGCGACCGCAGAACGAGTACTCGCGCTGCTGCGGCGCGGTGTCGAGGCCGAGCTGCTGCCCGCCGCCGCCGCCCACGGGGTCAGGGTGCTGCTGTTCTACCCGCTGGTCGACGGACTGCTGTCGGACAAGTACCGCCGCGACCATGCCCCGGCCGGGGCCCGCCTGACCGCCCACAAACCCGAGGTGCTCGCCGCGGCGCCGTGGCACCTGGTCGAGGGGCTGCGCACGGTGGCCGACAGCCGCGGCGTCACCCTGCTGGAGCTGGCCTTCGGGTGGCTGCCGGCCCGACCCCAGGTCGGTTCGGCGATCGCCGGCGCCACCACCGTCGCCCAGATCCAGGCCAATGCCGCGGCGGCCGACGCCTGGACCCCGACCGCGACGATCTGTTGGCGATCGACACCGTACCGAGCCGCGGGCCAGGCGGGTCGGAGCGTGTCAGAGGGCGTCGTTAGGGTGACGGGGTGGCCACCCCGAACCCGCCCGTCCCTGACCGTTCCGACTGGCCGCAGACCTGGAGCTCGCCGGCCGGCTCGTCACGGAGGCCGGCCAACTCGCACTGACGATGCGCCGAGGTGTGCTGGTAGTGGATCGCAAGACCTCGATCAGCGACGTGGTCAGCGACGCCGACAAGGCAGCCGAGGCGATGATCGCGGACCGGCTGGCCGAGTCGCGGCCCGAGGACGGGCTGATCGGCGAGGAGGGGGCGGCCCGCGAGGGCCGCCGGACCTGGATCATCGACCCGGTCGACGGCACCTACAACTTCGTGTCCGGCCTGCCCGAATGGTGTTCCGCGCTCGCGTTGGTCGACGGGGACCAGCTGCTGCTGGGGGCGGTGTACCAGGCCGCCACCGACGAACTCTGGCTCGGCGGCCCGGGCATTCCCACCACGCTCAACGGGACGCCGGTCCCTGCCCTGACCGACGCGGCGCTCGGCGCCATCTCGATCTCGACCTATCTGCATCCGGCCCGGTTGTCCCGGCCGGAACTGATCCGGCCGTTGCTGCGCAGCATCGCCGGATCAGCCGCCTTGCGGGTGCTGGGCTCCGGTTCGGTGGAGCTGGCCGCCATCGCCGCGGGTCGGCTCGGTGTCTGGGTGCACGCCGACACGCTCTCCTGGGACTGGCTGCCCGGGGCCGCGTTGGTGCAGGGCGTCGGCGGTGCCACCGACGTCTTCAGCCACGACGGGATCCGCTGGCACCTCGCCGGGCCGCCGACGGCGGTCGCCGAGGTGCGCGCCCTCCTGCTCGCCTGACCGTTGTGCGGCAGCGCACCGTCGGCCGCCCCGTCGGCTCAGCCCCGTCGGCTCAGCCCCGTCGGCTCAGCCCCGTCGGCTCAGCCCTGGTGCGGGTACCGGACCGAGGTCGGCGCGTCGAAGGTCTCCTTGATGGACCGCGGTGACGTCCAACGGAGCAGGTTCAGCGCCGAACCGGCCTTGTCGTTGGTGCCCGAGGCGCGGCCACCGCCGAACGGCTGCTGCCCCACGACGGCGCCGGTGGGCTTGTCGTTGATGTAGAAGTTGCCCGCCGAGAAGCGCAGCTTCGCCGTCGCCGCTGCCGCTGCCTGCCGGTCGGCGGCGATGATCGAGCCGGTCAGGGCGTACCGCGAGCCCTTGTCCACCATCGAGACGACCTCGTCGAACCGGGCGTCGTCGTAGACGTGGGCGCTCACGATCGGTCCGAAGTACTCGGTGGAGAAGATCTCGTCGGTCGGGTCGTCGCCGACCAGGATCGTCGGCCGCACGAAGTACCCGGTGGACTTGTCGTAAGTCCCGCCGGCGAGGACCTCGATGCCGGCCGTCTTGTGCGCCCGGTCGATCGCGGCGGCGTGCTTGTCGAAGGCCCGCTCGTCGATCACGGCGCTGGTGAAGTTGCCGAAGTCCTCGACGTCGCCGACGGACAGCGCCTCGGTCTCGGCGGCCAGCTCGTCACGCAGCTTGGACCAGATCGACCGCGGCACGAACACCCGGGACGAGGCCGAGCACTTCTGCCCGGAGTACTCGAACGAGCCCCGGACGATCGCGGTGCGCAGAATGTCGACGTCGGCGCTGGGGTGGGCCAGGATGAAGTCCTTGCCGCCGGTCTCGCCGACCAGCCGCGGGTAGCTGTCGTAGCGGGCGATTTTCGCGCCCACCTCGGCCCACAGGTGCTGGAAGGTCTTCGTCGAACCGGTGAAGTGGATCCCGGCCAGCCGCGGATCGGCCAGCGCGACCTCGGAGACGGCGAGACCGTCACCGGGCAGCAGGTTGATCACGCCGGCCGGCAGTCCAGCGGCTCGCAGCAGATCCATCGTCACCGAGGCTGCGAGCTGCTGGGTCATCGACGGCTTCCACAGCACGACGTTGCCCATCAACGCCGGCGCTGTCGGCAGGTTGCCGGCGATGGCCGTGAAGTTGAACGGGGTGATCGCGTAGACGAAACCCTCGAGCGGGCGGTGATCGCTGCGGTTCCAGATGCCGGGGGCGTTGGCCATCGGCTGCTCGGCGATGATCTGCCGGGCGAAGTGGACGTTGAAGCGCCAGAAGTCGGCCAGCTCGCACGCCGCGTCGATCTCGGCCTGGTAGGCGGTCTTGGCCTGCCCGAGCATGGTGGCGGCGTTCATCCGGGCCCGCCACGGGCCGGACAACAGGTCGGCGGCCTTGAGAATGACCGCGGCGCGGTCATCGAAGCTCAGCTCGCGCCAGGCCGGCGCGGCGGCCATCGCGGCGTCGATCGCGGCGGTGGTGTCGGCGGCGGTGGCATGCGCCGACGTACCGAGCACCCGGGCGTGGTCGTGCGGCGCAGTGACCTGGAACGGTGCGCCGCCGGGGATCGCGACGGTGTCCCCGATGACCGCGGGCAGCTCGCGGGCGTCGGCGAAGGTCGCGAGCGCGGCGGTCAGGTCGGCGCGCTCCGGACTGCCCGGGGCGTAGTCATGGACCCGGTCGTTGACCGGTGCGGGCGGGGTGGTGATGGCGTCCACAGGAGCTCCTCGGGGGGTCGGTTCAGGTCGGCAGGTCGGGTGGTGCTCAGCTACGGCTGGCGAGCGAGCGCAGGAAGAACAGCAGGTTGGCCGGCCGCTCGGCGAGTCGGCGGGTGAAGTAGCCGTACCAGTCGTCGCCGTAGGGCACGTAGACGCGGACGGTGTGGCCCTCGCGGGCCAGCCGGCGCTGCTCGTCGGGACGGATGCCGAACAACATCTGGTACTCGAAGTCGCCCGCCCGACGGCCGTGCTCGGCGGCCAACTCACCGGCGATCTCGACCAGCCGCGGGTCGTGGCTGCCGATCATCGGGTACCCCTGGCCGGCCATCAGTTGCCGGATCGCGCGCACGTAGGCCAGATCGACTTCGGCGGGGTCCTGGTGGGCGACGGCGGCGGGCTCGTTGTATGCACCCTTGACCAGCCGGACCCGCGAACCCGGGCCGACCAGTTGGGCCAGGTCGTGCGGGGTGCGGTGCAGCATCGCCTGGATCGCGACCCCCACGTCGGGCTGATCGACGCGCAGCGCGTGCAGCACCCGCAGCGTGGAGTCGATGGTGGGGTGGTCCTCGATGTCGAGAGTGACCCGGGCCCCGGCGGCGTAGGCGGCGGTGACGATAGTGCGGGCGTTGGTCAGCGCCAGGGCTTCGCCGTCAGGAAGCGCCTGGCCCACCGCGGAGAGCTTGACGGACACCTCGGCGCCCTCGACGAGGCCCCGTTCCGTCAGCGCCTGGATCAGGTCGAGATAGGCAGTGACCGTCGATGTTGCGCCGGCGATGTCGGTGACGCCTTCACCGAGGTAGTCCAGGGTGACCTGGAGGCCGTCGCCACGCAGCTTCTGAACCGAGTCGACCGCCGCGGTGACGGAGGCGCCGGGGATGAAGCGGTCCACCACGGCGCGCGTCACAGGCGCGCGCGTGATGATGTCGCGGACCCGGTCCGAGGCGGACAACGCCAGGATCGGCTTGCGGAGCAGGTACACCGGTGACCCCTTCACTTCTCCGACCGGCAGGAACACCCTTGCCAGGTCTAATCGTTCGACCGTACGATTAGGACTGTAGCGCAGGCCCGCCTGCGACGGAAGAGGTGGCCGCACGTGACCCAGCAGACAGCCGGACCCCCGCCGCGCCGACGACTGCCCCCGGAAGTGCGGCGTCGGATGATCATCGAGTCCGCCC
Organism: uncultured Actinomycetota bacterium; assembly: GCA_963784315.1. Lineage (GTDB taxonomy): Bacteria > Actinomycetota > Actinomycetes > Mycobacteriales > Nakamurellaceae > Nakamurella. The sequence goes on from CAWAQR010000010.1 coordinate 317,352, forward strand.
GCTCGCTGATCGCCGACCAGGGGCTGTCCGCGACGACGATGCGCGACGTCGCCCGGGCCGGGGACGTGGCGCTGGGCACGGTGACCTATCACTTCGGCGGCATCGACGAAGTGCTCGCCGGGGTGCTGGCCGAGGAGATGGTGGCGTTCTCCGGTCCGGTCACCTCCGCGGCGGCCGCCGCCGAGACCGGCGCCGCCGGCCTGGACCTGATCATCGACGGGCTGGTCGGTTCCGACGACCGGGCCCGGCAGCACTGGCGGTTGTGGCTGGACTTCTGGGCGCTCGCCTCGCACGTCACCCGCTACGGCGAATGGCAATCCGAGATCTACCGTGACCTGCACGGACTCGTCGCCGATCTGCTCCGGCGGGGAGCCGTCGACGGCACGCTCACGGTGACCGACCCGGCCCGGCAGGCCATCGAGTTCGTCGCATTGTTGGACGGTCTGGTCGTGCAGTGCTACCTGCCGCACCCGCGTCTGCCGGCGGATCAGGCACGGGAGATCCTGCGGGCGCGTGGGCGGGTGTAGGTGCGACGCTGGGCGGGGGCTTGACGGGGGCGCGGCGGCGGGCGGGGGCGCGGCGGTGGGCGGGGGCGCGGCGGCGGGCGGGGGCGCGGCTTTAACCGGAGGTCGGGGCCGCCCGCCTCGGCGACACAGAGAGGCAGCACCTCGTCAGGCGACCCCCACCTCCGGCCGCTCCCGCGCGAGCAGAGGCCAGGGTGGGCGAGGATGGGTGCCGGGTCGCGCAGGGTGACCCGTCAGGCTCACGCAGGAGGACTGTCATGCAGCTACCCGCGGAGGTCTTCACCACGATCGGGATCGTCGGCGGCTACGCCGTGGCTCGGCAGACCCGCCGGGAGTACGGCGGTGCGGTGCTCGCGGCCGCCGGGGCGATGGCCCAGGTGCAATGGCGCAGGCAGTTGAGCTGGCCGGTCGCAGCCGGGCTGGGGGCGCTCTACACCGGCGCCTTCGGGGCGAGCCATCCGTTGGCCAAGAAGCTCGGCCCCTGGCCTGCGGTTCTCACAGTGAACGGGGTGGTCGTAGCGGCCTCGTTGGCGGCGCGCACGCTGATCGCCGGGAAGCTCACCGCCTGAGCTCCCGGCCTTCGGATGCCACATCGTCTGACGGCCCGCCCGGCACCCAGCGCGGACAGCCCGGCTCAGCCCGCCCGGCGCCCCCTCCCGGGCGCTCGAGCGGACAGCTCCGCGACGGTCGGTGTGGCAGCGGCGGCGCCGTCGGTCATCCAGCGGCGCAGCGCCAGGGTGGCCAGCACGTCGTCCTCGTTGTACTCCAGCAGTCGGAGGCGCTGGTCCACCGCCGGTGGCGCTCCGTCGGCCCCGACCGCCGCCCGGTACCAGACCATCGAATTGGCCCCGTCGGGCTCAGCGTCCCGCCAGCGGAACCCGGCCAGCGGCGCCACCGTCTTGAGCCGCTTGGAACCCGCCGCCAGGAACTCCCGGCCGAGCATCTCGTACATGTCCACCCACGACGCGCTGGCGGTGAACGCCCGGACCTCCTGCTGACTGGGCATCCCTGCCACATCGGGGTAGCGCGCGGGGGTGGAGAACAGCCACCGTTCCTCGGCCTGCCGGGAATAGCAGTAGGCGGCGAAGGTCAGTCCGGCCCCGTTCGCCACCACCTGCAACTCCCGGAGATAGGCCCAGAACTCGGCGAACATGACCCCCTCCGCGCGGTCCGGCAACGGCTGCCACGTGACGAAGGGCTGATAACCGACCTCGAACCCGGCGGCCGCCGCCGTCGCCGTCCCGGCCGGTGAACCGGTCAGGTACGTGCCCCACAGGTAGGCACCGTCGTCGATGAAGCACTCCATGTCGACATCGAGCTCGATGTCGGCGCGGGGCACCCGAACCTCGTCCCGGCGCCGGACGAGTACGGCATCGTCCAGCCAGGCCCGCGCCCGGAGTCGCAGCTCGGGACCGCGGTCGGCCCCGGTGCTCCGCGACGGGGTGACCGATGCGAGCTGTGCGTCGTCAGCCTCGGCCAGATCGTCGATCGTCACCACGCCGACCGCGCGCAGCGCCGCGGCGTCCCAGCCGGGGGCGATCAGTGAGACGTCCCGTCCGAGCGTGAGCTCCGCCGTGCACACCGGGTTCCACGGGCAGCGGCGGCATTCCGACACCTTGCTCGGCAGCGCCAGCGGACGCGCCTGCCGCCTGGCCGCGTCGGCCACCGCGATCCGGTCGGCGTAGCGGACGTCGTAGTCATCAAGGATGCTCGGCTGCGTGCAGCGCTCGCCGTTCTCGCCACTGCCGGCCATCACCACGGACGCCGCCCCCGACACCGCAGACTGTTTCCCTGCGGACACCACATCCCCGGAAACCGGCGGCTGGGCCGGACCGATCGCCCCGACACCCGTTCCGAACGCACCCGTCCCGAAGGTGGCAGCCGCAGCGCCCGCGCCGGGAGCCGCCAGGTCGTACCAGCAGATGACGTCGTCGTCGGCATTCCCGCGGCCGATCACTCCCCCGACCGCGTGCGGACCGGCCAACCCCAGATCGCCGAGCAACCGATGACAGTGCGCCAACGCGAGCGCGTCCTCCGGGTGTGGCCGGACCCGGTACACCGACGAGCGTTCCCGGTTCAGCGGGTCCGACAGCGACGACACGATCGCGCCGCCGCCGAGATCGAGCGTGCGGTGGCCACGAACCAGCACGGGGACCCAGCCGCCCTCCGGGCCGGGGACGAGCATGTCGACGAATGCCTGCCGGCCACCCGACTGCAGGTCCTGGTGGAGGCGGATCGCACCGTCGACGACGCGGGCCAGCGTCGATGCCCGGTGCACGCCGACCTCGCTGCGGATCAGCGCGGCTGCCGGATCCGGCGGGGCCGTTGCCGTCCGGTCGGCCGTGGGGTCGTGGTCGAGGTGGATCCGCCGTCGGCAGGACGACGCGGCACCCGCGCTCAGCCGGATCCCGCCGGGCCGGCGCTCTGTCAAGGCACCCCTGCCCGGCGCTGCCGGCGCAGTCTCCGCCGGCACACCCGCCGTTGCAACGACACCAACCTGCACGTCCGACCTCCCTGTCCAGCGCCGTCCGAGCGCGGCGCCGGTTGACAGGGATCAGGTTAGGCCGCACCACCGACAGTGCACCGACACGGCGCTTACACGGCACTTACAGCTGGTCACGGATCACCGACGAACAGCCGCAGACATCCCCGAAGGACGTCGTGACCAGCGTGGATGCCCGCGTGGGCCGCTCGCGCATCACGCCGGGCTAGGCTCGTCGGATGGCTGCGGCGCCGACCGGCACCAGCGGGGTGGCGCCGGACGGACAGCGCCCCAGCCATCTGCGCGGCAACAGGGAGGCGGTCCGGACATGGTGGGCAAGAGCGCGGCGCACAAACTCGGCACGGCAGCGGCGGATGCGCTCGGGCGGACGTCGACGTCACGCGGCGGGCGGCTCGTGTCAGGGGTGGCACACACCCTCGGCGACCCTAAGAAGACCAAACGTCTGCTCAGCGTCGGACAGGTCGTCGCGCCGATCCTGGCCCCGATCGCGCTGAAGGCGGTCGACAATGTCCGGCTCCTCGCCGATCAGCAGCGGGCGAAGAGGCTGGGGGTGCCGGTCGACGACGTGGCGCTCTACCGCGGGCCCACCGGACCGGTGCGGGCCAGGCTGGACGCCGTCGCGGCGGCCGTGCGTGACCTGCGGGAGCGCCGCACCGGTGATCCGGCAGTGACTGCGTTCGCCGACGAGACGCTGGCGACACTCACCGACCTGGGGATCGCGGTGAATGCCGCCGCGCCGATGCCCGCAGCCCGGCGCAAGCCGACGGTCGCTGCGGTCGAGCGTGAAGTGACCAAACTCGAGAGCGCGCTGATGACCCAGCTCCTGCACTCCCGCTGACCCCCTGTTTCGGGGATGTTGTCCACAGCCACCGGTCGATACGCTGACCGGCGTGCGCGCACCCACCGACAGCCGCTGGTGCGCCGTCCGCACCGGCGCGTTCGTCCTGGTGGCGGCGCAGATCGCGGTGGTCGGGCACATCGGCGGTGGTGGGGCGCCACCGGACCTGCCATTGCTCGCGTTGATGAGCGCGCTGCTGGTCGCGGCCCTGCGACCGCTCGCTGTGCGCTGTCACCGTTTCCCGGTGCTGCTGACCGCGATGGTCGGCACCCAGCTGACCTTCCATCTGATCCTGACGATCACGACGGCAGGACACACCGGGGACTGCCCAATCGATCCGCTGCGGATGTCGGTCTTCCACGCCGCTGCCGCGCTCGTGTCGGCCTGCCTGCTCGCTACCGGGGACCGGATCCTGTTCGCGCTGTACGGCTGGCTGAGCCGCCGGCTGCCGCGGGTGTGTCCGGCCCCGGCCGTGCTGAACGTCCTCACCTGGACGGCTGTCGTGAACCGGGCCGGTGCCTCGCTGCGCCCCCGGGTGGCCGGATCGTCGGTGCTACGGCGGGGCCCACCGAGACGGTGCGCGCCGTCCTGTTGACCCGGTCCGCGCCCACCGCCGGCCGTTGTACGGCCCGGCGGTGTCGATACGCGCGGCCACAATCCCCGAGGGGACCCCCATCATGACCACCAGCTCCATCTCCTGCACTTCCGGCTCGGCGCCGCCGCGTCGGCACCGCCGCCGGGCCGCCACCACACTGGCCGCCATCGGCGCTGCGCTCCTGCTCGGGGCCGGCCCCGCCCTGGCCCACGTCTCGATCACCACCGGTGCCGCCGCCCCCGGTAGCTACACCGCGGTGGGGTTCCGGGTGCCCAACGAGAGTGACACCGCGGCCACCACCTCGGTCGAGTTCCAGCTGCCGGGTGAGTCCCCGTTCGCGTTCGTCAGCGCCGGGCAGGCCCCGGGCTGGACGATCAGCACCACCGAGACGGCCCTCCCCGAACCGGTGAGCGTGGGTGACTTCACCGTGGACCGCGCCGTCACCACGGTCACCTTCACCGCCGACGGTGCCGGCCTGGCCCCGCACGAGTTCGCCGTCTTCAACCTGCTCCTCGGCCCGATCCCCGACGTCGGGTCCCTCACCTTCACCGCCGTGCAGACCTACGACGACGGTGAGGTGGTCCGTTGGGATCAGCCCACCCCGGCGTCCGGCGAGGAACCGAAGTACCCGGCACCGGTACTCACTGTCGGCGGCGCGTCGACCGACGGGGTTGCCGCCGACGCCGCGAGCGCTACCGCGACCGCCGCTCCGAGCACCGACACCACGGCCAGGGTGCTCGGAGTCGCCGGCATCGTCGTGGGGTTGGCGGGCGTCGGCACGGGTGTCATCCTGGCCAGGGGACGGCAGCGGACCGGGCCCGTCGAGGAAGGCACGGGATGATGCGACGGCACGGTGTCCGCCTGAGTCTGGTGGTGGCGATGATCGGTGTGCTCGGGCTGCTCGGGGCGGGCCCGGCGCTCGCGCACGACGCGCTGATCGACAGCTACCCGGCCGACGGTGCCACGCTCGATGTCGCCCCCACGTCGGTGACCCTCAGGTTCAACGACGCGGTGCAGAACCTCACACCGCTGATCACCGTCGTCGACCCGGTCGGCGACCGGTGGGAGGGTTCGCCGGTCACGGTGCTGAACAACACCGTCTCGGTGCCGGTCAATCCGCTGGGTGCGGCCGGGACCTACACCGTCGCGTACCGGGTCGTGTCTGCCGACGGGCACGCGGTCGCGGGCGCGACGACGTTCGACCTCACCACGGCCGGGTCGGGCAGTGCGAACGTGGCGCCGACCGGGGACGCCGGCGGTGCGACGGACAGCATCCCCGCCTGGGTATGGATGCTCGGGGCGGGTCTGGTGGTGGCGCTGGTGATCGTGGTCGGCGTGGTCACCACCCGCCGGCGGACGGCAGACCAGGTCGAGTGAGCACGACAGGCGGGGTCGGCAGACCGGCCCCGCCTGTGCCCGTGTCCGTGTCCGCGTCCGCGTCCCTGTTGGACCTGCGACGACACGGTCAGTTGCGATCCTGCATGGGGAAGATGACCTCACGGATGATGAGCTGCACCGCCGCCGCCACCGGGACGGCCATCAACGCTCCGGTCACCCCGAGGAGTGCCCCGCCGAGGACGATCGCCACCACCACCGTCCCGGTACTGATGCTCATGGCCCGGTGCATCACCCTGGGGTAGAGCCAGTAGGCCTCGAACAGGTGCTGCACCAGGTAGACCGCGGCGGCGACGACCCCCACCGCGATCGAGACGGTGAATCCGAGCAGCATCATGGTCACGCCGATGACGATCGGGCCGACCACCGGGACGAAGTCCAGCAGCGCCGCACCAAGGGCGATCGCCCAGGGATAGGGCAGGCCCACGATCGCCGCGAACAGCCCGGCGAAGACGGCTGCCTGCAGAGCGATCAGGCTGGCGCCACCGAGGTAGCCACCCATCTGACGCAGGATGATGTCGCCGAGTTCGCTGACCCGCTCACGACGGGAGCCCGGCGCCAGTCGGTAGGCCGCCCGCTTGATCTTCGGAAAGCCCGCGAGAAAATACAGCGTCAGGACCAGCACGATCAGCAGGTCGACGACCAGTGCGGCGACGGTGACACCGGCGGTGACCACCGTGGTGCCCGCCCCGGCAGCCAGGTCCTGCAGGAACGTCGAGTTCTGCACCTGCTGCAGCACTCCGAAACGCTCGTCGAGGTGGCGGATCGTGTCGTTCTGCTGCAGACCTGCGATCAGCTCCGGGATGGACTCGATGAAGGCAGCGACCTCGTTGACGATCGGCGGGATCACTGCGTAGAAGGCCGCCCCGATGAAGGCCAGCAGGCCGACCATCACGATCAGCACCGACAGCCCGCGGCGCAGCCCGCGCCGGATCAGGAAGGCGACAGCCGGGTCGAGACCGATCGCGAGCAGGGCTGCGACCGCGATGGTGATCAGCGTGCCGCGCAGCGAATCCAAGGACTGATAGGTGACATAGGCCAGCAGCACGCCCAGGCCACCGAGGAAACCCACCCGGAACGGCGAGAAGTGCCGCGGTGTCCGGGCGGCCAGCGGGTCGGGTGCAGCATTGTTGGACTGCGAGTTGGCGGTCTTGACCTGGTCGACCACCGTCGGTACCGGTTCGGGCGTCTCGGTTTCGTCGTCGGACAGCACGGCGGCGGTCGCCGGTGACACTGCTGGAACCGAGCCCGGTACCGGCCTGCCCATCGACCGGCCGGCGGTGAAGCCACGGGTGGCGTTGACCCGCCACCCCTTGCCGGTCTGGCGATCCGGATTCATGCCGAGCGGGTCGGCGCGAGGACGTCGGAGTACTCCGGGTGGTGTGCGACGTAGTCGACGACGAACGGGCACACCGGGCGGACGCGCACCTGCTGGGCGCGGGCCTCGTCCAATGCCGCCCGGGTCACCTTCGCCGCCAACCCGCGACCACGGGCGGCGGGCTCGGTGAAGGTGTGGGTGATGAACCAGACGCCGTCGCGGACCACGTACTCCAGGTGGGCCAGGTCCGCGCCGTCCTCGGCCAGGACGAACCGTCGATCCGCCGCCCGATGGATGATCCCGAACTGGGTGCCGGGCACCGTGCCGTCGTGCGTCATGTCCGCTCCCGGTTCCGCACGTTCTGCGTGCTGCCTGCATCCGATCGTGGCACACCGGTGCCACTGATGGAGCCGTACCCAGGACTGGCTGCCGACAACGGGGGGCGGGGCGTCGGGCTTTGCCGTCGGCCGGACACGCACCGGGGCGGCGCCTGTTTCCGGGACTGGCGTGACGCACGCCACGGCGGGCCGTCGTCGCTGTGGACGGCCCGCCACTGCCCGGTGGTGAAGGCCGACCGGACTGCGACCACCGCTGAGGCACCGCTCGGCTCAGGTCAGCCGCTGTTGACCACCGTTGCGACAGGTCCGTCCGTGGAGCTCGCCGAGCTCAAGCCCCTGGTCGACCCGCGCCGCTGCTGCACTACACCACCGCCGGCCGGTCACCTCGCGCTGCCGGCGGACCCACAGTTCGACGTGCGGTGTCGGCACTGGACCGCACGGCTGTGAGCCGCACCCTCCGCCATGCTCCCAGCAGGCGCCGCAATGAGCCCTCGTCAGTACTGGCGACCGGGATCTCGCATTCCATCGAAGCCGTCCTGCATCGCCCGGATCTGGCGCTCTTGCATTGTGTGGTTCATCGCCTGACCCGTGGCTTGAGCACGCATGGCCTCCTCATGGCGAAGGCGGTCGTGGTCGGCGAACAGTCGGTGGTTGATCTCGTCGCGGAAGCTCTCGAGCTTCTTCTTGTCGAGCACGTTGACCACGAGTGCGGTGCTACCGCCCCCGTTGTTGGTGATGATCAGCGCCGAGCTGAGGGCGTTGGCCAACATCGACACACCGAGCAAAGTCACCAGTAACCCGGCGACGACGTTGCTTCCCAACAGGCTCAATCCCATGAGGAACAACACCGCGCCGAAAATCATCCGGAACAACGAGAACTTCACATTCACCCCGGCGGATGCCACGTTCTGCAGCGGAAATGCCGCATCGCTGAATCCGAGCGGAATGGCACCGAGAATGGTGTTCGGCTCCCTGGTGACGACCCGACGACTCGTCACGGCCATCTCGGTCCGCAGCCAGAAGAGAATCAGGGACGGGCGGAATACAGAAACGCTGATGTTGCTTTCGCCGGGCGCGAAAGTGAGATTAGACATTGGTCCCCCATGCAGGTCGCTGAGTGCGAGATGGGAGCGTATCACCAGATCACAGGACTGCCAAGAAGATTTCCCTGCATTACCGACGAATGTAGCGGAGCCATCGAAAGTAGCGGTCTCGTGACCCCGCGTCACCCCAGCACGGCGCAGCCACGATATCGGAGGGCTTGTTGCAATCCTTTGCGGGTCGCATTTTGTCACGCTGCCGAACGGGGCAGAACAGACGGGCCAAAAGAGTGGCGACCATCAGAGAGATCCGCGGCCGGTGCCATTGTCGCTGCATCCATTCGGACCGAACCTGCTCGACCAGCGGCGCTCGGGATTGGTCCGAGTCGGCCGACAACACATTCGGTCTCATCGACAGAACGGCCGGTACGCGCCGGCGCCGGAAACCGATCCCCTCCCATCCCGGCCACCGTCGGTGATCCGTGGTCGAATGGAGGTGGTGACGCAGGCCACACCGGAGTCGACCGAGGCGGAGCAGCGATGACCGTGACCGACACACCCGCCGGGCTGGGCGCCGAGCAGCGCACCGGCGGCGCTGCGCACTCCACGCAGCAGGGCAACCTGACCACCGACATCGTGGTGATCGGAGCCGGCCTGGCCGGGCTCGTCGCAGCAGCCGAAGCGGCCGACCACGGTCGTAAGGTGGTGGTCCTGGACCAGGAACCAGCAGCCAGCCTCGGCGGCCAGGCGTACTGGTCCCTCGGCGGGCTGTTCCTGGTCGACAGCCCGGAGCAGCGTCGCCTGGGTATCAGGGACAGCGCCGAACTCGCGCTGGCCGACTGGTTGGGCTCGGCCGGCTTCGACCGCCCAGAGGATCATTGGCCGCGGGCCTGGGCCGAGGCGTTCGTGCACTTCGCCGCCGGGGAGATGCGCGGCTGGATCAAGGACCAGGGCATCGGGTTGTTCCCGATCGTCGGGTGGGCCGAGCGCGGCGGCTATCAGGGCAGCGCGCACGGGAACTCGGTGCCCCGCTTCCACCTCGCCTGGGGGACCGGCCCGGGGGTGGTGACCCCGATCCTGCGCAGGATCATGCGGCACGTCCGTGAGGGCCGCATCGAACTGCGTTTCCGGCACCGGGTCACCGAGCTGACCGTGTCGTCCGGCGCGGTCACCGGCGCTGTCGGGGAGGTGCTGGAGCCGTCCACCGCGGCCCGCGGCGAGGCGTCCGGCCGCGCGGTGGTGTCGTCGTTCACCATTCGCGCGCAAGCGGTGATCGTGTGTTCGGGCGGGATCGGCGGCAACATCGACCTGGTCCGGCAGTTCTGGCCGCCGGACCGCGGCCCGGCGCCCACCGACCTGTTGTGCGGGGTTCCCGCATCGACGGACGGCCTGATGCTGAACGTGGCCGAACGCGCTGGTGCCCGCCGGATCAACAGTGACCGGATGTGGCACTACGCGGAGGGCGTGATCAACCACTCCCCGGTGTGGCCCGCGCATGGCATCCGCATCCTGGCCGGCCCGTCATCGATGTGGCTGGACGCCCGGGGTCACCGGCTGCCGGCGCCGTTGTGGCCGGGGTTCGACACCCGCGGCACCGTGGACCACATCCTGACCACCGGTTACAGCCACTCGTGGTTCCTGTTGAACCAACGCACGATCGGGCCGGAGTTCGCCCTGTCCGGCTCGGAGCAGAATGCCGAGATGACCGGCAAGTCCGTCGGGAAACTGCTCAAGAGCCGGCTGTCCGGTGGCCCGACCGATGCGGTCGCCGCGTTCCAGCACAAGGGCGTGGACTTCCTGACCGCCGACGGTCTGCCGGAGCTGGTGGCCAAGATGAACGCGTTGGTCGGCGAGGACCTGGTGGACGCGGATGCCGTCGCCGCGGTGGTCATGGATCGCGACCGCCAGGTCAGGTCGGGGTTGGGCAAGGATCCGCAGCTCGCGGCCGTCGTCGCAGCCCGCCGCTACTTCGGCGATCGCAAGACGCGCACCGTCGAACCGCACGCGTTGACCGATCCGGCGGCCGGCCCGTTGGTCGCGGTGCGCCTGCACCTGTTGACCCGCAAGACCCTCGGCGGACTGGAGACCGACCTGTCGTCGCGGGTGCTGCGGCTGGGCGGGGATCCGATCCCCGGGCTGTACGCGGCGGGCGAGGCCGCCGGTTTCGGCGGTGGCGGGGTGCACGGGTACCGCTCGCTGGAGGGGACGTTCCTGGGTGGTTGCCTGTTCAGCGGCCGGGCCGCCGGGCGAGCGGCCGGGTCGTCGGTGCTGTGAGGACGGTCCCGCAAGGGATACCGGCATCGGCCGGGCGCGTGCGCGGGTAGAAACGAACGGGAGTGCCCGCACCGTTCCGCGATCGAAAGTGACACCCGATGACCCGACCGATCCGCATCGCCGTCCAGCTCCAGCCGCAGCACGCCGAGTACCGCGACATCCGGGACGGCGTGATGCGCTGCGAGGAAGGCGGGGCCGACGTGGTGATGAACTGGGACCACTTCTATCCGCTCTACGGCGAGCCGGACGGCAAGCATTTCGAGTGCTGGACCATGCTCGGCGCCTGGGCCGAGCAGACCGAACGGGTGGAGTTCGGTGCTCTCGTCAGCGGCGGCGGTTACCGCAACCCCGACCTGCTGGCCGACATGGCCCGCACCATCGACCACATTTCCGGTGGGCGGTTCATCCTCGGGATCGGCGCCGGCTGGTTCGAGAAGGACTACGCCGAGTACGGCTACGAATTCGGCACCGCCGGCAGCCGGTTGAACCTGTTCGCCGAGTACATGGACCGCATCGACGCCCGGTTGCACAAGCTCAACCCGCAGCCCACGCGGAAGCTGCCGATTCTGATCGGCGGTGGCGGCGAGAAGAAGACGCTGCGTCAGGTGGCCGAGCACGGCGACATCTGGCACGCGTTCTCCGACCTCGAGACCTACCGGCGCAAGGTCGGCATCCTGGGCGACCACTGCGCCGACGTCGGCCGCGACCCGGCGCAGATCGAGCACTCCACCGAGATCAGCCGCATCTCCGAGGCCGAGGCGAATGCCTTCGCCGACGCCGGCGTCTCGCTGTTCACCATGGGTATCGGCGGACCGGACTACGACCTCGCCGCGCTGGCGAAATGGGGCGCCTGGCGGGACGCGCGCAACGCCGGCTGAGCCACCCGGTCCCGCGGACCGCCTTCACACTGCGGTGCGGGTCCGCCGGCGCGTGTTGGTGAGCGTGTTGTTGTTCTCGTCGCGTTCGGCGACGTCATTGTCGGGGTCGGCGACGTCATTGTCGGGGTCGGCGACGATGGTGAATCGATGGGTTCTTTCGTAACCGGCGGGGTGCCGATCGACCTGTATCCCCGTGAACGCCGATCCCCGGCGGGGTCCGTCGCGGAGGTGTCGTCGCCGGTGGCGGGGCTGCTGCTCGCCCGCACGCCGCTCTCGCTGGTGCTCGCCTCGGCGCTCGTGGAACCCTTCCAGTGGTCATTTCAATATCCCATCCGAGAAATCGACCCTTATTTTCCCCGGAGAAATCGGCGCGTCAATGCCCCAGTTGGCCCTGCGGGTTGTTTCCACTGTTCGAGTGCCCATTCGGGCAATTCTTCGGTGAATTCCCGGGTTCATTCCGAGCCAATCTTGGTAAGATCAACAGGCCGCAACGACGTGGTTGTCGGCCACCCGGGATCGCCGGCCGATCACGGTCGACGCGGGGAGGCCCGGAGCGGCGCGGAAGGGATTTGCCATGTTGCGCATCAGCGCCGACGGCCACCGCTCGCGAACCGGCGATCATCAGCTGCCGAACGTCCGTGTCCAGCTCATCGCCGGGCGTCGGTGGTGCGCTGCGTTGCGCCTGCTGGTGCTCGTGGCGGCGGGCCTGCTGCTGTCCGGCTGCCTACAGGCCAAGTCCACCCTGCAGGTGTTCGCCGACGACACGGTCAACGGACAGTTGACCGTGTACTTCGCCACGTCGCTGCTGACCGGGAACGGGAGGACACCCGCGGAAGGGTTCGCCGACTACCGGCAGAGCATCCCGCCGCTGCCGCCGGGTGACGAACAGGTCTACGACGACGGCACCAACTACGGCACCAACATCACCTACGACCACGTCCCGCTGGCCGCGTTCGGCGGCAATTTCTCGATCACCCACACCGGCAACAGCTACACCTTCGGGCTGGACCTGGACCCGGCCAACCTCGCCGACGCGGTCGCCGGCGGCAACGTGACGAGCACCGCGGCCCTGATCAAGCTGGCCGCCCTGCAGTTCACGGTGACGCTGCCCGGCACCATCGAGTCCACGAACGGCACCGAGGTCACCTCCGACACGGTGACGTGGGACCTGCCGACCAACACCGAGAAGCCGACGTCACTCACCGCGACGTCGGTCGTGGCCGACACGAGCACGTCCAGCACCCCGACCACCTCCGCACCTGGCGTGCCGGCGTCGACCGACGGCGGCGGGTCACTCTGGCTGTGGCTGCTGATCGGGGCCGGCGTGGTGATCGTCGGGTTGGTGGTCGTACTCGTCATCGTGCTGCGGTCGCGCGGCAGGTCCGCCGCGCCCGGCGGCGCCACGCCGGGGTCGGCCACGCCCCCGGGCGCTCCCCCTACGTCGTCGCCGTCGACCTGACCGCCTTGACGATCGCCGGGATCGAGCCGATCAGCAACACCAGCGCCCAGACGATGGCCACGATCGCCAGCACCACCGCGACCAGGGTGTCGACGATGCTGACCAGGAAGCCGGGCACGAACCCGTGCAGGAACGCCAGCCCCACCGTGAACACCAGCGTCGTGACGGTCAACAGCACCAGGCCCTTGTTCTGCAGGAACCGCGGGTGCGCAGCGATCAGCAGCCCGCCGAACGCCAGCTTCAGCAGCAGCAACAGACCCAGCAGCACCGCCGAGTCATCGACCGGGAAGAACCCCCACAACGCCAGATAGGCCAGGGTGCCGAACGGCACCGCCGCCAGCAGCGACACCATCACCGTGAGCAGCGCGAACGCCACGACCAGCAGCACCACAGCCCCCAGGATGAGCAGGATCGAACCGATGAGGGTGACGACCCCCTGCAGCTTGGCCACCAGCTCCTTGGACACCACCAGGCTCAGCACGATCAGGCCCACGGCGAACACCAGGATCCCGTCGAGCAGGGCCAGATAACGGATCCCGAGGCCCGACGGTTGGACGACCCCGGCGGCGTCACCGACCTCCAGCCCCAACTCCTGAGCGCCGCCGGCCAGGCCCACCGAGGCGTCGGCCCCGCCGAGCACCAGACCTGCACCCAGTTCCACCAGCAACGCCAGCACCAGCACGACGAAGGCCAGCACCAGCAGGGGTCGGCGCAGCTCACCCATGGCGCGGACACCGCCGGCCACGGCCCGGTCGGCTGCCGGTCATCACTGCCCACCGATCGCCAGGATGCAGGTGCCGATTCCGGGGCAGGCCACCGTCACGTCGACGGCCCGGTCCACCGCGATCCGGGCCTGCGCGGTGCCGCCCTCGACCGTGACGGTGTCGCTGATCGTCATGCGGGCACCCCCGGGCGCCGGCGCGGCCACCCGGAACGCGGCGGCGCTGTCCAGAACCAGCGTCTTCATCCCGCCCGGATCGGCGACACGGAGCGTGCACACGCCGTTGACCAGTAACGAACCGTCGCCGTCCAGGCATTCGGCGCTGACCAGTGAGAGGGGCAGATCCTGCGACGGCGGACCGAAGCCGGCAAGCCGGTCGGTCAACCAATTGCCGGCCCGCGGGTCACCACGTCCGGGAGTGCCACCGGCCACACCGATCACGAACACCACGACCACCAGGACGGCGGCCAGTGCCAGCAGCACCTTCTGCCGGGTACTCACGACCCGGTCTCGACGAACCGGATCCGGTCGATCCCGGCGAAGAACAGTCCGGTGGCCTGCGACGAACCGACGCAGGTCAGCGTCAGGGTGTGCGGGCCCGCGGCCAATTGGACCGCGCCCTGTTCGATCCAATCGGTGACCGCGGTCGGCGCGCCGAAACCGAAGAACACCGGCCCGACGGCAGCGCCGTCGATGCTGAACCGGACGTCGGCATAGTCCACCGACCGGGTCATCACCGTGCCGAAGTCATAGATTCCGGACGCCGGGACGGTGAAGGTCACCGACATCGAATCTCCCACCGCCCGCCCCGTGAAGAACAGCTGCTGGTTGCCCGACCACGTCACGCCGCAGCAGTTGGGCTGCACCCGGATGTCACCGCCACCGGGAGAGTTGAACACCGTGCCCGGGTCCCCGAAGAACGATTCCGCCTCGTAGACCACGGACAGCGGGGGCACCTCGGGTGCGGTCGGGGGGGTGGCCTTCGGTTTGAAGACCAGATATCCGACGACGCCGAGCACGACGAGCACGACCGCGCCGATCACTGCATAGAGGATCCAGCCCGGGGTGGATTTGCGCGCGGCCCGTTGTTGCACCTCGAAGGTGACCCGGCCGCTGGACCGGGCACTCTCCTCCGGTGCGGTGTTCGCCGAGTACACCCGACCGGTGATCTCGAAGCGGCCGGCGGCGGTGCCCGCCGGCACCGCGACCCGGACCAGGAACGACACGAAGCCGTTGCCGCCCGGGACCCGTTGTTGCGGCTCTTCGACGGTGAACCACGATCGCTGTGCCCCCTCGCCGGGCACCACCTCCAACACCGCGGTGTCCGCGACCTGGCCGGGGTTGGTCACGGTGAAGGTCACCTCGCCGGTGTTGTCCGCCGACATGGCGACGTTCGGGGCCGCCGCGTCGACCTTCCATTCCGTGGTCATTCGGGGCTCCTCAGGTCGGGGGTCTCGGCGTCGGGGGGCGTCGCGTCCGCGGGGGCCCCCGCGTCTGGTTCCGGATCCGGTGGACGGGCCCAGTCGATCTGGAAGGTCGTCGCCGCGGGCTTCTCCGCCCGGATCAGCCGGGTGACCAGCTCCCGCTGATCGGCGCCATCGGCCGGCATCGTGACGACGACGTGGAACGGCTCGTCGACCGCGGGTGCCACGGAGATGCCGGCCAGCCCGGTGGCCACCTCGAGCAGGCGCTGCATGCCGTCGGCAGTGCCGCGGTGCCGGGCGAGCCAAGCTCCCTCGGCGACCAGGTTGCGCAGCCGACCGACGGGGATCGTCTGCGCGACCGGTCCACGCCCAAGGTCCCGGTCGCCGTGATCCGGCGCCGGACGGTCCAGGACCTGGTCCATCGCCACCCAGTGGGCCAGGAACACGACCATCGCGTCCGGGGTCCGGTACGGGTCGGACAGGTCCGCGACCCCGTCGATGACCTCCTCGCCGGGGCGGTGCAGCGCCTCCATCACCGCGAGCAGCGCCGCCAGCACGCTGCCGTCGGTGGCCGCGCGCTGATAGGCCGGTGGTAGCAGTCGCTCAATCGCCGCGCGACGCATCGTCACGCACCACCTTGATGTCGTGCCTGCCCGAGCAGAGCAGCCAGTTCTCCGGGACGGTGACCAGATCGACGGTGGCCTGGTTGGCGCTGACGACCCAACTGGCGGCGTCGGTGCTGCGGTAGATGCCTTTGATGCCGCCGGCCAGCCATTGACCGGGGCCGGCGGTGATGGCGTCCACCGGCTCGAACCGGCTGCGGTCGCGCTGCGGCAGGCCGCAGTTGACCGTCACCGGCTGCCAGGACGGATCCGACGCGTGGGTGTCCAGCCGGAGCACCCCGGCCCGCTGGGTGGCGGCCACCACGGCGGAGCCCTGCAACGCCAGGCCGCGGCAGGTGCCGCCGACCCAGCCGTCGTCCAACGGCGTCCACCGGATGTCGGACTCGAACAGCCGGGTCGTGAAGCACCCCTGACCGCCCTGCGCGGCATCGGGTTCACCGATGCCGACCCACAAGGTGGTCGCCGGTCCGTCGTACTGCACCTCGAGGACCCGGGTGTCGACGTTGGCCATCCCGGCGCGCTGAAACGTGCCGCGCCGGCCGGCATCGGTGGAGACGTAGACGCCGTACTGGGTCTGCGCGGCGACCGCGACACCGGCCACCCCCCGGGGCGAGACGAAGGACCGCACGGCGTAGAAGCCGCGGTCGGCGTCGGCCGGATCCACCAGCGTCGGGTCGGGTGTCGCACCGGGCAGCAGCGACAACTCGTACAGCCCACTGCCGGTCGCGAGCAGCAGCAGCGCACTCCCGTCGCGGTCGAGCCAGGCGAGGTCGTGCACCACGGCATCCTGACCGCCGAGAGTGGTGAGCAGTTCCCAGGTCTCGCCGTAGTCGTGCGAGAGGTGGACCCGGGCACCCTCGTCCCGCTGGGTCAGCGCCACCACGCTGCCCGGGTGCGGTTGGATGCCCGGCCGCACCGGCGCCGGCGCCGGGATCACCTGCGTGACGATCTCCCCGGGGAACCGCCAGGCGGGTTCCCAACCGATGCCGGCATTGGTGGAGCGGAACAGCACCTCACCGGCACCGGCGTAGCGGATGCGGGGTTCGTACTGGTCGCAGGCCAACGCCCGGACCGCGTGGTCGGGTGCCTCGTCGACGACGAACCGGACGTCGTCGACGTAGCGCACCCCCGGTTCGGCCTGCTCCAACAGCCGGTAGACGTTCGAGGCACGCAACGGTTCCCCGAACGGCCAGCCCTCGGCCGACAGCGGCGTCGGCAACGGGCTCAACGTCTGGTACAGCCGTCGGTGGATGCGCCGGCCGACGGCGTCGCCGTCCTCCTCGGGCCGGACGACGACCGTGGCCCGCACCGATACCGCCTTGTACTTCGCCCAGCCGGCGCGACAACTGGTGCCCAGTGCGCCCTTCCGGTTCAACGCGACCTCGGTGAGGCTGCGGGCCCCCTCGGTCTCGTACTGACGCAGCACGGTCTGCGGCAGCGCCCCGTCCGGTCTGGCGTCGTCGGGGACGAACGGCACCAGGACGACCTCCACCTCACCGGGCCGGGCGTAGGTGATCACCTCCCGGCGGGTGAAGGCCCGGGCCCGGGCGATCGCACTGGACCCCGAGGTCGCCAGGATCTCGTAATCGCGGGCAGTGACCGCGCGGTCGACGGCGAAGAACTCGTACGGCCCGCGGCGCACCGCGTCGGGCAGTGATTCTGCGGCGCGGCCACCCTGTGCCGGGGCCGGGTTGGTGACCCGGACGCCCGGCAACGGGTCGCGCAACGAGGTCAGCGCGTCGGTCCCGACGTTGCCGGCGGCGCCACCGCCGGTGCGGTACCAGATCCGGATCGGCCGCCCCGCTGCCGGGATCGCGGCCAGTGCCGTGGCCGCCTCCGGGGACGCCGGGTCCGAGGTCCGGTGCGCGGCCAGCGCCGGCGCGAACGTGACCGCGCCGGTGTACCGGTCGATCAGATAGACCTTGGCGGCCGGTCCGGCTTCGGCGAAACTGTGCACCGGGCGCCAGATCTCGTACGTCACCCCGCCGTGTTCGCGCGCGGCCGCGTCGGCCGGGATCGACGCCGGCGCGGCCCCCACCCCGAGCAGCAGGTCGATCGGCTCGGTGGTGACCACCAGCGGCGCCTTCGCGGTGTGCAGGGTCAGGCCGGGCTGCCCCGTGCCGGTTCCGAGCAGTTCGCCGTCGACGAGCTCACAGTGGTGCAGCCGGACCGTCGCGGCGGCGGCCCCCGGGTCGATCTGCGCCGGCTCGGTGGTGGTGAACACGACCGGCGCCGGGTCCGCACCGCGGGCCGCGGTGATCCGGGTCCCCGCCGGCACCCGCAGCGCCGCCGAGTTGTCGGAGCCGGTCCTGGTGAAAGTGACGTCGGCCCAGGCGGCCGCCGGCGGGTGCCGTCCCACCCCCAGCAGGTTCAAAAACGACAGGTAGGACTTCTCCGGCACCTGGTTGAGCCGGTAGATCATCACCTCGGTGAGATAGGCGAACACCTCGACCAGGGCCATCCCCGGGTCGTGCACCGACAGGTCGGTCCACGACGGATCGGTCCGCCGGATCTGCTCGCGGGCCTCGGTCACCAGGTCCAGGAAGCTGCGGTCGTCGAGGTTGGGAATGGACAGGCTCACGGGCGTCGCCCCTCGTCGTCGGTGGCACTCGCGGTCAGGTCCACCGACAGCGTGAGCGCGCCGGCGGACAGGCTCTTGCGGACCCGGTAGCCCAGGGTGATGAGCAGCGCGGACGGTGCGTCGGGGTCGGCACCGGCGTCCAGCTCGAGGATCTCGACCCGGGGTTCCCACTGGCGGACGGCGTCGCGCACGTAGTGCATGGCCAGGCCCGCGGTGGTGTCGTCGTTGGGCGCGAAGATCAGCCGGTGCAGCCGGCAGCCGTAGTCAGGGCGCATCAGGCGCTCCCCCGGCGCGGTCGACAACAGCAGGACCAGGGCCTGCCGGACCGCGTCGTCGCCCTCGACCATCGCGACCGAGCCGGCCGACGTGAGCACCAGGCCACCAGCGGCACCGCCGAACCCGGCGCCGCTGAACCGGAAGGCCCGGGTGGTCATCGGTCGGCCCCCACCAGCGTCTGGCGGGCGTCGCGCACGGTGTAGTTCACGCCCATCGGCGGGGTGCCGTCGGTGAGTCCGCGCAGGTGCGAGAGCACGACCCGGTGCCCGTCGATGCGAATGAAGCCGCTGTAGCCCACGGACACCCGCAGCGTCACCGTGCACGGCTTGATCACGCCGCCGAAGTTCGGGCAGGCGGTGATGCGCCGCCCGACCGGATCCGGCTCGATCTGCACCGGGACCGCGTTGACGGTCACCCAGCGCTGAGTGACGGTGGGGGCCACCCGGCCTGCGTGATCGCAGGTGATGAGCGAGTTCAGCGTGAGCCAGCGCATGACACCTTCCTCCCTGACCCGGCAGCACGATCGGTTCCGGCACGGTCGGTCACGGGGCCTCCTCGAAGTCGATGGCGGCGGCCCGGATCCTGATCCGTTTGCCGGGGGCCTCGATCAGCAGGTCGCCGGCGCCGTGCAGGACCACGCCGTCCGGGGACAACGCCAGCCGACTCCCCGTGGCGTCGGCCAGCCGCAGCGCACGGTGCTCGTCATCGACGACGATCGACTGACCGGTCGGCGTGGTCATCGACCACCGGCGAACCCGGCCGCCGTCCACACCCGAGCTGTCCGGCGGCTCGACCGTCCCGTACAGGGATCCGACCACGACCCCGGCGGTGGGCTCGCCGTGCGGCAGTACGACGAACACGGTGTCGTCGACGTCGGGCAGTGCGACGATCCCGCGGCCGGGTCCGGCCCCGGGGGACGCCACGGCCAACCAGCCGGCGTCGAGGTCGCCGAACGTCGGCAGCGTGACCCGCACCCGGCCGGTCCGGTCGGGGTCGTCCACCGCGGTGACCCGCCCGAGTGTCGCGGTCGCGCCGACTGCCGGCACGGGCGCCGTCGGCGGTTCGGTGCCGAACGAGGTCAAGAACCCTGCACCGTCGACGGTGTGCACGACATCGGTCAGTACGTACCGGCCGTCCAGCCCGTCGGGCACCCCCTGCAACTCGATCCGCCGACCCGCGCTCAGCGCGGGATCACCGTCCGCCACCCCGCGGAGGGTCCTCGCCGACGCCCCGGCGACGTCCTGCCCCGCCTGGGCGAGGGCGGCGAGCTCGTCGTCGCTGCGGCCCGGCTGATCGATCAGCGTGCGGGTCCGGTCACCGAACAGCCCACCCGCGTCGAACTCCCCGGACTCCGGCGGGCCGCCGCGCGTCCCGTCGGAGGAGCCGGTGAGCAGCGCAGCGCGCTGGGAATGCCAGCCCAGCGCCGCGCTGCGGTCGGTCACCCGGTCGGCGTTGACGCTCACCCGGACCTGCAAAAGGTTCTGCCCGACCACGAGGTCCACCGGTGTCCCGTGACCCGCCAGGGTCACCAGGTGCAGCGTGGTGCCCTCGACTGCGGTGTGCAGCCCGGCCCGTCCGCAGACCTCCAGCAGCAGGTCCAGATCCGAGTGCCGGTGCTGCAGGACGCGCTCCAGCCGCGGCCCCCGGGCATGTGCGTCGACGGTGAGTCCGGCCGGCCGGACGAGCTGCTCGGCGAGCTCGACGGCGGTCACAGCCTCGAACACCCGTAACTGTTGGCCGCGGCGGACGCGGTGCAGCCGGTCGTATCCGCGGACCCGGAACAGGCTGGTGCCGTCGGCCCCGGTCTCGTACTCCACGCAGGTGATCTCGCCGTCGAACAGCACCGCCGGCTCGCCACTTGCGGGGCCGGTGCGGTCGGGGACGCACACCCGCAGCTCGGCACCGGGCCGGAGCGCCGAGGTCCCCGCCGGCAATGCCGCAGCGGGGGCGAGAACGGCGAAGCTCAGTTCGCACTGGGACGGCTGGTTCAACCGACCGGCGACGCGCGCAGCGACCAACCGGCAGCTTTCGTCGTCGGTGACCCGGCGCCCGTCGCAGTCCACGGTCACTCCCGCCGCCGCCACTCTGGCGCGCGCGGCGGTCGGTGCGGTCGCCGGGAGATCCCCGACGGGGGCGCTCTCGGTCGGCGTTCCTCGACCCGGCCCGGCGGTCGTCATCGGGTGCCCTCGGGGGTGTCGCGAACCGACGACGCGGTCAGCGGCGGCACCTCCAGTGCCGTGCCAGGGGAGACGGCGAACGGATCGGTGATCCCGTTGAACGCGGCGAGCAGCCGCCACCGCAGCGGTGAACCCAGTGCCTCGTTGGCGAGCAGGTCGAACCGCACCCCGGCGGAATCCTCGTCCGGGTCGCCGTCGCCGATCGCGATGATGGCCGACCCCGGCGGGGCGATCGGGGACGACACCGCATTCAGGTCCTGCTCGAACCCGGTCTGGCGCTGCGCCGCCGGCTCCGCGACGCGCACGAGCTTGAGCCGCAGCCAGGAGCGGCGCGGCTCCCCGCTCTGCTGGAAGGCGTCGAACCGTTCGGCGATGGACACGATGACACCGGGGACGTTCCACGTCTTGCCCCACACCAGCCGGACCAGCGGCGGCCGGACGCTGCCCTGCTGCTCCACGGAATTCTCCGCGAGCGCCCACAACCTGCCGGTCAGTTCCCGCACGTCCGCCGGCCGCACCGACTCCTCGACCAGGTCGGTGTCGAACAGCAGATCCAGCACGACCTCGGTACGGCCGCCGCCGGTGAACAGCAGCGGGTCGTCGGCCAGTCCGGTACCGACCAGCTGCCCCGCCGCGGTACCCCGGGGCCGCACCCCGGCCAGCCGGGTGACCCGGAGGGTCTCGGGATTGAGCAGGCAGTCGATCCGGTCCCCGGAGCCGTCGACGAGGAATGCGATGTGTTCCATCAGTGGCCGGCCTGTTCCCGGTCCAGCCGGTCCACCCGGGCGCCGACGGCGTCCAGTGCGAACGCGCCGCGGTCGACCACCCACAGCGGTGCGTCGTCCGGCAGGTCGGGCCACGGCGACGCCGGCGTGCTCGATGCCGTCAGATCGGGGTCGGCGCCCAGGAGTCGCGGCCACCGGGGCGCGTCGTCGGCGGTCCACCGACCGCCGTCGGGGCGGGTGGTCAGGTCCGAGGCTGCGGCGACCTCCTGCTCAACCGCAACGGCGTTGTTCGCAGTTGCCGCCGCGTCGAAGCCGACTGCCGCGTCGAACCCAACTGCCGCGTCGAAGTCGGCGTCTGTTGTGACAGCAGCTGTGGGGGCGGCGGCTGTCGTGGCGGCGTCTGGCTGGGTGACGGGGACGTGGCGGCGGTCCGACGGCAGCGGGCGGCCGGCCCAACGGTACGTCGGGGGGGCGGGCGGCGCCGCCCGCGGGGCAGTGCGGACTGGGAACGGCAGCGGGTCGGCTGCTGGGTGTTCCCGGTCGGTGTCGGCGGGCCGGTCCTGCCTCGACCCGGCGGCCGGTGGCGGTGGGGCGGTGGGAGAACCGGACGCCGCCTCTGCCGTTGCGGAGCGGGGCGGTGTCGGTGCCCCGCGACGGCAGGTCCGGGTGCGCCAACGTTGGCGGCGGGCCGCACTCGCACCCGGGCAGCGGGGGCGGTGGGTGTCGGCAACCGAGTTCCGGCCGGGTGCTCAGGGCGATCCGGCGGGTCGTCAACGAGTCGGACGATCGGACGGGGCGACCTCGTCGCGTGGCGGGCAGCGGCTCGCCCATCCGGCGCCGCTACCGGCGGGCGCGGCTCACCCTTCCCGGAGTCGGACACCGAGGGGTCCGGGTCCGCCGGCGTGGGCAACACCGACCGGGCCGGCACCGAGCGCCGGTCGGTCGGCTGCGCGCGTCGTCCCAGCCCTTCGCCGGTCAACAGCGACGGCGCGCGCGCCGCGACCATCGCACGCCAGTGCTCCGGCGGCCGGTCGGCGCCGGGGCCGCCGACGCCGGGCTCGCCTGCGCCCGGATCAGCGATACCCGGGCCGGAATGGACCGGGTCAGGGTCCGGCCCGGGCAAGCGACGGGCCAGCCGGTCCGCCGCGTCCGCGACCCACCGCAGCGCCCGCGCCAGGTACCTACCTGCCGGCAGCGGGGGCACCGCTGGCCTCCCGGTCGAGGCCGTCGTGCGCAAGGACCAGCGTCTCGATCGCCAACTCGCGGCTCATCGCGTCCATCGGCGCGCCGAACCACTCCTGCGGCCAGGCGTTGAACAGGTTCCACCGCAGGACCTCGCTGGAGCCGGCCGGATCCAGCATCACGATGGAGACGTTCCGGCGGCTGACGGCACCGTTGACGCCGGTCATCATCCAGTCCCACAGCTCCGCGGAGGCGGTGACCCCGTACCGGAGGGTGACCGGCGGGTAGGTGACCCGGCCGGGGATGGCCCGCACCACGCTGTTGTTGCCGGCCTCGCGATAGGAGATCCGCTCGACGCGGACCCCCAGCCCGCTGACCTCGGTGAAGTGCCCACTGGTCACCGAGTTGATCAGCAGCTTGAAGTTGTACGCCCGGTACGGGTCGACGGTGGCACCCGGTTGGGCTGACTGTGCATCGACGTTCGCCATCAGATTCCCATCGTCTCGGTGTCGGCGCCGCCCGCCCACTGGCTGAGCTTGAACACGACGAACTCGGCCGGTTTGACCACGGCCACGCCGATGACGGCGACGACCACCCCGGCGTCGCGCATCTCGACGGGGTTGGTCTCCTCGTCGCACTTGACGAAGAACGCCTCCTCAGGGGTGCGCCCCAGCAACGCGCCGTCCCGCCACACCCGGGTCAGGAACGCCCCGATGTCCCGGCGGATCGATTTCCAGAGACCGAACTCGTTGGGCTCGAACACCATCCAGCGAGTGCCCTGGAGGATGGACTCCTCGAGCATCGTGAACAGCCGCCGGACGTTCAGGTAGCGCCACTCGCTGGCCTCGGCGGCCAGCGTCCGCGCCCCCCACACCCGGATCCCCTCCGAACTGAACGACCGGATGCAGTTCACCGAACGGGGGTTGAGCACCCCCTGCTCGGCGTCGGTGAGATGCGTCGTGAGGCCGACCGCGCCGCGGACCGTCTCGTTGGCCGGGGCCTTGTGCACCCCGCGGAGCGCATCCGTGCGCGCCCAGATGCCGGCCACGTGCCCGCTCGGCGGGGTCCGCACCAGTTCGCCGGTGAGCGGATCGCGGACCAGCAGCCACGGGAAGTACAACGCGCCGTAGCCCTTGTCCGACTGGCGGGCGCGGCGACCGGTCGGCGGACCGGCACCCGCGGGGCCCGCTCCCGCCGGTGCGTCCGGCCCGGCATCGGCCGGCGGCCGCTCGGTGGACACCATCACCTCGGTGAGGGTGCTGATGTCCTCGACGTCGGCCGGCGCGTCGAGGATCGCGACCCGGTCCGCGAGGTTCTCGCAGTGCGACAGCAACGCGTCCGTGCTGAGGTTGTCCACGAACCCGGGGGCGGCGACAATCGATATCTCGTCCCTGGTCTGCAGAACGTCGAGCCCGGCCCGGCGTCCTTTCTTTCCGGTGATCGACGACGCGTCACCGATGTTGACCACGAAACACCGCGAGCCCTGATTGTCGAAGAATCCGAACACCGCGCGGGCCAGGTCGGTACTGGGTTGACCCTCGGTATAGAAATTCCGCAGGAATTCCGACCAACTGCCGATCGCGACCGCCTCGTTCACATGGGCGCGCCGGTCCGGGCTCACTCCGACAAAGCCCGCGGTGCTCGTTCCCACGCTGCCGATAGGTCGGGCACCGGTGGATTCCTCGACCACGTAGATTCCCGGCGTGAAATACTGCATGGCGCCTTCTTTCCTCAGCAGCGAAAATGCGGGTTCGGACGCGGTGGGTCAGGTGGCCGGCGTCAGGTTCTCGGGGCGTGATTCCGGTCTGATGTCCGGTCTGAGATCACAGCGGATGACCACCGGTTCATCGGCCGCCAGGGTGTTCAGGTCGACGGTCGCGGTGAACGTCCGTCCTCGCCCCGACATCCGCAGCGCGACCCGGCGATCCCCCGGCACCGACACGAAGCGGAATCGGCCGCGGTGATCGGTCAGCGCCCGCATCGGGGTGCCCACCACCTCGACGGGCAGGGCGCTGATCGGTTGGTCGTCCGGACCGAGCACCGTGCCGCGGAGCGGACGCAGCGGTGTCTGCCGCAGTTGCAACGGCGCGCGGACCCGGTACTCGTCGACGGCGTCGTGGCCGATCATCACCGGAACCTCGACCAGGATCACCGGCCGGGGACGCGCGCCGAGCGCCGACCAGACGCCCGCGTCCAGCGCCTCCAGTGCCACGGCGGGTGCACCGGCCCGCACCGCGGCGGTCAGAACCAGGTCCAGCAGGGCGAGGCTGTCGGTCCCGTCCGCGCTGGTGGCAGCGACGACGTAGCGGACGACGAACCGGTACGGATGCCGGCTCGCACCGCCGGTTCCGGTCGACAGTTGCTGTTCGGCCCGCAACCCGTACGGCCACATCGAGATACCGGCCGGCCCCGCATCGACGGGTGGGCCGACCCGCACCGGCGCACCGGCGGCCGAACCCAACCAGGCCACCAGGCCGATCGTGGCACCCTCGATCGGCCCGGCGTCCGTCGCGTCAGCGTCACCGGGCCGGGCGTCCGCAGGCCCGGGGGACGTCATCGCGGTGAGTTCCGCGCATCGAGGATCAGCAGGGCCGCGACCACGATCAGCGCCAGCCCGGTGACGATCCCACCGACCCCGACCGGTGAGGCGGTCACCCCGATCACGATCAGCACGACGCCCAGCACTGCGACCAGTCCCGAAACGATCATGGTCGGGGTACGACCGATGAATTTGGCGATCAACATTGTCCACCGCTTTCGAGTCATCCCCGGCGAGACTATTCCGGTGAATTCGCCACGCTGCGAATTCACTGCCCCTCGAAGGTGCCCACTATTCTAGCGAGTGGTCACAGAAGGCGACCTGAGCGATTCGGTAACAATCGAGCCCGTGCGGTTCCCGAACAGCCGCTCGACGATCGCCACCGGCGGGCCATGTGTGTACTTGCTGTCTCGGAGAATTCGCATCCGGGTGCCGCGCGCTGCACCGGCGCAATTCAGTTCCGAGTCCCGTTTCACCCACTCGGGAAAGTCCGACGGATCGACCGCGTCGGATGTTGTGCACATTGAGGCAACTGAGAACGTTCTGCCCACATCGCCCCGGGTTCATGCACCGGGTCACGCACTGCCCGCCCCGTACACCAATCCCCGGCGCTGTGCGGCGAGACGAATCTGTGCCGAGGCCGAGTCCACCGACTGGCCGCCGACTTCCGGTCACCCCCGCGGGTGCCCTCGCCGGTACCGGTCGGACACCGCACGCTCGATCTCCCGTTGCGCGTCCCGCGCGGCCAGGTCGTGCCGCTTGTCGTAGGACTTCTTGCCCCGGGCGACCGCCAGTTCCAGCTTGGCGATGCCGTTGGAGAAATAGAGACTCAGCGGGACCAGCGCGTGCGGACTCTCGTGGAGCACCGCGCCGATCCGCAGGATCTCCCGGCGGTGCAGCAGCAGTTTGCGCGGCCGCCGCGAGGAGTGGTTGTTCCAGGTGCCCTGCAGGTACTCCGGGATGGTGACCCCGTGCAACCACACCTCGCCTTCGGTGATCACCGCGAACCCCTCGACCAGCGACGCCCGGCCCTCCCGCAGCGATTTGACCTCGGTGCCGGTGAGTACGAGCCCGGCCTCGTAGGTCGCCTCGATCGCGTAGTCGTGCCGGGCCTTGCGGTTGCGCGCGACGATCTGCCGGCCGTCGGTGGTCTTCATCGCCGCCCAGGCTAGTTCGCCGCCCCGCGGGGACACGGCACCCAGGGTGGATCCCCGGCCCGATGTGCCGAACTACGGTCGGGGCATGCGGCAGAGCATCCAGCGGTGGTTCGGGTCGACGGTCTGGCCCGGTGACATCGCCATCGCGCTGGGATTCGTCCTGGTCGGGTTCATCACCGGGCCCGGATACTTCGGCGACGCGCGGGACTGGTTGAGCATCCTGTTGGCTGTCCCGCTCGCGTTCCGGCGGACCAGTCCGGTGCCGGTGCTGCTGGTCAGCATCGGGCTGGAGTTCCTGGTCCTGGTGGCCGGACGGGTGTCACTGACCTCGGCCAGCGTGCTGATCGTCATCTACTCCAGCGTCGTCTATCCGCAGGAGCGGCTCTGGGGTCGTGTCGCGGTGGGAGCCGGCATCACCGGCGCCATCCTCATCCCGGTGACGCGGTACAGCTACAACATCACCTACACCCTGGGCGCGACGGTCGCGTTGCTGGCGTTGGTCGCCGTCGCCTACATCGCCGGTGACCGGCAACGCGCCGACCTCGACTTCCGCGCCGCCGAACGCGAGGCGCTGGCCGAGCGGACCCGGTTGATGGGTGCCGAACGGGACCAACGCGTGCAGAACGCCGCAGCCACCGAGCGGACCCGGATCGCCCGCGAGCTGCACGACATCGTCGCGCACTCGCTGGCCGTCATCGTGGTCCAGGCCGACGGCGGGGCCGCCGCCGCGGCGCGAGAACCCGGCGGTCGCCGCCGAGGTGCTGCAGACGATCGCGGACACCAGCCGGCAGGCGCTCGACGAGATGCGTGCGCTGGTCGGGGTACTGCGCTCCGACGGCGTGATCGGCGAGCTCCGACGGCTACCTGCCGCAGCCCGGTGTGGCCTCGCTGGACCGCCTCGTCGAGCAGATCCGACAGTCCGGCGTCGACGTCGTGCTGCACCTCTCCGCCGAGGCTGCCGCCACTGTCGCCGACGATGGACCTGACGGTGTTCCGCATCGTCCAGGAGGGCCTCACCAATGTGCTCAAGCACGCCGGCCCGGCGGCGGCCGCAGAGGTCGAGATCGGCGTCAGCGGCGGGCGAACTCATGGTCGAGGTGACCGACGACGGCCGTGGCGCGGCGGCGTGTCCGACGGTGCCGGCAACGGCGATCCAGGGCATGCGGGAGCGCGTCGCGGTGCTGGACGGGCGGCTCTGGGCGGGCCCTCGACCGGGCGGCGGGTACCGGTTGCGGGCGGTCGATCCCGCTGCACGCCGCTGGACGATCGCCGTCGCGACGGTCTCCGCCACCCGGCATCCCGCGCGGCGGTCACCGGTGATCCGGGTCTTCCTGGTCGACGACCAGGCGTTGGTCCGGGCCGGCTTCGCCATGCTGATCAACGCCCAGGACGACATGACGGTCGTCGGGGACGCCGCTGACGGTGCCGCGGCACTGGCCGGCCTGGCCGCCACCGCCGCCGACGTCGTGCTGATGGACATCCGGATGCCGGTGCTGGACGGCGTCGAGGCCACCCGACGGCTGCTGGCTCGACCCCGGCGCCGGCCACCCCGAAGGTGTTGGTGCTGACCACCTTCGACCTCGACGAATACGTCTTCGCCGCCCTCAAGGCGGGCGCCTCGGGCTTCCTGCTCAAGGACACCCGTCCGGACGAGTTGCTGTCGGCCATCCGGTCCATCGCCGCCGGCGATGCGGTGGTCGCACCGTCGGCGACCCGCCGGCTGTTGGCACACGTGGCGGCCGGCCTCCCGGGTGCCGCCACGGCGCCGGCCGACCGCCGACTGGAGCAGTTGACGGCCCGGGAGCGGGAAGTGCTGGCGCAGGTCGCCTGCGGACTGACCAACCCGGAGATCGCGGCGGCGCTGTTCATGGCCGAGTCGACGGTGAAGAGCCACGTCGGCAGCCTGCTGGCCAAACTGCAGCGCCGGGACCGGGTCGGTCTGGTGCTGCTGGCCTACGAGAGCAAGCTGGTCGGCTGATCGCCGGCTGAGCCGCCGGCGGGGGCGAGCGCCGCGCCGACTCGACGACGCCTCCTTCAGGGCCGCGCTCGACGGTTCTCCACCCCTGGGTGGGGCGCCCCCCGCCCGATCCCCCACCGGGGGTACCCCCGTCCCGGGTCCGTCCTCCGATGTGGCAGAGCGGGCCGCTTCCTAACGTCGTCCCCGACGCTGCTGATGATCCACGGCAGGCGCACCCGAGAGGACGTGACGATGACCGGCACCGGTCTCCACCCAACATCCGGCATCGGGTCGGTGATGGCTCGCGGCACCGCGCTCACCCGGGTCTTCGGCGACGGGGCCACCGCCGTCACCGCCCTCGACGGGGTCGACGTGGCCTTCTCCGGCGGCTCGTTCACCGCGATCATGGGCCCGTCCGGTTCGGGCAAGTCCACACTGCTGCACTGCCTGGCCGGTCTGGACCGACCCACCTCGGGTCAGGTGCACATCGACGGCATCGACATCACCTCGTTGGCGGACCGCCCCCTCACCGAGATCCGTCGGGACCGCATCGGGTTCGTCTTCCAGTCGTTCAACCTGCTGCCGATGTTGTCGGCCCGGGACAACATCACGCTGCCGCTGGAACTCGCCGGCCGTCGAGCCGACCCGGCCGAGTTTGCGGCGTTGGTGGCGTCCCTGGGCATCGGCGATCGGTTGGACCACCGGCCGGCCCGACTCTCCGGCGGGCAGCAGCAGCGGGTGGCCATCGCCCGCGCCCTCATCACCCGGCCCGCCGTGGTGTTCGCCGACGAGCCGACCGGCGCCCTGGACTCCCGCACCGGTGCCGCACTGCTGGCCTACCTGCGCTCGGCGGCCCGCGAACACGGCCGGACGACCGTGATGGTCACCCACGATCCGTTGGCGGCCTCGTACGCCGACCGGGCCGTCCTGCTGGCCGACGGCCGGATCGTCGGCGAGATCCTCCGTCCGACCCGGGACACCGTCTCGTCCGCGCTCGCCTCGCTGAGCGGGGTCTGAGATGCGGTTCGCGCGCGCCGACCTGCGCGCCTACCCCGGGCGGTTCGCCGCAGCACTCCTCGCCCTCACGATCGGGGTCGGGTTCGTCGTGGCGACCCTGGTCTTCACCGCGAGCTTCCGCACCGACCTGACCCGATCGATCGGTGCCGAGCAGGAGCTCGTCGACGTGATGGTCGCCCCCCGGACTGCGGGAGTGACCGCCGACGACCGGCGGATCACCACGGTCGCCGGTGTCGCGAGCGCCGAACCTCGTTACTCGGTGGCGGTCAGTATCGTCCCCGGGTCCGGCACCGGACGCGGCTGGGGGACGGTGACCGGAATCCCGGTCGACCCTGCGCACCGTTGGTTCACCCTGACCGAGGGAAGCCTGCCGGCCGCGGCGGACCAGATCCTCACCGACACCCGCACCGCCACCCGCACCGGACTGGCCGTCGGCAGTCGGCTCACCATGACCGGTGACGACGGCACCTCCCGGCCGGTCGGGGTCAGCGGCCTGGTGGCGGTGCACACGTCGCCGCTGGTCGGATCGCCGGACCGCTACTTCGCTCCACCGGAGTTGGTGTCCTCGCTCGCCGCGGGCCGGGTGGACCGGATCGCGGTCACCGCCGCACCGGGAAGCGCCGCGCCGGACGTCGCTGCCGCGCTGGCCCGGTCGCTGGGCGGGGCGGCGTCCGTGCGCACCGGCGCACAGGCCGCCGAGGATCTGGTGCCGATCGTGCTGGGCAGGGTCGACCTGCTGGACGCGGTGCTGTTCACCTTCGCCGCGATCGCCGGCCTGGTGGCGGCGTCGGTAATCGCCAACACCTTCATGATCCTGCTGACGCAGCGCACCCGACAGCTGGGACTGCTGCGCTGCGTGGGGGCGTCCCGCCGGCAGTTGTGGCGGTGGCTGATGGCCGAGGCCGGTCTGGTCGGCACCATCGGCGCCGCCCTGGGGGTGGCGGCGGGCGTCGGGGTGGCCACGGTGACACTGGCCGCGACCGGAATGCGGGTGAGCAGCCTGACCATCGACCCGGCGGTCCTCGCCCTGAGCGCCGCGGGCGGTGTGACGGCCACCGCGCTGTGTGCGCTGGCGCCTGCCGCGCGGGCGATGCGCATCAGCCCGCTCGCCGCCCTCGATCCGCTGCCGAGCGCGGCCGAGGGCCGCCGCGCGAGCCGATGGCGGATCCTCTGCGGCGGTCTGCTCACCGCGGTGGGCGGCGGGCTGCTCGCCGGCGGGGTGGTGTTGCCGTCGCTGGTCGTGGCGGTCGGTGGCGGTCTGGTCTCGGCCACCGGCATCCTGTTGCTGCTGCGGTCGGTGCTGCCCGCGATCGTGCGGATGTTGGACACCCCGGCCCGGCTCGTCGGAGTGCCCGGCCGGCTCGGAGTCGCCAACGCCCGACGCCATCCGGGCCGTTCGGCGGCCACCAGCACCGCGCTGGTGGTCGCGGTCGGCCTGATCGTGACGCTGCAGGTGGCGACGGCGTCGGCGCGGGCCGGCCTGGCCGCGGCATTGGCGCAGCGGTACCCGCTGGACATCGGTGTGGTCGCCGACGCGGACCCCGCCGCCGACACCGGGTCAGGCGTCGCGTCCGGTGCCGCCGGCGAGCCGGGCCTGCCGACCGGCCTGCTCGACCTGGTCAACCGGATCGAGGGCGTCCGGGCCGTCGAGGTGCCCGGGACCACCGCCGAGGTGCGAGGGCCGCAGGACACCCTCGTGCTGACCGTGCTCGGTGCCACGGCGGCGTCCACCGGGCTGTTGCGCGCACCGATCCCGGCGGACGGCACGGTGGCCCTGCCGCGGTGGGTCAGCGACTCCCTGCAGTTGCAGACCGGCGACCCGGTACTGCTGGCCAGGTCAGGCCAGACCGATCCGTTGACCCTGACCCTGGCTGCGGGTCGGATCGCCGACGCGCAGGGTTCGGTGGCCGTGATCAGCGCCGAGGACCTGCGCCGACTCGACCCGGCGGCGCCGCTGCGGGCGATCTGGGGTTCGATGGCAGACCTCGACGCAGCAGACGTGACGATCCGCGACCTCACACCGCTGCTGGCGCCCTACTCCGGTCTCACGTTGAGCGGCGCGGCCGCCGACCATGCTGCCGTGGCCGAGGGGCTGCGTGCGGTGGTGCGGCTGATCACCGCCCTGCTGGCGGTCGCCGCAGCCATCGCGGTGGTCGGGATCGGCAACACCCTGGGCCTGTCGATGGTGGAGCGCACCAGGGAGGTGGCGCTGCTGCGGGCGCTGGGGTTGCATCGGCGCCAACTGCGGCATGCGATCGCGGCCGAGGCGGCCGTACTGGCCGGGGTCGGCGCAGTGGTCGGCATCGTGCTCGGGATCGGGTACGGCTGGCTCGGCGCGGCCGCCACCTTCGCCCAGGCGCAGCGGCCGCTGGTGCTGGCGCTGCCGGTCGGCCAGATCGCCGTGGACCTGGTGCTGGCGGTGCTCGCCGGCTCGTGCGCCGCTCTACTGCCCGCCCGGAGAGCGATTCGGGCCGATTCCACCGCGGCACTCCTGGCGACGTGAGGATCAGGCGGTGCGTGTCGACATTTCTCACCCTGCGTGACCGCCGCTCGGTGGCGCACCGCCGACCTGGTCAGGTGTCGGCAGATGCGCTGCGGACCCGCCCCGACATCACCGTCGGTCACGCGGAAATCACCCGCCAACACCCCGCATGTACCTCTGAGTAACGATAGTGTTGCTTTCTGCAACCATTATCTTCGTCCGTGATCGCTGTCGATCCCGGGCGGTCCGACGTTGCCCAGCAGAAGGACCCTGATGAGCACGACTGCCCTGTTGACCGCTGCACCCGCGGTGCGGACCGACATCGCCCGCGCCGAGGGACTCACCAAGATCTATGGCTCCGGCGCCACCGCGCTGACCGCTCTGGACGACGTCTCGGTCGGGTTCGCGGCCGGCTCGTTCACCGCGATCATGGGTCCGTCCGGCTCGGGCAAGTCGACGCTGATGCACTGCCTGGCCGGATTGGACGACGCCTCCCGCGGCCGGGTCCACGTCGACGGTGTGGAACTGGGCACCCTCAACGATCGCAAGCTCACGGTGCACCGTCGGGACCGGATCGGTTTCGTGTTCCAGAACTTCAACCTGCTGCCGGTGCTGTCGGCCAAGGACAACATCCTGTTGCCGCTGGAGCTGGCCGGTCGCAAGGTCGATCAGCGGCTCTTCGACGAGCTCGTCACGTCGCTCGGGCTCACCGAACGGCTCTCCCACCGACCCGCCCACCTCTCCGGCGGGCAGCAGCAGCGGGTCGCGGTAGCCCGGGCCCTGATCACCCGCCCCGCCGTGGTCTTCGCCGACGAACCGACCGGCGCGCTGGACTCCCGGACCGGCGCGGCGCTGCTGAGCTACCTGCGGACCGCTGCCCGGGAGCAGGGCCAGACGATCGTGATGGTCACCCACGACCCGATCGCGGCCACCTACGCGGATCGGGCCGTGCTGCTCGCCGACGGCCGGATCCGCGGTGAACTACGCACGCCTGACGCCGACACGGTGCTCAGCGCGCTCGCCGGCCTGGCGGCCTGACATGCGGTCCGCGTGGGCGAACCTGCTGCTCTACCGCAAGCGCTTCGCCGCCGTGCTGCTCTCCATCGCCATCGGTGTCGGCTTCGCCGCCTCGACCATGATCTTCACCGCGAGCTTCCGGGCGGACCTGGCCCGCACGGTCGGCGCTGCCGCATCACTGGTGGACGTGGTCGCCCAGCCTGCGGTCGGCGCGGACACCACCGCGATGGGTCGACAGCTCGCGGCGGTTCCGGGCGTGGCCACCGTGGAGCCGGTGTACCGCACCATCCTGGCGTTCCGCACCGACACCACCCGCGGTTTCACCCACATCCAGTCGATCCCGACCGCACCGGCGCTGCGCTGGTTCGACCTGACCGCCGGGGTCTGGCCCGCCGCGGCCGCGGACCCGTCGTCGGCGGTGGCCATCGACCCGGCGACCGCCGAGCGCAACCGCCTCTCGATCGGCAGCCCGGTCACGGTCACCAACTGGGACGGCAGCGAGCGGACGTTCACCGTCGTCGGTCTGCTGGATGTCACCCGGTCTTCGTTGACCGGTTCCCGGGACGAGCTCTACACCGGCCCCGAGGTCGCCGCGCAGCTGGCGGCGGGCAAGGTCGACTCCTTCGACCTGATCGCCGCCCCCGGGACCGCACCCGCCGCGTTGGCGGCGGCTGTGGACACCGCGCTGGGCGGGGCGGCCACGGTCAACACCGGCAGCAAGGTCGCCGCCGACCTGGTCCAGGTGGTGCTCGGCGGCACCGAGGTGCTGGGTACCGTGCTGCTGTCCTTCGCGATCATCGCCGGCCTGGTGTCGGCGTCGGTGATCGCCAACACCTTCAACATCCTCATCCACCAGCGGCAACGACAGATCGGCCTGTGGCGCTCCATCGGGGCGTCCCGTGCCCAGGTGCGCCGATCCGTCCTCGCCGAGGCGCTGCTCGTCGGTGGCATCGGCGCCACCGCCGGCCTGCCGCTGGCCGTGCTCGCAGCCTGGCTCGCGATGCCCATCGCCGACGTCGCGCGCGCCAGCCTGACCATCGAGCCGCTGCCGGTCTTCACCGCCTGGGTGGTCGCGATCGCGGTCACCGTGCTGGCGGCGCTGATCCCGTCCGTCCGGGCGATGAAGGTCTCCCCGCTGGCGGCGCTCAACCTGTTGACGGCCGGCCCGAACGGCGGCCACCGCGGGTTGGTCCGGTCCCTGCTCGGACTGGTGCTCGGGATCGTCGGCACCGTCGGGCTGGCCGCCGGCGTCAAGCTGCCGTCGTTGACGGTGGCCGTGGGCGGCGGCGCGGTCTCCGCGGTGGGGGTGCTGCTCCTGCTGCGGTCGGTGCTGTCGCGTTTCCTCAGGGTGATCAGCCCGGTGGCCCGACTCGCCGGGACGCCCGGCCGGCTGGCCGCGGCCAATGCCCTGCGCAACCCGCACCGCGCCGCGGCGACGGCCACTGCACTGACCATTTCGGTCGGGCTGATCGTCACCCTGCAGGTGGGCGGCGCGTCCGCCCGGGCCGGCCTCGCCTCGTCCCTGGACGAGCGGTTCCCGCTGGACGTCAGCATCACCGCCACGCCACAGCAAACGGCGACCGACGTCGCACTCGCGCCGCTGCCGGCGGGCCTCAACGAGAAAGTGGCGGCCGCCGGGCTGACCACCCGGGTGGTGGCCGGCACGCTGGCCACGATCGACACCGGCGGCACACGGACGACGATCACCGTCCTGGGCGCGACGACGGGCGACGCGGCGGTCGTGCGCTCCCCGATCGTCCCGGCCGGGCGGATCGCGTTGCCCCGAGCGGTCATCGTCAACGCGGGTCTGCACACCGGCGACGTGGTCAGCCTGGTGGGCCCGGCGGCGACGCTGGAACTGCGGATCACCGACAGTCAACTCGCCCGCGGCCAGAACGAGATCGCCGTGGTCTCGGCTGCCGCGCTCGAGCGGCTCGACCCGGCGGCGAACCCGGCCGCCATCTGGGGTCGGTTGACCGACGTCGACCGCGCCAACGAGGCCATCACCGAACTCAATCCGATCGTCGCGCCGTACGCCACGGTCGTCCTGGCGGGTTCGGCGATCGACCACGCGTCCGTCAGCAAGGGTCTGACGACGATGTTGCTGCTGGTCACCGCGCTGTTGGCGGTCGGCGCGGTGATCGGGGTGGTCGGCATCGGCAACTCCCTCGGACTGTCCGTGACCGAACGCACCCGGGAGTCGGCGCTGCTGCGCGCCCTGGGACTGCGGCGCGGGCAGCTCCGTTGGAGCCTCGCGGTGGAGGCGGCCCTGCTGGCGGCCGTCGGCTCGGCGGTGGGTATCGCGGTGGGCACCTGTTACGGCTGGATCGGCGCGGCCGCCACCTTCCGTGAGATCGGCAGCACGCCGGTGCTGGTGTTCCCGGCGGCGGAGGTGCTGTTGGTGCTCGTGCTGGCCGTGGTGGCCGGCGTGGTGGCCTCCGTGCTGCCGGCCCGGCGGGCCGCCAAGGCGCAACCCCGGGCGGTGCTGATCGAGGTATGACCCCGGGCGGTGCTGATCGAGGTATGACCCGGGTTCCCCGACCCGGGTTAGCGTGACCGCATGACGGGCGACCCCTCCCACCCGCCACCGGCCCGGAAAGGTGGGGCGGCCGGGCGCCGGGCGCCCGCACCCGGCTCGGCGGGGCAGCTCAACCGGCAGATCCTCCGGCTGGCGGTGCCCGCCCTCGGGGCGCTGATTGCCGAACCGCTGTTCCTGCTGGCCGACGCCGCGATCGTGGGTCACCTCGGGGTGGCCCCGCTGGCCGGTCTCGCACTCGCCTCGACCGTGCTCAGCACCGTCGTCGGACTCAGCGTCTTCCTGGCCTACGGGGCGACCGCGTCGGTGGCCCGGCGGGTCGGGGCCGGCGACCGGCGGGGCGCTCTCCACCACGGCGTGGACGGGATGTGGCTCGCCGTCGTGCTCGGCACGCTACTTCTGGTGGCCATCGCGCCGACCGCCCGCGGCCTGGTCAGGGCGCTGGGCGGGGCCGACGAGGTGGCCCGGCAGGGGGCGGTCTATCTGGCGTGGTCGGCGCTGGGACTGCCCGCGATGTTGCTGGTGCTGGCCTGCACGGGGGTGTTGCGCGGCCTGCACCGCACCGTCCCCCCGCTGGTGGCCGCCGCTGCCGGCGCGGTGCTCAACGTCGGTCTCAACCTGCTGTTGGTGTACGGGTTGGACCTGGGCATCGCCGGATCGGCGATCGGCACGGTGATCGTGCAGTACCTGATGGCGGTGGCCCTGGTGGCGGTCGTGGCCCGGACCGCCGGTACCGAGGGGGTGCCGCTGCGAACGACCGTCCACCGGGTGACGCACGCCGGCCGGGCCGGCTTCCCGGTTTTCCTGCGCACCCTGACCCTGCGCGCCGCGGTGCTGCTCACCGTGATGGTCGGCGCCACGAAGGGGGTGGTGGCGCTGGCCGCACTGCAGGTCACGTTCAACCTGTGGAACCTGCTCGCGCTCGCACTGGATGCGATCGCAATCGCCGCGCAGGCATTGACCGGGCACGCGCTGGGCGCCGGGGACGTCGCCGGTGTGCGAGCGCTGACCCGGCGGTTGGTCCGGTGGGCGTGCTGGGCGGGGGTGGCTCTCGGGTCGCTGCTGGCCCTCGTGTCACCCTTCGTCGGACGACTGTTCAGTCCCGACCGCGCGGTGATCGCCGCGGTGGCTGCCGCCTGCCTGGTACTGGCCGTCGGTCAGTTGATTTCCGGCTGGGTGTTCGTGCTCGACGGGGTGCTGCTCGGCGCCGGCGACGGCCGCTACCTTGCGGTGGCCGGGGTGGTCAACCTGCTCGTCTACCTGCCGGCGTTGGCCGTGGTGGGCCGGCTCGCCCCCGACGGCACCGCCGGGTTGGTGTGGTTGTGGGCGGGATACACCGGCGTCTTCATGGTGGCGCGCTCGGTCACGCTGGGAGTGCGCTATCGCGGGGACGGCTGGCTCCGCGTCGGGCAGTGACGTCGGCGTCACTCCCGGGGCTGCGACCACACGGGTAAACTCGACCGTTCTCGATTGCCGCACGCCGGGCCCCGCACGCAGCACCGCGCGCAGGACCCCGCGCGTAGAAACAAGGACACCGTCATCAGCCAGGACTTCACCGATCAGCTGGCCACGCCCGTGACCGCCGGACCGCGCACGCCAGAACCCACGACCGCCGGCCCCGCGGCGGTCGCGCACCTCAACGGCGGCCCGCCCGCGCGGGTCCCCGACGACGGGATCGGGCACGAACAGCAGTACGTCGGGGTGTTGTACGAGCGGCTCGACGACCTGTGGGCCGAGACCAAGGACTCGCTGCGGCGCGCGCTGCGCGAGACCGACGGCACCCCCCAGGGGCTGACCAACCGCGACGTCGCGGCCGCGCGGTACTCCGACCGGTTGCAGCAACTGGGCGCGGCTGAGTACGGGCTCTGCTTCGGTCGGCTGGACTTCGACCCGGACCGACCGCGGCGCCCGCACCTCGACGGCGAGCAGGACGGTCGCGGCGCGGATCCGGACCAGCTCTACGTCGGTCGACTGGGCCTGTCCGACAGCGACTTCGAGACGCTGCTGATCGACTGGCGCGCGCCGGCCGCCCGCCCGTTCTACCTGGCCACCGCGGTGTCACCGGCCGGTGTCACCCGGCGTCGGCACATCCGCACCCGGCGGCGCAAGGTCGTCAGCATCGACGACGAGTCGCTGGTCTACGTGCCGGGCCAGGCCGCCGCACCGACCTCACTCACCGGCGAGTCGGCGCTGCTGGCCGCCCTGGGTGCCGCCCGGACGGGCCGGATGGGCGACATCGTCGAGACCATCCAGGCCGAGCAGGACCGCATCATCCGGTCCGAGGTCAACGGCGCCCTGGTGGTCCAGGGTGGCCCCGGCACCGGCAAGACCGCGGTCGCACTGCACCGGGCGGCGTACCTGCTCTACACCCACCGCGAACGGCTCGCCAGCCGCGGGGTGCTCGTCGTCGGGCCCAACTCGACCTTCCTCCGCTACATCGAACAGGTCCTGCCGGCGCTGGGCGAGACCGCGGTGTCGCTCGCCACGGTCGGCACCCTCTACCCCGGGGTCAAGGCCACCGCCACCGACGACGCCGCGGTCGCGGTCATCAAGGGCGCCCCGGCGATGGCTGCGACGGTGGCCGCCGCAGTGGCCGATCGGCAGCGGTTGCCCGAGCGTGGTGACACCGTCCGTTTCGAGCGGTACGAGCTGGCACTGGACCGGGCCCAGGTGACCCAGGCCCGCCGGCGCGCCCGCAGCACCCGCCAGCCGCACAACCGCGCCCGGGCGGTGTTCGTCTCGGAGATGCTCACCGTGCTGGCTCACCGCTACGCCGACCAGGTCGGCGAGAACGTCGCGGGCGGCGGCAATCTGCTGGATCGCCAGGACCTCGACGACGTCCGGGACGAACTCCGCGCGGACGGCCGGATCCAGGCCGTGCTGAACACGCTGTGGCCCCGGTTGACCCCGGAGTCGCTGCTGCGTGACCTGTTCGCGACCGAGGACGCGATGGCCCGGATCAACCTGCCGCCGGAGCAGCGCAGGCTGCTGCGGCGCGACCGGTCCGCGCCGTGGACGGTGTCGGACGTACCGCTGCTCGACGAGGCCGCTGAGCTGCTGGGCGTGGACGACCGGGCCGAGCAGGCGCGCGCCCAGCGT
Organism: uncultured Actinomycetota bacterium; assembly: GCA_963784315.1. Lineage (GTDB taxonomy): Bacteria > Actinomycetota > Actinomycetes > Mycobacteriales > Nakamurellaceae > Nakamurella. Next base: position 356,027 of record CAWAQR010000010.1, read on the forward strand.
CGCCGGGCCGAGGAGGTCGAGTACGCCCAGGGCGTACTCGACGTCATCGAGGGTTCCCGCTCGGCGGACTTCGAGGACGATGCCGAGGAGGAGACGCTGGTCGCGTCCGACCTGATCAGCGCCGATGTGCTGGCCGACCGCCAGGAGGACCTCTCCCGACTCACCACCGCCGAGCGCGCGTCGCTGGACCGGGAGTGGACCTACGGCCATCTCATCGTCGACGAAGCGCAGGAGCTGTCCCCGATGGCCTGGCGGGTGCTGATGCGCCGCTGTCCGACCCGATCGATGACCATCGTCGGCGACGTCGCGCAGACGTCGGACCCGGCCGGGACGTCGTCCTGGCAGCCGGTGCTGGCGCCGTATCTGGGCGAACGCTGGCGGCTGGCCGAGCTCACGGTGAACTACCGGACGCCGGCCGAGATCATGGTGGTCGCCAACGAGGTGTTGGCCGCGATCGATCCGCAGCGCACCCCGCCGGAGTCGGTCCGTGAGACCGGTGAACACCCGACGGTCCAGGCGGTGCCGGCCGACGGTCTGGCCGCGGCCATCGTGACGGCGGCCGAGCGTGAGAGTGCGCGGCAACGCGCGGACGCTGGGACCACGACCGGCGGGAATGCCGAGGGTGTCGAGGGTGCCGAGGGTGCTGAGGGTGCCGATCTGCCCGCGGGTTCCACCGGGACCACCGCGGTCATCGTCGCCGAGGACGCGTTGGCCCCGCTCACCGCCGCGGTGGCGGCCCACCGACCCGGGCTGCTCGAGATGGACGCCTCCGACGATCCCGACCTGCGCCGGCCGCTGGTCATCCTGACCACCCGGCAGGCCAAGGGCCTGGAGTTCGACGCGGTGATCGTGGTGGAGCCGGCGGCGATCATCGCCGAGTCCGGCCACGGCCTCAACGACCTCTACGTCGCGCTGACCCGGCCGACGAAGCGGCTCACGGTGCTGCACACCGGGCCGCTGCCCGACGTCCTGCGGTCGCTGGGCTGACGTGGCGTCCGCTGCGGACCCGACGCAACGGTTCGACCTGGGCCGGTTCGTCACGGCGCAGGACGGCGGGGTGTACGACCGGGCGGCCGCGGAGCTGCGCCGCGGCCGGAAGGTCGGCCACTGGATGTGGTTCGTGTTCCCGCAGCTCGCCGGCCTCGGGTCCAGCCCGACGGCGGTGCACTATGCGATCCGCACCCTGCCGGAAGCCACCGCCTACCTGCGGCACCCGGTGCTCGGGCAGCGCCTCGTAGCGGTGTCGGCGATGCTGCTGGAGCTGCCGGCCGACGTCACCGCCGAGCAGGTGTTCGGCGCGGTCGACGCGATGAAGCTGCGGTCGTCGATGACCCTGTTCAACCGGGCGGATCCGACGGCACCGGTTTTCCGGGCGGTCCTGGACCGGTGGTTCGGCGGTGGGGCGGATTCCGCCACCCTGCGACTGCTCGGCGACTGAGCGCAGCCGTTTTCCGGGCATCCGACGTCACCACCCCCCGGGGAGCCGCCCGTCGATCACGGTGGTCGACGCGTCGGGCCAGACCACCAGCGCGCTGCGGCCGATCCGGGTGTTCAGCCAGGCTGCCGCCCCCGCGCCCAGCGCGTACGCCGCGGTGGCGTCGATGTCGGCCCAGGTCAGCGACGGTCCGATGACCGTCACCGACGCCACCCCGACCGCCGGCCGACCGGTCCGCGCGTCCACCAGGTGGTGTCCGCGGTGCGCGGTGCCGGACGTGGCGACCGCGCCCGTGCGCATCGGGATGACGGCGATGACCGAGGTGGGGTCCAGCGGGTGCTCGACGCCGACCTGCCACCCGGGACGGCCCGGGTCGGCCACGTGGCAGACCATGTCGCCGCCGGCGGACAGGCAGAAATCGGTGTCCTCCAGCGCGGCGAGGTGACGCGACGCACGCTGGATCGCCCAGCCCTTCACCACTCCGCTGGGCTCGAACCTGGTGCCGCCGTCGCCGTCGGGCAGCCACATCGAGAAAGCGCCGTCGGACTGTTCCGCCGCTGCCCGGCCCAGGTCCAGGACCTCCCGCACCTGCGGCGGGCACTGCGCCTCGACCAGCTCGCCACGGCCGAACCGGCTGACCACCGAGTCGTCGCGATAGGTGCTGAATGTGCGGTCGACCTGCCGCAGCTGGGTGAGTACGGCGTTCCACGCTCGGAGCCCGACCCCGGTGTCGGCGTGCCGGCCCCGCAGGGCCAGGCTGATCGGCATTCCCATCACGTGCTCGACCGCGCGCCGGACGTCGACGGTCACGGTGGTCACAGGCCGGCCTGGTCGAGGGCGGACTGCAGCGATTCCAGGTAGCCGTTGCTGGTCACCGTCGCGCCGCTGACCATGTCGATCTCGGCGCTCGAACTGCTGATGGTCTCCTGCACCAGGATGGGCAGCGCCCGGGCGTTGATCTGCTGGTCCTTGCCGTTCTCGCTCGGGAAGACCGGAACGCTGACAGCGGTGACCTTTCCGTCGGTGACGGTGATCGCGACCTGGACGTCACCCCAGCGGGTCGAGGCCACCGACCCGGTGTACGTGGTCGCGGCGCTGCTGCTGCCGGTACCGGCGGGCCCGGCCGCCGCTGAACTCGAAGGCGCGGTGACCGCATTCCCGGTGCTCGCGGCCGCGGTGGTGCTCGGCGCCGCGGTGGTGCTCGGCGCCGCGGCGGTGCTCGATGCGGAACTCGGGGCGGCTGCAGCACCGATGAGGGGGCTGACCGCGCTGCTGGTCGCAGACGCGGTGGACGGGTGGGTCGAGGTGCGGTAGCCGAACAGCAGCACCACGATGGTGACGGTCGTGGTGAACCACAGCAGGATTTTCTTCATGATCGCGTCACCAGCCAAAGCTCTCGGTATGGATACGGTCGCGCGGGACGCCGGCGGCCAGGACAAGTCGTTCGAATCCGTCCGTCCACGGCTTCGGGCCGCACAGGTACACGTCCCGGTCGGCCAGATCAGGGATCAGCCGGTACAGCGCCGTCTGTTCGTCGACACCGCGCACCGCCGGGCCGAGCACCGAGTCACGGTGCGGGCGGCGGCCCGGCAGGGACACCACCCGCAGGCCGCGGTGGGCGGCCAGCGCGTCGAGCTCCCGGGTGAACAGCGGCTCGTCGGTGTAGCGCTGCAGCAGGACCGCTTCGCCGGGCCCGTACGGCAACCCCTCGGCCAGTGACCGCAGCGGGGTGATCCCCACGCCGGCACCGGCGAGGACGACGCCCCGGCGGGTGCGCGCCCGGCCGGTGAGCCGCCCGAACGGACCCTCGAACCAGACCCGGGTCCCCGGCTTCAGCGCAGCCAGTCGCGCGCTGCCGGCACCCAGCGCTTTGGCGGTGATCCGCAGGCCGCGGCCGTCGGGGGCGGCGGAGAGCGAGTACGGGTTCCCCCGGCTCCAGCCCTTGCCGTTGAGGAACCGGACGGTGACGAACTGGCCGGACCGGGTCGGCAGCCGGTCGAGCCGGCGGCCGGACAAGTACACCGACACCACGTCGGACGCCTCCCGAACGACCATCGTGACCCGCAGATCGTGTCGGAGGCTGCGCACGGTCGGCAGCAGTAGCCGCCAGGTGATCGCCGCGGCAGCCGTGACGCCCCAGAGCGTCCACCAGTAGACAGTGGCCAGTGGCGACTTCAGGAACTCCTGGCCGGTCCACAACTGGTGGGGCAACGCGAGCCCGACCCCGAGGTAGGCGTACAGGTGGATCAGGTGCCAGGACTCGTAGCGCAGCGTGCGACGGGCGGCCTTGACGCTGGTGACGACGACCATCACCAGGCACACGGTGCCGGCCAGCGCCAGCAGCATGCCGCCGTAGTTCACCAGCAGGTCCCACGTGGTGGACGGCACCAGCGACCACTGCGCCGAGGCGTAGCCGACGATGATCGTCCCGATGTGGACCAGCATCAGGGTGAACGAGCTGAAGCCCACCAGCCGGTGCACCCGGGTCAGCTCGTCGCGGCCGAAGGAGTGCTCCAGGAGCGGCAGCCGGGCCATCAGCAGGACCTGGATGAGCAGCAGGTCGGAGGCCCACAGCCCGCTGAGCCGCCCGACCGAGGTCATCCCGGCGGCCCAGTCCGTCAGGTCGGCGATGCCGCCGTCGGCGTCCCACAGGTAGGTCACCAGCAGCAGGCTCAGCCACACCAGCACACCGATGAGCATCTGGACGCCATGATCGCGGCGGTCGTCGCGACCGAGGACCCGCCGGTCCGGGTCGGACTGGCCGCGGTGGCCGGCCGGCGCGGACGCAGGATTGGGCCCGGTCAGCACCGCGGTACTCACGCCGCGCATCCGGCAGACCGGATGTCGTGATCGGCACTTCGCATCGGGATTCCTTTCGTCACCAGTTCACCGTCGCGGCCGGTCCTGTTCGCCACCAAGGCGTTTGCTGTGTCTGCGCTTTTCTTGACCGACGCGGTCGGGATCGGGGCGTTGGCGGCCATGGTGGTTCCTCTCGGGGTGTACCACCATGCTCGCGGGCCGGGGTTAGAGCGCCTCGGTGCCCAGGTTGTCGTCGGGTAAGAACGCCGCGCCGCCGAGCGTGAAGCGGAGCACGGCACCGCCGCCCACCCGGTTCGCGGCGGACACGGTGCCGCCGTGGATCGCGGCGACATCCCCGACGATCGCCAGTCCGAGGCCGGACCCGGGCAGGCTGCGGGCGGCGTCGGAACGGTAGAACCGGCCGAACACCCGCTCGGTGTCGCCGTCGGCGAACCCGGGCCCCCGGTCGGACACGGTGACGGTGGTGCCCTCGACCTCGACCTCGACGGGGCCGCCACCGGCGACGTCGGGGCCGCCGTCGAACTTGATCGCGTTGTCCAACAGGTTCGACAGCGCGCGCTCCACCGAGTGCTCGCGGGCGCGGGTGACCGTGGTCCCGGAGCTGGTCACCACGATCGCCCGAGTCGAACGCCGCCGGAACCGTTCCACCACCCGCTCGGCGACGACCGCGAGGTCCACGGTGTCGAACTGCTCCGCGCCCCGACGGTCGGTGGCCAGTTCGATCAGCTCGTTGACCAGGTTGGTCAACTCCCGCGCCTCGCTCTGCACGTCCTCGAGCAGCCGGGCTCGGGACGCCGGTGGGAGCTCCTCGTACCGCCTGAGCACGCTGATGTTGGTGCGCAGGCTGGTCAGCGGGGTCCGCAGCTCGTGACCGGCGTCCTGCACCAGGCGTTGCTGATCGTCCTTGGACCGGGCGAGCTCGCCGAGCATGCTGCGCATGGCGCCGCCCAGTCTGGCCACCTCGTCGCCGCCGGCCGTCTCCACGTCCAACTGCATCGAACCGGTGATCCCGATCTGGTCGGCGGCCACGGTCAGCGCGGTCAACCGTCGAGTGATCTGCCGGGCGACGAGCCAGCCCACCGCGGCGGCCAGCAACAACACCCCGAGCCCGATCCCGGCGGTGTTCCAGGCCAACCGCGACAGCACGTCCTCGGCGACGGTGAGGTCGCGGGCGACCATGATCACGCCGTCGCCGTCCACCCGGGCCGCGGTGAGCACCCGGTACTCGGTGCCGTCGACGGAGATCGTCTCGACAGCACTGCCGTCCCCGCCCGGCCGCCGCCCCGCGGTGGTGGAGTCGCCGATCGGCAGCGGGAACCCCGCCAGCACGTCGACAACCCCGGCCGTGCTGACGGTCTGCGCGGCCTGCACGATCCCCTGCTGCCCGCTCCGGTCACCGCGGCCCGGCCCGGCGCCGTCGAGGCCGTCACCGCCCCTGGGTTCCCCGGTTGTCGGATCGGTGGTCAGCGTTCGCGCGCCGGCGCCGGCGTCCAGGGTCCTGGCGGCGGCGGCCAGTGACCGGTTGATCTCGTCGCTGAGCACGTGGGCGGTGAACGCGTAGCCGATGACCCCGGTCAGGGCGGCGACGACCAGCGCAACGGCCGCCAGCGCGATGACGAATTTGCGCCGAACGGTGAGCGCGAATCTCACGATCCGCTCACGCTGTAGCCGACGCCACGGACCGTGCGGATCAGCGGCGGCGCGTCGAGCGCATCGAGCTTGCGGCGGAGGTAGCTGATGTAGACGGCCAGGTTCTTGCTGTCCGGGCCGAAGTCGTACCCCCAGATGCGCTCGTAGATGGCGGTGTGGGTCAGGACCAGACCCACGTTGCGGATCAGCAGCTCCAGCAGGTCGAACTCGGTCTTGGACAGCTCAAGCTCTGCGGCGCCGACGTAGGCGCGCCGACTGCCCGGATCGACGCGGACCCCCCGGGCCTGCACGACGTCGCTGTCACCTGGCACCGGCTGCAGCTGCGCCCGCCGCAGCAGCGCCCGTACCCGGGCCATGAGCTCGTCGAGCTCGAACGGCTTGGCCAGGTAATCGTCGGCCCCGGCGTCCAGGCCGGCCACCCGGTCGGGCACCTCGACCCGGGCGGTCAGCATCAGGATCGGCACCTGCATACCGTCGGCACGCATCACCCGGCACACCCCGAGGCCGTCCACACCGGGCATCATCACGTCCAGCAACACCAGGTCCGGCGCCCAGCGGCGGACCTCGGCCAACGCCTGTACCCCGTCGGAGACCGCGGTGACCCGGTAGCCGTCGAGCTCCAGCGCACGCTCCAGCGATTCACGGATGGCGCGATCGTCGTCAGCGAGCAGGAGGTGTGCGGTCATGCTGACATCGTCACCCAGGAACGAGCCCGCGGATCGCGCTCTTGCCCAGTTCCAACCTGGCGGGCGGTGGTCAGCGCAGCTCGGTCGCCGGGATCTGTCGACCGTCTGCCCGGACACGATCGGCGAGTTCCCGCCAAGGCCCCTGGACCAGCGATTCGCCGAGGGTGGTGTGTCGACGCCCGGCTCGGAATTCGTACACGAAGCGGTCGGCCGCTGTACCGGGACCGCCGGCCGCCGGGCGGTCCCACGGGCACGCGTCGACCAGTGACTCCCAACGGGCGGGGTCAGGTTGCTCGTCGACCCGGATCTCCCAACCGGTCATCATCCCGGCGAAACCTCCGGAGCGGAGGACGTTGACCTTCATATGTCTGTTTGTACGCCCACCCCGGCCCGAGCGACAGCCATCCGGGGAACCGTTCACCGCATTCCACCCACTGGTGACGCTGGGTTCGCCGGATTCGGGCACCATCGGCGCGCGGGGCTCAGCGTCGGCTGTGCAGCGGCAGGCCCTTGACCGTCAGGCCGACCGTGTGCCAACCCTCGCGGACGGCGAGCTCCTCGGGGGACCGCACACCGAACCTTGCGCGGGCCGCCTTGGTGGTGGCGGTGGCGAATCCGGCGAATCGCACCGTCGGCGACAGCGATCCGTTGGTGAGCGTGTCGTACCAGACCTGACCGACCGTCTCCCACGCGTGGCCGCCGAGTTCGGTGGCCGCGACCGCGAACGCCCGGTTGGGGATACCCGAGTTCAGGTGCACGCCGCCGTTGTCCTTGGTGGTCTTGAGGTAGCCGTCCATGTGCGCCGGCTGCGGATCCTTGCCGAGCACGTCGTCGTCGTAGGCGGTCCCCGGCGCGATCATCGAGCGCAGCGCCGCCCCCTCGACGGCGTCGGTGAACAGACCGGCGCCGATCAGCCAGCTGGCCTCGGTGACCGTCTGGCCGGCTTGATACTGCTCCACGAGCGCCCCGAAGACGTCCGACACGGACTCGTTCAATGCGCCCGACTGACCCTGGTACACCAGCCCCGCGGAGTGCTGGGTCACCCCGTGCGCCAGCTCGTGACCGATCACCGACAGCGAGGCGGTGAACCGGCCGAAGATCTCCTCGTCACCGTCGCCGAACACCATCTGGGTGCCGTCCCAGAACGCGTTGTCGTACTTCTTGCCGTAATGGACGGTGGCATTCAACGGCATCCTGGCACCGTCGATCGAATCGCGCCCGTAGACCTGGGCGAAGAGCGCGTAGGTCGCGCCGAGGCCGTCGTAGGCCTCGTCCACGGCGACGTCGCCGACGGGGCCCTCGCCCTCACGCCGGATGATGGCGCCCGGCGTCTCCTCGGTGCCGCGCGCATCACCGATGGTGCGCTGCGGGCCGTCCGGGGTGGCGTCCCCGGCCGACCGGACCCCGGCGGCACCGGCCGGCGGGCTGGTCGGCGGCGCCGGTTCACCCGCCCGGAACTCACGGATGGTGCGGTCGTGCTCCAGGGTGGCGGCCGCGGCACGACTCGCGTCGGCCAGCCGCACGCTGTCCAGCGCGGAGAGTTGGCGGAGCAGGTAGGGCGGGACGATTCCGTGTCGCATCCCCCGATGGTGGCATGCCGCACCGACAGCCACCGATCGGCTCGACGCAACGTGGGTGCAGAGCGGACAGATCAGCTGTCCGTACCCGGCCGGCACGGTCACGTCACCGGAGCGGGGGGGCCGCCGTTGTCACGCGCTTCGAACCAGCCGGCCAACGCCCGGACCGCGTCGACCGTGTCGGCCTCGGCGGCGGTCTTGTCGTCCCGGTATCGCAGCACGCGGGCGAAACGCAGTGCGACACCGCCGGGGTACCGGGTGGAACGCTGCACGCCGTCGAAGGCGATCTCGACGACCTGTTCCGGCCGGACCCGCACCACCCAGCCGTCGCGGTCGACCGAGAGTTCGGTGAAGCGCTCCGTCTGCCAGGCCAGCATGGCGTCGGTCATTCCCTTGAAGGTCTTCCCCAGCATCACGAACTCCCCCGGCCGGGCCGGGTCACGTGCACCCAGGTGGATGTTGGACAACAGTCCCAGCCGCCGACCGCTGCCCTCCTCCACCGCGAGCACCACCAGGTCCAGCGTGTGGCGGGGCTTGACCTTGATCCAGCCGGCACCCCGGCGGCCCGCCTCGTAGGGTGCGGCAAGGTCCTTCACCACCACGCCCTCCTGGCCGTTGTGGAGCGCGGCGGCGAAGAACGTCGCCGCAGCTGCCGGGTCGGCGGTCACCAGACGCTCGGTGAGACAGGCGGCGGGCACCCCAGCGGTGAGTACTGCCAACCGGTCCGCGAGCGGCAGGTCGATCTGCGGCACCCCGGACCAGGCCAGGCAGTCGAAGAAGAACACCGACAGCGCCGCAGCGGTGCTGTCTGCGGTCTGCCCGGCTGTCTGGGTGGCGGTCTGCGAGGCGGTCTCCTGGAACGGACGGGGCCGCCCGTCCGCCCCGAGCGCGATCACCTCGCCGTCGAGAATGGCCTGCGCCGTCGGCAGCGCCGCGACCACGTCGACCACGGCGGGCAGCCGCGCGGTGATGTCGTCCAGACTGCGGGTGAAGAGCCGAACCCGGTCCCCGTCCTTGTGCGCCTGGATCCGGATGCCGTCCAGTTTGGTGTCCAGACTGACCGGGACGCCGGCGCCGATCTTGTCCATCGCCGCCGCGACGTCCGGGGCGCTGGACGCCAGCATCGGCCCGACCGGTACCCCCACCCGGAGCCCGAAGGCCTCGACGGCGGCGGCGCCGCCGGTGAGCGCGGCCACCGCCACAGCGCCGGTGTCACCTGCGAGCATGACCGCTCGACGGATCGCCGCGGCCGGCACCGACGCCGCGACCGACAGCGCGTCGTGCACTGTGGAGTCGAGTGCGCCCTGGCGGATCTCGCCGGTGATCAACCGCCGCAGGAAGCCCTGTTCGGCGGCGGTGGCCCGGCTGAACAGATCGGCCACCGCGGCCGTCCGGGCAGCCGCCGAGCCCGCGCCGGCCAGCCCGCTGATGAATTCGAGTGCTGCATCGACCTCGGTCACGGTCAGCGTCGGATCCACGACGGGCGCCGGTAGGGTCGCGATGGCTGCGTGACCGATCCCGGTGCGACGTTGTCGCAATCGACCCCCCAGATAGGACACCGACAGTTCGACGTCGGCCGGCGCCGCGGCGGCCAGCAACGCGGCCAGCGCATCCCGTTTGGCCAGCCGCGAGCGGGTGCCGGCGACCGCGGCCGAGGTGCTGACGAGAGCGTCCAGGAGCATCCGCCCATTGTGACCGCGGCCACCGACAGTCTCCTGCGGCCGTCGGCGGGTCGGCGGGCGGCATCCGGTTTGGGGTACCCCGAGGGCCGGGTACCTGCCACAGAGGCGGGCGGACGTTCACGTCCCCCGGGGCCACGCCGGTCGGCTGACCGGTCGCGCCACCAGCAACGACAGAAAGGCAGCACGTCATGGCTCAGAAGCCCCGCTTCACCGTTCCGTCGGTCTCACTCGACGCGGGCGCCAAGGTGGCCGAGATCCTGCAGGGTCGCCTGCACGCTCTCAACGATCTGCATCTGACCCTCAAGCACGCCCACTGGAACGTGGTGGGCCCGCACTTCATCGGCGTGCACGAGATGATCGACCCGCAGGTGGAGACGATCCGTGGCTACGCCGACGAGGTCGCCGAGCGGATCGCCACCCTCGGTGGCAGTCCTGTCGGCACGCCCGGCGCCTTGGTCGAGGCACGCGCCTGGGACGACTACTCCATCGGTCGCGCGGACTCCATCGCACACCTGGGCGCGCTCGATCTCGTCTACATCGGCGTCATCGAGGACTACCGCAAGGCCGCCGACGAGACCGAGAAGCTCGACATCGTCACCAACGACCTGCTGGTCGGCCACCTGCACCAGATCGAGCAGTTCCACTGGTTCATCCGGGCCCACCTGGAGTCCACCGGCGGTGAGCTCAGCAGCGGTGACGCCACCACGGAGAAGAGTGCCGCGGAGAAGGCACAGGACGCCAGCCTCACCGAACGCTGACACCGAACGACCCGGACACGAGAACGTGTCCGGGTCGTCAGGTCGTGTCCGGGTCGTCAGGTCGACCGATGGCGCTGGTCAGGCGATCTGGTCCTGCTTGGCCCGGCGTGATCCGGCGGCGCCGCCGTCGGCGTCATCCTGCGACGAATGGGACTGCGACAACCGCGTCATCGCCGATCGCAGTGTGCGCGAGATCTGCATCTGGCTGAACCCGAGGTCGGCCCCGATCTCGGACTGCGTCCAACCGAGGTAGTACCGCAGCAGCAGAACCTTGCGCTCGCGGTCGGTCAGGTCGGCGAACAGCGTTGACAGCAGATCCATGTTCTCCACGCTGGCCAGGTGCGGGTCCTCGGAACCGGAGTTGATGAACCCGTCGGAGAACGGATCCAACGACGCAGTGCTGAAGCCCTGACCGGCGACGACAGCCTCGGTGATCTGCTCTGCCGGCACGCCCATCTCGTCGGCGACCTCGCGGCTGGTGGGCTGGCGGCCCAGCTTCTGGGTCAGCCCGTTGCGGGTCGAGGTGAGCAGCGGCTGAATCTCCTGCAGACGGCGCGGCGGGCGCACGCTCCAGGCGTGGTCGCGAAAGTGTCGCTTGAGCTCACCCATGATGGTCGGCGTGGCGTACTGCATGAAGTCCGCGCACCGTTCCGGATCGCAGCCCTGAGCGGCCTTGACCAGCCCGAGGTAGGCGACCTGGACGAGATCGTCGTAGTCCACGCCGCGGCCGCGGAAGCGGGACGCCATGCTGTGCGCATACCGCATGTGCTCGGTGACGACCTGGTCGAGCAGCCGCTGACGCTTCTTCTCGTCTGTCGTCTCGCGGGCCTGGCGCAGGACGTCCAGGGTGGCTTCGCGGTTCCGTTCGGAGTAGGCCGACGAACGGCGAGCGGCCCGGTCGGCCAGCACGGAGACCGGCTGGGTTCCGGTGTCGCTGGGTGCGGGGGTGCGGTCTTCTTCGACGAGCGGCATGTAAGCCTCCGTGATGAAAAAACTCGGATGCTTGGCGCCGCTGCTGGACCAATACCGAACATCGAACCACGTCTGCGATTGTCTCGCAAGGCTAAGTAACTGCGGCGGTTCCGCGGGCGGCTCGGCATCCGCCGCCGGCGGTGGTCCGGCTCGTGGGCGGGGTGACCCGCTGACCAGCGAGGATGCCGCTACCTGCACGCCGGGCGCCGGTCCGGCCGGATGGTTCCATCACGAAAGGCTGGATTCTGCCCGGGGCGGGCCCTACTATCGGGCGTGCGTGAAGCCCGTCACAGACAGTGATTCGTCATTCATCCGTCCGGGCCGCACTTCCACCTATCGACGGAAAGCCGACCCCGTAGCGACGGGTCTGCGACTCTGTTGCAAGCAGTTCGCACCATGACGAGAGGTACCCAGGATGAATGCGCGCCGTCCGAATCCTTCGGACCCCCGTTCCCACCGCTCGACGTGGGTCGTACTCTGCCCGACCCCGGACGGTCCGCCGCGCTCGGAGTATGTGGAAGGCACCGAACTCGTCACCGACGGCGCCGGCGGGGTGCTGCGGATCCTCGACGGCGGTCAGGTCGTCCGCGAATACGCTTCCGGTGCCTGGTCGACCTTCTGCGAGTGGGTCAACGTCTACAGCGACTTCCTGCACGGCACCGTGTTCCGGCTGCCCCTTCCGACCGAGCAGCGCCCGCCGGGCGAGGCCGAGAGGTTGTTGGCCGGCGTGATGCAGATGGACCCCCACGAAGCCCTGCAGATGCTCGGTCGTTCCCTGTCCCGGGGAACCACGTCGTCGGAGCCGGCCGGTGTTGTCCTTGCTCCGACCCGGCTGCCCGGTCCTCGTCACGCCTGACGGAGACCGGGCAGGCCGCACATTGTTCCCGGCGGCCGGGATCAGTCCTGGCTGATGGTCGTCACGACCCGCACGATCGACGGCTGCTCGGGGACGGATCCGAACCCGAACCGGACGGGCGGCGTGACCGGCGCGATCTGACCGAGTGGGACCCCGTCGAAGAAGCCGGCGGCGCTGTCCAGCCGGTGCAGGTCCAACGCCGCGTACCACTCCCGCCGGTTGTTCCCCGCCGATCCACGGGTGCGCACCCCGGGCAGGAGGACCCGGGCGACGGGGTCCAGCGCCGACGTCCACCACCTGGCCCGCGACAGCCTCGCGGGAACCAGCCACAAGGCGCTGCCCAGCAGCGGGCGGGCACCCACCCGTAGCCGCAGATCGAGGCTGGTCGAGGACAGCCGGATCCGGGCGCCGTCCCGCTCCAGATCCAGCTCCTGGATGCGGATCTCGTCGAACTGGTAAGTGGCGGACACGTAGTCGGCGACCTGATGGCTGGGCGCCAGCAGCACCCGGTGACCGGCCGCGGTCTCGACCATGACGTCGACGAAGCTCCCCATCGGCGACCGGGGCCAGATGCCGAGCACCAGGCGCACCCCGGAAGTCGTGCCCGTGCCGGCGATGAAGCCGTCGAAGACGGAGTACCGGGACGGCTGTGGGGTGTCGGTCACCCTGGCGACCCTACGGATTCCCGGCGGCCCGGGCGGCCACGAGGCGGTCGACCAGCGCCGGCAGCACTGTCGACGTGCCGGCATCCACCCGAATGGTGGCGAACTCGTCCGCGCGGGTCGGGCCCCGGTTGATTGCGATGATCGGCAGCCCCCGCATTGCGGCCTGCCGGACGAAACGCCGCCCGGAGTAGACCGTCAGCGACGACCCCACCACCAGCAGGGCCGCGGCCCGGTCCACCATCGTCGCCGCCGCCACCACCACGGGCGGCGGGACGGACTCGCCGAAGAACACGACATCGGGCTTGATGACCCCTCCGCAGCGCCCGCAATCGACGACGACGAAGTGCGCGGTGTCCTCGATGACGGCATCTCCGTCCGGCGCCAGGTCGATCTCGCCGGACCGGGTCGCCCGCGGGTTCAACAGCGCGAGTTGCTGCTGATAGTCCGCCCGCGGGCCAGAGCGGGAGCACCCCAGACAGATCACCCGGTCGATGCGTCCGTGCAGGTCGATGACATCCCGGGAGCCCGCGGCCTGGTGCAGGCCGTCCACGTTCTGGGTGATCAGACCGGTCACCACGCCCAGCGCTTCCAGCTCGGCCACGGCCCGGTGACCGGGGTTGGGGGCGGCCGTCACCATCCGCTCGAACCCCACGAAACTTCGCGCCCAGTAGCGTTGCCGCCCCCGGGGTGTGACGAATTCCTGGAACGTCATCGGCGCCCGCGGCGGGGAACCCGGGCCGCGATAGTCCGGGATGCCGGAATCGGTGCTCAGGCCGGCACCGGTCAACACGGTGACCGGTCCGGATGCCAGCACCTCCGAAATTGCGCAGAGCACCGCCTCGGTGGTCGCACTCGCGGCGGTTGGCACCCTCTGAGCGTACCCAGGCGGGTTAAATCGACATGTACAGGACGTCATGAGATCGATTCAGCAGTTCGGCCGAACGGTCCGACTGCGTCCACTCACCCGATCAGCCGGTCATCATGTTGACCATTCCGTGAACGCTGCGGAGCCCGCGAACGGTCGCCACCGCGCCGAGCCCCTTCTCGACGACGCCGACCAGAAGTTTCGTTCTGGCCTGACCATGCGGGTAGTGCAGGTACACGGCATCGGCGTCGATGAGGTAGCGGTCGTCCCCGAACTCACCCAGCCGATCCGGCGCCACGTCCAGCACCGGACGATCCAGGAACGCGACCGCCAGGGTGCTGTCGGCCGCATCGGGATATGCGGCCGACGCCTGGTCGGCAGCCCGGCGCAACTGACTCACCGACCGGACGATCACCGGGACGGGTCGTCCCACCCGCTCCGTCAGCAGCCGGGACACCGAAGCCGCGTACTCCCGCGGCGTGTCCGCGGCTGCCTCGAACAGCAGGTTCCCGCTGTTGAGGTGGGTCCGAACACTGTCCAGCCCGGCATCGGTCCCGACCTCGCGCAGGTCCGCCATCGAGATCTTCGCCCCGCCCACATTGACCGCGCGCAGCAGCGCCGCATAGGCCGTCATGGGACCTGATCATGCCCGCTCCGGGTGACGTCCACCGGCCGGGCGCCACGAGATCACGCAGGTGGCGGCATCGATCGGCTCTCGACGGCCCGGGCCAGCAGCCGCCGGGCCCGCTCGACCACCGGCCGGTCGACCATCCGGCCGTCGACCCGCGCCGCCGACGCCCCCGCTGCCACCACCGACCGGGCCCACCTCAGCTCCTCCGCCGTCGGTGCGAACCCGGCCCGCACCGCCGCCACCTGGCGCGGGTGGATGCAGAGGCTGCCGGTGAAGCCCACCCCACGCGCCGACCGCGCGGCTGCCACCACGAGATCGGTGTCGGTGATCTCCACCGACGGCGAGTCCAGCGGGCCGGCGATCCCGGCAGCTCGGGACGCCAGCACCACCTGAGCCCGGGCGTAACCCAGTAGCGGGCCGGAATCGCCCGTCGCGTCGACGTCGGTCGTCAGGTCCAACGCCCCGAAGGCCAACCGGGTCACGCCGGGAACGGCGGCCAGTCGCGGGGCGGCGAGCACCCCGCGAGCGGTCTCGACCAGGGCGATCAGTGCGGGTGAGCCGTCGAACGACCCGGCCAGGAACGCCCCGAGTTCGGCCATCGCGTCGGGATCATCGGCTTTGGGGACCACCACACCCTGCAGGCTCACTCCGGGCTGTCGCACCAGGTCGGTCAGCAATTGCCGATCCGCGAGCCGTTCACCACCGTCGAGCGAATTGATCCGGACCAGGAAACCCCGCCCCGCGGACCGCAACGCCGCTCGCACGTTGTCCCGGGCCGCAGCCTTGGCGGCGGGTGCCACGGCATCCTCCAGGTCCACGATCACCACGTCGGCGCCGGCGCCCAGCGCCCGGTCGAACCGGTCCGGCCGGTCCCCGGGGACGAACAGTGCCGCCACTGCGTCGGCGACGTTCACCGGGTGCTCCCCGACGCCGGCAGCCGCCCCGCCCGGTACACCAGGAAGGTCCGGCGGAAGCGGATCACGACGGTCCCCTGCTGGTTGAAGCCCTCCGAGGACACGGTGACGACACCGACGTCCGGTCGCGACGCCGACTGCCGCAGGTCCAACACCGTGGACCGCGAGTGGATGGTGTCGCCTTCGAACACCGGATGCGGCAGGCGGACGTCGTCCCAGCCGAGGTTGGCGAACACGTTCATCGAGAGGTCGATGGTGGACTGCCCGGTGACCAGCGCCAGGGTCAGCGCCGAGTTGACCAGCGGCTTGCCGTAGGCGGTCCCGGCGGCGAACTCGCGGTCCAGGTGAATCTTGGCGACGTTCTGCGTCAGCAGGGTGAACCACTGGTTGTCGGTCTCGGTGATCGTGCGGCCGAACGGATGGTGATAGACGTCCCCGACGGCGAAGTCCTCGAACAACCGGCCGGACCAGCCGGGGACGTCGCGGGTCGGTGGATCTGCGGTCATCGGAACTCCTCCGGCGCTGGGAACACCGACAGCCTGACACCGCACCCGGCTCCGCACTCGGCAACGGGATGAATCCTCTGGGCATCCGGTGCCTGCAGACCTACCCTGATCTGGTGGAACGTCGGCTCGGCGGGCTGGTGACGCTGCTCGTCGCGTTCGTTGTCATCATCGCGGTCCCGCGGTTGCTGGCACCGGGCCTGGCGGCGCGGCCAGCCGCGCTCCCGATCCCGGAGCCGCCGCCGATCGGCGCCTGCCTGCGCTTCGATCCGACCGTGCAGCAGGTCCCGTGCACCGACGTCCACGACGCCGAGGTGACGGCCCGCTGGGCCGTGGACGCCCCGGGCCGGCCGGTCGGTTCCGGTGCTGCCCGTTGCCGGCAGGTCGCCTTCCAGTACGTCGCCCTGCGCCTCGTCGGCTCGACGCAGGTCTGGCGGCCGGCGTTCCGAGCCCGTAGCCAGTTGCTGGTGGCTCCCCCCGAGCAGCGGGTGGGGCCCAAGGCCTGGGCGACCTGCGTCGTCGCGCCGGGAGGGACGAGATCCTCGACCGGCTCGGTTCGCCATCAGGGGGACGCGCCGGATCGGCGACCGGCCGAATTCGGCGAGTGTGCCTCGGATGACGGGGTGCTGTTGCGCTGCGACGCACCGCATCGGGTGGAGTACCTGACCGATGCGGTCGCATTCGCCCGGTCGCTGATAGCAGGCAGTTCCGCTGCCCGCTGGCGCACCGACTGCAACGACGTCGCGACCCGACTGCTGGGCCGCGCCGACCCCACCGTCGGGGGCAGGTTGAGCGTGGAGTTCAGGACGCTGGCGTCCGACCCGCGCATCGGGGTGGACCCGCCGGAATCGCTGGTCTTCGCCGTCTGCGCGGTCCGGGCGACCGACGACCGTGACCTGACGGATTCGGTGTTCGGTCTCGGCGACTCAGACCTGCCGCTGGTCTGACCTGGCAGGGCCCATTCAACAGACTCTGAAACCAACGGACCCCGAAACGCCGCATGGGCGGCCACCCCTGTCGGGATGACCGCCCATGCGGACTGCTGAGACGTGTCTCAGACGACGGTGACGCCGGTCGCCTGCGGGCCCTTGGGGCCCTGGGTGACGGTGTAGCTCACGCGCTGGTTCTCGTCCAGGCTGCGGTAGCCGCCCGAGTTGATCTCGGAGTAGTGCACGAAGACATCAGCACCCGAATCCTCGGGGGTGATGAAGCCGAAGCCCTTTTCCGCGTTGAACCACTTCACAGTTCCGGTAGCCATTGAGTTCTCCTCTGACTGGTGTATCCGTCGGCCGTCCGCGGATGCGAACGACCGGGTCCGTCTGGAAATCCGACATCTCTGGATACGACGATCGAGAGGATTCTCAGGCCGAAGCACGAGAATGGTTATGCGAAAAACAAGAGCTGTTGACCAAATACAGTCAAGCACGTCGGGTGCGGATCACCAAACCCGGGGGTCAACTTCGCTCCGGCACCGGCCGGGATCGGCAGGGCCGGCTGGTGGTCACCACTGGAGAACCAGCTTCCCGCGGACGTGCCCGTCCTGCGACAACCGGTGCGCTGCGGCCGCTTCGGCGAAGGGGAAAACCTCCTGGACCTCGATGCGGTAGCGGCCCTGCCCATACAGAGCAGCCGCCACCTCCAGTGCGTCCCAGCGCCGGCCCTCGGCGCCACCGGTGACCACCGCGCCCA
Source organism: uncultured Actinomycetota bacterium (assembly GCA_963784315.1). GTDB lineage: Bacteria > Actinomycetota > Actinomycetes > Mycobacteriales > Nakamurellaceae > Nakamurella. The sequence continues at coordinate 373,730 of CAWAQR010000010.1, forward strand.
GGTCGGGTGCGCTGAAGTCGGCGACGCTGACCACCGCCGCCGGGTCGCCGGTCAGTTCGATCAGCTGCGCGATCACCCCCGAGCCTGCGACGTCCACGGCCAGGTCCACCCCGTTCGGCGCGACGGCCCGGACCCGTTCGACCAGGCCGTCTCCGTAGGTCACCGCTACCGCACCGAGGGCCGTGAGGTAGTCGTGGTTGGCCGACCCGGCCACCCCGATGACCGTCATCCCGCGGGCCACCGCCAACTGGACCGCAGCGCTGCCGACGCCCCCGGAGGCGCCGTTGATCACCACGGACGCACCGTCCCGGGCGTGCACCGCGGCGAACGCCCGGGTCGCGGTCTCGGCGGCCAGTGGCAGCGCAGCGGCGGCCGCCCAGCTCATCGAGGCCGGTTTGGTCGTCCAGGCCGCCAGCACCGCGAACTCGGCGTACCCGTTCTTCACCGCCGAGCCGAGCACCTCGTCGCCCACAGTGACTCCGGTCACCCCGTCGCCGAGTTCGTCCACGACCCCGGCGACGTCGGTGCCCGGAATGAAGGGCAGGGTCGGCACCGGCATGATCCCGGCGCGGCGTTTCCAGTCGATCGCATTGATCCCGGCCGCGCGCACCGCCACCCGCACCCGACCGGGGCCGGCGTGTGGCGGCTCGACGTCGGCCATCGACAGGACCTCGGGGCCGCCGTACTCGGCGAACCGGACTGCGCGCATGTCATCCTCCGTGGTCGCGACGACCGGCGCCGAGTGCGGTCGGCATCGGTCGCTGATCTGCATTGGGCGGTGATCGGCAGTGGGCACCGTTCGGCAGTGAGCGCTGTTCCGCCGCGGGCACTGGTCGGACAAACCCGAGGACCGAGCGGACTATTCCCGCCGGGCCACCACCGGGGGATCGGCGTCGTACTGACCGGGTGCCCACCTGACCGGCACAGTAGGATCGGGCCGCCGGATCGCCGGGATCGCGGCGACGAGGGAGATTCGATGACGAACACCCCGGACCGCTGGTCCGATGGCCCCCTCGGCGACATTCTGGTCGTCGATCTGACCCGCGCCCTCGCGGGGCCGCACGCCGCGATGATGCTGGGTGACCTGGGCGCGCGGGTGATCAAGGTGGAGACCCCGGGCGGCGGTGACGACACCCGCGGTTGGGGCCCACCGTTCGTCGGTCCCGAGCACGACATCTCGACCTACTTCCTGTCCTGCAACCGGAACAAGGAGTCGATCACGCTCGACCTGAAGGCCGATGCGGGGCGGGCGGCGTTGACCGAACTGATCCGGCGGGCCGACGTGCTCCTGGAGAACTTCCGGCCCGGGGTCCTCGCCCGGCTCGGATTCTCCATGGAGCGGTTGGCCGAGCTCAATCCGCGACTCGTCCTGCTGTCCATCTCCGGATTCGGGCACGACGGGCCGGAGGGCGGTCGGGCCGGCTACGACCAGATCGCCCAGGGCGAGGCCGGCTTGATGTCGGTGACCGGGCCGGACGCCGAGACGCCGACCAAGGTGGGCGTGCCGATCGGGGACCTGCTGGCCGGAATGTACGGCGCGTACGGGGTGCTGGCAAAGCTGCACGAGCGGTCCACCACGGGCCGGGGCGGGCTGGTCACCACGTCGCTGCTGGCGTCGATCGTGGGGGTGCACGCCTTCCAGGGGACACGGTGGACGGTCGCCGGCGAGATCCCCGTCGGCGAGGGGCCGCACCATCCGTCGATCTGCCCGTACGGGCTGTTCCACGCCAGTGACGGCATCGTGCAGATCTCGGTGGGATCGCAGGGGCTGTGGGCGAAGTTCGCGCCCGCCTTCGGCCTGCCGCTGGACGGCGAGGGCTTCGCCACCAACGGTGACCGGGTCCGCAATTCCACCGCGGTCAAGGCAGCGGTCGAGGCCGCGTTCAGCGGATACACGACGACGGAACTGCTGGCCAAGCTCAACTCCATCGGGGTCCCGAGCGGGCAGGTCAAGAACATGCAGCAGGTCTACGAATGGGATCAGACCCGATCCCAGGGACTGCTGGTCGAGGTCGAGCACGCCACGCTGGGGCCGGTCGAGCTGCCCGGTCCGCCGCTCCGGTTCTGGGGTGCCGACGGGGCCGAATGGCACCGCGAGCACAGCGCGCCGCCCTTGCTGGGACAGCACACCGACGCGGTTCTGGACTGGATCGGAGTTCCGCGATGACCGTGACCGCTGTGCTGGACCTGCACTTCCCGGCGGCGCGACGCGATGCCGCACTCGCCTTCCTGGAACAGGTACTGGTCGACACCCGTGCCTTCGCCGGCTCCGAGGGCGTCGAGGTGCTCGTCGACATGGACGACCCCGCCCACGTCGTGGTCGTCGAGCGGTGGGCGTCACTGGCCCATGACGACGCCTACCGGTCCTGGCGCGCGGGCGCCGGTGCGACCCCACTGGCCGACCATCTGGCCGGCCCGCCCACGCTGACCCGCTTCGGGGCCCCCGCCTAGCCAGGGCGCTCACCCGCTCGGAGAGGCCGTCGGCGGGCCTCTCGCACCGCGCTCCGGACGGCCGTACGATCACCGTCCGTGCGATTCCTCAACGGCCAGCTGCCCACCGCCGACCTGACCTACTCCGATGTCTTCCTCGTACCGTCCCGCTCCGCGGTCACCTCGAGACTCGACGTCGACCTCACCACCCCGGACGGTGTCGGCACCACGATCCCGCTGGTGGTGGCCAATATGACGGCCGTCGCCGGACGGCGGATGGCGGAGACCATCGCCCGCCGCGGCGGGGTGGCGATCCTGCCGCAGGACGTACCGATCGAGGCCGTGGCGTCGGCGGTCGCCGCTGTGAAGAACGCCGATCCGGTGTTCGAGACGCCCATCACCGTGGCACCGGACGCGGCGGTCGCCGAGGTGCTGTCGTTGCTCGGCAAACGGGCGCACGGCGCCGCGGTCGTGGTCGACGGCGGGCGGCCGGTCGGAATCATCACCGAGCGGGACTGCCTGGAGGTGGACCGGTTCTCCCGGGCGGCAGCGGTGATGACCTCCGACATCGTGACGGTGTCCAGGGACGCCGACCTGCGGGACGCCTTCGACGTGATGACCTCTCGTCACCTGGACGTGGTGCCGGTGGTGGACGGTCAACGCCTGCTCGGAGTGCTGACCCGCAAGGGTGTGCTGCGGTCGGCGATCTACACCCCCGCGGTCGACCCGGCGGGCAGCCTGCTGGTCGGCACCGCGATCGGGATCAACGGTGACGTCGCCGGCAAGGCACGGGCCCTGCTGGCGGCGCGCGCCGACGTTCTCGTGGTCGACACCGCCCACGGGCATCAGGAGAAGATGATCGAGTCGCTGGCGGTGGTGGTCGCGGCGCGCGACGCCCACCTGGGCGAGACCGGCCGGCGCATCCCGGTGGTCGCCGGCAACGTGGTGTCGGCCCGGGGCGCGGCCGATCTCGCCGGCGCGGGGGCGGACATCATCAAGGTCGGGGTCGGTCCGGGGGCGATGTGCACCACCCGGATGATGACCGGCGTCGGTCGCCCGCAGTTCTCCGCGGTGCTGGAATGTGCGGCTGCGGCCGCCGAGCACGGCGCGACGGTGTGGGCCGACGGCGGGGTCAAGTACCCGCGGGACGTCGCGCTGGCGCTGGCCGCGGGGGCGGCGAGCGTGATGGTCGGTTCCTGGTTCGCCGGGACCTGGGAGAGCGCGGGCGACCTCGCCCGAGACGCCGACGGTCGTTGGTACAAGGAGAGCTTCGGGATGGCATCGGCCCGCGCGGTGCGCAACCGGACCCGGACGGCGTCGGCCTTCGACCGGGCCCGTTCGGCGTTGTTCGAGGAGGGCATCTCCAGCGCGCGGATGTACCTGGACCCGGTCCGTCCGGGCGTGGAGGACCTGGTCGACTCGATCGTGGCCGGTGTCCGCAGCTCCTTCACCTACGCGGGCGCCGCGTCGATCCCGGCGTTCGCCGCCGAGGCCGTGGTCGGGATCCAGAGTGCCGCGGGCTACGAGGAGGGGCGGCCACGACCGGTGTCCTGGTGACGAGGATCCATCGCCACGCGGGCCGTCCCGTGCAGCTGCGCCGGTCACGGGTCCGCCCACCCCCGACAGGTGGGCGGAACCGTGACGGATCATCGCCCCGACGGTCAGTGCGGCGGTGGCGCGCCGTGGCCTGGCGGGACCGCCTCGGAGGCCGGTGGCGGTCCCGGCGGGGTGCCGTCCCCGAACGGCCGACCGCCCAGCTGATCGCGGTGGTGCGGCTGCCACCAGTTGGACAGGTCGGGCCCCACGGGCACTATCTGGGTGGGGTTGATGTCGACGTGTACGACGTAGTAGTGCTGCTTGATCTGCACGAAATCGGTGGTGTCGCCGAAGCCGGGGGTCTGGAACAGGTCCCGGGCGTAGGCCCACAGCACGGGCATCTCGGACAGCTTCGACCGGCTGGCCTTGAAATGGCCGTGATAGACCGGATCGAATCGCGCCAACGTGGTGAACAGTCGGATGTCGGCCTCGGTGATCGTGTCGCCGACGAGGTAGCGCTGCCGTGACAACCGTTCGGTCAGCCAGTCCAAGCGGTCGAAGAGCCGGGTGTAGGCGCTCTCGTAGCTGTCCTGGGATCCCGCGAAACCACAGCGGTAGACCCCGTTGTTGACCTCGGTGTAGTTGCGGTGCTGCACCTCGTCGATCTCCGCGCGCAGCCTGTCCGGGTAGAGGTCCGGGGCTCCGTCGCGGTGGTAGCGCGTCCACTCGGTGGCGAAGTCCAGCGTCATCTGCGCGAAGTCGTTGGTCACGACCTGCCCGCTGCCGACGTCGACCAGGGCCGGCACCGTGATGCCGCGCGGGTACTCCGGATCGCGGGCGAAGTAGGCGTCCTGCAGTCGCGGGATGCCGAGTACCGGGTCGACACCACCCGGATCGAGGTCGAACGTCCAGCTCCGCTTGTCGTGGGTCGGCCCGGTGAGGCCCATCGAGAGGACCGGTTCCAACCCGAGCAGCCGGCGGACGATGATCGCCCGGTTCGCCCACGGGCACGCCCGTGCGGCGATGAGTCGGTAACGGTCGGCCTCGACCGGATAACCGTCGCGCCCGTCGGCGGTGATCCGGGTGGTGATGTAGTTGGTGTCCCGGGAGAACTCGCTGCCCCCGGTCACATAGGCACCCCTGGTGGAGTTGTCGGTCTCCATATCGGTCCCGGTTCCGGTCCCACTGTCGCTCATTGGCTCGCTCCGCCCGCTGTGTCGGCTGTGCCGGCTGTGTCGGCTGTGTCGGTGTTGTCCCCTGAACGGTAGCCCCGTGTCGGCGGTCGATGCGGCCGCATGGACCAGGAACCGCTGGGCGCGATGTCGCGGCGCCCCGGCGGGAAGATGCAGCGGTGACCCCGGTGGCGCAGCCGGGTGGCGGATCGGCGGTTGACCCCGTCATCAGCCGACCGCCCGGGCGTCGGCCAGGAACGCACTGACGGCCCGCTGCTCGGCCGAGCCCGGCGCCTGATAGTCGCTGTGCGCGCGCCACTCGTCGGACAACCAGTCGTAGGCCCAGGATGCCGAACCCGGAAGCCACCGGCCGTTGTTGTCGGCACCGACGGGTTCGGTCACCAGGACCCGGGCCCCGAAGCTGCCGTCGAACGGCGCGCCGGGGTGGACCGGGGTCGTGAAGCGGATGGGATCGTTGCGGTGCAGCAGGACCCGGACCCGGTCACCCATCGCTTCCGGCGGGACCCCTACCAGGTGCAGGTCTGCCACCGACCCGACCTCCATGCCCACCGGCGCGACCAGCATCAGGCCGTCGGCGGCGAGCGCCCTGGGGCCGGTCGCGGCGGCCGCGACCGCCAGCGCTCCGTAGCTGTGTGCGACCACCACGTTGCGGGAGGTCGGGCCGAGGTGGCTGGCTCGGAGCCCCTGTTGGAACAGCTCCAACGCGGGCCCTGCCGTGTCGGCGGCCCGGTCGTAACCGGCCTCCAGGACCGTGGGCGGGGACTCGTAGCCCAGCCACACCACGGCGGCGATCGTGCCGCCACCGTGGTCCGCCGTTCCGTCCGCCCACGCCTGCAGCCGGTTCAACTCGTCGCCGAGGCCGGTGACGTCGCTGCCGACACCCGGCACGTAGGTGGCGACCGTGTCGGAGGTGTCGGGGTCGCCCATCGACACCACGGCCCGGCCCCGACGGGCGGGGTCCACACCGACCAGGTACAACGGCTGCGACCGGGGCGACCCGAGCTGCAGCCGGATCTGCGTGATGGTGGCCAGCTCGTGCCGCAGCCCCGCCAGCGCGACGGAGGTGGCCACAGCGCCGCCTGTCGGCCCGGGGCCCAGCGGACCGGTGAAGCCTGCCACTGCACCGGCCAGCGCCGGGTTGCCGGCTGCGAGCGCTGCGCGCAGGGTGCTCTCCCTACTGTCCAGGTACAGCCGATTGGCCTGGTCGCGGGCGGCCACCGGCAGCCCGTCGGCCGCGCCGACGGCCTTCGGGTCGGCGTGCAGGACCGCCTGTTGCTCACTCCAGCGCCGCGACGACCACCAGGCGGCACGCAGAGCCGGGTGTGCGGCCGCCGGGAACGAGCCCGCGGCCGTCAGTGCGAACAGTTGCGCCTCGGGTCCCAGCGCCGCCCACCGTGTCGCATCGTCCTTGGGCCCGTCCAGGTGTGCCTCGAACTGACGGCCGGTGGTCCCGGCGACGACACCCATCGCCGAGCCGAGGTCGGCCGTGATCACCCCCCGGCCCTGGACGAAGACCTGGTCGCCGCTGATCGTGGCCACCAGCTGCGACCGGCAGGTCAGGGAGAGGGCATCCGCGCGCCCGACGGCGGACCGCCAGGCGTCCAGGGCGTGTTCCCGGCGCTGCTGCGCGGCTCGACGCAGCTCCGCCAGCTCTGCCTGCCGGGCGGGGTCGGTGGTGACCGGGAGGACTGTGTCCAGCGTCCGGACGGTCCCCTCGGCGCAGCGCCAGTCGTGTCGAAGCAGGTCCACGCCGGCGCGGACAGCCCGAAGACCGTCGGCACAGTCGAACAGCGCCCGCCGCGCCCGGGACAACCGTTCGGTCCCGTGATCCAGCGACCGGCGGATCCGGTCGATCTCGGCGGAGCCGCATCGGGCGGCGACCCCACGCCACATCGGGAGGATCGAGGCACCGGTATCGATCAACCGGTCGGTCACGGCGGCGAGCAGCTCGCTCGCGTGCGTCAGCCGCCCGGCGACCGTGTCCAGGGCGGTCGGGTCCTCACCCGGGTACGGAACTGTCTTCTCGGCTTCCCCCGCAGATACCGCGACCGGCGCGATTCCCGTCCCGGAGGTCATCGCGGTACCCCACGGAAGATCTGTTCGGCCTCCGTGTCGGCGGACACCGTCGCGGCGACCGCAGCGTCCATCCAGCCGGCGAGCTGCGCCAGGACGCTGACCAGGTCCGCCAGTACATCGGCCCAGCTGACCGCCAGTGCCTCGAGCTCGGTGTCCAGCCGCAGGCCTGCGGGCGGCGCCGGCAGCCCGACCGCCACCGCAGCCAGCACCTGTCCGGCCCGCGCCGCCCCCTCGGACGCGCTCCGTAGGGAGTCCGCCACCCGCCCTACGCCCTCGCCCGACATCTCCAAAACCGCCACGTGTCCCCCCGGACGCCGATCCACCGATGGCTGCAAAGGTAGGACGGTCGGACCTGAGCCCAGGCGGGCGGTCCACACCGGCGGGGCGTTCACGCCTCTTGTGGATGGATGCACCCGGAAACGACAGAACGGGAACGGCGTGTCCGCCGTTCCCGTTCTCCTGGTCTCGCGATCATGTTCTCGCGCTGTGGGGCTGCCCCGGTCGGGGCCGGGCTGTCAGCCCCAGTAGCGGTGCAGCATGGTGTCCACCGATGATCCGTTGCTCCGGCTGTAGACCGGCCGGATCTGGACGAACTGCCCGACGTCGGGAGCTTCCAGCAAGTAGTCGACGCCGTTGATCCGGCCGAGGTAGACCGCGATGTGGCCGCTGTAGCCGATGAGGTCGCCCGGCTGACCCGCCGCCCACGGCACGCTCAGCCCACCGGATCGCTGCGAGCCCGAGTTGGTGCCGACCGCGTACCCCGCGGCGGTGAGCACGTAGGCGGTCAGGCCGGAGCAGTCGAAGCCGACGGTCCCGCCGCAGGCGTTCTTCGCCGAGCCGCCCCGCGGAGCATCCCTGGTCGGCCGGCCACCGTGGTGCCGCCGCCCCAGACGTAGGGCAGGCCGACCGAGGCGAACCCGGCCGCGAGGCCGCGAGCCACTGCCTCGTTGGGCGCGGTGATGCGTTGCGCCACGGACCTCGGGGGCGACTGTCGGCGCGTCGGGGATCGTGACCTGCACGCCGTCGACCGCGATCTGCGGCGCTCACTCCACCACCCGTGACGCCGAAGTACTTCTGGAACAGGAAGAAGAAGTTGCGGTTGCCGTAGGCGCTGCAGCGGTCGCCCACACCCGGGTAGGACGCCAGCGCTGCTTGCGTTGGGCTGGTACGGCGTGTAGTTGTAGAGCGAGGCGGTGGCAGTGTTGCGGATGGTGACGTCGGACCCGCCGCACCCGGTCTGCGCGACGTTCCACAGGATGTCGGCGGTCTCGGCCGGCGCTGGTAGTGGTACTTGTCCGGATCCATCCGGTAACGCGCCCACTGCTTGGCCATGCCGAACATCTGGTTGAAGAAGCCGGCGTATCGGGTCGCAGTTGGCCGATCCGCCGCGACCGCTGTCCGGGCAGTGCCAGCCCCAGGCTGCGGTGTAGGAGACGGCACCGACCGCCGACCTGGTCAACAGCGCCGACTCCTTCTGCAGCGTCACCAGCATGACCTGCGGGTTGATGCCGCAGGCCACCGACGATCCGGGCCATGCACCGCGGAGGCCGAGCTCGTCGATGCCACCGGTGTAGCCGCGCAGTACCGGTCGGCCGGGATGTCCGGAGTGGTGACCCTCAGGTTCTTGAGGCAGGTGGCGCCGACGCACGCTGCGCCCTCGGCGTCCACGAACGTCTGGATCTGCTCCGACGTCATCGCCAGTGCAGTTGTAGAACACCTCGTCGGAAACGATGTAGCCCGGGATCGAACGTGGTGGATCCGCCGTTGTTGTTCGGTCCGCAGTCGATGACCGCGCTGCGGCCGGTGTTCTGCCCGACCGTGTCATGGCTACGCACCGGGACCGGTGCGGTGTCGGGCCGGCGCGGCACATCGATCACCAGTGGCTCCGCCGGGATCACATCGGTCCCGGTCGGGGCGGTCGGAGCGGTCGGAGCGGGCGCCACCGAGGAGTCGGTGACGACCGGCTCGGCCGGGGTGGCCTCGGTGGTCACCTGGGTGGTGGTCGCCTCGGTGGTGGTCGCCTCGGTGGTGGTCGCCTGGGTCGCCTGGTGGTCCCGTGGGTGGTGGTCCCGTCGGAGGTGGTCCCCTCGACTGTCGAGGAACCGGTCGTCGGCGTCGCCGAGGTGGTGGTTTCGGTCGCCGTGACGACCGGTGTCGCGGGGTTGGCGGTCGACGAGGCCTCGGTCCCGGCAGTGGTCACCGGCTCGGCAACAGCACCGGAGGTGGTCGTGGTGGAGACACCGGTGGTGGAAGTACCTGTCGAGGAATCAGTGGCGGTCGGGCCGCCGGTGGCGGCGCTGCCGGATACCGCACTGCTCAACACACTGATGGAGGCCTCGGACACGGCTGTCGAGACACCGGTCGTGATCGGACCGGCTGCGCCGTCGGCAGTGGTCGCCGAGACGCCGGCCACCTCCACCGTCGTGATCGGGTCCGTCGCCACTGCGTCAGGGTCGACCGCCGGCCCTGCCGGCGAGGTGGTGGCTCCAGTGCTGACCGCCGCGGCGGCATCGGCAGCGGCAGCGGCAGCGGCAGCGGCTCTGGCCCGTCGCTCGGCGGGGATGTGCCGGCGGGCCGACGGGTCGGCCGGCGGCTTGCCGTTCCAGCCAACCGGAGCGGCGGCCGCGGCGAAGGCCACGCCACCGATACGGAGTGCGCCGACGACCGGCTCGCCGCGTCGCCCGATCAGGTCGGCGACCGGAGCTGCGGGGGCCGCCTCAACCGGGTCGGCCGCCGGGAGCGGGATGAAGTGGTCGACCAGGCTGGCGGCGAGATCCGTCCACGAGCCCATCCGGTCGAGGTCCCCGGATTCCTGCACGGCGTCGGCGAGCTCGGCGTCGCCGCGGGGGTCGGCGTCGTACCCCGGGACGCGAGCGGTGAGCTGGGCGAAGAACATCCGGCTGGCGGCGATCGGGTCGCTGCGGTCCGCGTCGGTGTACAGACCCGACGTGCGGTCAGCGTGCTGCTGGAACAGTCCCTCGTGAGAACCGTTGTGCGCCTTCGCATTCAGCGAGGAAGAGTGCATCGCCGCCGCTAGTGCCACCGCGATACCGCGCCGAGTCGCCCCGGCGTCGAGTCCGACGTTGACGACAGTCGCGGCCGCGTCCACCTGGCTCCCGGTCAGCAGGATGCCGGCATACACACCCGGTTCACTGCCCCGGGCGGCGACCAGACCGGCCGGGGCCGCCGGGGCGGTCGCACACACCGACGTCACCGCGGCTTGCACCGCGGCTGCAGGTGCAGGCGCAGCGAGGGCGGGGGTCTGGCCTGCGACGACAAGGCCCAGTGCGAGCGCCGATGCACCCAGCACCCGCCCCGCCCGGGCCAGCGGCCGGAAAAAATATGACGGCCGAGCGCGTGGTAGCCCCGCGCGGGCATCGTGGTGCGACGACATCGTCGCGCTCACCGGAACATCGACCGCCACTGCTCAACCCCCAGATACGAACCACAACGCGAATTGACCTACCGCCCGCAGGCGGCCGCCCCCCATCGAAGAACGAGCGAGGGGCGCCGAATTCATAGGGTAGGCCGTTCGAGTGAGATGTGTAAAGACCCTTTTGTGAGTAAATTGCCGAACTTCGCGCACTCCGCCCGTACACAGCAGACCCTCTCGACAATTTCGGCGCAGCGTTTGGCGATGTCTCCGATATCGAACCGAGATCAACCCGATCGAACACCGAGGGCAGCCCCGGGCGGACACCCTTGCCTGCCACGGCCGAACGGCGCACCCAGGACCTCTGACGACGTGCGGGGTAGCGGCTCGTGCCGCCACACAGGGCGGTACCGATTCTGTGAGTTCCCCAACGAGAAGTCTTCCGCGACAGGAGGTTTCGAGGCTGACGGAACCTCGCCGCACGCATCACACCCACCGGCGTCGACGCCGGTCGAGTGTCGATACCGCCGTTGCCCACCGGATCCGATCGGATTGTCACCCTCCGTCGACGACCGATTCACGTAACGGCACGGATGGCCCAACCCGCCCCACCGGCAGGAGTCCCCCACAATTGGGGATCGCGCCGGCGGACAGTCAATGATTGGCTAGCCGAGAAGGTCTCGGAATATCCACAGCGAATACCGAGGAAATGGTGCCGGCGCACTCTCGAACGGGTTCGGCCAGGGTCCCGACATTCCCGTTCACGCCATTGTCGACCCATCGTCATTCACCCTTATGGGTGAACGAGGGTGCCGGGTGCTTCGTTTCGTCGGACGGCCGTGACCGTCCGCAGGCCCTCACTCGATCGGCCGGAATCAACCCGGGCCCATCGCTGCCGAGGTGACCCGACGACAGAATGCTTGGCGGATCTGAGCCGCAGCAGGCGGCCGGTGCATCACCAGATGCGAACCCTGTCGGCCGGTTCCAACCACAGGGCGTCACCCGGCTGGACGCCGAACGCCGTGTAGAACTCATCTAAGGTTGCGCACCACCTGGTTGCACCGGAACTCCGGCGGCGCATGCGGGTCCAGCGCCAGCCGGCGGAGAACTTCCTCGTCGCGACCTTTCGCCCGCCAGGCGGTGGCCCAGGACAGGAACAGACGCTGCCCGGCCGGGACCGCGCAGCCCGCTGACACCGACTGGTCTCCGCCGGCCAACAGCCACGCCTGATACGCGATGCCGAGCCCACCGAGGTCACCGATGTTCTCCCCGACCGTCAGCGCACCGTTCACCCGATGCCCGGGCACCTGCGCAGGTTCCAGCGCGGAGTACTGCGCTATCAGGCGCTGGGTCAGTGCGTCGAACGCAGCGCGATCCGCCGCGGTCCACCAGTCTCGCTTGGCGCCGGTGCCGTCGTACTTGGAGCCCTGGTCGTCGAATCCGTGGCCGATCTCGTGTCCGATGACCGCGCCGATCGCGCCGAAGTTCGTGGCGTCATCGGCATCGGCGTCGAAGAACGGCGGTTGCAGGATCGCCGCCGGGAAGACGATCTCGTTCATCCCCGGGTTGTAGTAGGCGTTCACCGTCTGCGGTGTCATGAACCACTCGTCGCGGTCCACCGGGCTGCCGATCTTGGCCAGCTGGCGGTCGAGCTCGAACGCAGCGGCCCGACGGGCGTTCCCGACGAGGTCATCGGGACGCACCACCAGCGAGCTGTAGTCCCGCCAGGTCGCCGGATAGCCGATCTTCGGGTTGAACGCGGCGAGCTTCGCGAGCGCCTCGGTCTTGGTGGTCGGGCTCATCCAGTCCAGTCGCTGGATCTCCTGCCGATAGGCACTGATGAGGTGACCGACCAGCTCGTCCATCCGGGACTTGGCCGTGGCCGGGAAGTACCGCTCCACGTACAGCCGCCCCAGCGCATGGCCCAGGGCCCCCTCGACCAGACCGACGCCGCGCTTCCACCGTTCCCGCAGCTGCGGGGTGCCCGACAGCGTGCGACCGTAGAAATCGAAGTTCTCGTCCACCAGGGCCTGCGGCCCCATCGGCGCCGCCGCATGGACCACCCGCCAGGCCAGCCAGACCTTCCATTCGGGGAGCCGGTCCGCGGTCAGCAGCGGGGCCACCGCAGTGAAGAAGCTCGGCTGGCGAACGACGGTGTGGGCCAACACCGCCGGATCGGCACCCGCACCGGTGAGCCACGCATCCCACCACCCCGCCGGCCACCACTCGTCCAGCCCGGCCCGGTCGGTGGGGTTGAAGGTCTGGTCGTTGTCGCGGGTCCGCACGCGGTCCCAGTGACCGGCGGCGATCTCCGTCTCGAGCCCGCGCACGGTCTCGGCGGCCTCGACCATCGACACCGCAGGCGTGGTCAGCGCGAACATCCGCGACAGGTGCTCCCGATAGGCATCTCGGATGGCCGCGTACTGGTCGTCGCGGTAGAAGGACTCGTCCGGGAGGCCGAGGCCGCCCTGGAGCAGGTTCAGCGTGTAGCGGTCCGGTCGGCCCGGATCGGTGTCGACATAGAAGCGGAACAGGCCCGACACCCCGTCGCGCTCGAGCCGGCCCAACACCGCGAAGAGACCCTCGATGTCGGTGATCTCGGCGACGGCAGTCAGTTGGTCGGCGACGGCACCGACGCCGATCTGCTCGACCCGGTCGACGTCCATGAAGCTCCGGTACATGTCGCCGATCAGCCGGCGGGGCGATCCGGGAGCGTGACTGCCGGCCGCGGCCTCCTCCGCCAGCCCCCGGGACGCCGCCTCCGCCTCGTCGCGCAGCGTCACGAACGCACCGGTCATCGACTGATCGGCAGGGATCTCGGCGGCAGTGAGCCAGTGCCCGTTGACGTGACGGAAGAGATCGTCCTGCGGGCGCACCGAGAAGTCGGGCCCAGGCGTCGTCACAGGCGTCGTCATGTCCGTCATCGGTGTCCCCCGCTCCCGCACCTGTGGCGCGGTCGTCCGTCGTCGATCCGATCCGGGCGTTCGGAGCGGATCGGTTCATCAGTACCACTCACCACTGTGACAGCACGCACCGACAGTGCGGTCGGGCGCCCTGATGACGGTCGGCGGCTGGCCGGTCGACCGGGCGGACTCCTATGCTGGTCGAGATGACCATGACCCCCGACGAGGTGCGTGCCACCACGTTCGACACCGTCTCCCGGTACCGCCGCGGTTACGACGCCGACGAGGTGGACGCCTTCGTGGAATCGGTCGCGTCCCGGTTGACCACCCGCCAGGGGCTGACGTCCAACGACGTCTATCACGTCTCCTTCACCCGGAGCAGGATCGGTGGTCGTGGGTATGCGGAGGGCGGGGTCGACGCCTTCCTCGACCGCATCCACGCCGAACTGGCGCTCCGCGAGGAGTCGTGGGGTCACCCGGCGGCCACCGGCGAACCAGTGCCGCTGCCCGCTGACGGGGAGGCGATGGCCGAGATCGGCGTCCCTGGCAGTGACACCGAGAGCAACAGTGACACCAACACCGGCACCGGCAGCAACACCGGCAGCGCGGACATCGGTGCGAACGCCGACGGCGCAGCGGCCGACTCCGCCGCCGACGGCCGGGAACCCACTCCCGGTGCCGGCTGATCCGTCGGCCGACACCTCGTCGCAGCCGACTCCGTCGCCGGGTGACGGTGGTGGTGACCCGGCGCTGCGCCCGGCCCCGACCCGACCCGACGGCGCACCGGTCCCACACCGCCGCACGGTGTGGCGCCCTGCGTTCGACGTCGACCTGCACCGGATGCTGAGCTCCCTGAGCCGAGGCAGGTCCGATCCCAGCCACCACCGGGCCGCCGACGGCACGCTGTGGCGGGCGAGCCGGATGACGACGGGGCCGGTCACGTTCCGGCTCGACCAGGTCTCACCCCGCGAGATCGGTGCCCACGCCTGGGGAGAGGGCGCCGAGGAGTTCGTCGATCAGCTCCCGCGGATGCTCGGGGCCGACGACGACCTCGACGGGTTCGACCCGCGCCAACCCTGGCTGATCGAGGCGCTGCAGAAGCACCCGGGGATCCGGGTGCCACGCACGCACCGAGTGTTGGAGGCGCTGATCCCGGCGATCCTGGAGCAGAAGGTCACCGGTAAGGAGGCCCGGGGCGAATGGGCCTGGCTCGTGCGTCGCTACGGCGAGCCGGCTCCGGGGCCGACCCCGGTTCCGATGTGGGTGCCGCCTGATGCCCCGACCTGGCTGCGGATCCCGTCGTGGGAGTGGCACCGCTCCGGCACGGATCCGGCCCGATCGGGAACCGTGATGCGGGCGATGCAGGTGATCGGGCGGCTGGAGCAGTGCGCCCAACTCGACCACCACGGCGCGCAGCGCCGCCTCACCTCGGTGCCGGGCATCGGGCTGTGGACCGCCGCCGAGACCGCCCAACGGGCGCTGGGGGACCCGGACGCCGTGTCGGTCGGCGACTACCACCTTGCCGGGTTCGTCGGATTCTCCCTGATCGGGGAGAAGGTCGACGACGCGACGATGCTGGAACTCCTGCAACCGTGGGCCGGCCACCGCTACCGGGTGATCCGGCTGCTCGAGGTCAGCCCGGCCGGCCGGCGCGCACCCCGCCACGGCCCCCGGATGAGCATCGAGCGACATTGGCATCATTGACCCCGGTGGGCCCGGCCGGGCGACGGCGCGCTGACCTGCACCTTTCGCACTGCACCGGTCAGCCTCACGGCGCGGTCACCCGCTCCTGCAGGTACCGCATGTCGGCACCCGTTCCGACGGCACCGCCCGGCGTCTCGACGACGACATCGCTGCCCGCCGCGGTACAGACAGCGGCGATCAGTTCCGGGTCGATCGTTCCGCTGCCGAAATTGGCATGGCGGTCGGCGCCGGAGTCGAAGGCGTCCCGGCTGTTGTTGGCATGCACCAGGTCGATCCGGCCGGTGATGGCGCGCACCCGGTCGACCACATCGTCCAGCGGCTCACCGCCGCAGTGGGCGTGGCAGGTGTCCAGGCAGAATCCGACGTCGAACTCGCCAACCGCATCCCAGAGACGGGCCAACCGGTCGAAGCGCCGGGCGATCGCGTTGTCGCCACCGGCCGTGTTCTCGATCAGGATCGGCAACGGGAACTGCTCGCGTTCGAAGACCTTGCGCCAGTTGGCGACACCTTCCGCCGGATCGTCCCCGGCGGCCAGGTGACCGCCGTGCACGATCAGACCCTTGGCGCCGATGTCGGCCGCGGCGGCGGCATGCTGGGTGAGGATCTTCCGGCTCGGGATCCGGATCTTGTTGTTGCGGGTGGCGACGTTGACCAGATAAGGCGCATGGACGTACAGCGGGATCTCGGCAGTGCGGAGCTCAGCTGCACACGGGTGCTCGGGCGGCTTGCGCCAGCTCTGCGGGTCCCCGAGGAAGAATTGCACGGCCTGCGCCCCCGAGGCCCGCGCCTCGGCCAGCGGGTCCGTCGAGTGCACATGCGCGCCGATCGCCACCATGGCACGAGGGTAAACCGCCACACCGACAGTCGGCTCCGCCCGGCGAGGCGCAGCCGCCCCGGTACCGCAGTCGATCCACGACTGTCGGTGCCTCCGGCCTACCCTCGGCAACTGTGCGTACCACCGCGTTCCGCCCCTCGCTGCTCGTGCGGCTCGGGATGCTGGCTGCGGCCTACAGCCCCCTGTTGCTGCTGTTGGCGGTGCTGGACTCCTTCGGCATCGACTGGCTGCGGTGGGTGCTGGTGGGGTTCAGCGCCGCCGGCGTGGTCGGCACCCTGCTGTTCCTGTTCGTGGCCGTTCCCCGGCGCAATGCCACCCCGGAGGTACTCACCAAGGCCAAACCGCGGGACGCCGAAGCGCTGAAGTTCTTCGCCTCCTACGTGGTGCCGTTCTTCGTGACCACGTCGGCGCCGCCCGCCGCCCGGTGGGGCCTGCTGATCTACCTGTCGATGATCGCGGTGCTCTACATCCAGTCCGACCTGTACTACTCCAACCCGCTGCTCGCGCTGTTGGGTTACCGGGTCTTCGAGGCCGAGCGAACCGACGGCGGGTTCGTGCTGCTGATCACCCGGTCGTGGCACCTCGCCCCGGAGCAGCGCCGCGACCTCGTGCCGCTCGGCGGCTACGTCCACTTCGACCGCTCCACCCGTCACCAACGCAGGACAGGACTCCGATGACGACCGACGCCACACCCGACGCCCGCCCGGCGGACCCGTCCGCCGATGCGACCGCGGACAGCCTTCGCCGGGCGCTGATCGGTCTGACCCCGACCCTGTTGCTGCGGCTGTCCCTGCTGATGGTGACCGATGTCCACGCCGAACCTGTCGTTCACGAGGTGCCGATCAGCAGTGCGCTGGCCGCAGAGCTGCTGGCTCAGTGCGCAGAATCCGCCACCGCGGCCGCTGGTGCGGAGCTGCGTCCTGCGGAGCCCGGGCTCAGTCCGAGTCCCCAGCAATGGCTGTATTCGCCGATCCCGCCGGGCAGTGTGTTGGCCGCCGTCGACGCTCTGGTGCTCCGTCCGTCCCATCCGCAGTACGACAGCACGGTCGAGTTCGGCCGCAAGAGCCTGCTGATCCTGCAGATCCGCGACAGCGACGGCCGGCGGCTCGGCCGGCTCTACCAGTCCTTCTCTCCGGAGAAGGCACTGCAGCGACGCAAGGTCTGGGCGCTCTGGAGCGGTGAACGGTTCGACACGCTCTCCGAGGAGCCACTGGTGATAGACCGCGCGCTCCGCCTCATCGTGGTCGACGGCCCCGCCGGCGAGACGGTGGTCATGCAGTCCGCGAGCGCCTACCAATCGGTCTTCGGCGCCCTGCCGGAACTGCGTAAACAAGCCGAACGAGACCTATGAGTCCTCGATCGGCACGCTCGACATCGTCGACGGTGACAAGCTCGCCGAGGCCTGCCGGAACGATCTGAACATGATGCGCAAGCTGGTCAGTATCCAGGCCAAGCTCGACCGTCCCGGGTATGCCGACGCCGTGACGATGCCGGCGCTGGTCAGCTTCCTCAAGGAGCACCCGAAGATCGACGTACCCGTGCAGGATGCCGACGGGCCGCGGCCGCAGCTGGTGTTCTCCTCCGACGCGCAGCACCGGTGGGCGATTCTCAAGCTGCTCGACGACGATTTCCTGCGCTCCGAGCTCACCCAGATCACCTACGAGGCCAACTCCAAGACCCGGCTCGGCTGAGCGCAGCAGATGGGTACACCATCAGGCATGACTGACCATGACGACGACCAGTTCACCGCGCAGGATCCCACCGAGCAGCACTCGCAACCCGCCACCGGCGGCGAGCAGATCGCGCACCCGGGGCTGACCCGGGACATGGCGGACCGACCCGATCACGGTGAGGAGTCCTACCGTGGCACCGGTCGGTTGACCGGCAAGCGGGCCGTCATCACCGGCGGCGACTCGGGGATCGGGCGTGCGGTGGCCATCGCGTTCGCCCGCGAAGGGGCCGATGTACTGATCAGCTACCTGCCGGCCGAGGAGCCCGACGCCCGAGAGACGGCACGGTGGGTGGAACTGGCCGGCCGAAAGGCCGTACTGGTGCCCGGGGACATCACCGACGAGTCGACGTGCGACCAGATCATCGACACTGCGGTGACGCAGCTGGGTGGCATCGACCTGCTGGTCAACAACGCGGCCTACCAACAGGCCCAGCCGGACGGCCTCGCCGGTGTGACGACCGAGCAGTTCGACCGGGTACTCAAGACCAACCTGTATGCCATGTTCTGGCTGACGAAGAAGGCGCTGCCGCACCTCCAGGCCGGAGCCTCGATCATCAACACATCATCGGTGCAGGCGACGACCCCCTCCCCGGAGTTGGCCGACTATGCCCTGACCAAGTCGGCAATCGTCAACTTCACCAAATCGACGGCCCTGGGCCTGGCCTCCCGCGGCATTCGGGTGAACACGGTCGCACCCGGCCCCATCTGGACGCCGTTGATCCCGGCCACCATGACGCCGGAAAAGATCGAGTCACACGGCACGGAGGTACCGCTCGCGCGCGCCGGACAACCTGCTGAATGCGCCCCGGCGTACGTGTTCTTCGCTTCGCAGGAATCCAGCTACGTCACCGCGGAGATGCTGGGGGTGACGGGCGGCAAGCCCACCCACTGAGCTACCGTTCAGGCCCGGTCGGCAGCCGGCGCCTCGATCCGCCGGTGCCGCGCCGTCGGTATCGGCGTCGCCTGCTCGACCCGCCACGCCGGCAGGTACAGCGGTGCGGCGAGCGCAATGACCACCCCGGCGACGAGGAAGGCCAGGCCCGTACTGCCGCTGCCGTCGGCGATGCCGGTGAGGACCAGGATGCCGACCGCCGCGGCCGGCTGCGACACCATCGAGTTCAGTGAGACCACGGTGGCGCGATGCTCCGGGCCGACCTGGCGGTGCAGCAACGTGCTGTGCAGGGCGTTGGACGCCCCGTGCACCAGATAGCAGGCGAAGAAGGCGGTCAACAGCCCCACCACTCCTCCAACCAGCCCCATCGTCACCACCGTCGCCCCTTGGACCAGCCGCAACAACGCGGCGCTGCGTGCCACACCCCACCAGCGGGCGGCCACCAGTGCCAGGGCCGATCCCGCTGCCGACGCCGCCCAGGCGGCCGAGCCGGCGGGCCCGATGACGGCGGCCGCGGTCTGCGGGTCGCCGAGGAACTCCGCCAACCGAACCGGGGTCAGCGATTCGAACGCCGGCATCCCGAAACTCCAGAACAACTCCACCGCCACCAGCGCCAGCAGCACCCGCGACCTGCGCAGCAGGGCGATGCCCCCGCCGATGACCTGCGGCACCCCACGAACCCCGGCCAACACACCCTGCCGGGCGCCCTCCCGATGCGGCTCGGACATCAGCACCACCGTCAACGGCACCAGGATGATCTGGATGAGCAGGGCCGCGACCACCGGGAGAGCGAGCCGCTCGATCCCGCCGAAAGGCTGCCAACTCACCAACGGCAGGGCGAGCGCCGAGCCGACCCCGATCGCGATGCTCAGCGCCGCGTTGCCCGCCGAGAGCCCCCGTTCGATCGGATGATCGGGCTCGGTCGCGTGGGTGGCGTCGACATACCAGGCCTCCAGCGGACCGGAGTCCAGCGCGCGGAAGACTCCCATCAAAGCGCTCGCCACCGCGAACGCCGCCATGCTGTGCGCCAGGAAGTACAGCGTGGTGGCACCGATCCCGATCAGCCCCGCCAGCACCAGGACCGGGCGTCGTCCCCAGGAGTCGGTGAGACCGCCGGTCGGCAGTTCCAACAGCAGCACCACCAGTCCCTGGATGGACATCACCACCCCGAGCTGGGCCAACGACAACCCGCGGGACAGTGGCAGCAGCGCCTGCACGGGAATGGTGAGGCCCACGGACAGCCACCGTAATGAGATGAGCAGGAGATGGCGACGGCGTACCTGCGCCACGGGCAGCGCGATCACGCAGGCGACCGCCGGGTCTTCGCGAGTACGGGACGCCGACCGGTGGTGTCGTGCCTGGTCAAGGTCTGCCTCCTGCACTCCGCTGCACCGTGGTCACCGGGCCGCGACGACCCCGCCTCCAGACCTGCCGGGAGGTGGGGACCGATCCGGCAGGAGCCCGTAAGGCAGACGATAGAGGAGTGCACCCACGCGCACCGGCTGGATCGATAGTAACTCGCGGAGGTCAGCTGGTGACTGCGTGCAGCGCTTCGAAAGCAGTTTCGCGGTCGGTGTGGGCGAACTGGTCGGGGCGGACGCCCGGCCACCGACGGCGCAGAACGGCCAACTGATCCGGCGGAAGGCCGCATGCGGCGAAGCCCATCCGCTGGCCATGAGCCCGCGTCGCGGTCAACACGGCGATCTCCAGACCGCGCACCGACCAGGACGTCACGCCGGTGCAGTCCAACACGATGCCCCGCACGTCATCGACGAAGAGCCCGTCGATGGCATGGAGCAGCGGTCCCAGCGAGTCCGGGTGGGCCGCGCCGCGGAGGCTGACAGCACCGACCCGGTCGGAGATCGAGGTAGTGACGGACAGCCCGCCGGTTCCGGAGCGGGCGGGCACCCGCATCTGCGGGATGGTGCGGTGAGTGGTCAACGTCTGCCTTCCCGGCCCACCTCGTCGTGAGCCCGCGTCACGACCGAAGGTACTCCCGCTGAGCACCCTGCCGATGGCACGACCGGGCGACCCGAGCGCGGAGCGGCTTCTCGCCGTTCGGGTGAACCACTCAGCCGAGATCATCGCACCGGTCGAGATCATCGGAAGAGGTCGCGAACCCTGGCGCGAATGGCGTCGAGCTGATGCGCGCGTATCGCGGGGTTGTACCGGTCGGCGTCGCGGATGGCGCTGGCGTGACTGCCGCCGGGGATGTCGATGACGGTGAGGTGGAGGTCGGCGGCGGCCGCGAGCCTGGTGAGCACGGTCTCGACCCGGTCGACGTCGACGGTGTTGTCGTCGGCGCCGATCTCGGGGCGGAGGTAGACCAGATCGGTCCCCACGGGAAGGCGACTCAGCGTCCGGTCGGCGTCGAAGCGCCGGATGACGCCGTACTGATCCTTGACCAACGCGGTCGACACCCCGGTCGGGTTGAGCTTCTCCCGCCAGACCTCGTTCCACTTGAAGGCGAACCGGTGGCCGTCCACCCGCAGGAACGGGTATCGGCCGGACGACCACTGCTTGCGTTGGACCAGCAGCTCTGCGGTGAGCCGGGTGACCGCCCCGCCGTCGGTGCCGACGGCCTCCGTCAGTCCGGTGAGAAAGTCTGCGCGGGCCCGGGCCGAGGAGCGGACGTCGTCGGTCCCCATCGGGGTGGAGTCGAGGTAGACGGACTCGATCACCGGGGCCGGTCGGCCGGGTGGCGTACTGCCCGGGGTCGGCGAACCGGTCCTGGAAGTGGGCGGCGATGTTGAGCACCACATCCCCGCCCATGCTGTTCCCGTAGAGAACCAACCGGCGCGGTTGGTACCGCTGGAACAGGGCGTCGAACTTGGCCGAGATGTCCTCGTCGTAGATGCCGCTGCCGTAGATCAGGCTGAACACCCGCCCGCTCGGTCCCGACAGGGACGGTGCCAGCGCCCTGGCCACCAGGTTGCCGCCCTTGCGGTTCAGGCCCGCGGCGACGATGGTCATCGTCGCCCGATACCCGGGGTCGCCCGACGAGTCGCCCGATTCGACGAACTGCGCGCCGTTGGTGGGCCACACCACGATCAGCGATGCCTGTTGATCGGTCCGCAGCACCACGTAGCCGGAGCCGACCACGGTTGCCATCACGACCAGGACGAACCACCATCGGGACCGCCGCACGGCTCGACGCGACGCCTCCGCGGCGCGGCGCTGACGTCGGATCTCCCGGGTTGCCGCTGCCGAAGGGGAGACCTGGGTCAGCGTCCCGACCCCACCCAGCACCCGATCGAAGGCGTCTCGGGACCGGTCAGCCGTGGACCCGGGTCGACCCGCCGGCCGGGGGGCGGGCGGGGCCCCGTCGCTGCGGGCCACATCCTGCTCGTCCGGGGGGAGCTGCCCGCCCGCTCGGAGCGGGGTACCCGTCAGCCCGGCCATCGAGGCACGTCGCAGATCGGCCGATCGGGCATTCGACAACGGTACGTCGCCGTCGTTGCCCGGTGGCCGGCTCCCCGATCAGAGCTCCGTCCAGTCGGAGCGGCACCCGCGCACGACGGCCGCGCCGGTCGGGCTCAGTCGGTGCGGGTGACCGGCGATTCGGCGAGTGCGGCATCCACGACGAGGCCGTACCCGATGGCAGCCAGCCAGACGTCCTTGGCCACCCCGATGCCGTCCGGCGTGGGGCGCAGGTACTTGTCGTGCAACATCGGGGTCCGGATGTAGAGCCCGACCAGCCCGGTGGCGAAAGCGCTCAGCCCCAGACCGACAAGTCCGGCCGGGGCGATCGGCAGGAGCAGCGCGGCGCCGAGAGCCACCTCGGTGACCCCGAGACCCTTCAGGAAGGTGTTGGGCTCGACCTTCTTGAGGAACGGGTAGGCCCCGACCGCCATGCCGTGCACCCCGACGGCCTGTTCGGGACCGCCCTTGAGCTTGCCCAGACCACTGTTGAGGATGTAGGCCCCGGCGGCGGCGCGGGCAGGGGCGCGACGCAGTTTGGCGGCGAGTGACATGACGTACCTCGATCTGTCCGTGATGGGTTCCGACGTTCGGCGCCGGGAGACGGCCCGCTGATTGTCTACCCCGGTCATCGACGGAGCGACCGCGGGCGTGCTCAGCACTCTAAAGCCGCTCGATCGGACGGTTGCCGACCATGATCATGCTGATCGATATGTCGCTGTGTCCTCATATCACCCGTCAGGGTGACTCGGATCGGTCGATCTGGGACATGATGAGAGTGGGTCCTGTCGCACCGCGATCCGATCCGCGCTGCTGACCATCCCCGTCCACTGCTCGGAGCGCCCATGCTCGAACACACGGCCGCACTGGTGAGCGCCCGCCGACTGCACGTCACCGGCGCCCTCGTGGTGGTTGCCGTCGCCCTCGTGCTCATCGCGTCGACCCCGGGCTCGGCCGGCGTCACGGCGTTCGGCGACCTGACCCAATTGCTGCTGTCGGCGATCGCCGGGGCCTGCGCCCTCCGGGCGGCTCGTCGCGCGAGCGGACGGCTGCGGTTGTCCTGGACCTGGATCGGGGTGGGCGTCCTGAGCTGGTCGGCGGGCCAGCTCATCTGGAGCTACTACGAACTCGTCGCCGGAGGTGACGCCCCGGTGCCGTCGCCGGCCGACGTCGGATTCCTCGCGTTCCCGGTCGCGGTCGCGCTCGGGTGCTGGCTGTTCCCGACATCGCAGCCCCCCGGCATCCGGTTGCGCAACGTGCTGGACGGGACTGCGATCGCGAGCGCGCTGCTGGCGGTCTCCTGGACGACGGTCCTGCAGACCACGCTGGACGTGAGATCCGACGAGGTGGCCGGGGTGCTGCTGGTGGCGCTCGCCTATCCGATCGGCGACGTGCTGGTCGTCGGGATGACCATCTACGCGCTCACCCGCCCGGGGCCCTACCGCCGCACCCAGCTGTTGTTGGCGGCGGCGATGCTCGCGATGGCGGTCTCGGACACCCCGTTCGCCTATCAGTCGGCCGCCGGGACCTACCTCACCGGTAGCCTGACCGACCTCGGCTGGGTAGTCGCCTTCGTACTGATCACCGTCGCCGCCATCCGCAGCGCCGACCTCCCGACCACCTCCGACAGCCCGCTTCCCAAGGGCCTGGACGCCCCGTTCCTGCTGCCGTACCTGCCGCTGGTCATCGGCGTGGCCGTGGTGATCGGCGTCCGGATCGGCACCGCCCGGCAGATCGGGCTGGTGGAGATCTGCTGCCTCGCGGTCGCGGTCGCGGCGGTGGTCGGTCGGCAGTACCTCACGGTCGTCGACGGCCGACGCCTGCTGGCCGAGGTCTCCGCACGCGAGGAGCAGCTCCGCGGCCAGGCGACCCGGGACCTGCTCACCGGGCTGACGAACCGGGCGCTGTTCAACGACCGGGTCGGGCACGCACTGGAGCTGCACCGCCGGGACATGCGGCCGCTGGCGATCATGTTCTGCGACCTGGACGACTTCAAGACGGTCAACGACACCTTCGGTCATCCGACCGGTGACGAGGTGTTGATCCGGGTCGGCGAACGGCTGCGCGGAGCGCTGCGCACCGGCGACACCCTGGCCCGTTTCGGCGGTGACGAGTTCGCCATCCTCATCGAGGACGGCGGTGAGACCACCGTCATCGGGGCCCGCATCATCGAGTCGATGCGGCCACCGTTCTCGATCGGCGGCAGCCTGCTGACCGTCCGGATGAGTGTGGGCATGATCGAGCTCGGTCCGGACGATCCCAGCCCGTCGTTGGACTCGCTGCTGGCCAACGCCGATCTCGCGATGTACTCCGCCAAACGGTCCGGTAAAGCCACCCTGGCGATGTACGACCCGTCGATGACGGCGGTCGACGTGCTGGAACTCCCGCTGCGCAAGCCGCTGGCCGCCGCCATCCGGTCCGGCGAGATCACCGCCGCCTATCAACCGGTCGTGTCGCTGGCCGACGGCATGGTGCGGGGCCTGGAGGCACTGGCCCGCTGGACGCACAAGGGTGTGGAGGTTCCGCCCACCCAGTTCGTGCCGCTGGCGCTGCGGGCCGGGCTGGTCGGCGGGCTGACGTCGGGCATGCTGCAGACGGCCTGCGCGGATCTGGCGGTCTGGTCGGCGCAGCTGGGGCACCGCAACCTGCGGGTGGCCGTCAACGTGCCACCGGCGCTCATCACCGACCCGGGCTTCCCCGGCCGGATCGCCGACGTGCTGTCCCAACACGCCATCAACGCCGACCAGGTGATCCTGGAGATCACCGAGGAGGCGCTGCTGGGCGACGTGGCCACCGCCAAATCGGTCACCCGGGCCCTGACCGGGCTGGGTATCCCGCTGGCGATGGACGACTTCGGCAAGGGCTACTCGTCACTGGTCCACCTGCAGCACATCCCGCTGCGCATCCTCAAGATCGACATGGCATTCGTCGCCGAGATCGACCGGGATGCACGGGCCGAACGGTTGATCAGGGCCCTGCTGCGACTGGGCCAGGACCTCGGCCTGGACATGGTGGCCGAAGGTGTCGAACGCACCTCGCAGGCCGAGATCCTGCGCGACCTGGGCTGCCCGTTCGCGCAGGGCCACCTGTTCTCCGTGCCGGTCCCGGCGGACGCCGCGTTCACCCTGATCGGCCGGCCGCTGGGGGCCGACGTCAAGGTCACCTGAGGGTCACGACACGAAGGCGAGCAACTCCCGCTCCGCCACACCGCCGGGTTCAGCGGCACCCTTCTCGCCGGACAGGTCCAGCAGGGTGGCCATCGGCAGCGCCGACGTCAGGTGCGGCAGCCGTGCCCGGGTGTCCGGTCGGGCGGTACCGAGGTCCAGCAGCAACACCTGCGCCTCGACCTTGGACAGCTCGTCCCACCAGGCCTGATCGGGCTTGGCAAGGCTCCCCAGCAAGTGCTTTGCGCGACCGAAGCCGCCCACGTTCTGCAGGATCCGACCGCGACGGACGGTGGTGAACGCGCCGTTGAGCGCCATCGCCGCGCCCATCCGAGAGGTGGCCCGGCCCCCCGCCGGCGGCGGGATCATCGGGTCCTGCAGCACGATGCGGCTGAACCGTTGCGGCCGCTGCGCCGCCAGGCTCAGCGCCAGGTAGCCGCCGAACCCGTGCCCGACGACGTCGACCGCGTCCTCGATGGTCTGGTCCACGAAGGCATGCAGGTACTCCAGCAGCTCGGGCATCTCGCCGGCGATGGGATCACTCTGCGCGAAGCCCGGCAGGTCCGGCGCCACGGCCTCCCGCCCGAGGTCCACGATCGCACTGGTCAACCCCGCGAACGACGCCCCGCACCCGCCGATGTCGTGCAGCAGCAGCAGTGGACGTCCGGTGCCCGCGCAGCGGATACGCACCAGGTGCTCGCCGATGTGAACGTCGTGCGCCAAGCTGAAAGCCACGGTGGGGCCATCCTCGTCGATGGATGCGGCGCGGGTCCGTCGGCCGGACCCGGGAACTGCGGACTGCCGCCCACCGAGCGCTCAGGCGGCGGCAGCGGACGGTCAACCTTACCGCGGGGCCGCCGCCCGCGAGCTGCCGGATGTCGGTCGCGATCTACCCTGGGTCCATGTGCCGCAACATCACCGAACTACGCGGACTGGTGCCGTCCGCGACCCCCGCCGAGGTCGAGGCCGCCGCCCGGCAGTACGTCCGAAAGGTCAGCGGCATCACCAAGCTCACCGACCAGACCCGCGAACCGTTCGAACGTGCCGTCGCCGAGATCACCGCCGTCACCGGTCGGCTGCTGGGTGAGCTGCCCGAGCGGCGGCAGCCACCCGCCACCGTCCCGCCGCTGCGCCGGCCCGAGGTGCTGGCCCGGATGGCCGCCAGGATGACGGGCGGCTGACGGGTGCCGCAGGCCGAACAACTCACCGCGCCCCATGCCCACCACGGCGAAGGTCCGGTGTGGTCGCCGTCCTGGGGCGGACTGCGCTGGGTCGACATGCTGCGCGGTGCGATCCTGCACTTGGAACCGGGTGGCGACGTCTCGCGCTGGCAGGTCGGGGAGGTCGCGGCGGCGTTCCGGCCGCGGGCGGCCGGCGGCGTTGTCATCGCCACCGAGCGGCAGTTCGTGGTGGCCGACCGGGCCGGTGGTCCCGTCCGGGCGCTGGCCACCCCGGTCACCGACCCGGCCGTGCGCTTCAACGACGGCAGCTGCGACCCGGCCGGGAACTTCCTCTGCGGGACGATGGCCTACGACGAGACCCCGGGCGCCGGCTCGCTGTACCGGCTGACCCCCGGCGGTGCGGTCGAGGTGGTGGTGACGGGCGTGACAATCTCCAACGGGCTGGCCTGGACCGCCGACGCCGGGCGGGCCTATTACAACGACACCCCCACCGGGCAGGTCGACGTCTTCGACTCCGACCCCTCCGGTCGGTTGACCGACCGCCGTCGGTTCGCCACCGTGCACGGGGGGCACCCCGACGGACTGACGGTGGACGCCGAAGGTGGCGTCTGGGTCGCCCTCTGGGGTGGCAGCGCGGTGCACCACTACACGCCCGACGGCGAACTGGCCGAGGTGATCGACGTCGCCGCCGGCAACGTCACGGCCTGCACCTTCGGTGGCGAGCAGCTGGACGAGCTGTTCATCACCACCTCTGCAGAGGGCGACGATGCGCATCCGGCCGCCGGCGCGGTGTTTCGCTACCGCCCAGGGGTGCGGGGGCTGCCGGTGGCGACGTTCGCCGGCTGACCCCGCCGCACTTCGGGTGGATTTCTCTCGCCCGTGAGACTTATCCGCCCCAAGTTCAGCGCGGGCCCCGGATCCAGGTGTCCTTGGAGCCACCGCCCTGGGAGGAGTTCACCAACAGGCCCTCGGCCTGCAGCGCGACCCTGGTCAACCCGACGGGTGGCACCCGGACGTCGGTCATCGAGCGCGACAGCGCGAACAGTCGCAGGTCGACGTGCCGGGGTCGCATCAGGTGACCGATCAACGTCGGATGGGTGGAGAACCGGACCACCTCCTGGGCGATGTAGCGCTCCGGGGCCCGCGCGACGGCCGCCTCGACCTCGTCGATCTGGGACGGGGTGAGGTCGGGGCCGATCATCACACCCTCGCCGCCGGAGCCGTCCACTGGCTTCACCACCAGCTCACCGAGCCGACCGCGGACCGCGTCGTACTGCCCGGGATCGGCGAGTACCCAGGTGCCGACGTCGTCCAGGATCGGGTCCTCGTCGAGGTAGTACCGGATCATCGGCCCGACGAAGGCGTAGATCGCCTTGTCATCGGCGACGCCGTTGCCCGGCGCATTGGCCACCGTCAGCGTGCCGGCGGCCATCGCCGCCCGGATCAGACCCCCGGGCTCGATGTCCGGCCGGTCGATCAGCTCGTCGGTTCCGACCCGGCGGTAGACGACGTCGACGCCGATCACTCCGTCGGCGGTCAGTCGTCCGACGCCGTCCCCGAGCGGCACCAGCTCGGCGGGCAGCACGACCGGAAGGCCCATCTCGTCGGCCAGCAGCCGGTGCTCGTACCAGGCCGAATTGGCCGGGCCCTCCGACAGCAGGACCGCAGCCGGGACATCCGCGGTACAGCGCGGCGGCCGCACCGACAGCAGCGCCGCGCGCAGCATCGGTCCCAGCACGTCCGGCGACAGCACGCCCGGCACCGCGCCGACCAGTTCGGGGAACGCCTCCGTCGCAGTGCGCCGATTGGCCAGCGCGTAGGCACTGCCGGACGGGACCTGCAGGTTGTCCTCCAGCACCACCCAGCGGCCGGCCTCGTCGGTGAGCAGGTCGATCCCGTAGATCACCGCCCGCGGGATGTCCGCGGGCACCAGCCCCACGGTCGCCGGCAGCCAGCCGGGTGCGCCGCGGACGAGCCGTTCCGGGATCACCCCGTCCCGCACGATGGCCGCCGGCGCGTCGTCGGGGCGGGCGGCGTAGACGTCGGCGAGGAAGGCGTTGAGTGCCCGGGCTCGTTGCGCGGTGCCCTCGGCCAGCATGGCCCAGGTGTCGGCGCCGATGATTCGCGGCACCGCATCCAGCGGGAACACCTGCTCCTTGAGTCGCCCCTCGACGGGAGCGGTGAAGATCATCCCCTGCTCGCCCCGCAGGACATGCAGGTGCCCGACCCGGGCCTCGAGCCGATCGGGACCGAGGGCGTCCAGCACCGCGAACACCGGCTCGTACGCCGGCCGCAGCGTGCCGTCCGGGGAGAGCGCCTCGTCCAGAGGCGGTGTCCCGTAGCCGGCGAGAATGGGCCGCAGCGCACCGGGGAGCTCGGTGCCGGCGTCGTCGGGTCCGGCGCTCATCCGCCGACACCGTGCTGCTGGAGCCACATCTCGAGCAGGCCGACCTGCCAGAGCTGGTTGGATCCCAAGTTGGTCCGGTACTTGTTGGGGTCGGCCAGCAGCCGGTCGAGGTACTCCGGCCGGAACAGGCCCCGCTCCTTCGCCGCCGGTGCGTGCAACGCCTCGCGCACCCGGTCCAGGTAGCGGCCCTGCAGGCTGATGATCGCCGGCACCGGGAAGTGACCCTTGGTGCGGTCGACCACCGCCGCCGGCAGCAGCTTCCGGGACGCCTCCTTCAGCACGCCCTTGCCACCGTTCGCCAGCTTCAGCGCCGGCGGCACCGAGGCGCAGAGCTCCACGAACTCGTGATCCAGGAACGGCACCCTGGCTTCCAGACCCCACGCCATCGTCATGTTGTCCACCCGCTTGACCGGGTCGTCGACCAGCATGACCAGCGAGTCCAGCCGGAGCGCCCGATCCAGCGCGGTGTCGGCGCCCGGTCGGCCGAAGTGGTCGGCGGCCAGCGCCCGGCTGGGGTCGTGGTCCAGGGACCACCGGTCGTCCAGGATCGTCCCGAGCTCGGTGTGGGTGCGGTCGAAGAAGTGCGCGGAGTAGGTGGCGAGCGCCGCCGCCGGGTCGTCCGGGTCGATGCCCGACAGCGGCGGGTACCACTCGTAACCGGCCAGGATCTCGTCGGCGCCCTGCCCGGACTGTACGACCTTGACATGCCGCGACACCTGCTGCGAGAGCAGGTAGAAGGCCACGCAGTCGTGACTGACCATCGGTTCGCTCATCGCTGCGACGGCGCCGTCCAGCCCGTCCAGCACGTCGGCCGAGGGGATCAGCAGCTGGTGGTGGTCGGTCTCGAACTCCTGCGCGATCAGGTCGGAGTACCGGAACTCGTCACCCTCGACGTCCCCCACGCGCTCGAACCCGATGCTGAAGGTGGCCAGTCCCCGCTGGCCCTCGGCGGCCAGCAGGGCGACCACGATCGAGGAGTCGATGCCGCCGGACAGCAGCACGCCGACCGGGACGTCGGCGACCATGCGGCGCTTCACCGCCACCCGCAGCCGGTCCAGAACGATTTCCTGCCAACCGTTCTCGTCGAGACCGGCGTACTGGGGGTCACGGGTGTGAGTCGGTGCCCAGTACGACGTGTCGACGTGTCGACCGTCGGGCTCGATGACCCGCACTGTCGCCGGCGGCAGCTTGCGGACGCCGGTCAGGATGGTCAGCGGGGGCGGGACGACCGCGTGGAAGGTCATGTAGTGGTGCAGCGCGACCGGGTCCAGCGTGGTGTCCACCTCGCCGCCGGCCAGGATCGCCGGCAGTGACGAGGCGAACCGGAGCCGACCGGGGGCCGCCGACAGGTACAGCGGTTTGATGCCCAGGCGGTCGCGGGCCATGATCACCCGGCCCGACGCGCGGTCGACGATCACGATGGCGAACATGCCCATCAGGTGGTCGACGAAGTCGGTGCCCCAGCGGTGGTAGGCCTTGAGGATGACCTCGGTGTCGGAGGTGGAGAAGAAGCGGTAGCCGTGGCCGCCGAGCTCGGCGCGCAGCTGCTGGTAGTTGTAGATGCAGCCGTTGAACACCGCGGCCAATTGGAGCTCGGGATCGAGCATCGGTTGGGCCCCGGTGTCGGACAGGTCGATGATCGACAGTCGCCGGTGGGCCAGCGCGAAGCGGCCGTTCTGCCAGAGCCCCTGGCCGTTGGGGCCACGGGGCTCCAGCACGCACGACATCCGGGCCACCGCCTCGACATCGGCAGGATGGTCGTCGAACCGGATCTCCCCGCTCAGGCCGCACACGGGCACTCCCGGGCCCCGCATCGGATCCCACTCGGGGTGGTGCCGTCGGTCATCGGTCCTCCTGGCTCGGTCGTGGACGCGTCCACCCGGGCACTCGTGGAAAAGGCGACCGTGGAGCGTCAGGGGCCGGTGAGTGTGACGCCGAGGATGCGGTCGTCCCCTTCCCGTGGGTCTCCGCGGCCATCCGTGTTGTTGGTCAGCATCCACAGCCTGCCGTCGGGGGCGACGACGACGTCGCGAAGTCGACCGTACCCGCCGAGGAAGTACTCGGTCGATCGGGAGGGGTCGTCGAGGGGCACTGCGCGTAACCGCTGGCCGCGCAGGTTCGCGATGAAGACGGTGTTCCCGGCGATCGCGATGCCGCTGGGGCTGGCCTGGTCGGTGGGCCACTGCTGGATCGGGTCGACGAATCCCGGTCTGTCGGCGATGCCCTCCAGGAGGGGCCACCCGTAATTGGCGCCCGGCTCGATGCGGTTGAGCTCGTCCCAGGTGTTCTGGCCGAACTCGGCGGCCCAGAGCTGACCCGACGCGTCCCAGGCCAGGCCCTGCGGGTTGCGGTGGCCGAGCGAATAGAGCGGGTTGCCGGGGATCGGGTTGTCGACCGGCACGCCGCCGTCCGGGGTGAGCCGCAGGATCTTGCCGTTGAGTGCGGCCGGGTCCTGCGGGGTGTCGCGGCGTTGTGCGTCTCCGGTGGTGACGTAGAGCATGCCGTCGGGTCCGAACGCGATCCGACCGCCGTTGTGCGTGGAGTTCTTGACGATCCCGGCGAAGACCGGCTGTGCCGGGCCGAGGCCGTACCCGCCGGGGGCGCCGGTCAGCGGGAAGCGCACGATCCGGTTGTCGTCGGAGCCGGTGAAGTAGGCGTACAGGTAGGTGAGGCCGGCGTCGCCGTGGACGGCCAGGCCCAGCAGCCCACCTTCACCACCGGCCTGAACGCCGTCGACGGCGCCGACCACCCGGGTGCCGCCGTCGACCACCTCACGGACGGTGGCGGTGTCACGCTCGCTGACCAGCGCAGTGTCGCCGACGAAGGCCACCGACCACGGAGCCGCGAGGCCGGTGGCGATGTCGACCGGATCCCCGAGGGGCATCCGGAGGCCGGCGGCTGCGACCGGCAACGATCCTCCGGTGCTCGACGCGGGCACGGTCGGAGCCGGTGTCGGCAGCACGACCGAAGGCGGCGTGGCGGGCGTGGCGGGCGTGGCGGGCGTGGCGGGCGTGGCGGAACACGCTGCCGCCACCGCGACCGCGCCGAGCAGGGTGGCCATCCATCGAACCGGGGGGCGCGTCATCGGTTCACGGTGCCGTCGGTCGGCGCCGGTGTCAAAGATCGGGCGCACCAGCGCACGGTCTAAGGCCGTCGGTGGCCTTCTGTCGGCTGGCGGACGCACCCGTTCGCAGGCGTGGTCTTTCGGCTGGTGGGTGTCACCTCCTCGCGGTCAGCAACTCCCCCACCGCGGCCTGCAATGACGCCGGGACATCGCCGGTGGCGAGTTCGGACAGCACCTCGCCCACCGGCCTCGCGTCCAACCGCCGCCACAGGGCGGCCTTCTCCTCCAGCCCGTAGTGGGCCGTCATCAACAACTGGAACAACCGCCCGGGCACGTCGGCCGTCTTCGGCACGAGGTCGGCGCCGAAACGGACCTCGACCGGCCGGCTGATGGGAACCTCCACGACCTGCACGCTGCTGCGACCGGCCGCCGACTCGACCGCCACCGGACGACCGTCGACCAGCACCTCGCCGGGGTCGGGCACCCCCAGCAGCGTCACCGACCAGGTACGTGTCGCCGGGACGACCTTGGTCGCACCTTCAGCCGGCTGGATCGTCAGGGTCCCGGTCGCCTGGTCCCAGTCGAGTCGGGTGGTCGCGGTCGGGATCGTGGCCGGGTCGGAGCCGGTGCCGTCGTCCTCGATGAGCGTGAACGTGCCGTCGGCGCCGGGCGCCACCATGATCTCCAATGCGGCCGGATTGACCGTGGCGTCGGTCTCGTCCGGTGCCGCCAGCGGCACGATGCCCCCCGCCCGGACCAGCACCGGGATCGAGTTCCCGTCGCGATGCAGCCGCAGCTCGCGGCCCCCGTCATAGGCGACGCCCGTCAGCAGATCGATCCAGACCCCGACGGGCAGCCAGGCCCGGACCGAACCCACCCGGGTCACCGCGTCGGTGGGCTCGGTGATCGGTGCCACGATCAACTCGCTGCCGAAGCCGAACTGGTTCGGCACGGTGTACGCCGCGTCGAGGCCCGGATACAGGTGGTACATCGGCCGGACCAGCGGGGTCCCGGTGGTCGCGGCGAGGTGGTTCATCGTGTGCAGGTACGGCACCAACCGGTGCCGCAGGCGCAGCGCGTCACCGAGGGCCGCCCGGACATCGGCGCCGTAGACCCAGGGTTCTTTCACCACGAACGGGTTGCTGCCCGAGTGCAGGCGCAGGATCGGCGAGAACACGCCCAACTGCACCCAGCGCAGCAGCAGCTCCGGATCGTAGGTGCCCTGGAAGTGGCCGCCGATGTCGTGGCTCCACCAGCCGTAACCGATGTTGGACGCGGTCGCGGTGAACTCCGGCTGGAAGTCCAGCGACGCCCAGGAGATCACCGAGTCGCCGGAGAAGCCGACGGGGTAGCGGTGACTGCCCGGCCCGGCGTACCGGGAGAACGTCAGCGGCCGCTGCCCCGACTTCGCCGAGTCCAGGTAATGGAAATGGTTGAGCATCCACAGCGGATCGACACCCCGCACCCGGGAGTGCGGCCCGGACTGCCAGTCCAACCACCAGAAGTCGACCCCGTCGTCCTCGAGCCCGCGGTGCAGGACCTCGAAATACGCGGCCAGGAAGTCCCGGTCGGTGACGTCGAACGAGATCGGCGCCTCGTCGGCGGTCGCCCGGCCCAAGGCGGCCGCCATCGCGGGGTAGGCATCCTCGAACGCGCGCACGCCATCGGCCGGATGGACGTTGAGCGTGGTGCGCAACCCCCGTCGGTGCAGGTCCGCGAGGAACGCAGCCGGATCTGCGAACAGCTCACGGTTCCACGAGTAGCCGGTCCAGCCGCTGCCGAACCGCTCCGGCACGTCGCCGACCCGATGCCAGTCCATGTCGATCACCGCGACCGAGAACGGCAGCTGCTCGGCCTCGAACCGGTCGTGCAGGGCCAGGTACTGATCCGCGGAGTAGGCGTGGTAGCGACTCCACCAGTTGCCCAGAGCCCATCGGGGCAGGACCGGCTGCGGGCCGGACAGCGCATAGAAGGCCCGCAGCGCCTCGGCGTGGTCCAGGCCGTAGGCGAAGACGTAAAGGTCGGAGTTTCCACTGTGCCGCGGCGCTACCCACCCGTCGGAGCTGAACACCATCGACCGGGAGTCGTCCAGTGCCGCGTACCCCTGGCGGGAGACGACCCCGGGCTCGAGGTCGACGCGACCGTCGACGTTGTCCAGCGTCCGCGCGGTACCGCCGAGGTCGGGCACCGGCTCACCGAACCGCCACACCGAGTGGTAGCTCGTCAGGTTGCCCCGGACCTGCAGGCTCAGACCGGCAGCGGTGAACGGGCCGCGGTCGTAGGTGAGGTGGAACCGATCGGTGATCACTTCGAGCGCGGCATCGGTCGTGGTCACCGTGAACTGCGGCACCGGCAGGTCACGGTGTTGGGCGAGCGTGGAGGCCCGGTCCTCGAAGAGGCCCGCGTCGGACCATTCCAGCCGAACCAGCCCGTCGGCGAGCACGGTGATGCGCCAACGATCACCGACGACCACGGCATCGGGGTGGGCCTGCGGGGTGGGGGCGGCGTGAGCACCGGGCCGGAAGTCGTAGCGCTGGGACGGGTGGGGATGCATGGCCACGTCGGATCCTTCCGGGGCGGAGCGCGACCTCGGCTGACGGTCGGCGTCGACCGTACCGGGGGCACGCGGGATCGAGAGCAGGCCGGGCCGGAGGTCAGCGTCCCGCGGCCAGCCGCTCCCGGAGGTCAGCGTCCCGCGGCAAGCCGCTCCCGGAGCCCACTCGCCCGCAACGCCCGCCGGTCGATCGCCTCCCGGAACGCCTCCTCGGTACCCACCAACCGGACGTGACCCCGAGCGCGGGTGAGTGCGGTGTAGAGCATCTCGCGGGTCAGCAGCGGGGAATCGGGTTCGGGGAGGACGAGCGTGACCCGGTCGAACTGGCTGCCCTGGCTGCGGTGCACCGTCATCGCGTGCACGGTCTGCAGACCGGCCAGCCGGCTCGGGGCGAAGTTCACCACCGAACCGTGCCGCCGGAAGGCGACCCGCAGGTCGATACCGGTCGGGTCGGCTCCGGCGGTGCCGGCGACCACCACCCCGGTGTCGCCGTTGTAGAGACCCAGCAGGTAGTCGTTCGCAGTGACCAGGACCGGGCGACCGAGGTACCACTCCGCCTGGTGGGTGATGCTGCGGGACTCCGCGAGCCATCGCTCGACACGGTGGCTCCACTCCTCGACGCCGTAGGGCCCGGTCCGGTGTGCGCAGAGCACGCGGTGGCGGTCCAGCGCATCCAGAGCGGCGGGTGCGTCGCCGGCGGCGGCCGCGTCTCGCAGTCCGGTGGCGGACCCGACCACGTCGCGGCGCACCTCGTCGAGGTCGTCGCCGGCGGCCGGATCGACGAACGACACGTCGTCGAGGTCGCCGACCAGGATGTCCAGCGCGTCGTCGGCGTGGCCGTCCCGGACGGCGTGGGCGAGCTGGGCGATCCCGCCCTCGAAACGGTGGATGCGGGTCAGCAGCACCACGCCGCTGCCCGGCTGGTGACCGGCCGGGGCGCGCTGTTCCCGTTCGGCCAGACCGGCGACCAGATCGGCGAGTACCGCGCCGGCCTCGACGGACACCAGCTGGTCGGGGTCGCCGACCAGGATGAGCCGGGTCTGCGAACGGACAGCGGCCAACAGCCGCGCCATCATCGTCAACGAGACCATCGAGGTCTCGTCCACGACGACCACGTCGTAGGCCAACCGGTTGTCGCGGTGGTGGGTGAAGCGGGTGCCGAAACCGGACCGCGAACCCAGCAACCGGTGCAGGGTCGTCGCGGCGAGCGGACCGAGCCGGTCCCGCTCCGCGGCCGGGAAGCCGGCTTGAACGTCCTGGACCGCTTCCTGCATCCGGGCCGCAGCCTTGCCGGTGGGCGCAGCCAACGCGATCCGCAATGGTGGGCCGGATTGGTCCATCAGGACCGCCAGCAGCCGGGCGATGGTGGTGGTCTTGCCGGTACCCGGTCCGCCGCCCAGCACGGTGGTCCACCGACGGGTGGCGACCTCGGCGGCCTGCCGTTGCTCGTCCCCCCGGGGGAAGTGCCGGTCCAGCGCGGCGGCGAGGCGCGCCTCGTCGACCGTCGGTGCCGGCGCGCTCGCGCGGGCGAGCAGGTCGGTGCAGACCTCGAGCTCCTGGCGCCAGTAGCGGTCCAGGTAGAGCAGGCCGAGATCCCATCGCAGCGGACCGTTCCCGGTGGCCAGCACACTGAGCCTGACCCGTTCGGCCCAGTCCGCGAGGTCCGGCCAGGGCAGCTCCGGGTCGATCCGGGACTGCTCGGCGAGGTCGATGCACACCGAGCCCTGCCGCAGCCCGCGGACGGCGAGCGCGACGGCCAGCAGCACCGCCTCGTCCGACTCGCCGCCGAGCCGACCGACGCTGGTGGCGACATGGACGTCTGCGGCGATGAGCACACCGGCCTGGTTGAATTCCGCCAGCAGCCCGGTGGCGCCGAGGACGAACGTCGCGTCCCACGGGTCGACGGTGCGGTCCGCGGCGGCCGACCGCCGCGCGGCCGCGGGCGTCGGCCCGGATGCCGCGGTCACCGGCTGCCCCGCACCGTGGACAACACCGGGACCGGCCCGGTGCGGGTGGTGTCGCCGTCCAGCAGATCCGACAGCGCGATCACGAGCGCAGCTGGCGGCTGCCAACCGAACACGCCGCTGACCCGGCCGTCGACCACCGGGGTGGCCGGCCCGCACATGCCGCGGACATAGAGGTAGAGCACCCCGCCGAGGTGCTGTGCCGGTTCGTAGCCGGGTTGGCGCCATCGCAGATAGCGGTGCAGCGCGACGCAGTACAACATCGCCTGCAGTGGGTAGTCCGACTGCGCCATCACCCGATCCAACGCGTCCGGCCGGTAGTGCCAGGCGGTGATCGCCGTGTCCGGCTGCTCACCGAGCCAGTTCGTCTTGTAGTCGGCCACCAGGTATCGCGGGCCGGGCAGCCGCAGCACGAGGTCGAGGCTGCCGGTCAGGTAGCCGCGCAGGGACTGCTCGCCCAGCTCCGGCGTCTCGAGTCGGTCGGCGTAGCCGTACAGCGGGTCATCGGCGGGGAGGTACCGACGCAGCAGCGGGGCCATCTGACCGAGGCGCACGTCGGTGTCGATCAGGTCGCCGCCGGCGAGCGGGAGTTCGAAGTCGAGCTCGGCCAACCGGTCCTCGACCGCGATGTCGGCCAGCGTCCGACCGTCGGCCAGCGCACCCAGGGGGGTACGGAGTACCGGCAGCAGCGCGGCGGCCAGCTCGGGTGCCCCCACGACTCCCGGACGGCGGCCGACCTCCTCCGCGCACCGCGCCGACAGCTCGGCGGCCAGATCGGCAGCCATCGGGTCCACGCGTTCCAGCACCGCGTGCACCAGCGTCCCGAAACCGGTGCCCTTGGGCAGGTCGGCCATCGGGGACGGCGGATCGTCGGTGGGGCGATCGGCGGGCAGCGCCAGTACCGGTACGGCCTCGTCCGACCGCTCGCCGGTCTCCGGCTCGCTCGTCACGTCGGCGCTGCTCACCGTCGCGCCGGGCTGGTGGTCCGCGGCCGCCGCGAGGGCGCTGTAGGAGGTCCGTCGCCAGGTC
This sequence comes from uncultured Actinomycetota bacterium, assembly GCA_963784315.1. Classification (GTDB taxonomy): domain Bacteria; phylum Actinomycetota; class Actinomycetes; order Mycobacteriales; family Nakamurellaceae; genus Nakamurella. The sequence goes on from CAWAQR010000010.1 coordinate 411,187, forward strand.
AGGTCCAGCGTCCGGCGGAACTCACCGACCGTCAGCGCCGGCACCGCGACCGGCGGCGGGGGGTCGGCGGGGACGTCGAGGAACACCGCCGGTTCGACAGTCGGACCACCGGCCGCCGCCAGCGCGGTGAACCGCTGATGTGCGTCGACGTCGGAGACGATCGGCCCCTTGTCGGCGATCACCGACGAACCCGGGGTGCGCCCGAACACGAGCCGGTGCAGGGCCGACGTCCAGGTGGTGGCCGTCGGCGCCCACCACAGCACGACCTGGCTCTGGGCCCGGGTGACGCCGACGTAGAACAGTCGCAGGGACTCCCCCGCTGCCTCCGCGGCGGCGCGGCTCTCCCGTTCGGGACGGCCGGCCGAACCGGCGCCGCCGACATCGAGCAGGCGTTCACCGGCATCGTCGTGCAGCAGCAACATTCCCGGATCACCCACCCAGCGGTCGAAGGCGAACGGGAGGTAGACCACCGGGTACTGCAGGCCCTTGCTGGCGTGCAGCGTCAGCACCTGGACGGCCGCGGCATCGCTCTCCAGGCGTCGGGTCCGCTCGGTGGCGGTGTCCTTGCCGGCCTCCTGTCGACGGCCGCGCAGCCACTCCACCAGCGCGGCCGCCCCGAGTCCGTCCGCGACCGCGGCGGCGTGCAGGGCCTGCCCGATGTGCCGGAGGTCGGTGAGTTGCCGCTCCCCGTCGCGACGCCGCAGGACCCGCTCGCCGAGACCGCGTTCGAAGACCGTCTCCAGCAGCGCAGCCACCCCGCGGCGGGTGACCAGGTCCGCCCACCGCCGCAGCAGCCCACCCTGGTCGTCGGTGAGCTGCTCGCCACCGGCCGCCAGATCCGCGGCGGTGAGGCCGATGAACGGGGTCAGCGCGGCGGCCCGCACCCGATCGGAGCGATGCGGCTGCTCCAGCGCCTCCAGCAACACCAGCCACTCGTCGGCGGCCGGGGTGGCGAAGACGCTGCCGCTACCGGCGATCACCGCCGGGATCCCGCGGCCGTGCAGCGCCTGCTGGACCATCCCCGCCTGCGCATGGGTGGAGACGAGAACGGCCACCTGACCGGCGACCAACGGGGCCCCTTCGAACGTCGCCCCGGCCGCCAACAACGCCGCGATGTCGATGGCGAGGTCCTTGACGATGAACCGCCGGACATCGCCCACCGCGGGCACGGCCTTGCCGGTGGCGCCGAACTGCTGGCGGCGGGCGACCCGTAGCCGGCACGGCGCGGGTCGCGGTGCGCCGACGAGCCGGGACCCGGCGTGTTCGGCCACCACCGGCCGGACCATGATCCGCTCGTCACCCAGCGCGGCGTCACCGAGCAGTGCCGCCAGCGCGTCGATCAATGGCGCGTCGCTGCGGAAATTGCGCCCCAGCGTCGACTGCCGGGCCGCGGACGCCGCCGCCATCAGGTAGGTGGCGATGTCACCGCCGCGGAAGGCGTAGATGGCCTGTTTGGGGTCGCCGATCAGAATCAGTGTGGCGGCCCCGGCGAACGCCAGCCTGAGCACGTTCCACTGCACCGGGTCGGTGTCCTGGAACTCGTCGACCAGCACGAACCGCCAGCGGCTGCGCATCCGCTCCCGCGCGGCGCTGTGCTGCGGTCCGAGGACGTCGGCCAGCCGGCTGAGCAGGTCGTCGTACCCGAGGATGCCGCGGTCCTGCTTGCGGCGGGCTACCTCCTTGCGCACCCCGAGGGCGAACCGGCGACGCACCCCGGCGACGCTCGACGGCTCGGCGCCGGCCGGTTCGAGTCGGGCGGCGGGGTCGCCGACGGCTGCCCGACCCAGGGCCAGCGCCTGGTCGTAGCCGAACGGTGGCGGCGCGGAACCCGCGGGTGCGAAGCCCCGGATGTAGAGGTCGCCGACCACCTCGACGATCAGTTCGTCGAGGTCCTCCACCAGGGTGGCGTGCGCCTCGGTGTCGCCGGCGACGCCCAGCCCGGTCAGCACCTGCTGGCAGAACTGGTGAGTGGTCGCGATCGTGGCGCTGTCGAAGTCGGCCAGCGCGGTGGCCAACCGCCGCCGACGGACCGCGGCCTCGTCCGCGTCGCAGTCGGCGAGCAGCCGGATCACCTCGCTGTCGTCCGCACGGGCGCTGTCCGGCCGTCCGAGGGCGCGTTCGGCGGCCACCAACTGCGCCCGGACCCGCTCCCGCAGCTCCTGGCTGGCGGCTCGGCCGAACGTGACGACGAGCAGCTCGTGCAGCCGAGCGTGGCCTTCGGCGATATAGCGGGTGACCAGCGCGCCGACGGTGTGCGTCTTGCCGGTGCCGGCGCTCGCCTCCAGGATGGTGGTGCCGGTGGGGAGCTCGGCGCAGAGGTCGAAGGGGTTCACAGCGTCTCCCGCCGTTCGTGATCCAACAGCGGACTCCACAGCCGCACCGCGAGTTCGGCGAACCGGCTCGGTTCCCGGGTCCACCGTTCGCCGGGAGCGGGAGGTTCGGCGATCAGCCGGGCGAACGGAGCGGCCGTCCCCAGGATCCGGGCGAACGCCGGGTCCGCGTCCTCGTTGGGGAACTTGTCCGACACCCATGCCTGCCGGGCGCGCTGCAGCGAGGTCTCCGGGTCGCGCCGCCGGTGCCGGTTTTCGGCGTAGGCCAGGCCGCTCTTGAGCGGCAGCGGCAGCGGCGAGCGCATCCCGCGGTCGTGCAGATCCACCAGTTGCGCCAGCACCAGTTCGGCCAGTTCGGCCGGCAACCGGCGCCAGGGTGGCCTGCTCCGGCGCCGCGGATCCGCGGCCCACGGTGACCGCCGACCAGCCGCCCGCCGGGTATGCGGCGGTCAGTGCCAGCAGTTGGATCCAGGCCTGCAGGCGGGCCTTCGGGCTCAGTCGGCTGTAGCTCACCGCGACGAGGGTGGCGTCGTGCAGGCCGCTCACGGTGCCCGTCACCATCCGGTCCCCGATCGGCACCCGGACGTCGAGGGAGGTCCGCTCGCCGGTCCGCAGCGGCGCGGTGGCGTCGACCAGCGGCTCGACCTCGGCCATCAGGGTGCTCAGGACGCGCTCCCCGAGCGGACCCGGCGGCAGCGTGCCGCGCCGCCACTCGGCCTGGCGGGTGGTGTCGGAGTCCTGGCCGCCGAGCCGGTCGCGGAGCAGCCGGTCACCGATGGCCCACTGCTGCAGGGCGTCCAACTCGACGGGGAGTGCGTCGGAGGGTTCGGCACCCTCGAAGCGGACCGCGACGTCCAACCGCTGCCGGAGGAACCCCCGGGCGGGGTTGTGCAGCATCGAGATCAGCCGGTCGAGGTCGAGATCGCCGCCCGGACCGGCGGACAACGGCTCCGCGACGAACGGCGGGGCGGCCGAGCGCGGGCCGACCGCCGACCGGGCCGCCCGCAGCGCCGCCGGATCGAAGCTGAACGCGCCGGGGACACCGAGCCGGCCGGGGACGACGTTGCGCAGGTCGAACGGCTGCAACGGGTGCTGGATCAGCAGTTGACTGCGGGCCGGCAGGCCCGCCGCGGTGACGGCCATGTCGTCAAGGGTGTCGAGCAGCTCCCCGATCGGTACCGACGCCGGTCGGGTCGCCCCGGTGCGCTCGTCGGCGCCGGTGTAGGTGATCACCACGGTCTCGGTCGCCGCGAGCAGGGCGTCGAGCAGCAACTGACGGTCCTCACCCCGGCGGTCCCGCTCGCCCACGAGGGGGTCCCGGGCGAGGACGTCGTCGCCGTCGGGGTGGGCGCCGCGGGGGAACACCCCGTCATCGAGCCCGACCAGGCACACCACCCGGTGCGGCACGGACCGCATCGGGACCATCGTGCACACGGTCAGGTTGCCGGTCCGGAAGTTGGCCCTGGTCGGCCGCCCGCCGAGCCGACCCGCGAGCAGCGCCCGCACGTCGGGCAGCCGCATCGGGGTGGCCGTACCGACCGCGGCCCCGGCGGCGATGTCGGCGAACTCCCGGTCCAGTTCGCCCTGTTGCCAGGCGTCGTCCACGGCGACACTGGTCAGGCCCGCGACCGCCGCCGTCAGCGTGGCCAGCCACTCGGTGACCGGCTTCGGTCCGACGAGCAGGTCGACCGCCAGTTGCAGGCGGTTCACCAGCTCGGCCAGCCGGCCCGCGAGGTCGACCTCGACGCTGCCCACGTCGTCGACCGGGAGCGCCAGACCGAGCCAGTTGCCGCCGTCCTCGGCCATGGTCGCACCGAGCAGGATGCGGTCCAGACCCGCCCGCCAGGTGCCGTGCGGGAACTGGCCGAGGCTGAACGGCGCGCGGTGGGCGGCGTCCAGGCCCCACCGGACGCCGGCGTCGGTGCTCCAGCGGGCGAGCGTGTCGAGGTCGTCGTCGGTGAAGCCGAACCGCCGCCGCACCGGCGGCCAGGCAGCCAGGTCCAGCAGCTGGGAGGCCGTCACCCGCGCGTCGGCCAGCTCCAGCAGTTCGGCCACCGTCGCCAGTAACGGGTTGGTCTGGATCAACGCCCGGTCGGCCAGCCGGACCCGCAGCCGGTGGGCGGGATGTCCGTCCTCGACGACGTCGGCCAGCCCGAACGCCGCCGCGACCAGCGGCGCGTACGCCTCGATGTCGGGGCACATCACCAGGATGTCCCGCGGCTCCAGTGACGGGTCGGCGGCGAGCAGACCGACCAGGACCTCACGCAGCACGTCGACCTGCCGACCCGGGCCGTGGCAGGCGTGCACCTGCACGCTGCGGTCGTCGGGCTGCAACGGGAGCGTGACCGCCGGCCGGCGGTCGTCGCGCAGGTCGGCCTGCAGCCGCCCCAGCAGCGTCGGCGCCGGGGCCGCACCCGGGTGGTGCACGTCCACCCGGGGACGCCGGGCCAGCGCCAGCTGCAGCTCGCGGGAGTCCCGGCCGAGGGAGGACAGCAGCGGGTGCTCAGGGGCCAGGATCGTCGGATCCGCGTCCCGCCGGATACCCGGCGGCGTGTCGACCGCCGCGATCCGCTGCCACAGCACGGGCGACGGGTGCGGCAGCCACAGGTGCACATCCCGCCGCTCGGCGAGCGCGTCGATCAGGTCGAGGTGGGCGGCCGGCAGCCGGGTGGGGCCGAACAGCGAGATCCGCTCCGGCAGCGCGCCGGTCTCGGCGGCCGAACGCGCCCGTTGGACCGGGTCGGGGCCGGCGATGCGGAGCCGGGTGCGCCGCCACAGCTCGGGCTGCCAGCTCAGGTCCGGGGGGAGCGGCCGGCCGCAGCCGTCGGTGTCCCGGCCGGCCGCCCAGTCGGCAAGCACCGCCGGCCGCTGCGTGGCGTAGTCGCTGAACAGCCCGGCAAGGCGTCGGGCCACCGCGTAGCGCCGTCCCCGCTTGTGCACGAACGCCTCCTCGCCGGCGCCCCAACCGAGGTGGGTGTTCAGCACCGCACACCACGGCTCGCCCGCGGCACTGTCGATGACGTCCAGCAGCGGCCAGGCGAGGCTGTCCGGTGACCAGGGATCCTGGTCGCCGATCCCCAGCAACTCGGCGAACAACCTCGCCGGCGACAGGAAGCGCACGCCTGCACAGATGCCGTCGGACCGGCCGGCCCGCCGGCCGAGGCGCCCGGACAGCTGCTGGGTGATCCAGCGTTCGATCCCCTTGGCCGGCACCGCCACGACCTCCGCCGCGAACGGGTCCGCCAACGGCTCGGACATCAGCTCACCCAGCGCGGCGACCAATCGGTCGGCGCGTTCCGCGCGATGCACGAACAGCGTCACGTGGCCCCCTCCTTGCAACGCATGACCAGACCCCCCGGCTCGGCACAGCGTAGACAGTGCCGCCGACAGTGACCGCCTACAGTGACCGCCGGCCGAGGCCCCCGCGGGTCAGGACCGGACGCGCGCCTGCAGATCGAGGAAGCTGAGCACGTCGGTGTCGTCCACCCCGGGAAAGACCCCTGGTGGCATGGCGGCCAGCAGATGCGAGTGCACCCGGGCGCTGGGCCAGGCCATCCCCTCCCACCGGGCCGCGAGGTCCGGCGGCGGCAACTCGCAGCAGGCCGGATCAGGACACTTGGACCGTGAGCGTTCCAAGGTCTCCCGACCGCGCATCCACTTCACGTGGGCGTAGGGCACCCCGACGCTCACCGAGAACAACCCCGCCGGGGTGCGGTCGACCACCGCGGTGCACCAGTACGTGCCCCGGCCGGTGTCGGTGTACTGCTGGTAGGCCGCCGACAGGTCCGCCTGCTCGAACACCACCCGGGCCGTCCAGTACTTGCAGACCCGCTGGCCCTCGATGGCCCCGGTGGCGTCCGCCGGGAAGTGCACCCCGTCGTTCTCGTAGGCCTTGTAGATCAGCCCCGACGAGGAGATCCGCATGAAGTGCACCGGCAGGTCCAGGTGCCGGGTGGCGAGGTTGGTGAACCGGTGGGCCGCCGTCTCGTAGGACACCGCGTAGGCATCCCGCAGATCCTCGATGGCGATGTCCTTGGCCGCCTTGGCCTTGCGCAACAGCGCGAGCGCACCCCGCTCGGGGATCAACAGCGCCGCCGCGAAGTAGTTCACCTCGACCCGCTGCTCCAGGAACTCCGCGTAGTCACCCGGGACCTTGTGTCCGAGCATCACGTGACCCAGCGCCTGCAGCGCGAGCGACCGCGAATCGTGCTGGCCGGCGTCGGGCTGCGGCAGGTAGATCGTCCGATTGGCCAGATCGGTCACCGTCCGGGTCGACTGCGGCAGGTTCGAGGTGTGCACCAGCGAGAACCCCAGGTGCGCGGCCATCCGGTCGACCGCGGTCCGGGTGATCGGACCCTCCCGGTAGCTGATGGCCTGCAGCAGCCCGGCGGCGATCTTCTCGATGTCGCCGAAGTAGTTGTCCTGCTCGCGCATCCGCAGTCGCAGCTTCGCGTTGGCCCGGCGAGCGTGCTCCGGCGTCGCCGCCCGCTCCTGATGCACCGACGCCAGCGCACGGTGCAGCCCGACCAGCGCTTCCAGCGCCTCTGTCGGCAGCCGCGGGCCGGGCCGGACCGCCGGAATCCGCAGCGCGCTGAACGAGTCCGCCCGTTGCGCCTTCTCCAGTTCGATCTCCAGCGCCGCCCGCCGACTGGGCGCCGCCACCGCGAGCAGGTCGCCCAGCCCGGTACCCAACGCTCCGGCGACGGCCGTCAGCACCGACAGCTTCGCCTCCCGCTTGCCGTTCTCGATCAGCGACAGCGCCGACGCCGAGATCCCGGCCGCCGCGGCCACGTCGTCGAGCGTGCTGCCGTGCTGCTGCCGCAGATGCCGGATCCGGCGGCCCACCGTCAGCAGGTCGGGCCCGGCCGCACTGACACCCTTCGGCGGTCGGCGCTCGCGTAACGCACCGGTCACAGCGACCCCAGAACCAACCTGATCCGTCATTGCTGCACGATAACGCAAGAACATCGATTCTTTACAGGAAAAGTCGGTTGTGAACCATCGATCTTGACGCATGTTGGTGGAGCAGCACCAGTTGCCCCGGCACCCTGAAAGGACCGCTCATGACCGCCACACTGTCGTCGCCGATCTCCGAGACCTCCACCGCTGCAACCGATCCCATCGGTTCGACGACGGTAGCGAGCGGAGGCGCTGCGGACCGAGTGGGCGGTGAACGCCCGGTGGTCGGGCATCGAGCGGACCTACATCGGCCGAGGACGTCGTCCGGCTGCGTGGCACCGTCACCGAGGAGCACACCCTGGCCCGCCGCGGCGCGCAGCGCTTCTGGGACCAGCTGCAGAACAAGACCTTCACCCGCGCGCTGGGCGCCCTCACCGGCAACCAGGCGGTCCAGATGGTCCGCGGCGGCCTGGACGCGATCTACCTGTCCGGCTGGCAGGTGGCTGCGGATGCGAACCTCTCCGGGCAGACCTACCCCGACCAGAGCCTGTACCCGGCCAACTCGGTCCCGGCTGTCGTCCGCCGGATCAACAACGCGCTGCTACGGGCCGACCAGATCGACCACAGCACCGGCAAGGCCGGTACCGACTACCTGGTCCCGATCGTCGCCGACGCCGAGGCCGGCTTCGGCGGTCCGCTGAACGCCTTCGAGCTGATGAAGTCGATGATCGCCGCCGGCGCGGCCGGAGTGCACTGGGAGGACCAGCTCGCCTCGGAGAAGAAGTGCGGCCACATGGGCGGCAAGGTGCTGGTGCCGACCTCGCAGCACATCCGCACGCTCAACGCCGCCCGCCTCGCCGCCGACATCGAGAACGTGCCGACGCTGGTCATCGCCCGCACCGATGCGCTGGCGGCTGACCTGCTGACCAGTGACATCGACCCGATCGACGAGCCGTTCCTCACCGGCGAGCGCACCGCCGAGGGCTTCTTCCGGGTCCGCAACGGCATCGAGCCGGTACTGGCCAGGGCCAAGGCGTACGCGCCGTACTCGGACCTGATCTGGGTCGAGACCGGCATCCCCGACCTGGGTCTGGCCCGCGAGTTCGCCACCGAGATGCGCAAGGACTTCCCCGACCAGATGTTCGCCTACAACTGCTCGCCGTCGTTCAACTGGCGCGCGGCGCTGTCCGACGACGAGATCGCCACCTTCCAGGACGAGCTGGGCGAGCTGGGCTACAAGTTCCAGTTCATCACGCTGGCCGGGTTCCACGCCCTGAACCACTCGATGTTCCACCTCGCCCAGGGCTACGCCCGGTCACGGGATGAGCGCCTACGTGGAGCTGCAGGAGGCCGAGTTCGCCGACGAGGCAACGGGCTACACCGCGGTCAAGCACCAGGCGGAGGTCGGTACCGGCTACTTCGACAAGGTCGTCCACCGCGCTGAACCCGTACGTCCGGGACCCTGGCGATGAGCGGCTCCACCGAGGAAGAGCAGTTCCACTGAGCATCACCTGACAACCATTACCCAGCACCATCTCTCAGAGACGAGACACTCCATGTTGACCTTGAACACCCACCGATCAAAGGCACGATGCACCCGCGCTTCGAGGAGATCCTGACCCCCGAGGCACTGGCGTTCGTCGGCAAGCTGGACGCAGCGATCGCCGGCCGCCGCGCCGAGCTGCTGGTCGCCCGTGACGAGCGGCAGAAGCGGATCACCGCCGGGCGAGAACCGCTGGACTTCCTGCCCGAGACCGCGCACATCCGTGACGACCCGTCCTGGCAGGTCGCACCGACCGGCGCCCGGGCCTGGCCGACCGCCGTTGTGAGATCACCGGACCGCCCGACCAAGAAGATGACGATCAACGCGCTGAACTCCGGCGCCTCGGTCTGGATGGCCGACTTCGAGGACTCCACTGCGCCGAGCTGGTTCAACATCATCGACGGCCAGATCAACCTCTACGACGCGTTGCGCGGCACGATCGACTTCACCGACGAGAACGGCAAGCGGTACGAGGTCGGCGACCGGACACCCGACCGTGCTGGTCCGCCCCCGGGGCTGGCGGCTGTGCGAGAAGCACCTGTCCGCCGATGGCCGGCCACTGCCTGCGTCGGTCGTGGACTTCGGGCTGTACCTGTTCCACAACGCGACGTGGCTGATCGAGAACGGCGCCGGCCCGTACTTCTACCTGCCGAAGCTGGAATCGCACCTGGAAGCGCGGATGTGGAACGACCTGTTCCTGCGCGCCGAGGAACTGCTGGACCTGCCGGTCGGCACCATCCGCGCGACGGTGCTGATCGAGACCTTCCCGGCGGCGTTCGAGATGGAGGAGATCCTGTACGAGCTGAGGGAGCACTCCGCCGGGTTGAACGCCGGTCGCTGGGACTACATCTTCAGCTACATCAAGACCTTCGCCGGCCGGGGCCCGGAGTTCGTGCTGCCGGACCGTGGCCAGATCACGATGACGACGCCGATGATGCGGGCCTACACCGAACTGCTGGTCGACACCTGTCACCGCCGCGGCGCGCAGGCCATCGGCGGGATGGCCGCGTTCGTGCCCAACCGCACCGACGAGACCGCCACCCAGAAGGCACTGACCCGGGTCCGGGCCGACAAGGCGCGCGAGGCCGAGGACGGCTTCGACGGTTCGTGGGTCGCCCATCCGGCGCTGGTCCAGCCCTGCCTGGATGCGTTCACCGGGATGTCCCGCGGTGAAGAACGTTGGCCGGCCGCCGTCACCGCCGACGACCTGATGGGCGTGGGCAGCACCCCGGGCCAGGTCACGATCACCGGCGTCCGCACCAACATCTCGGTCGCGCTGCGGTACCTGTACGCCTGGGTCGGCGAGGCCGGTGCGGTCGCGATCGACAACATGATGGAAGACGCTGCCACCGTGGAGATCTCGCGGACGCAGATCTGGCAGTGGCTGCGCCATCACACCCGCACGGCCGAGGGCCTGGTCATCACGCCCAGCCTGGTCGGCGAGATGATCGAGCACGTCGTGGACGAACTGCACGCGGGGGCGACCACGACCGCGAGCACCGGCACGTCGAGGAGGCCCGCGACGTGTTCATCGAGGCCGCCATGAAGGAGGAGCTGCCGGACTTCTTCACCCCGTACGCCTACGTCCGCTACCTGATCGAGCGCCCGCTGCAGCCCAAGGGTCCGATCGCCCGGCAGGACCTGCGTCGGTCCATCCAGGGACCGTTCCCGGCCCCGGAGCTGGTGGCCGCGCGCGCCTGATCCGCCGCCTCCCCGTCGCAACGCCCTGACCGCCGTGCCGGTCAGGGCGTTGCGGCGTCCCGGCACGTCACCGGCCCACCGGACGGTCGGCCTCCTCCCGGTGCACCATCGACACCAACCGGAGGGAGGTCGGCATGACGTTCACCCTGCTGGCCGTGATCCTGACGGCGAGCCTGCTCGGCCCGCTGCTGGCCCTGCCCCGGCGCTGGCGGTTGCCGGTGGTTCTCGGTGAGCTGATCGCCGGGTTGATCCTGGGCCGGTCCGGGTTCGCGGTGCTGGACCCGACGCAGCCGCAGTTCGTCGCGCTGGCCGATGTCGGCTTCGGGCTGGTGATGTTCGTGGTGGGCAGCCACGTGCCCGTCCGCGACGCCGGGCTGCGGGCCGGCCTGCTGTCGGGAGCGGCCCGCGCCGGTGCCGTCGGAGTGTTGGCCGCTGCGCTGGGGGCACTGCTGGGCAGCACGTTCGGAACCGGTCACGGCGCGCTGTACGCGGTGTTGATCGCCTCGTCGTCAGCTGCGTTGATCCTGCCCGCGATCGGGTCGCTGCGGCTGGCCGGGCCGCCGGTGTTGGCGCTGTTACCGCAGGTGGCGGTAGCCGACACCGCGTGCATCGTGGCGTTGCCGATGGTCATCGACCCGGCGCATGCAGGCCGGGCAACCGTGGGTGCGGCCCTGGTGATCGGCGCCGGGGCGGCGCTGTCCGTGGCCCTGGCCGCCCTCGAGCGGGGCGGGCTCCGGCTCCGGATCCACCGCCTGTCCGAGCAGCGCCGCTATGCGCTCGAACTCCGGATCAACCTGATCATGCTGTTCGGGATGGCGGCGCTCGCCGTGTGGAGCCACGTCTCGATCATGCTGGCCGGGTTCGTGCTCGGGCTGGCGGTGGCCGGCGTCGGCGAGCCCCGACGCCTCACCCGACAGATGTTCGGCATCACCGAGGGCCTCTTCGGCCCGATCTTCTTCGTCTGGCTCGGAAGTTCGCTCACCGTCGGCGATCTCGCGGCGCATCCTCGGCTGGCGCTGCTGGGGTTGGCGCTCGGGGCGGCGGCCGTCGCCGCGCACCTGGTGCCGTCGCTCTGGGGTCAGCCGCCGCCGTTCGGACTGCTCGCCGCCGCTCAGCTCGGGGTGCCGGTCGCTGCCGTCACCGTCGGCGAGAAGTTGGGAGTACTCGTTCCGGGAGAGGCCTCGGCGGTGATGCTGGGCGCCCTCGTCACCATCGCGGCCGCCACCCTCGGCGGCTCGCTGGCCGGCCGGCGGCAGGATCACGACAGTGACGTCACGCCGGAGTCGGGTGCTCAGCACGAGTAGCGGCGCGACCGGGCGGGCCCGTCGTGCCCCGGACGATCAGCGTCGGTACGAGCAAGGTCCGGGTGGGCGGCCTCGACGGATCCTCGATCCGAGCCAGCAGGGCCGTCGCGACGCGTCGTCCCGATGGTGTCGTTGCGGCCGTCGACCGAGGTCAGCCGCAGGTAGCGGGACTGGGCGAGCGCGGCGTTGTCGTAGCCGATCAGTGAGATGTCGCCGGGTACCGTCGCGCCGTGCTCCCGGATCGCGGCGAGCGCACCGAGGGCCATCGAGTCGTTCGCCGCGAAGATCGCCGTGGTCGAGGCGTGCGTGTCGAGCAGCTCCACCGCCGCCCGGTAGCCGTCCTCCTCAGAGGTGCCCCCGGATCCGACGACCCGAACCGGAAGATCTGCGGCACCGATCCGCTCCAGGTAGCCGAGCCGCCGGTGTGCCGCCGGCCCGCCGGCCCCGGTGAGATGCCCGATGTCCCGGTGCCCGAGGCCGATGAGATGGTCGGCCGCCAGTCGTCCGCCGGCCTCGTCGTCGTTGGCGACGAGGTCGGCGTCGGCCGGGACCTGCGCACGCCGGCCGGCGACGACCGTCGGGATCGCCGTGGCCGCCCACGTCCGGAGGAAGGACTCGCCAGGCTCGCCCGCCAGTACCAGACCGTCCACGTGCAGGGAGGGGTCCACGACGGTGCGCGATCCGGCGGGGCGGGCCTCGGTGACGGTCAGCCGGTAGTCCACCCCGTCCAGCACCGCCTGCATGGACCGGACCATGTCCACGAACCACAGGTTGCGGTAATCGTCGATGATCACCTCGATGTTGCGGGCGCGGCGGCTCGCCAGCACGGTAGCGGCCCGGCTCGGCCGGTACCCGAGCTCCTCGATGGCGGCCAGCACGGCGGCCCGTCGAGGCTCGCTGACCTGCGAAGAGTTGCGCAGCACCAGTGAGACCAGCGACTTGCTGACGCCCGCCCGGTCGGCGACGTCGTAGATCGTCGGGCGCTGACCCGACCCTGGCGGCATCGACATCGCAACCCCTGAAAGAATCTCTCGGAAATCTTTGACAGGACATAGTCTGGCCGTTATCTTACATGGAGCGCTCCAATTGGAGCGCTCCAACTGGTGATGGGCCACGCTTCCGAACCTCGGAAGCCCGCCGGCCTCACCCGGTACCACTTCAAGGGAGAAGCATGGTCGAGAGTCTCGGGGTTGCCGTGATCGGCGCGGGGATGGCGGGTAGGGCTCATGCCGCGGCTTACCGCACCGCTTCGACGTTGTACTCGCCGGTTTTGCCGGAGATCCGGTTGGTGTCGATCGGTGACGTGAATGAGCAGTTCGGGACGTTGGCGGCGCGGCGGTTCGGGTATGAGCGGTGGGATTCGTCGTGGCAGGCGATCGCGGAGAACGAGGACGTCGATGTGGTCAGCGTGGTGATCGCGAATTCGTTGCACCGCGAGGTGGTGGAGGGTCTGCTCGCGGCCGGTAAGCATGTGTTGTGTGAGAAGCCGTTGAGCGACACGATGGCCGATGCGAAGGCGATGGCGGCGGCTGCGAACGCTGCGAGCACGGTGGCCAGGGTCGGTTTCACCTACCGCCGCGCCCCGGGTATCGCCTACATCCGTGATCTGATCCGGTCCGGTGACCTGGGCGAGGTGCTGCATTTCTCGGGCCGGTACTGGACCGATTACGGTTGCGACCCGCGGGGGCCGATGAGTTGGCGTTTCACCGGACCTGCCGGGTCCGGGGCTTTGGCCGATGTCGGTAGCCACATGGCCTATATCGCCGAGTTCCTCTGCGGTGACATGACGTCGGTCAGCGGTGGTCAGTTGTCGACCGTGATCAAGCAACGGCCGGTGCCGTTGGGTGCGGTGATGGGCCACGACCACGCCGCCGTGTCGGATGTGTTCGAGCCGGTCACCAACGACGATTACGCGGCCTTCTCCGCCACTTTCGTGGCTGGTGCAGGAGCCATTGAAGCGTCGCGGGTCGCGGCCGGTCACGCGAACAGCCTGGTCTTCGAGGTGTTCTGCGAGAACGGTGCGGCCACTTTCGATCAGCGTCGACCGTCGGAGATCCAGCTGTTCCTGCGGTCGGGTGAGGCGGCCCAGAACGGTTACCGGCAGGTCATTCTCGGCCCGGACCACCCCTACATCGCCGGGGGTCTCGCGATGGACGCCCCGAGTGTCGGATTCGGCCAGAACGAGGCGTTCATCTACCAGGCCCGGGCGTTCCTCGAAGAGGTCGCGGGGATACCGGAGGCCGACAGCCTGCCCCGTTGTGCCACCTTCGACGAAGGGGTGCACAACATGGAACTCCTCGCTGCGGTTGCGCAGTCAGCCGCGACCAACGGTGCCACCGTGTCAACCCTTGCCGGGGTGTCGGCATGAGGCTCGGTGTCTACAACGCGATCCTGCACGACCGGCCGCTGCCGGCGGCGCTGGAGGTCATCGCCGGGTTGGGCCTGACCGGGATCGAGCTGAACTCCGGTGGGTTCCTGCCGGCGGTGCACATCCCGACGTTGGACGACATCCTGGTGTCCGACACCGCCCGCGACGACTACCTCGGCATCTTCGAGGGCACCGGCGTCTCGATCGCGGGCCTGAACTGCAACGGCAACCCGCTGCACCCCAACCCGGTCATAGCCGACAAGCACGCCGAGGACATCCGCCGGTCGGTCAGGCTGGCCCACCGGCTCGGTCAGCACCGCGTGGTCACGATGTCGGGCCTGCCCGGCGGTGAGCCGGGCGCGAAGTCGGTCAACTGGGTGGTGAACGCCTGGAACTCCGCCGCGCTGGATGTCCTGGACTACCAGTGGAGCGTGGCGGTGCCGTTCTGGCAGGAGATCGACACGCTCGCCGGTGACCACGACGTGAAGGTCGCGTTGGAGTTGCATCCGCAGAACCTGGTGTTCAACACCGCTGACGTGTTCACGCTCGTCGAGCGGTCCGGGGTGCAGCACGTCGGCGTCGAGTTGGACGCCTCGCACCTGTTCTGGCAGCAGATGGACCCGGTCGCCGTGGTCCGCAAGCTGGGCGGGCTGGTCTATCAGGCAGCCGCGAAGGACGTCCGGGTCAACCCCGACACCGCCGCGCTGAACGGTGTGCTGGACAACAGCTTCCGCAGGTTGTCAGCCGACGAGCCACGCACCAACCTCGGTGGCGACGAGTGGGCCAACGAATGGCCCAAGCCCGCCGCGTGGGACTTCGTCGCGCTCGGGAAGGGCCACGACACCACGTTCTGGACCGAGTTCCTCCGCGCACTGCACGAGGTCGACCCGGACATGCTCGTCAACATCGAACACGAGGACGTCGAACTCGGCCGCATCGAAGGCCTCCGGGTCGCCGCCACGGTCCTGCTCGACGCCGACGCGGCCCTCGGCCTCTGACCGTCGCCCGCCGGGGCCCCGGATGTCAGCGGGGCCCGGCGGTCAGCGAGGCCGTGACGGTCAATGACCCCCGGGTTGTCGATGACCCCCGGTTGCCCGCGGCGGAATGCAGTCGCATGCTGGCCGCAACGGTGTTCAGCGCTGCACAACGTCGGGAGTTTCGGTGTCCTCGTCCATCAGAACCGTCATCAGTCCAGGTCGCTACGTCCAGGGCAAGGGTGCCATCAGCCAACTCGGGAAGTATCTGGTCGCGCTGGGGTCCGCGCCACTGATCGTCGCCGACGATCTGGTGTGGGGCTTCGTCGGCCACGAGGTGGAGGCGTCGCTGACCGCAGCCGGCCTCCCGGTCCGTCGGGAGACGTTCAACGGCGTGCCCAGTGCCGTCGAGGTGGACCGGTTGGTGCAGGTCATCAAGGACTCGAAGTCCGACATCGCGGTGGCGGTCGGCGGCGGCAGCACGATCGACGCCGTGAAGGCGGCCGGCTTCCTGGCCGGCATCCGGTGGGCGAACTGCCCGACCGTGGCCTCCACAGATGCCCCGTGCAGCGCGCTCGCGGTGATCTACACCGAGACCGGGGAGTTCGAGGAGTACCGCTTCTTTCCCCGCAACCCCGATCTGGTGCTGGTCGACTCGCAGATCGTGGCCAACGCGCCGGTCTCACTGTTGATCGCAGGTGTCGGTGACGCCCTGGCGACCTGGTTGGAAGCGCGTGCCACCTCGCGGTCGAACTCCACGACCATGGCGGGCGGGCTACCCACACTGACCGGCACCGCGCTGGCCAAGCTCAGCTGGGACGTGCTGTGGGACAACGCGTTGCCTGCGATCGACGCGGTGCGGGACCACCAGGTCACCCCCGCGGTGGAGAAGGTCATCGAGGCCAACACGCTGCTGTCGGGGTTGGGGTTCGAGTCCGGCGGCCTCGCGGCGGCGCACGCCATCCACAACGGGCTCACCGCGGTCGGGGCGACCCACGGCCTGGCCCACGGCCAGAAGGTCAACATCGGCTCGATCACCCAACTGGTGCTCGAGGGCGCGCCGACCAGCGACATCCGAGACTTCATCGAGTTCACCACCCGGGTGGGCCTGCCCACCACGCTCACCGAGGTCGGCCTGCGCGCCGACGACGTCGAGTCATTGACCACCATCGCCGACGCGGCCACCGTGCCGGGCGAGACCATCCATTCGATGCCGTTCGACGTCAGCAGCGCCGACGTCGCGAGCGCGTTGGCCACCATCGAACGGTTCGCCGTGACCGTCCGGGACGAGGCGAAACTCCCGGCCCCGGTGCCCTACGTCGCGCATCACTGACCGCGCCGACCCCGACGCAACCCCAGCACCAGGATCAGCACGCCGACCACTGCGATGATCGGCCCGAGCACCGCCCACATCGTCTTCCCTGTCATCGGGGAGCCGCCGAGGTAGCCCAGGCCCTGGAAGGTGAACACCACTCCGAAGACGACGAGTACCGCACCGACGACGATCAACGCTGTTTTGTTCAAGGCCACTCCCTGGCTGGTGTGACCTCGACCGTACGGCCACCGATCGACGCACTGCCGGTCGCCTCGTCTCGGGGAAGTGCGACCAGACCACTCACCCAGCGCACGCTGCCCTGAGTTGCGGAACTGCGCAGGGGTCCCGGGTGGACGACAGCCCCTCGGCCCCGCACCGGACATCGAGCCACGAACGACACAAGCCCCCGACCGGGCGGGATCACCGCCGGTCAGGGGCTTGGTCGTCTGTCTCAACCAGAGTGCGCGAGGGGGGAGTTGAACCCCCACGTCCTTACGGACACACGGACCTGAACCGTGCGCGTCTGCCATTTCGCCACTCGCGCGAGCAACCCGACGAGATTATCACCGGCGCTCGTACGGACCAAAACGCGCAGCTCAGGCGCCGTCCGGCGGCGCAGCGGACGCTGGTGCCGAACCAGCGTGGTCCTGCCGAACCCGCACAGCGTGGGCAGCAGTCGATTCATTGGGCACGACCCCGCCGTGGCCCCCGCGCCGACCGACGGCGAGCCCCGCACCCGCCCGGGCCCGCCCCACGCAACCCACCCCGCAACCCACCCCGCGCAACCCGGCCGCCGTCCGGACGTCCATCGAGGGGGCGGCCGGCCCGACGACCCCGACCGCACGCACGACCGATGACCGACCCAACCCACAGCCGGACCGTTAACCTCACACTCAGACCACTCGCGCCGACGAACATCCACCCGGGGAGGTGACCGATGGGCATCATCCAGAGTTTCGAACGCCGGCTGCAGGGCGCGGTCGGCAACACCTTCGCCCGGCTGTTCGGCGGCAGCGTGCACCCGTCGGAGGTGATCACCGCACTCCAGGACGAGGCCAACAACCGGCTGACCTCCGAGGGCGGCCGGATGATCGCGCCGAACCACTTCCGGGTCCGCCTCGGGCCCACCGACCGCAAGGGCATCGGCGCCGACGAGCAACGTGTCGCGACCGCGCTGTCGGACACCATCCGTGAATACCTCGCCGAACAGGGCTACGACACCTTCGGCGACATCGAGGTCGAACTCGAGGAGGCGTCCTCGCTGCACACCGGCCAGTTCCGGGTCAGCTCACTCGTCGACCCCGACGCCGGCCCCCGGCGGGTCCGCAACTCCCGCCCCGAGGTCCCCGCCGATCGACGTCCCGACCCCCAGCCGCCGCTGCAACCGGGCCCGTACGCACCACCGCACCGCCGTGAACCGGATCAGCCGGCCGCCGAGCCGCCCCCGGGCTACCAGCACGGCTTCGACCCGCACGCCCACGACCCGCACCAGGACGCCCGCTACAGCGACGCCCGTTACGGCGACCCCCGCCACCCCGACCCGAGCCAGGGCGATGCCCGTCACAGCGATGCCCGTTACAGCGATGCCCAGCAGTACGGCTACGGTCGCCAGGGCTATCCCGAGGTCGTGGCGACGCTACGGGCCGACGACGGCTCCGGCCGCAGCTACCAACTGCAGCCCGGCTCCAACATCCTCGGCCGCGGCCAGGACGCGTCGTTCCGGCTGCCGGACACCTCGGTGTCCCGGCGACATCTCGACATCTACTTCGACGGGCACATCGCGGTGATGCACGACCTGGGATCCACCAACGGCACCACCGTGAACAGCACGATCGTGCAGACCTGGCAGCTGGCCGACGGGGACGTCATCCGTCTCGGCCACTCCACGATCATCTTCAGTCAGCGAGGGTAGGGCCAGTGCCGGCGTTCGTCCTCCAGCTCACCAGGGTCGGATTCCTGGTTCTGCTGTGGTTTTTCATCTTCGCCGCGATCCGGACCATCCGGGCCGACATCCGCGTCTTGGCGACCACCGAGCCGCGGGACAGCAAGCGCGCCCGCCGGGAGCGCGCGGTGGCCGCCCAGCCGGTGCAGACCGGCCCGCCCCGGCTGCTCACGGTGACCGCCGGGCACCTGTCCGGCACCCGCATCGAACTGACCGGCGCGCCGGTGCTCATCGGCCGCGCGGAGGACTCCGCCTTGGTGCTCGACGACGACTACGCCTCCACCCGGCACGCTCGGCTCACGCTGCAGGGCAACAGCTACTGGCTCGAGGACCTCGGCTCGACCAACGGCACCTACCTGGACCGGACCCGGGTGAGCACGCCGGTCCCGATCCCGACAATGACGCCCATCCGTATCGGTCGTACGGTCTTCGAGCTACGGCCGTGAGCGACAGGCCGTCCGGATGACCCACACCCTGCGCTACGCGGCGCGGACCGACCGCGGTCTGCTGCGCGCGAACAACCAGGACTCGGTGTTCGCCGGCAACCGCATCCTGGTGGTCGCCGACGGCATGGGCGGCCACGTGGCGGGCGACACCGCGTCCCGGCTCGCAGTGGCCGCCTTCGCCCCGCTGGACCAGGTCGAACCGCAGGGCCGCGACCTGCTGACCCCGTTGGAGCACGCCACCGAGGACGGCAACGAGGCGATCGCGGACATGGTGACCGCAGACCCCGAGCTCGACGGCATGGGGACCACGGTCACCGCGTTGCTCTTCGACGGATCCCGACTCGGCGTGGCCCACGTCGGGGATTCACGCGCCTACCTGTGGCGCGGCGGGGTGCTCGCCCAGATCACCCACGACGACACCTTCGTCCAGTCGCTCATCGACGAGGGGCGCATCACCGAGTCGGAGGCGGCCCACCACCCGCAGCGTTCGCTGTTGCTCCGTGCGCTCAACGGCACCGACGTCGAACCGACCTTGTCCGAACGTGAGGCCAAGGTCGGCGACCGGTACCTGATCTGCTCCGACGGGCTGTCCGGGGTGATCTCCGCCGAGTCCATCGCCGACACCCTGGCGAGCTATGAGACCTCGGAGGCCGCGGACCGGTTGATCGAGCTGGCGTTGCGCGGCGGCGGCCCCGACAACGTGACGGTCATCGTCGCCGACGTGGTCGACATCGGTCCGGCCGGCAAGGACGAACCCGATCGGACGAGCCCGCTGGACGTCGACGAGACCGGCCCGCTGGACCAGATGCGCTTCACCAAACGGATGCCCCGGGTAGCCCTGCCCCGGGAACCGGATGTGGCCATCCTGGCCGCGCAGGCCGCCGCGGCCGAGGCTGCCCGGCACTCCTTCACCGAACCGATCACCAGCCCGAACCGGCGGGTCGGCGATGGTGGCCTCACCCGCCCCGACGGCGCCCGTCCGAGCAGCCCGCATCCTGGCGACGCAGACCCGGACGACGAGTTCGACGACGACGAGTTGGATGATCTGGACCTCGACGAGGACGACGATGCCGAACCGGGGCGCGTCCCGGCGCGGCGGACGGTGGCGCCACCCAGCCGGGCCCGACGCTGGATCCGGCGCCTCGGTCTCGCGGTCGCCATCGTGGCGCTGCTGATGATCGGCGGCGTTCTCGGGGTGAACTGGGTCGGCAACCAGTACTACGTCGGTGACAACAGTGGTCAGGTCGCGGTGTTCCGCGGCGTCGACGGCTCGGTGCTGGGTGTCGATCTCTCCAGCGCGCAGGAGGGGTCCTGCTGGAGTCCCACCCCCGGTTGTGTGCCGCTGCACACCACCGACCTGGTGCCCGCCGCCCGTGCGCAGGTCATCGCCGGCATCCCGGCCGGCGACCTGCAGAGTGCCCGCGAGATCCTGCTGCGCCTGGACTCCCAGAAGCTTCCGCTGTGCTCGGGCTTCCCGACCGCTACGCCGGCTCCGCAGACCGCGTCCGGCCAGCTGCCGACCACCGGCGAGGCACCGCCGGCCCCGGCCGCCACCCAGACCGAGACGCAGAACCAGACCGAGAGCCAGAACGTGACCGCTCCGTCCATCGACCCGAGCGCCACCGGTACACCCGGGAGCACCGGCGCCCCCGCCCCGCAAACGACGTTGTCCGGCACCACCCTGCCGGTGCAGACCGCACGTCCCGACATCAACTGCCGGGTCGGCTGATGGGCATCCGCAGGACCGGCGCGGCGCCGCACCAGTTGGACGGCCCGCACACCAGCCACCGGCCTCCCACCGGCCGCGCGGCCGAACTCGGGCTGCTCGTGCTGGTGGCACTGATCGTCACCAGCGCGTTCACCCTGGTGGAGTTGAACCAGAGCCGGACGGTCTCCTGGGACCTCGCCTGGTACGGCGGCGGGTTCCTCGCCGTGTTCGCCATCGCGCACTTCATCGTGCGGCTGCTCGCGCCGTTCGCCGATCCGGTGCTGTTGCCGCTGGTCGCGCTGCTCAACGGGCTGGGCCTGGTGATGATCCACCGGCTCGACCTGGCGGCGACGGTGAAGGCGACCCTGCGCGGCACCGAGCCGCCCCGCCCGGAGGCCGTCGCCCAACTGGTCTGGACCGGTGTCGGGCTGGTGTTCTTCCTGATCGTGCTGCTGGTGGTCAAGCACCACTCCGTGCTCCGCCAGTACGCCTACACGCTGGCGCTGGTGGGGCTGGTCTTCCTGGCCACCCCGGCGCTGCTCGGGCTGGTCAGCCGCAGTCTCGCCCCGACGATCAACGGCGCGAACATCTGGATCCGGGTGCCCGGGCTGTTCTCCATCCAGCCGGCCGAGTTCAGCAAGATCGCGCTGATCGTGTTCGCCGCGGCCTACCTGGCCAGCAAACGCACGGTGCTCTCGACGGCGGGCAAGAAGGTGGCCGGGCTGGTGCTGCCCCGGGCCCGCGACCTCGGTCCGCTGCTGATCGCCATCGTCGGGTCCCTGGGCGTGATGTTCTACAGCAAGGACCTCGGGACCGCGCTGCTGCTGTTCGGCGTCTTCCTCGCGATGATCTATTTCGCCACCGGCCGGGCGTCGTGGCTGGTCATCGGCCTGCTCGCGTTCTCCGGCGGGGCCTACGTCGCATACCTGAACTTCGGTCACGTCCGAGACCGGGTCGACATCTGGCTGGACCCGTTCGCCGACCCGTTCAACAACGGCTACCAGTTGGTGCAGTCGTTGTTGTCGCTGGGCACCGGGGGCATCTTCGGCACCGGCCTCGGTGCCGGCCGCCCCGATTTCGTGCCGTTCGCCTCCACGGATTTCATCACCGCCGCGCTGGGCGAGGAGCTCGGTCTGGTCGGGCTGTCCGCGGTGCTGCTGTGCTACCTGATCCTGGCCGGCCGCGGGATGCGGATCGGGATGGCGGTCCGGGACGACTTCGGCAAGCTGCTCGCCGCCGGCCTGGGCTTCTCGCTGGCGTTCCAGGTGTTCGTGGTGGTCGGCGGGGTCACCGCGCTGATCCCGCTGACCGGTCTGACCAGCCCGTTCCTGTCCTACGGTGGTTCCAGTCTGCTCGCCAACTACATCTCGATCGCCCTGCTGCTGCGGATCTCGGACGCGTCCCGACGGCCGCGCACCAGGCCCCGCCAGACCACCCCGCTCGATGAGGCACTGACCCAGGCGGTACCGATCACCGCCCTGGACGACGCCGCCGACCGCCGGTCCGCCGGTCCGAAGACCCCGCCGGAGGGCACCGGATGAACCGCTCCATCCGCCGCGGCGCGACGGCGATCATCGTGCTGGTGGTGGCGCTGCTCGCCAACGTCACCTACATCCAGGTCGTGAAGTCCGCGAGCTACCGCAACGACTCGAACAACAAGCGCATCCTCTACGAGGAGGCCAGCCGGCAACGCGGCCAGATCACCGCGGCCGGCGGTGTCGTACTGGCCCGCTCCGACCCGTCCGAGGACTCCTACCGCTACCAGCGGGTGTACCCGACCGACCCCGCCGCCTACGCCGGTCTGACCGGCTACTACTCGCTCAACTACGGTCCGACCCGGATGGAGGCCGCCCAGGACGATCTGCTGTCCGGCGACTCCGCGGACCTCATCGTGGACCGGGTCGGTGACTTCCTCACCGGGCGCGACCCCCGTGGCGGCAACGTGGAGCTGACGATCAACCCCACTGTGCAGAAGGCCGCCTACCAGGCGCTGGTCGACGCCGAGGTGGTCGGCTCGGTGGTCGCGATCCGGCCGTCCACCGGCGAGATCCTCGCGATGGCGTCCACCCCTAGCTTCGACCCCAATGTCCTGGCCAGCCACAACGAGGCGACCCAGCGCGCCGAGTTCAACACCCTCTTCAGCCCCGCCGACCCGTCCGCCCCCAGTCCGGTCACCAACCGCGCCCTGGACGACACCCTGCCACCGGGGTCGACCTTCAAGTTGGTGGTGGCCGCCGCTGCACTGTCGCAGGGCGCGGCGTACAACCCGCAGACCCCGTTGACCAGCGCCGGGTCGATCACCCTGCCCAGCACCGACGGTGTGCAACTGCGCAACTACAACCGCGGCAACTGCGCGGGCAGCTCCTCCGACGTCACGATGACCGTGGCGCTCGCGCACTCCTGCAACACCGCCTTCGCCGACCTCGGGATGCAGTTGGGCGGGGATGCGATCCGCCGGCAGGCGGCCGCGTTCGGCATCGACGACACCCGGTTCACCGTCGGCCTGGTCGACGGGAAGAAGAGCACCGGCGGACTCGTCGTCCAGGGCTCCCGGCTCGGCGACATGGCCGACGCGGCGGCCGTCGCCCAGTCCTCGATCGGTCAGCGCGACGTCGCACTGACCCCGATGCAGACCGCGATGATCGCCGCCACCATTGCCAACGGCGGCGTCCGGATGCAGCCCTACCTGATCGCCCGGACCACCGCACCCGACCTGTCGGAGCTGTCCGCGGCGGTGCCCACGGTGGCCAACCAGACCGCGGTGTCCGCCGAGGTCGCCGGGGATCTGACCGCGATGATGAAGGAGTCCGAACAGATCACCCTGGCCAACGCCGGCGGCACCCCCATCCAGGGGGTGACGATCGCGTCCAAGACAGGTACCGCCGAGCACGGGGTCAATCCCAGCGACACCAAGGCCAACCCGCCGTACGTGTCCTATTCCGCGTTCGCCCCGGCCGACGCCCCGCAGGTCGCGGTCGTGGTGTTCATCGAGAGCGGCGCCAACGTGGGTGCCGACGCCACCGGTGGTGTCGTCGCCGGTCCGATCGGCCGCCAGGTCATCGCCGCCGCACTCCAGGGGTCCTGATGGCGTTGCATCCCGGACTCGTCCTGAGCGGTCGGTACCGGCTCACCCGCCGGATCGCCGTCGGTGGCATGGGTGAGGTCTGGGCCGGGGTCGACCGCACGCTGGGTCGCAACATCGCGGTGAAAATCCTCCGTCCCGAGCTCACGACGGATCCGGAGTTCGTCGGCCGGTTCCGCGTGGAGGCGCAGATCACGGCGTCGCTGAACAACCCGGGCATCGCCGCTGTGTACGACTACGGCGAGACCGCCTCGCACCCCGACGGACCGCAGGACACGGCGTTCCTGGTGATGGAACTGGTCGGCGGTGAACCGCTGTCGGCGGTGCTGGCGCGAACCCGGCGGATCGCCGTCGACCGGGTGCTCGACGTGCTCGAACAGAGCGGCCGGGCCCTGCAGGAGGCGCACGCCCGCGGGCTGGTGCATCGCGACATCAAGCCGGGGAACATCCTCATCACCCCGACCGGGCAGGTCAAGATCACCGACTTCGGCATCGCCAAGGTCGCCCATCAGGTCCCGGTGACCAAGGGCGGACTGGTGATGGGCACCGCCCAGTACCTGTCCCCGGAGCAGGCGGCCGGTGACGACGCCCGACCCGCGTCGGACGTCTACGCGCTGGGGATCGTCGGCTACGAGTGCCTGGCCGGGTTCCGGCCGTTCGTCGGTGACAATCCGGTGATCGTCGCGATGGCGCAGATCCGCACCGAGCCGCCGCCGCTGCCTGCCGACATTCCCGCCGCGGTGGTGGACCTGATCCGGCACGCCCTGGCCAAGGACCCGTCGCGGCGCTACCCGAACGGGGCGACGTTCGCGCACGCAGTGGCCGCGGTCCGGTCCGGTTCGGGGGCCTCGAACGCGACGTTGCGCCGCCCCGACGCGACCGCGCTACCGGCCACCCAGGCCTTCGCTGCGCCGACCCGGGCCTTCGCCGCCGCGACCCAGGCACTGCCCGCGTCGACGACCGCCCGGCCCTACGCGCCCCCCCAGCCGAGCCCGCGCCGCGGCCCGGCCCCGTGGCGGTGGCCCCCGCTCGGCCGGGGCAGCACCCCGGCCGAGCCGGCACACCGGCCTGTCGGTGCTGATCGTGCTGCTGATCCTGGCGTTGCCGGCGCCGTCGGGACGGCGATGTACTTCCAGACCTCGGCCCTATCGGGCGCGGGGGGATTGGTCACAACCATGCGTCCATCCGCCGTTGTGTTGACAGAATCGATGATCGTGTCAAGAAGTGAAGGTTGGTCATGACGGCTGTTGTCCCCCCGCTCGGCGAGCGCTACCAGATCGGCGAGACCCTCGGTTTCGGCGGAATGAGCGAAGTGCACCGCGGCCGCGACATGCGGCTGGGGCGCGACGTCGCCATCAAGGTGCTCCGTGCCGACCTCGCCCGCGACCCGTCGTTCCAGGCCCGGTTCCGCCGCGAGGCGCAGAACGCGGCCAGCCTCAACCACCCCGCGATCGTGGCGGTCTACGACACCGGTGAGACGGCCGGCGACAACGGGCCGCTGCCCTACATCGTGATGGAGTACGTCGACGGTCAGACGCTGCGCGAGATCCTCCGGAAGGAGGGCGCGCTGCCGGCCCGCCGGGCGATGGAGATCATGGCCGACGTCTGCGCCGCACTGGACTTCTCCCACCGGCACGGCATCGTGCACCGGGACGTGAAGCCGGCCAACATCATGCTGACCAAGGCCGGCGCGGTGAAGGTGATGGACTTCGGCATCGCCCGGGCGATGAACGACAGCGGCGCCACCCAGACAGCCACCGCGGCCGTCATCGGCACCGCCCAGTACCTGTCCCCGGAGCAGGCCCGCGGCGAGACCGTCGACGCCCGTTCCGACGTGTACGCCACCGGCTGCGTGTTGTACGAACTGCTCACCGGGACGCCGCCGTTCGTCGGGGACTCGCCGGTCGCGATCGCCTACCAGCACGTCCGTGAGGACGCGAAGTCGCCGAGCGAGGCCAACCCGCAGGTGCCGGCCGAGCTGGACGCGATCGTGCTGAAGGCCCTGAACAAGAACCCGCTGAACCGTTACCAGACGGCCGCCGAGATGCGCAGCGACATGGTCCGGGCGCTGTCCGGTCAGGCCGTGCACGCGACCCCGGTGATGAGCGACGACGAGCGCACGGAGCTGATGCGGGCCACCCCGGCCCGCACCCCGGCGGCGTCGATGCTGGCACCGCCGTCCCGGGTGACCCCGATGCCGATGGACGTCGAGGACGACGAAGCGCAGCGACGCAAGCGGCTCTGGGGCTTCGTCGGGGTGGGCGCCCTGTGCCTGGCGGTGCTCGCCGCGGCGATCTGGGTGACTATCTCGCTGACGTCCCGGCCACCGCAGGCCAAGGAGGTGCCGGTCCCCGACCTGGTGGGGATGGCTCAATCCGATGCGGTGTCCGCGGCACGCGACGCCGGCTTCGAGATCGATCCCCAGATCGTCCCCGTCGAGGTCGGTGCCGACCAGATCAACAAGGTCCAGGAACAGAACCCCAGCGGTCGCACGGTCCGGCCGACCACCGACAAGATCAGGCTCACCGTCGGCGTCGCCCAGTCCCTGGTCAAGGTGCCCAACGTGAACGGGCTGGACCAGGCCAACGCCGACCAGACCCTCAAGCAGAGCAACCTGGTCGGGGTGTTCGTGCCGACCGAGTCCGCTGCGACCAGCAAGGGGCTGGTGTTCGAACAGGATCAGCCGGCCGGCGCGGACGTCGCGCCCGGTTCCACCGTCACGGTGAAGATCGGCACCGGCGTCCCGATGTCGCAGGTGCCGACCAAGGACGCGGTGATCGGGCAGCAGTTCGACCCGGTCAAGGCGCAGTTGGAAGGCGCCGGATTCGTGGTCTACCAGCAGGTGCAGGCGTCGTCGAAGCCGCTGAACGAGATCCTGGACATGGCCGGTGCCAACTCCGGGCAGGCCGTGCAGAAGGGCACCATCGTCACGCTGATCACCTCGGACAGCTCGCTGTTCCGGGTGCCGAACGTGACCCAGCAATCGGAGAAGGGGGCCAACGCGTCGTTGATCGCCGCCGGCTGGGCGCAGGGCAATGCGGTCCAGGTCAACTACACCGAGACCAAGGACCCGGGGCAGTGGGGCGTGGTGATGAAGCAGAACCCTGAGGCGGACACCGACTACAACAAGAACGGCGTCGTGAAGGTCACCATCGGCCAGCCCGTCAAGGTCACCATGCCGGATCTGCGGGGCAAGACCCAGGCGGAAGCGCAGGCGGCGGCAAAGGCAGCCGGATTGGCCGGCAGCTTCGTCGCCGGCCCGGTCCCCGTCGCCGATCCGGCGCAGGTCGGCAGAGTCCAGGGGCAGAGCCCGCAGGCGAGCAGCGTCGTCGCGGCGAACTCCCGGGTCACCGTGCAGATCGGCGAGGCAGCCGCACCGCCACCCGCACCGACACCTGCGCCCGCGCCGACCTCGGCCACGCCGACCGGATGAGGCCGGCCGGGTCCGCGGGCTGAGACCGTTCTCGGCTCACGAACTATGGGCGCCGGCTCAGCCGGCGCTCATCCAACCCACACGGAACCCGTTCATGGTTGACCCATGAGCAACGACACCACCGGCGCGTCCGACCCGCGGCCCCGCGACACCGACGCGACCGATGCCGTCCCCACCGACAACTCCGCCGTGCCGCAGCCGGACGCCACCACGCAGCAGAGCTCCTGGTTCTTCGGTGTGCCGACCCCGGCTGCCGACGCCGACGTGCCCGAATTGGCCGACGACGATCCGTTGCTGAGTCGTGACTCGAGTTCGGCCCACACCTCCGGTCAGGGCCATCCGGCGATCACGCCGACCCCGATCCCCGCACCGGGCGGGCGGCTTCCCGGCCACCCCGGTCCCGCAGACCGGCGGGCCGTACCCGCCGCGGCCGATGCCCCACCAGCAGCCGTCGGGCTTCCCGACCGAAGCCACGTACCAGGGCGGCTGGAACGGCAACAGGCTGGCAGTCCCCCCCGGCCGCGACGAGCGGACCCGCCCGCCCGCCGGCCGCGGTGGACGGCGCCCGCCGCCGGCGGTCCGGAGTGCTGGTTGCCGGCGCCATGGTGCTCGCGTTGGGGGCGGGCCTCGGCGGCGGCTACCTGGGCGCCGACCTCCGGCAGAGCGGATCGGCGACCGCGCTGACGGCCACCAACATCTCCCATGCGCTCACCCAGACCACCGCGACCGCCGTCGCGCCGGCAGCGGGCAGCATCGAGTCCGTCGCGGCAACCGTGCTGCCCAGCGTCGTCTCGGTGGTCGCCACCTCGTCGTCGGCAGCGGGCGAGGGTTCCGGTGTCATCCTCACCGCGGACGGCTACATCCTGACCAACAACCACGTGGTCGCCGGAGCCGCTGCGCTCACCGTCCGGTTCAACGACGGGACCACCGCCAAGGCCACCCTGGTCGGCGCGGACACCACCGGCGACCTCGCGGTGATCAAGGTGGACGGCGTCAGCGGGCTGACCGCGGCGTCCCTGGGCAGCTCCGGCGCGTGAAGGTGGGCCAGCAGGTGGTGGCCATCGGCAGCCCGCTGGGCCTGTCCGCCACCGTGACCAGCGGCATCATCTCCGCGTTGAACCGCCCGGTCCGGACCACCAGCGCCGACACCCAGCAGCAGAACCCGTTCGGACAGCAGCAGAGCACGGCGACCTCGGCGGGCACCGTGCTCAACGCGATGCAGACCGACGCCGCCATCAACCCGGGCAACTCCGGCGGTGCGCTGGTCAACATGCAGGGGCAGATCATCGGGATCAACTCCGCCATCGCCTCGCTGTCCTCCGGTTCCAGCGAGTCCGGGTCGATCGGTGTCGGGTTCGCCATCCCGATCGACACCGCCTCCCGCATCGCCCAGGAGATCATCGACACCGGCAAGGCCTCCCACGCGGTCCTCGGCGCGGCGGTCGGAGACTCGCCCGGCGACAACTCCATCTCCACCGGAGCGGTGCTGTCCACGCTCACTTCGGGCGGGGCCGCCGAGGCTGCGGGGCTGCGGGCCGGCGACATCGTCACCAAGATCGACGACAACCTGATCGAGTCCGCCGACGCGCTGGTGGCGACGATCCGGTCGGCCGCCCCGGACAGCACTGTCAAGATCACCATCCTCCGCGGGTCGGCCACCGAGACTCTCGACGTCACCCTGGGTTCAGCCGCCAGCTGACCGATGACGCGCAGCACCTGACGACCACCCCCCAGGCGGCGCCCGGATCCCACGATCCGGGCGCCGTCGCCA
This sequence comes from uncultured Actinomycetota bacterium, assembly GCA_963784315.1. Taxonomy (GTDB): domain Bacteria; phylum Actinomycetota; class Actinomycetes; order Mycobacteriales; family Nakamurellaceae; genus Nakamurella. The sequence goes on from CAWAQR010000010.1 coordinate 440,003, forward strand.
TTCCCCGGGTTCCACGGACCCCGGTCACGCCGCCGCCATGGCGATGCCGCAGGATGTCCGGGTGACCGAGCCGCCCGCAGAAAGCCGCGCGCCGGTGCCGCCGGTCGCACCGCCACACCCCCATCGGCCGAGCCCGACGCTGCCGCCGCCCGACGCCGACGAGTCGTTCTACTACCCGGACGGGCCGGCCGAGCCGGCCGCGGCGGAAGAGGCTCGCGCACAGCCGCTGTCGGCCGAGCACGCCCGGCTGGCCGAGTCGCCGGGGGCGTCCGGACCATGGCGGATGTGGGGTCCGTACGTCTCCGGTCGGCAGTGGGGCACCGTCCGCGAGGACTACTCCGCCGACGGCAACGCCTGGGCCTCGTTCCCGTTCGACCACGCCGTACGCCCGCGCCTACCGCTGGGGCGAGGACGGACTCGGCGGCATCTGCGACCGGTTCGGTTTCCTCAACTTCGCGGTGGCGCTGTGGAACGGCAAGGACCCGATCCTCAAGGAACGGCTGTTCGGGCTGACCAACGGCGAGGGCAACCACGGCGAGGACGTCAAGGAGTACTGGTGGGCGGTCGACGGCACGCCCACCCACAGCTGGATGCAGTGGCTGTACCGCTATCCGCAGGCCGAGTACCCCTACCAGCAGCTGCGCGACGAGAACGCCGCGCCGGGGTCGCGACGAGCGCGAGTACGAGCTGGGCGACACCGGCATCCTCGACGAGAACCGGTTCTTCGACGTCATGATGACCTACGCCAAGGCCGACGCCGAGGACCTCTGCATCCGGATCACCGTCACCAACCACGGCCCGGAGGCGGCGCCGATCGACGTGCTGCCGCAGATCTGGCTGCGCAACACCTGGGCCTGGGGCCGCGACGGTCGCCGGTCCACCATGCGACCAGATCCTGCCGCCGACGCTGACCGTCGGCGGGCTGGAGGCCGTCGAGGTGCTCGCAGGGCTTCCTCGGCACGGTACGTACCTCGCCGCCGAGGGCAGCCCGGAGGTGCTGTTCTGCAACAACGAGACCAACGCGGTCGGAGCTGTTCGGCGCGGCGACCAACCTCTCGCGGTACACCAAGGACGGCATCAACAACCGGGTCGTCCACGGCGACCTGAAGGCGGTCAACCCGGCGCTGGAGGGCACCAAGGCCGCGTTCTGGTACCACTTCGACTCCGTCCCGGCCGGCGGATCGGTCGACGGTCAATCTGCGGCTGTCCCATGACGCGCCCAGCCGGGAGCACCTTCGGCGCCGGGCTTCGCCGCGGTCTTCGCCGACCGCAAGGCCGAGGCGGACGAGTTCTACGCCCACGTCATCCACCCCGAGCTCACCGACGCCGACCGGCACATCGCCCGCCGCGCCTACGCCGGGCTGCTCTGGGGCAAGCAGCTCTACCGCTACGACGTCGAGCACTGGATGGAGGGCGACCCGTCCAGCCCGCCGGTCGCCGACTACCGCAAGTACGTCCGCAACGAGCACTGGCGCCAGATGGCGCTGGCCGACGTCATCTCGATGCCGGACGAGTGGGAGTACCCCTGGTTCGCCGCGTGGGACCTGGCGTTCCACGTCATCCCGCTGGCGCACGTCGACCCGGACGTTCGCCAAGGAGCAGCTGGTCCTGATGTGCCGGGAATGGGCGATGCACCCCAACGGTCAGCTGCCGGCCTACGAGTGGGAGTTCGGTGACGTCAACCCGCCCGTGCACGCCTGGGCGGCCTGGCACGTCTACCGGATCGACGGCTACCGGGACCGCGAGTTCCTGGTCCGGGTGTTCACCAAGCTGCTGCTGAACTTCTCCTGGTGGGTCAACCGCAAGGACTCGACGGGGTCCAACGTCTTCGAGGGCGGCTTCCTCGGGATGGACAACATCGGCCTGTTCAACCGGTCCGCGCCGCTGCCCCCGGGGTACCGGTTGGAGCAGTCCGACGCGACCAGCTGGATGGCGTTCTACTGCCAGCAGATGTTCAAGATCGCCCTCGAGCTGTCCCGGCACGACAGCGCCTGGGACGACGTGGCGACCAAGTTCCTCGAGCACTTCCTCTCGATCGCGCAGGCGATGCGCGAATTCGGTTCCCGCGGGAATTTCGCTGTGGCACGAGGAGGACGGCTTCTTCTACGACGTGCTGGTCGCACCCGGACGGGCAGGCCCCGCACATGCGGGTGCCGTCGATGGTCGGGCTGCTGCCCATCCTGGGCGCGACCGAGGTGCCGCAGTGGATCGCCGAGGAGTGCCCGGATGTCACCGCCCGGCTGCGGTGGTTGCAGCGCCGTCGGCCCGAGATGATGGGCCCGCTGCTGTCCCGCTCGGGCCCCGGGGGCCGCCGGATGCTGCTGTCGCTGGTCGACCCGGACCGCCTCAAGCGGATCCTGGAGCGGATGTTCGACACCGAGGAGTTCCTGTCGCCGTTCGGGATCCGGTCGTTGTCGGCGGCGACGAAGCAGGTGATCACCGCCGAGATCGGTGGCCAGCACGTGTCCATCGAGTACGAGCCGGGCGAGTCGCGCACCGGCATGTTCGGCGGCAACTCCAACTGGCGCGGACCGATCTGGTTCCCGGTGAACGTCCTGCTGGCCGACAAGCTGCGCACCTACGGGCGGCACTTCGGGGACTCGTTCACCATCGAGATCCCCACGGGGTTCGGGTACATCACAAGACGCTGGTGGAGGCGGCCGACCTGATCGACAGCGGGCTGACGTCGCTGTTCCGCCCGGTCAACGGCAAGCGACCGGCCGACGGCAACCGCATCGAGGCCAGCGACGACCCGCTGTGGTCCGAGCACCCGTCGTTCTGCGAGTACTTCGACGGCGACACCGGTGAGGGGCTCGGCGCGACCCACCAGACCGGCTGGACCGCGCTGGTGGCGCACCTGCTGAACCCACGGCTGCCTCCCGATCCGCGGTCGCACGGCTGGGGCTGAGGCTGGGTAGTCTTCCGCCCATGGGTGGTCACGGCGGTTCACCCGCCCCCGACGAGCCGCTCCACCGACCACCCGGCGGCCGCTTCCGGCATCCCGGGCAGGCGGTCGTCGCCGGTTTCCTCGCCGCCGTCGTGGTCGGCACGCTGCTGCTGATGCTGCCGGTGGCCAAGGCCGGTGCCGGCGGCGCCGGGTTCGTCCAGGCGCTGTTCACCTCGACCAGCGCCGTCTGCGTCACCGGTCTCACGATCGTCGACACGTCGAGCTACTGGTCGGGCTTCGGCCAGGCGGTCATCCTGGCGCTGATCCAGATCGGCGGCTTCGGCATCATGACGCTGGCCTCGCTGCTCGGGCTGCTCGTGGCGCGCAAGATGGGCCTTCGGACGAGACTCACCGCAGCCGCCGAGACGCACAGCGGCGGCATCGGTGACGTGCGGGCCGTGTTGACCGGGGTCGCCCGGATCAGTGCCCTGACCGAGGGTGCGCTCACCCTGGTGCTCACCGCCCGGTTCCTGCTGGGGTATCACGAGTCCCCCGGTCGGGCGCTGTACCTGGGTCTGTTCCACGCGGTGTCGGCGTTCAACAACGCCGGGTTCGCGTTGTACCCCGACAATCTGGTCCGATTCGCCGCCGATCCCTGGATCTGCCTGCCGATCGCCGCGGCGGTGATCATCGGTGGCCTCGGCTTCCCGGTGTTGTTCGAGTTGCGCCGCCGCTTCCGGCAACCGCACAGCTGGAATCTGCACACCAAGATCACGTTGATGATGACCGGGCTGCTGCTGGTGCTGTCCACCCTGTTCGTCACGGTCACCGAGTGGTTCAACCCGCAGACCCTCGGGCGTCTCGAACCGGGCGGGCGCCTGCTGGCCGGCTTCTTCCAGGCCGTGGTGCTGCGCACGGCGGGATTCAACAGCGTCGATTTCTCGCAGGTCAAGGCCAGCACCCTGCTCGGGATGGACGTGTTCATGTTCATCGGGGGCGGGTCGGCCGGGACCGCCGGCGGCATCAAGGTCACCACGTTCGCGCTGCTGTTCTACGTCATCTATGCGGAGGTGCGCGGGGAGCCGGCGACCACCGCGTTCCAGCGCCGGCTCGACAGCCGCACCCAGCGACAGGCGCTCACCGTCGCGCTGCTGTCGGTGGCTGCGGTGGTGACCGCGACGATCACGCTCGCCGAGATCACCGACTTCGCGACCGACAGGGTGTTGTTCGAGTCGGTGTCGGCGTTCGCCACCGTCGGCCTGTCCACCGGGATCACCTCGCAGATCCCCCGACCGGTCAACTGCTGCTGGTCGCCCTGATGTTCCTGGGTCGACTCGGCCCGGCCACACTGGTGTCGGCGATCGCCATCCGCGAGATCCGGCGCCGATATCAACTACCGGAGGGCAGGCCCATCATTGGCTAAGACGCGGATCACGACCCGACGGTGTCGTGGTGATCGGGCTCGGTCGGTTCGGCACCTCGTTGGCGCTCCAGCTGATGGAACAGGGCGTCGAGGTGCTCGGCATCGACGGGCGGAGCAAGATCGTTCAGGACCTGGCCGGCCGGCTGACGCATGTGGTCGAGGCCGACTCCACCGACGAGGAGGCGCTGCGGCAGCTGTCGGTCCACGGACTTCGACCGGGTGGTGATCGGGATCGGCAACGATGTCGAGGCCAGCATCCTGACCGCCTCGTTGATCCTGCAGTTGGAGATCCCGCATGTCTGGGCGAAGGCGATCAGCCATGCGCACGCGCGAATCCTGACCCAGCTGGGGGTACGCCACGTGGTGCGTCCCGAGCACGACATGGGGCAGCGGGTGGCCCACCTCGTCGCCGGCCGGATGATCGACTACATCGAGTTCGACGAGAAGTACGCGATGGCCGAGACCACGCTGCCCGACATCCTGCTGGGCAAGGCCCTCGCCCAGTCCCACGTCCGGCGCGACTACGGAGTCACCGTGGTCGCCGTGAAGGCGGCCGGTGGCGACTTCACCTACGCCACCGCCGATACCGTGCTGCACCGTGGCGATGTGGTCATCGTGGCCGGCTCGCACCGCAGCGTGGAGTCCTTCAGCGAGCTGTGACGCCCCACGTCGGGGCGGATAACTCTCATCCCTGAGAGTTATCCGCCCGACGTTGTCGGAGGTCAGCGCTCGCGGTGGCTCCGGTACCACTCGATCAGCGACTTCGTCGAGGAGTCCTGCTCGTCGATGGCCGCCCGGTCGCCGGCCACCGCCGGGGCGAGCTGGCTCGCGAGCTGCTTACCCAGTTCAACGCCCCACTGGTCGAAGCTGTCGATCCCCCAGACGATGCCCTCGACGAACGTGATGTGCTCGTACAACGCGATCAGCTGCCCGACGACGGACGGTGTCAGCGCCGGCGCCAGGATCGACGTGGACGGTCGGTTCCCGGCGAAGACCCGGGCCGCCACGATGTGCTCCGGGGTCCCCTCGGCGCGGACCTCGTCGGCGGTCTTGCCGAAGGCCAGCGCCTTGCTCTGTGCGAAGAAGTTGCCCAGGAACAACTCGTGGACGTCCGGGGCGCCGTCGGCATCGGCGTCCACCAGCGGGTTCGCCGGGGTGGCGACGGCGATGAAGTCCGCCGGGATCAGCCGGGTGCCCTGGTGGATCAACTGGTAGAACGCGTGCTGGCCGTTGGTTCCTGGTTCGCCCCAGAACACCTCCCCGGTGCCGGTGGTGACCGGGGTGCCGTCCCAGCGGACCGACTTGCCGTTGGATTCCATCGTCAGCTGCTGCAGGTATGCGGGGAAGCGGTGCAGATACTGGGCGTACGGCAGCACCGCGTGGGTGTGGGCGTCCCAGAAGTTGCAGTACCAGACGTTGAGCAGGCCCATCAGGGCCGGAACGTTGTGCCGGAAGTCGGTGGTGCGGAAGTGTTCGTCGATGGCGTGGAAGCCGGCCAGGAAGTCCTCGAAGGACTCCTTCCCGATCGCCACCACGACCGAGGTGCCGATCGCGGAGTCCACGCTGTACCGGCCGCCCACCCAGTCCCAGAAGCCGAAGGCGTTGGCCGGGTCGATGCCGAACGCGGCCACCTTGTCCAGCGCCGTGGAGACCGCGACGAAGTGCTTGGCCACTGCCGTGGTGCGGGCGTCCTCGCTGCCGTCGATCGCGCCGGCCGCGGCGAGCTCCTTCCACAGCCAGGCCCGGGCCAGGCGGGCGTTGGTCAGCGTCTCCAGGGTGGTGAACGTCTTGGACGCGACGATGAACAACGTCGTCGTCGGGTCCAGCCCCTTGGTCTTCTCGGCGATGTCGGTCGGGTCGATGTTGGAGACGAACCGCACCTCCAGGCCGGCCTGCACGTACGGCTTGAGGGCCTCGTAGACCATCACCGGACCGAGGTCCGAACCGCCGATACCGATGTTGACGACGGTCTCGATCGCCTTCCCGGTGACCCCGGTCCACGAGCCGGAGCGGACCTTCTCGGCGAATCCGTAGACCTTGGCGAGCACCTCGTCGACGTCGGTGCCGACGTCCTGCCCGTCGACGATCAACCTCGGCTCGGCGCCCGCCGGGCGACGCAGCGCGGTGTGCAGGACGGAACGGTCCTCAGTGACGTTGATCCGCTCCCCGGAGAACATCGCCTCGATCCGGGCCGGTAGGTCGACCTGTTCGGCCAGCTGCACCAGCAGCGGCAGGGTGTCCGCGTTGATCAGGTTCTTCGACAGGTCCACGAACAGGTCGCCGGCGGTCAGGCTGTTGTCGGCGGCGCGGGTCGGCTCGTCGGCGAACCAGGAACGCAGATCCGGTGTCATCCCGGCCCGGTGCTCGGTCAGCGCGGCCCAGGCAGCGGTGGTGGTCGCGTCGACGGGTGGGGTCTGTCCGGTGGGTGTGGTCATCGTTGCCTGCTCTCGTCGGTGATGTCTCCGGCACGATCCTGCCCCGACCGGGTCGCGCGCTCCACTCGGGGGCCGACCGGGCCCGGGCCGACCGCTCAGCCGGGGTCGCGGTGGACCCGGACCGTGGCGGCCGGGTGGACCAGCAACGCCGCCGGGGGGCGGATCGGCCGGGGCACGAAATCACCCGCACAGTTCGGACACACCCCCCGGTACACCTGCGTCACGCAGGTCTCGCAGAACGTGCACTCATAGGTGCAGATCCGCGCGTCCGGGCTGTCCGGCGGCAGGTCCCGGTCGCACAGTTCGCAGTTGGGTCGCAGCTCGAGCACTCAGACCGCCGCGGTACGCAACGACTCGACCTCGTCCTCCAGCGACGCGACAGCGTCCCGGGCCTCGGGCCGGCCGCACTCGGCGAGCCAGTTCGCCAGCATCCGGTGCCCACCCTGGGTCAATACCGACTCGGGATGGAACTGGACGCCCTCGATGCGGTGGGTGCGGTGGCGCAGTCCCATGATCACCCCGCCCTCGGTTCGGGCGGTCACGATCAGTTCGGCGGTGACGGTGTCGGCCTCCACAGCCAGCGAGTGGTACCGGGTGGCGGTGAACGGTTCGGGCAGCCCGGCGAACACCGTCGCATCGTGATGGTGCACCAGCGAGGTGCGGCCGTGCAGCAGTTCGGGCGCCCGGGACACGACCGCTCCGAACACCTCGGCGATGGCTTGATGTCCCAGGCACACGCCCAGCAGCGGGGTGTCGTGGGCGGCGGCGTAGCGGATCATGTCCTCGCTGACACCGGCGTCGCGTGGCACCCCCGGGCCGGGTGACAGCAGGATGCCGTCGACGTCCAGTCCAGCGATCTCGGCGGTCGTCACGGCGTCGTTGCGCCGCACGATGCACTCCGCGCCCAGCTGCTGGAGGTACTGAACAAGGTTGAACACGAACGAGTCGTAGTTGTCCACGACGAGGATGCGGGTCACGGGATCGATCCTCTCAGACGGCGCCGGCGTGATCCACGGCCCGAACTCAGCCGACCTGCACCTGGTCGAACGGCAGGTACGGCTCGGCCCACGGGAAGATCACGAAGAACAACAGCGCCACCACGACCAGGAACAGTGCGAACGACTGGCCGGCCCTGGCCCAGGTCGATCCCGGCAGGTGCCGCCAGATCCAGCTGTACATCGAGCTCACTCCCCCCGTTCCGGCGGCACGAAGCCGTCGGACTTGGCGTAGGTCTTGGTCAGCACGCCGTGGATGATCATCCGCTCGCGATCGGAGAACTGCGGGTGGCAGGTGGTCAGGGTGATCAGCCGCTCGGTGGCGGCGGCCACCGCTGCGCTTCCTGCCGCCGCCACATGCGGGATCGGCAGCACCTGCGCGTAGTCCGACGGGTCCACGATCTCGCGGCCGCCGAGCCCGGCGTAGGCCCCGGAGAGCGGGGTGACGTCGTCGCACTCGGGCCGCGCGCCGGGATTCCAGGACGCGATCTCGGCCGGCATCGGAAGCACCCGGTAGACGAACCACGCGTCCCTGGTCTCCACGACGATCGCGTCGCAGGAGCTCAGCGTGCCGAGTGCGTTGAACGGGGCACCCTTGGAGACCCGGTGTCCGGCCACCGCGAAATTGCCCAGCTCACCCGGGTACTGGGTGTCCTCGTAATGTCCGGGATTGCCGTACAGATCCTCGGCCGTGGTCCCCTCGACCACCGTGAAGGCGTAGTCGGCGCCGAAGACGGGGATGCTGAGGTTGGCGAAACCCTGGCCGATCTCGGTGTCGTAGGTGCGACTCCGCTCGGCCGGGTCCACCCGGTTGTCCGCCGTCGGCGCGGCGACGGCGTCACCGGCGGTGCTCACCGGCGTCTCGGTGGCCCACCGCTGCTGCATCGACTCCTTCGCCTGCGCCTGCTTCTGCGCCCCGAAGATGTCTGTCACATACAGCTCGTAGACGACGAACAGCAACAACACGACGCCGAGGGTGATGAAGAGCTGGCCGATTCCACGCACCGTCGTGCGGATCGGCTCGTCGTGGAAACCTCCTGGTCGCCGCAGCGGTGGCTGCGGGGCCCGGTCGATCTGGTCGGTGGTCATCGCTGCCCGGGGTGGTCGGCGCGGTCGTGATCGATCCGGGTACTACGACGGCTCACTGGGGCCCCTCCTGCACGGACGTCATCCTGACCAGTCCGTCGTAGGCCGGTGCCTCGATGGTGTCGACCGCCTCGATGGTGAACCCCAGCTTGAATCGATCCACGTACAGGCGGAACAGGTTGACACCCGGCTCGGCATCGATCGCCGCGATCATCGGCCCGGACGGACCGATCGCGGACAGCACGAACGGTGGGGAGTAGGCCCGCCCCATCAACAGCAGCGTGTTGCCAATACAGCGCACCGCCGAGTTGGCGATCACCCGCTGGTCCATGATCGTCATCGCTTCGGCACCGCCGGCCCACAGCGCATTGACCACCGACTGGACATCCTGCTGATGCACGACCAGGTCGTCGGGGTTGGCACCTGCCGGGTAGTTCCCGTCGGAGTCACGGGGGGCGTCGGTCAAGGTCACCGTCAGGCCCGGACCGACGACCGGGGTGAGCCCGGCAGCCGGTGCCAACGCAGCCGCAGCCGTGCGTTGTTCGGCCACCAATGGTGAGACGTCCTGATCGGCGGCGGCGTCGATCTGCCCCTGCAGCGTCTGCGCCTCGGCCTGCGCCCGGGCCACCCGCTCCTGCGCGTTCCCGATCAGGCCGGACAGTTCGACGTTCCTGGGCCGGATGTCGGACCCACCGGAATAGGACCGCGCCGTCCCCAACAGGAAACCGGCCGCCAGACAGACCACGGTCACCGCGACCTGCCAGCCACGCAGCCCGCCTCGACGCTGGACCGGGCCGCTGACCTGCGACGTCCTCCGTGTCATGGCCGCCTCCTGTTGCCGTCGTCGCACACGTCCGGGCCAGATACCGCCACCCCGGGGTGGCGCTGCCCCGCCCATCGGTGCCTGCCGAGTCGGCGGTCGTCCGGGTCTACGGCGGGGTGCGGCGCAGACAGCCGACGGGACCGCCGGTACGAAGTACGCTGGACGGGAAATGATCGTCACGTGCAGTGGCGAGCCTACCTGTCTCAGTGATCACATCGGTGGGCCCGGGAATGGGCTGCCGCCGCTGTGCTGCCGATCACACACGTCCCAAATTACGCTCTGCGCCCGCCCCCACGCCTGAAGGAATCCGATGCCCAAGTCCAAGGTCCGCAAGAAGACGGCTGCCACCGCCACCCGGACGACGCAGGCGGAATCAGCGGCCGTCCGTGCCAAGGTCGCCGCTCCGTCCGGTCCGGTCTTCCTGTCGATCATGTTGGGGCTGTTCGTGGTCGGCCTGCTGTGGTTGATCGTCTTCTACCTCTGGGGTGACGGCATCGCGTTCATGCGCGACCTCGGCAACTGGAACTTCGGGATTGCCTTCGGGCTGCTCATCGCCGGCCTGATCATGACGATGCGCTGGCGCTGACGCGTTCCTGTTGTCCGGTTTCGCCGGAACAACAACGGTGTGATTCATCCCCAATGTGCACAACTTGTGTGGACAGCCGCCGACCACCTGACCCCTGAGGACCGACGTGACCGGCAATGCGGACAGGTGCTGGGGCCCACGACCGGGAGCGTTCGTCTTCGGCGGGGTGCTGCTGGCCACCGGGGTGCTGTGGATGTTCGTCGCTGCGAACTTCGGCGACCGGGTCGTCGCTGGTTCGGTGATGGCGGTGGTACTGGCGATCATGGCCATCGGATTCCGGATGCGGAACCGGCTGCAGGCCTCGGTCGACGGCATCGTGGTCGGTGGCGTCACCGGGAGCCGGGAGATCCCGTGGAGCCGGGTACGTCGGATCGAGGTCGTCGGCCGGAAGCGGCTGGGAACGATGAACCACTCGCTGGAGATCGACCTCGACGACGACGAACTGATCGTCTTCGGTCGGATGGAGCTCGGCGTCGATCCGGCCGAGGTGGCCACCCGACTGGCAGAGCTGCGCACCGGCGGCGGGGCATAGCCCGCCGCCCACAGGCAGATCAGCCGATCTGACGGCAGTACACCTCCGAGCAGATCCACTGGCCGATGGTGCTGTCGCGCACCACTATCAACGCCACCAGGACGACCAGTACGGCCGCGCTGACCCCGACCTGCACCACCAGCCGGTTCTTCGGCGGCGGGTAGACCATTGCCGCTCCCACCACCGCACCCACCAGGAACCCGCCGAGGTGGGCCTGCCACGAGATGTTCGGCACGCTGACCGTGATGAACGCGTTCAGCGCAAGGATCACCAACAGTTGGCGCAGGTCCAGCCGCAGCTTCTTGTAGAGCACCAACAACGCACCGAGCAGGCCGAAGATCGCACCCGACGCCCCGACCGTGAGCGAGTCCGGCTCGGTCAGCAGGTACACCGCGACCGAACCGCCGAGCAGGCTCAGCAGATAGACCGCAGCGAACCTGCCGGACCCCAGCACCCGCTCCAGACCGATCCCGATCAGGTACAGCGACAGCATGTTCATTGCGATGTGCAGCACCCCGCCGTGCAGGAAGCCGCTGGTCAACAGCTGCCACCACTCCCCCGACGCGACGGTCATCGGCGACAACGCCCCCGCGCGGAACAGGGCCGAACCGCCCAGCGTGCTCTCGCCGCCCCCCTGGATCATGGTGACGACGAAAGCCACCACGTTCAGCACGATCAACCCCACGCTGACCACGGGCTGGCGCCCGAGCACGCCACCGGAGATCGTCCGGGCGACGGGCCGTGCACTGTTGCTCTCTGCGACGCACTGCCGGCAATGGAACCCGACGGAGGCCGGGGTCAGGCACTCGGGACACGCCGGGCGGCCGCACCGGCTGCAGGACAGTGCGGTCCACCGGTCGGGGTGCCACGTACATCCGGTACCGACCTGGGCGGGGGGATGGGCCGGCGGCTGGGTCATCGAGAGATCACGAAGGGCTGGTGGACTGTCGGACAGTCGGTCAGTCGGCCGAGCCGTCGACGGTTATCGAGGTGATCACGACGTCGGTGGTGGGCCGGTCGAAGCGGTCCACCGCGGTGGCCGAGACGGCGTCGACGACGGCCATCGATGCCGGGTCCTTGACCTCGCCGAAGATGGTGTGCTTCATGTTCAGGTGCGGGTAGTTGCCGGTGGTGATGAAGAACTGGCTGCCGTTGGTGCCCGGGCCGGCGTTGGCCATCGCCAGCAGGTACGGCTTGTCGAACTGCAGCTCGCCGTGGAACTCGTCGGCGAACTTGTATCCGGGGCCGCCGCGACCGGTGCCGGTGGGGTCGCCGCCCTGGATCATGAAGCCGTCCATCACGCGGTGAAAGATCGAGGTGTCGTAGAACGGGCCGGTCGTCTCGCCCTTCGCGTTGGGCGAGCTGTACTCCCGGGTGCCGGTCGCGAGGCCGACGAAGTTCGCCACCGTCTTCGGGGCGTGGTTCGGGAAGAGCTCGACGACGATGTCGCCCAGGGTGGTGTGGATGGTCGCTGTCAGATCAGTCATGCCGCCCATCCTTCCAGAAGTCGGCGGGCCGGCAGGTTGCGTCCAGCCGCCCCGTTGCAGGTCCGGCACGTCCGTCCGCGGTGGGGGTCGGCATCGGGCGCGCCGTGCGTATCGGGTGCGGGGCGGTCAGAGGCCCAGGTTCTCGATCGCGTGCGCCACGAGTAGCCGGGAGTAGACCGACTGCGCCTGATTGGTCTCGGCGACGACGGCGGTCGACCCCTTCGACACGGCATAGCTGCTGCCGGTATCGGTGGCCACCGAACCGCCCGACCATCCCGACGGTCGGGCCTCCGGGTTGGAAGCCGTCCGCGGCGCGTAGAAGTCCACCGCCGCGACGGCAGCCGCGTCGTCGTCGAAAACCAGGACCCGCACCGTGGCCAGGAACGAGCCGTCGCTGCGGACGAACTCACACACCGGCTGGGGATCTGCCGGCCGGATCGTGCCGGTGCCCATCCGCTGGCCGGTGTCGGACTGCACCTGGTCGGAGGTCAGGAACGGGCAGTCTCCGACGATCGGGTCCGCCTCGGGTGCCGGGGTGTATCCGGCGGGGATGGCCGGCGGGGCCGTCGAGGGGGTGAGCTCGGATCGGTCCACCACCAGGCTTGATGTCGATGTCGACACGGATGCAGTGTCTCCGGTGCTGGCAGTGCTGCTGGTGCTGTCAGTGCCGGCAGCACCGGCAGTGCTGGTCGGGCCCGCGAGCGACGTGGTCGGCGGGTTCGCGGTGGACAACGCGGGGCCGGGGGTCGGGCTCGCGCAGCCGGCCGTCAGCACGGTGACCAGCATCGCCGCTGCGCGACAGACCGGCCCGGCTGGCCCGGCGGCTCGACGGTTGCCTCATGGTGCCACCTCCTGCAGGTGTCAGATCGGGTCCAGTCTGCCCGGACCCGGCACTTCGCACGCGACCGTGCGCACGCAGCCGCCCAGGCGTCGCCGGTATTCTCACGAGGTGCTCCCTCGGCGGGTGTCCGCGGCGGCAGAAGGGACGGGCGCAACCATGACGACCGTTCAACGACGCAACACCAGCCAGCGCGCAGCGATCTCGGATCTCCTCGGCGATACCGACGAGTTCGTCTCGGCCCAGGACCTGCACGCGAGTCTGCGGGCGACCGGCTCGACGGTGGGGCTCGCCACGGTGTATCGCGCGCTGCAGGAGATGGCCACCGCGGGGGCGGTGGACGTCGTGCGCCACCACAACGGAGAGGTGCGGTATCGGCGGTGTGCGGTGCCGTCCCACCATCACCACCTGGTGTGCCGGGCTTGCGGCCGCACCGAGGAGATCGACGCACCGGCGGTCGAGGCGTGGGCCCGATCGGTCGCCGAGCAGTACGGCTACACCGCCGTCGACCACGACGTCGAGCTGTTCGGCCTGTGCGCTACCTGCACCGCTGCCGCCGACTGAATCGAGGTCGGAGCCACTCTCGATCAGGCCGGTACGACCTTGTGCAACAGCACGAAGGCCGACCAGCGGCTCGCCGTCGTTGTGGACGTGCGCCGCTGGTCGGCATTCGTGCAGGTCAGCCCAGGTGGGCGCCGGTCCCTACCGGTACCTCTGACTTCTTGACGGTGATCAACACCAGGCCCAGGACGAAGGCCAGTCCCATCAGTGCGGACGCCCAGATGAACGCCACGCTGTAGCCGTGGATCGCTGCGTCGGTGACCAGCTCGGCCATCCCGGCTTCGCTGGTGACCGTTGCCGCGCGATCGGTGACGTAGGTCGCCAGCGAGGTGAACGCGACCGTGGACAGCAGCGCGGTGCCCAATGAGCCACCGATCTGCTGCGTCGTGTTGACCACCGCGCTCGCGACGCCGGCGTCGTCGTTGGAGATGCCGACGAGGGCCAGGTTGGTGGTCGACATGAAGATGAAGCCCATGCCGAAGGCCATGATCAGCTCGGCCGGCAGCAGGGTGCCCGCGAAGGTGGACTCCAGTGACACCCGGGAGAACAGCAGCAGGCCGACGACCCCGAGCGCGGTGCCGATCGCGATCACCGAACGGGGACCGATCTTGAGGACCAGATGCGAACCGACGCCGGCGCCCAAGATGATGCCGGCACTGAACGGCAGGAAGGCCAGGCCGGTCTGCATCGGCGAGTAGCCCTTGTAGTCCTGCATGTAGAGCGTGAGGAACAGGAACACCGCGAACATGGCCGAGCCGACGAGCATGCCGACGAGGTAGGCCCCGGCCCGGTTGCGGTTGGCCACGATCCGGACCGGGAGCAGCGGGTTGGTGCTGCGCTTCTCGACGACGACGAAGGCGGCGAGCAGGACCACTGCGGCAGTGAGCCAGCCGATGGTCTGGATCGAGGCCCAGCCCAGGAGTTCCTGCTGCCCGGTGGCGGCGTTGACGGTCCGCTGGGTGGGACGGGTGAATCCCCAGACCAGCGCGGCCAGGCCGGAGGTGCCGAGCAGCGCGCCGGGGATGTCGTAATGACCACGGTTGGTCGTCTTCGACTCACGCAGGATGCGGCCGGCGGCGATGGCCGCCGGTACTGCGATCGGGATGTTCACGAAGAAGCACCAGCGCCAGGACAGGTACTGGGTGAGGAAGCCGCCGAGCAGCAAACCGATCGCGGCGCCACCACCGGCAATAGCGCCGAAAACCGCAAACGCCTTGGCGCGCTCCTTCTCCAACTGGAAGGTCACGGTGATCAACGACAACGCGGCCGGCGCGAGCATGGCGCCGAAAACACCCTGCAGGGCACGCCCGGCGAACAGCTGCCAACCCGCTTGCGCGGCCCCGCCGATCACCGATGCCAGCGCGAAACCGGACAGCGCGATGATCAGAATCTTTTTTCGGCCGACGTAATCGGCGATCCGACCGCCGAGCAGCAACAGCGCCCCGAACGGCAGGGCGTACGCGGTGATCACCCACTGGATGTCGGATTGCTGCAACCCGATGTCGGCCGCGGCTTTGGGCATCGCCACGTTGGTGATGGTGGCGTCGAGAATGACCATCAACTGCGAGATGCCGATGACCATCAGGGCGAGCCAGCGCTTGGGGTCGAGATGGGGAGTATCGGGCGGGGCGTCGGGTGCAGGTTTGGTCAGACGATCGGACATGGGAGTGCTCCAGACGGGAGATCAGCAGGAATCGACACCTGGAAGTGGGTGCCACGCGGCTGCAGACGCTGAAGCCGACCGTGTGCTGAAAGTACTACCCGCCTCCGACAGTGACCTCGGCATTTTCTCCACCAGCAGAAGACTCGCGACCAGAAATGCGTTTTCGCAGCTCAGACCGCCGACACCGGCGCGGTGATCTCGGCCGCACATTCCAGCAGGTAGCGGGTCAGCCGCAGACGCTGAATCCAGAGTCGACCGACGTCCGGGGCGACTGCGAGGTGGGCGGTCTCGAGCGGGAGTGCGGTGAACAGGCTGCGCACGACCATCGACGTCAGAAAGCCCCGCTCGACGTCGCCGGGTGCGACTTCGAAACCGGTCGAGCGCAACCCGTCGGTGTAGGCGGGCACGATGACCCGGCGAATCGTGTCCAACCCGCCCGCATCCAACTCGCCGGCATGTACCAGGCCGACCAGGAGTTGGCCCAGGTCGAACCCGACGCACTGCGGAGAGCTGAAGCCGAAGTCGATGATCACGCATGTCGACGGGTCGTCGGCGGGCGACAACAGGTTCTGCGGGCTGGCATCTCCGTGGCAGTAGGTCTGCGGCAGCGCGTCCATCGCGGCCAGCCAGCCGTCCAGCCGGGTCAAGGCCGCCGACAGTTCGGTGCGGATGCCACTTTCACCGGTCTCCGCCAGCGCCTCTCGCAGCGCGGGCTGCTGCCAGAGTTCGTCATCGTGCAGCAGGGGTGCGATACCGAAGCGCACCCGACCGTCGACGAACATCCGCAACGCCCTCCCCGGGGCGGCGTACGTGTCCGCGGGGCCGAACACCACATCGGAACCCAGCGGCCGACAACCGGCGAGCACACCGAGGTCGTGGGCGGCCCGTTCGAACCGGTCCAGGCCCCAGGGTTCCGGTGCCTGCAGGACGTCCTCCATCCAGATGGCGGCCCTGTCGTCGTCGATCTCGATCACGTCGTAGATCACCGGCAGCCGCATCCCGTCGGCGAACAGTTCGGGGAGCCGCGACAGGTAGGCATCGATCTCCACCCGCCACGGGAATCCGTCGACGAACAGCTGCCGGAGGTGGGCGGGTACGAGGTTCAGCAGCGGCCAGACGCGTGCGGATTGCAGGAGCTTGACGAAGACGCGCCAGTGCCGACATTCGCCGTCCAGGCCGATCGCCGTGCCGGTGCATCGCAGCAGCGCGCCGGTGGCGATCGAGGCGTTGGGATAGCTGACGGGCGCCACGGCCAAGGTGGTGACCTGGACCGGCTCACCGACGACGCAACTGACCAGCAGGTTCAGCCGGTCCGGCGTCACGGCGGCCGGTCCCAGGTCGGACAGCGACGACAGTTCGATGGCGGTCACCGCGTCCATGTTCCCGCCCGAAGGTAGTAAAGCTGCTTTCCCATATAAGGGACAGTAGGCTCCTGATGTGAAGATCGTCAACCCTGTTTACGACCGGACCTTGAACCTCGACGACTACGAGCCCAAGCACGTCGGCATGCTGTTGGAGCGCGTGACCCAGCGGATGCGTCACGACATGGACGTCATCGACCGTGACCTCGGTCTGCGTGAGCGGTACGCACCGTTGCGGCCGGTGCACTTCAAGCTGCTGTCGATGGTGCCGTCAGGCGGCGCCACCCTCACCGAACTCGCGGGGCCGGCACGAATGACCAAACAGGCGCTCGGACAGTTCGTCGACGTGATGGTCGAGCACGGGTACGTGGTGGCGAACCGGTCGGCGACGGACCGTCGGGTCCGGATCATCACTCGGACCGAACGCGGTGATGTGGTGGTCGACGACGTCCACGAGATCTACGACCGCCTCCACACCCGCTGGCGGGAGCTCCTCGGGCCGCAGCGGTGGCAGGACTTCCGGGACTCGCTGACCCTGCTGGCGGTCGGTTGGGATGCGGAGCACGCCCCGGCCCTCTGACCCGACCTGGTCCTTGGTGGGGTCGAGAGCGATACTCGCAGTCATGACACAGTCGGCATCGCCAGAGCGGACCGCTGCCGGCGCGCTGCTGCTGACCCCGGGCGCCGGGGCGGATCGTGACAACCGCATCCTGCGCTCGCTGGCTGATGCAGTCGCCCCCCTGCCGTGCCACCGGGTCGACTTCCCGTACCGGCTCGCGGGCCGCCGGATGCCCGACCCGGCGCCGATCGCGATCGCTCATCTCAAGGCTGCGGCGGCACTTCTGGCTGATGAGGCAGGGGTGTCGGCGGGTCGATTGGTGCTGGGTGGCCGCTCCTACGGTGGCCGGATGTGCTCGTTGGCTGTTGCCGACGGGCTACCGGCGGCAGGACTGGTCCTGTTGAGCTATCCGCTGCACCCGCCCGGGCGGCCCGACAGGCTGCGGGTGGACCACTTCCCCCGGCTCGACCTGCCCGTGTTGTTCATCAGCGGCGCGAAGGACCCCTTCGGTACGCCTGCGGAGTTCGACCACTGGGTGGCGCAGATCCCCGGTCCGGTGACGCAGGTGTGGCTGAGCGGTGGGCACGATCCACGGCCCAGCACCGATGCCACGCTGATCGCCGCCGTGCAGGCTTGGCTGGAGAGCCTCTGAACTTCCACGCTGCCACTGTCGGTGCGGCTCCCTAGTCTGATCACCGTACGTCTGATCACGACCATGTTGAGCGCCAGAAGAGCGGAAGCCACGATGACGGAATCGATGACGCCGGAGCAGGCTGATCTGTTGGAGATCCTGCGTACGCACCGGATGTTCCTGCGCTTCACTGTGCAGGGGCTCACTGAGGAGCAGGCGGCGGCGACACCCACAGTCAGTGCCCTGAGCCTGGGCGGATTGATCAAGCACGTCACCGAGGCTGAGACCGAATGGGCCGAGTTCATTCGGCAGGGCCCACCCCCACCCGACGGTTCGAAGGACTGGACGTCGTTCACTCTCGAACAGGCTGCAGAATTCGCCGCCGGCTTTCAGATGACAGAAGGTGAAACCCTGGCCGGGCTGCTGACCGCCTACGAAGCGGCAGCGGCCGCCACCGACGACCTGGTTCTCACGGTCGATCTCGACCGCCGATGGCCGCTCCCCGAGGCGCCGTGGTACGAGCCCGGCGCGACCCGATCCGTGCGTCAGGTGTTGCTGCACATTGTCGCCGAGACCGCCCAGCATGCGGGGCACGCCGACATCATCCGCGAGACCCTCGACGGTCAGAAGACCATGGGCTGACCGGCACGGGTTGGAGGTATGGCCGAGACGCGAGCCGCGAACAAGATCACCGGGTGCCGTCAGCTGGAGCATCGGGCACGGTTCCGGCGAGGCACTCAGGGTCACCGGGATTGATCCGCCGGAAGTGGGGCGGACACTGCTGTGGAGCCTAGGAGAATCGAACTCCTGACCTCCGCCTTGCAAAAGCGGCGCTCTACCAATTGAGCTAAGGCCCCGGGTGCCGGTGAACCGGCGGGTGGATCAGGTGCGGGGGGTACCTGTCGCCTCGGCCCAGAGAGCGGCTTCGGCTTCGGCGGCCTTCTTGCGCTTGGCCGCGACTGCAGCACCGGCGCCGGCGAGGCCGATCAGTACCAGGAGCTTCTTCATCGCGACACCCTTTCCCCTGCTGTACTCATCATGCTCGGTGGGCCTGGGAGGACTTGAACCTCCGACCTCTTCCTTATCAGGGAAGCGCTCTAACCACCTGAGCTACAGGCCCGCACACACACTCGCTGCCCGACCGAAACCCGGTCCGGCAGCGACAATCGAGGTTACCGCACCCGGTGCGGAGAACCCAAACCGTGCGGCTGGGCCCCGGCGACGGGGCCCAGCCGGCAGGTCAGTCCCGCTCGCCCAAGGTCAACTCGACCCCGCCGGCCATCCCGGCCGCGGCGTTGTAGACGAATGACGACACGGTGGCGAGCGCGGAGAACACCACGATGTTGATAGCCCCGATCACCGCCGCAACGCCGAACACCCCGCCCGCGGTGATCAGGTCACCGGCCGTCGACGCGGCATCCGCGCTGGTGACCGTCGCCCACCCCTGATTGATCCGGCTGATCACGTCCAACGAGCTGAACAACGCGTACAGCAGCCCGACGGCGATCATCCAGACGAAGAACATCACGATCGACACGATCAGCGACACCTTCAGCGTCGTCCACGGGTCCAACCGTTTGAGCTGCAACGTGGTGATCCGCGGAGCCCGCTTGCCGGGACGACGCATCGCCTCGGTGCGGGTGGACGCCCCAGTCGATGCCGGCGGAACCTCGGCCCGGGTTGTGGTCGTCCCTGACCCCGGCCCGACCGCGGTCACCGGCGACTTCGTCCCGCCCGTCGGCGCGGTCACGACTCGTCCCCGGGCTCGATCACGCCGGCATCATCGGCAACATCGACACCGTCAGCGTCCCCGACAGAGTCGACAGGATCGACAGGATCGAGATCCACCGTCGCGACATCCTCGATCGTGCCCTCGACCACCGTCGTCGAACCGACCGAGGCGTCCGGCGTACCCGCGTTCGCGGCGCCACTGACGGCCGCCTCGACCGCCTCGTCGGCATCGTTGTTCCGGGCGATGGCGACCAACTTGTCGCCGTCGGTGAGGTTCATCAGGCGCACTCCCATGGTCTGGCGCTTCGCCCTCCGCACCGACTTCGCACTGGTCCGGATCACCCCGCCGCTGGTGGTGATGGCGTAGATCTCGTCGTCGATGTCGACGATGAGAGCGCCCACCAGCTTGCCACGGCGACGGTCGTACTGAACGGTCAGCACACCCTTACCGCCGCGGCCCTGGGCCGGGTACTCGTCCATCTCGGTGCGCTTGGCGTAGCCCCCCTCGGTGGCGACCAGGACATGCTTGCCCGGGCGGGCCACATCCATCGACAGCAACTCGTCCCCGGAATTGAAGCGCATCCCCAGAACGCCGGAGGTCGCCCGACCCATCGGGCGCAGCGCGTCGTCGTCGGCGTGGAACCTGATCGACTGGCCCTCGGCCGAGATCAGCAGCAGGTCGTCGTCCGGCCCGCACAGCACCGCCCCGACCAGCTCGTCGTCATCGCGCAGGTTGACCGCAACGATCCCGCCACTGCGGTTGGAGTCGAAATCGGTGAGCTTGCTCTTCTTGACCAGGCCGCCCTTGGTGGCCAGCACCAGGTACGGCGAGACGCCGTAGTTCTTGATCTGGATGACCTGGGCGATCTTCTCGTCCGGCTGGAACGCCAGCAGGTTCGCCACGTGCTGACCCTTGGCGGTCCGGCTGGCCTCCGGCAGTTCGTAGGCCTTGGCCCGGTAGACCCGGCCCTTGTTGGTGAAGAACAGCAGCCAGTCGTGGGTGGAGCTGACGAAGAAGTGGGCGACGATGTCGTCCTGCT
Organism: uncultured Actinomycetota bacterium; assembly: GCA_963784315.1. Taxonomy (GTDB): domain Bacteria; phylum Actinomycetota; class Actinomycetes; order Mycobacteriales; family Nakamurellaceae; genus Nakamurella. The sequence continues at coordinate 460,641 of CAWAQR010000010.1, forward strand.
TCAGCGCCGCGCCCTGCACACCCTTGCCGCCGCGCTTCTGGGCCCGGTACAGGTCGGTCTTGGTGCGCTTGGCGTACCCGGTCCGGGTGATCGTGACGACCACATTCTCGACCGCGATCAGATCCTCGATGTTGACATCACCGTCGTAGGGGACGAACTTCGCCCGCCGGTCGTCGCCGTACTTGTCCACGATCTCGGTGAGCTCGTCGGCGATGATCTGCCGCTTCCGCTCGTCGCTGCCCAGGATGTCGCGCAGGTCGGCGATCGTGAGCTCCAGGGCCGCCAACTCGTCGATGATCTGCTGCCGGTTCAGCGCAGTGAGCCGCCGCAGCTGCATCTCCAGGATGGCGTTGGCCTGCAGCTCGTCGACGTCGAGCAATTCCATCAACCCGGTCCGGGCCACGTCCACGGTCTCCGACGCCCGGATCAGCGCGATGACCTCGTCCAGCGCATCCAGTGCCTTGACCAACCCGCGCAGGATGTGGGCGCGGCGCTCCGCTTCGTCGAGTCGGTGCTGGGTCCGGCGGGTGATGACGTCGATCTGGTGCACGACGTAGTGGTGCACCATCTGGTCCAGCCGCAGCACTCGCGGCACCCCGTCGACGATGGCCAGCATGTTGGCGCCGAACGAGGTCTGCAGCTGGGTGTGCTTGTAGAGGTTGGCCAGCACCACCTTGGCGATCGCGTCACGCTTGAGTGTGATGACGATGCGCATGCCGACCCGGTCGCTGGACTCGTCGGCGATGTCGGCGATCCCGGAGATGCGGGACTCCCGGTGCAGCTGGGCGATGTTCTCGACCAGGTTGTCGGGGTTGACCACGTACGGCAGTTGGGTGACGACGAGGATCGTGCGTCCCTTGACGTCCTCCTCGACCTCGACCACCGCGCGCATCCGGATCGAGCCACGGCCCGTCCGGTAGGCGTCCTCGATCCCGTCACGGCCGACGATCAACGCACCGGTCGGGAAATCCGGGCCCGGAATGCGCTCCAGCAGGGCCTCGAGCAGCTCCTCCTCGGTGGCCTGCGGGTGCTGCAGTGACCAGATCACCCCGGCCGACACCTCGCGCAGGTTGTGCGGCGGGATGTTGGTGGCCATTCCGACAGCGATGCCCGACGAGCCGTTCATCAGCAGGTTCGGGATGCGCGACGGCAGCACCGTGGGCTCGGTGGTCTTGCCGTCGTAGTTGGGGGTCATTTCGACGGTGTTCTCGTCGATGCCCATCAACATCTGCATCGCCAACGGGGTCAACTTGGACTCGGTGTACCGCATCGCGGCCGCCATGTCGTTGCCGGGCGAGCCGAAGTTGCCCTGGCCGTCCACCATCGGGTACCGCAGCGACCACGGCTGGGCCATTCGGACCAGAGTGTCGTAGATCGAGCTGTCACCGTGCGGGTGGTAGTTACCCATCACCTCGCCGACGACGCGAGAGCACTTGACGTGGGACCGCTCCGGCCGGAACCCGGCGTCGTACATCCCGTAGAGCACCCGGCGGTGCACCGGCTTGAGGCCGTCCCGGACATCCGGGAGGGCCCGGGACACGATGACGCTCATCGCGTAGTCGATGAACGACCGCTGCATCTCGTCCTGGATGTCGACCGGCTCGGTGCGGTCGTGCTCCGGCGGGTCCGGGGGGATCACATCGGTCACTGGGTGTCCTCAGTCATGTCGTTCCGGTCATTCCGGAGCCGCACAGAGTGCTTTCCGGTCCTACCGACGGATACATCGGGGGTCATCCATCCACAGTGTGGACAGAAAGTGTGAATCAACGATCGAGCGTTACCAGCGACTGCCGACCGGCGTCCGACCGTGTCATTGACGCCATTGGCCGAGGGGCCCTCCCACCGAAAGTCTCAGAAATCGAGGAATCGGACGTCGCGGGCGTTACGGACGATGAACGACCGGCGCGACTCGACGTCCTCACCCATCAGCACACTGAACAACTCGTCCGCAGTCGCGGCGTCGTCCAGGGTGACCTGCATGAGCAGCCGGTTCGTCGGATCCATCGTGGTCTCCCACAGCTCCTTGGCGTTCATCTCGCCGAGGCCCTTGTACCGCTGGATGCCGTCGTCCTTGTTCACCTTGCGGCCCTGCTTGATGCCGTCGGCCATCACCGCGTCGCGCTCCCGTTCGGAGTAGACGTAATCGGGCTCGCCGCGGGTCCAGCGGATCTTGAACAGCGGCGGCTGGGCCAGGTAGACGTACCCGTGCTCCACCAGCGGCCGCATGAACCGGAAGATCAGCGTCAGCAGCAAGGTCCGGATGTGCTGGCCGTCGACGTCGGCATCGGCCATCAGGATCAGCTTGTGGTATCGGAGCTTGCTCAGATCGAACTCGTCGTGAATGCCGGTGCCCAGCGCGGTGATCAGCGACTGGACCTCGGTGTTCTTGAGCACCCGGTCGATCCGGGCCTTCTCGACATTGATGATCTTGCCGCGAATGGGCAGGATCGCCTGGAACATCGAGTCCCGGCCGGACTTGGCGCTGCCGCCGGCCGAGTTGCCCTCCACGATGTAGAGCTCCGAGGCAGCCGGATCGGTCGACCGGCAGTCGGCCAGCTTGCCCGGCAGACCGCCGATCTCCAGGGCACCCTTGCGTCGGACCAGGTCACGGGCCTTCCGGGCGGCCGCGCGAGCCTGGGCCGAGGCGATCGACTTGCTGATGATCTTGCGGGCGTCGGTCGGGTTGCTCTCCAGCCAGTGCGCCAGCCACTCGTTGCACGCCTTCTGCACGAACGACTTGGCCTCGGTGTTGCCGAGTTTGGTCTTGGTCTGACCCTCGAACTGCGGCTCACGCAGCCGGATGGAGATGATCGCCGCCAGACCCTCCCGGACGTCGTCACCGGAGAGCTTGTCGTCGGCGCCCTTGAGGAGCTTCTTCTCCTGCGCATACCGGTTGACCACGGAGGTCAGCGAGGCACGGAAACCCTCCTCGTGGGTACCGCCCTCGATGGTGTTGATGGTGTTCGCGAAGGTGTGCACGCTCTCGGTGTAGGAGTCGTTCCACTGCATCGCGACCTCCACCTCCATCGTTTCGCCCTTGGACTCGAAACCGATGATCGAGTCGTGCGCGGCAACTCGGGTGGCGTTGAGGTGCTTGACGTAGTCGACCAGCCCACCCGGGTAGTGGAACACGCGCACGACGGGTACGGCTTCTTCGCCACTGGCGTCCTCGACCTGCTCACCGAGGTTGCGCTCATCGCGCAGGGTGATGGTCAGGCCCTTGTTCAGGAAGGCCATCTCCTGCAGGCGACGGGAGATCGTCTCGATGTTGTAGGTGGTGGTCTCGAAGATGTCCGGGTCGGCCCAGAAAGTGACCGTGGTGCCGGTGTCGTCGGGGTCGACGTCGCCGACCTGCTGGAGCTTGCCCGGCTTGGACTTGTCGTACTGCTGGTGCCAGAGCTTGCCGTCGAGCTTGATGTCGACGTCGAGCCGGTAGGACAGCGCGTTCACGACCGAGATTCCGACACCGTGCAGGCCGCCGGAAACGGCGTAGGAGTCGGAGTCGAACTTGCCGCCGGCATGCAGGATCGTCATGACGACCTCGACGGTGGGCCGCTTCTCGGTCGGGTGCATCCCGACCGGGATACCGCGGCCGTTGTCGATGACCTTCACGCCCCCGTCGGGCAGCATCACGACGATGACGGAGTCGGCGTAGCCGGCCATCGCCTCGTCGACGGAGTTGTCGACGACCTCCCAGACCAGGTGGTGCAGTCCGCGCTCGCCGGTGGACCCGATGTACATCCCGGGGCGCTTGCGGACCGCGTCGAGCCCTTCGAGGACGGTGATGGATGAGGCGTTGTATTCGTTCTTCTTGGTCGCCACGTGTCTCTTTCGACGGTCCGAGAGCTCGGTGAACACTTCGCTCAGACAGCGAGCCAGGTCCCATTCCGGAGCTTTACCTCGTTCATCCTAGCCCTACCGGAGGGTAGGGACGCCGAAAAAGGGCCCTGACAGGCCCGTGGCGTCATCCGTAGGTGTCTCGTGGTCCCCGACCCGAGACATGGCGGGGACCGAACCGCCACGACGGGGTGGTCGGACCCGTCGCCCGGACCTGCCGGACCACGTTCGGACCAACCGCGGCAACGACCTTTCCCAGGATGGTCGGCGTGAGCAACCGGATCTGGGTCGCCCACGCGGTGCTCTCGGCCTGGATCGTCAGCCGACCGTCGACCAGCGTCATCGGCGCGCAGTGCGCGGCGAGGTCCGCCCCGACGATCTCCGGCCACCTGGCCAGCACCGTGGCCCGGGCCAGGTCCTCGGCACTGCCTGACTTCTTCACCCACTGCTGGGCCAATGCCCCGAACGGCTTGGGGTCGCGGGCGTCCGGTCCGGGACCTGACCAGCGACGACGCTGTCCGCCGGTTCGCCGGCCGACCACCGACGAGCGACCTTGCGCCGCCCGCCGGGCCGCCGTCCGGTCGCGCGCCTGCGCCAGCGCTTCGCGGGCGAGGTCGGCTCCCCGGGGGACCGCCGGGGTGTCGTCGTCGGCGTCGGTCACGCGTCGCCCGGTTCGGTGTCCGGTACATCCGGCTTGTCGGTCACGGCCGGTCCATCGGGGACGTCGGAGCTGCCGGCGGTCTGGGTCACCGTCCCATTCTCGACCAGCAGGTGCCGACCGACGAGGACCTCGGGCACGTCGGCACCCACCGCGGCGGTGATCACCACCTGATCGGCGCCGGCCACCCAGCGGGCGAGGCTGGCCCGCCGTGACGCGTCGAGCTCGGCGAACACGTCGTCCAGGATCAGAACCGGGGCGATGCCGTCGCCGCGGAGCAAGCCGAACGATCCGAGCCGCAGCGCCAACGCCATCGACCAGGATTCCCCGTGAGAGGCGTAACCCTTGGCCGGCCCGGGTCCGAGCAGCAGTTCCAACTCGTCACGGTGCGGGCCGACGAGCGTCAGGCCACGGTCCAGCTCGTTACCGCGGCGGCGGTTGATCTCGTCCAGGTACCCGAGCCGCAATTCCTCGACGGGGGTGTCCTCGGCAAGATCACCGAGCGAGGTGCGATACACCATCCCGGCGGGTTCGGACTCGGGGGCGACGTCGGCATAGGCGTCGACCATGAACGGCCGCAGCCCGCTGACCAGCGACAACCTCCTGCCAGCAATTGACTGCCGAAATCGGCGAGAGCCTCGTCCCAGACCGCCAGGACCGACATGTCCGGCCCGCCGGACCGGCGGGCAGCGAACGCGGACTTGAGCAGCGAATTGCGCTGTTTCAGCGCCCGGTCGTAGTCGGCCTTCACTCCGGCATAGCGCGGGGTGCGCATCACCAGCAGCTCGTCGAGGAACCGGCGCCGCTCTGACGGGTCGCCGCGGACGATCGCCAGGTCCTCGGGGGCGAACAGCACTGTCCGCAGGATGCCGAGCAGATCGCGGGTCCGGGTCGAGGGTGCCCGGTTCAGCCGACCACGGTTGGCCCGCCCGGGATTGATCTCCAACTCGATGAGCAGTTCACGGCCGTCGTGCACGACCGCCCCGCGGATCACCGCCTGCGCCGCCCCCCGCCGGACCAGTGGCTGGTCGGCGCTCACCCGGTGCGACGACTGCGTCGCCAGATACCCCAACGCCTCGACGAGATTGGTCTTGCCGACACCGTTGCGCCCGACGAGGACGTTCACCCCCGGTTCGAGGGCGACATCCACCGCCGTCCACGACCGGTACTCCAGCAGAGCAAGGTGCCGCACGTACACCCTGCTCAGCTCCCTGTTTCCTCAGCCCGACACCACCACCGACCGTCAGGAGACAGGCACAGCTCCGGTGGAACCTTCCTTGCCGACCGCATGCCCCCCGAACTGGTTCCGCAGCGCCGCCACCACCTTCATGGCCGGCGACTCGGTCTGCCGCGAGGCGAACCGGGCGAACAGGGCAGCGGTGATGACGGGGAGCGGCACGGCGTTCTCGATGGCCGCCTCGATCGTCCAGCGGCCCTCGCCGGAGTCCTGCGCATAACCGCGGATGTCCTCGAGGCCGGGGTCGGCGGCCAGCGCACGGACCAACAGGTCCAGCAGCCACGACTTGATGACGGTGCCTTCCTGCCAGGACGCCATCACCGCATCCGGGTCGGGAACCAGGTCGACCACCTTGAGCAGTTCGTAGCCCTCACCGTAGGCCTGCATCATTCCGTACTCGATGCCGTTGTGGACCATCTTGACGAAGTGGCCGGCGCCGACCGGCCCGGCATGTACGAAGCCGCCGTCGGTCTGCGGCTTGAGGGTGTCGAAGATCGGCTGGACCTGGGCGACCGCATCGGCGGTTCCGCCCACCATCAGCGCGTATCCCTCGGTGATCCCCCACACCCCGCCGGAGACGCCGACATCCAGGTACTGGATGCCCTTCTTCTCCAGCATCGCGCCGTGCATCTGGTCATCGGTGTAGCGGGAATTCCCGCCGTCGATGATGAGGTCGCCCGGCTCGAGGACGTCGGCGAGCTCCCCGATGGTGGCGCGGGTGGGCGCACCGGAGGGCACCATCACCCACACCGCGCGGGGTGCGGCCAGCGCAGCGACCATCTCTGCCAGCGAACCGACGGTACGAGCCGCATCCGGGTTCCGGTCGTATCCGACCACGTCATGGCCGCCCTGGCGGAGTCGCTCCGCCATGTTGCCGCCCATCTTGCCGAGTCCGATCAAGCCGATCTGCATGCCAGGTCCCCTGTTCGAGATGGTCGACGGATGTGCATTCGGGCACGCTACCGGCGGGACCGCACTGCGGACCGCGAGCGGTGACGGCTCAGCCGGGCAGGCGGGCCGGCATCACCAGGTAACGGTAGGCGGTCTCCGCGCTGTGCTCACCGTTGTCGGACGCACCGTCGCGGCTCTCGTCCTGGATGACCGGCAGCAACAACGCCGGTCTGGCCGGTGTGGTGAAGGCGAGCTTCACCCGGTCGGTCCGCAGCACCGACAACCCGTCCAGCAGGTAGGTGGGGTTGAACGCGATCAACAGCTCGGCGCCGTCGGCCTCGACCTGGAGCTGTTCCTCGGCGCGACCTTCGTCGTCGCCGCCGGCGGTCAACGTCAGCGCACCGTCGGTGACCTGCAGGCGCAGGTGGTGGCCGCGGTCGGTGACCAGGGCGACCCGCTTGATGGCCTCGGTCAGCGTCGCCACCGGCACCTCGACCGTGGTGGTGTGCGTGGTCGGCAGCAGCGAGCGGTACTTGACGAACTCGACATCGAGCAGTCGGACGGTGGTCCGGCGGCCGCCGGACTCCAACCCGAGCAGGCCGTCACCGAGGGCCAGTGTGACCGGCGCGCTGTGCGAGCCGCCAAGGGTCTTGGCGGCATCGGCCAGGGTGCGGGCCGGCACCAGGACCGCGGTGGAGATCTGTGGGGTGGACGGCAGCCAGGACAGTTCACGAACGGCGAGCCGGAATCGGTCGGTAGCAGCGAGGGTGAGCTTGTCCCCCTCGATCTCGACCCGGACGCCGGTCAGCATCGGCAGCGTCTCGTCGCGACCCGCGGAGATGGCCGTCTGGTTCACGGCCTCGGCGAAATCTGCCCCGTCGATCGTCCCGGATGCGGTGGGCATCTCGGGCAACGCCGGATAGTCCTCGACCGGCATGGTCGGCAGGCTGAACCGGGCTGATCCGCCCACGATGGTCACCCGGGACCCGTCGACCGCGATGTCGACCGGTCGAGACGCCGGCAGCGCGCGGGCGATCTCGGACAGCAGGCGGCCCGATACCAGGACCCGGCCACCGGTCTCGGCGTCCACGCGTACCTCGGCCCGGGTCGACACCTCGTAGTCGAACCCGGCCACGGTCAGCGTGGCGTCGTCGACGGCGAGCAGGATTCCACCGAGAACGGGAACCGGCGGACGGGCCGGCAGGCTCTTGGCGACCCAGGCCACTGCGTCGGCGAGATCCTCGCGCGCGACCCGAAACTTCATCCAGACCCTCCCGGGCAAACAGCATCAGACTGCACCAGACACACGACAGGCAACACAGGCGACACCCGGTCCGTGGAACGGACCGGCGTACGCACCGGCACCCGGCATCGGAACGACAGGACCCGTCCCGGGCACGGCCACCTACCGTACGACGTCGCCCGATGATCCGTCACCTCCGGTTCGGTTCGGTCGGCAGCGGTCCCGGCCGGCGTCGATGACTGTCCACACCGCGCTGTCCCCACAGCTGGTCTTTTGTAGTTCTCTCAAAGAGAGAGAAAAGCAGTAGTACTAGGTCCTGTGGATGGTGTGGACGGAGCCCATTCGGCCAGCCCAGACGGTGTGGCGCGGCGGCGGCGGGCCGGTGGACAGTTTCACCGTCGCCGGGGACGGCTGTTGACAATGTCGGTGACGGTGAAGTTGTCCCCGTGTCGTCCTTGAGTTGTCCCCAAGGTTGTCCACAGGCTGTGGACCATTGACTGTGATCTGGGTCACGAGAGTTCCAGATGCTACGCCGAATGGGTGATGAAACGCTCGTCAGCGTCGCTTCTAGCCCGATCAGTGTGACCTCGGGCGACGATTCAGCTACCGGACGTAGTGCCTCTCACTGTGCGTCCTCCACTGATACGCGGTCTGCGCAGCTGAATGGTGAGTGTCGCCACGAGCGGGTCGAATGCAGTCACGGAGGGTGCAGAAACACTGTTCGGACGCGACTGGACGGCTACCAGTCGATGCGAGGACGAGCAGCCGACGATGGGTCCGCGATCGGGGCGGCGTGCGCCTCGATCGACGGACCTCAGGTGCGGCGCGAGCGCTCCTTGATGCGAGCGGTCAACTCCTGGACGTGGTCATAGGTCTGGCGCCGCTCGGCCATCTCGGTCTTGATCTTCTTGGTGGCGTGCATGACCGTCGTGTGGTCCCGGCCGCCGAACGTCTGGCCGATCTTGGGCAGCGTGAGGTCGGTCAGTTCACGACACAGGTACATCGCGATCTGGCGGGCGCCGGCGACCGATTTCGTCTTCAACGGTCCGCAGAGCTCGTCGAGGCTCACCGAGAAGTACTCCGCCGTCACCGCCATGATGGTCGACGCGTCGACGTCGTTGGAGTTCTGGTTGCCGATCAGATCCCGCAGGACCACCTGCGCCAGCGCGAGATCCACCGGTTGCTGGTTCAGCGAGGCGAACGCCGTGACCCGGATCAGTGCACCTTCGAGCTCGCGGATGTTGCGCTCGATACGGCTGGCGATGAACTCCAGCACGTCATCCGGTGCGCTCATCCGGTCGTTGGCGGCCTTCTTGCGCAGGATGGCGATCCGGGTCTCGAGCTCGGGTGGCTGGATGTCGGTGATCAGACCCCATTCGAACCTGGTCCGCATCCGGTCCTCCAGCGTTTCCAGCCGCTTGGGCGGCCGGTCCGAGGAGATCACGATCTGCTTGTTGGCGTTGTAGAGCGTGTTGAAGGTGTGGAAGAACTCCTCCTGGGTGCCTTCCTTGCCCTCCAGGAACTGGATGTCGTCGACCAGCAGGACGTCCAGGTCGCGGTACCGCTTCTGGAAGGCGACCTTGCGGTCGTCGCGCAGCGAGTTGATGAAGTCGTTGGTGAACTCCTCGCTGGACACGTAGCGCACCCGCATCCCGCGGAAGAGCCGTTGGGCGTAATGACCGATGCCGTGCAGCAGATGGGTCTTGCCGAGCCCGGAGTCACCCCAGATGAACAACGGGTTGTAGGCCGCGGCGGGCGCCTCGGAGACGGCGACCGCCGCCGCGTGGGCGAACCGGTTCGAGGCGCCGATGACGAATGTGTCGAAGCTGTACCGCTCGTTGAGTCGGGTCAACGCGGTGCTCTGCGGGCCGGCCCCGGGCCCGGCCGGGCGGGCGTCGCGGTGATTTCCGGGCCAGATCTCGGAAACGCTGGCCAGCACCTCGGCCTCGTCGTCGATCTCGGGCTCGTCATCGGGGTTCTCGGGGGGACGGAGTCCGGACCGCGTCGGCGGAACGTAGGCGGCGCCGCCCGATTCGTCCTTGGTGATCGTCACCGCCACCGTGATCGGTCGCTCCAGCAGTGTGGACAGCGTCGAGGTGAGCGGTTCGGCCATGTTGCGTTCGACGACGTCCCGGACGAAATCGTTGGGCACCGCGATCACGCAGGTGGTGTCGATCAGGCCGATGGGCCTGATGATCGACAGCCACGCCGCGTGCTGACGGGTCACCGTCGGGGTGAGTTCGGTCAGTGCCTGCGCCCAGATGGTCGCGAAATCCGGCGGCTGACTCGTCACTGACATGATTCCCCTCGGTGTGCCGCGCTCGCTGCGCGGCCTGATGTTCCCCCCCGTCGCCGCGGGCGACGCTGTGTCCGGTGTCAACCTACGGGCCCGACCGTCAGCGGAGACAGTTGTGCACATGATCTGTACACACCGGTGGACAAATCGGGAGATGAGTGGATCGCAGCGACGCTAACAACAGCGAGGCTGATCCCACAAGGGGCACCGGTCGGGTGAGAGTGTCCCGTTCGGCGGTTCATACCGGGCCGACGTGAGGGTCCGGCGCTCTCACCTTGACCCGGCTCGGGTCCGGTCCGTACCCTCGACGAGGAGCTCGGGCATACCGAGCCCTGTGGGCTGCCCTCGTTCGCCGGCGGCGCCCGGTGAACAGCCTGAAGTGAACCTGGAGACATAGTCGTGAGCAAGCGTACTTTTCAGCCGAACAACCGGCGTCGGGCCAAGACCCACGGTTTCCGCCTGCGGATGCGGACCCGTGCGGGTCGCGCCATCCTGGCCACCCGTCGCGGTAAGGGTCGCAAGGAGCTCTCGGCCTGACGGTCGACCCATCGGGTCGCCCTGGGCGCCCGGAGCGACGCTGCTTTCCGAGTAGAAGGTGCTGACCGTGCTGGCCAAGGCGATGCGCGTGACCAGACCGGCCGACTTCACGGCCGTGCTGCGCACCGGTCGACGGGTCGGAACCCGGCACCTGGTCGTGCACCTTCTCTCGCCACCGCAGGTCGTGGCATCGCCGGCCTTCGCCCCAGCCGGCGTTGCAGCGATGTGCGCGGTCACAGTCGGCGGTCGGGCCTCGGTCGGCCCGGGCCGGTTTCGTGGTGTCCGCAGCGGTAGGTAACAGTGTCGTCCGGCACCGGGTCACCAGGTTGCTCCGGGAACAGGTGCGTCCACTGCTGACCGAGCTCCCGACGGCCACCGATGTCGTGGTGCGGGCATTGCCTTCGTCGGCGACCGCGACGTCGGATCAGCTCGGCAAGGATCTGCGCACCGCGTTGCAGCGGATGCGGTCGCGGTGACGAGGACAGTGCCCATATCGGACGGAAACCCCGACACCAGCGGCACCGGTGCCGCGTCGGGGGCCGGTCCGAGTGTCGGCGTCTCGGGCCCGACGCGGGTGTTGATCGCCCCGATCCGGTTCTACCAGCGCTTCATCTCCCCCGCACTGCCCCCGACCTGCCGTTACTACCCCAGCTGTTCGGCGTATGCCGTCGGTGCGCTGCAGCAGCACGGTCCCGCTCGTGGGCTGTGGCTCGCGATCCGGCGGATCGGCCGCTGCCATCCCTGGCACGCTGGAGGCTACGACCCCGTACCCCCCCGGAGAGGCACCACGACGTGAGCTTCAACTTCTTCTCGCTGGACTACGTCTACTACCCCGTGTCGGGCATTCTCTGGGTCTGGCACAAGGTGTTCGGGTCGGTGCTGAGCCCCGACAACGGCTGGGCCTGGGTGTTGTCGGTCGTCTTCCTCGTGTTCACCCTCCGGGCGATCCTGTTCAAGCCGTTCATGAAGCAGATGAACTCGACAGCTGCGCATGCAGGAACTGCAGCCGCAGATGAAGAAGATCCGCGACAAGTACAAGGACGACCGCCAGCGGCAGTCCGAAGAGCTGATGAAGCTCAACAAGGAAGCCGGCGTGAACCCGCTGGCCGGCTGCCTGCCCGCGCTGATCCAGGCGCCGGTCTTCCTCGGTCTGTTCCATGTGCTGCGGGAGTTCAAGCCGGGCAAGAGCGAGAACTACTTCTTCACTGAAACCGATGTCACCTCCTTCGTCGATGCGAAGCTGTTCGGCGGTGCGCCGCTGTCCTCGTTCATGACCATGCCGCAGGCCGAACTCAGTGCGCTGGATGGCGTCCGCACCACCGTGGTCTGGGTCGCCATCCCGCTGATGATCCTCGCGGGCATCGCCACGCACATGACGTCGCGCAAGTCGATCGCCCGGCAGTCCGCCGCGGCCGCCGAGGCGCCGCAGACGGCGATCATGAACAAGGTCATGCTGTACCTGTTCCCGCTGGGAGTGGTGGCCGGTGGCCCGTTCTTCCCGCTGGCGATCCTCATCTACTGGCTGTCCAACAACACCTGGACCTTCGGTCAGCTCTACGTCGCGCACCGCATCCAGGACCGGCAGAAGGACGAGCTGGCACAGGTCGTGGAGGCCGAGAAAGAGGCTGCGTCCTTCAGCAAGCCCCGTCCGGGCGCCAAGCCGGTCGACGCGCGGCGCACCGTCATCACTCCGGTCTCGATGGAGAAGGCAGCGCCGAACAACGCATCCGATGCCGGCTCGCCGGATGGCGTGGTCGGCCAGGCCGGGCGGCCTGCGCCCGGCGTGCGGCCCGGTGGCCCCGGCAAGAAGAAGCCCCGCAAGCGCTGACGGCGTTGACGGCAGAACCTGAACGACAGCGACAAATGACAGGTGGCACCCATGACAGAAGCTGATGTGACAGACGTGGCCGAGGCCGGGACGACGGAGTCCAGCACCGGTGACGAGGGGTCTGTGGTCGGACTGACCGAGGCAGGTCCGACCAGGTCCGCGAAGAACGCCGAGTTGCTGGTCGAGGAGGGTGACGCGGCCGGTGACTACCTGGAGCGGCTGCTCGACATCCTCGACTACGACGGCGACATCGATCTCGACGTCGAGGGTGAACGTGCCGTCGTGTCGGTCCTGGGCGGTGACGATCTGGAGAAGCTCGTCGGCGAACGCGGTGCCGTGTTGGACGCGTTGCAGGAGCTGACCCGGTTGGCCGCCTCGGCGGAGACCGGCGTGCGGTCCCGGTTGATGCTCGACATCGGTGGCTATCGCGCCCGCCGGCGTGAGGAGCTCACCGGGCTCGGTCGGGAGACGGCCCGTCGGGTGCTGGACTCGGGCGAGGCCGAGCGCCTGGCGGCGATGAATCCGTTCGAGCGCAAGATCGTGCACGATGCGGTTGCAACTGTCGAGGGCGTGACCTCGTCGTCCGAGGGCGAAGAGCCGCGTCGTCGCGTCGTCGTCACCCCGAGCTCCTGACCGGCCCCGGGGAGGTCGATCCCCCCACTGTGGAGGCCGAGCCGCCCACTGCGGAGGCCGAATCACCCAGTGTGGAGGTCGAGCCGCCCACGGCGGCAACGGTTTTCGGTGATGCACTGGCCGCTGCGGGGCTGTACACCGAGTGGTTGGTAGGTGCGGGCGTCGAGCGGGGCCTGATCGGCCCGCGGGAGCCCGAGCGGATCTGGACGCGTCACGTGCTCAACTGCGCAGTGCTGGGTTCGATCATCGAGCCAGGGGCCGCGGTGGTGGATGTCGGCAGCGGTGCGGGACTTCCCGGTATCCCGCTGGCGATTGCTCGCCCGGATCTCACCGTCACACTGGTCGAGCCGCTGGAACGGCGGATCAACTTCCTGCTCGAAGTGGTCCAGGCGCTGAAGCTGACGAACGTGACGGTGCTGCGCGGGAGGGCCGACGAGGTCGCCGGTCGATGTGGCGGCGCGGACGTGGTGACCTCCCGGGCGGTGGCACCGCTGGCGAAGCTGATGGCCTGGTCGGTGCCGCTGGTCCGGGCCGGCGGCGAGGTGCTGGCCATGAAGGGTGCCTCCGCTGCCGATGAGCTCGAGCGGGACCGCGCGGCAGTGTCGTCGTTGGGGGTCGGCGAGTTGACCGTCCTCACCGTCGGCGCGGGCGTCATCGACCCGCCGACCCACGTGATCCGTGGTGTGGTGCGGTCAGCCGGCCGGACTGGCCGCAAGGGCGGGAAGCCGACCGCGGCGCAGCGCCGAGCCGCCCGCTGAGCTTCCGCGGGCCGATGTCGGTCGGCTGACCCCTCCCCGCCGGTGTCAGGTGCTGCGGAATTGGTGCGGACTCCGCCGACCTGTTTTGCCCAGGGATGACGTGAGGTCGGTGGACGCCGCGGGGCGGTGTTCTGGTCGGTAGACCGTCGACGACAACGCAGGGTCGGCCCAATCGTAGGTCTGGTGCGCGAGAACGCTGCGGTGTGGCATCCGCACCCACCTGGTCTCTAATGTGACGTGGGCGGGTGACACCGGATGTTTCTGCGGGTAAGGCCCGGCCGACTGTCGATAGGTCCGCCCCCCTGTGACGGCGTCGGTCGAGGCGGCGGTTGGTCGCGGTCCCGGGAACTCCGCAGGTGTGTCGAGCCGGATCGACGGAGCACCATCGGTGACGCAGTCGACCAGGTGATTGTCAGTGGCTGCGGTGACCACCGGGATTGAAACCATCTCTGCGCCCGAGGGGTTTGGGTCCGTGTGGAACGGGCGTTGGAGGCCAGGACCGGTAACGGAGATCGAATACCCTGTTTGCTGGGAGGCCGACGCAGCTGTTCGTCTGGGCGCATCCGCCGGTAGGCGACTGCTCGGCGCCGGAAGGTCGTGCAGGGCGCCGGGGTGCCTTCTGATGCAGCCTCCGGTCCCCGCCTGTGCTCGCCACCCCCCCGCTCCCCCGGCGTGGCGCGGGCTGGTTCGCACTCGTCACGGCCTCCCGATCGGCGTCATATCGATGCCGTGGCCATTCTCACCGGCCACGATGTAGCTGTGGAGCGGCCCGGGGTGGTTTCACGTGAATCAATGGCGGGATCTGCTTTTTCGTGTGTGGGCGGCCTCATTCCCTGCCCGCCTGGAAACGTCACTGTGACGAAAACATGCGCGCTGTGGTGAGAATTGGGCACCCCCCGAGAACGTCGGATTCGGAGTTGGGTGATCTCGTAATGCCCCGCGTGTTGATGCTGCCACCTCCCGAAAGCGCGTGGTCGCTGACTTAAGTTCGACAGAGGACCAGTTTGGGAGGCAGCATGCAAGGCTCAGCTACGGTGCTCGACGACGTTGCGGCGGGTGATGTTTCACGTGAAACGGACCAGTTCGCAGAGTCGCCCATCGAGGAGGCGGCTCGACGGGCCATGGAGGTCCGCAGTGGGGATCTGACACTCCCCCGACCGCGGCACCGGCGGGTGATCACGGTGTCCAACCAGAAGGGCGGCGTCGGGAAGACAACGACGACCGTGAACATTGGTGTCGCCCTGGCGCTGGCCGGCCTCGACGTCCTGGTCATCGACCTGGACCCGCAGGGCAACACCAGCACTGCGCTGGGTGCCGTCCGGACAAGTGGCACCCCTTCTGTGTACGACGTGCTGCTCGGCGAGATATCGATAGCGGAGGCAGCACAGACCTGCCCTGAGGCGCCGCGGTTGGGTTGCATCCCGGCAACCATCGACCTTGCCGGCATCGAGATCGAGCTTGTCGGCATGGAGCGGCGCGAATACCGGCTGAAGGAAGCAATCGACGCAATCGACGGGGACTTCGACTATGTCCTGATCGACTGCCCGCCCTCGCTCGGGCTGTTGACCATCAACGCGATGGTCGCGGCTCGCGAGGTGATGATTCCGATCCAGTGCGAGTACTACGCCTTGGAAGGCCTGGGCCAGCTGATCGGAAACATCGACCGAATTCGGCAGCATCTCAATCCGTCGCTCGATTTGAGCACCATTCTGCTGACGATGTACGACGCGCGGACGAAGCTCTCGGTGGGTGTGGCCGATGAGGTACGCCGACATTTCGGCGATGCCGTTCTGCGCGCCCTCATTCCGCGCTCGGTCAAGGTGTCAGAAGCCCCGAGCTACGGCCAGTCCGTCATTACGTACGACCCCGGTTCCCGAGGGGCGATGAGCTATCTGGATGCAGCCAAAGAGATCGCCCACCGGGGCGCGAAGGAGAGCGCGAAGTGACCAGATCCCGCGGCGGCCTCGGACGGGGCCTGGCTTCGTTGATTCCATCAGGCCCAGCCAGCCCCATCACTGAAGTCCTGATGAGTCCGCTGGTTTCACGTGAAACATCGGCTCAGGTGCAACCGCTGCCCGGTACGCGCCGCGATGTTGAGCGGCCGGCATCACTGGAGCCGTCGTCACCGGTTTCACGTGAAACATCGGACGAGAACGGATCCACCGAGGCAGCTACCGCTGTCGAAAGGGCGCCGTTCGCAGCATCCCAACCAGAGGGTCCGCACTACCGCGAGATACCCCTGAATCTGATCTCGCCGAACCCCAGCAACCCCCGCACTGTGTTCGACGAGGATGCACTCGCCGAGCTCGAGCACTCGATCCGCGAATTCGGGCTGCTGCAGCCCATTGTGGTGCGCGAGCGTCCGGGCGGCTACGAGCTGGTGATGGGGGAGCGACGCTGGCGGGCGGCCCAGCGGGCGAAACTGAGCGTCATTCCCGCGATTGTGCGCCGTACGGAAGACGCCGACCTTCTTCGCGACGCCCTGTTGGAGAACATTCACCGAGCGAATCTGAATCCGCTCGAGGAAGCCGCCGCCTACCAACAGCTGTTGGATGAGTTCAGCGTGACCCACGACGAGTTGGCCACCCGCCTGGGACGGAGTCGACCGGTGATCAGTAACACGATCCGGCTGCTCAAGCTCCCCGTTCCGGTCCAGCGCCGCGTCGCCGCCGGCGTGCTGTCGGCGGGCCACGCCCGCGCACTGCTGTCGCTGGAGGAGCCTGCGGTCCAGGAGGAATTAGCGGCACGCATCGTGGCCGAGGGGTTGTCCGTGCGTGGGACGGAGGAGGCTGTGACGCTGCTGGCCGGCCGGCGGCCGCCGCAGCGACGGAGCCCGGTGAAGCGGAGCGTGACCCCGGGTATCGAGGATCTCGCCAGCGACCTGGGTGATGTACTCGACACCCGGGTGTTGGTCGAACTGGGTCGACGGAAGGGCCGGATCGTCATCGAATTCGCCTCCACCGAGGACCTCGGCAGGATCAGCGACGTCATCCGCGGACGACGAACGAAAGCAGTGGCGGAGGAACCGCGCCGGGCCGTCAACGAATGACAATCGTGTAACCCGCCACCCCAGGCACATCCGTCACGGTGACAAATGGAAAGCATCAGATTCGAGATGCCGTGCAGCACAACGCTTCTCACCTACTGAGTGCGCGTCACCCAGGTCTATTGGACGCCGACCGGATCGGGCTCGCCACCACGGACGCGAGCCCGATCCGGTTGAAGGAACCGGACGCACAACACCCGTCGCCAGGCGCAGATGTTCCGGCAGAGCCGGGCCCGACGATGACGACTGCTCATGCCGGGCGCAGGGCCACCGCCGGTCAGAGCGACGGCGCCCGGGGCAGTGCACAGGAGCGTCCGTCGCCAACGCCTATCCTGTGAGTGGGCAACAGAAAGGATCGGTGAGTGGGCGAGAGCGCGCTGGTGCCGCTGAACCTCGACACGATCTCCCGCCTGCCCGCGCCGTGCCGCTCGTGCATCCGGTGGGAGGTGGGACCGGATCGCTCCGGCTCGGTCGCCAACGCCGGCCAGGCCGAGTTCGAGAAGGAAGTATGGCTCTCCGGTGTCATGTTGAGCTGGGGCGCATGCGGGCATCTCCTCACGGTCGACGACGAGGTCGTCGGCTACGCCATCTACGCCCCGCCGACGGCGGTCTCCACGGCAGCCAACTTTCCCACCGCCCCGGTCAGCCCGGACGCGGTGCTTCTGGTGACTGCATCGATTCTGCCGGCGTATCGAGGGCGTGGTCATGCCCGGACGCTTCTGCAGGGCGTGGCCCGACATCTCGCGGGTCGAGGGGTACGGGCCATCGAGATGTTCGGGCACCGCGGCGGGGCCACCCACCTGCCGTCGGACGAGCGGATTCCGCCGTGCCTGCTACCGGCCGAGTTCGGACTGCGAGTCGGCTTCACCGAAGTCAGGGCCCACCACCGCTATCCGCGCTTGCGGTTGGAACTGGAGTCGGCGTTGGGGTGGAAGGCCGACGTGGAATCCGCGCTGGAGCAGCTGCTCTCGGTGATCGTGATTCCCGCCGGCCCGGCGCCTCAGATCGCCGAGGTCCGCGTCTGCTCGTAAGCGAGCAGGTCGTGGAAGGTGAACGTCCCGGTGTGCGGCTCGTCCCGACCGTCGAGGTACAGACGCTTGACCGCGACCAGGATGCCATCGGCGACCGCGTCACGGAACTCGTCCCGGGCCAGTGCCGCCCGGTTGCCCGGGTTGGTCAGATAGCCCAGGTCCAACCGGACAGCCGGCATCTGGGTGAGCCGCAGGATGTCCCACGGCCGGTGCTGCACACGGCAGTCGACAAAACGGGTGCGGGCCACCACCTCACGCTGGATCAGGCCGGCCAGCGTCTCGCCGAGGGTCGAGGAACCGCCGGCATCCGTCCCGAAGTAGAACGCGGCCACCCCCTCGGCCAGCGGCGAGCCCGAACCGTCGACGTTGATGCTGATCAGCAGGTCGGCGCTCACCGCGTTGGCGACCTCGGCCCGCTCGTCCTGGGTGGGGTTCTCGCGCATCCCGCGGGTCAGGATGGTTTCCATCCCGGTGGCGGTCATCCGGCCCTCGAGCCGCCGGGCGAGGTCGAAGGACAGGTCGCGGGCGCAGAGCCCGTCGACCTCCCAGCCGCGGTCGGTGCCGCCCAGCGCAGGATCGATGACGATGCGCTTGCCGCGCAGGCCCGGCCCCCGCCGGCGTGCGGTCTGCTGCTCACGCAGGAACTGCGCCCGGCCACCGGTGACCATCCGGCCCATCCGGGTCAGCTCCTTGAAGGTCTGCGGACCGAAGACGCCGTCGTCGGACAACCCGCGGTCACGCTGGAACTCCCGGACACAGGCGTCCGAGCGGGCGCCGAACACACCGTCGGTCTGGCCGGTGTCGTACCCCAACTCGGCCAGCCGCAGCTGCAGGGCCAGCACATCGTCGCCGGTCATCGGCGCCGACAGGGTGTACGCGAGAATCCGGTCACCGATACGCCAGCGGGCGTCGTTGAGCGACCGCAGCGTCATCGGCCCGACGATCCCGTCCACGATCAGACCCCGACGCTGCTGGAATGCCCGCACCGCCGCGTCCAGGTCGTCGTCGAAGACGACCGAGGAATCGGGGGTGTCGAGATCCGGCGGCAACAGGGTCAGCGACGCAAGGGTCGAACGGACAGAGGCTACGAGCGAGCCGTGGTCTCCGCGCCTGAGCAACATCCGCCTACCGTAACCCGGCTCACAGGTACTCGGCGAACTCCGCGAGCAGCGCGGCCTTGGGCTTCGCGCCGATGATCTGCTTGACGGGCTTGCCGCCCTTGAAGACCAGCAGCGTCGGGATCGACAGGATCTTGTAATCCTGGGAAACCTGCGGGTTGGCGTCGACGTCGACCTTGGCGATCGTCACCTTGTCGCCGTGCGCGCCGGCGATCTCCTCGAGGATCGGGGCGACCATCCGGCACGGGCCGCACCAGGCTGCCCAGAAATCGACGATGACCGGCTTGTCGGAAAGCAGTACGTCGTCGGCAAAGCTGGCGTCGGTGACGGTCACGGTCTTGCTGTCGGTCGGCATGGTGCTCCTTCAGGGGTGGGTTGCGGTACGGGGAGTACGGGGTCAGACGGCGGCGGCGACCGGGTGCGCGGCGGGTTCGGGCTCCGGGTCGGTGGTGGCAGCGCCGTGCGCGGCGAGGTAGTGCTGGGCGTCCAGGGACGCCGCGCAGCCGGATCCGGCGGCGGTGATCGCCTGCCGGTAGATGTGGTCGACCAGATCGCCGCAGGCGAAGACACCCTCGACGTCGGTGAGCGACGTCCGGCCGCGGGTCTGGACGTACCCCTCGGCGTCCACGGCCACCTGATCGCGGAACAACTCCGAACGCGGATCGTGGCCGATGGCCAGGAACAGGCCGGTGACCGCGAGCTCGCGGGTCTCCCCGGTGCGGGTGTCGGTCAGCTCCAGGCCCTCGACCTCGGCGTCACCGCGGACGCCGGTCACCGCGGCGTGGGTGGCCCAGCGGATCTTCGGATCGGCCTTGGCCCGGTCCAGCATGATGGCGCTGGCCCGGAAGTCGTCGCGCCGGTGAACGATGGTGACCGTCCGGGCGAACCGGGACAGGAACGTCGCCTCCTCCATCGCGGAGTCGCCGCCGCCGACCACGGCGACGTCCTGATCCCGGAAGAAGAAGCCGTCGCAGGTGGCGCAGGCCGAGACGCCCCGACCGATCAGCCGTTGCTCGTCGGCCAGCCCCAGGTAGCGCGCCGCCGAGCCGCTGGCCAGCACGACCGCGCGGGCGTGGAACTCCTCGCCGTCGACCCAGACCTTCTTGATCGGCCCTTCGAGCTCGACCCGTTCGACGTCGGTGCTGCGCAGGTCGGCGCCGAAGCGGGCGGCCTGGTCGCGCATCTTGACCATCAGGTCCGGACCCTGGATGCCCTCCGGGAAACCGGGGAAGTTCTCCACCTCGGTGGTGGTCATCAGGGCCCCGCCGAACTGGGAACCCTCGAAGACCAGCGGCGTGAGGTCCGCGCGGGCCAGGTAGATGGCGGCGGTGTACCCGGCCGGGCCGGATCCGATGACGATGACGTCATGGAGCGTGGTCACGTGACTCCTCACCGGCTGCCGGAGCGCCCCGGTTCCGGGACGTGGCAGCGGTCGATCATGTTGCAGGACGGGTGCACCGGGACGACACTGCGTGCTCCCGGTCGAACGCCAGAATACCGGCCGGCATTCCCCGGGCGGGCCGACCGACGCCCGGCCGACACCTGCGGAGTCACGTCGAGGATCACCCGGTCGCCGCGCCCGGAGCCAGGCCGGGCATCACCCGGCCGCGGTCACCGTGATGTTGCTCAGGGATGCTTCCCAGTTGTTGCCGCTCCCGGTGAGGCTGGAGACGAACACGATCAGGTACTTCGACGTCGGCGCCGTCTCGGGGATGGCGATGGCCGCCGGGGCGGTGCCGATCTGGGACTCGGCGAGCACAGTGGTCGCGTCCAGTGCCGCGTCGATGTTGCCGTCGGAGGCCCTGATCTGCACCTTCATGCAGTTGTTCGTCGCCGCGCAGTCGGCCTTGCTGGGAGTGGTGGTGGCGACGGTGACGGTCAGCGGCCGCACCTCGCGCTCCAGCGTGATCATCAGGCCGACGCCGGTCTTGAGGCCGTTCGGACCGAACTGTTGGAAATAGGCGAACGTCTGCCAGGCGGTGCTCGGGTCGCTGTCGAAGGCCCGGTCGACGTAGCTGACGTAGTCCTTCTGTCCCTTGCCCTGCGGGTCGTACACCTCGCCGGCGGTGATGGCCACCGGCACCGGGGTGACCGTGGGCGTCGGGGCAGGCGTGCCGCCCGTCCCGGTGTCGGGGGATCCACCGGCCGTCGCCGCCAGCGTCTCCGTCGGCGCGTCCAATGCCTGATCGGAGGTGATCACCGGGTCCTGGACGGAATCCACCACTCGCTTGATGGCGCTGCCGATGATGATCGACATCAGCACGGTCAACGCGAGCAGCATGACGCCGGCGATGCTGAGCTTGGCCCGGCGTTCCCTGATCAATCGGCGTTCGGCCACCTGCCCGGCGGTGAGCACCGGTTCCTCGTCGGGGTCGGCGCCTGCCTCGGCCGGTGCGGCCTCCGCCGTCTGCAGCAGCGCGGCGATCGCCGCGGCGGACCGGACGCCGTGTGTCCCGTCGGCGTGCAGGGTGCGCTCGGCGAGCGCGGACAGGCCGGCCGGCGCGTCGCTGCGGACCTCGTCGGCCGGGAGTTCGCGTCCACCGCTGGTCGGCGCAGGGGGCAGCGGCGGTGACATCCCGTGCTGGGCGATCGGGTATGTGCCGGTGATCATCAGGTACAGCAACGCACCGATCGCTCGGATGTCCTGTTCCGTGGTGGCGCCGGGGTAGGCGAGCACATGGCTGATCCGCACCTGGCCGTCGAAGTTGACCCGGACCAACGACGGGTGCAGTCCGCCGAGGGGAATGCCGTTGCGGTGTGCCTCGGCGACCGCATCGGCCACCTTGGCCGTGATGGAACCGGCCACGTCCCCGTCCAGCGGGCCGCCGGAGAGCAGGTCGGTGAGGGTGGCGCCGTCGACCCACTGGCCGACCACGAAACTCATGCCGTCCTCGGTGCCCAGGTCCAGGGTCTGTGGCAGGCCGATGTGGTGCAGTCGACCGGCACGGAGCGTGGTGGTGACCGTCGCGTTGGTCTTCGGCCCGGCCGGCAGCAGGGTGACCGCCATGTCCCGGGGGAGCACGGTGTCCTTGGCCCGCCAGAACCGGTTACCGACGGCGTCGACCGCGACCAGGCTGACCAGCCGGTACCGGCCGCCGACCATCGATCCGGGGGCCACCCGCGCCGCTGCCGAACCGGCCGCGGAGGAGTCGGCGGCGCTGGTGCCGGACTTCGTGGTGTCGACCGGTGACACCGTGGACAGGCTGGGCGCGGTCCGGGTGGCCTCCGAATCGTCGGGGGAAGGGGTTTCGCCGCTCACCGGCACGCTCACCTGTTCTCTGCTCACCACATCGGGTAGGTCGATATCGGTCTGGGCCACGGTACCTGCTGGTACCGGCAACGGAGCCGGCTGTCGACGCAGCATCACCTGCAGTCGACGGGTCAACGGCCGGAACTCCTCCACCCGCAGCAGCACCGCCCCGGGCCCGATGACGAGCACCCCGACCAGGCCGCCCACCAGGCACTGGGCGACGGCCGTGCCCAGGTCGGCCGGGGCCCCGCCCCAGCCCAGCTGGACCACCGCGAACGCGGCGCCGCCGCCGGCGAGCGACAGGATGCCCATCTTGGTGAACGTGCGCAGCATCCGACGGCTGCCCATCGGACCGAACCGGTGTCGCAGCCACAGCTCGCCCACGACGGCCCCGGCGACATAGGAGATCGCGGTCGCGGCGGCCAGTCCGGGAATCAACAGGTCCGGGCGGAGCTGGGTGGCGAGGAAGAACAGCGGAACGCGGACGCCGACCATCACGGCGTTGATCGCCACAGGTGTCCGGCCGTCCTTCATCGCGTAGAACACACGCATCTGGACCAGGGTCATCGCCAGCGGCAGCAGGCCGACCGACAGGGCGGCGAAGGTGACGCCGATCTGCACTGCGGCGTCGATCCCGGTCTTGCCGTACCCGGCGGTGATCACCCCGATGGCGCCGGCCAACGCCAGGACCCCACCGGACACCGGCAGCAGGGCGACCGCCGAGAGCCGGTTGGCCAGGGACATGTCGTCCTTGACCTTCTCCATCTCGCCGGCCGCCGCGTGGCGGCTCATCCGCGGCATGATCGCCGTCAGCACCGACACCCCGAGGATCCCGTACGGGGTCTGGAACAGCAGGCTGGCGAAGCTGAAGGTGGTGATGCCGCCCTCGGGTTCGCTGGCCAGGTTGGTGGCGACGATGTAGCCGACCTGGGAGACCAGCACATAGACGACCGCCCAGCCGGCCAGCCCGCCGGCCTCGCTCATCCGGGCGTCCCAGCGGAACCGCCAGCGGAACCGGAACCCGGTGCGGCGCAGCGACGGCAGCAGCACCATCGCCTGCAGCACGATGCCGGTGGTGGTGCCGATCCCCAGGACGAGGATCTGGGTCAGTGTCGGCGGACCGTAGATCACGCTGCCGTCGGCGGCGGTCCCGACGACGTCGTTGAGTCCGCCGGGCATGAAAGCGAGGTAGCCGGCCACCCCGATCACCACGAGGTTGTTCAGCACCGGCGCCCAGGCCGGTCCCGCGAACCGTTCCCGGGTGTTGAGGATGGCACCGAAGAGCGCTGCCAGACCGTAGAACAGGATCTGCGGCAGCAGCAGGTAGGCCAACAGGGTGGCGAGGTCGGGGTTGCCGTGGAAATCCTCGGACAGGTACAGCCGGATCAGCAGCGGAGCCGCGGCCACCGAGAGCAGGGTGGTGGTCAACAACGCGACGAACGCCAGCGTGAGCAGTTGCTGGGTGTAGGCGATGCCGCCGTCGCTGTCCGAGCGCTGCGCGCGGGCCAGCAACGGGATCGCCACCGACGTCAGCACCCCGCCGATCAGCAGCTCGAACACGATGTTGGGCAGGGTGTTGGCCAGCCAGTACGAATCGTTGACCGTCAGGCTCAGCACACCCAGCAGGACGACTTTGGAGACGAGCCCAGTGATCCGGCTGCTGAGAGCGGCAACCGCCATCAGGGCACTCGCCCGCACGATGCCCCGGTTCGGCAGGGTCACCGCCGTGGGGGTCGGGGCTTCCCCGGCGCGGTCGGCTGGGCGGGAACCGGGGTCGTCAGGCGCCGTCATCGGATGTCCACCCTCATTGCAGACCCGCCGCGATGCGTTCGTTGCGCTGTCGGTAGCGCTTGCGGATGCGGATCGCCGTGCTCAGGACCACGATCACCGCCGCTGCCACGATCAGCACCACCGTGAACGATCCGATGGCCGTCGAGCGCAGCTGCAGTACCTGCTGGGGCCCCCATGCGGCGCCGTCGGGCGTGGTCAGCGCCACCCGCAACGTCAGCGATCCCGCACGGGTGACCTCCGACGGGATGGGCACCTGCACCGAGCGGAACGCCGGGATCGTCTGGATGCCGACGTCGCTGGCGGTGATGCCCGCCCGGAGGGCGTCGAGCTCGTCGACCTCGATGCGGAGATGGGCGGTGTACGGCAGGTCGTTGCGGATCGTCACCAGCAGCGGCGAGGTGGACGAGGTGAGGGTGTAGATGCTGGCGGAGGGAACGATGGCGACGCCGTTGTGCACCGCGTCGAGGGTGGCCTGGACCGCGGCGGTGGACCGGTTCGCCGCCCCGAGGTCGGATCGGAAACCACCCGAGGGCTGCCGAGCGAACCCCTCCAGAATGTCGGCGAACAGGCCGCCGGGCGCAGCGGGGGTGGTGTCGCCGGCACCCTGGTCGAACGACTGCTGGGTGGACGTCAATGCCGCAGTCAGGTCCCGGACCCGGCCGAAGAGGGACTGGGGAAGCTCTCGGGCGGCCGCCTCGTCGGGATAGTCCAGGGTCGCGGTGCCGCTGGGGTGGGTGGCCAGGTCGTCGACCCGCTCGCCCTGGATGACACCGGCACCGTCGAGCGTGCGGAGCAGGGTGGTCAGCGAGGCGTACCCGGTGCGATCGGGCTGCCAACTGCGGGCCGGCGCCAGGACGGTGGTCGCGGTGTCGGAGCTGAACCACCGTTGGGCGATGAGCCCGGTCAGCCGGTTGAGTCCGGCGGCAGTGTCCGGCAGGTCGGTCGACGAGAGGACGGCCGTGACGTCACCGGACCCGGTGGAGATGATCGGACGGTCACCGGCCAGCTCGGACACCACCCCGCCGCGGTCGAGCACGGCGCTGGTGAGGCCGGTGCTGCGCAGCACCGACAACGCCATCGGGTCGGCGAGGCCGCCGATGGGCCAGCCGACGGTCTGCAGCAGCAGGGCCGGTGCGCCGAGAACTGCCCGGGCCGTCGCCCGTCCACGGACGACGGCTGCGGTGACCTGTTCAGGATGACCGGCCCGGACGGCGGCCATCACGTCGATGTCGGCGTAGGGCAGCACCAACACCGGGATCACCGCGGCGAGCGCCCGCAGCCGCCGCAGGAAGTCCGTCGCCGCTTCACGCCCGGCGCCCGGCACCGCGGACGGTCCGGGGACCGGTTGGGTGCCGGTCGCGCCGCTGGTCGGCACGCTGTCGGCAGGTGCGGCGGACGTCGGTCCCGAGGTGGCAACCGGGGTGGTCGGGACCGGGGCGGTCGGGACCGGAGTGGTCGGGACTGGGGTGGTCGGGACTGGAGCGGTCGGGACCGGAGTGGTCGGGACTGGGGTGGCCGGTACGGCAGGCGTTGTGACGGCATCGTCGACGGCCGCAGCCGCCGTGGCCGCCGTGTCAGGTGCGTCGACGGGGCGACCCGGTTCGGCCGGCGCTGCGGTTCCCGTCCCGTTTCCGTCGGACGTGCCGGGCAGCTCGGACGGAGCAGGAGTGGCTTCGGTGGCGGTGCTCGGTACGGCGGCACCTCGGGTGAGGTCCAGGAGGTTCGGGCCCACCGAGTAGCCGGCGCTCATCAGCGCGAGTTCCTCGAGGAGCTCGGGATCGACCGCCAGGGTGATCGCCCCGGCAGGAAGTGCCGGGGCCGCCGCCGCCGACAGCACCTCCTCGAGCCGGCCGCCGGTCTGGATGAGCGCGGTGAGATCGTCGTCGAAGAAGGCGCCGGTGGGGTTCCGATGGGGCCGGTCCACCAGCGGCATCACCACACTCACCGACTGTCGGCCGCCGGTCGCCGGGGCACCGCCGGGTACCGACACGACGGTCAGCAGGGCGTGCAGCTCACCGACCCGGGCGCCGGCCGGCGGGCCGGAGTCGAACGAGGCATTGATGTTGAGCATGATCGGATAGACGCCCGGGGTCTGGATCCGCAGGCTGCCCCGGGTGCCGGTGAAAGCGTCGGTGCGCAGCGTGAAGGGCACGGTGGCGCCCGGCGCGATCGTGTCGGTGACCGGGCTGAAACCCGTCAGCAGGCTCTCCGGCTGACCGGGTTCGGCGAGCTCGGACTGGACCGCGGCGGTACTACGGAACGCATCGCCTCGTTGCCACCGGGCGACCACACCGGTGAGCTCCTCGGACCCGGTGTTGACCATCGATCCGCGGATGACGACCGCGGACGCGGTCGCGGTGACCAGGGCCGGCGTCATGCTGTCGACCTGAAATCGGAGGGTGCCGGCGTACTCACCCTGAGGTGCGCGCAGGGAGAGTGCGCCGGCTACGGCGGGCGTCGTCGCCATCACCACCAGCAGCGTCGCGAGCAGCCACCCGATCCGTCGCGCCAACGTCACGCCGACTCCGCGAGGATCTCCGTCGCCCTGGCCACCAATCGGCGTTCGCCGGCATAGGCGAGCCGGGTCGGCAGGTCCACGAGCGGCACCCAGGCGACCTCGGTCACCTCGACATCTGCGTCGGACAGCTCACCGGACACCGCTTCCATCAGGAAATGGTGAACGCGCTTGTGGATGCGCCGCCCGGACGTGGCGAAGGAGTAGTCGACGCTACCCAGCCGGGCGGTGATCCGGCCGGAGATCCCGGTCTCCTCGGCGACCTCCCGGATGGCGGCCTGCTCGGTGGTCTCGCCCGCCTCGAGGTGACCCTTGGGCAACGACCAGCGCAATCGGCCGCGCCGGTCCAGCCGGCCGATGATCGCCGCGACCGGGACGCCGTCGTCGAGCCGGACGACCAGACCACCGGCGGAGACCTCGTCCGTCTGCCGTGCGACGGCCCGGATCACCGGCCGACGACCCGGCACGGGACGAGGAGAGGACATCTGCTGATCCTAGGTGGGCGGCCCCGACCAGACCTTCATGCACGGCCGCGACCGGTCGGCGGCGTGTGGCGGCCGGTGACCAGCACTTCGGGGGACCGGGGCGGCCGTCCCGGTCGCAGTAGACTCGCCCCCCGTGACCGACCCCCGTGCCGCCGTGGACGCCCTGCTCGCCCGGCATCCGGTGGTGGTGGAGCTGGGGGAGCGCTTCGTTGAAGCCGGACATCAGCTGTATCTGGTCGGCGGCCCGGTCCGGGATGCGTTGTTGGGCCGCGAGATCAGTGACCTGGACTTCACCACCGACGCGCGGCCGGATCAGGTGCTGGCCGTGGTCGACGGCTGGGCCGAGGCGATCTGGGACATCGGCATCGAATTCGGCACCGTCGGTGTGGGGCGGCGCGGCCTGACGTTGGAGGTCACCACCTTCCGGGCCGACGTCTACGACGGGGAGTCCCGCAACCCGACGGTGCGCTTCTCCACGACGCTCGCCGAGGATCTGGTCCGCCGCGACTTCGCGATCAATGCGATGGCGGTGTCGCTTCCGGACGGCCGGCTCATCGATCCGCACGACGGACAGGCGCAGCTGGCCGCCCGGGTCATCGACACACCGGCATCCCCCGAGACGTCGTTCCACGACGATCCGCTGCGCATGATGCGGGCCGCGCGGTTCGCGAGTCAGCTCGGGTTCGACCCGGCGGAGCGGGTCCGGACGGCCATGACCGCGATGGCCGGCGAGCTGGGCCGGATCACCGCCGAACGGATCCAGGGCGAGCTGTCCAAGCTGCTGCTCGGCAGCAATCCGCGACTCGGGCTGACGCTGCTCACCGACACCGGGCTGGCCGACATCGTCCTCCCCGAACTGCCGGCGCTGCGGCTGGAGCGTGACGAGCACCATCAGCACAAGGACGTGTACGAGCACTCGCTCACGGTGCTGGAACGGGCCATCACCTTCGAGCCGGCCGGCCCCGATCTCACGATGCGGCTGGCCGCCCTGCTGCACGACGTCGGCAAACCGGCGACCCGCAGGTTCGAGGCCGGCGGCGGCGTGAGTTTCCATCATCACGAGGTGAAGGGTGCGCATCTGATCCGCAAGCGGATGAAGGCCCTGCGGTTCGCCAAACAGATCACCGAGGACGTCGCGACGCTGACCTTCCTGCATCTGAGGTTCCACGGCTACAGCGGCGGGGTGTGGACCGACGCTGCGGTGCGCCGCTACGTCACCGACGCCGGCCCGCTGCTGCCGCGGCTGAACCTGCTGGTCCGGGCCGACTGCACGACCCGCAACCGGCGGCGGGAGTTGGCGCTGCAGAAGTCCTACGACCAGCTCGAGGGGCGGATCACTGCGCTCGCCGCCGCCGAGGACCTGGCCCGGGTCCGGCCCGACCTGGACGGCAACGCGATCATGGAACTGCTCCAGGTGCCGCCCGGGCGCATCGTCGGTGAGGCCTGGGCGTTCCTGAAGGACCTGCGTCTGGAGCGCGGTCCGATGAGCCGGGACGAGGCCGAGGCGGAGTTGTACAAGTGGGCGCTGGGCCGCGGCCTGGTCGAGCCCGCCCCCGATCCGGGCGACTGAGCCGCCGCCGCGCGATCAGACCCGGGGTGTCGCTGATTCCATCGCGACCGCGGTGGGATGCCCGGCGAGGTGGTGCATCGCGGTGCGGTAACCGAGGGCGGTGAGGACGTAGATGATGCCGAGGGCGATGATCAGGCCGTGTCCGCTGCCGCGCTCACCGAGGACTGCCGCCCCGACGACGAACGCGAGCACATAGAGCACGTTGTTGGTGGTGTCGTAGAGCGCATACACCCGCCCGATGTGGGCATCGTCGGAGTCGGTCTGGACCAGCGCGTCCGCGCAGATCTTGGTGGTCTGATAGGCGAAGCCGAGCAGGAACGCGATGGCCATCGCCATCGCCGGGTCGATGCGCACGGAGCCCGCGAAGCTGATCACGCCTGCGCCGAGGAGCACCGCGGTGACCCAGGTCGTGCGGCCCCATTTCGCCACCGCGGGCGCGGT
The DNA here is from genome assembly GCA_963784315.1 of uncultured Actinomycetota bacterium. Taxonomy (GTDB): domain Bacteria; phylum Actinomycetota; class Actinomycetes; order Mycobacteriales; family Nakamurellaceae; genus Nakamurella. The sequence goes on from CAWAQR010000010.1 coordinate 489,806, forward strand.
CAGCAGCGCGGCGACGAACACGCCGGCGGCTCCGAAACCCAGCACCTGGACGATGCCGGCCGGGCCGGCGCGGAAGAAGCCGTGAGCGGTGAAGTGCCGCTGGAACAGCACCAGCACGAGCAGCGTCGCCAGCCCGAAACAGAACCGGACCAGCATCACCATGGTGACCGCGACGACGACCCGGGGGCGCGCCCGCATGTGGTGGAAGCCCGCCGACAGTCCACCGAGGATCGCCAGCAGCGTCTGGGTGGGTTCGTCGGTCTCGTCGGGACCCAGGGCCCGGCGGCTGAACTTCAGTGCCACCAGGGCGGCGGCGGCATAGAACGGGACCACGCCGAGCGTGATCGCGGCCAGTGACAGGTCGCTCTTGCCGATCAGGGCACTGGCCCCGAACGCAGCGCCGCCGCCGATGGCGGTGCTCACCGCGCCCGCGGTGGCAGCCAGTGAGTTGGCGCCCACCAGGGAGTCCGACGCGACGCAGTGCGGCATCGCCGCCGACAGGCCGGATCCGATGAACCGGCCGGCACCCAGCACCAGCAGCGCAGTGCTGAACTCCAACCAGAGCGGTGAGCCGGCCGCTATCTCGACGGCGACGGTGATGACGAACACGCACCGCAGGGCGTTGGCCCAGACCAGCACCTGCCGCCGGCTCCACCGGTCGAGCAGGGATCCGACGAACGGCCCGATCACCGAGTAGGGCAACAGCATCACCGCGAATCCGGTCGCGAGCTGCATCGGGTTGGCGGCCCGTTCGGGGCTGAACAGCACCGCGCCGACCAGCGCACCCTGGAAGGCGCCGTCCCCGAAGGAGTTGATCACCCGGACCAGCACCAGCAGTCGCAGCCGGGCGACCCGCAGCAAGGTGCGGAGCCCGTGCGCCGACGGCGGTGCTGTCGTCGGTCCGGTGGTCACACCGAAACGCTACCTGCGTACGACAATGGACACCGAGGCCCGCCCGTGTGAACCCATCTGTAGATGAAGATGACGGTGCGTCACTCTCCGGGAACCGGGTCGTGGTGGGCCGGGTAGCGGGGTACAGAGGCTTGGTAGGACCGGACACAGCAACCGGGACAGTCGATCATCGGTGGGACGAGGAGTGAGCGGGCGATGCGGACGGACGAGCCTTTCGTGGCCAGGCTGCGCACGGGCGCGCTGCTGGTGGCGACCCCCGACCTCATCGGGCCGACGTTCGAGCGGACCGTGATCTATCTGGTGTCGCACAGCGACGAGGGCAGTCTGGGTGTGGTGCTCAACCGGCCCAGCGAGGTGCCGGTGCACAACGTGCTCCCGCAGTGGAACGCGTTGGCTGCCAAGTCCCAGGTGATCTTCGTGGGTGGCCCGATGCGACCGGACGCCGCGATGTGCGTGGGAGTGGCGGTGACCGGTCGCCGGCTCGGCGAACTCGCCGGGGTCGCGCCGATCCGCGGGCCGGTGTGCCTCGTCGACGTCGACGCCGAACCGGCCGATCTGGCCCCGTCGTTGCGCGGGGTCCGGCTGTTCGGCGGTCATGCGGGCTGGTCACCCGGCCAGTTGGAGGGCGAGGTCGAGCGAGGGTCGTGGTACGTCGTGCCCGGGTTGCCCGACGACATCCTGGTGCCGCCGAAGATCGACCTGTGGTTCCAGGTGATGCGCCGACAGCCGTTCCCGCTGGCCTGGCACGCCTGGCGGCCGGTGGATCTCGCCTTCAACTGACACCCGGCGCCCGGGTGGGGTCAGGAAACAGGCGTGTCGAGGATCCACTCGTTGGCGCCGAAACCGTCCCGGATGCCGGCGTGGTCCACGGTAGGGCGGCCGAGCAGGTACCCCTGGGCGGCGTCGACACCGAGGTCGCCGAGCACGTCGAGGTCCGCCCGGTGCTCCACGCCGACCCCGATCACCTGTGCGCCGAGGTCGCGCGCCGTCCGGACGAAGCAGGCGATGGCCCGCCGCCGGGACCGGCCGGTGGCGGCGCCGCCGACGAGTGACCGGTCGATCTTGATGACCTCGGGCTCCAGACGGATGATCTGGAACAGCGACGCGTGTCCGGCCCCGACGTCGTCGATGGCGAGCCGGATGTTCTTCCGGCGCAGTTCGCGCAGATCGCCGCGCATGTCGTCGAAGCCGTCGACGGCCTGGCGGGCGTTCATCTCGAACACCAGTGGTCGCTCCATGCCGCCCCGGGAGGCCAGTCGGCAGGCGGCGCGGACCGACCGCGGTGACACGTTGATGGCCAGGAACTCGTCCGGCCCGAGCAGGTGCGTCAACGGCAGCGCGCGGCTGACGGCCAGCCCTTCGAGCTCCGGGCCGAGTCCGACCTCGGCCGCCGCCGGGAACAGCGCGGCCGGGGTCCCGACGTTGTCCGGGAAACGCGCCAGGGCCTCGACACCGATCCGGCCACCGGTCCGCAGGTCCACGACGGGTTGCAGTGCGACCGCGAGCTGCGAGTCGGCCAACACCCGCTCGATCAGCCGCCGGGTCTGGTTCCACTGGTGTTCCCGGTCGAGTTCGCCGGTGAGCAGATCGGCGAGGACTTCCATGAACTGGACGTCCCGCTGGGTCAGGTCCGGCTGAGCCTGATGGCTGGCGCAGCAGAAGCTGCCGAAGACAGTGCCGTCGGACAGGCGGAGCGGCACCCCGATGTACGCCCCGATCGCGGCTCGCTCGGTGGCCGGCAGGTCCCGGACCCCCGGCTCGGCGGCGGTGTCCGGAATCAGCTGGGGCAGCTGGCCCGCGACCATCCGCGCGCAGTAGGTGATACCCAGCGGTAGACCGGGGCCGGGGTCCACGCCGAACGACCTGGGGTCGCCGGCGATGCCGTGGAAGTACTGCCAGTCCCCGACGAACTCGGAGACGTAGACGATGTCCAGACCGAGGTGACGGTGGGTCAACTCGACGATGTGCTGGATGGCTGCCGTGGGCGAACCGGGGCGGGTGAGCTGATCCCGGGAGAGCGAGCCGGTGGCCCGGGGGAGCGAGGTGTGGGCGATGGCGTCCCCTCCGGGTGCGCCGGGGCGCTGTTGTCGACAGGGCCACAATCCGTAGGGTGCGCCCGGAAGGTGAGCCATTCTGCAGAATCGTGACGCACAGCTACAGCGTCTGAACCAAGGGTAGCAGTCCGGATGTCCGCGGACGAGGGTTGTGTCCGGATTCGCTGACTCAGTGACAACGGGCGCGCTGAATCAGGTGGTGGCCTGCCCGGCGGTGGTGCTGCGGCTGAGGCCGGCGCAGCCCCCGCCCCCGCACGCACAGCCGCCGCACCCGGCACCGGAGCCGCCCGGTTTGCGGGCCGGTAGCGGCACGTCCCGGGCTGCCGCGTCGCCCAGCTGGGCCGCCTTGACCAGCAGCAGGGCGGATCCGACGAGGGCGACGACGAACACCACGACGACGGTGAACACACCCAACGGCGCGGCGACCAGCAGCAGTCCGCAGAGGCCGGCGACCGCCGCCGCAGCGGCCACGATGGGCCAGGCGACCCGGTTGGCGAGCGCGAAGGCGGCCGGACCGGCGAGTGCTGCCCTGCTCCGCACACCGAGACGGCCGGCCCTGTCCAACGTGCCGTGACGGCCGCGATGGGCGGTGATCGCGGAGGTGACCGCGAGGACGATCAGGATCGCGGCGAGGGGCAACGCGACCATCCAGTGCGACAGGGACATGGCCAGAATCGTACGGGGCGCGCCGGTAGAGTCGGCCAGGATCTTGACACGGGAGAAATCTGCTGATGAGCGACCACGGGACGAGCGCGACCCCGACGACCGGGACCCCGCCGTTCCGCTACACGCCGGCTCTGGCGAACAGCATCGAGGCCCGGTGGCAGGACCGCTGGGATGCCGACCGGACTTTCGACACTCCGAATCCGACCGGCCCGCTGGCGGCGCCCGACGGTCGCGTGCCGGCCGACAAGATGTACATCCTGGACATGTTCCCGTACCCGTCCGGGGCCGGCCTGCATGTCGGTCACCCGCTGGGTTACATCGGTACCGATGTGCTGGGCCGGTTCGCCCGGATGAACGGCCGGAACGTCCTGCACACCCTGGGATACGACGCCTTCGGCCTACCTGCGGAGCAGTATGCGGTGCGCACCGGCACCCACCCGCGCGCCACGACCGAGCAGAACGTGGGGCGTTACCGCGAGCAGTTGCGCAAGTTGGGTTTCGCGCACGATCAGCGTCGCTCGGTGGCCACCACCGACGTCGAGTTCTACCGCTGGACGCAGTGGATCTTCACCCAGCTGTTCAATTCCTGGTACGACGCCGACGCGCGCCGGGCCCGGCCCATCGACGAGCTGGCCGCGGCGTTCGCTGCCGGTGAGCGCGCGGTCCCGGGCGGCGAAACCTGGGCGGACCTGTCCACGGTGGCGCAGCAGCGGGTGCTGGCCGAGCACCGGCTGGCCTACATCTCGCACGCTCCGGTCAACTGGTGCCCGGGGCTGGGCACGGTGTTGAGCAACGAAGAGGTCAGCGCCGACGGCCGGTCCGAGATCGGCAATTTCCCGGTGTTCCGCCGCAATCTGCGGCAGTGGAAGATGCGGATCACCGCCTACTGCGACCGGCTGATCGACGACCTGGACCGGCTGGACTGGCCGGAGTCGGTCAAGGCCATGCAGCGCAACTGGATCGGCCGTTCCGTCGGCGCGCAGGTCGCATTCCCGCTGGTGGACGACCCCGCTGCGGGGTCCATCGAGATCTACACCACCCGCCCGGACACGATGTTCGGGGCGACGTACATGGTGCTGGCCCCCGAGCACGCGCTGGTCGAGACCATCACCGCGCAGGCCTGGCCGGCCGGCACCGATCCGCGCTGGACGGCCGGCGCCGACACCCCGACCGAGGCGGTCCAGCGGTACCGCGCCGCGGCCGCCCGCAAGTCCGATCTGGACCGGCAGGAGAGCAAGGACAAGACCGGGGTCTTCACCGGTGCCTGGGCGCGCAACCCGGTCAACGGAGCCGCGCTGCCGGTGTTCATCGCCGACTACGTACTGATGGGTTACGGCACCGGCGCGATCATGGCCGTCCCCGGGCAGGACACCCGGGACTGGGAGTTCGCCACGGCCTTCGGGCTGCCGGTGGTGCGCACGGTGCAGCCGACCGAGGGCCACCCGGACGACGAGGCGTTCACCGGCAACGGCCCGGCGATCAACAGTGCCAACGACGACGTCAATCTGAACGGGATGGAGGTCGCGCAGGCGAAGTCGACCATGATCGACCACCTGGTCCGGGCCGGGATCGGGCGCGCCCAGGTCCAGTACAAGCTGCGGGACTGGCTGTTCTCCCGGCAGCGGTACTGGGGAGAGCCGTTTCCGATCGTCTACTCCACCGAGCCCGGCGCGGAGGACGTGGCGATCGCGCTGCCCGATTCGATGCTGCCGCTCGAACTGCCGGACGTGATCGACTACGCGCCGAAGTCGTTCGACCCGATGGACGCCGAGTCCTCCCCGGAACCGCCGCTGGGCCGGGCGACCGAGTGGGCCACTGTCACGTTGGACCTCGGAGACGGCCCGCGGGAGTACCGCCGCGAGCTGAACGTGATGCCGCAGTGGGCCGGTTCCTGCTGGTACGAGCTGCGCTATCTGGACCCGACCAACGCCGAGCGGTTCGTCGACCCCGAGGTCGAGAAGTACTGGATGGGCAAGGATCCCACCCGCCCCGGGGACACCGGGGGTGTCGACCTGTATGTGGGCGGCGTCGAGCACGCCGTGCTGCACCTGCTGTACTCACGGTTCTGGCACAAGGTGCTGTTCGACCTCGGTCACGTCAGCAGCGAGGAGCCGTTCCGGCGGCTGTTCAACCAGGGCTACATCCAGGCCTGGGCCTACACCGACGAACGTGGGAACTACGTCCCCGCCGAGGATGTCGTGACCTCGGCCGACGGCCGGTCGTTCAGCTTCGAGGGCCGCCCGGTGAACCAGGAGTACGGGAAGATGGGCAAGCGTCTGCTCAACGTCGTCACCCCGGACGAGATGTGCGACCGGTACGGCGCCGACACCTTCCGGTTGTACGAGATGGGTATGGGCCCGCTGGACATCTCCCGGCCGTGGCAGACCCAGGACGCCGTGGGCTCCCAGCGTTACCTGCAGCGGCTCTGGCGCACGGTCGTGGACGAGGAGACCGGGGCGTCGGTGGTCAGCGAGGACGAGCCCGACACGGAGACCCTCGCCCTGCTGCACCGCACCATCGACGGCGTCCGGTCCGATCTCGCGGCGATGCAGTACAACACCGCCATCGCCAAGCTGATCGTGCTGAACAACCACGTGACGAAGTCGGGCCTGCCCGCGACCCGGGCCGTGGCCGAGGCCAGCGTGCTGATGACGGCCCCGCTGGCGCCCCACATCGCCGAGGAGTTGTGGGAGCGGCTGGGCCACCACACCTCTCTGGCGCACGGGCCGTTCCCGATCGCCGACCCGGCTCTGCTGGTGGACGACACCGTCGAATACCCGATCCAGATCAAGGGGAAGGTGCGCGGCCGGATCACCGTCGCCGCCGACCTGCCCGCGGCCGAGATCCAGGCCGCGGCATTGGCGGAACCGAAGATCGTCGAGGCGCTGGACGGTGTCACCCCGAAGAAGATCGTGGTGGTCCCCGGCCGGATGGTCTCGATCGTCGTCTGACGCTCGACGGACTGCGGCCATCAAGGGAGAGGACGCCGATGCTGCGGATTGCGGTGGGCCAGTTCGCACCCGGGCCCGACCCGGCCGAGAACCTTGATCGGATAGGTGGTCTCGCGACGCGCGCCGCTGACGGCGGCGCCGGGCTGCTGGTGCTGCCGGAGGGCAGCCTGGTCGAGTTCGTCGACGACAGCACAGGTTCCGGCCGGTGTGCCGAGCCGCTGGACGGGCCGTTCGCGACCGGCCTCGCCACGCTGTCGCAGCGGCACGGACTCGTCATCGCCGCCGGTTCGTTCACCCCCGCCGGGGACCGGGTCGCCAACACGCTGATCATCGCCGGCGCCGGTCGAGTGCTGGCCGGCTACACCAAAGTGCATCTGTACGACGCATTCTCGTTCCTGGAGTCGGACATGGTCACAGCCGGTGACGAGGCCCCGCCGGTCATCGACATCGACGGTGTGCTGGTCGGTTTCGCCACCTGTTACGACCTGCGATTCCCGGAACTGTTCCGCTCGCTGGTGTCCCGCGGGGCGCAGGTACTGGCACTGCCGGCCGCCTGGGTGAGCGGGCCGCTCAAGGAGGAGCACTGGTTCACCCTGCTCCGGGCCCGGGCCATCGAGAACACCTGCTACACGGTGGGCGCCGACCAGGTTGGCCGTCGGATCATCGGCCGGTCGGCGGCGTTCGACCCGATGGGTCTGCCGCTGCTGGACCTGGGCACCGCGCGCGACGCCGTCGGGTTCGTCGAAGTCGACCCGGACCGGCTGGCCGAGGTCCGCGCGCTGCTGCCGAGCCTGACCCACCGTCGATTCGCAGTGGCCGAGCAGCCCGGATGACCGGGACCCCGCTCGGCACCGTGGTGGGCCTGTACGTGCAGCAGAGCCCGCTCAAACAGGGGCGGGCGCCGCTGCGGGAGTACCGCACCGGGGACATCGTCAGTGTCCCGGCGATCACCGTCGACGTTGACGGGGTCACCGGCCATCCCGACGGGGGCGGGCCGATCCTGGACGTGCACCACCGGCACCATCCGCAGAGCCGGGACCGCCGCGGCCGGGCGGGCGTGTCGCTGATCGGCATCGCGGACCACGCCGCACTGCGCTCGCGGTACGGATCCCACCTGGTCGACGGGTCCGCCGGCTGCACGCTGCTGCTGGACACCCCCGGTGGGCTGGCCGGTCGGGACCTCGACGGCGGGCTCGAGATCCGCACCGCGGCCGGAGTGATCAGGATCGGCGGCGTCACGGTCGCCGACCCCTGCGTGGAATTCAGCCGGTTCTGCCTGGGTGAGGCGCCGTCGGAAGAGGTGTCGGCGGCGGTCCGACAAGCCCTCGTGGACCTCGCGGACGGACACCGCGGCTATCTCGGGGTCGCCCACGGGCCGGGTCGGATCGTCGTCGGGGACAGGGTGTGCCGAGCCTCGGAGTCGATGCACGCTCCCTGAACCGGGTGATGGAGCCGGTGAGCAGGCCACACCCGGGCGATGATCACACGGCGGAGTAACCGATCGGGTGACGCAGTCCCCCGAATGACTGCGATTGGGCCCTACGGCATCAGGGACAATCTGCCCCATGGACTGGTGTGCGTGGCGGCGTCGGGGGTGCGGCTCAGCATGGCCGACCTGACACCACCTCCAGACGACGCCTCGATGTTGCGGGACTTCGCGGCCAGCACGTCGGTGAGCTTCTACCTCCGCACCATCGAGAACCCCGAATTCCGTTACGTCAACGAAGCGCTGCGACGGCTGCTCGACGTGGCGCCGGGCGCTGCGGACCCGCCGTTCAGTGAGCTGATGGGGCGGCTGCACCCGGACGACCTCGCTCGGATCTCGGCGGAGGCGATGCGGACGGGCCAGGCGGTGCCGCGGATCACCGAGGTGCGGCTGCGGAACGCCGACGGGACCTACCGGTGGTTTCGGGTGTCGAGCAATCCGGTCCGGTCCGACGGCCCCCCGGTGTACTCGGTCGGCACCCTGGAGGACATCGGTGAGCTCAAGCAATCCGAGCGGGCGCTGGAACAGACCCAGTGGCGCCTCCGTCAGCTGGCCGACCACGTGTCGATCGGGTTCGCGCTGGTCGAGGTCCACTCCGACGGGTCGGCCGAGCACAGCTTCGTCAATCCGGCGTTCCTGCGGATCCTGGGGTTGCCCGTGGACACCCCATTGCCCGCGATCGACGAACTCGCCGTCGCCGCCGTCGACCCGGGCGACCGGTGCCTGCTGGACCGGATGACCGACCAGCTCCGACGCGGCGAGGAGGCCAGGCAGGAGGTCAGCATCAGGCGGCCCGACGGGGAGCTCCGGTGGGTGCGCGCGCGTCGCAGCCCGATCATGGACGACACCCATCGGCTGGTCCGATTCGCCGAGACCGTCGAGGACATCACCGCCCGCAAGCGGGCGGCACTGGCGCTGCGCGACAACCAGGAGCGGTTCCATCAGCTCGCCGACAACGTCTCGGTGGGTTTCACCCTGTTCGGGATGACGGATCCCCCCGAGTTGATCTACTGCAACCCGGCCTTCCTGACGATCCTCGGGTTGGATTCGACGGTGCCGGCCGCACAGCAGTCGGTGCGCATGCAGACCTCGGTGCATCCGGGTGATCAAGCGAAGGTGGCTCGCAGCATCGAGCTGATCCGTGCGGGCCGGCCGTCGGAGTGCGAGGTCCGGGTGCTGCGCCCGGACGGCCAGCTTCGCTGGGTCCGTACCCGCCGCAGCCCGGTGCTCGACGCGCACGGCGACGTGATCCGGGCGGCGGGGACCACCGAGGACATCACCGACCAGAAGTCCGCCGAGGCGGCGCTTCGGTTCGCCCAATCCGAAGCCGACCGGGCGAATGCTGCGAAGAACGAGTTCCTGTCGCGGATGAGCCACGAGCTGCGCACCCCGCTCAATGCGGTGTTGGGTTTCGCGCAGCTGCTGGAGATGGACGAGCTGACCTCGTCGCAGGCCGACTCGGTTGGCTACATCATGCGTGGCGGCCGACACCTGCTCGCCCTCATCAACGACGTCCTGGACATCGCCAGCATCGAGGCCGACCGGCTGGAGCTGTCCTTGGAGCCGGTCCACCTGGGGACCGTGCTGACGGATGCGATTCGGATGGTCCAGGCGCAGGCCCGTGATGCGGACGTGGAGCTGCACTTCGACGAGTCGATGCCGGCGGCGGGCCTGTATGTGCAGGCCGACCAGCGACGGCTGCGGCAGGTGCTGATCAATCTGCTCAACAACGCGGTGAAGTACAACCGCCGGGGTGGCCACGTCACGGTCTCCGCCGAGTTCGTCGGCGAGACCCAGTTCCGCCTCGTGATCGCCGACACCGGCGTCGGGATCCGCGACGAGGACATGTCCCGCCTGTTCGTCCCGTTCGACCGGCTGGGTCAGCAGTCCTCCGGGATCGAGGGCACCGGGATCGGGCTCGCGCTGTCCCAGCGGTTGGTGTCGTTCATGGGTGGCCACTTCGACGCGCAGTCCGTTCACGGCACCGGCAGCGTGTTCGGCGTGACGTTGCCCCGGTCGGCCGGCCCCGTCCAGCCGCCCGCGGACCACGAAATGGACGATCCCGCGTCGGCGGCGGCGCAGGCGGTCCCGCACACGCTGCTCTACATCGAGGACAACCATTCCAACGTCCGCCTGCTGGAGCGGATCCTCCAGCGCAGACCGGGGTGGACGATGGTGCACGCGGACCGGGGTCGTCGGGGGCTGGAGCTGGCCGCCGAGCTGGACCCCTCGCTGATCCTGCTCGACCTGCACCTGCCCGACATGAACGGGATCGACGTGTTGCGGTCCTTGCGTGGTCAACCGGGTGGTGCGGCCCGGCCGTTGGTGGTTGCCAGCGCCGATGCCAGCCCCGGCCAGGTCAGCCGGTTGATCGCCGCCGGGGTGGATGCCTACATCACCAAACCGTTGGACGTGCTGGACGTGCTGAAGCTGCTCGATCAGCACGTCTGCGACCGCAGCGCCCCCCTCGGGACCAGCACCTGACGTGATGAACACCACCAAAAATTACTCCCAGTAAATTAACGTGCGCTTTCTGTCATGATGGTAAATCCGACGTGTCGTAGGTCAGGGGGGCTGGGTGGTCACGCCACAACAGGTTGCGCCCGCGTCGTCTTCGGTGGCCCCTTCCGCTGCCACGACGATCGCGGACCCGGCCGAGAGCGTGACAGCGTTCCTGATCGCCCGGCTCGACACCGGCGAGACATTGCACGCCGACGAGGCGTTCGAGACCATCACGGGTCACCCGGTCAGTGCGTTGCTGGCCGACGCGTCCCTGCTGGCCCGGGCCCTGCACCCGGACCATCTGCAGGCTGCGTCCGTCTATGCGCAGGCGTTCTGGGCCGGCCGCAGCTGCCATCTCGAAGCCCGCATCGTTCGCCGCGACGGGGAGCTGCGCTGGATCCGGTTCGCTTCCGCACCGGTGCCCTGGGCGGCCGGGGAGACCCGGATGGTGACCTCGTTGACCGACATCACCGCGTGGGTGGCCGCCGCCGAGACGGCCCGCGCCGCAGAGCAGGCCGAGCGTGCGGCGCACGAGGCCAAGAGCGCGCTGATCTCCCGGATGAGCCATGAGCTGCGAACCCCACTCAATGCCGTCATCGGGTTCGGTCAGCTGTTGGAACGCCGGACGATCGACCCGGAAGACCTCTCCAGCGTGCAGTACATCCTGTCGTCGGGCCGTCACCTGCTCGGGATGATCGAGGAGGTCCTCGACATCTCCCGGATCGGAGCCGGCAAGCCGGCAACGGCCGTCGAGCCGGTCGAGGCCCCGTCGCTGATCGACGAGGTGGTCAACCTGATGCGGCCGTCGGCCGACCGGGCCGGGGTCCGCGTCGCCGTCGAGGCCGGCCCGCCGGGGCTGCGGCTGCTGGGCGACCGGCCGCGCCTCGCGCAGGTGCTGCAGAACCTGCTGACACACGCCATTCACGCCAACCGCCCGGGTGGGCACATCTGGATCTCCTGGTCGGCCCTGGGTGGAGCGTCGCTGTCGGTGCGTGACGACGCCTCGGCACCGGGCCCGGGACGTCAGCAGCCGCTGCACACGTCGGACCCGGTGGACGTAGAACTCGCCGGGTCGGCCGGCACCGGCGTCGCCCTCTCGGCGACCCGGGCACTCGTGGAGCTGATGGGCGGCACGATGTCCGCCGAGTCGGTACCGGGTTCGGGGTCGTCGTTCACCGTGACCCTGCCGGCCGCCCCCGACCGACGGGCGGCACCGACCGCGTCGGCGCCGGCGACCGCCACGTCGCAGAAGGGAGCCGGCCCGACCACGTTGCTCTACGTGGAGGACAACCAGCCCAACGTGCGGGTGGTGACCTCGCTGCTCAAGCTGCGGCCCGGCTGGCAGCTGGTACATGCCGGCCTGGGCGGCACCGGGCTGGAACTCGCCCGGTCGCGGCGGCCGGATCTGGTCCTGTTGGATCTGCACCTGCCGGACTGCTTCGGCCTGTCGGTGCTGGAATCGCTCAAAGCGGACCCGGCGACGGCGGGTATTCCCGTCGTCGTGCTCAGTGCCGACGCGAACCTGTCGCAGGTGGAGCGCCTGCTGCAGGCGGGTGCCGCCCAGTACCTGACGAAACCGCTGGACGTGCACGAGGTGCTGATGTTGCTGGACGGCATCACCGCTGATCAACGGAGCCGGATGGTCGATGCCTAGGACCCTCGACCGCTTCGCCACCATGTGCGTCCTGATCGTGGACGACAACGAAGCCAATGTCGCCCTGCTCAAATCGGTATTGCTGGACGCCGGGCTGAGTCAGGTCATCACCGAGACCGACCCGCGTCGGGTGTTCGGACTGCTCCCGGTGGTGAACCCGGACATGGTATTGCTGGACATGCAGATGCCGCACATCCACGGGTTGGACCTGCTCGAGGGGATCACCCGTTACGCGGCCGGCAGCTACCTGCCGGTGATGGTGCTGACCGCGGACAATTCGGCCGACACCCGCAACCAGGCTTTCGGACGCGGCGCCCGGGACTTCCTGACCAAACCGCTGGACATCGTCGAGGTGATCCTGCGGACCGCCAACCTGTTGGAGACCCGGCAACTGCACCAGTTGTTGCGCGACGGTCCGTCCCATCCGCAGCCGACGATGATCCCGAGCCCGGCGACCGGCGAACACGACCAGGAGGTGGCTGCCGAGCTGCGGGTCCGCAAGGTCCTCCGGGACCGCAGCATCGTGCCGTTCTTCCAGCCGGTGATCGATCTCGCCACAATGGCAGTGGTGGGCCAGGAGGCACTCGCCCGGTTCCCGACCCCGCACCCGCAGGGGCCGGCAGGCTGGTTCAGCGATGCCTTCGCCAGTGGGATGGGTTCGGAGCTGGAATGGTTGGCCGTCACCAATGCGCTGCCGGTGCTCGAGACCGCCGATCCCGACATCTTCCTGGCGCTCAACATGTCGCCGGCGACCATCGAGTTGATCCCGGAGCGGGCCATCTTCGATCCGTCGATCTGTCCGCGGATCGTCATCGAACTCACTGAGCACGTGCCGATCGAGGACTACTCGGCGATCCACCGTGCGCTGTCGGTGCTGCGCAGCAACGGGGCCCGGCTGGCCGCCGACGATCTCGGGTCCGGATACGCCGGCTTCCGACATCTCGTAGCGCTGCAGCCCGACGTGGTCAAGCTCGACATCTCGCTGATCCGCGGAATCCACCGAAGCCGACCGCAGCGGGCGCTGGCCAGCGCGCTGGTGGCTTTCGCCCGCGACATCGACGCCGAGGTGATCGCCGAGGGTGTCGAGGAGGCGGCCGAGTTGGAGGTGCTGCGCGACATGGGGATCCGCTGGGCGCAGGGCTACTACCTGGGGATGCCCGCTCCGGCGCGTTGATCGGACCGGAAACGGTCATTCTGCGCGCCGTGGTGCACAATGAGGGCCGCTCGGTGCCTCGACCTGATGATGGCTCGAACGGGCGAAATGTCGGCCGTCCGGGGGTGGGGGCCGTCACGCAGAGAGGGATCCTTCGATGGTCGACCACCACATCGCGCGCACCGCCACCACACGCTCCACGATCGTGTCGATGGGCGTAGTCGGAGTGTTACTGCTCGGAGCCTGCGGGTCGTCGCCCTCCGACGCGGTTGCAACCTCCGGCGAGAGTGGCGGCGTCACCTCTGCATCGCGGGTCAGTCCACTCGAGGATTTCATGAACCCGGGTGGCCAGCCGGGTGCGACCGAGGACTACGTCGCCAAGGACAAGTTGGTGCAGGAGAGGATCACCACCTGCATGACAGCGCAGGGATTCGACTACATCCCGTTCGTATATCCGACGAGCTCGGCGTTTCCCGAGGCGACCGAATCCGATTCCGGCAGCCGGGATTGGGCGGCGAAGTACGGCTATGGCATCTCCACCTCCGACCAGGCACAGGCCAGTGACACCTCGGGGGTGACGGACCCGAATCAGGCGATCATGGAGGCGATGTCCCCCGGGGAGCAGCAGGCCTATTCCGATGCGCTGTACGGCGGCGGCATGGGGGTGATGGCCGAGGCGTCGGTCGAGGGCGCAGCGGCGCCACCCGCCGAAGCAGCGACGACGGCTGCCGAGTCCACCGAGGTGGCATCGGTCGAAGCGGCGGACCCGACCTCGGACCCGGTGTCGATCCCCGAGCAGACGATGGAGACCGGGACCATGTCGATGGCCGACCAGGGTTGCTGGGGGCAGGCGCAGGCCGAGGTGTACGGCGACACCGGCAGCGGGGTCGACTCGCCGGACGTTCAGGCGCAGTTCCAGGGGATGTGGGACGCCTACCAGACCATGTACAACCAGATCGAGTCCGACCCTCGGGTCACGGCGGCCACCCAGGCGTGGAAGGACTGCATGGCCACCGCCGGCCACTCGGACCTGGAGTCGGCCCAGGCCGCGAGAGACCAGGTCAACTCGAAGTGGGCCGAGCTGAACGGCTGGGACACCGGGGGAATGTTCGAGGGTGGCGGGATGTCGTCTGCAGTCGCCACCGAGGCGACGGCGCCCAGTTCCCCGTCGGCTGATCGGGTGGCCGCGTTCAAGGAATACGAGATCGCGCTGGCGCTGGCCGACTGGGACTGCAAGGCCTCGTCCAAGATCGACGACGTGAGCGACGAGGTCCGGGTCGCGCTGGAGGAGAAGTTCCTCGCCGACCACCGGGCCGAGCTCGAGCAGTTCCGCGATCTGATGAACAGCGGCAGGTGATGGCGTCGGGCCGGAGCAGTCGTCGCAGCATCCTGATCGTCGCCGCCGTCGCGGTGGTGATGGCGGCAGGCGGTTTCCTCGCGGCACAGTGGGTGATCTCGCCGGAGGACGCGGCCGCCCGGACCGCCGCCCCGGCAGCCGGACCGATCACGGTGCCGGTGGAGTCCAAGAAGCTCGACGCCAAGATCGTGACCCGGGGTGACATCGGCTTCGACGGATCGGTGCAGGTCAAACTCGAGGCCGGCGGCACCGAGAACGGCGCCGCCATCGTCACCGGGCGGGTCCCGGAGGTCGGCTCCGTGGTCGAGAACGGCAGCATCCTGTTGGAGGTCACCGGTCGGCCGGTGTTGACGCTGTCAGGTGAACTGCCGACGTACCGCAGCCTGGCCGCCGGCAGCACCGGTCCCGACGTCGAGCAGTTGGAGGCGACGTTGGCCGGGCTCGGGTTCGATCCGGGGCCGCAGGACAAGACCTACGACACCGCGACCGGGGCCGCAGTGGCCGCGCTGTATCAGTCGTTGGGGTACCCGGCACCGCAGCCCGCAGCAGAGGTCACGGCCGCGCTCACGACCGCCCGCGCGGCGGTGGACTCCGCCGATCAGGCAGTGGTGGAGGCCCAGAAGGCGCTCGACGGTGCGCAGGCCGGGCCGAACCAGCCCGCCCGGCTGCGCCTGCAGTCCGCGATCGACGCTGCGCAGGCGGCCTACGACTCGGCCCGCAACACCCCGTCGCCGCCAAATCAGGGCGCGGTGGAGCGCACCTCCCAGGCGCTGACGGCCGTGACAGCTCAGTTCACCGCGCTAACCGAAGCACTGGCGGTCGCCGCCGACGTCGCGGTGATCGCCGACCTCTCGGCGCAGTTGGAGCAGGCCAGACAGGCGATGGCCGGCGCTCAGGCCGCGGTCGATGCGGCGAACCGAGGAGGCGCACCGGACGCGGCGGCCGTGGCTGCGGCCAAGTCGCAGCTCGACATCGCCAAGGCCCAGCGGGACGAAGAGCTCAAGGTCGACACCACCTCCCAGCGGGCTGTGTTGGCCGCAGCGAAGGCGGCGGCGGCCGAAGCACAGACCCAGCTCGGCGCCGCCCGCGCGGCGGCGACCACCCCGCTGCCTGCGCAGGAGGTCGTCTGGTTGGCCGGCCTGCCCCGCCGGGTGGACGAAGTGCTGGTGACCCGAGGCTCGAAGGTCGACGGAGCGGTATTGAGCGTGTCGGGTGCTGACCTGGCCGTCCGGGGCTCGGTCAGCGCGGCAGAGGCGACACTGCTCACCGTCGGCCTGCCGGCCGAACTCACGATCCCCGGCGGCGCCACGATGCCGGCACTGGTGACCGAGATCGCCGCGACCGCCAAGCCCACCGCCCCCCAGGACGGCGCCGGTGGCTCGGGGAGCGGCGGCTCGGACGGCGGCGGGACGACGGTGGTGCTGCAGCCCCAGAACGTCAGCAACGAGCAGGCCCGGGCGCTCCGCGGGGCGAACGTGAAGGTCATCATCCCGGTCGCGAGCACGTCGGGCGCGGTTCTCGTGGTGCCGGTGGCGGGGCTGTTCTCCGACGCCGACGGCACCCCGCGGGTCGAGGTCCTGGGCACGGACGGCACCACCCGTTTCCAGCCGGTCAAGATCGGCCTCTCCACCGGCGGCGAGGTCGAGGTGAGCCCGGTCGACGACAATGGCCGGGTAATGCCGTCCGGCGGTGCGACATTGGCCGCCGGCAGTCTGGTGGTGGTCGGCCGATGACGACCGGCCCCGGGCAGCCGCCGCGATGAGCCCCGTCGTGGAATTGCTCGACATCCATCGGTCGTTTCCGGGGCCGCCCGAGGTGCTCGCGGTCCGGGGCGTCGACCTGGCCATCGAGCAGAACGAATACCTGTCGATCATCGGGCCGTCCGGGTCGGGGAAGTCGACATTGCTGCACGTGCTCGGTCTGTTGGACCGGCCGACGTCGGGCACCTACCTGCTCGACGGGGTCGACGTCGCCACGATGAGCGAGGGTGACCGAGCCGGGATGCGGGGCGGCCGCATCGGCTTCGTCTTCCAGGCCTTCCATCTGCTGGCCGCCCGCTCGGTGCTGGACAACGTCATGCTCGCGATGGTCTATCAGCGGGTGCCACGCCGGGACCGGCGGCAACGCGCGGTGGAGGCGTTGGACCGGGTCGGCCTCGGGCACCGGCTGGGATTCGCCCCGGCGGAGTTGTCCGGCGGTGAGCGTCAGCGGGTGGCGGTGGCGCGGGCGCTGGTGGGACGGCCGGCGTTGCTGCTCGCCGACGAGCCGACGGGCAACCTCGATCAGGTCAACGCGGCCGGGGTCCTGGACCTGTTCGACGATCTGCACGCCTCCGGCATCACGATCGCGGTGATCACCCATGACGAGGTGGTCAGCGCGCGCGCCGAGCGGCGGGTACGGATCACCGACGGTGAGCTGACGGCCGCATGACCGGGCCGGGCCCGTCACGGTCGCACCTGCCGGCCGCCGACGACCCGACATCGGTGTTACCACTGGGTAGCGAGCCGCCGATGACACCGGTGATCGCTCCCTCGGCGGTGCTCCGGTCCCGCTTCGGGCCCCGGGACCTGCTCGACGAGGCCCTCTTCGGGATCAGCGCGAAACCGGCCCGGCTGGTGCTCACGATGATCGGGACCGTGGTCGGGATCGCCGCGTTGGTGGCGACGCTGGGGCTCGGCCAGACCGCGGCCGGCCAGATCGCCCAGCGCTTCGACGCGGTCACCGCGACCAGGGTGGTGCTCACGACGACCCAGCCCCGGTTCCTGGCCGAGGATGCTCAGACCCCTGGCCTGCCGTTCGACGCCGCAGCCCGGGTGTTGCGCCTGAGCGGGGTGGCGGCGGCCGCCACCTACACCCCGGTCGACCTCGGGACCGACAAGGTGAGCGGTGTCGACCTCCTCGACCCGTCCGGGGCGAACCTGTTCGACATCCCCGTCATCGCCGCCTCCGGTGGGTTGCTGGACACCGAGGGCGGTGCCGTCGTCGACGGCCGGTTCTTCGACGCCGGGCACGACGATCGCGGTGACACGGTGGTGGTGCTCGGTGCCTCAGCGGCGGCGCGGCTCAACATCAACCGGGTCGACGCCCGGCCCAGTATTTTCATCGGCGACATCCCGTTCGCGGTGATCGGCATCATCGACGGCATGGTCCGGCGAACCGACCTGGCGGATGCGGTCATCGTGCCGACCGGGACTGCGGCGAGGTACTTCGGACTGACCGCACCGGCCGAGTTGGACATCCGAACACTCGTGGGTGCTGCTCAGCAGGTCGGCGCACAGGCACCGGTCGCGGTGCTGCCCAACCAGCCGGAGCTGATCAACGCGCAGGTGCCGCCCAAACCAGGTCGACTCGCTACCTCCGTGCGCGGGGATGTGAACTCCCTGTTCCTGGCGTTCGGCGCGGTCGCGTTGGTGGTGGGTGGCCTCGGGATCGCCAATGTCACCCTGCTGTCGGTCATCGAACGGACCGGCGAGATCGGGCTGCGCCGGGCGCTCGGCGCGCGGCGGCGACACATTGCGGCGCAGTTCCTGCTCGAGTCGGCCGTCACCGGGCTGCTGGGCGGCCTGATCGGTGCCGCTCTGGGCGTGGCCGCCGTGGTGGCGGTCAGTGCCGCCCGGGACTGGACGCCGATCCTGGACCTGAAGGTCGCCCTGCTGGCGCCGGTGGCCGGGGCGCTGATCGGGCTGCTCGCCGGTGCCTACCCGGCGGTACGCGCGGCCACCACCGAACCGATCACCGCCCTGCGCCGGGCGGGCTGACCCGAGGTCCCGAACAGGTGCGGGCGCGCCCCGGAGGCAGCTCCGTCCGCCCGGGGTTCCGGATCGTCACGGAGTTCTCGCCACGCACCGCGATCGTGACTGCATAGGACCATGGCTCGCACCTTGACAGTGACGACTGGCGGACCACCGACTAGGGCTGAAGTACCGACAGCACGTTGCCCGCCGGATCGGTGAACCACGCGATCAACGGTCCGCCGGCCCGCATGATGCCTTTGTCGTCGTGCGGCATGTCGGGGTAGCGCAGCATCGACACCCCGCGGGCGGTCAGCGAGTCGACGGCGGCGTCGATGTCGTCGACCGGGAAGTTCAACACGGTGAAAGCGGCCGGGATGTGGCCCGTGCCCTTGGGATACACCAGGACGGTGCCGCCGCCCCCGAGCCGGAGCCGCAGCATCCCGTTCTCCTCCATGACGTCCAGCGCCAGGATGTCGGCGTAGAACGATCGGGCCGGCCCGATGTCGTCGACGGAGAAGCCACTGAATGCGGGCGCGTCACCGAACATGAGATCTCCTGCTGCGTCGAAGGGTCTGCTCGATCATCCTCCGCCCGGTGTCACCACGCCGGCGACGGGACTCGGGCCCGCCGCAGCTCGAGACGGGCGCGTTTACCGGTGCCGCCGGCGCTGATGGAATTCGAACGGTCGATGTCATTCAAAGCTCGGACCAGGTGTTCATGGGTCAGCACGAGCCAGTCAAAAAGGCTTCTTCGGTGCGAACGCGAATTCGCACCGAAGAAGCACTTTTCGCCATGATCACGGATGACTCACGTGGGTCGCAAGATCCGATGGCAAACCGCGTACGGGCCCGCCTGCTGAACGCGCCCGTTGAGTCGCATGTCAGCAGTTCACTACGCCCCAGCCTCGCAGTATTCCGGTCCCTCCGACAACGCCGAACTTGAGCTCTACGCATCGTCCCTGCGCGCGTGCAGTAGCAAAGGTGCCTCGCAGCGCCACGAAATATGCGGCGACAATTCCGGCACAAGCAGCTTTCACGAGTGCAAGCTGCCATGGTGACCATGGAATCAGGCCGCAGAACGACGCTACGGCCGCGCCAACGCCGGCGAAGAACGCGTCGGAAACCCGCAGCGTTTCGGAACGATTGAGTTTGACACAGGTAGCGGTGTACCAGTCGCACCAACGGAACGAGGGGTCAGCGACGACGGGGAAGGCTGCATTTTCGACATCCACCTTCTGCGAGATGGTGCTCCCATCGAGCGTGTAGTGGGTACTCAACCTCTTGCCGTTGGCGTCGACCGCCCACGGTGCCTCAATCGAGCCATAGGTGCCCTGGTCGCTGACGATTGCAAAGCCTCCGGCAGCCGTGGGCCGCAGGCTGGCCCCGGACGGTAGATCGATGTCGAATGTCGCAGTGTCCGCGCCGTCTCGCAGGACAGTCAGGACTTGCCCCCCGGTGCTCGAGCTACGAATCACCGAATTGGTCGGATCGTTGGCTGTTACTGCGATGACCGCGAGGTCCAATGTGCTGGAAGGCAATATCCTCCCGTTGGAGGAGGCTTGTGGCGAGGCAGGTATCGCTGCTGCAACCAGGTCACTGACCGACGCTGATCGGGTCGGGGTGGCAGAAGCGGAACCTCCGGCAGCGACGAGCAGACTGGCCACCATCGCCGTGGTGATAATGGCAGCAACGCCATTTTTGAAGCGAATCATCGTAGTCCTTTTTTCGTGGGCGGTCGCGGTGAGCCGTGACCCTGATTCGAGAGCGGTGGAAGTCGTCGATCCAGTGGAGCCCCCCGGTTTGCCTTCGAGCCGATGATTCGTGGGCCTGGCCAGCCGTACGGCAGAAGATACACAGATCAGTGACTGATCCGCCCCCGCGGTCGTGCAGTGACGCCGTCCGAGAAGCAGGTCAACCCATTCAGCCCGATGCGGGAGATCCGTCCGCACCTCGTTGCTCGTTCGGCCGATATGGATAGAAGTTCGAAGGGTACGGCACTCGATCTGGTGGCACGGGAGGCAAAAAGTGGCGGGCGGCAGGTCGGCGAATAAGCATCTGGTGCGGCACGCCGTCACTGCCATCAAGGTGGACGGTGCACAAAGCGATGCGCTACCGCTACTACGCCACCGACGAGCGGACCCCGTCCACGATGACGGCCAGCGGCCCCGTTCCGAGCGCTCCCTCGGGCAGCGCCACCACCGACGTCATCGGCCCGGAATCACCCACACACAGCGCCATCTCCGACCCCTCGTCGAGTCGAACCGGCGCGGTGGCGATCTCCACGGTGGTGGGGTCAACGGCAGTCACCAGGAACGGCATCCGCGGGCACCGGACGCTGCCCCAGGTCGTCACCGCTAAGTTGCCGTCCGCCGCGCGCCGGACCGTCGTGGCAGTCGCGGGCATCCGGTCGGTCGCGAGTTCCACCCCAGGCGTGGCGTCGCCGCCAGCAGGTTCGGCCGCAGCGCCGGAATCGAAACTGAGCACCACGTCCGGCACCGAGGGCTCGACGCCCAGCTCGACTCCGGGCCCGGCGCTGACCGAGGGCGACGTCGATCCGGTGACAACGGTGGTGGTGGTCGGCGGACCCTCGGACAGTGCAGCACAACCGCCGAGCAGCAGTGCACAGCACAGCACGGCCGCCGGCGGCACCACGCGCGACCGACTGTGGGCGACTGACGGCGGGGTCATCGGTCGATCATTCCGGTTCGCGGGTACCCCACCTCACCAGCCCCAGCTGCGGGCGCCACCCTTGAACGGACCGACCACGTCGTCGGTGACCCAGCCGCCGTAGAAGCCGCCCTCCTGCGGTCGGACCGGTTCACCGTCGATCGTGCAGTCCAGCTGGGCCGGGTAGAACGACAGGAAGCCGGTGATGGCCCGGAATGCCGCGGTCGGTTGCTCGTAGCTCCAGCCGGCCGCCGGCAGCAGTGAACCGTCGGCACGCACGACGTCCCAGTAGGTTGCGGCGCCCTTCCACTCGCACATCGAGCCGGTGCGGTCGGACTGCCGGATCGCCGTCGGGTCGATGTCGGACCGCGGCAGGTACCAGGTCGGCGGGTGGCTGGTCTCGAGCACCCGGTGCCCCCCGGTGGTCCGGGCGATCTCGCGCTTGCCGAGACGGACGACGACGAGCCGGGGGACGGGCTCGAGCCGGGGCGGTCGGGGGTAGTCCCACACGGACTCCTGGCCGGGGCCGGGCGGAACGCGGCGCGAGGGTGGTCGAGAGGCCATCGCACCATCATGCTCGCGTACCGCTCGCGCCCCGCTGTGCACGACGATGCGGGTGCGAAATGGTGCCGTTTGGGCGCGCTCGCGGCGGCGCGATCGAATGTGTACGGTCACATTCAGCTCTGCAGCGTCCGCACAGTGGTGGGCGCCGACCCGACCCCACCCCGAGACCCAGGCCCCGTGACCGTCGACTCCAGCGCCGAGCGTGCGCCGAACATCCGCGATGTCGCGCGGCTGGCCGGGGTGTCGTACCAGACCGTCTCCCGGGTGCTCAACGATTCGCCGAGCCTGCGTCCGGAGACCCGGCAGCGGGTGCTCGATGTCATCGACGAGATCGGCTACCGGCCGAATCAGGCGGCCCGGGCGCTGGTCACCAGCAAATCGCAGAGCATCGGTGTCCTGATCGCCACCCGGGCTGCGACGTACGGCGTACAGACGACCCTGTTCGCGATCGAGACGGCGGCCCGCGACCGCGGCTACGGCATCACGGTCGCTACCACCCCGAGCGATGACCGGTCGGTCCGGGCCGCCATCGACCAGCTCGCCGGGCAGGGAGTGGAGGCGGTGGTGGTGGTCGCCCCGCAGGTCCGGGTGTTCGACCTGCTCGCCGCTGTGCGGGTGCGGATCCCCTGCGTGTTGGTCGATCCGACCCGCCGTGACCAGCGGCGCAGCGTCGCGATCGACCAGTTCGAGGGGGCCAGGATGGCCACCCGCCACCTCATCGGTCTCGGGCACCGCCGCATCGTGCACCTCGCCGGACCGCGCGACTGGATCGAGGCCGAGGAGCGGATGCAGGGCTTCCTGCGGGAGATCGGTGACGACGCCCTGATCGTCGAGCCGCCCATCCTGGGCGAATGGACCGCGGACTTCGGCTACCGCGCCGGCCAGGTGCTGGTGAACAGGCACGACTACACAGCGGTCTTCTGCTCCAACGATCTGATGGCGCTCGGGCTGCTGCACGCCTTCAGGGAAGGCGGTGTCCGGGTACCGGCCGACGTGAGCGTCGTGGGTTTCGACGACGTCCCGGAGGCGGCCCACTTCTGGCCACCTCTGACGACCATCCGCCAGGACTTCGCGGAGGTCGGGCGGCGTGCCGTCGGTCTGATCGTCGCGGAACTGTCGGGCGAGCCGCTGCAGCCGTCGCTGCCGATCCGCCCGCAGTTGGTGCTCCGATCGTCGACGGGGGCACCAGGAGCCACACCAGTTGACAGAGGTCACCGGCGGCGTTAATTTGATGCGCACCATGTGACCGGTCACATGGTACCGCCGCGTCAAGGTCTCGGGCAGTGCTGCCCGCAACCGTTTGCGGCCGACAACGACGTCGATGTCAAGGGAGATCGCGTGACCCGCACTTCGTGCCCATTCACCCCGAGCGGGGGTGGGTCCAGTGGCTGAGAGCACCGCGACGGGGGGCACCTCCGCGACGGCCGACACCCGCCCGCCCATTCTCGAGATGCGCTCCATCACCAAGGAATTCCCGGGGGTGCGCGCACTGTCCGAGGTCTCCCTGACCGTCCGGGCCGGCGAGATCCACGCGATCTGCGGTGAGAACGGGGCCGGCAAGTCGACCCTGATGAAGGTCCTGTCCGGGGTGTACCCCTACGGCACCTACGACGGTGAGATCGTCTACCAGTCCGAGGTCAGTCGGTTCAAGGACATCCGGTCCAGCGAAGCCGCCGGGATCGTGATCATCCATCAGGAACTGGCGCTGATCCCCGAGCTGTCGATCACCGAGAACATCTTCCTGGGCAACGAGCCGTCCCGGTTCGGCGTCATCAACTGGGCGGAGGCGAAGCGGCGCACCATCGAGCTGCTCGCCCGCGTCGGCCTGCGCGACGACCCGGACACCCAGGTGAAGTCGATCGGCGTCGGCAAGCAGCAGCTGGTCGAGATCGCCAAGGCGCTGAACAAGTCGGTCAAGCTCCTCATCCTCGACGAGCCGACCGCGGCGCTCAACGAGTCCGATTCCCAGCACCTGCTCGACCTGATCCGCGGCCTGCGGAGCAAGGGCATCAGCTCGATCATCATCAGCCACAAGCTCAACGAGATCGAACAGATCGCCGACTCGATCACGATCATCCGTGACGGCAAGGCGGTCGAGACGCTCGACGTCAACGCCGGCGGTGTGGACGAGGACAGGATCATCCGCGGCATGGTCGGGCGCTCCCTGGGCAGCCGATTCCCCGACCACACACCCACCCTCGGGGACACCCTGTTCGAGGTCCGGGACTGGACGGTGCAGCATCCGCTGGCCCATGAGCGGTTGGTCTGCAAGGGCTCCAACTTCAAGGTCCGCCGCGGTGAGATCGTCGGGTTCGCCGGGCTGATGGGCGCCGGCCGGACCGAGCTCGCAATGAGCATCTTCGGCCGCTCCTACGGTCAGTTCGTCTCCGGCACCGTCTACAAGGACGGCAAGGAGATCCAGCTGCGTTCGGTCTCCGAGGCCATCGACCACGGCCTGGCCTACGTCAGCGAGGACCGCAAGGTACTCGGGCTCAACCTGCTCGACACCATCAAGCGATCCACCGTGTCAGCGGCGCTGGGCAAGATCTCCAAGGCCGGGGTGGTCGACGCGGTCGAGGAGTACAAGGTCGCCGAGAGCTACCGCAAGAGCCTGCGGACGAAGGCCCCGAACGTGAACGAGGGTGTCGGCAAGCTGTCCGGCGGCAACCAGCAGAAGGTCGTACTGGCCAAATGGATGTTCACCGATCCCGACCTGCTGATCCTGGACGAGCCCACCCGTGGGATCGACGTCGGTGCGAAGTACGAGATCTACGGGATCATCCAGCGGCTGGCCGACGAGGGTAAAGGCGTCATCGTCATCTCCTCCGAACTGCCCGAGCTGCTCGGGTTGTCCGACCGCATCTACACCCTGTTCGAGGGTGCGATCACCAGCGAATTGACAGCCGCCGAGGCAACTCCCGAGACGCTGATGAAGTTCATGACCTCCACCAAGAAGGAAAGTGCCACAGCATGACGATCATCGCGAATATCAAGAAGATCTTCGGTGGCAGCGGCCGGCAGTTCGGCATGGTGTTCACCCTGTTCGCCATCCTGGTGTTGTTCCAGATCCTCACCGACGGCCTGACGCTGACACCGGGGAACCTGATCAACGTCATCACTCAGTACTCCTACATCCTGATCCTGGCCATCGGCATGGTGATGGTGATCATCGCCGGCCACATCGACCTCTCGGTCGGCTCGGTAGCCGCCTTCACCGGCATCATCGTCGCGAAGTTCATGCGCGACACCGGCGCCGGCTGGCCGCTGGGCATCCTGGTCGGCCTGGGGGTCGGCGCGCTGATCGGCATCTGGCAGGGCTTCTGGGTCGCTTATGTCGGCGTCCCGGCGTTCATCGTGACGCTGGCCGGCATGCTCATCTTCCGCGGTGGCAACCAGTTCATCGGTGACTCCACCAGCGTCCCGGTGCCCGCATCGTTCGCCGAGATCGGTGGCGGATATCTACCCGAGGTCGGCCCGGACACCGGCTACAACAACCTCACCCTCCTGCTCGGCATCGCCGTCGTGGTCGCCATCGTCTGGCGCGAATGGCGGGGACGGCAGACGCAGGCCGGTCTCGGTGCCGAGGTGCCGCCGCTGTGGGTGACTGTCGTGCGGATGGTCCTGCTGGGCGGTGTCGCCGGCTACGCTTTCCTGCTTTTCGCCTCCGGTCGCCCCGGCACCGGCTTCCCGATCTCTGGGTGCATCCTGCTCGCCTTGGTGTTGTTCTACTCCTTCGTCATGAACAACTCGATCTTCGGCCGGCACGTCTACGCGGTGGGCGGCAACTCGCACGCCGCCGAGCTGTCCGGTGTGAAGAGCAAGAAGGTCAACTTCTTCGTCATGATGAACATGTCGATCTTGGCCTCGCTGGCCGGCATGATCTTCGTCGCGCTGGCCTTCGCGTCCGGTCCGCAGGACGGCAACGGCTGGGAACTCGACGCGATCTCCGCGGTGTTCATCGGCGGTGCGGCGGTGTCGGGCGGTATCGGCACCGTGATCGGATCCATCGTCGGTGGCTTGGTGATGGCATTCCTGTCCAACGGCCTGTCCTTGATGGGCGTCCAGTCCGACCGGGTGCAGATCATCAAGGGCCTGGTACTCCTGGTCGCCGTCGGCGTGGACGTCTACAACAAGACCCGCGGCCGAGCCTCGATCATCGGGCTGATGATGTCCCGGTTCACCAAGAACGAGGAGGTGCTGGACGCCTCCGTCGGGCACACGACCAAGCCGTGACCTGATTTCTTCCTGCTGCCGTCGTCGGTGGCACTGAGTTCGCCACCCCCGCGACACCACCCTGTCGTACGATCCCCCAGAAAGTGGCAACATGCGCAGAATCACCACGGCCGCCACTGCGGTGGCCGCCGCCGCCCTGCTGACCCTGACCGCGTGCGGTAGCGGTCGGACCGCCGAGACCTCCGATGCGGCCGGTTCATCCGGTGCGGCCGCCGCGCAGATTCGCCGCCGGTTCGACGATCGGCGTCGCGTTGCCCTCGAAGACCTCGGAGAACTGGGTGCTGGCCGGTCAGTTGTTCACCGACGGCCTCACCGCCGCCGGCTTCACCCCGGACGTCCAGTACGCCGCGGCCACCGGAACCGTCGCCGACCAGCAGGCCCAGATCTCAGTCCATGGTGACCAAGGGCGCCAAGGTCATCATCATCGGTGCTGCCGACGGCAGTCAGCTGACCACCCAGGTAACGGCGGCCAAGGCCGCCGGCGCCACCGTCATCGCCTACGACCGGCTGATCCTGAACACCAAGGACGTGGACTACTACGTCGCCTACGACAACTTGAAGGTCGGAAAGCTGCAGGGCCAGGCCCTGCTCGACGGCATGAAGGCGAAGAAGGCCACCGGACCGTGGAACATCGAGTTGTTCTCCGGCTCTGCTGATGACGCCAACGCGCCGGTCTTCTTCAAGGGCGCGATGGAGGTCCTCCAGCCGGCGATCGACAGCGGCGATGTCGTCGTCGGCTCCGGTCAGGTCGACATCAGCCAGACAGCGACTGACGGCTGGAAGGCCGAGAACGCGACTCGTCGGATGGACTAACCTGCTGACCAGCACCTACGGCAGCAAGGAACTCGACGGCGTGCTGTCGCCGAACGACACGCTGGCCCGCGCCATCATCACCTCGGTGCAGAAGGCCGGCAAGCCGGTCCCGGTCGTCACCGGCCAGGACTCCGAGGTCGAGTCGGTCAAGTCGATCATGGCGGGTGTGCAGTACTCCACGATCAACAAGGACACCCGCAACCTGGTGGCCCAGGCCATCACCATGGCCACCGACCTGAGCAAGGGCCAGCCGGCGCCGACCAACGACACCACCCAGTACGACAACGGTGTCAAGGTCGTCCCGGCCTTCCTGCTCACCCCGGTCATCGTGACCAAGGAGAACGCCGCCGAGGCGTACGCCAACGATCCGAAGCTGGGGCCGCTGACCAAGTAGTCCCTCTCCATCAGGCAGTGACACAGCGGGCCCCCGGCATGCCGGGGGCCCGCTGTCGTGGCGTCAACGGTCTGGCCGCCGGCGACCAGAGGTGGCATTGTCGAAGGCCATCACCGCGGGAGGGCGCATGGGCCGGCTGATCTACTCGATGAACACCTCGCTGGACGGGTACGTCGCCGATACCGACGGCCGGTTCGACTGGATGCAGCCCGACCCCGAGGTCCACGTCGCCATCAACGACCTGATGCGGACGATCCAGACCCACCTCTACGGTCGTCGGCTGTACGAGGTGATGCGCGCCTGGGAGACGATGGACCTCACGGTTGCACCGGACTACATGGTCGACTTCGCCCGGCTCTGGCACTCGGCCGAGAAGGTGGTGCACAGTTCCTCGCTGTCCGAGGTGCGTAGCCCACGCACCCGGCTGGTGCGCGACTTCGACCCGGTCGAGGTGGGGCGGTCGGTCCGGGCCGCGCCCGGGGACACCCTGATCGGCGGCCCCGATCTCGCGTCCACGGCGATGCGCGCCGGCCTGGTGGACACGATCCACCTGTTCGTCGCGCCGCTGATCCTCGGCGGCGGCACCTCGGCGCTGCCACAAGGGCTGCGCCAATCGCTCGTCCTGCGGAGCTCGCACACCTTCGACAGTGGCGTCGTCCACCACGAATACACCTGGTCCTGACCACCGGCTGACCACCGCGGCGAGCAACTCCCCGACCGGGGTCGACCACGTCGACGCCCGCCGCCGGTGGTGCGACCACTGCCGGATCCGGGACCGTGGATAGTGCCGAGATCCCCGATGAGACGGCCGGACCGTCCCCGGGTGATCGCCACCTCGCAGGTGGCGCTGCCACCGGCCACCTGCGATGCGGCGTACGCCACGGCTGCCGGTTACCTCTCGGGCGCACGGGTGGCGCGGTCCGCCGCCCGGTGCGGCCCGCCTTCGAGGGTCTCGCGAGCCCGGAGCGTGTCGGCCCAGACGTCGGCGATGGCGGCGTACCCCCGGTCGTTGGGGTGGAAGTGATCGGCGGCGAGCTTGCCCCGCCAGCGGGTCGTCCGCGGTCCGGTCATGTCGGCGAGCACCAGGCCGTGCCGGCTGCGGTCGCGGAGCAGGGCGTCGATCTCACGCGCTTCCCGCACCGGGTTCGGCATGTTCGCGACCGCGGCACCGGCCGGCAGCGCGTCCAGCAGTTCGATGAACCGCGCGGACAACCCGGCCCGCAGATCACGTCGCACCAGATCGTTGGCGCCGATCATCACGGTCACCAGCGCCGGCGGGCCGAGGGCGGCGGCCGCCGGCCACTGGGTGTCCAGGGCGTCCCCCACCCGGGCGCCGTGCTGGGACAGGTTGACCATCCGGTAGCCCGCGCCCAGGCGGTCGGCGAGCTGACCCGCCCAGCTGCGGTCGAAGGCGGAGGCGCCGATCCCCTGGGCCATCGAATCCCCGATGACCACCCACAACGGACCGTCCGCCGCAGCGGCGCGGGCGTTGTGCTCGCGCCAGGCCCGGGCGTAGGGCGTGACATCGGCGAGCGTCGCGCGCACCCCCGGCAGGATCGCGGACAGCACCCGCAGGGCTCGGCCGGTCGGGCGTGACGGCAGGTTGGAATAGTTGAACGGACCGGGCTGCATCGTCTCGAGCCTACGGACGTCGCTCCGCTGCCCCGCCGGCCTGACCGGAGCCGTCGACCACACCCGACAGCAACCGGCCGATCCGTTGGCCGACGGTCTCGGCGCCGGTGTACGGCTGCCCGACCCCGTCGACGATCATCCGGGCCAGGTCGCGGAGTTTGACGTTGCCGTTCGAGGAGTGCCAGCGCAGGATTGCGAACGCGTCGTCCGCCGAAACCCCCTGGACCGCCATCAGTGCGCCCTTGGCCTGCTCGATCTGGGCCCGGCCCGCTGCGGAACTTTCGACGGCCTTCGTCACGATCGCCGCGGCGACCTGCTCGGCGGCGTCGGTGATGTCCACGAAGTAGCCGGTGACCCCGATCACGGCACCAGCATCGTCCAGCACCCCGCGTCCGATGGACACCACGGTGCGGACCGCCTGCCGGGTGTTGATGATCCGGTGCCGGCAGCAGAACGGAAGCCCGTCGGCCAGCACCCCCGCCAACACCTGTTCCGTGTGGACCCGATCCTCGGGGTGTTTGTGAGCGGCGAGCACCGCGGTGCTGGGGACGATCTCGCCGGGCTCGAAGCCGTGGATCTGGAACAGGGTGGCCGACCAGGTCCAACTGTCGGTGGGCACGTCGTAGCTGAACCAGCCGAGCTGACCGGACTGGCCGCCTGTCATCGCCGCGATCACCTGATCCAAGCTGCGGCCCACGATTGCCTGCTCCCGCGTTCGTCTTGCGGCTCGGCCGCACCGGTCGGGCCGCCCCTACCATTGTGCAGGTCGGATGGCCCGCCACGAACCTGCTGGCCGCGCAGCCCTGTCGTCAGGGCAGGTTCAGCCCGGTGCCGTCGACCGCGGTCTGGTTCTCGATGTGTCGTCGCAGCGCAGATACCGCAGCGCCGCGGGCCCATTCCGTGGTGGTGAAGGGCGCGAGTTCGATCTCCGCCGGGGTCACCGACCAGTGCTGGACCGCTCGGGCCCGCTCACGGACCAGATCCTCGAAGAGGGCGATCAACTCCACGCCCTCCCCGGACACCAGCACCTTGGCCGGCGCCGTGAGGGAGCTGACCGTTCCGATCAGCTGCCCGAGCGCTCGGGCGGCGTCCTCGGCGACGCGTCTGACCAGTGGATGTCCGGCCCCGGCGAGCCGGACGACGTCGTTGTAGGTCAGGTCCGGCTGGGCCATCACGGCCCGCAACTGGCCGACGATGGACGCCGTCGCCAGGTAGGACCGGGCACAGCCGCGGTGGCCGCGCTCGCACATCGGACCGTCCGGGGTG
This sequence comes from uncultured Actinomycetota bacterium, assembly GCA_963784315.1. Taxonomy (GTDB): domain Bacteria; phylum Actinomycetota; class Actinomycetes; order Mycobacteriales; family Nakamurellaceae; genus Nakamurella. Next base: position 519,843 of record CAWAQR010000010.1, read on the forward strand.
ATCGGCAGGTGGCCGATGTGACCGCTACCGCCGCCGACGCCGGACACCAGTCGGTTGTCCACGACCAATCCGCAGCCGATGCCGGCGCCGAGCGTGATCACGACGAAATCGGCCAGCCCGGCGGCCGCGCCGAACCAGTGCTCGGCGGCGGTCAACGCGCGGACATCGTTGTCGACGAGCGTCTGCAGGCCGGTGCGCTGCTCGATCATCGCCACCAGCGGGACGCCGGTCCAGCCCAGGAACGCGGAGTTCCCGAGGACCTCCGACGTGGGTGAGATGGGGCCGGCCAGGGACACTCCGAGCAGCTGGATGCGCGGGTCCCTGACGATCTGGGCGGTCACCTCGACCGCGATCTGGTCGGCCACGGTCTCCGGGTCGTGCGAAATGAGCGGCATGCGCACGACCTCCAGCACGGCGGCCCGCAGATCGGTACGGACCAGCGTGATGGTCGATCCGGTCAGATTGATCCCGATCAGGTGGACCAGGTCGGCGTCGACGTCCAACGGGAGCGACGGCCGTCCGGTGCGGGCCGGCGGGCCCGACTCGGTCTCGATCAGCAGCCGCGCTTCGAGCAGTGGCCGGGTGATGCGGGTCATGCTGGCCGGTGACCAGCCCGAACTGCGGGCGAGGTCGGCTCGGGACAGCGGACCTTTGACGAGGATGTCGGTGATCAACCCGCGGGTGGATTCGTTCAACAACTGCAGGGAGGTCGCTCGCACCCGGCGGGCGGCAGCGGCGGGGGCGGGTGAGGCCTCGACCTCCGGCTGCGGACGCGGTGCGCTGTGGGGGGAGACGGTGTGCTCCGTCGGGCGCCAGGAGGTGGTGGACGGCGACATCGGGTGTTCTGAGCTCCCTTGGTGAAGGTCGGCGGTCCACCGGTTGGTCATGGATGGCCGGGGTGCCCGGTCCGGGGAACAGGATCCCCGAACCGGACACCGGCACTATGCCCCGGACTGCGCCGGGCTACCGACGGCTACTTGAAGAGGCCGTTGACCTGCTCGTTGGCGTCGGTGAAGGAGCTCGCGTCAGTGGCTCCGCTGATGAAGGACTGCATGGCCGGCCCCATGACGGCGGTGATGTCGGCCGCGTGATCGGTGATCGGGAACAAGAAGGTGGTCTTGTCGGTCACGTGGTCGGTGAACGGCGTCAGGTCGAAGCCCTTGGCCTTGAACGCCGCGATGGCCTTGTCAGTGGCTGCCGGGATTGCCGGGAACACGACGGCCTCTGCGGCGACGAGCTCCTGGCAGGCGGCGGAGCCGGTGAACTCGACCCACTTGATCGCGCCGGCCTGGTTCTTGGTACCGGCGTTGATCGAGTCGGCCAGACCGTTGAACATGCTGGCGCGCTTGCCGCTCGGGCCGATCGGGGTGGGCGCGAACGCCAGGTCGATGCCGTCGATCTTGGCGTAGGCAGCGACGTTCCAGTCACCGTTGATGATGGCTGCGTAGTTCCCGGAACCGAGCAGGGTCCCACCGTCGCTGCCGATGACCTTGTCCAGCGGCGGCATGTAGCCCTTCTCGATCAGGCTGCGGTAGAACGTCAACGTTTCCTGGAACTTCGGGTCGTCGTAGTTGTAGTGGTTGCCCCACGGGTTCTCGTCGGTGTAGGTCCAGCCGTTGCTGCCGGTGAAGGGGCTCCACTGGGTCTGGCCGTTGCCGTCGGTGACGTTCTCGTAGCCCATGCCGTAGGTCTTGACGTTGCCCTTGTCGAAGCCGGCCTCGTCGCCACGGACCCCGTTGGCGTCCACGGTCAGGTGGGCGATGGCCTTCTCGTAGGTGCCGCCGTCGGCGGGGTTCCACTCCAGGCTGCCCAGCTGCTCAGCGGTCAGGCCGGCCGCGTCCGCGTCGGTCTTGTCGTAGAAGATCGCGACGGTGTCGAAGTCCTTGGGCAGCCCGTAGATCTTGCCGTCCTGGGCGGTCCACAGGTCGAGCAGACCCTCCTGGTAGATGCTGGTGTCGACCTTGTCGGCCTCCAGCGCGTCGCTGATGCTCAGGATCTGCTGCTTGTTGACGAACTCGGGGTACTTGGAGAGGTGGTCGGTGAAGACGTCCGGCCCGGTGCCGGAGGTGAAGCCGTTGGTGATCTTGGACCAGTAGTCGTCCCAGCCGTACTGGCTGATCGTGACGGTGAGTGCCGGGTTCGCCTTGTGGAATGCATCGGCGCAGGCCTGGTAGGCCGGCAGCTGGTTGGAGTCCCAGAGCCAGTAGCTGACGTCACCGGACGCCTCGCCGCTCGCGGTGGCGGCGGCGCCACCGCCGACCGATCCGGACGTGGTCTCGCTGGGGTCGCTGCTACCGCAGGCGGTGAGCGCGAGCAGGACGGCCGCGGTGGCCCCCGCGATCGCGACGGTGGACTTCTTCATCGAAATACCTTTCTGCACAACGGTGTGGGAGGGGGGTGGAGCGGGTGGAACAGCCGGCTACTTGATGCCGGAGAACTGGATGGAGTTGACGACCTTCCGGCCGAAGATGGTGAACAGGATGATGATCGGCAGTGCGGCCAGCAGGGTCGCGGCCATCAGGCCGGGCCAGTCGGGTGCACCGCCGGGGGTCTGGGACCGGAACACCCCGAGCGCCACGGTGAGCGGCCGGGACGCGTCGTCCTGGGCTACCAGCAGCGGCCAGAAGTACTCGTTCCAGGCGCCGATATAGGTCAGGATCGCCAACGTCGTGATCGGGGCGACGCTCATCGGGACGATGACCTTGAAGAACACCCTGAAGTGCCCGGCGCCGTCCAGCACGGCGGCCTCCTCGACCTCCTTGCTGATGCCGAGGAAGAACTGGCGCAGGAAGAAGATCGCGAACGGTGTCATGAAGAAGAACGGCAGGATGACGCCGGTCAGGGTGTTGATCAGGCCCAGTTGCTTGATCAGCAGGAAGTTGGGCAGCGCGGTGAAGATCGGCGGCACCATCAGCGCGGCCAGGAAGAGGGCGAAGACCTTGTCCCGACCGATCCACTGGAGGCGGGAGAACGCGTACGCCGCCATCGCCGAGAAGATCGTCTGCCCGGCGGTGATGACCACCGAGATCACCACCGAGTTCTTCAGGCTGACCCAGAACGCGATCGCCGCGCCCGAACCACCCTCGGCCCGGGCCTCCTCGAGGGTGCTCAGGCCGAGCACCCGCTTGAACGCACCCAACGTGAAGTCGGCGGGCAGCATCGAACCGGAATTCGCCGCCAGTGAGCGGCCGTTGGACAGCGCGGTGCGCAGCATCCAGTAGAACGGGAAGAGCGTGATCAGCAACAACAGCCCGACGGCGAGGATGCCGCCGACCCGACCCCAGGTGAACCCTTGCTTCGGCTGTTCACCGGCGTCGTGGTGGTCCTCGATGTGGTCGTCCAACGCGTCGGGAGACGCAGCAGCGGTGGTACTCATGCGGGCCTCCTAGGCCAGATCGGATTCGCGGCCCCGGAGGACCTTGAACTGGAAGATGGCCACCACGATCAGGATCAGGAACAGCACCACCGACACCGCGGCGCCGTAGCCGAAGTGGCTGCGGTTGATCGCCTGATCGACGATGTAGTACTGCACGACGTTCGAGGCCTGGGCCGGGCCACCCTTGGAGGTGACCGATACCGTGTCGAAGATCTGGAACGACCCGGTCACGGTGATGATCAGCACCATCACCAGCACCGGCCGCAGCAGCGGCAGGGTGATCCGGGTGAACATCTTGAACTCCGAGGCGCCGTCCAGTGACGCGGCTTCGTACACCGACGAGGGGATGGTCTGCAGGCCGGCGAAGATCAGCAGGGCGGTATATCCCATGTGTCGCCAGATGTTGACGATGGCGATCGTCGGGATGACGAGGGTGGCGCTGCCGAACCAGGACTGGCCGCTGATGCCGATGCCCTCCAGCAGCTTGTTGGCGATGCCCAGCTGGGCGTCGAGCATCCAGAACCAGACCAGCGCGACGATGACGTTGGCGATGAAGTACGGCAACAGGATCAGGCCGCGGACCAGGGTCGACCTGGCCACCCGCTGCATCAGGATGGCGATCGTCAGCGCGGCGATCGTCTGCAGCACGATGTTGATGACGACGTATTCCAGCGTCAGCAGCAGCGACTTGCCGAGCACCTTGTCGGTCAACATCTGTGAGTAGTTGTCGAAGCCGATCCACTTCGGCGACCGGTTGCCGCCGTCGTAGTTGGTCATCGACAGATAGATGCCGCGCAACGTGGGCCACAGGAAGAAGACGCCGAAGCCGATCATCGCCGGCAGGATGAACACGAGCGCGGGTCCGAGGGCACCGAGCCTGCGTTTGGCAACCGGCGCGGCCGGTGGCTCGGCCTGGGGCGCGACATTCATCGCGGCGGCGACACTCATGACGTCCTGCCTGGTCGGGAAGGTATTTCACGCACAGCTGGCTCCTTCGGGGCGGGGGATCGAGTCGTACCCACCGTTGGGTACGACGTCGTGGAACGGGATGGCTGGAACGGGATGGCACTGTCGGCTGACTGACAGCTAGCTGACAGCGACAAGCCGGATGAGGCAGGTGTTCTCGGGGAAGAGCGCAGGAACTTGCACCCCCGACACGCCGAGCAGTCGACCGGTCAGGGTGACACCGGACGACCACCAGGCGGGAACCATCGAAGTCGGACCGGGATCGCCGGCCGTCAACGGGGTCACGCGATAGCGCAGGTCCGGATCCAGCCCGGGGAACCGGACCTTCCCCGGCGGCCAGGTCACCGAGCGGGCGACGCTGGTGATCCCGAAGACGGCCTCGGAGCGGTCGGTGGCCACCACTCCGTTGACCCAGATCGCCGGGTCCGGATGATCGGCGACGACCACCGAACCGGTGTGCAGCAAGGGACGCAGACTCTTGTGGAGTGCGACCCAGCTGTTGATCAGGGTGCGATCGGCCGGGCTCGCCGTTGCGAGGTTCCACTCGATGCCCATGTGGCCCCACAGCGCGGCAGCGGCCCGGAACGGCAGGGAGTGCGTGCGGTGGGTGGTGTGCGACGTCGGCGCGCCGAGGTGGGTGCCCAGGAGTTCGGGAGGCAGCAGCAGCATCGTGTACCGCAGGATCTGCTGACGCTCGAGAGGGTCGATGCAGTCGCTGGGCCAGACCCGGTCGGCCCGGTCCATGATGCCGAGGTCGATCCGGCCGCCGCCACCTGCGCAGGACTCGATCTCCAAGCCCGGATGAGCGCTCCGGAGCTCGTCCAGCAGGCGATAGACGGCTGCGGTGTGCCGGTGTACCCCGGGGGTGCCGTCCGGCTGGTGCCCGGCCTCGACGACGGTCCGGTTGTGATCCCACTTCAGAAAGGCGATCGGGTAGGTGTCGAGCAGGGCGTGCAGGCGTTCGGCGATGTGCTGGTAGGCGGCAGGATGACCGAGGTCCAGCACGTGCTGGTGCCGCGAGGGCAGTCCGTCACGATCCCCGGCGCGGAAGATCCACTCCGGATGCGTACGGGCGAGATCGGAGTCCAGGTTGATCATCTCGGGTTCGACCCACAGCCCGAAGTCCATTCCGGTGGCATGGACCGCGTCGACCAGCGGGTGCAGCCCGTCCGGCCAGACGGCCGGGTCGACCTCCCAGTCGCCGAGCCCGGCGCGGTCGTGGCGGCGGCCGAGGAACCAGCCGTCGTCCAGTACGAACCGTTCGATCCCGACGCCGGCAGCAGCTTTGGCCAGCGCCGTCAGGCCGGCCAGATCCTGGTCGAAGTAGACAGCCTCCCAGGTGTTCACCAGCACCTTGCGAGTGTCGGAGGGATGACTCGGTCGGCTGCGCAGGTAATGGTGGAAGCGGCCCGCGAGATCGTTGAGCCCGTCACCGTAGGAGGCGTAGACCCACGGTGAACGGTACGTCTCGTCCGCGGCCAACCGGACCTCACCGGGCAGCAACAGCTCACCACCGGCGAGGGTCTGGAATCCGTTGAAGGTGCGCTCGGCGTAGGCGGTCTGGTTGCCCGACCACCCGACGTGGAGTCCCCACACCCGACCCTCGGTGAAGCCGAATCCGGTGGCGCCCGCCGCCAGCAGATAGGAGAAGTCCAGTCCCGGCTTGCCCTTGCGGGACTCGCGGAGGTGGGTGCCCACTCGGAACGGTCCGCGTTGCGGAATCCGCTCCATGGTGTGCCGTCCGGTCATGTCGAAGACTTCGTCGGCCGCGGCCGGTACCGGCAGGCCGATCGTGAGCGACTGCAGCTCGTAGATCTCAGCCAGCTGGTTCGTCACGGCGGCGCGGGTGCGCAAAAGTCCGCCATGCATGAGCTCGAGCTCGAGGGTGAGCTCCAGTCCGGCCGTCTCGTCGGTGGCGGTCCAGCGACGGCCGGCGGCGACCTGCTCGTCGGAACCCATGACGTGCTCGTCGGTGACCGTGAAGGACGGCGAGAAGGCAGTGCCCCCACGGGATCCACTCAGCCCCGGCGTGCCGACCCAACCTTCCGCAGGGGTGGCGATCATGCTGACCCGCTCCGGTACGTCGATCCGGCTGTCACTGAACGGCGCGCACGCCGCCAGCGCGAACTGCTCGAGGTCCTCGGCGGTCATGTCGCCCAGATCGGTACCCCAGTGCAGCACCGCCGGAAGCCGACCGCCGCGACTGTCCAGGACGACGCAGTTGGCGCCGGCCCGCAGCAGGGACAGTGCTCCGACGGTGCGGAGCTGCTCGGCGAGCGGCATGGGTCTCCTCGGTGAGAACGGTCATAGTTTCAAAGCAGAAGTAACTAGACGAGACTCTGGCACAGGGACGTCATGGACGTCAATGGCTCCGTTCGGGCAATCGTGTGTCGCTTCGGTAACGTCGCGCAGAAGAAGCCACCTCGGAAACGCGCATTCCGGCCAAGCGCCCGCCGAATGACGTCTGACTGCCCCGGTAGGGGGTAGTCACCGTCTCCTCATGGTGGCTGAGCGTGCCTGACAGTGCTCGGTGAAATGTTCGCGAGCTGCTGATGATCGACGCAACAGCGTCGGGGGAAGCACTGGACGGCGACCCTGCCTGGCGCTAGGTTTCGTGACGAAACAAAAATCTTCAACCCGCAGTGCAGCGGCCAACCGGGTGGTCGCCTGAGCGAAGGATCGCCTCGTGGTCTTGAACACCCCCTCTGCCGCAAGCACTTCCAGCGTTGAGCGCACCGCCCCCGCGGTCGGCGGCTCGACGGGGACCCAGGACTCGATCCGGTTCCCCGCGGGATCGGGCCGGTCGGCGGTGACGACGTTGGTGCTCTCGATGCCCGATGACGCATACCCGCTGACCTCCTGGGTGGGTCCCGGCGAGCGCGCCGGCGAGAGCCAGGGCGTGCCGGTGGGTTTCGTGGCCGCGGCCGGGACCGGGCGGCTCGCGGAGGGTGAGCCGTCCCCGGTGGGTGTGGCCCTGCTGCCCGAGCACTGGCGGGGCTCGGTGACCCGGCCCGGTTTGCGCGGGTTCCGATTCGGGGCGGGTTCGGTCACCGGGCAGGCGTGGTCGACGCGTTTCCGCATCGACGCCGTCGAGGCCGGCGCGAGCGCGCTGGCGATCCAGGCGATCGATGAGACCGCGGGACTGCAACTGGCCACCGAGGTGGAGTCCGTCCCCGGCGGGGCGCTGCGGATTCGGCACCGGCTGACCAACATCGCCGAGAGTGCCTATCTGGTCGAAGGTCTCGAGGTCGTGATCCCGGTGCCGGACACCCATCGGGAGGTCCTGGACTTCACCGGCCGTCATGAGCGTGAACGGTTCCCGCAGCGGCACGCCATCACCGACGGGCTGTGGTTGCGCGAGGGCCGGCAAGGTCGCACCGGTCTGGACGCCGCCACGATGGTGGTCACCGGCGCACCGGGCTTCGGATTCGATGATGCGTCCGTCCTCGCCGTGCACGTCGCCTGGAGCGGCAACATCACCCTCGGCGTCGAGCGTGGCCCCGCCGCCGGGACCACGATCAGCGCCGGTGAGCACCTGCTGCCGGGTGAGGTCGCCCTGGCCACCGGGCAGAGCTACACCACCCCATGGGTGCACGTCGTGGCCACCGAGGCAGGTCTGGACGGGGTGGCGGACGCGTTCCACCGGTACCTGCGCGCCGGTGCCGCGCACCCGGGGATCGCGCCCGTGACGCTGAATGTCTGGGAGGCGGTGTATTTCGACCACGACCTCACCCGTCTGCGCGAGCTGGCCGTCCGGGCCGCCGCGATCGGTGTGGAGCGCTTCGTTCTCGACGACGGCTGGTTCCACCTGCGTCGACACGATCACGCGGGGCTGGGTGACTGGTGGGTGGACCCGGCGGCGTGGCCCACCGGGCTGACCCCCCTGATCGATGAGGTCCGTTCCCGGGGAATGGTGTTCGGTCTCTGGTTCGAGCCGGAGATGGTCAACGAGGACTCTGACGTCTACCGCGCCCACCCGGACTGGATCCTGGCCACCGGCGACCGGATCCCGCTACTGCACCGTCATCAACTGGTACTGGATCTGAGCCGCGACGAGGTGCGCGAATACCTGTTCGATCAGATGAGCGAGGTGCTCTCGGCGAACGACATCGGTTACGTGAAGTGGGATCACAACCGTGACCTGCTCGATGCTGGCTCGGCCGCCACCGCGGGTGCGCCGGTGGTGCACGCCCAGACGATCGGCTTCTACCGGCTGCTGGACGACCTGCGGGCCGCCCACCCGGGTGTGGTCTGGGAGTCCTGCGCCTCCGGCGGTGGCCGGATCGACCTTGGTGTGCTGGAGCGGGTCGAACGGGTGTGGACCTCGGACATGACCGATGCGATGGCCCGGCAGTCCATCCAGCGCTGGACCGGCCAGCTGGTGCCGCCGGAATACCTGGGCGCACACATCTCCGCACCGACCTCGCACCAGACCGGCCGCACGTACTCGCTGGCGTTCCGCGCTGCCACCGCGCTGTTCGGGGCATTCGGCATCGAGTGGGACATCAGTGGTGCGTCCACAGCGGAACTGGACGACCTGGCGGCCTGGATCGGCATCTACAAGCGGCACCGTGATCTGCTGCAGACCGGTCGGGTGGTCCGGATTGCGTCGTCGGACCCCGACGTCGCGATGCACGGGGTGGTGTCCGCCGACGGTCGCGAGGCGCTCGTCGCCCACGTCCAGCTCGACGAGTCCGCGCACAACCGGGGTGTTGTCATGCGCGTCCCCGGTCTGGACCCGGACGCGGTGTTCGACGCGAGCTGGGTGGCCCCCGGTGAGCTCGAGCGGGCCTCTGCGGCGCCGCCGGTCAGCCCGGCCGGCCCGACCGACTCGGTACCGGTCGCCGGGCGGGTGCTGGCCGAACCTGGGCTGTGGTTCCCGCGCCGGCGGGCGGAGACGATCCTGCTGACCCACCTGCGCGCCCGGGACTGACCCCCGGCTCTTCCCAGGCGGTCGCCTGGAGCAGTCGAACACCCTATGAGCCAACAGTTGTCGATGAGAGGAACAGATGTCACCCGCCGCTGACCACCTGAAGATCGATCTCGAGCCGGGCGAACGGTGGTGGGGTGGCGCAGTGAACGACGGGCAGGCGATGCCGTTCGGCGATCGGCCGCACGCCCGCGACCTGGCCACCTCGGCAGGCTTCCTCGACCACGGCGACGACACCGCCGGGTGCAACCAGTCAGCACCGGTGTTGGTCTCCAACCGCGGGCGGTCCGTCTGGTCCGAGCAGCCGTTCGCGTTCCGATTCGCCGACGGCGCGCTCACGGTCGATGGCACCGACGTGGTGCTCGGTCGGAACGGGGACACCCTGCGCGATGCGTTCCGCGGCGTCTCCACGGCCTGGTTTCCGGCCGCGGGCCGCACCCCGGCCGCGGCGATGTTCTCCGCGCCGCAGTACAACTCGTGGATCGAGATGCCGTACGAGCCGACCCAGGAGGCGGTGCTCGCCTACATCAGGGGCTTGTTGGACGCGGGGTTCCCGCCCGGGGTGGTGATGATCGACGACCGCTGGTCGCCGGCGTACGGCACCTGGCGGTTCGAGCCGTCGCGTTTTCCCGACCCGGGGGCGATGGTCGCGCAACTGCACGCGTGGGGCTGTCAGGTGATGCTCTGGCTGGTTCCGTTCGTGAGCCCCGACAGCGACACCTTCCGCGAGCTGGAGGCTGCTGACCTGTTGGTGCGCAACGGGTCCGGCGAGCCGGCGGTGCGCCGGTGGTGGAACGGGTGGAGCGCGGTGTTGGACGCCACGAATCCGGCTGCAGTGTCGTGGCTGCACGCCCGGCTCGACGATCTGGTGGACCGGTTCGGCGTCGACGGGTTCAAGTTCGACGCGGGTGACATCTACGACTACCGGGCGGACGACGTCACGGCGTCGGGGACCGATCCGGCCGGGCAGTGCCAGGCCTGGGCGGCGGCCGGTCTCCGGTACCCGTTCAACGAGTACCGGGCCTGCTGGAAGATGGGTGGTCAGCCGCTCGCCCAGCGGCTGCACGACAAGCCGGCAATCTGGGGCGCCGGCGGGCTGGCGTCGCTGATCCCGGAGTCCATCGCGCAGGGCCTGATCGGCCACCCTTACGTGTGTCCGGACATGGTCGGCGGCGGTGATCTCGCGGTGTTCCGGGACCCCGGTTACACGCTCGACCAGGAGTTGTTCGTCAGGTACGCCCAGGTCGCCGCGCTGTTCCCGATGATGCAGTTCTCGATGTCGCCCTACCGGGTGCTGGATCCCGAGCAGTTGGCGGCGGTGGTGGCCGCGGTGGAGTTGCACCAGCAACTCGTCCCGGAGATCCTGGCGCTGGCAACGGAGGCGGCGACGTCGGGGGAGCCGATCCTGCGGCCGCTGGAGTATCACCATCCCGGTCACGAAACCGTCCACGACCAGTTCCTGATCGGGGAGAACATCCTGGCCGCACCGGTTCTCGAACCCGGCGCGCGAGTCCGGACGGTCACGTTCCCGCCGGGCCGCTGGGTGGCCACCGACGGCACCGTCACCGAGGGTCCTGCGGTGCGTGACATCGAGGTCGAGCTCGCCTCCGTGCCCTGGTTCCGGCGCCGCACCGACTGACCCGGCGGGGCCTCAACTGCGACAACGCGGGATCAGCACCTCGCCGGCCTGCGCCGTCCAGCCGAACGGATCCGGGCCGGCCGGGCCGGCCCAGACCTTCGTGATGCCCGGCGCGGCACCGGGCAAGGGACAGGTTCGCGAGGCGGATGGCCGGCTCGACAGACCCGCGAGGTCGGGCCGGTCGTCCGGCGCGGCTGCGGTGACTCGCGCCAGTCCGCGCGCCGGCGGTGGTCGACGCGAGTGCGTCACCGGGCCACTGACCGTGCCGGCCCGAACGAGCGCACACTGGTTGAGGGAACCCACCCTGCTCGCGAAAGAGGTCCGTCGTGCGCGCTGCCGCCATCAGCCCCGATTTCATCCCCGTCCTGAGCCGCGGGCGGCACCGCCGCAACGGCGCACGGGGCGGTTGCTTCATGGAGTTCGCGTCCTTCCTGGCCGGCGAGCGCTGGTCTGACCACCCGCGGTGCACCCATCCGCTGCTGGCCGCGCTGGCCCGGGCCGTCAACGACTGCACCTCCGACGAGGCGCGGGTGCGACTGGTGGCGCTGATCCCGGACGTGGTCGGGCTGAACCCACGGGATCCGCGGGCGTCGGCACTGATCGCGCTGCACTGCGCGCGGTCCGCGCTCGCCGTGGTCCCTGCGGACCTCGCCCGGGTGATGGCTGTCTCGGTGCTCGCCTGTGAGCGGTACCTCGCTGTGCTCGACGGGCTGCCGGAGGACCACCTCAGCGTCCGCAGCCGGCTGATCCTGGAGCGTCGGCCCGGTGCTCTGCAGTGGGCGCGGACCTTCCTCGCGCAGGTCGGGCCGGTGGACCACCGCAGCTTCGACACCCACACCGGCGCGAGCACCGTCCGGCAGGCGGTCGTCGCGGTGCGCACGGTCACCGGCGCCGACGCGGAGCTCTACGCGATGCTGCACGGAGCCATCGAGGCCTGCCGCAGCGTTCAGCCCGCCGAGTCGGTCGCGGTGACCAAAACCGTCGTGAACCGGTCGGCGTCGCTGCAGACCGTCGCGGGCTGACGACCAGGCCACTGTCGCGAAGAGGTGGCTTTCCGGGACTTCGGCGATGATGTGACATGGCGTCGCCCGGGCGGGCGCGTCCCGGCCGCGAGGAAGGGGACCGATGACGATCCAGGCCCAGGTCGACGCACTGCTGGCCCAGATGACCCCGGCCGAGAAGGCAGGTCAGCTCACCCAGTACTTCTACTTCCGGTTGCCCCCGGGCGCGCAGCCGGCCCTGGATTTCGACCCGGAGGCCCAACCTGGAATGGTCGAGGAGCGTATCGGCGCGGGAACCGTCGGCTCGCTGCTGTTCGTCACCGATCCCGTCGAGATCAACCGGTTGCAACGACTCGCGGTGGCGGGCAACAGGTTGGGCCTCCCCGTGCTGTTCGGATTCGACGTCATCCACGGTCTGCGCACCATTCTCCCGGTGCCGATCGCGATGGCCGCGTCGTGGGATCCGGACACCATTTCCGAAGGTCAGGCGGTCGCGGCCCGGGAAGCGCGGGCGGTGGGGATCCACTGGACCTTCGCCCCGATGGTCGACATCGCCCGTGATCCCCGGTGGGGCCGGATGATCGAGGGTGCCGGTGAGGACCCGTATCTCGGCGCCGCGGTGGCCGCAGCGCAGGTCCGCGGGTTTCAGGGCCCGGAGCTCGGGACCCCGGACCGGATCATCGCCGGACCGAAACACCTGGCGGGCTACGGCGCCGCCCTCGGCGGGCGGGACTACGACGAGGTGAACCTGTCCGACGCGGATCTCTGGAACGTGTACTTCCCGCCGTTCGAGGCCGCGGTTGCGGCCGGGGCCGGGAACGTGATGACCGCGTACATGACCCTGAACGGCATCCCGGCCAGCGGCCACCGCTGGTTGTTCACCGAAGTACTGCGTGACACCTGGGGTTTCGAGGGTTTTGTGGTCAGTGATGCCAACGCCGTCCGTAGCCTGGTCACGCACGGCTTCGCCGCCGACCTGACCGACGCCGCCGCCCGCGGGATCCACGCCGGCGTCGACATGGAGATGGCCGTCGACGACCCGGCCTATGCCCACCTGCCGGCGGCGCTGGCCGTCGGAGAAACCGACGCCGCGGAGTTGGACGCCAGCGTCGGGCGGGTGCTGGCGGCAAAGATCCGGATGGGGCTGCTCGCCTCGCCCTACGTCGACGAGGAGCGCGCCCGGGAGGTGCTCGCCGACCCGGCGCATCGGGAGGTCGCCCGGCGGGCTGCGGAACGGTCCGCGGTGCTGCTGCGCAACGAGGGATCGCTGCTGCCGCTGGACCACTCGGCACTGAGTTCGATCGCTGTCATCGGCCCGCTGGCCGACTCCCGTCGGGACATCCTCGGGCCGTGGGTCTTCGACTACGACCTGGCCGAGACAGTCACCGTGGTCCAGGGGTTGCGGGCGCGCGCCGGGGACGAGGTCAGCGTCAGCTATGCGCAGGGGGTACCCGTCGTCCAGCGGGAGTTCCCGTCGTTGTTCGACATGTTCGGCGAGAACACCCCGAGCGATCCGGCCGGGTTCGACGAGGTCGCCGAGTTCGACCGGGCGGTGGCGACGGCACGGGACGCCGACGTCGCGGTGGTGGTGGTCGGCGAGTGGCAGAACATGATCGGCGAGATGGCGTCCCGGTCGTCACTGGATCTCCCCGGCCGTCAGCTGGAACTGTTGCGGGCCGTCGTGGCGACCGGTACCCCGGTGGTGCTGGTGGTGATGAACGGGCGCCCGCTGGACCTGCGCTGGGCGGCCGCGAACGTGCCCGCGATCCTGGACATCTGGTACCCGGGCACCCAGGGTGGCACCGCGGTGGCGAACCTGCTCTTCGGCGACGTCCCGCCCGGGGGGAAGCTGCCGTTCACCTGGCCGCGGACCGTCGGTCAGATCCCGATGATCTACGGACACAGTCGTTCCCACGAACCCGAGAATCAGGCGCGACGGTACTGGGACGAGGCCAGTACGCCGTTGTTCCCGTTCGGGCACGGGCTGAGTTACGCCCGCTTCGAATACGGACCGCTGACGGTCGACCGCAACACGGTCGGCCTTCATGGCACCGTGGAGGTGTCGGTCCACGTCACGAACACCGCAACGGTCGGCGCTGACGAGGTGGTCCAGCTCTACCTGCACCAGCGGCACGGGACCGCGGCGCGCCCCGTCCGGGAGCTCAAGGGGTTCCGCCGGGTCACGATCGGCGCGGGGGAGACAGTCACCGTCTCGTTCCCGGTCGGCCCGGCCGAGCGCCGGTACTGGAACGCTGCGGCCCGCGGCTGGGTCGTGGACGCGACGGTGTTCGATGTCTGGGTGGGCGGTGATTCGACCGCGGAGGCGGCCGGCTCCTTCGCGGTGACCGCGGACTGAGGTGGCTGCCGGGCGGCCCGCTCAGGAGGGTGCGATGACGACCAGGATGCGGGCCGTCGACGCGCCGACGTTGCGGATGGAGCGCGGCTCACCGGCCGTCAGGTGGAGCGAGTCCCCCGGGCGCAGGACGTGTTCGGTGCCGTCGACCCGGACGGTGAGTTCGCCGGTCAGGCTGACATAGGTGGTCTCACCGCGGGCCGGACTCTCCTCGACCCCGCCGCCGGGCTCGAAATCAGAGGCGGCTACCCAGTAGGCGCTGGTGTCCGATGCCTCCACACCCTGCAGGCGACGGCTCGTCACGCCGAAATGGTGTGGCGCCTCGTAGGGCACCGCGTCGACGGCCCGGCGGAAAGTGGCCATCGCAATCACCCTTCTGTGACGTGTCGACCAGCGGAAGCGGTTCCGCGCGGCGCTGCGGTGCGACCGGCGCCGCCGGCGAGCGCATGTGCAGCCTAGGTGTACGCCCCCTGTACAGGCAAGCGACACGGTGCGAGGGTGAGGCAGCCACGATCGGCGCTGGTCCTGTCGGCTCAGCCGATCCGGTCCAGCGTGGCCAGTACGTCGACTGCAGACTGCGCCCCGGCACCGGGCGGCCGGCCGGTCAGCCCCAACTCCTCGTGCAGTGCGGTCACCTGGTCGCGGGTGTGCTCCAGATCGTGTCGTCCGACGTTGAACCAGACGCCCCGGCAGGTCGCCCCGGAGGCGTTGAGGAACAGGTGGGGTCGGCTGGAGTCGAAACACAGCGAGTCGCCGGCCTTGAGTGTGTAGCGCTGGAACTCCAACTGCAGGGTCAGCTCGCCCTCGATGATCAGGGCGTACTCCGTGCCACTGTGCCGCATCAGCCGGCCTTCGAGTGAGCTCGTCGCACCAGCCGGATAGGTCACCATCAACGGGGTCACCTCGCCGGCCGCGTCGGCTGCGAGTCGCTCCCAGCGCACGCCGTTGTCCATCTCGAGCACCGGGTTGTCCGCGGCCCGCTGGATGAACGCGCTCTCGGCGGTCGAGGGCCGGGTCCCGGATGCGGCTGACGGATCGTCGGTGCCACCCGAGATGCCCATCAGTTCGTCCAGGGACAGCCCGAGGTGGCTCACCAACGCGTACAACGTGCTGACCGAGGGCTGCGTCTTCCCCGTCTCGACCTGCGAGAGCAGGCTCGCCGAGACCCCGACCGCGGTGGCGACGCTGCGCAGACTCTTCTTCTGGCTCAGTCGGGCCGCCCTGAGCTCCGGGCCGACCTGTTCACCCATGACGTTCACCCATGACGTGCACCCATGACAAGCCTCCGACGTTCTCGCCTCCCGGGCAGGTCCCCACGCGGGTCCGGTCAGCCCGGCGGGCTCAGATCGAGAAATCGTACGCCAAGGCTGTACGAGCGCCCCCCAGGTCTGGCCGGCACGGCCGCTGTGTCGCGGAAACGGCATGAGTGTTCACCCCAGCTGTTGACAGCGGCCCTCGTTGTCGCTGTAATGGCCACACGGTGAGTTAAGTCATGGTGAACGCTAGCCGACCTGGGGTGCCCTGGGAGGGGTGCCGTGCCTGTGACGGGCTCGGAACCGCGTCGTACCCCGCGACGTCGGCCCGTCCGTCTTGTCGCCTTTTTCCAGAATCGAGTGGGTCATGCCGCAACGCCTGAACGACCGCACGATCGTCATCACCGGCGGTGCCTCCGGCATCGGGGCCGGGTTCGCCGCCGGACTGGCTGCCGAGGGGGCGGCCGTCGTCGTCGCCGATGTGAACCTGCCGGCCGCGACCCAGGTGGCGCAGGCCATCGTCGCCGACGGCGGTCGGGCCATCGCGGTCCATGTCGACGTCACCGATCGGGAGCAGGTCCGCGCCGGGATCGACCGTGCGGTGGCCGAGTTCGGTGCGTTGCATGCGTACTTCAACAACGCCGGGGTCAACAAGCCGGAGAAGTTCCTCGACATCACCCGGGAAGCCTGGGATCTCATCATGAGCGTGAACGCGTTCAGCGTGGTCGTCGGAACCCAGGAGGCTGCGCGACAGTTCCTGCGTCAGGGCTCCGGCGGCAAGATCATCAACACCGCCTCGATCGCCGGACGTACCGGGTTTCCCAGCTTTGCCCCGTACAGCGCCTCCAAAGCCGCGGTCATCTCCTTGACCCAGGCCGCCGCGCGGGCCCTGGCGGCCGACGGCATCACGGTCAACGCCTTCGCCCCCGGTGTCGTGGCGACCCCGTTGTGGACCAAGCTCGATCAGGACCTCATCGACATCGGCGAAGGCGACGCCGGATTCGATTCGATGGCGACCGGCATCCTGCTCGGGCGCCCGGCGCGACCGGCGGACCTGGTGCCGACCGCGGTGTTCCTGGCGTCGCCGGACTCGGACTACATCACCGGCCAGGTCATTCCGATCGAGGGCGGAATGATCCTCGTCTGAGTGTCGGCCGGACCTGCTCACCCCGCCACCCGCTCCGGAGTGGCTGCGATTAAGGACTTCTCATGGGTACTGCGACCTACGGCACCAATGCGGTCGACTGGGAGACACGCATCGACTTCGACCGGCTCCGTGACCAGCGGGTGCAGCGCCTGCGGGCGCAACTGGAGAAGTCCGAGCTCGGTGCGCTTCTCGCTTTCGACTTCGCGAACATCCGCTACATGTCCTCCACCCACATCGGCACCTGGGCGATGGACAAGCTGATCCGCTTCGCGCTGATCACCCGGACCACCGATCCCATCGTCTGGGACTTCGGATCCGCGGCCAAGCACCATCAGCTCTACAACCCGTGGCTCGCCGAGACGGGGATGGAACTGGACGCCGACCCACACGCACCGCACCACGGGGCCAAGCGCCCGCGGGCCGAGGGTGGTGCGCGGGCCGGCATCTCGACACTTCGCGGCGCCTTCAGCCCGGACGCCGGCATCGCCGACGGCGTGGCGGCAAAAATTCGCCGGGAACTGGACCGGGCCGGTGTGGCCGGTGAGCCACTGGGCGTGGACGTCATCGAGATGCCGGTGCTCTTCGCATTGCAGCAGGCCGGGATCACGGTCGTCGACGGGCAACAGGTCTTCCTCGACGCGCGACGGATCAAGCTCCCCGACGAGGTCTCGCTGCTCACTCAGGCGGCGTCGATGGTGGATGCGGCGTACGAGGACCTCTATGAGTTCCTGCGGCCCGGCGTCCGCGAGAACGAGTGCGTGGGGCTCGTCGCCAAGAAGCTCTACGACCTCGGCTCGGAGTACGTCGAGGGCGTCAACGCGATCTCCGGCGAACGGTGTTCACCGCACCCGCACGTGTACTCCGACCGGCTGATCCGGCCCGGGGACCCGGCGTTCTTCGACATCCTGCACAGCTACCAGGGTTACCGCACCTGCTACTACCGCACGTTCGCCGTCGGTTCTGCCAGCTCCGCCCAGCGCGACGCCTACACCCGGGCCCGGGAGTACATGGACCGGGCCATCGCACTGGTCCGTCCAGGGGCCACCACCGCGGACATCGTCGAGGTCTGGCCCACTGCGCAGGAGTTCGGGTTCCCCGACGAGGAAGCGGCTTTCGCGCTGCAGTACGGCCACGGGGTGGGGCTGTCGATCTGGGAGAAGCCGATCTTCTCCCGGCTGGTGTCGCTGGACCACCCAGAGGTGCTGGAGGAGGGAATGGTCTTCGCCCTCGAGACGTATTGGCCCGCCAAGGACGGCGTGGGTGCCGCCCGGATCGAGGAGGAAGTCGTCGTCACCGCGACCGGCGCCGAGGTGATCACCAAGTTCCCGGCCGAGGATCTGCTGGTCGCAGGTCGGCGGTACTTCACGGTCGGGGGTGCGCTGCCGACACTTCGAGACCCGCAATCGCACCTGAACACGACAGCCGGCCGCGGATCGACGCCCACCGAGGGTCCGGCGGCCGCCGGTGCCGTCTAGCTCCCAGCCGCACGTGACACGAGCAGAGAAGAGATTCGACATGGGCGACTTCGACGGAATGGTGGTCGCGGTGACCGGCGCCGCTCAGGGCCAGGGCGCTGCGGAGGTCCGCGATTTTGCCGGGAGAGGGGCGTCGGTGGTGATTCTCGATGTCCGCGACGAAGCGGGTCGCGGCCTGGCTGCCGAGATCACCGCAGCCGGTGGCACCGCCGAGTTCCACCACCTCGACGTCACCGACCAGACGGCATGGACGGCGGTGGCGGGCCATCTCGAGGACCGGTTCGGCCGGCTGGACGCACTGGTCAACAACGCCGGCGTGGCCTATCGGTACGGGCTGATGGAGACCTCGGCCGAGGACTTCCAGCGTGTGCTGGGGGTGAACCTCACCGGCCCGTTCCTGGGTACCCGGGCGTTGGCCCCGCTCATCCGGGACAGCGGCGGCGGGGCCATCGTCAACATCGGCTCCGCTGCCGGCATGACCGGCCACTTCTCGGCGGCGTACTCGAGTAGCAAGTGGGGACTGCGGGGCCTGACCAAGGTCGCCGCCATGGAGTTCGCACCGTGGAAGATCCGGGTGAACGCGGTGCACCCGGGCATCGTCAACACCGCCCTCGTCCCGGGGGACACCCGCTTCCCGGCTGCGATGCTCGCCCACACCCCGATCGGCTGGGTGTCCGAGCCGACCGAGGTCGCCGGCGTCGTGTCGTTCCTGTGCAGCCCCGCGGCCGGATACATCACCGGAGCCGACATCCCGGTGGACGGCGGGCTTGTCGACCTGGGTCCGTACTTCTCGGTGACCCGCGCCTATCACGACAGCACCGACTGACCACACATCCTGCCGCGGCGTTGCTGCCGTGGACCTGTCCGGCATCAGAAAGAGAACCGATGAAGGCCACCACCATCGTCCAGCCCGACGAGCTGGCACTGCTCGACGTCGACGTCCCCACCATCGGGCCCGACGAGATCCTCATCCGGTCCCGCGCCGTCGGGATCTGCCACTCCGACTTCGATCTGTTGGCCGGGAAGTACATCATCCCGATCGGCTTCCCGATCGTGCCTGGTCACGAGTGGGCCGGCGAGGTCGCCCGGTTGGGCACCAACGTGACCGGGTGGGCCGTCGGCGACCGAGTGGTGGGGGAGTGTGTGATCGGCGCCGACCACTTCGGCTTCTCGATCAGCGGTGCCGCGGCGGAGTTCTTCGTGGTCCGGCCGGAATGGCTGCATCGGATCCCCGACGAGCTGAGCTTCGCCCAGGCTGCCCTGGTCGAGCCGTTCAGTTGCGCCTACTACGCCGCCCGGCAAGCCGGGGACGTCGACGGCTCCGACACCGCAGTCGTGTTCGGCGCGGGGCCGATCGGGTTGAGCGCGGTGGCGGCCTTGCGCGCGCTGGGTGCCACCGTCATCATCGCCGACCCCCAGCCGGAGCGGCGGGCGTTGGCCCGGCAGCTCGGCGCCGACCACGAGGCAGATCCGACCGCTGACGATTTCGAGGAGCGGATCGCCGAGCTCACCGACGGCGCCGGTCCGTCGGTCATCCTGGAGGCCTCCGGCCGCCCGACCGCGATGGCCTCGGCCCTGCGGATCGCCGGTTTCGAGGCGCGGCTGGTCAACATCGGGATCAATGTCGGCGGTACCGCGCCGGCAGAACTCGGCCTGATCCAGGCCAAGGCCCTGCAGATCCGGGGCAGCATCGGGTCACCGGGGGTGTGGCCGCAGACGCTGAGATTCCTGGCCCGCAACCGGATCGACCTGACTCCGATGATCACCGCGACCTTCCCGCTGGACGATGCGCTCAGCGCCTACGCCGCCGCGAAGGACACCACCCGAAACGTCAAGGTGCACCTGAGCAACGGCTATCCGTCGTGAGAGCGGCTGTCCTGCACGGAGTCGGCGACCTGCGGGTCGAGGAGCTTCCCGACGCGGTGGCGCCGGGACCCGGCCAGGTGCGACTGCGGGTGATCCGGGCGGGTCTGTGCGGCACCGACGCCAGCGAGTACGACCACGGACCGGTACTGACCCCACTCACCACCACCCACCCCGTGACCGGGGTGCACGGAGCGATCGCGTTGGGGCACGAGTTCATCGGCGAAGTTCGCGACATCGGTTCGGACGTCGAGGATTACGCTGTCGGCGATCGGGTCGCGGCGGGCGCCGGTGTGTGGTGCGGCAACTGCCGCTGGTGCACCGACGGCCGATTCAACCTGTGTCGTCGCTACTACACCTACGGGCTCAACCTCAACGGCGGCCTCACCGAGTCGATCACCGTCGAGGCCCGGATGCTGGTGCCCGTACCGGCGGGCGTCGCCGACGACAACGCGGCGCTGGCCCAGCCGCTGGCCGTCGGCCTGCACGCCGTGAGCCGGTCGGGTGTCCGGGCCGGCGATGTCGCCGTGGTGCTGGGCGCCGGCGCGATCGGCAGCTTCATCCTGGCCGGACTTGCCGAGATCGACTGTCGTGCCGTGATTGCCGCCGACGTCGACCCCGGACGACTGGGCACCGCGACGGCTCTCGGTGCTGACGCGGCCGTCGACCTGCGCACCGAGTCGCTGGCCGACGTCGTCGCCGAACTCACCGGGGGTGACGGGGCCGATGTCGTCTTCGAGGCCAGCGGAGTACGGGGCAATCCGCAACTGGCCCAGCGATTGTTGCGAAGGGGTGGCCGCCTGCAGTTGGTCGGTCTGCACCCGGGTCCGACCGAGTTGGACCTGCTGGACCTCGCGGTGCGCGAGATCGACATCTCCACCTCACTGGCGCACGTCTGCCCGGATGACCTCCCGGCCGCGCTGGAGATCCTGGGCAAACGGGACCTGGCGTCGCTGCTGGTGGAGAGGGTGGTCCCGCTGGACCGGATCGTCGAGGACGCCTTCCAGCCGCTGGCAGCCCGGACCGCCCGCGGCAAGTTCCTGGTCGATCCCACACCGGTCGGTACCTGAACCTGGCTGCCCTTGACCGGCGCGGCACCTAGAACGTGGCAAGGGTCCGCGGTCCGCGAGGGCGCCGGACCGGGAGAGGACATCGGGATGAGCAGCATCGGCTTCATCGGGCTGGGCAGCATGGGGTCGGCAATGGTGGGACGGCTGCTCGACTCCGGTCATCAAGTGGTGGTCTGGAACCGGTCGGCGGCGGCCGCCGTGCCGCTGGTGGCCAACGGCGCCCGAGCCGCCACGCACGTCGCAGAGGTCTTCTCGACCGGTCTGGTGCTGTCGGTGCTGGCGAACGACGACGCCTTTCGCGCCGTGATCACCCCGGAAGTGCTGGCAGCAGCGCCGCCCGGCACCGTCCATGTCAACCTCGCCACCGTGAGCGTCGCGGCGGCCAGCGAATTCGCCGCCGCCCACACGGCCGCCGGGGTGGGCTACGTGGCCGCACCGGTGATCGGTCGACCCCCGGTCGCCGCGGCCGGCCGGCTCAACGTGGTGGTCGCCGGGGGCGAGCCGGCCGTTGCAGCCGCGAGGCAGGTCCTGTCCTGCCTGGCGGCGCGGATCTGGCCCGTGGGGGACGACCCTGCCGCGGCCAACACCGCCAAGATCGGCATCAACTACCTGATCATCCATGCACTGCAGGCACTGGCCGAGTCGATCACCCTTGTCGAGCGGTCGGGTCTGGACGCGAGCGCCTTCGTGGAGCTCGCCAACGAGTCGTTGTTCCCCGGCCCGGTGTACGGCGGCTACGGCGGAATGATCGCCCACAGTCGTTACGAGCCGGCAGGTTTCACCACCGAGCTCGGTCTGAAGGACCTGCGCCTGGCTCGCAGCGCGGCTGCGGCTGTCGACGTCGTGCTGCCCACGGCCGCCACCCTGGAGGGGCTGTTCGTCGAGGCGGTCGGCGCGGGGCCGGCGCTGGACTGGGCCGCGGTCGCCGAGGTCACCCGTCGGCGGTCCGCCGGCGCGGGCACGGTTGCGAGCACCGCGGAGGGCACAAAACCCTGACCCGGGCGCTCCGGTCGACGCGGGCCGGGTCGTTGCAGTCGCCGACCGCGGGCGCAGGCCCAGTGGGCGGAGGCCCGCCAGGCGATCACTGCAGCGGCTGCGGCCGGGTGCGGTGGGCGGCGCGGGCCCGCAGGGTGGCGGCCAACGTGAAGGCGACCAACACGGCGACGTAGGCGGCGTAGGGCAGCCGGGCCGTCTCCGACGACATCGGCCAGAACAACGGCAGCCCCGGCCCGGTGGCGATGTCGCGCACGAAGTGCAGGCACACCCCGGCCGCCGCCCCGGCGAGTACCGGTCGGCGTCGTCCGGTCACCAGCCAGATCAGCGCCAGGATCAGCACCGTTGTCAGCGAATGGGAGAACGGTCGCCCCCCGGTGGCGGCGACATGCGGAACCCCGGCGTAGAGCGGGACGTGGTCCACGTCGATGAGCATCGACGCGGCCAGCGCGGCCGTCGTCAGGTACGGGTGTCGGGTGAGGCGGTCGGACCCGGCGATCGCCAGCAGGGCCAGGGCCGCCGTGGCCAGGTGCGCCGGTTCGTCGAGCAATCCGGTGAGCAGCACGCTGAACGGGGTGGCGGCGTTGACCAGGTCCAGCATCCCGATGAACACCAGCAGGGCTGCCGGCAGCCAGCGGGTGCGGCCGATCCGGGCGATGACGGCGATGATCGTCGCTCGCGCGGTCCGGGTCGGTGGGCTGCTCATCCTTCGACCCTAGGGACGCGGCCGGGGGACGGCATCAGGGCCGCGGTGTCGATCTGGTCACCCGGCACCGGTGGGCCGACACCGACGGCGGGTCCATCCGTCGGCGTCGATCAGCCGCCGGTGTGGTCGAACGCCTTGCCGTGGGGGTAGCTGACCAGCTCGAACTGCATGCCCCACGGGCTGAGGAAGTAGATCCAGCGCTGCCCGGACGACGGCCCGCGACTCGCTGTGGGCTCACCGAGCACGGTGACGTCGGGTTGCGCTCGCAGATAGGTCACCGCCGCGTCCAGATCGTCGACGTAGAGCGCGACATGATGCCCGCCGACGTCGCTGTTGCGCGGAGTGGTGCGGTCCTGGTCGGCAGCGCCGTACTCGAACACCTCGAAAACGGCCTGACCGCCGCAGCGGAAGAAGTGCAACTGTTTCATGACAGTGCGCGGATGGACGTTCAGGTGGTCGCGCATCCAGGTGCCGTCGTCGTCGCGGAAGGGCCCGAGCGAGTACAGGTACTCGCACCCCAGGACGTCGACCAGAAAGGTCCGCGCCTGAGCGAGATCGGGCACGGTGAAGCCGATGTGGTCGAGCCGGCGCAGGCCGGGCAGTCCGGGCACGGTCACCTCCCCGCCGGCGGCCGGGGCCGACGATCCGCGCGCGATCGCGCTTGTCGAGTGTTCACTCTTACTGGACACCACACTCAGGTTATGGGAAGGTGTGCAGTAGTGCAACCGATTGCAGGGAGTGACTCAATGACTGAGCACCGGTCCCTCGAACCCAGCGCACCCTGGGTCGAGGTCAGCACCACCCGACAGGACTGGGACGATGCCGATCCCGATCTACTGCTACCCATGCTGACCCAGCTGGTGCTGATCCGCACCTTCGAGGAGTACGTGCTCGAACTGGCCGCGGCCGGCCTCGTCCACGGCCCTGCGCATTCCAGCATCGGTCAGGAGGGCGGCGCCGTCGGGTCGGTCCTCGCGCTCACCGACGCCGACACCGTGAACGGTTCCCATCGCGGTCACCACCAGTTCCTCGCCAAAGTGCTGCACTTCGTGGCACCCAAGGGCATGGACCCGCGTGACGAGGTCCCCGAGGACGTCCGGGCGGTGCTGTTGCGCACACTCGGCGAGATCTGCGGTCTGGACCGAGGCTTCAGCCACGGGCGCGGCGGGTCGATGCACCTGCAGTGGAAGCCGGCCGGGGCCATCGGCACGAACGCCATCGTCGGTGGGGGTGTCCCGCTGGCCGCCGGGTCGGCCTGGGCACACCTGTTCGCCGGGTCCGACGCGGTGGCGGTGACGTACTTCGGTGACGGCGCTTCCAACATCGGTTCCACCCTGGAGACCTTCAACCTCGCCGCCGCCTGGGACCTGCCGCTGTGTTTCTTCATCGAGAACAACGGTTATGCGGTGTCCACCCACGTGTCCGAGGTGACCAAGGAGCCACGCCTCTCGGCTCGCGGCCCGGGCTTCGGGATCGCCAGCTGGAAGGTCGACGGGATGGATCCGCTGGCTGTCCACCTGGCGATGCAGGAGGCGGTCGCCCACATGCGGGCCGGCAACGGCCCGACGGTCGTTGAGGCCGACGTCTACCGGTTCTTCCACCAGAACGGTCCGTTCCCCGGATCGGCGTTCGGATACCGGAGCAAGGACGAAGAGAAGCAGTGGCGGCAACGGGACCCCATCCAGCTGGTCGCCGGCCACCTGGTGCGGCGGAACCTGTTGACGCAGAACGAGATCGACCAACTCGTCCAGCGGGCGAAGACGCTGATGGCCGAGCTCGGCGGACAACTGCTGGAACCGTTGCCCGGCGGCAAGCCCGGCCAGCGGCGGATCAAGCCGGCCGAGTGGCCGGATCCGGCGTGGGTGGATGCCGGTGTACGGGGAGATCTGAGCGAGCTGGCCGACGCGCGGTACGTCGAACCCGACGCCTACCAGGGCGAGCTGGCCGACGCGAAGTTCGTCGACGTGATCGCCCGGGTGCTCGGGCGCCGGATGGAGACCGACCCGGGGGTGCTGGTCCTGGGAGAGGATGTGCACCGGCTCAGCGGTGGCACCAACGGCGCCACCAAGGGTCTCAAGGACCGCTTCCCGGACCGCATCCTCGGCACCCCGATCGCGGAGAACGCCTTCGCCGGGCTGGCCGGCGGCATCGCCCTGGACGGCCGGTTCACCCCGGTCGTGGAGTTCATGTACGCCGACTTCATGTGGGTCGCCGCCGATCAGCTGTTCAACCAGATCGGCAAGGCGCGACACATGTTCGGCGGCGACGACGCGGTGCCGCTGGTGCTGCGCAGCAAGATCGCGATGGGTACCGGCTACGGCTCGCAGCACTCGATGGATCCGGCAGGCATCTTCGCCACCGCCCCGGGTTGGCGCATCGTGGCGCCGTCCAACCCGTACGACTACGTCGGGCTGATGAACACCGCACTCGCCTGTCAGGACCCGGTCGTGGTGCTCGAACACGTCGACCTGTACGGATCGACGGGCCCCGCCCCGGTGGACGACCTGGACTACTTCCTGCCGGTCGGCCGGGCGGCGGTCCGACGGGAGGGTGCCGCGGTCACCGTGCTGACCTACCTGGCGATGACTAACTACGTCCTTGCCGCGGTGGAAACGGTCGCCGACGTCGATGCCGAGGTCATCGACCTGCGCTGGCTGGACCGGGCCTCTTTCGACTGGGAGACCGTCGGCGCGAGCATCCGCAAGACGAACCGGGTGATCATCGCCGAGCAGGGGGCGGTCGGCACCTCCTACGGCGGCTGGCTCTCCGACGAGATCCAACGCCGGTTCTTCGACTGGCTGGATGCGCCGATCGCGCGGGTCACCGGCGGGGTGGCGTCGCCCAGTATCAGCAAGGTGTTGGAGCGGGCAGCCATCGCCAAGGACGACGAGATGGCCACCGCGCTGCGCGCCCTGGGGGACAACTGATGGCCACCCTCCTGCGGATGCCGGAGATCTCGGCGAGCATGACCGAAGCCGTGATCCAGGAGTGGAAGGTCGGCGAAAATGCCGCTTTCGCTGCCGGTGACACGCTGGCTGAGATCGAGACCGACAAGGCCGTCATCGATTTCGAGGCCGAGGCGCCGGGAGTGCTGCTCCGCCTGCTGGTGGCGCCGGGCCAGACCGTGGAGGTGGGCGCTCCGATTGCGATCCTGGGCGCGCCCGACGAGGCCGGCACCGACGTCGAGGCGCTGCTGCCTTCACTGGGCCTGAGCAGCACCGCCGATACCGACGGCAGCTCCGCCCCCGGCAGCACTGCCGATGCCGCCACCGGGGGCGGTCCTGCCGACCTGGCCGGCACGCGCATCTTCGCCAGTCCGCTCGCGCGCAAGCTCGCGCGGGAGTCCGGGCTGTCGTTGGACGCACTGCACGGCACCGGCCCCGGCGGGCGGATCGTCCGCGCGGACATCGAGGCCGCCCGCAGCGCCGCGCCGGCCCCGCCGCGAGCCTCGTCAGCGCCGACCCCGCTGCCGTCCACCCCGGTGCCGTCCACCCCGCTGCCGTCCACCCCGGTGCCGTCGACGCCAGTGCAGGCAGCGCCGCAGCTGCCGCCGACGCAGACCCCGGTGGCACCGGGAGCGTGGACGGACACCCCGCACAGTCGGCTGCGGCGCACGATCGCGCAGCGGCTCACCGAGAGCAAACAGCACGTGCCGCACTTCTACCTGCGGCGGGCCGCCCGGGTGGATGCGCTGATGCAGCTGCGATCCCAGGCCAACGCCGCCACCGACCGCCGGATCTCGGTCAACGACCTGGTGGTGAAGGCCGCGGCGGTGGCCCTGCGGCGGATGCCGGAGATGAACGTGATCTGGACCGACGACGCGCTGCGCCGCTTCCACGCTGTCGACCTGGCGGTGGCGATCGCCGGCGAGAAGGGCCTGGTCACCCCGGTCATCCGGGGCGCCGACCGGCTGTCGGTCGGTGAGGTGTCCACGGTGGTCAGGGATTTCGTGACCAGGGCGGGCACCGGGCAGCTCAAGCAGCACGAGCTCGAGGGCGGCGCGTTCGCGGTGACGAACCTGGGCATGTTCGGCGTCGACGAATTCGACGCCATCATCAATCCGCCCCAGTCGGCCATCCTCGCTGTGGGCGCTGCGCAACGCACCCCGGTGGTCGACACCGGTGCCGATGGTGACGAGACCGTCGTGATCGCTACCACCCTGCAGCTGACGCTGTCGGTGGACCACCGAGCGGTGGACGGTGCCTTGGCCGCGCGGTGGCTGGGGGTCCTGGTCGGGATCCTGGAGCAGCCGCTGCAGATCCTGCTCTGAAGGCGCCGCAACCGAACCGGAATGTTCAAACAGTTGTGAACGAAGTCACCCCATGTGTACAGTCCCACTCAACACCACGGGTGAGGCAGTGAACACCGGGTAGTCCCCATCCTCGACGACGATGTGCGGAGACAGCAATGATCGACACCACATCCGAGGCCTCGGGGCGATCCGGGATCCTCCGGGGGTCGCGATGGGCAACGGCCAAGGGCGCGTTGACCATCGTCGTCTCCACGGTCGTGTTGTTCGTGGTCAGTGCGGTCTTCGCGCCGTCGAGCGTGTCCGGCGGCGTGATCCTGAGCATGCTGCCGTTCGCCGCCGTGCTCGCCATCGCCGGGCTCGGCCAGATGCTCGTCGTGCAGCAGGGCGGCATCGACCTGTCTGTGCCGGGTGCGGTCTCCCTCACGATCGTGATCGTGAGCCACTTCCCCAACGGCGACGACAGTCGGGTGTTCACCGCAGTCCTGCTGGCGGCGGCGTTCGCGATCGGCGCCGGGTGCCTCAACGGATTCCTGGTCGGTCGGCTGGGGCTGAACTCGATCATCGCCACCCTGGGGGTCAACGCCCTGCTGTACGGCGCGGTGCTCGGGATCTCCAACGGCATCCCTCGCAGCACCACCCGGTTGCTCAGCAGCATCGCCACCGGCCGCACGCTGGGACTGCCGCACGCGGTGGTGTTCGCCCTCGTCGCCCTCGTCCTGGTGACGGTCCTGACCAAGAAGACAGTGGCCGGCCGCCGGTTCACCGCGGGCGGGGCCAACCGACTGGCCGCACGGGCGGTGGGCCTGCGGGTCAAGATGCACCACGGCCTGGCATTCGTGTGGGCACAACTGCTCTACTGCCTGGCGGGCGTCCTGCTCGCCGGGATCACCGCCCAGCCCACGGCGTTCCAGGGTGACTCGTATCTGCTGCCGTCGGTGGCGGTCGTCGTTCTCGGCGGGACGTCGCTCCTCGGCGGGCGGGGTTTCCCGGTCTCGACGGTGATCGCCGCCCTGTTCCTGAGCCAGCTGGACCAGTTCGTGCTGGCCCTCGGAGTGCCCTTCGCCGTCCAGACCCTCGTGCAGGCAGCAGCTCTCGCCGGCGGCGTCGCCCTCTACACGATCAACTGGGCGGCGGTCCGCGCTCGTTTCACCCGTGTCCCCGCCGCTGCGCTTCCGGCCGCCTCCGGTTGACCACTCCGCCTGACCCGTACCCCGACAGAGCCACCGAACGCCCAACCGGCGTGACACCGCCGTCACGCCGCACCGAAGGAGAATCATGAATCGGCACACCACCCGAGCGGTCATCGCGCTCGCCGCCGGACTCGCTGCTGCGCTCGCAGGGTGCGGATCCAGCGGATCCAGCGGATCCAACGGATCCGCTGCCACCCAGAACACCCAGTCGGCCGCGCCGGCGGCTCCGCTGGAGGGGGCCCCGTCCTGGTGCGGCAGTAAGCAGATCACCCTGGGTCTGCTGGACGGCTTCGGTGGCAACAGCTGGCGGCTGGTCACCACTGCCTCCGGTGAGGACGAGGTGAAGAAGTGCCCGAGCGTGACGAAGTACCTCTACGCCGACGGTCAGGGTGACACCCAGAAGGCCATCTCCGACATCCAGGGCATGGTCGCGCAGGGCGTCAACGCCATGGTGGTCTTCCCCGATGCAGGCAAGGCGATCCTGCCCGCGCTGCGCAGTGCCTACAAGGCCGGCGTCGTCACGGTGCCCTACCGCAGTGACCCGGGCGGCGCGGACGGGGTGGACTACAACGCCTATGTGGGTTCCGATCCGACCAAGGACGCCAACAACTGGTCGGCCTGGATCAAGACCAACTTCCCCGACGGCGCCAAGATCCTGTTCCTGTCGGGCCCTCCCGGTAACACGCAGGGCACCGAGGAGCGCGTCGAACTCGACAAGGAGCTGCCGGCGCCGAAGTACACGATGATCGGTGAGCAGCCTTTCGAGGTCACCAACTGGGATCCCTCCAAGACCCAGCAGGTGCTGACCGCAGCGATCGCCAAGTACCCCGAGATCGACGTCATCGTCTCCGACTTCGGTCCGTCCCTGGTCGGTGCGCTGCCCGAGTTCGCCAAGAGCGGCCGCTCGATCCCGGCCGTGGTGGCCTCCGACGGCAACGTGCTGTCCTGCTTCTACGAGGACAACAAGGCGGCCAACCCGGACTTCAAACTGATGACGGTCACGACCGGGAACGACAACGTCCGGCTGGCGATCCAGTACGCGGTCGCGGTGGCCACCGGCGGCGAGGTGCCGACGAACCTGACGTTCGAGGCGCCGGTCTTCGAGGACTCGGTCAGCAGCCAGCCCAACGGCGTCCAGTGCGACCGGAACCTGCCGGCCGATGTGTACCTGTCCGCCCAGCTGCCGGGTGACGCCCAGGCGGCCCTGCTCAAGTAGACCCACCGTTGTCGGGAGGCCACGAGCCTCCCGACAACGGCCGGACGGCCCCGGTGGGGCCGCTGACGAAGGCCGACCCGTGAATGAGACCCCGTTGATGCCCTCTCCGTTGCCGAACGAGTCTGTGACACCCGTTGTGGTGCCGACCCTCTCACTCGACGGAATCTCCAAATCCTTCTCGGGGGTGGCGGCGCTGACGGATGTCAGCCTCACCGTGCTGCCGGGTGAGGTGCACGCTCTGCTCGGCGAGAACGGTGCCGGCAAGTCGACCTTGATGAACATCGCCACCGGTGTCCTGCAGCCCTCCGCGGGCGTGATCACCGTCAGCGGACACCGGATCGACTCGCTCAACCCGGCGCTGGCCACCGAGCGCGGCATCGCGATCGTGCATCAGCACCCCGCCGTGCTGCCCGACCTCACGGTGGAGGAGAACCTGCGGGTCGCGCTACCCGCCTCCGTCTTCGCCGGGCGGGGAGTAGCCGAGACAGCGCGGGAGCTGCTGAACGGCGTCGGCCTCAAGGTCCACCTGCAGGATCGGGTGGAGACCATGAGCGTCGCCCAGACGCATCTGCTGGAGGTCGCCAAGGCGCTCGCGGTGCGGCCGGCAGTGCTGGTCCTGGACGAGCCGACCGCACCGCTGGGACAGGACTCGGTGGAGCTGCTGTTCGCCCTGGTCCGGTCCGCAGTGGCCGACGGGACGTCGGTCGTCTACATCACCCACCGGTTGGCCGAGGTGCGGCAGCTCGCCGACCGGGTCACCGTGCTGCGCGACGGGAAGGTCCGAGGCACTGCCGAGGTCGCCGCGATCACCGACGGTGAGCTGCTGGCGATGATCGTCGGCCGGCAGCTGGACTCGACGTTCCCCGACAAGCTCGGCCCTGCCGCCGATCCGACCCCCAATTTGGTGCTGACCGGGGTCACCGGTCCCGGGTTCACCGAGGTGTCCCTGACCGCCACCCCGGGCCAGATCATCGGCGTGGCCGGCGTCGTCGGTAACGGGCAGTCCGACCTGCTGCGCGCACTCGCCGGGCTGGAGTCCTTCACCGGCTCCGTCGAGGTGGCCGGGCGTGCGTGCGTCAGCCGAGAGTTGTTGCACCGCGCCGCGTTCCTGCCCGCGGATCGGCAGCGCGACGGGGTGATGAGCACGTTGTCGGTCCGGGAGAACGCAGCCGTGGCCTCCCTCGGACGCTATCGGCGCGGGTTGCTGGACGACGGCCGTGAGCAGCGGTTGGTCGGTGAGACGCTGGACTCGTTGCGCGTCAAGGCTCCGTCGATGAACGCACCGATCTCCGCGCTGTCCGGCGGCAATCAGCAGAAGGTCGTGCTGGCCCGGGCGCTGCTGTCCGAGCCGCTGTTGGTCGTGGCCGACGAACCCACCCAGGGGGTGGACGTCGGAGCCCGGGCCGAGATCTACCGGATCCTGCGCGAGGTGTCGGCGGCCGGGATCCCGGTCGTGGTCGCCTCCTCCGACGCCAAGGAGCTCGAAGGTCTCTGTGACCAGGTGATCGTGATGTCCCGTGGACACGTGGTGGAGAACCTGCGTGGAGACGACATCACCGAGGAGCGCATCGTGCGAGCCGCGGTGGAATCGACCACCCACATCGCCACCGCGGAAACCGCTGGAACGCACAGCACCTCGTCACGGTGGGCCAGGTTCCTCCGTGGCGACTATGCGCCGTCCGCGCTGCTGGTCCTGGTCATGCTCGTGCTGGGTACCTACGTCTGGACCGAGAACGCCTTCTACCTCTCAGATTTCAACATCGCGTCGATGCTGGCCCTGGTCACTGCGCTGGGTTTCATCGCCATGGGACAGACGATCCCGCTGCTGATCGGTGGGATCGACCTGTCGGTCGGACCGCTGGCCGGGTTCCTGGTGGTCGTGGCGTCCTTCTGGGTCAACGACGACTCGGCACCGGCGGAGATCGCGATCGGCTTCGTGCTGTGCGTCGTCCTCGCCGCGGTGATGGGCCTGATCAACGGCAGTCTGATCCGATTCGGCCGGTTCACCGCGATCGCGGCGACGCTGACGACCTACATCGCGCTGCAGGGAGTCAGTCTGCTGTTGCGGTCGACCGCCGACGGTTACATCAACAGCGACGTGGTGGCGGTCATCACCTGGCAGTTCGGTCCGATCCCGGCCGCCTTCCTGGTCCTGGTGGCGGTCACCGTCGCGATGGAGTTCGCCCTGCGCCGCAGCAGGTG
The DNA here is from genome assembly GCA_963784315.1 of uncultured Actinomycetota bacterium. Taxonomy (GTDB): domain Bacteria; phylum Actinomycetota; class Actinomycetes; order Mycobacteriales; family Nakamurellaceae; genus Nakamurella. The sequence goes on from CAWAQR010000010.1 coordinate 551,475, forward strand.
GGGCTGGCGGCTCCGCGCCGTCGGGTCGGACGCCGAGTCCGCCCGCAAGGTCGGAGTGGGCCTCAATCGCACCGTGGTGCTGGCCTACGTGGCCACCTCGCTGTTCACCGCGGCCGGTGCCCTGATGCTGATGGCCCAGATCGGCGTCGGGGACCCCCTGCAGGGGGTCAACTACACCCTGACCAGCATCACCGCGGTGGTGCTCGGTGGGACCAGCCTGCTCGGCGGACGGGGGACCTTCGTGGGAACCCTGCTGGGGTCGGTCCTGCTGATCCAGGTGCTCAACGCGACCACGTTCCTGGGCTTGTCGCAGATGTGGCAGTACCTGTTCCAGGGGCTGCTCATCCTGGCGGCGGCCACCCTGTTCTCGCTCTCGCGCGCCCGGCGTCGACGCCAACGGGTCGTGGTCTGAACGCCCGGCAGATCCGGTCAGTGCACCCGTCGATGGGTGACCACGCTGCCGTGGGCGACCAGCACGTCGTGCACCAGGGTCGGCGCGAAGATGCCGTGGTCGACCAGTCCGGGGGTGCCGCTCAGGAGGGCGGCGACCCGGGCCGGATCGCCGAGATCACAGCGGTAGTCGGCGATCACACCGCCGTCCGGGCTCAACGGGACGTCCCGCCTGGTCGCCGTGCCGAGGCGCCGCAGGGTGGACGTCAGCCCGAACGCCAGCAACTCGACGGGCACCGGCCAGGTCAACGCGTCGACGGCCTTGGTCGAATCGGCGATCACCACGAACCGGTCGGCCGCGGCCGCCACGATCTTCTCCCGGGTGTGCGCGGCGCCGCCACCCTTGATCAGCCAGCCGTCGGGAGTGACCTCGTCGGCCCCGTCGATGGCGATGTCGAGACGGTCGATGCTGCCGAACGGCTCGACGGTCAGCCCCAGCTTGCGGGCGGCGTCCTCGGTGCGCGGCGACGTGCCGACGCACCGGATGGCCAGGCCGCGGGCGGCCAGGGCGGTCAGCAGGAACGCCACCGTGGATCCGGTGCCCAACCCCACCACCATGCCGTCCTCGACGAGCTGCGCACCGGCCAGGCCGACCGCGCGCTTCTCGGCGTCAGGGTGATCGGCGCCCGGGTCCGGGGCTGCTGCATCGACGCACATCGTGTTCTCCTCGGTCAGCCGGCGCAATGGCCTTGCGGTGTCGGGTCACCTGCGGGGCTGCCGGTTGCCGGAGGCCCCGGTCCGGCTGCGCCGCCCGTCAGTATGCCGTCCGTCCGACCGGCCCGTGGGCCGGCGCTGCCACCATTCGCTGCGGCCCGTATCCCTGTCGAGAGCCGGCTGCAACCGCGTGCGCCAGCTGTTGACCCAGACTGCACACGATTGCATACTCAGTGCAGCAGCCGCCCGTTGCCGATCTGAACCGGCCGGACGCGGCCCGACCCGGCCGTCGTCGACATCCCCATCCACGAGGAGATACCACCATGCGGGCAGCAGTGTTCCACGGCGCCAACGACATTCGAATCTCAGACGTCCCCGATCCCGAGGGGGCGGGTCCCGGTGAGGTGCTCGTGCGCCCCTTCTGGTGTGGCATCTGCGGCACCGATCTGCACGAGTACGCGGCAGGCCCGATCGTCATCCCCACCGAGCCGCACCCGCTGACGGGCGCGTCGGCTCCCCAGATCCTCGGCCACGAATTCTCCGCCGAGGTCGTCGACGTCGGTCCCGGAGTCACCAATGTCAGGGTCGGCCAACGTGTCTCGGTGATGCCGATCATCGCCTGCGGTGAGTGCTGGTACTGCCGGCGGGCACTGGGACATCTGTGTACCCGGATGGGCTGCGTAGGACTGAGCTACGCCTGGGGCGGTATCGCCGAGCTCGCGGTGGTCCCGGCGTCGCAGGTGTACCCGTTGCCGGACGCGATGACCGACATCCAGGGGGCATTGGTGGAGCCCACCGCGGTCGCGGCCTACGGGGTGGACGCAGCAGGTGTACGCCCCGGTGACACGGTGCTCATCACCGGGGCCGGCCCGATCGGCGCGCTCGCCGCGATCTATGCAAATGCGTTGGGAGCGCGAGTGTTCGTGTCCGAGGTCAACGCGGTCCGGCGCGAACTGGCCCGCTCGCTGGACATCGGTGAGGTGCTGGACCCGACCCGGGTGGATCTGACCGACGTGTTGCGGGACGCGACGGAGGGCATCGGGGTGGACGCCGTGGTGGAGTGCTCGGGCAACGAGCGGGCCCTGCAGAGTGCCATCAGCGCGGTCCGTTCGGCCGGCCGGGTCACCCAGACCGGTCTGCACACCCGGCCGGCGTCGATCGATCCGATGGTCATCGCCAACCGCGAGATCACCTACAACGGCACCTGGTGCTACCCGCTGCACGACTGGCCGAGGGTCATCGACCTGATCGCTCGTCGCGGACTTCCGGTCGAGAAGGTCGTCACCGCACAGATCGCCGCGGTCGACCTGGTGGCCAAGGGCTTCCAGACGTTGTTGTCCCCGACCGGCGACGAGGTCAAGGTGCTGGTCAACGCCCGCTGAGCAGGACCGTGCCGGCCACCGGGCGGGGGCGCAGCACCTGCCCGGCGGCCGTCCTCGGCGGGGTGTACTCAGACCGGCGGCGAGGACTGCCAGATCTCCAGCTGGATGCCGTCGGGGTCGCGCAGGTAGGCCCAGGTGCTGCCGGCGAAGACGCCGTCGGTGAGGGTGATCGGCGGGGCGTTGAAGACCGCACCCTTGGCCGTGAGATCGGCGTAGGCGGCCTCGATGTCGCTGACCTCGAGACACACGTGCGCGGAGCCCACGTCACCGTTGGTGCGGTCGAAGTCCCGTCCCTCGGGCCGGTGGTACTGCAGGAACTCCACGCGGGTGCCGCCGATCTGCACCATCGCGAACGACAGTTCGGCGTCGGGCACCTGGAGGCTGTCGGAGAGTGCGCGGCCGGCACCGTGACTGACCGCTCCGGCCTCCAGGTCGAACATCCGGCGGTACCACTCCAGGGTGCGACTCATGTCGCGGACGGTGAGTCCGACGTGGTGCACCCCGGTGACCTGGAACGACATCGGAGACCTCCTTCTCGATCAGGGGATGATGTGGGCCGCGCGGTAGCGGTCGACCTTGTCGAAGAAGCTCTCGTCGGTGGGGCGGAAGGCCAGGAAGCCGGCCTTCTTGCTCTTGTTCATGTCGGTCACGCACTCGATGGTCCGCCCGAGGTCACCGTCGGTGTGCCACCACGACGCGACGCGGTCCAGCCGGGGCTCGACAAGCCCTTCCCGGGCGGCGATCTCGGCCCACTGCTCGGCGGCGCCGGTCATCCGATCCGCCAACGGACGCATCTCGGTGTCGAAGCCCTCCCACTCCAGTCCGAAGTGGTCGGCGATCCGCGGCCAGAGCCACCGCCACCGGAAGACGTCCCCGTTGGTGATGTTGAACGCCTCGTCGGCCCCGGCGGGATCGGTGGCGGCCCAGATGATCTGCTCGCCGAGCAGATCGGCGTCGGTGATGTCGGTCAGCCCGTTCCACTGCTCGGCCGACCCGGGGAAGATGAACTTCTCGCCTCGTTCGCGACACAGGGTCGCGTAGACCGACAGGGTCAGGGCCATGTTCATCGCATTGCCGGTCGCGAAACCGAAGACGGTGTGGGCGCGGTGCACGCTCCAGGTGAACCCCGACCGATCGGAGGCCGCGAACACCTCGTCCTCCTGCGCGTAGTAGAAGTTCGGGTACGGCAGCCGCTGCTCACTTTCGTGGAACGGGGTCTCGGCCATCACACCCTGCCCGTAGAACTCGAACGGGCCCAGGTAGTGCTTGAGCCCGGTGACCAGCGCGACGTGTCGTACCGTTCCCTCCGGCTCGACCGCGGCGAGGACGTTGCGGACGATGGCGCTGTTCACGGTGATGTTCTCGGCCTCGGTGTCGTGCCGCATCCACGCGGTGATGACGACGATCTCCGGCGCGGTACCGGCCACTGCCGCCCGCAGCGCTTCCGGGTCCAGCAGGTCGGCGGTCAGCGAGGTCATGCCGTCGACGACCTGCGCGCCGCTGCGGGACAGACCGTAGGTCCGCCAACCGAGGTCGACCAGTTGCCGACCGACGGACTGGCCGGTGATGCCGGTCGCGCCGATGACCAGGGCGGAATGGGTGCTGTCGCTCATGCGTGTCGCTCTTTCCCTCGTCGCGCGTCCTGCGCTCGGCAACTGTACGCCTGGGCTGAACATTTGCGCTAGATCCGGTGTGTGTAGCTGCACAGTTGCCCCGGGGGCGCGAGTCTGTCTCGTACGCGCAGACTGGGCACCTGTGCGCTGAGGAGGTGCGATGAACTGGCTGGACGACCGGGCGGCCGAGGCGGAGCGCGCGCTGCCGCCCTTCGTCGCCGCCTACTACCGGATGACTGCCGGTGACGGGGTGACCCACCGGGAGGGACTGCAGGACTGGGCCGCCCACCGCTTCGTCCCGCGGGTGCTCGGCGGTGGTCTGCAGCCGTCGACCGCCACCAGCGTGCTGGGCACCCCGGTCGCGACGCCGGTGCTGCTGGCGCCGGTGGCCCAGGCGGCAGCGGCGCATCCCGACGGCGAGGTTGCAGTGGCGGAGGCGGCCCGCCGTACCGGCTCGCTGCTCGGCGTGAGCACGCACACCGCGCTGCCGTTCGACCGGATCGGATCGGCGGGCGCACCCTGGTGGTTGCAGGTGTACGTGATGAAGGACCGCGGGCTGACCGCGGCGCTGGTGCAACGTGCCGTCGACGCGGGCGCGCGGGCGCTGGTACTCACCGTCGATCTGCCCACCCTGGGGACCAGACAGTCCTCGGTCGAGCCGTCCCGCTGGCCGGATCGGGGATTGGCTCGCCGAGGCGTCAACCTCGACGACCTGGCCGATCCCGCGGATCCGATGATGGTGGCCAGGCGGGTCAGCGCCGCAGACGTGGGCCCCGACGCGGTGGGGTGGCTGGCCTCGATCAGCGGGCTCCCGGTGGTCGTCAAGGGGGTGCTGCATCCGGACGACGCGCTGGCTGCGGTCGGTGCTGGTGCCGCCGGGGTGATCGTGTCGACCCACGGCGGCCGGGCGGTCGACCGGTCGGTGACATCGGCCGCGGCCCTGCCCGGGGTGGTGGCGGCGCTGGCGGGTTCCGGAGCCCAGACCTTCGTCGACAGCGGTCTACGGTGCGGTGCCGACGTGCTGGCCGCGCTGGCACTGGGTGCTCGCGCGGTGTTCCTCGGCCGACCGCTGCTGTGGGGGCTGGCCTGTGATGGCGCCACCGGGGTTGCCGAGGTGGTGGCGGGGATCACGGCGGAGCTCTGGCAGCTGATGATGTTCACCGGGGTCGCGTCGCCTGTCGAGGTGCCGAGTGAGGTCTCGTTCCGGGTGGATTCCCGTGGCGGGTGCAGACCGGCCGCGATCGGGTAAACGATTCGTCAGGTCGCCGATCAGGAGACCGCCGGTCGGCACCACAGTGACCAGAGGGAGGATCGGATGAATCTCGGCGACGCGTTCACCGCGGCCTTCCACCGGCTGACGCTGTCCAGGAGCGAGCCCGAACTGCTGCCCAGCCAGTTGGCCAAGGCCTGCACCGACGTACTTCCGGTCGCCGGTGCCGGTGTATCCCTGTTCGCCGGCTCCATCCGGGTGCCCCTCGGTGCCAGTGACGCCGCCGCCGCCGACGCCGAGCAGTTGCAGTTCACGACAGGTGAAGGGCCGTGCATCCACGCCCACCGGACGGCGGCGATGGTTCGGGTGCACGCGGCGGAGATGGCGCTGCGGTGGCCGATGTTCCATGCCGAGCTGCTGGCCAAGACGCGCGTCCGGTCGATCATCGCGGCCCCGTTGGGACCGCCGTTGACCGGTCTGGGCACTGTGGACCTGTTCTTCAGCGATCCGGATCAAGCCCGCCACACCGATCTGCACGACGTGGCCACGGTGGTGGACCAGATGGCGGCGCTGCTGGTGGACGGGATTCCGTTACCGAGCCTGTCGGCGCCGGCGCTCCAACCGCCGGGCTGGCTGCGCCTGCCGCTGCAGCGCCGCTCCGACGTGGCCGCCGCGGTGGGGATGCTGACTGTGGCGTTGCACCTGACCGATCGTCAGGCGCTGGACGTCCTGCGGGGGCACGCTTTCGCCACCGACCGCACGCTCGACGCCACCGTGTCCGACGTGCTGAACCGGCAGTTGCCGGTCGCGGATCTGGCGCCCCACGTCGACCGCTGATGGGCTCACCCGGTCAGCCGCAGCCGGCTGCCCAACCAGTCCATCGAGGCGGTCAGTGCCGACGCCCAGAACGGTGAGTTGTGCCCCCCCGGCAGGTCCAGGTACCGGGCATCCACCCCGGCGGCCAGCGCCGCCTGGTACATCGTCCTGGTCGACGGCCCGTACTCGGCGTCCTGGGTGCCCGCTGCGAACACGGCGGCGCTGTCCGGAAACTTCTTGTGCTGCAGCACGTCCAGCGGGTTGACACGGACGAACGCCGCCTCGTCGCCACCGAAGAGCGTCGCGACCGTGTCTGCACGGTCGGACAGCGTCGGTTCGGACTGGCCGGAGAAGAACAGCAGGGTCGGGAACTGGGCGGGCTCGTTGATGGCGAGCTGTCCGGCGCAGGTGGCCCCGGCCGAGAGCCCCCCGACGGCCCACCGGCTCGGCCGGGCGTCGATCTCGAGCTGGGCGCGGATCCAGTCCGGTACGTCCCGGGTGAGGTAGGTCGCATCGTTGCCGCCGACGGCGGAGTCGACACACAGCGGGTTGGCGGTGGCGGTCCCGATCCAGTCGGGGACCACCACCACCGGCGCGAGTCCGCCGTGCCGGGCCGCGTAGGCGTCCATGATCTGGGCGAGGTTGCTGCCGTCGAACCAGTTGCGCGGCTCGCCGGGTTGACCGGACAGCAGGATCAGCACCGGCAACAGCGGTCGCGGGGCGGCGCGGTAGGCGGGTGGGAGGTAGATCCAGGCGGGCTGCGCTGTGAAGCCGGAGATCGTGCCCGGAATGGTCACTGTGGTCACCTCGCCGGTCGCGGCCAGCCCCGGCGGCGCGGTCCACGAACCTGCGAGTGGAGCGTTGTCGGGAACGGCCGCCACCGGCACGTCCACGCCCACCACCGCGGAGCTCTCGACCTGCCCGGGCAGCGGCTCGCCGAAGGCGGCGGCCAGCGTCGGATAGGTACCGAAGGAGGCATTCACGTGGACGGCGCCGCAGACGGCGACCAGCATCGCGAGAGCCACCCCGACGGCCCGGGAGCGGGCACCACGGTGCAGCAGTCCCACTGCCAGCGTAATAAAGGTCAGGCCCAGCCACCCGACGACGACCGACGGCAGCGGGTCCGGGAACGGATGCCAGACAGCGTTGGCGTAGTAGGTGACGGCTGTCGTGGCGAGGATGCCGATGGCCACCCCGGCCGGCAGTCGCCGCGCGTACCAGGAACGACCCCTGTCGGCGGCAGTCAGCAACAGCGCACCGGCTGCCAGCAGGGTCGTCAGCAGGACGAACCATCCCCCGGCGATGGACAGCGCCACGTTCCCCCGGATCTTCGCCTGTTCGACGCTCGCACGCCGTTCTCGTCACGGCGGCACCCAGCATGCCCGATCGGCGCGATCTGCGCGGCCGGACGGGCGAGCCGCGGCCAGGGAGGTGTCGATATGTGGGCCGCCCGGGCGACAGAATCCCCGCATCCAGGGATGGCATTCGACGCTCCGGCGCCGCACACTGGACGGGTCGGTGTCAGGTGCTGCGCGGCGTCCTTTTCGGGCGCGGGTGCCGACCGGCTCGGGCCGCCGCCGTACGGCCCGATTTGTGGTGGTCGACGGTGCTCGGCACGGGGTGGACGCAATGCGTTCCGGGGTGTTCCTGGGTACCGCTCGGCCGGGCCGCCGGCCGGTACCGGAGCCCCCGACCTCCGGTCCCGGCTGTCGGGTCGGCGCCGAGCCTGTGACACGCCGGGTCAGTTGAGCGCAGGGCCCGTGACACGCCGGGTCTGTGGAGCGCACTGCCGCCGAGTCTGATGACCCACGTCACGGCCGGGCAACCCGCGGCAGGGGGGTACGTCCCTCCACTGTGGGACCGGACGCGATGCGTCCATCCCGCCCCCGATCGCCCGGCGCGATCGGGCAGCCGACCGGCCGGACCTGACCGTCCGCCCGCGTGCGCGCTGCCACCCCACATCGGTGTGTGTCCCCGAGCCCCTTCCGCGGCTGTCGAGGCCCGCCCACCGGGCGGACCTTCGAGCCAGTCGGCGACGAACCGCCCAGGAGTGCCCATGAGCCCGATCAGAACCGCCCCACCCGCAGGTGCCGTCCCGGCCCGCGTCCGCGGCCGGCTCGCCGGTCCGGTCAGCGCCGCCATTCCCGGTTGGGTGGCCGTGCTTGCCCTGTTCGCCTTCGACGGATTCGTCTTCGGCACCTGGGCGGCCCGGGTGCCCGACATCAGCCAACAGCTCGGCCTGTCCGCTGCGGCGCTGGGCGGCGTACTGCTCTGCGTCTCGGTCGGCGCGCTGGCGACCATGCAATTGGCGGGCCGCTGGTGCCTGCGCTACGGGGCGGGCGCGGTCGGGTCGGCCGCCGGACTGTTGTTGAGCCTGACGCTGGCGCTGCCCGGGCTGGCCCGCACACCGCTCGAACTGGCCGCTGCGCTGACCGCGTTCGGCGCGGCGACCGGCGCGGTGAACGTCGCGGCCAACAGCCTGGGCGTCCGCCTGGAGGTGCTGCGCGGCCGACCGCTGATGCCGCTGTTGCACGCCGGCGTGAGCTTCGGCGCGCTGTTGGGTGCAGTCGTGGGCGGCGCGATGGCGGCCCTGCTCGGGGTTCTCCCGCATCTGGTCCTGGTGGGTGTCGCCGGGGCCCTGCTCACCGCGGCAGTCGCCCGGCCGCTGGCCCGGGTCGATCCGCTCCCCCCGGAGTCCGTGCGGTCCACCCCGTCGTCGGGCCGGTCCGGCGCCGCACGACGGCCGGTTCCGCACCGGACGGTCGTGATGCTGCTGGGGGCGATCGCTGCCTGCACGGCCTTCGCCGAGGGCACCCTGACCGACTGGGCCGCCCTGCACCTGCGGACCGACCTCGGTGCCTCCCCTGTCGTCGCTGCGGCCGGCTTCGCGGGGTTCTCGCTGGCGATGGGACTCGGAAGGCTCGGCGGGGGCTGGGCGTTGCGCCGGTTCGGGCCGGCGCGACTGCTCACCCGTGGCGCGCTGCTCGCATCGATGGCGATGGTGGTCGCCGCGCTGTCACCGTCGGTGCCGGTCGCGCTGGCCGGTTTTCTGCTGGTGGGGGTCGGGTTGGCCAACATCTTCCCGGTGGCGCTCGCGGCCGGCGGCGCACTGGCCGGTCCGCAGGGGGTCGCGTTGGCCGCGACCGTCGGGTACAGCGGGCTGCTGGCCGGACCGCCGCTGATCGGGGTGGTCGCCGAGCACCTCGGGCTGCCGGTGGCGCTCACCGCCGTCGCCCTGTTCACCGCGAGCGTCGCAGCGCTCGCGGTCGCCGTCCGTACGTTGGCCGCCCGGTCGGGCGTGCCGGTGCTCGTCGGCGGTCCGACCGTGTCGTCCGGACCGGCGGCTCTGACGGTGACGTGGCGCCGCGCGATCTCCGGTGGCATCGCCGGTTACGTCATGGACCTGCAGGACCTGCGCCAACCGGAGGCCGTCAGCCGTTGACGATGATGACGTGCAGCGTGCGGGGTCCGTGCACTCCTTCCACCCGGGAGAGCTCGATGTCGCTGGTCGCCGACGGCCCGGAGATCATCGTCAGCGGGGCGGTGGGGGTCAGCCGCGCCAGGCCCTCCGGCACGGTCTCGACCACCTGCTGCGCGTGCAGGATGATCACGTGCCGGTCCGGGACCAGCGACAGGGCGCGGCGGCCCTGGTCCGGGCCGGCGTCGAGCACGATCGTCCCGGTGAGCGCGATCGCGACCCGCGCGCCGGTGACCACGGCGTCTACACCGTCCAACTGATCAGCGGTCAGTACATCGGGTTGGTCGTCGATCAGCACCCGCCGGCCGTGGTTGCCGACCGCCGCGCGCAGCTCGACCGGCAGACCGGCGGGGATGACCACGGAGCTCGCCGGGGCCAGCGCATCGTCGAGCACGGAGGCGAGGTCGGCTGCGGTCGCCCGACCGACGAGTGCCTTGTAGTCGATGAGTCGGTCGGCGAGGAGTTCGAGGACCTGGTCGCGGTTGGTCAGCACGCCGGTGCGGGCGTACTCGCGGGGGACGGGGGCGAGGTCGGCAGGCCCCGTACCTGCGGCGACGGCGGCACGGATAGCGGCCAGCATGGTGTCGCGGGTGGTCATGCGGGGTTGTCCTCGAGGTCCGGGTGGGTCTCGGCGAACCATTGTCGCGAGGTCTGTCTCGGCGGGGCGGGCAGATTGCGGCTGCCGGTCCAGGCCGACATCGGGAACGGCAGGGTGGTGATCTGCCCCTTGCGGGCGATGAGTCGGCCGGCGGCGAGGCCGCGTTGGGCAGCGGCGAAGCGCTTCTCGTCGCTCATCACCCAGGCGGCAGCCTTCATCGCGCCGTCCCAGCCGGTGGGCAGGCCGTGACCGCGGTCGGAGTCCACGGCCCGGCCGCGGAGTTCCACCAGGAGAGACGGGATGTCGATCTTCACCGGGCAGGCGTCGAAGCAGGCACCGCACAGGGACGACGCGTAGGGCAGCGTGCTGTTCACGTCGCTGTGGCCGTGGATGCCGGTGAGCTGCGGGGTGAGCACCGCGCCGATCGGTCCGGGGTAGACCGAGCCGTAGGCGTGGCCGCCGGCACGTTCGTAGACCGGGCAGACGTTGAGGCAGGCCGAGCAGCGGATGCAGTGCAGGGCGGCCCGGCCGATCTCGTCGGCGAGGGCGTTGGTGCGACCGTTGTCCAGCAGCACCAGGTGGAACTCCTGCGGCCCGTCGCCGGGGTGCACTCCGGTCCACAGTGAGGTGTAGGGGTTCATTCGTTCACCGGTGGACGACCTCGGAAGCAGCTGCAGGAACACCTCGAGGTCGGCGAACGTGGGCAGGATCTTCTCGATACCCATGACGGTGATGAGGGTTTCGGGCAGGGTGAGGCACATTCGGCCGTTGCCCTCGGACTCCACCACCGACAGGGTGCCGGTGTCGGCGATGGCGAAGTTCGTGCCCGAGATCGCGACCTTGGCGGTGAGGAACTTGCGGCGTAGGTGGGCGCGGGCGGCCATCGCCAGCATCTTCGGCTCGTCGGTGAGATCGGCTGGTGCGTCTGCCATCTCGCGGAGGAAGATCTCCCGGACCTCGGCTCGGCCGCGGTGGATCGCCGGCACCAGGATGTGTGAGGGCTTGTCGTTGCCGAGTTGCACGATGAGCTCGGCGAGGTCGGTCTCCACCGCGGCGATGCCGTACTCGGCGAGGTGTTCGTTGAGGCCGATCTCCTGGGTGGCCATCGACTTGACCTTGACGACCTCGTCGACGCCCTTGCCCTGGACGATCGCGGTGACGATGCGGTTGGCCTCGGCGGCGTCGGCGGCCCAGTGCACGGTGCCGCCACGGGCGACGACGTTGGACTCCAGTTGCTCCAGCAGCTCCGGCAGGCGGGCCATCACGCCGGCCTTGATCGCTGATCCGCTGTCACGCAACGCTTCCCAGTCCGGCATCTCGTCCACGACGGCCTGGCGCTTGCCCCGGATCGTGGCGGTCGCGCGACCGAGGTTGCGTCGGAGCTGGGTGTCGTTGACGGCACGTTTCGCGGCCTGCGGGAACGTCTCGGTGCCGCGGATCGGCGACTCGGCATCCCGGCTGCGGCGCAGCGGGATCCCCAGGAAGGTGGTCACGCCGGCACCTGCACGGTGGTCACCACGGGACGCTTCGTGGCGCGGGGGCTGTTCATGCGAAGGCCTTCTCGGTGGTCGAAGCGAGGATCTGGGCGAGGTGCACGGTGCGGACCCCGGTCTTGAGCCGGGACAGCCCACCGCCGATGTGCATCAGGCAGGACGCGTCCCCGGCGGAGCAGATCTCGGCCTTCGTGGCGAGCACGTTGCCCATCTTGTCGGCCAGCATCGCGGTCGACACGTCGGGGTTCTTCAGCGAGAACGTGCCGCCGAAGCCGCAGCACTGGTCCGCGTCGGGCAGCTCGACCAGTTCCATCCCGCGAACAGCCCGCAGCAGTTGCAGCGGCTTGTCGCCGACCCGCAGCATCCGCAGGCTGTGGCAGGTCGGGTGGTAGGTGACCCGGTGCGGGAAGTACGCGCCGACGTCGGTCACCCCGAGCACGTCCACCAACAGTTCCGAGAGCTCGTACGTTCGACCGGCCAGCGCCTCGGCCCGGGCGGCGAGCGCCGGGTCGCCTCCGCGCCGGGCGACCATGGCCTGTTGGTGCCGGATCGACCCGACACAGGAGCCGGAGGGTGCGACCGCCACGTCGAAATCGGCGGCCTCGAAGGTCTCGACGTGATGGCGCACCACCGGCAGCGCCTCCGACAGATAACCGGTGTTGACGTGCATCTGTCCGCAGCAGACCTGGGCCGGCGGGAAGACGACGGTGTGGCCGAGCCGCTCCAGCAGCCCGACGGTCGCCTGCACCACCTCCGGGAACAGCGAGTCGGCCAGGCAGGTGGCCACTACCGCGATCCGCATCGAATTCGCTGTCGCTGTCGCCGCTGTCGCCGCTGTCGCCGCTGTCGCCGCTGTTGCCGGTCTGGTCGTCGGGCCCGCCGCTGTGGTCATCATCCGCCCGCCGGGGTGCCGGGGTGGTAGGTCCGGGTGTGCACCGCGGCGCGCAGCTCGGCCCGCAGCGCCCACCGGTCGCCGGTGAGCGCGCCGTGGGTGCGGGCCTGGACGAGCAGGTTGCCCAACGCCGTCGCCTCGACGGGACCGGCCACCACGGTGCGACCGCCGGCGTCGGCGATCAGCTGGCACAGCAGCGCGTTCTGCGAGCCGCCACCGACGATGTGAACGGTGGTCACCGCCCGGCCGGAGAGTAGCTCGGCGTCGTTGATGCCGGCGGTGAAAGCGGTGGCCAGGCTGTCCAGGATGCAGCGGACGATCGCCGGGATCCCTTGGGGGGTCGGTTGTCCCGCGACGCGGCAGGCGTCGACGATGCGGGCCGGCATGTCCCCGGGGGGCAGGAAGACCGGATCGTCGGGGTCGAACTGCGGACCGCCGCCGGGTAGCTGTGCGGCTTCGGTGAGGACCTCGGTGAGGTCGACCGCCCAGCCCTGGAGGGCCCAGATCCGCATGGACTCCGACAGCAGCCACAGCCCCATCACGTTGCGCAGGTAGCGGATCGTGCCGTCGATGCCGCGCTCGTTGGTGAAGTTCGCCGCCCGACTCTCCTGGGTGAGGACCGGGGCTTCCAGTTCCACACCGACGAGCCCCCAGGTGCCGCAGGAGATGTAAGCGAAATCCGGGGTCGCCGCGGGTACCCCGAGAACCGCCGAGGCGGTGTCGTGGGACCCGACGGTGGTGACCAGCAGTGGCCGGTGGGCGCCGGTGTCCTCCACGACCTCGGGGGTGAGCGCGCCCAGGACCGACCCCGGCGGGACGACCGGGGGCAGCAGACCCTCGGGAAGCTCGGTGCGGCAGCCGATCTCGGCCGACCAGCCGCCGGTGGTGGCGTCGAGGAGCCCGGTGGTGGAGGCGTTGGTCTCCTCCGTGACGCGGCGACCGGTCAGCCAGTACCCGAGCAGGTCCGGGATGAGCAGCGCCTGCGTGCCGGGTCGAGCCAGGTCGGTCTCGGCGGCGAACTGGTAGACCGTGTTGAACGGCAGGTACTGCAGCCCGGTGATCGCGTAGAGCCGGTCCGGTGACACCTGCTGGTGCACCCGGTCGGTGACCGCGTCGGTGCGCCCGTCCCGGTAGTGGTGCGGGTTGCCCAGCAACCGACCCTGCGGGTCGACGAGACCGTAGTCCACCGCCCAGGAGTCGATCGCCAGCCCGGCCAGATCAGGTGCTTCCCGCGACGCACGGCGGATCCCCTCCAGGATGTCCTGGTAGAGCCCCAGGACGTCCCAGTACAGGCCGCCGGGCAGCCGGACGGGTCCGTTGCGGAACCGGTGCACCTCGGTGAGCTCGAGTGTCCCGGGGCCTACCCGGCCGAGGATGACCCGGCCGCTGGACGCACCGAGGTCGACTGCGGCGAGGGAGATGGTGGTGGTCATGGGGGTGCTACCGCAGGAACGCGGCGGCGACGCCGGAGTCGACGGGGATGTGGAGTCCGGTGGTCTGGGACAGGTCACCGGCGGTGAGGGCGTAGACGGCGTCGCCGATGTGGTCGGGCAGCACCTCCTTGCCGAGCAGGGTGCGTTTGGCGTAGTAGGCGCCGAGGTCTTCTTCCTTGACGCCGTAGACGGCGGCGCGGGATGCGCCCCAGCCGCTGGCGAAGATGCCGGATCCGCGGACGACGCCGTCGGGGTTGATGCCGTTGACCCGGATGCCGTGGGGGCCGAGTTCGGCGGCCAGCAGCCGGACCTGGTGGGCCTGGTCGGCCTTGGTCGCGGAGTAGGCGATGTTGTTGGGTCCGGCGAAGACGCTGTTCTTGCTGGAGATGTAGATGATGTCCCCGCCGAGCTGCTGGGTGATCATCACCCTGGCTGCTTCCCGGGAGACCAGGAACGAGCCCTTGGCCATCACGTTGTGCTGGAGGTCCCAGTCCTTGACGGTGGTCTCCAGCAGCGGTTTGGACAGTGACAGGCCGGCGTTGTTGACGACCAGGTCGACGCCGCCGAACGCCAGGGTGGCCGCCGCGAACGCCGCGGCCACCGATTCCTCGTCGGAGACATCGGATCTGATCGCGATCGCGACATCGGGCCCACCCAGCTCTGTTGCCAGGGCGGCGGCGTTGTCCAGGTTGAGGTCGGCGATCACCACACACCCGCCTTCGGCGGCGATGCGGGTGGCGATGGCCTTGCCGATGCCGGAGCCGGCGCCGGTGACCATTGCGACGCGGGTGGCGAGTGCCTTGGGCTTGGGCATCCGCTGGAGTTTGGCCTCTTCGAGGGCCCAGTACTCGATGGCGAACTTCTCGGCCTCGCTGATCGGGGCGTAGGTGGACACCGATTCGGCGCCGCGCATCACGTTGATGGCGTTGAGGTAGAACTCGCCGGCCACCCGGGCGGTCTGCTTGTCCTTGCCGAAGGAGAACATCCCGACGCCGGGGACGAGCACGACCGCCGGGTCGGCGCCGCGCATCGCGGGGGAGTCCGGGGTGGCGTTGCGCTGGTAGTAGCCGGCGTAGTCGGCGCGGTAGGCCTCGTGCAGTCGCGGGCAGCGCGGCCAGGATCTCCTCGACCGACGCGCTGGACGGTAGGTCGACGACCATCGGCTTGACCTTGGTGCGCAGGAAGTGGTCGGGGCAGGACGTGCCCAGTTCGGCCAGCGCGGTGAGCTTCTCGTGGGCCAGGAAGTCCAGCACCGCGGGGGCGTCGGTGTAGTGGCCCAGCTGCGGCTTGTCGGTGGACGCGAGCCCGCGCAGGGTGGGGAACAATGCGGCCGCTTTCGCCCGCCGCGCGTCATCGGGCAGCGGTTCGTATCCCGGTACGGCCGCGCCGAACGGTTCCGCTGAGCCGTGGTCGGCGAGGAACTGCTCGGCGGTGCGGATGATCTCCAGGCTGTTGGCCTCGGCCGCCTCGGAGGTGTCGCCCCAGGCGGTGATGCCGTGGCCGCCCAGGATGCAGCCGATGGCCTGCGGGTTGGTGGCCTTGACCGCGGCCATGTCCAGGCCGAGCTGGAACCCGGGTCGGCGCCACGGGACCCACGCCACCCGGTCGCCGAAGCACCGGCGGGTCAGGTCCGCCCCGTCGGCGGCGGTGGCCAGCGCGATCCCTGAATCAGGGTGCAGGTGATCCACGTGTGCGGCGTCGACCAGGCCGTGCATCGCGGTGTCGATGCTCGGTGCGGCGCCGCCCTTGCCGTGCAGGCAGTAGTCGAACGCGGCCACCATCTCGTCCTCGCGCTCCACCCCCGGGTAGACGTCGACCAGGGCGCGCAGCCGGTCCAGCCGCAACACCGCCAGGTTCTTCTCCTGCAGGGTGCCCAGGTCACCCCCGGAGCCCTTGACCCACAACAACTCCACGTCCTGCCCGGTGACCGGGTCGGTTTCGGTGCCCTTGGCAGAGGTGTTGCCGCCGGCGAAGTTGGTGTTGCGGGGGTCGGCGCCGAGCCGGTTGGACCGGCCGATCAGATCGCTGACCACAGTGCTGTCGCTCATCATGAGAACCTTTGCTGTCAAGGGGAGGTCGTGGACGGAAGTGGGTTCAGGCGCCCCAGGACGCCTGGACGCCACCGACCCGGTCGGTGGCGATCCGGTCCAGGTAGCCGGACGCGGCGAACGCTTTCATCGGGTCCCGCGGCAGCCCGCGGGCCTCCCGCCGGTCGGCGAGCAGACCACGGACGTCGGTCTCGTAGGCGTCCATCAGGATGCCGTGTGCACCGAGCACATCACCGGAGTCCTGTGCTGCGGCCAGTTCGTCGCGGTCGATGAGCAGCGCCTTCGCCGTCGCCTGCTGCACGTTGAGCACCGACCGGATCTGGCCGGGGATCTTGTCCTCGATGTTGTGGCACTGGTCGAGCATGAAGTTCACCCCCGACCCGGGCAGATGTGCGTCCTGGGAGACGATCTCGACCATGATCCGGAACAGCTGGAACGGGTCCGCCGAACCGACGATGAGGTCGTCGTCGGCGTAGTAGCGGGAGTTGAAGTCGAACGCGCCCAACCGGTCCTGCCGCAGCAGCTGCATCACGATGAACTCGATGTTGGTGCTCGGGGCATGGTGACCGGTGTCCAGGATGACCTTGGCCCGTTCACCCAACGCCAGGCACTGCAGCAGCGAGCTGCCCCAGTCCGGCAGGTCCATCGAATAGAAGTACGGCTCGAAGATCTTGTACTCCAGCAGCAGTCGCTGGTCGTCGTCCATCGCGTCGTAGACCTGCTGCAGCGAGTCCGCGAGCCGGTCCTGCCGCCGACGCAGCGAGTCCTGCCCGGCGTAGTTGGTGCCGTCGGGCAGCCAGATCTTGAGGTCCTTGGAGCCGGTCGCCCGCATCACGTCCACACACTCCACGTGGTGGGCGACCGCCTTCGCCCGGATCCGGGCATCGGCGTGGGTCAACGACCCCAGCTTGTAGTCGTCGTCCTGGAACAGGTTGGAGTTGATCGCCCCGATCGTCACGCCCAGGTCCGCCGCGTGCGCCGACAACGCCGACCAGTCCGGCACCCGGTCCCACGGGATGTGCAGCGACACCCGCGGCGCCGCACCGGTCATCGCGTGCACCTGGGCGGCGTCGGCCAGCTTCTCGAACGGGTCCCGCGGCACACCCCGGGTGGCGAACACCTTGAACCGGGTGCCGGAGTTCCCGTACGCCCACGACGGCACCTCGATACCGAAATCGTCGAGTGCGGCCAGGGCGGTGGAGGTGGCCGGCGAGGCGGTGGTGGCGGACATGGCAATCAGATCCTTTGCGACATCGGCCGTCAGGCCAGGTGGAAGTACTCGGTGAGGCGTTGCATGCGCTGGTCGGGGCGGCTCTCGTCGCCGGTCTCGAAGAACGGTGCCATCGCGGCCTGCCATCGCTCGTTGACCTCGTGGCCGGCCATCCCGGCCAGCGCGGCGTCGAAGTCGTCGGTCTCCAGGTATCCGACGACCAGGCCGTCGGGCCGCAGGAACAACGTGTAGTTGTGCCAGCCGGTGGCGGTCAGGGCTTGCTGCATCTCCGGCCAGACGGCGGTGTGGGCCGCGGTGTACTCGGCCAGCCGGTCAGCGCGGACCTGCAGCAGGAAGCAGACGCGCTCGGTCATTTCGTCCCCCCGTACCTGCGGGTGGTGAGGCCGTTGAGCAGCGCCGCGAACACCAGGACCACGCCCAGGGCGAGCAGCTGGAACTGCGGGCCGGTGTTGCCGGAGATGGCCAGCGGGATGCCGGCGTTGAGCCAGACCACCAGCAGGCCGGCCAGCACGACACCGGCGACCCTGCCGATCCCGCCGGTGATGGCGACCCCACCCAGCACGGCGATCGTGATGGCCGGCAGTGCCATGCCGTTACCGCTGGTGCCGGCGTCGGGGCGGGCCGAGGCGAACTGCGCGGTGGTCACCACGGCCACCAGGCCGGCGATCACCCCCGCCAGGATGTATGCCTTGAAACGGGTGTCGCGGACGTCGATGCCGGCGAACCGGCCGGCGACGTCGTTGGTGCCGGTGGCGAAGAGGCGGCGACCGTACGTGGTGCGGGCGATGAGCACGTACACCACCACCACGGTCGGCAGCAGGAAGTAGAACACTCCGACCGGAATGTCGGGCAGGTTCGCCCCGACGACGGGCAGCTCGACCGACCGGGCCGCGGTGCCGTACAGGTCCGCGATCCGATCACCGGTCACCGGCTTCTGCGCGTTGATGACCAGGGCGAGGGAGGCGTAGCCGTAATACGTGGCGAGAGTGGCGATCAGGGCCGGGAAACCGAGGTAGGCGATCAGGAACCCGTTGACCGCCCCGCAGAGTGCACCGGCCAGCATGGCGATCGCGATGGCCGCCGCGAGGGGCAGCTGCCAGCTCTGGTAGGCGAACCCGAAAACCATGCCGGTGAGTGACACGGTCGAGCCGATCGACAGGTCGATACCGCCGCGGCCGGAGACGATGACCAGCATCTCGGCCAGCGCCAGCATGGCCAGCGGCACCAGGTTGATCAGGGCGGCAGCGAGGGTGTCGCCGTCGTAGGACCCGGTGAGGTAGTCGTTGGCGTCCATCACCATGAACGTCGCCAGCACTGCGACCAGCAGCACGACGATCAGCACGGTGCGTTGGGTGAGCAGGGCGCGCACCACCTTCGCGCCGAGGGACTCACCGGTGGGCGGGGTGACCGCCGCGGGTGCGGGGGCTGGTGTGGTGGTGCTCATCGCGCGCTCCGACCCTTGTTCTTGCGTGCCCGTTCGCGCAGCAGATCCGCGCCGACGGCTATGACGATGGCGATCCCGACGAACAGATCGGACAGCTGCGAGGGCCACCGGAGCTGGGTGACCCCAGTACTGACGGTCTGGACCAGCAGGGCTCCCAGGACGGTGCCCAGCACCGAACCGCGGCCACCCATGATCGACGTGCCACCGATGACCACTGCGGCGATGGCCGCGAGCTCGACGCCGTTACCGATGTTCTGCTGCACGGTCGACGTGCCCAGCGCGATCGTGAAGCAGGCGCGCGAGCCCGACCAGGCCACCGGTGATGACGTAGGCGAGCAACTGGCGGCGCTGCACCCGGACCCCGGCCAGCCGGGCCGCGTGGGCGTCGCCGCCGACGGCGTAGAAGTGCCGGCCGCCGGCGGTGTGCCGGAGGTAGACCCACGCCACAGCAGCCAACGCGATGGTGATCAGCACCGCGAGAGGGAGACCGAGAACCCTTCCCTCCGCGCCGATACCGAAGATCTTCAGATCACGGGGGATGCCGTTGACCGTGCTGGAGCCGAAGATCTGCAGCCCCAGGAACTGGAACAGGTTGGCGGTACCGAACGTGATGATGATGGCCTGGACCCGGCCGTAGGCGATGAGAGCGCCGTTCACCAGACCGAGCAGCGCCCCGACGGACACCGCGATCAGGACCAGGACGGGCACGGACGTGTCGTAGGTGACCATCGTCTTGGCCACGATCACCGAGCAGACCATCACCCCGGCGGCGACCGAGACGTCGATCCCGCCGGTGATGATGATGATCGTCATGCCGATGCCGATGGTGGCCACCGGGGCCATGTAGCCGACCAGTGAGATCAACGTCAGCTCGGTCAGGAAGCCACGGGTGAACAGGCTCAGCAGCAGCCACAATGCGGCGATGACGCCGATCAGCACCAACTCCTGGCCGGTGACCGGAGCAGGCAGCACCCGCCGGCGGATCTTCGCCGGCGGCAGGTCCGACGCGGGTGCGGGTGGCGCCGTCGTGGTGGTCACGAGACTGCCTCCTTCGGGCTGGGGGTGGACGCTGGGGTGTCGTGCAGGTCGCCGGCGGCGGCGGCCAGCACATCGACCTGGGTTGCCTCGGGTCCGAACGTGACCGTGGTGGTGCCCGCCCGGACGACGATCAGCCGGTCGGAGATCCGCAGCGCCTCCGGCAGGTCGGAGGTGACCACCAGGACCGCGGTCCCTTCGTCGGCGAGCGCGGTGATGATGCGGTGGATCTCCTCCTTGGCGCCGACGTCCACCCCCTGGGTGGGCTCGGCCAACACCAGCACCTCGGGCCGCTCCACGAGTTGCCGTGCCAGGACGACCTTCTGGGCGTTGCCGCCGGACATCGCGCCGATGTTCTGCCGCTCGCTGGGGGTCTTCACGGCGAGCCGCCGGATCATGTCCACCGCGACCGCGGTCTCCCGCTTCCGGTCGACCCAGCCGGCCTTGGACAGCAGCCCCAGATGCCCGGCCGAGATGTTGAACGAGATCGGCTGGAAGGAGAACATCCCCTCCAGCTTCCGGTTGGCCGGTAGCAGGGCGATGCCGAGCTTCTGGGCGTGCCGAGGCGACTTCGGCCGGATCGGCATGCCGTCGAGCAGGATCTCGCCGTGGTCGGCCTGCTCGATGCCGTACACGGTCGCCGCGATCTCGGAGACGCCGGATCCGACAAGCCCGTACAGACCGACGATCTCGCCGGGACGGACCTCGAGGTTCACGTCGTGGAACCGGCCGTCCAGGCCCAGCCCGGAAAGGACGAGTCTGGCCGGCACGTCGGGGATCTCGCGCAGCGGCTTGTCCTCGGCGAGGATGCCGCCGACCATCAGCTCGACGATCCGCCGGACGGACAGCTCGCCGATCCCGAAAGTGCCCAGGGTGGTGCCGTCGCGCATCACGGTGACCTCGTCGGCGATGCGGAAGAGCTCGTCGAGCCGGTGCGAGATGTAGATGACCGACACCCCGGTCGAGGTCAACCGTCGGACGACGGTGAACAGCACCTCGATCTCGGCATCGGTGAGGATGGCGCTGGGCTCGTCCAGGATGAGCACCTTCGCCCGGCCGGCGAGCGCCTTGGCGATCGAAACCTGTTGCTGTTCGGCGATCGACAGGGTGCCGACGACCGCGGTGGCGTACCGGCCGGGGAGTCCGATGAGTTCCAGCAGCTCGACGACCTTCTCGTTCTGGGCACGCCAGTCGATGCGTCCGCCGGACTTGAGCTCGCGGCCGGTGAAGATGTTCTCCGAGACCGTCAGCTCGGCGAACAGCTGCGGCTCCTGGTAGACGGTGGCGATGCCGAGGTTGATCGCCTCCAGGGTGGTGCTGATCCGGACCGGCGCATCCTCGAACCGGATCTCACCGGTGTCGGCGGATTCTGCACCGGCGATGATCTTGATGAGAGTGGACTTGCCCGCACCGTTCTCGCCGACCAGGGCGTGCACCGTTCCGGGCCGTACGGTGATGTCGGCGTTGCGGATGGCACGGACGGCGCCGAAGCGCTTCGAGATCCCCGTCAGGTGCAGCCGGGCCGTGCCGGTGTCGGGGAGGGCCACCGGTTCGTCGGTCGTGTTGTCAAGCATGGGTTCTCGGGTTTCCTCGCCGGGCCGGGGGGAGTGCGGGGCGGGACACCGGTCGGGCGGGTGGGTTGCACCCACCCGACCGGCGCCGGTGCGTCAGTAGCTGAACTGATCCACGTTGTCGGCGGTGATCGCCAGCGCCGGCCCGAGCAGCAGGACCTTGGTCGATGCGTCGTAGGCCACCGCGGGCAGATCGGTGCTGACGTCGTTGGTGGCGGCGAAGTCCGTGCCCTGCGCGAGCTGCAGGCCGGCCCACGCGGTCAGGTAGCCAAGGTTCTCCACGTTCCACAGGATCGACGCGGACGACGAGCCGTCGGCGAGGTAGTCCTTCATCGACTGCGGGGTACCCAGACCGACGGTGAAGACGGTGCCGATCTTGCCGGCGTTACGCACGGCCTCGGCCACACCAGGTGCCGAGGAGGTGCACTCGCCGACCAGGCCGGTCAGGTCCGGGTTGGCAGCCATCAGGTTGGTGGCGAGCTCGGTGGCCTTGCCCTGATCTTCACCGGCGTAGACGATGTCGACGATCTCCGCGTCCGGGTACTTGCTGGCGGTGTAGGACTTCTGCACCTCGATCCAGGCGTTGAGGTTCGCCGCGGTCTCACCACAGGACACGATGGCGTACTTGCCCTTGCCGCCCATGGCCGAGAGCAGCGCGTCGGTCAGCCCCTGGCCGATGCCCTCCACCGAGGCCTGGTTCACGAACGCCTCCCGCACCGACTTCGGTGCATCGGTGTCGGCGGTGGCAACGTGGATGCCCTTGTCCTTGGCCTCCTGGAGGATGGGGGCCATCGAGTCGGGATCGTTCGGGGCCACGATGAGGGTGTCGACGCCCTGCTGGATGTAGCTGCGGACGATGTCGGCCTGCTTGGCCGCATCGGCCTCGACCGGGCCCTGGTAGAGCCACTCGATGTTGCCGAGCTCGGCGGCGGCCTTCTGGCCGCCGGTGTTCATCGCCTCGAAGTACGGGACTCCCTGCAGCTTGGGTACGAAGGCGACCTTGTACTTCTTGTCGCTGGTTGCCGTGCCGGGGGCGGAAGTGGCTGCGGTGCCGCCGGTCTCGGTGCCGTCGCTGGGCGCGGCCGAGGTGGACGACGTCGTCGCCGTGGTGGCGGTGGCGGTGGCGGTGGCAACCACGTCGTTCTTCTTCGTGCAGCCGGTGGTGATCAGCGCGAGCGCGACGCCGGCGGCGACGATGCCGGTCAGCTTGCGGTTGAGTCTCATGTGCGAGGTTCTCCTGGTTCCGGCCCGAAGGCCATGAGCGGCGGCGTACCGGACGGACGCCGAAGTCACGCGACAGCCGCGTGGGTGGAGGTGATGCGGTGGAGCAACCGCCGACGGCGGGGTGGCGGGAACCGACCGGTTCCCGGTGGTCACCCCGGTGACGAGGCGGACAACGCGGTGTCGCCGGCGTGTTCGGTGCCGGGATGCGCGACGGTCGTGACGGTGACGCCGGCCTGTCGCCACGCCGTGATCTCTGCGGGCGGCATGAGGTCGTCGGTGAACAGCCCGGTGACCGACCGCACCGGGGCGAAGGAATGCAGGCCGAAACGGCCCACCTTGGTGGAATCGAGCACCCCGAAGACCTGGGCGCACGAGTTGACGAGGTACTTCTTCGCCTCCGCCTCCTCGATCGCCATCTCCATCAGCCCGTGGGTGACGGAGAGTCCCTTGACGCCGAAGAAGCCCTTGTCGATGGTTCCCCGCGCCGCGAGTACGTCGCCGAACTGGCCGACCATCGAGCCCGCGGAGCGGCGGAGTACCCCGCCGGGCATGATGACCATCGCCGTCGAGTGCTCCAGGAACATCGTCGCGGTCTTGAGACCGTTGGTGATGACGATGAGATCGCGCCGATCCAACAGCCGTTCGGCCACGTAGTAGCAGGTCGTCGAGGCGTCCATCGCGATCACCTCGCCGTGGCCGACGGTGGCGGCGACGGTGGCAGCGATGAACTGCTTGACCGAGCGCCCCTGTCGCAGACGCATGTCGAACGATCCCTCGTCGGTGGTGCTGATCCCGACTGCGCCGCCCCGCACCCGGCGCAGCATCGCGCGTTGCTCCAGTGCTTCGAGGTCCTTGCGGACAGTGACCGCGGAGACCCCGAGTCGGTGCGTCAGTTCGCCGACGGTGACACGACCGGTCCGCTCCAGGATGGCCAGCACGGCCTCCGCGCGAGCGAACTCGTCCATGCCTGCTCCCGTCTCGTCGTCGATGGCGTCCCGGTGTGCGGTCCCGGTGCTACCGATCCGGTCCCGCGGCATGAAACTAAGTCCACCGACAGCGATTCGTCAATGGGCGAAAGTTCTGCGAAAGCAGACGATGGAGCAACGAAAGGGGCAGCCTTGTCACAATTCACCGGGCCCGCTGGTGTCGGAGCCTATCGGTGCAGGTCAACGGGTCGGCGGGAGTGTTCGGCGTGATGCGATTGTGATGCGGGTAACGCTCGGAACCGGTCGGGGATCGCGGAGCCGTTGCCCTTGACGGTGGCACGCGTTTGCCGCCTGGAAGTGCTGGCTCCGGCCGCGATTTCGGCATCGTCCCCCTCGCCGGTCCGCCCTCGTTCCAATGGGCCGGCTGGTGGATCGCTATTACCGACCGCGGCGACACCACACAGGTGACCATGGGCAACGGGCTGCGTCTGAACTGAGCAGAGGGGTTGTCCGATCGAGAGCAGCCGCCCCCGCCGTGCCCAGGCCCGACCGGGTGGCTCACCCGGTTCTGGGCAGCGCCTCGCGCTCGGACCGCCGCGACGAGGTGAGGGTGGCGGCCCAGGCGAGGGCCAGCACGGCGAGGACGGCGGTGCTGGTGGCCGCGGGGGAGAGCCCGGTCAGCCAGGTTGTCACCGGGTCGTGGACGAGGAGTTCGTCGTGGGCCACCCCGAGCAGCTGGAGGGTGCCGACCCCGAGGGTGATCAGGACCGAGGCGAACGTCACCGCGGCGTTGTAGGTCATCCGGCGGGTGGGGTGGTGGGACGCCCAGTGGTACGCGACGTTCATCATCGCCCCGTCCAGGGTGTCGAACAGGGTCATGCCGGCGGCGAACAGCACGGGCAGCAGCAGCAGGGCGTACCAGGGGAGGGTGGTGGCGGCGGTTGCCGCGAGGACGAGCAGTGCCACTTCGGTGGCAGTGTCGAAGCCCAGCCCCATCAGCACGCCGACCGGGTAGACCTGGCGCGGGCTGGAGATGCGTTGCAAGACACCGCGAATCAGCCGGGCCAGCACGCCGGTCGGGTGGGCGGCCCGCTCGGCATCGGCCGCCGAGGCGGTGCCCCGGTTGACGGCCCTGCGGACCTGGAGCATCCGCACCAGGGCGACCAGGTTGACGGCGCCGATGATCCACAGGAACAGCCCCGCCACCCCCGCCCCGACACTGCCCAGCAGCTGGTGCACGGTCGAGCCCTCGTCGACCAGGGCCGTGGTGAACCTGGCACCCAGCGCGACCGCCACCGACATCAGCACCACGACGGTGCTGTGGCCCAGCGAGAACCACAGCCCGACCGACAGTGGCCGTTGGCCGTCCGCCGCGAGCTTGCGGGTGGTGCCGTCGATGACGGCGAGGTGGTCGGCGTCGAAGGCGTGGCGGACCCCGAAGGCGTACGCCGTCAGGCCGAGGCCGAACCCCAGAATCGTCCCGGTGCCGTGGTAGGTGGCCGCGAGCAGTGCCAACCCACCCCAGCCGACGATGTGCAGGGCGGCGACGACGCCCAGCAGGCGGGCCAGTCGCCGGCTGTCGGTGCGATGCCAGCGCAGGGATCGGCTCTCGGCGACGGGCGGGGCGGTGCAGATGGTCACGAGCGCCTCCGGGGTCGGTGGGGGATCGTCAGGCGGCCGCGGGATTGACCACGGCCTGCACGATGACGAACACGGCGGTGGCGAACACGAGGTAGGCGAACCAGCGACGCAGCCGTTCGGCCGGCAGCCGGTCGGCGATCCGGGCGGCCACCAGGGAACCGGCGATCGCAGTACCGGCGAACACCGCGGCGAGCCGGTAGTCGACCGCAGCGTCACCGACGTGGGCCGCGAACCCGAACACCGAGTTGATCACCACGATGACCAACGAGGTGGGCACCGCGGTCGTCATCGGCAGCCCGAGGGTCAGCACCAGTGCCGGGATGATCAGGAAACCACCGCCGACCCCGAAGAGGCCGGTGAGGAAACCGACCGCCAGCCCGACGGGAACGCTGCGGGGCAGACACCGCCGCCAGTTCACGCCACCCGAGGGCAATGTGCAGGCGCCGCCCTCCTCCTCGTGGTTGTCCTTGAGCATCCGGACACCGGCGGCGATCATCAGCAGCGCGAACCCGATCAGCACCAGACGCGGTTCGAGCAGGCGGTTGACCGCGGCGCCGGCGAAGGCCGCCAGCGCGCCGGCGCCACCGATCACCAAGGCCAGTCGCCACTGCACCAGCTTGAGCCGCGTCAACACCGCGGTCATCGACGACAATCCCACCACCAGCAGCGATGTCGTCACCGCCGCAGCCAGCTGGGATGCCCGCCCCGTAGACCAGGGCCGGCACCGCGAGGATGGATCCACCGCCACCGAGCAGGCCCAGCAGCAGCCCGATGACCAGGCCCAGGACCGCGACAACGGTCATCGCGACACCTCGCACCGGCTGGTGCGGGGCACTGCCCGGCGCCCGGTCATGCCGCTGCGCGCTGCGGCGGCAGGGCGTTGAGAACCTGCGCCGCGCGTGCGGCGCTGAGGGTCGCGGTTGTACGGGAGCATCCCCAGCACGCGGCCCATCGCGCAGCTGTCGCTGACCGCTGCGTAGGTCAGGCCGGTGCCCACGGCGCCGGCCAGGAAGCGGGCGGCCGGGAAGCGCAGGCTCGCTGCGATGCTGGCCGCCACCAGCGAGCCGGCGGCGAGGCGGACCTGACGCTCCATCGCCCAGCGGGACCGGCCGTAGACCACGTCGCCGCCGGCGGCGGCGTACCCGGGGACACCGCCGGTCAGGATGGACATGTTCTGCGGGCGCCGACGCCCGCCAGCCGCTGCTCGGCCTGCGCGGCCCGGCTACCGGACTGGCAGACCAGGACGACGTGGCGGTCAAGGCGGGCGGCGAACTGCTCGGCGTGCTCGCCGAGCAGGTCCAGGGGCACGTTGTAGGACCCCGCGATGTGTGCGGTGCCGAACTCGGCCGGGCTGCGTACGTCGATCACCGTGACCGAATCCGGATCGGTGATCCAGCCGGCGACAGTGGTGGCGTCGACGTGGCCTGGGCGGACGTCAAGGGTGGTGCTGGACATGAAAATCCTTACTGTGCTGTGGATATCGGTCATGCTGCCAGCGAGGCTGGCGGGAGGTTCAGGTCGGCGTCGCGGGTCTCGAGGCCGGCGTCAGCGGCGTGGTCGTAGGCGTCGCTGATCAGTACCAGGTCCCGGCCGGGCTGGTCGAGCATCGAGGCTGCTATCGAGGCCCGGTACCCGGAACCGCAGTAGATCCACAGCTCGCCGGTCGGGACCTCGTCGAGCCGGTCGCGCAGTTCGTGCAGCGGGATGTGCTGGGAGTCGCGGACGTGACCCTTCGCGCGCTCGTCGTTGCGGCGTGCGTCCAGCACCTGCACCGGGCCGGCCTTCACGGCCTCGGCGAGGCCGGCGAAATCCGACACCGGGTAGGACCGCAGCGCAGCGCCGTCGGCGAGGGTCGGCGATGTCACCGACTGCGGCCCCGGCCAGGTCGTCGATCCCGATCCGGACCAGCTCGCGACGTGCCTCGAGAATCTGCTGCTCGGTCTCGCCGATCAGCGTCAGCGGCGTTCCGTAGCGGTACAGCCAGCCCAGGTAGGTGACGAAATTGTCCGACAACTCGAAACCCAGCGAGCCGGCGAGGTGCCCGGCGGCGAACGCGCGTGCGCTGGCGCAGGTCGACCACCCACTCGCCGTTGTCGATACGGCCCGCAGTTCGGCAGGGTCGACCAGGGCGGGCATCGACAGGTCACCGGCCCGGCGCCCTTACGGTTGGCCGGGCCCATGTGCGCGTAGTACGCGGGGTAGGCATCGAGACCGGCCAGCAGGGTGTCGACGTACTCCTGTTCGGCCAGGGTCAGCGCCGGGTTGACCGATCTTGCTCGCCCGACCGTGGAGGAGTCGCCGCTGGTCGGGGTGGCTGCGCAGAAGCTACCGAAACCGTGGCTGGGGTAGACCGCGGTCTCGTCGGGGAGCTCACGCGCCAGCCGGCGGACGGAGTGATACTGGGCGTGCGTCAGTTCCTCGGTGTCGCCCGGACCGACAAGGTCGGTGCGCCCGGTCGAGCCGTAGAGCATCGAGCCGCCGGTGAACACCGCCTCGATCCGGCCCGACGCGTCGGCCAGCGTGTAGCTGGTGTGGTGGTGGGTGTGACCCGGGGTGTGTAGTGCCCGGATACGGATGTCGCCGGTGGCCAGCGAATCGCCGTCGGCGACGCTGACGTGCTCGAAGTCGACGTGACTGTCGGCGGGCACGACGTAGGCCGCGCCGGTGACCTCGGAGAGCACCAGTCCGCCACTGACGTAGTCGTTGTGGACATGGGTCTCCAGCACGTGGGTGAGTGGTACGCCCAGCCGGGCGATCAGGTCCTGGATGCGGTCGATGTCGCGCTGCGGGTCGACCACGACGGCAACCGGCCGTCGGTGGCCAGGTAGCTGCGGTCGCCGAGGCTGGACGTTTCGATGGTGACGATGTTGAACACGGGAATTCTCCTCAAGCCCTACGGGGTAGGGGTATGCAGCGGGGCGGGTGCGGGGGACGAGCGGGTCAGATGACGCTGCCGGGCCGGCCGTCGGTGGTGGTGATCGGGAGCTTGGCGGCGGCCCAGGCCTGCATGCCACCGTCCAGGTCCTGGACGTCCTTGCCGGCGGTGGCCAGGAACGCATGGGCGCGGGAACTGCGGCCGCCGGAACGGCAGACCGTCACCAGGGTGCGCGAATCGTCGAGCTCGCCCACCCGGCCGGGCAACTGGCCCAGCGGGATGTGCACGGCGCCCTCGATGTGACCGGCGGCCCATTCGTCGTTCTCGCGGACGTCGACGATCTGCAGCCGTCGCTGCGGGCGTGGGCGGTGGTGGCATCCATGGTCGGACTCCTTCGTGGGGGCGGCCGACCGGTCAGGTCGGTTTCGAATTGTCTGCGGAGGATGTTACGTTGACGCAGGTCTCAGGCGAGCGACAGGAAGAGCTTTTCGAGCTCGGCGTCGGACAGCGGCCGCTCGGTGCCGTCACGTTCGGCGACCATGCACTGGCGCATGCCGGAGGAGATGATCTTGAATCCGGCGCGGTCCAGGGCGCGTGACACCGCGGCCAGCTGGTGCACCGTCTCTGCGCAGTCGCGGCCGTCCTCGATCATCCTGATGATTCCGCCGATCTGGCCCTGTACGCGCTTGAGGCGAGCGAGGGTATCGGTCAGTTGCGTGCTGTCCAGCTCCATGCGAACTCCTCCATCTATACCCCGAGGGGTATCCCAACCATAGCCCGCCGGCACCGGACTGTCGAGTGGAAGCGGTCACCCCGCTTCCTCAGGGGACCTTTTGCCCTAGTGTCGGTGCGTTCCGTCCGACAGGCTCGCCGGATGACCATCCACAACGGTGTATCGGCATCCCCCGGCCGTCGACATCGCGCCACCCCCACTGACCTGCAGCGTGTGACGACCGCCGCGGACGTCGTCGCGGCCGGCGCCGGTCCGGCCGATCGCGACTCGCTGCTGTCCACGTCGTCGGCGGCACTCGTCCGCGCCACCGCCGGCGTGGTGGCCGCCCACGCCGACCAGATCACCGCCACGTTCTACCCCCGGATGTTCGCCGAGCGTCCGGATCTGTTGCGGCTGTTCAATCACGGCAACCAGGCCACCGGCGAGCAGAGCCGCGCTCTCGCCGCGTCGGTGGTGGCCTATGCGGTGCAGCTCATCGACCCGCGGCGCCCCCCTTCCATCACGTGCTGCGCCGGATCGCCTACAAGCACATCTCCCTGGGGATCCGCCCGGAGCAGTACCTGCTGGTGGGTCGACACCTGCTGGCGGCCGTCGGTGAGGTGCTGGGTGACGCCGTCACCCCCCAGATCGCGGCAGCCTGGGACGAGGTCTACTGGCTGTTCGCCACCCAGCTCATCGCCGAGGAGGCGCGGCTCTACCAGCAGGCGCAGATCGACCCGGCGCACCCCCTGCGCCCCTACCGGGTGGTCCGGCGGATCGAGGAGACCGACGATGTCGTGTCGCTGGTGCTGGAGCCGGCCGATGGAGGTGCGCTCCCGGAGATCGCACCGGGGCAGTACGTATCGGTGTTCGTCGACCTGCCCGACGGCGAACGGCAGCCCCGTCAGTACACGGTGTCCTCGACGGCATCGGGTACCCGGCTGCAGATCACGGTGCGTCGGGTGACCGGTGTGAACGGCGCACCGGACGGGGCGGTGTCCGGATTTCTCCAGGACGGCGTCGAGGTCGGTGATCTGCTGGAGGTGAGCAATCCGGCGGGCGATTTCGTCGTGGACGCTGCCGACGGTCCGTTGCTGCTGGCCAGTGCGGGCGCCGGGATCACCACGGTGCTCCCCATCGTCGAGCACATCGCCCGGACCCAGCCGCAGCGCACCGTCATCGTCGCGCACGCAGACCGCCGGGCGAAGGACCACGCGCTGCGCGAGACCGTGCTCCACGTAGGGCGTCAGATCGACGATTTCACGCACTACACCTGGTACGAAACAGTGGAACCCGGAGACCGGCACACGTTCCAGGGGCTGATGGACCTCTCCGAGGTGCCGCTCCCCGCGGATCTGCAGGTCTTCACCTGCGGCCCGCTGCCGTTCATGCGACATATCCGGACCACGCTGCTGCGCCGCGGTGTCCCCGCTCCGCGGATCCGATACGAAGTCTTCGGTCCGGATCTGTGGGCGGCGCAGATGCCGAGCGACGCCGTCGTGAGGTGAGCGCGGTCTGCTGAGTCCCAGGTGTGCGCCGAGCGGGGAGGTCCCGTCAGGCCGGCGGGGGGTTGTCGACCGCTTTCTTGCGCGCCAGCGCGGCGCGGCTCAGGCGCTCCACCCGGAACCGCGGTTCGGTCTTGTTGGCCGGGTGCACCCCGCCCTTGTCGGCGTAGAAGTCGCGCAGCAGCTGCATGTCCGCAGCCACATCGCCGGACACGTGC
This sequence comes from uncultured Actinomycetota bacterium, assembly GCA_963784315.1. GTDB lineage: Bacteria > Actinomycetota > Actinomycetes > Mycobacteriales > Nakamurellaceae > Nakamurella. The sequence goes on from CAWAQR010000010.1 coordinate 581,924, forward strand.
AGCGTCGGCCCCCACCCGGCGGTCCGGGTGGCCCGGTCGATGAAGCCCAGGGTGACCGGCAGTCCGGTCTCCTCGGCGAGGCGGTAGAAGCCGGACTTCCAGTAGTCCTTCTTGGACCGGGTGCCTTCGGGTGCGATGACGAGGAAGAATTCGTCGCCGTGCCGAACCAGCTCGGTCAGCTCCGAGACCAGGGCATGCGAGTTCTCCCGGTCGACCGGGATACCGCCGCTGGCCCGCGCAAGGACGCCCATCGGGCCCTTGAACAGTTCTTTCTTGCCCAGGAACTTGGGCGCCACTCCCGAATGCCAGCAGATCGCCAGCATTGCGATGTAGTCCCAGTTCGAGGTGTGCGGGGCGCCGATGAGGATGCCGGCGGCCCTGCCGTCCAGCGGCTCGCCGATGAATTTCCACCGGAACAGGCGCCAGGCGCCCGCGGTCAGTCGGCGGCGCAGCGCCCAGCTCTTCACCGCAAGGACACTACTGCCGGCGGCGGGCGTCGTCGCCTCGATCAGACCTGTCCGACCGCCACGACGCCCATCATCCCGAGGTCCTCGTGGTCGAGGATGTGGCAGTGGTAGACACTGCGCCCGGTGTGCGGGCCGAACCGGATGCGCACGATCGTCCGGCTGTGGGCTTCGACGTTCACCACGTCACGCCAGGTCGGGTCGGCGAGGTCCCGGCCGCCGAGCGAGATCAGCTGCATGGGCCAGACGTGAAGGTGGAACGGGTGATCCATCGGGCTGGTGTTGATGAGCACCCATTCCTCCACTGCTCCGGCGGGAACGACGGAATCAGTCCGGGCCGCGTCGAACGACCGCCCGTCGATGGTGAAGGAACCGGGCCCGGCCATTCCCATCCCCATGGCCAGCATGAGCCGGCGTTCTCGGACGCCGGTCGACGACCGCAGGTCCTGCATCCGGGGTCGTGGGGCAACCCGCGGCGCGGGTGGAGCAGGTGCGCCGGCGACGGTGAGGGTCAGGAGGTCGACCCCGGCGGGTGACGCGCCCCGGCGCATGCCGCCCATCCCCATCGAGGCGCCCCGGTCGTAGGGCACGGACTGCAGGACCGCTGTCCCCGTGGTCGTGGTGACCAGAAGATCTGCGCGGTTGCCGGGGGCCAGCAGGACCTCTTCCACGATCGTCGGTGGCCCGCCGTGCAGCAGGTCGACGCCCAGGAGCTCCAGCCGCTGGCCGTCCAGCCGCAAGCGGAGGTAGCGGGACACGCAGGCATTGACGATGCGCCACCGCTCCCGCGACCCGGGGGCGACGGTCAGTTCCGGTGTCAGCTGGCCGTTGACCAGCACCAGGTCGCCTTGTCGGCCCTGCATGCGTTGCGCCGCAGACGTGGAGGTGACGCTCCCACTCGCATCGAGATCGATGTCCGAGACCACCAGCACTCGGTCGCCGGTTACGGGTGGCGGATCCGCCTCGTGGATGACGATCGCCCCGTAGAGACCCGCGAAGACCTGTTCGGCTGTCCGGCCGTGGAGGTGCGGGTGATACCAGAAGGTCCCCGCCGGATGGTCGGCCGGGACGAGGTAGTCGTAGTGCGCCGTCTGCCCGGGCTCGATGACGAGGAAGGGGTTGTCGCCGTTGCCCTGCGGGCTGACCTGCAGGCCGTGGGTGTGCAGGTTGGTGGGTGCGGCGAGACTGTTGACGAGGTCGACCCCGAGGTGATCCCCGGGCGACAGGTGCAGCGTGGGGCCCGGAAGTCCGCCGTTGTAGCGCAAAGTGGTGGCCGACCGGCCGGCCACCGAGGTCCGATCCACCGCTGCGGTCAGCGTGACGTCGAGTGTTCCGCCGGTCGACGCGAGAGTGGTTGGCGCAGTGAGAGCCTCACCAGGTACGGCACTGATCCGGGATGTGGTCGTGGCGGCGATGCCGATGCCGCCGGCCACGACGCCGGCCAGCCCGAGTCCCCCGAGCTGCAGCGCCCGCCGCCGGCTCAACGGTGCTGTCGCACCCATGACGGCGGGTCACCAACCAAGCGTGCGCAGTCGCTCGGCGTACTCGTCGGAGCTGAGCTCACCCCGGGCGTACCGCTCGTCCAGGATGAGCCGGATGCCGGCCCGCCCCTCGGCCGTCGGTGCGCCGGTCGCGTCGTGCAGGGCAGCGGGGATCGCCCGCGGGTGATCCCGCAGCCGCAGCACCCCCCAGACGACGAGGCCGGCCAGCACGATCATGCCCAGCATCATCAACCCGCCGAAGACCCACATCCCGGCTCCGTTGGAGCCGTATCCGCCGTACATCACGACAACCTCCTGTCCGGTGCACTGTCAGGCCGGTGGGTACCGGCTGACGTGGCCCGTGTGATGTCAGCCTGCCGGTCCACCCGACGCACTGACAGGGCCGAAGGTCACGATCGGGAGCGCAGCACGACAACCCTGCCGGTCGGTCCGCAGCCGAGCCCGCCACGACGGAACCGCGCACCGGCGTCCCGGATCCGGCCTGAGCCAGGTGCGCGACGACGGTGTCCCAGTCGACCCGACCGATGCGCAACGGGGCGGTCACGCCCTCCAACCGGCGCCGTACGGCGCCGGGGTCGAAGTCCTGAAGCAGCCGCGGAAGGTGTTGTTGGGCCATCCGACCGATGAAGCCCGGGGTGGCGGTGTCGCTGCTCACCAGCCAGCCAGCCGCGCTGCCGCGCCCGGTCCTCGAGCGCGTTGAGCATGACGGTCCTCCCCGCGCCGCGAGCTCCGGTGTGGATCAGGACACGGCCGCTCCGGAGTCCTTCACATCGCGAGGTTGCATCCGGCAGGCGCGTCGAGCGGCCGGTCGTTCTCCGGTTGGAGGGTGGTAGAGGCGGCGATTCATCGGTGAGTGATCCAGTTCACCGGACAATCGGGTAACGTTCGGGTTGGCGGAAACGTCATACCCAGTGACGCCCGATGGGGGCGTCGCCACCACCGGTTCGGCACAGCACCACCTGCACGCGGTAGCGCCGGAGAAGAAGGGATTTCATCATGAGCAAGGTCGCACAGGCCCTCCACAACCACCGGGTCGCCGCCCGCAACCGTCGCGCGGTCAACCGCGCCATCGATGAAGCCTCGACGCCGGCGATGCGCAACGAGCTGATCGTGATCGCGCAGAACCAGGGCGTTTTCGGTCGCTGAGCGCACGGCACCCACCAGTTCCTCGAACGCCCGGACCGTCACGGTCCGGGCGTTCGTGCATGTCCGGCGGCTGAATCCTCACGGCGGCGACCTTGTCCGCACTCAGGGTGGGCACAGCCCCGCTGCATAGAACTGACCCCATGTCATCAAGCGCCCCGCCTGCCCCGCCGCAGATACCCCGCCGCCGCTTCCTACGCCGCGCGTTCCTGGGCGGTGCCGCCGTCGTCAGCGTGTCGGCGGGAGGCGCCACGGCCTGGGCGCTGGACCGGTTCGTCATCGACCACGTCGAGGTCGCCGACGTCAGTGCGCTGGAATCCGGCTACATCCCAGCCACTTCCACGACCGGGACCACCCCGAGTGCGGCCGCCACGACGTCGACGGCCGCCGGCGCCCCGGCGCTGACTGCCACCTCCTACACCACCGACTCTCTCGACCTCACCATCTCGACGGTCGTGACGGGGAGCGGCACCAGCGAGGTCACGTACTTCGTGGCCGACCTTCGGCTCACTGACGCCACCACGCTGCGCTCTGCCTTCGCCGACGACAGCTTCGGTGAGAACATCGTCGAGAACACCTCGGCGATCGCCGCGGACAACAACGCGATCTTCGCCATCAACGGTGACTACTACGGCTTCCGCGACACCGGCATCGTGATCCGCAACGGCATCGCCTTCCGCGACTCCGGCGCCCGAGCGGGACTGGCGTTCTACCGGGACGGCTCGGTCAAGCTGTACGACGAAACCACCGTCACCGCAGATCAACTCGTCACCGACGGGGTGTGGAACACCCTGTCGTTCGGCCCCGCCCTGCTCACCGACGGTCGGATCCCGGCCGGTATCGAGGACATCGAGGTGGACACCAACTTCGGGAACCACTCAATCCAGGGTGCCCAGCCGCGCACCGGGGTCGGCCTCATCGACACCAACCACCTGGTCCTGGTCGTGGTGGACGGCCGGAGCACCGGCTACAGCGCCGGTGTCACGATGACCGGCTTCGCCGAGATCTTCCAGGGCCTGGGTGCCTCCGTCGCCTACAACATCGACGGGGGCGGATCCTCGACGATGTACTTCAACGGTGCGCTGGTCAACAACCCGCTCGGCCAGGGCGAGGAGCGGGGCACCTCGGACATCCTGTACATCGGGGCCCAGCAGTGACACCGCCGGTCGTGCTGGTTCCCGCCTATGAGCCGGACGAACAGTTGCTGAACCTGATCCGCGCACTGTGCACCGCGGACCCGGCCGTCGTCGTCGTGGTGGTGGACGATGGCAGCGGCCCGACTTTCGGCGACATCTTCGCTGTCGCAGTCAGTCTCGGGGCGATTCGGCTGACGCTGCCGGAGAACCGCGGCAAGGGCCAAGCGCTCAAGACCGGCTTCGCCGAGATCGGGCATCGGTGGCCAGGGCGGGTCGTCGTGTGTGCCGACTCCGACGGCCAACACAGCGCCGTGGACATCCTGCGCGTGGCGCGGACGGTCCAGACCTGCTCTCATCCCGTCGTTCTCGGGGAGCGGCGATTCGCCGGGAATGTGCCGACACGGAGCCGGCTGGGCAACGCGACAACCCGCGGGCTGTTCCGGCTGGCTACCGGCAGGCAGATCCACGACACCCAGACCGGGCTCCGTGGGTATCCGGCATCGATGCTCGGCTGGCTGGGCACGATCGAGGGGGACCGCTACGAGTACGAGCTGAACGTGCTGCTGCAGGCGGCCCGGGACGAGTTGTCCATCGGCAGTGTGGAGGTCGCCACGACCTACCTCGACGGCAACCACTCGTCGCACTTCCGGCCACTCCGGGATTCACTGCGCATCTATGCGCCGCTGCTGCGGTTCCTGGCCTCGTCGCTCACCGCGTTCGCGGTGGACACGGCCGCCCTGCTGGCCATCAGCGCAGCCACCGGATCGCTGCTGTTCGCGGTGGTCGGAGCCCGGGTGATCAGCTCCACCATCAACTTCGCGGTGAACCGGCAGGCGGTGTTCGATCGCGGCCGGCGCCGCCCGCTCGGCCCGGCGGCCGTCCGGTACTTCGCTGTGGTGGTGCTGCTGCTGGCGGTGAACTACGTCCTGCTCGCCGGCCTCACCTCGATCGGTGTCCCGCTGCTGGCGGGAAAACTGCTGGTCGAATGTTGTTTGGTAGCGGTGAGTTTCGCCGCCCAGAGCCGGTTCGTCTTCAGCGGCACACATCCTCGGCCCTTCCCCCTGCTGCACCCGACCGACGAGCGGCGCGCTGTCGCCGCCACCCCGATCCCCTCCCGATGAGGGCTCCCTCACGGCCGGCCCTACGCCGTCGTCGTCATGGGTGGTTCAGTGCGCGGCCAATCGGCGGCGCAGCTCGCCGCGGATCGCCGGCCACTCCGCGGCGGTGATGGAGAAGACCACGGTGTCGCGCAGCGAGCCGTCGGCCATCAGCTGGTGACTGCGTAGCACCCCGTCCTGCTTGGCACCCAGCCTCGCGATCGCCGCGCGCGACTGCAGGTTGAGCCAGTGGGTGCGGAACTCGACGGCTATGCAGTCCATCGTCTGGAATGCGTGCCCGAGGAGCAGCAGTTTGCTCTCGGTGTTGATGCCGGTGCGCTGTGCCGACAGTGCGTTCCAGGTGGACCCGATTTCAACGTGCCGGTTGGGCGCGTCGACGTTCATGAACGTCGTCATGCCGACCACGGCGCCGGTGTCGAGCCTGCGGGCCGCGAACGGCAGCATCGACCCGGTGGCCTGCAGTGCGAGCCGTCGGTCGATCTCGGCCCGCATCCCGTCCGGGCTCGGAACTGTCGTATAGGTCAGCGTCCACAGGCTGCCGTCCCGGACCGCGTCGACCAACCCGTCGTGATGGTCGTGCGACAGGGGTTCGACGACGACGAGACCGCCGCTCAGGGTGACCGGATCGAAAAAGCTCACGACGCCCGACCCTACTGGTGCCGCCGCGTCAGGCGCGGGGCGGCGCGGTGCTCTGCCGGACGATCAGCTCGGTGGGGAGCACGATCTGGATCGGCGTCGCCGGGACGGCGTCCTCGTCACGGGCGGCCTCGACCAGGTCGATCAGTGCGGTCGCCGCCAATCGGCCCTTGGCCGCGACGTCCTGGCGCACCGTGGTCAGCGCTGGGCGCAGCCGAGCGGCCAACGGATTGTCGTCGAATCCGACGACCGAGAGGTCGTCGGGCAGCACGAGTCCCCGACTCTGCGCGGCAAGCATCACGCCGTGGGCCAGGGTGTCGGAGAAGCACAACACCGCGGTGATGTCGGGGGCCGCCGCCAGTAGCAACTCCAGCGCCTCGCACCCGTCGCCCTCGGTGGAATGCGGTCGGCTCACGATCACCGGTTCGACACCGGCGGCGTTCAGCACGCTGCGCCACCCCTCGATGCGTTCCTGGGCGACGTAGGAGTGCCGCCCGGTCGACGTGCCGGTGATGACGCCGTACGGCGGCACGATGTCGGCGCTGACGATGCCGATCCGGCGATGGCCCAGGGCGAGCAGATGCGCCGCCCCGGCGCGGGCGCCGCCCCGGTCGTCGACATTCACGCTGGGCACATCCGGCGAGGGGATCTGGTCGACGTAGACCAGGGGGAGCCGCCGCCGCTCCAGCCAACCCAATGCCGGCGAAAGGGCGTCACAGTGGAAGACCACCGCGCCGTCCATCGGAACGTCGCGGGCCGGCACCCGACCGGCGGTCTCGATGGTGGACAGCAGAGTGAGTGACAGTCCCGACGGCGCGAGTTCATGGGCGATGGCGCCGAGGAAAGCCGTGGCCACCTCGTCGGTGAAGGCGCTCTGCACCAAGGAGGTCAGCACGATCCCGACGGTGCTGGTGGTGCCCCTGGCGAGCGCACGGGCGGCCGGATCGGGGCCGACGTAGCCCAGTGCGCCGGCCGCGGCGAGGATCTTGTCGCGTAGCGGTGCGGAGAGCTGATCGGGGCGCGAGAAGGCATTGGAGACGGTCATCCGGCTGACCCCGACCTGGTCGGCCACGGTCTGCAACGTCACGCGGCCCACCGGTTCACCTCCCTCGTCGGTCCTGACGACGGTAGCGGTCCGCGGGACACCTGCGCAGCCCGTCGTCCGGTCAGGCGGCGGCGGCGCAGCGGTGGACGGGGCGGGTGACGACCGGCGCGCGGTGCCAGAGCCTGGTGACAGTGGCGCGCAGACGACGGGCCGGCGGTCGGACCGTGGCCGTGCTGCCGGCCCGGACGAGGTCGAACTCACGCCGCTGGGCGTGGAGAGCCATCGTGTGGAAAGCGAGCATGTGCTGCATGGGAGTCCTCCTCCGATCGGGCCATTCTGTACCGTTACACAATGACTGTACCGCTACAGTAACGCCGACTGCTGTACCGGTCAAGTGCTGGCCGGTGGACTGGGTCACAGGCCGCCGAACGCCGATCGCCGGCCACCATTCCGACCGCAGGGCAACCGCACGGACTGGACGTCGGTAGGGGGCTCACTGACGGAGTACGCGCACGCTGCGATGGTCCGCGCGCCGGCGGGCTGTGCGCGGTCGGAGTGTTCACCGGAGGTAGGATCCGGCGGTGGACGTGACCACGGCACGGTGCGCGTGACCGAGCCGGGAACGGGGCAGGACCCGCTCTGCGGCCCCGATCGCGCCGCGGGTGGCCCACATCAACACGACCGGCCGGACACGGCCGGACACCATCACGACGACGTCCTGCGAGACGACACCGGGCACGTCGGGCACAGCCACGGAATCTCCGCCGGTGCCGACACCCGTTACCTGGCAATCGCTCTCGCCCTGCTCGGCGGCTTCCTGGTCGTCGAGATCGTCGTCGCGCTGATGTCCGGATCAGTGGCGCTGCTGGCAGACGCCGGCCACATGCTCAGCGATGTCGGCGCCATCGCCGGCTCGCTGTGGGCGATCCGATTGGCGGCCAGGCCGGCCGCCGGTGACTGGACGTTCGGATTCAAGCGGGCCGAGATCCTGTCCGCCGCGGTCAACGGCGTCACGCTGCTGGTGGTCGCCATCCTGGTCGGCATCGAGTCGATCCGCCGGCTGTTCGACCCGCCGCCGGTGGACGGCGGGCCGGTCCTGGCGGTGGCATTGCTCGGCGTCGCGGTGAACCTCGCCGCCACCTGGGTGCTCAGCCGGGCCAACCGGACGAGCCTCAACGTCGAAGGAGCCTTCCAACACATCCTGACCGACCTGTACGCGTTCATCGGCACCACGGTCGCCGCGATCGTCATCCTCACCACCGGCTATGTCAGAGCCGACGCGATCGCGTCCCTCGTGGTGGTGCTGTTGATGTTCCGTTCGGCGTGGGGCCTGTTGCGCGACTCCGGCCGGGTGCTGCTGGAGGCCGCCCCCAAGAACGTCGCGCTGGCCGAGGTGCGCGCCCACATGCTGGAGGTTCCGGAGGTGCTGGCCGTGCACGATCTGCACGTGTGGACGGTGACCTCGGATCTGCCGGCGCTGTCGGCGCACGTCGTCATCGACGACATCTGCTTCACCAACGGCCGCGCGCCGCGGATCCTGGATCATCTGCAGGAATGCCTGCACGGGCATTTCGACGTCGAGCACTCGACGTTCCAGTTGGAGCCGGCCAGCCATCTCGTGCACGAGGCGGGCCACCACAGCTGAGCCTCAGGCGCCGCCGACGATCTGGATCAGGTTGCCGCAGGTGTCGTCGAACACGGCGGTGGTGACGGGTCCCATCGAGGTCGGCTGTTGGGTGAACACGACGCCGAGGGCGCTCAGCCGCTCGAACTCGGCAGCGACACTGTCCACCGCGAACGAGGTGAACGGGATGCCGTCGGCCACCAAAGCGTCCTTGAACGCCCGCGCCGCGGGATGACGGTCCGGTTCCAGGAGTAGTTCGGTGCCGTCCGGGCTCTCCGGTGACACCACCGTCAGCCAGCGGAACTTTCCCAACGGCACGTCGGACTTCGTCACGAAGCCCAGCGGACCGGTGTAGAACGCCAGTGCCGCCGCCTGGTCGGCGACGAACAGGCTCGTCAGGTTGATCTTCACGGGGGCCTCCGGAGGTGGTGTGCGGAACTGGCTCAATCCTGCTCCGGGCCGATGGCCGCCCCGGGTGTCGGGTGTTGCTTGACCTCGTCGCGGAGATAGTCGGCGACGACCATCACGATGGCAATGGCGGGCACGGCCAGGAACGCGCCGCTGATGCCGAACAGGTTGCCGCCCAGTGCAACTCCGGCGAGCACCACGGTCGGGTGCATCTGCAGACTCCGACTGACCAGCATCGGCTGCAGGACGTTGCCCTCGACCTGCTGCACCACCACGACGATTCCCAGCACGATCATCGCCGGCCAGAAGCCGTTCATCATCAGTGCCACCACGACGGCGACCGCGCCGGCGGCGAACGCACCGACGATCGGGATGAAGCCACCGAAGAAGGTCAGCACCGCGATCGGCAGCGCCAGCGGGACGCCGACCAGCCACACCCCGAGACCGATCAGCACCCCGTCGACCGCAGCCACCGCCGCCTGCGACCAGACGTAGTGCCCGAGCGCAGTCCAGACCCGTCCGGAGATCTCGGCGACGTGGCCTCCCGCGCCCCGGCCGATCCAGGACCGCAGCCAGGGCAGGAACCGGGGGCCGTCCTTGAGCATGAAGAAGGCGAACACCAGCGCGAACACTGCCGTGACCACCGCGGATCCGATGGTCCCCAGGGTGGCGAGTGCGGTGGTCGCCAGCGATTGGGCGTTCTCCTGCAGGTAGCCGATCGCCTGGTCGACGAGATTCCCGATCGCGTTGTCGGCCAGGTTGAACGGCGGACCGGACAGCCAGACCCGCACGGAATCCAGGCCGCTGGAGAACTGGGTGGTGAGATTCTGGCCTTCCGCGCCGATCACCGGCACGAACAGCGCCGTCAGACCGCCCACGACCAGCAGCAGTCCCAGCACCGCCGCAGCGGCGGCGAGTGCCGGCGGCACCTTGCGCCGCATGAACCGCACCGGCGGCCACAGCACAGTGCTCAGCAACAGTCCGAGCAGCAACGGCAGCACGATGCTCCACAGCCGACCGACCAGCCAGGCGAGCACCCAGATCCCGGCGGCGATGATCAGCAGTCGCAGCGTCCATCGGGACAGGGCGAGGATGCCACCCTCCAGTCGGCGGCGGGCGCCGCCACGGTCGTCGGCGGCCCCTCGCGTGGAGGTGGACACCGAACCGGCCGGCCGGTCCGGTGCATCCGGCTCAGCTTCACCGCCCGGACGGTCTGCGGGTTCCGACGCGCGCTTCATGTGACCACCGAACCATGCCCGGGCCGATCCGGCACGAACGGGGCCACCGGAGTGACACCTGTCAGATGTCGAGCAGAACTTTGCCCACGGCGCCGTTCTCGACCGCGGCGTGCGCGTCGGCGGCCGCCGCGAGCGGGAACCGGACCAGCGGCAGCCCGGCGTCCGCACCGACCGGGAGGGCGCCGTCGGCCAGCGCAGCCGTGACGTCGGCGATGCCCGCATCCAGGACGTCCTGTCCGACCGTGTAGAGCAGCAGGAACTGGTAGCGGACGTTCTTCACGAAGTGGGCGACGATGTCGAGGCTCACGGCGTCACCGCCGTTGTCGGCGTAGACCGCCACGCTCGCATGGTTCGCCGCGACCGCCAGGTTCAGCGCCGCGTTCTGAGCGGGGGAGACCTCGACGATGACGTCGACACCGGCCGGCGCGATCGCGCGGATCGCCGCGACCGGGTCCGCTCCCCGGTAGTTGACCGTGTGGTGCGCACCGGCTGCCGCTGCCAGAGCAGCCTTGGCGTCACCGGAGATCGTGGAGATCACCGTCGCCCCGGCCCACCGTGCCAGTTGGATGGCGGCGTGACCGACCGCTCCGGCGCCACCGGCGACCAGCACGGTGCGGCCGAGCAGCGCACCAGGATGCAACCGGGCAGGTCCGGCTTCGGAGATGGTGAGTGCTCGGTGCGCGGTGAGTGCGGGCACGCCCATCGACGCGCCCTGGTCGAAGCTCGCGGAGTCCGGCAGCTTCACGGCGCGCCCGGCGGGCAATACGGTGAACTCCTGCGCGGTGCCGGTGGGCCGCTGGTGCGCAGCGAGGTAGGTCCACACCCGGTCGCCGACGGCCAGGTCGGTGACACCCTCGCCGACCGCGTCGACGACCCCGGCGCCGTCGAGATTGGGCACCACCTCTGAAAACGGCAACTTCCCGCCCGCGCCGGTGCCGGCCCGGGATTTCCAGTCGGTGGGGTTGACCGCCGACACGGCGACCTTGATCCGAACCTCGCCGGGGCCGGGGGTCGGCACCTCACGGTCGACGAGCTGCAGGACGGACGGGTCTCCGGTGGTGCGGTACACGATGGCTTTCATCTCCGGTGCAACGTCGGCGGCCGGCGGAATGCTTCCGGCGAACCGACCGCATCCGTCACACCGGTGTGTCATCGCAGTCCTGGCGTCCAGCGGGTGGGCTCAGTCGGCGGGGGCGGGGCTGCGCCGGTCGATCAACGTCGACAACACGATGACGGTCTCGCTGTGGTCGATGTGCTGGGCGGTCCGGATGCGCTCCAGCGCCTCCTCCAGGTGCCGGACGTCGCGCGTCACCACCCGTAGCAACGCATCGGGAGCCCCGGTGACAGTCCAGGCGCCGACCACCTCGGGGACGCCGTCCCAGGCGTCCCGCAACGCCTCGGGGGAGACAGTGCCGGTGCAGAACACCTCGACGTAGGCCTCCGTGCTCCAGCCGGCGGCGGCCGCGTCGACGACCGCGGTGAATCCACGGATGATGCCGGTCTCCACCAGCCGGTCGACCCGCCGCTTCACCGCCGGCGCCGACAGGCTCACCTCGGTGCCTATCTCGGCGAACGTCGCCCGCGCATCACGCACCAGGAACGCGATGATCTCTCGGTCGGTGTGGTCCAGTTCACCCATGACGCTCCTCGTGCAACAAATCATCACTATCGGCGGAACTGCGCAATGAACATAGATCAACAACGCAATGGACGTTGATTGTTTGTGTGTGGCAGCACTTCTAGCCTGGAGTCATGACACTGACCGTGCAGTCCCCGACCTCCGTCACCGAGACCGCTGCTGCCACGGCGACCCGTCGCCCGACCGCCCGCCGGTACGCGATGACCCGCCCCGACCACTTCGTGGTCACCTACGCCATCAATCCCTGGATGGACACCACGGTGCCGGTCTCCACCGAGCGCGCGGTCGCCCAGTGGGAGGTCCTGCGCGACTTGTACCTGGAGCTGGGCCACACGGTCGACCTGGTGCCGTCGGTCGCCGGGCTGCCGGACATGGTCTACGCCGCCAACGGCGCGCTGAGCCTGCCCGGTTACGCCTACAAGGCGAAGTTCGCGTTCCCCGAGCGGGCCGCCGAGGCCGACGCCTACGCCGACTACCTGGATACGGCGGGCCTCGGCCCGGTCCGTGACGCCGCATTCACCAACGAGGGCGAGGGCGACTACCTCGTCGTCGGGACCCGCATCCTGGCCGGTACCGGCTTCCGGACCGACGTCGCCTCGCACCGCGAGCTCGCGGAGCTCAGCGGCCTCGAGGTCGTCACCCTGGATCTGGTCGACCCCCGCTTCTACCACCTGGACACCGCGCTGGCCGTGCTGTCCGACGACACGATCGCCTACTACCCGCCGGCGTTCAGCCCGGCCGCCCAGGCCACCCTGCGTGAGCTGTTTCCGGACGCCTTGATCGCCACCGAGGCCGACGCCGTCGTCCTGGGCCTCAACGCCGTGTCCGACGGCTACCACGTCATCCTCAGCGAGCGCGCCGCCGACCTGATCGCCCAGCTGCGCGACCGCGGCTTCGCGCCGATCGGGATCGACCTGTCCGAGTTGTTCAAGGGCGGCGGCAGCGTCAAGTGCTGCACGCTGGAGATCCGATGACAGCGACCGTGGATCCCGCACTGGGGTACGCCGCCGGCGTACGACCGGACACCGAGCGCGAGATCGCACTGATGGACGCGCATGCCGCACACAACTACGCCCCGCTGCCGGTCGTTGCCGCGTCCGCCGAGGGCGCCTGGATCACCGACGTCGAGGGACGCCGCTACCTGGACTGCCTCGCCGCCTATTCGGCGGTCAACTTCGGTCACCGCAACGCCGAACTGACCGCGGTCGCGCACGCCCAGTTGGACACGTTGACCCTCACCAGTCGGGCGTTCCACTCCGACCGCCTCGGCACCTTCACCACCGAGCTGGCCGCACTGGCCGGCAAGGACATGGTGCTGCCGATGAACACCGGCGCCGAGGCCGTGGAGAGCGCGATCAAGGTCGCCCGTAAGTGGGGCGTCGACGTCAAGGGAGTGGCCGCCGATGCGGCGACCATCATCGTCGCCGACGGCAACTTCCACGGCCGCACGATCAGCATCGTCAGCTTCAGCGACGACCCGATCGCGCGCGGTGGTTTCGGCCCGTTCACCCCCGGCTTCCGTCGGGTGCCCTACGGTGACGCGGCGGCGCTGGCCGCCGCGATCGACGAGACCACCGTGGCCGTGCTGCTGGAGCCCATCCAGGGTGAGGCCGGCGTCCTCGTCCCGCCGGCGGACTACCTGCCCGCGGTGCGTGACCTGTGCACCGATCAGAACGTGCTGCTGATCTGCGACGAGATCCAGTCCGGCCTCGGCCGGACCGGATACACCTTCGCCTCCGACCACTGGGGCGTGACGCCGGACATCTACACGCTCGGCAAGGCGCTCGGGGGCGGGATCGTCCCGGTCTCGGCAGTGGTGGCCGACCGTGACGTGCTGGGCGTCCTGCATCCCGGTGAGCACGGGTCCACGTTCGGCGGCAACCCGCTCGCCGCCGCCGTGGGCACCGCCGTCGTCCGGATGCTGGCGCGCGGTGAGTACCAGCAGATGGCCCGCGAACGCGGCGAAAAGCTGCACGCCGGGCTGCGGTCGCTGATCGGCTCCGGGGTCGTCGCGGTGCGTGGGCTGGGACTGTGGGCCGGCGTGGACATCGACCATGCGGCCGGTGGCGGTAAGGCGGTCAGCAAGCGACTCGCGGCCCGCGGCCTGCTGGTCAAGGACACCCACGGCGACACCCTGCGGTTCGCCCCGCCGCTGGTCGTCACCGCGGACGAGATCGACTGGGCTGTCGTTCAACTCGCGCAGGTACTGGCGGGTCACTGACCGGTCCCCCGATCGCGCTGCCCCCGGACGTCCTCGCGACGACCGGGGGCAGTGTGACTTCTCCGGTGAGCGGCGGGATACACCTGCGCAGGCTGACCGGGCGGCGCCGGTGGTCGCCACCCGGTGGGTCAGCGAGTACGCGAGCCGGTGGCGGTCATTCCCTGCAGGGGGGTCCGGTCCAGGATCGCCCGGACCAGCTCGGCGCCGGGGGCGGTGCTGCGGGCGGCGAGCAGCTCGATCTCGAGCCGGTCGGCCGGGGAGGTGTAGGCGGCGAGTTCGGTCGCCAGCTTCTGCAGTTCGGCGCGGGCGGCCCGGCGGGCGCCGCGGTCGTGCCGGGCCTGGGTGATGCGGTCCGCGATGGTCATGACCTCTCCTATGGTTCGAGGCACTTTCTGTGCCCTGTCCTCCATCAGACGCCTGGCGCCCCTGCATTTCGACTTCATTTGCTGTGACGCCAGTCTCCCGCCGGTGCCATTGAAGCATCGACGCTGGTCAGCGGGTTCTGCAAGCGCTTACGTGAGGCAACTCTCAGCACTTGTAAACGTTTTCTTATAACACCGCAGGCCTCGGGATACGGTCCGGACTTCACAGCCGGCGGAATGCCCGCCGTTTTCGGATGTCGTACTCCGTATCGTCCAGCAGGCCGCCGTCGTGCAACGCGCGCAACTGCGCCAACTCGGTCAGCGGATCGACTGGGGAGGTGTCCGGGTCCGCAGTGCCGGATGCACTGGCTGAGGATGGTTGCGGCCGGTTCAGGTCATCGCGCATCCAATCGGCCTGGACGCCGAGGATCTGGTCCACGATGAAGTCACCGAGGGGCGAGGTGATGACCAGCCGGCCCATTCCGCGGTGCACCGACGACGAGGCCGCCTGGACGTCATCCGTGCTCAGCGACATCGGCTCACCGGCACCCCTGGGCAGGAAGAGCAGCCGTCTGGTGGTCAGAACGAGCAACCCAGGTCCGCGGGCCCCGCGCCCCTCGAGCAGTCGCAGCACCACCTCGTCCTCGTCCAGCAGCGCGGCCAGTGCGACCAGGTCCCGATCTGTCTGTCGCCCGAACGCCGTCTTCTCCACCGCGCGCACCAGGTCGTCCCGGATCCGCAGGGCCCGCAGTTGATCTGCGGCAGACGGTTTCGCCAGCAGCCTGGCCAGCGGGTTCTTCGTCATGAGCAGGTGTCCTCCGGAGCGGGCCGATACCTCACCCAGTATTGCGTCCCGGTCGGCGGGTGGACCCGGGACGACCTCGGCCCGGCGTCCACCTGCTCCGGTCAGACTTCAGCCAGTGCTGGAGCCGGCTGACACCAGCGTCGCGGCGGGCTCGCGGTCCCACGACCCCAACGCGGCCAGTGGGGCCAGCCGATCCAGCGCGGGGGCAACCAGGACGAACAACACGGTGGCGGTGACCACCGAACCGAACATCACCACGGCCAGCGACAGCGCCGAGACGCCGCCGAACAGGCCGGTCAGCGGGGCAACGATCGCGCCGACGCCGAACTGGAACGACCCCAGCAGCGCCGATGCGCTGCCGGCCCGGTCCGGGTTGGCGTCCAGTGCGATCGTCGGCACCGAGGGCAGCACGAAACCGGCGGTGAACAGGGTCAGCACCAGCGTGACGATGAGGGCCCACATCCCGAGATCCAGCACCGACGTCACCAGCATCGCGGTCGCGACCAGCGCGCCGGCGTACACGGCGCCCCGCAGGATCGCTGCCGGGGTGAACCGGCCGATCAGCGCACCGTTGATCTGGGTGCCGGCGGTGAGCGCGGTCGCCCCGGCGGTGAAGACCATCGCGAACTGCTGGACCGACAACGCGAACTGGTCCTGGAAGACGAAGGTCGCCGACGAGACGTAGGTGAAGATGGCCGCCATGTAGAAGCCGCTCAGCAGGGTCAGCAGCATGAATGTGCGGTCGCGCAGCAGCGCCACGTAGGTCTGCAGGGCCGGCCCCACCCCGCCGGTGCGCCGACGCTCGACGGGCAGCGACTCCGGCAGCACGAAGATCGCCAACGCCAGGAGCACCAGGCCGAACCCGGTGAGGATGCCGAACTGCAGCCGCCACGAACCCAGCGACAGCATCTGGGCGCCGATGACCGGGGCGATGATCGGCGCCACTCCGACGACGAGCATCAGCCGGGCCAGCACCTTGCCGACCGCGATGCCGGAGAACCGGTCGCGGACGACCGCCATCGACAACACCATCCCGGCGGAGGCGGCCAGACCCTGCACGAAGCGCATCGCGGCCAGCACCTCGATCGACGGGGCCACGATGATCGCCGCGGAGGCGACCACGTACAGCGACAGGCCGGCGATCAGCGGCCGCCGCCGCCCGAGCGCGTCCGACAGCGCACCGATCAGCAACTGGCCCACGGCGAGGCCGGCCAGGGTCGCGGTGATGGTGAGCTGCACCCGGGCCGGGGTGGTGCCGAACTCGTCGGCTATCCGCGGGAACGCGGCGAGGTAGAGGTCGATGGTGAACGGCCCGACCGCGGTGAGCGCGCCCAGCAGCAGCACGAAGCTCGCGCTGATCCGCTCCCGCGAGCGCAGGGGGGTGGGGGACATCATCGGGTGGGCCTCTCGGTCGAGCTCGGCGGTCAGGGGCGCACGTCGACCGACGCGCCTGAAGTGCGCAACCGACACCGCGGGATCGGCATTCCGCGTCGCACCCGGCGGTGACCGGGCACACAGCCGTCGGGGCCGTTACCGGGTCGGTTCCGCCGTTCGAGACGGTCACCGGAACTACCCGGAGAGGGCGATCGGGGCGCGCGTAGGCTCGTCCCGTGCAGACTCAGCGCGGCCTCGTCGACTACGCCCTTCGGCGTCGGTCGGTGCTCGCGCAGGTCACCAGCGGTCGGGTCCCGGTCGCCGAGGTCTGTGAAGCGAGCCCCTACCTGATGCAGGCCGCGAAGTTCCACGGCGTGGCCAGCGATGTGCCGTGCCCGGTGTGCCGCAAGGAGAACCTGACCTACGTCCACTGGATCTACGGCGACGAGATCGGCGCCGCCGCCGGTTCCGCGCGCACCCCGCCGGAGCTGGAGATACTCGCCCAGGCGTTCAGCGAGTTCAACGTTTACATGGTCGAGGTGTGCCGCACCTGCCACTGGAACCACCTCGTCTCGTCGTTCGTGATGGGTCACGAAGGTGCCCGGACACCGCGCGCCCGTCGCGCCGGCGGCTGAGCCGCCCGATGCTGCGGCCCGGCCGACCCGCGGGTCGTGGCGCGGTCGCCCAGTAGCATCCGTGCAGTGAGCAAGCCAGCCGCGCAGGGGGAGTTGCCCGCCGCCGAGGACCGTCCGGGTGATGATCCGAGTGCCACGCTCGACCCGTTCGAACGCGTCGTCCCCAGTTGGACGGACCCGACCGTCCGGCGGGCGTCCCACCTGATCGGTGGCCCCCTGGGCCGGCATGCCCAGGTCGGTCGACTGCTGGTGCTGACCCCACTGCGGGTGTGCCTGCTGATGGCCTTGCTGGTGTTGATCTTCGGTTGGCTGGCGAAATCGCCGTGCATCCAGCAGACAGCCGGCCCGGACGGTGGCCTGATCCTGGATTCCAGCGCCAACCGGCAGTGGATCTCGGGGTGCTACAACGACGTCGTCCCGGCCTACCAGATCCACGGTCTGAACCAGTCGATCTCGCCGTTCGCGACCCACGCCGCCAGCGACGGCACGATCCTGCCGTCGTTGCCCTACACGGCGCTGACGGCGGTCTTCATGTGGGTCGTCGCCCGGTTGACCGGCGCCTACCTCAAGATCGCCGGCGGCAGCGGGCTGCTGCCGGAGCCGCTCGACGTGGCCGCCTTCTTCACGATCGGCGCCGTCGTGCTGGGCCTGGTCTACCTCTGGGCGGTGGCCAGCACGCTGAAGATCTCCCGGCGCCGACCGTGGGACACCGCGATCATGTGCTTGTCACCGCTGCTGGTGGTGCACGCCTTCACCAACTGGGACATCCTGCCGATCGCGTTGCTCGCCGCGGCGATGCTGTCCTGGTCGAGGTCGGCGACGGTGTGGGCCGGGGTGTTCCTGGGGTTGGCCGTGGCCGCCAAGCTCTACCCGGTCCTGTTCCTCATCCCGCTGCTGATCCTCGGGCTCCGGACCGGGAAGCTGCGTCCGGTGCTCGTCACCGCGGTGACCGCCACCGCTGCCTGGTTGGCCACGAACCTGCCGTTCGCGCTGGCCCACCCGGCCGCGTGGGGCCAGTTCTACGCGATCAACTTCGAGCGGAAGCCGGAGTTCACCACGCTGTGGTCGGTGTTCTCGGCCTGGCGCGGCTCGACCCTGTTCGCCCCGGACCTCGCGCCCGGTGCGGCGCCGGGCCTGCTGAACGCACTGGTGGCGGTGTTGCTGGTGCTCGCCGTGCTGTTGATCGGCTGGCTCGGGTTGGCCGCCCCCCGTCGCCCGCGGGTCGCTCAGCTGATGTTCCTGGCGGTGGCCGCGTTCCTGCTGATCACCAAGACGTGGAACCCCCAATTCTCCCTGTGGCTGCTGCCGCTCGCGGTGCTGGCGCTGCCACGTTGGCGGCCGCTGCTGGTCTGGCAGCTCACCGAGGCCACGCTGTGGTTCCTGCTGATGCTCACCTTCGCCACCCGCGGTGACAGCACCGCCCGGTACGCCCTCATCTCGGCGTATCCGTTCCAGACCGTGGCGCTGATCCGCGATGCGCTGGTGATCCTGCTGATGGTGATGGTCGTCCGGGAGATCCTGCGACCCGACACCGATCTGGTCCGTCAGGCCGGGGACGACGACCCGACCGGCGGGGTCTTCGTCGCCGCAGCGGACCGGTTCGTGCTGCCGTCGCTGCCGGCGGCACTGGGGTTCCGCAGGGCCGCCGTGCCGACAGCAGCCGCTGTACCGACAGCAGCCGCTGTGCCGGCAGCGGCCGTGATGCCAGGAGCATTGTTCGACGACGGCCCAGTGCCGGACCCGCCCGGCCAGGAAGGTCCGTGACCCGTCGCCGGAGTCGCGTGCGGGCCGGACTGCTGGCCGTCCTGACGGTCCTCGCGTCGGCGGTGGTACCGCTGCCGGCCGTGGCCCGTGCGAGCACGCAGGCCGCCGGTGCCACCGAGGCCGCCGTGCAGGCGGTCGTCGACCGGTTCGTCGCCGACGCCGCCGCCGCCGACATCCGGCAGGGCATCGCGGTGCTCGACCGGGATTCGGGGGCCGTGCTCGCCGCGGCCAACAGTGACGTCGTCTTCAACTCCGAGTCCATCCTGAAACTGTTCACCGCGGCGTACTACCTGGTCCAGGCGGCAGGGCAACCGACCGCCGCGGCCGCCCGGACCCTGTCCACGATGATCCGGCTGTCCGATGACGGCATCCAGTCCGAGCTGTGGCAGATGCGACATCGTGCCGAGCATGGTGGCGCGGTACGGCCTGACCGCCACCACCAATGCGGCCAACGCCAGCGCCCGTAACTGGGGATCCGGGCAGATCACCGCCGCCGACCAGGTGCGCTTCCTGTCCGGGATGTCGGTGGATCCGCTGGTCGGGCCGATGTTGACGCGCTGGATGGCCGCGGCGGAGCCCACCGCCGCGGACGGGTTCGACCAGGCCTTCGGGCTCAACGCCGTGGCCGGCGACCACGGTTCCAAGCAGGGCTGGAGCGACGTGGGGTGGGAGCCGTACAACATCCATTCCGTGGGGTGGACCGGCCACTTCTTCGTCGCGATCCTGCAGACGTCCTACACCGCGACCGGTGCGACGATGAAGGCGACGTCGACATCGGTCGCGCAGGTGCTGACCGAGCTCTCGGCGGCCCTGCACCCGGTCGCGCGGGTGGCGGCGTCGCCCGGCTGCACGGCACCCGGCTGGCTCGGCGCGGTACTGGCCCGGGTACTGATCCGACCGCTGAGCGCGGTGTTGAGCAAGGTCGTCGGGACCGGCGCATGGTGTACCGGATGAGACTGCTCCCTGCAGTGAACAGGATGCGCCGATGGCCCTGATCCGATGCGATTACTACTCCGACGCGTTGGGCGTGAGTACCTCGATGACGGTGTTGTTGCCGGAATCGACCACGTCCCAGATCGGTCTGGCCGGCGCCCCCGACGGCGGCCCGAACGGCTTCCCCACGCTGTATCTGCTGCACGGTCTTTCCGACGACCACACCATCTGGCAGCGCCGCACCGCGTTGGAGCGCTACGTCGCGCCGCTGGGGTTGGCCGTGGTGATGCCGGCGGTGAGCCGCAGTTTCTACACCGACGAGGTGTACGGGCTGGACTACTGGACGTTCCTCGCCGACGAACTACCGGCCAAGGTCGAGTCGCTGTTCCGGGTGTCGTCACGCCGGGAGGACCGCTTCGTCGCCGGGTTGTCGATGGGCGGCTACGGGGCGATGAAGTGGGCGCTGCGACGGCCCGACCGGTTCGCCGCCGCCGCGACGTTGTCGGGGGCGCTGGACCTGGCCCGCATCCAGCAGGACGGGCCGCGCGCCGAGGATCCGCGGATGATGCAACGGTTGTTCGGTGACCGGCAGGTCGCCGGGTCCGACGCCGACCTGCTCACCCTGCTCGGCTCGGTGACCGACCCACCCGCCCTGTACCTGGCCTGCGGCACCGAGGACGCCCTCGTGGCGGACAACCGCCGGTTCGCCGCAGCGTGCGACGCCAGGGGCATCGCGCTGACCACCGACTTCGGTCCGGGCGACCACGACTGGGCCTACTGGGACGAGGTCATCCAGGACGTACTGGCCTGGCTCCCGCTGGGTCGCCGTGACGCCGGCTGAGGTGCTGGACGCGGCCAGGACCGAGCTCGCGGCGACTGCCGCCGCGCTCACCGAGATCCGGCGGTTGCGCGCGGACCGGACCGACGACGACGAGCACGACCCCGAGGGCAGCCCGCTGTCGTCGGAGTGGGCCAGGCTGGACGGGCTGCGCCGAGCCGCGTTGAAACGGGTCGCCGACGCGGAGACCGCAGTCGCGCACGAGGCGGCGGGACGCTATGGGATCTGCAGCCGCTGCGGGGGGCCCATCACCGCCGGCCGGCTTGCGGCGCTGCCCACCGCCACCCGGTGTGTGCGCTGCTCCTGAGGCTGCTCGCCGGGACCTGATGCTGCCCGAAAGGGCTGGTCAGCGGCCTGTCGGCGGGATTACGCTCCGCCGGTCGGGCGATGGACGTCCCGACCGGTAGCTGTCAGGAGGGCGTCATGGGTCGTCGCCAGGGCCACGGTTGTCAGGACCGTCAAGGTCACCATCAGCAGGGCTGGCAGGGCCTGCGAATTCTCGGCGGCGTGGGACTGGTGCTGATCCTCGCGGCCTGCGGCAAGGCCGACACCACCGCGAACGATGCCGCCGCAGTGGCCGCCGGTATCGCCCGGGCTGCGGACGCCGCGGCGGCTGCGGCGGAGTCCGCGGCGCAGTCGATCTCCGGCGCTGTCGACGACCTGGCGGCGCCGGAGGTCGGTGCCACCTCGTCGGCGGTGGCCGTCCCGCCGGTGACGCGCGACGTCGGCAAGACGGGGTGGTACGACGGGTTCGCCATCACCGTGGACACCATCACGGCCGAACCGGGCTACGGCTCCCAGGTGGACCTGACCGCGACCATGACCTACCGCAACCTCCGCACCGAGAGCGATTCCCCGGCCCGGGGGAGCATCGAGGTCGACGGTCTGGTGGTGGACGGCTATTTCGACAGCCCGAGCATCCCCGGCGGGGCCAAGGCCAGGGGCAGTGTCACGTACACCGTGGTGCCGGACGCCCCGATGACCCCGGCCGAGGCCATCGACCGGACAGAGCTCGTCTGGGGCGACGCCGCAGACAATCAGACGATGATCCCGCTGGCAGTCGGGGCGGACGTGACCAGTGTGGAACCGCGGACCCTGACGCTGAGCGGCACCCTGCAGCAGGGCCAGATCATCGTGGAGGTGGTCAGTGGCGCGCTGGCACCGAGCTACCGGTCCGGGGAGAAAGGCAAGTCGCTGCTGGATGTCCGGGTCAAGCTGACCTGCGCCCCGGACTGCAGCGCGGCCGGCTGGAACACCGGGGTCGAGCAGTTCTCAATCACCGGGCCGGACGGGAACTCCGTGGTGGCCGACTCCCGCAGTGAGTACTGCTGCGACGCGCTGTACCCCACGACGGTGTCCGACAGCGAACGCAACATCGTCACCTTCGTCGTCGCGTCTCCGGGCACCGGCACATACACGCTGACCTACGACAACAAGAACCTGTCGTCAACAGGTACCGCTGCCGCCACTTTCACGTTCACCGCGTGAGCGGTCACTCGGCGTCCAGGGCGGCCAGTGCGCCGCTCAGGGCGCCGAGCGACATCGTCATCAACGCCGACCGGTCTCCGGCCGGGGCGCCGGCCGTGGACCAGGCCAGTGCGGCGCTGTCCAGGAAGCCGAGATAGCCGTACAGCGCCTGGTTCTCGGCGTCCTGAGCGGGTCGGCCAAGGGCGTCGCGGACCATCTCGACGAAGCTCTCGCGTACTTCGGCGCGGACCCGGCCGGCCGGCGCGAATCCGGCGTCCGGCGCCCGCAGCGGGCTGGTCCAGCCCTCGCCCGAGAGCGCCACGAAATCGAGGTAGGCGTCGATGGCCAGCGCGATCCGGGTCCAGCCGTCGGCGTCGGCGCCACCGGCGGCGGCACCGGCCGCCCGCCATCGTTCCTGGAGGTCCTGGGCCGCCTGGGAGACGATCTCCTCGTAGAGCTCGCCCTTGGTGGTGAAGTACCGGTGCACCAGGGCCTCGGACGAACCCGCTACTTCGGCGATCCCGGCCAGGCTGACCTGGTCGTACGGGGCGGCGGCGAATGCCGCCTGAGCAGCGGTCATGATGGCCGACCGGCGCTGGGCAATCGGGAGCCGTTGACGGGGACGACGATCGACGCGAACCATGTCGGTAGATTACGCGGATAGTGAGAAATCCTCACTAGACACTGCGCATTCCTCACTAGGAGTTCGTCACATGGCGCCAGAATGGTCCGAACACGCGATCTGGTGGCAGATCTACCCGCTCGGCTTCGTCGGCGCCCCGGCCGCCGCCGATCCGACCGCCGCGCCGGTTCCGGCCCTGCGCCGGATCGAGCCCTGGCTGGACTATGTCATCGAGATGGGTTGCAGCGGAATCGCACTCGGGCCGATCTTCGCGTCCGAGACCCACGGCTACGACACCGTCGACTACTTCGCCATCGATGTCCGCCTCGGCACCGACGCCGACTTCGACGCGCTTGTGGCAGCCGCGCACAGCCGTGGCCTGTGGGTGCTGCTGGACGGCGTGTTCAACCACGTCGGCCGTGGTCATCCCGCCTTCGCCGCCGCGGCGGCGGGCCCGGCTGCCCCAACCGCGTCCTGGTTCCGGTGGGACTGGCCCGACGGCT
Source organism: uncultured Actinomycetota bacterium (assembly GCA_963784315.1). GTDB lineage: Bacteria > Actinomycetota > Actinomycetes > Mycobacteriales > Nakamurellaceae > Nakamurella. The sequence continues at coordinate 605,401 of CAWAQR010000010.1, forward strand.
GGACCTCGGGTGACCCGGTGCCGCCGGCCGGGAACTTCGAGGGGCACGATCAGCTCGTGGCGCTGGACCACGAGAACCCTTCCGTGGTCGAGCTTGTCACCGAAGTGATGAACCACTGGCTGGCCCGGGGCGCCGACGGCTGGCGGTTGGACGCGGCATACGCGGTGCCCGCGTCGTTCTGGTCCCGGGTGCTGCCACGGGTCCGCGCGGCCCATCCCGGGTGCTGGATCGTCGGTGAGGTGATCCACGGCGACTACGCCGGCATCGTCGCCGATTCCGGGATGGACGCGGTGACCCAGTACGAATTGTGGAAGGCCACCTGGAACGCGATCGAGGTGCAGAACTTCTACGAGTTGGCCTGGTCGATGAAGCGGCACAACGAGTTCCTCGCGGCGTTCGTGCCGATGACGTTCGTCGGGAACCACGACGTCACCCGCTTGGCCAGCCAGATCACCGACGAGCGACACCGGATCCACGCACTGGCAGTACTGATGACCGTCGGCGGGGTGCCGTCCATCTACTACGGCGACGAGCAGGGCCTCGTCGGGGTCAAGGAGGAGCGGTTCGGCGGTGACGACGCCATCCGGCCGGCCTTCCCGGCCGGGCCGGATGACCTCGCCCCGGACGGGTGGCCGACCTACCACCTGCACCAGGAGCTGATCGCCCTGCGCCGCCGCCATTCGTGGCTGCACCGGGCACGGACGACCGAGCTGTCGTTGAGCAACACCGGCTACGCCTACGAGGCGCGCGCGGGTGCGGACCGGCTGGTCGTGGTGCTCAACATCGACGATGCCGAACTGGCAGTCGTCGATCTTGACGTCACCCAGGTCCGGGCCGGGCAGGCCGACATCGCCGGCGACACGGTTCGGGTGCCCGCGCACGGCTGGGCGGTGCTCGGCTGAGCGGCGCTGCGCAGGCGTCCTGGCGACGGACCCGCCGCTGGTAGGATGGGAAAGTTGTGCCCGGCCGGGGTCGACCTGAACCCGGCCTGCAACACCCTCCTGTCGCGGAACGACCGCGGCCGATGAGCCCATAGGAGGTGTTCGTGAGCGTATCCACAGCGCCGCGTCACTACGAGCTTCTGCTCATTCTCGACCCCAGTCTCGACGAGCGCACCGTCGCTCCCTCGATCGACACCTTCCTCAACGTCGTCCGTCAGGGCGGCGGTTCGGTGGAGAGTGTCGAGGTGTGGGGACGCCGTCGCCTCGCCTTCGAGATCCGGAAGAACGCCGAAGGCATCTACGCGGTGATCAACGTGACCGCACCGTCGGCCGCGGTGACCGAGCTGGACCGTCAGCTGAACCTGAACGAGTCCGTGCTGCGCACCAAGATCATCCGCCCGACCACCAAGAAGTAAGGGTCGGTCATGGCTGGCGACACGATCATCACGGTGGTGGGTAACCTCACCGCCGATCCCGAGCTGCGGTTCACCGCATCCGGGGCGGCTGTGGCGAACTTCACCGTCGCGTCCACCCCTCGCACCTTCGACCGCGCGAGCGGGGAGTTCAAGGACGGCGAGGCGCTGTTCCTGCGCTGCAACATCTGGCGTCAGGCGGCGGAGAACGTGGCGGAGTCGCTCACCCGCGGCAGTCGCGTCGTCGTCACGGGACGGCTCAAGCAGCGGTCCTTCGACACCAAAGAAGGCGAGAAGCGCACCGTCATCGAGCTGGAGGTCGACGAGATCGGCCCCTCGCTGCGCTACGCCACAGCCAAGGTCAACCGCGTCAACCGGCCCGCCGGCGGCGGGGGCGGCGGCGGCGGTGGCACCGGTGGTGGTGGCGGCGGTTACGGCGGCGGTGGCTCCGGCCCGGCCGACGACCCGTGGGCCTCGGCACCGCCGGCCGGCGGTGGCGGCGGCTACTCGGACGAACCACCGTTCTGAGCCTGACCCGCCTTCTGTTCCTTCCTGATCTCTCCTGCACTCGATCTTCATTCTGGAGTCAATGACATGCCAAAGCCCCCACCCCGCAAGGTGAGCACGAAGCCCTGTGGCTTCTGCTCGAAGAAGTCGACCCCCATCGACTACAAGGACGTCAACCTGTTGCGTCGCTTCATCTCCGACCGTGGCAAGATCCGCGCGCGTCGCGTGACCGGCAACTGCACCATCCACCAGCGGGACATCGCCATCGCGGTCAAGAACGCCCGCGAAGTGGCGTTGCTGCCCTACACCTCGACCGCGCGCTGAGAAAGGCACACTCGTGAAGCTCATCCTCACCGCGGACGTAGCCAAGTTGGGTGCCCCCGGCGACATCGTCGAGGTCCGCGACGGCTACGGCCGCAATTTCCTGTTGCCCCAGGGCAAGGCCATCGTCGCTACCAAGGGCGCCGAGAAGCAGATTGCCTCCATGAAGCGCACCCAGATCGCGCGCGAGATCCGCAACGCCGATCACGCCAACGAGGTCAAGCAGGCGTTGGAGGCGATGTCGGTGACGGTCAAGGCCCGCGCCACCGCCGACGGCAAGAAGCTGTTCGGCTCCATCACCAACGCCGACGTCGCCTCGGCGATCAAGGCCGCCGGTGGGCCGTCGCTGGACAAGAACACCGTCGACGTCGGGGGTCACATCAAGACCGCCGGTGCGCACGCGGTGTCGGTCAAGCTGCACCCGGGCGTCGTCGCGTCCCTCTCGGTCGCGGTCGTCACGTCCTGACCGCATTGCGACGCCGGCCTGACCGCCGGCTGACTCCGGCCCCGGCCCGCCTCGTGCGGACCGGGGCCGGGGTCGTTTGACGGGTCAGGTGACGGGTCCCCGAGAAGGTCGCCGACCGGTCGCGGGGTCAATGCGTCCCGGCGGCCCTGTTCGGTGTGGCCGTGGGTAGCAGGAGGGTGAAGGTCGGCGGGCTCGTTGCGGTGAGATGCAGCCGACCGCCCTGCGACTCGGCCAACCGGCGGGCCAACGACAGCCCGATCCCGTGCCCGTCTGACGGTACCGACCGGCGGCGGAACAGCGCAGCAGGATCCAGGCGTAGCGGCGGTCCCTCGTCGGAAACCCCGACCGCTACGGCATCGTCGAGAAATCGCACGGCGACCGTGACGGGGCCCGCCCCGTGTCGGCCGGCATTGTCGATCAGCACATCGACCACCTGGGTGAGCACGGCCAGCTGGACGTGCGCCCGTGGCAGGCCGGTACCGGTCGCCTGCAACGGCCGGCCGCGGGCGGCGAGATCGGGGTACCAGCGCCTTCGGATACTGTCGACCACAGCGTCCAGATCGACGGCCTCCGCGACGGCCGGCACGTCCCTGGCCAGCGCCAGAAGCTGGTCGATCGTGGCCTCCAGTCGGTCGGCGCCGACCAGTGCGTCGGTGATGGCGGCCCGCAGGTCCGCTCCAGGTTGGTCCAACGCGGCTTCCAGCTGCAACCGCAGTCCGGTCAGCGGCGTTCGCAGCTGGTGCGATGCATCCGCGGAGAACGCGCGCTCCCGCTCCATGAGCGCACCCAGTCGGGTGGCAGTCCGGTTCACCGAGTCGGTCACCGAGTCGATCTCGGCGATGCCCGCTGGATCGGCCCGAACGGTGAAGTCGCCGCCGCCCAGCCGCTCAGCCACCGTGGACAGCATCTGCAGCGGGCGCACCAGGTTGGCGGCCTGCCTCCTCGCCAACAACCACGCGATGCCCAGAGCGGCGCCGGCCAGCGCCAGCATCGCCAGCCAGACGACGCCGATCTTGACATACACCGTCGACGTGGCGACCGTGGCCAGCACGGCACCGACCACGGCGTCGCCGTCGGACACCGCCGCTGTCGCGGCGAGCCGCCCGGCGTCCACGCTGTTCTGGCTGGTACCCCTCAACGCCGCGGTGATGACCCCCGGCGCCGTACCTGGGCCCGCACCGCTGACCTTCTGGCCGCGCTCGTCGTAAACACCCACCTGTACTCCGGCGGGCCAGCTCGCGGCTGACGTGAGCGGGGCCTTCAGATCCCCGGTCACCTCCAGTGCCACCGCCTCGGCCACGCCCTCCAGGGATCGGTACTGATCGCTGGTCAGGTACTGGGCCGCGGCGATGGCCAATGGCACCCCGAAAACCACGATTGTCAATGCCGCGAGCCAGACGGCGAGCCGCACAATCCGTACCCGCATCGACAGTCCCTTCGGCGGATCGACGTTCAGCGTGCCGGGCAGGCCGCTGCCGACGACGCACCCAGTGTGCCCCGGCGAGGTTTTGCCCTCCGTTGTCCGTCCGCTGACCCGGCGTTGGCGAATGCCTGCCTAGCGTCGGAACGGTCCGCCACCATCGTGCCGGTTCGACCACCGAAGGATGCTGATGAAACCGTTGCACCGCTCCATGGTCCGAGGTGTCGCCGTCGTCGCGATGGCCGGCGCCCTTGCAGCCTGCTCCGGCGGCATCGATTCGGCCCCCGCCGTGGCAAGTATCGCCGGTACCACATCGGTCGGGACAACTCCGTCACCGGCCCGGGGTGCCCCGCCGGCGACCGCCACCGAATCCAACCCCGCCGGTGACATTCCCGACAGCCAGGCGTTCGTCGACTACACCCCCGCAGTCGGCGGCTACAGCGTGAAGGTCCCCGAGGGGTGGGCCCGCACGGAATCCGCCGCCTCGGTGCTGTTCAGCGACAAGTACAACAGCATCACGATCGACGCCACCGCCGCTGCTGCCGCGCCGGTCGCTGCCGCCGGGCAGGCCGAACTGACCGCACTGGCGGCAACGGCGACGGGATTCACGGCCGGCACGGTCAGCACCGTTGAGCGCGCCGCCGGGCCAGTCCTGCTGATCACCTACCGTGCGGACTCGCCGGTGAACGCGGTCACCGGGAAGGTCGTGTCCCAAGACGTCGAACGCTACGAGTTCTGGAATCGGGGCCGCCTGGTGACCCTCACCCTGGCCGCCCCGGTGGGCTCCGACAACGTCGACCCTTGGCGCACGGTCACCGATTCGCTGCAGTGGTCGGCATGACGGGCACTGGGCTGCTCCGGGCCGACCCGGCCGTTGCCGATTCGCCAATCGTCCCAGCCCTGCAGGCCCGCTCGCTCTACCGGTTCTTTCGCGCCGGCGGTGCCGAAACGCTGGCGCTGAAGGGGGTCTCGCTGGACGTTGCAGCCGGTGAGATGGTTGCGGTCGTGGGTCCCTCGGGATCAGGAAAGTCCACCCTGCTGCTCCTGCTGGCAGGGATGGACGAACCCGACGGCGGAACGGTCACCGTCCAGGGCCAGCGGCAGAGCCACCAGGACGAGAAGCTGCAGGCCCGGATACGGGCCCACGCAACGGGCATCCTCTTCCAATCCGGCAACCTGGTCCCACACCTGGATCTGACTGCCAACATCGAACTCATCCAGCACCTCACCCATCTCCATCGCCGGGCATCGATCCCCGATCTCCTGGCCATGGTGGGCCTGGACTCCCGGGCGCATGCATACCCGAATGAGTTGTCGGGTGGCGAGATGGCCCGTGCCGGGCTGGCCGTTGCGTTGGCCAACGATCCCGTGGTCCTGCTGGCCGACGAACCGACCGGCGAACTGGACGGCGCGACCGAGGCTGGGATCCTGCATCTTTTGCGCGAACGTGCCGACGTCGGCATGGCGATCGTGGTCGCCAGTCACAGCCCCGCGGTGGCCGCCGCCGCCGATCGCGTCGTCACTCTCACCGACGGCGTGGTGACCGCATGAGGACGCGGCCGGCCGCCCGCGGGGCGAGCTCATCCCACCAGTCGGCCGGGACGGCTCTGGTGGAGTGTCGACAGGCCGCCCACACCTATGGCCGTGGCATGACGGCCGTGGTGGCTGTCCACAGCGTGACCTGCGACGTCCTGCCGGCCAGCCGCATCGCGATCATCGGCCGATCCGGATCCGGCAAATCCACGCTGCTCCACATGATGGCCGGGCTGGAGGCCGCGACGTCGGGTGCCCTCTCCTGGCCCGCGTTCGGAGCGTCGCCGCTGGCCCAGCCGTGCCGGGTCGGCGTGATCTTCCAGGGCCCGAGCCTGCTGCCGGCGCTGAATGCGGTCGAGAACGTGACCTTCCCGCTTCTGTTGGCCCACATCGACGAAGCGGAAGCGCACCGCCGAGCCTGGGACGCGCTGCGCGCCGTGAGCATCATCGATCTGGCGACCAAACTGCCTCAGGAGCTGTCCGGTGGCCAGGCGCAACGAGTCGCGGTCGCCCGGGTCCTCGCCAGCGCTCCCGGTCTCATCCTTGCCGACGAACCCACCGGGCAACTGGACCACGCGGCGGCGAGCCAGGTGATGGACGTTCTGCTGCAGGCTGCCGACGATCTCGGTGCCGGTCTGGTGGTGTCCACGCACGATCCGCTGATCGCCGCGCGCATGACGACCCAGTGGCGGATGCACGACGGCACCATCGTCTCGACCAACCGGAGCGACTCATGATCAGCCTGTGGATGCGGGGTCTCCTGCGCCGACGCCCAGGACGGTTGGTCGCCGCCGCGGCCGGGATCGCCGTCGCGGTGGCACTGCTGGCGTCGTTGGGAGCCCTTCTGGCGCACTCGCAGGCCACCATGACCGACCGGGCCGTCGGTGGCTTGGGCGTCGACTGGCAGGTGCAGGTGACCTCCGGCACCGACCCGGCGACCGTCGCTGACGCCGTCGCCGCGGCACCCGAAGTCACCGCAAGCGCCGAGGTGGGCATTGCCACCAGCACCGGGTTGACCGCCACCAGCGGCGGTACGACCCAGACCACCGGAGCCGCTGTTGTCCTCGGGATTCCTGCGACCTACCGTGACCTGTTCCCGGCCGAGCTGCGCACCCTGGTCGGCGCCGATACCGGGGTCCTGCTGGCCCAGCAGACCGCCGCCAACCTGCACGCCGCACCGGGCGACGTCATCACCGTCGGCCGTCGCGGACTTCCGTCCGCATCCGTCGTCGTGGCCGGGATTGTCGACCTGCCGCTCGCGGACTCACTCTTCCAGAAGGTGGGAGCCCCTGCCGGCAGTCAACCGACAGCGCCGCCGGACAACGTGCTGCTGCTCCCCGGCGGAGTCTGGCACACGGTGTTCGACCCCCTCGCGGTCACCCGTCCCGATCTGGTCAGCACCCAGATCCACGTGCGACTGGACCATGCGCTGCCGCCAGACCCGGCATCGGCCTACACCGCGGTGATCGCTGCCGCGCACCACTTCGAAGCGGCCACCACCGGCGGTGCCGTCGTCGCGAACAACCTCGGCGCCGCGCTGGACGCCGCACGATCCGACGCCGCGTACGCCGAGGTCCTGTTCGGGTTCCTGGGAATCCCGGGAGCCGTCCTGGCTGCGTTGCTGACCGCGACCATCACCGCCGCCGGAGCCCCTCGCCGCCGTTCGGAACAGGCGTTGCTCCGCGCGCGCGGCGCTTCCGCATCGCAACTGATCCGGCTGGCCGCGGCCGAGGCCGCCATCACCGGAACCGTCGGCGTGCTCGCAGGCCTGGGCGCCGCCGCCGTCGTCGGTCAGATTGCTTTCAGTACAGCAAGTTTCGGGTCGACCACCGCTGCAGCTGTCGGGTGGGGTGGGGCCTCCGGTGCGGCGGGCCTGCTGATTGCCTTCGTCACCATCCTGCGACCCGCGCGACGGGATCTCCGTCGATCGACCGTGGCGTCGGGCCGGTCGACGATGACCCGCCGGGCTTACCCGGCCTGGGCGCGGTACGGCCTGGACGCCGTGTTGCTGATCGGTGCGGGGTTGATCTGGTCGGCGAGCAGCAGCGGCGGCTATCAGCTGGTGCTCGCCCCGGAAGGCCTGCCGACCATCGCGGTGTCGTACTGGGCACTGGCCGGGCCGGCCCTGTTGTGGTGCGGCGCGGGTCTGTTGACCTGGCGCATGGTCGACCTGTTCCTCGGTCGCGGCCTCCCCCTTCTCAGGCACTCACTACGACCGCTGACCCGCGGCCTCACGGCGCCCATCGCTGCGGGTCTGTCCCGCCAGCGGCGCCCGCTGACCCGCGGCGTAGTGCTGCTCGGCCTCGCGATCGCCTTTGCGGTGTCCACCGCCACGTTCAACGCCACCTACGCCCAACAAGCCGAGGCCGACGCGCAACTGACCAACGGCGCTGACGTGACGGTCACCGCGGCCCCCGGCAGCACGCCGACCAACGACCGGATCGCTCAGCTGTCGGCAGTGTCGGGCGTGGTGGCCGTCGAACCAGTCCAGCACCGCTTCGCCTACATCGGCACCGACCTGCAGGATCTCTATGGCGTCCGACCGGCCACGATCACCGGCGCCACAGCCCTCCAGGACACCTATTTCTCCGGCGGTACCGCGGCTGATCTGATGACAACCCTGACTGCCCGGCCCGACTCGATCCTTGTTTCCGCCGAGACGGTGAAGGATTACCAGCTAGGTGTCGGCGACACCGTCAACCTGCGCCTGATGGACGGCCGCACCCAGCAACTCACCACAGTCGCGTTCCACTACGTCGGTGTGGTGAGCGAATTTCCGACCGCTCCCAAGGACAGCTTCTTCGTGGCCAATGCCGACTACATCACTCAGCAGACCGGCAACCCCGCGGCGGGAACGTTCCTGGTCAACACCGCAGGTGTGCAGACCTCTGAAGTCGCAGCGACGGTCCGGGCGCTCCTCGGCGCATCGGCGACCGTCACCGACATCAGCAGCACCCGGCAGATCATCGGGTCCAGTCTCACCGCCGTGGATCTCACCGGACTCACGCGTGTCGAGCTGTCATTCGCGCTGGTGCTGGCCACCGCCGCCGGAGGGCTGGTGCTCGGACTCGGACTGGCCGAACGCCGCCGGACATTCGCGATCGTGACCGCGCTCGGAGCCGGCCGGAATCAGCTGCGGAGCATGATCAGCAGCGAAGGAGTGGTAGTGGCGGTCGGGGGCCTGGCCGCCGGCGCCCTGATCGGATCGGTGTTGTCGCTGATGCTGGTGAAGCTCCTCACCGGCGTCTTCGACCCGCCGCCGGCCGCCATCGCGGTCCCCTGGGTCTATCTCGCGGTCGTTGCCGCTGCATCGGTTCTGGGGCTGATGGCGGTAGTCGGCGCCATGACGGCGCGGATCAATGGACAGCCGGCCATCGCCAGTCTGCGCGAGCTGTGACCGCGCGCCCACCGGCCTGACGGAGCTGTTTGCAACGAGCCGCTGGAGACGCTGTCCGCGGCTACCGGGGCTCCAGCCGGAAGCCGTGACCGCGGAGGGTGACGATCTCCGGTGCTCGTGTCCCACCCCGAGTCGACGCCTCGGCCAACTTCTTGCGCAGGGCGGCCACATGGACGTCCAACGTCTTGGTAGAGCCGTACCAGTTCTCGTCCCAGACGTCGGCCATCAACGATGTGCGGGAAATCGCCGCACCCGGCTCGGCCGCCAACCGCGCGAGCAGGTCGAACTCCTTCGCTCGTAGCAGGATCTCGACCGCACCGAGCAGCGCCCGCCGAGCAGTCAGATCGACGGTGAGCGCCCCCAGCCGGACAGCCCCGGCGGGCGGGGGGACAGCAGGGTCGGCGACCGGTCCACGGCGCAGGTGTGCCTGGATGCGGGCGAGCAGCTCCGCGAGGCGGAAAGGTTTCGTGAGGTAGTCGTCGGCTCCCGCCTCGAGCCCTGACACCACGTCGATCTCGTCGTGGCGGGCGGTGAGGACGACGATGACGCAGCCGGGTTGTAGCTGACGGAGCCGGCGGCACACGTCGACGCCGTCGATGTCGGGTAGTCCCAGGTCCACCAGGGCCAGCTCGAAGGACTCTGCCGCCGCCCGGTCGAGTGCGTCCGCACCGGTGTCCACCCAGCGAGCGTCGTGTCCGTGTGCACGCAGACTCGACGCCAGGGCTCGGCCGATCGTGTGGTCGTCCTCCACCACCAAAACCCTGGCCACCTGTCGACCTTAACCCAGCCCTCGGCCCAGCTGCCCGACCGGGCGGCCACGGCCGCCCGGCGTGCCACGAGTGCGATACCTGTTGTGCGCCAGTCGCGGTCGGCCACCGCGTCCAAGTTCAGCGGTGGCCGACCCGGCGGCGGCCCTCGCGAGGCGGGCCGCCGAGGGGTTACAACGCAGCCAGCAGGGCCTTCAGCGCGGTGCTCTCACCGGCGGCCTGGGGGCTGGTGGCACGCAGTTCGCGGAGCACGGTGTCGATCTTGCCGTCGACCTGGGTCCACGCGGCTGCGTCCCTGGCCTTGAGGATCGACTGCGCCTTGTCCCACTCGAACTCCAGGTCGTCCACGCGTGTGGTCGCGCCCGCCTGGTCGCCTGCGGTCAGCAGGTCCAACGTGTCCTGGGTGATGGTGCGGTACGTCGACATGTCCCCGAGCGAACCGACCGTCGCGCCGGCAACGGTGGCCGGCGCCGCGGCGTCCGAACTCACCGCCGACTTCCGGACGGCGTAACCGCCGCCGCCGACGAGCAGCAGGACACACACCACGACAAGCGTGTGTTGCCGACCGCCCCGCTCGTCGGCCTCGGCGTCCCGGGCTTCGTCGGTAGGAGGGATGGCGTCGGCCTTCGTGGCAGACAGGTAGGCCACGATCCCCAGGATCCCGGCCAGGAAGATCACGCTGGTCAGGGTGGCGCCGAAGCCGAGCCCGCCGTGTGTCGCCGGCTGAGACAGGTAGTCGCCGATCGAGGCACCCAGCGGCCGGGTCAGGATGTAGATCATCCAGAAGGACAGGATCGAGTTCAGCCGCAGCTTCCACCCGACGGCGGTCAGGGCGATCAGTGCCGCCACGATCAGTCCGGTCACCGTGTAGCCCAGTCCGAGGCCCTCCGCCATCAGGTCACCGGTCGCCGTGCCGAGGGCGAAGGTGATGAGAATGGTTACCCAGTAGAAGGTCTCCCTGCGTCGGGTGAGGATCGAGTGGATCGACAGGGTTCCCTCGGTGCGGTACCAGGCCAGGAAGCAGCCGGCCAGCAGACCCGAGAAGATGACGGTGCTGGCCTCGAGGGGGAAGCCGAGGTTGTCGGTGAGGTTGTCGGTGACCAGGGTGCCGAAGACGCTGACCAACGCGACGGTGACCCAGTACAGGGTCGGGATGTAGCGCGGTGCGCGCAGCTGGGCCCACAAGGCCGCCACCAGGAGCAGCCCGGTCACGGCTGAGGTGGCCGTCAGTCCGAAATTCAGGTTGACGTTGAGGAAGTCGGCAGCAGTCTCGCCGACCGTGGTGCACAGGATCTTGATGATCCAGAACCACAGCGTGATCTCGGGAACCTTGTTGAGCAGGGTCCGGGTGGGAACGACGTTCGTGGTGCGCGAAGACGTTGTCATGCCGGTGACCGTAGTCAGGAGAACCTGAATCTCTCCTGAACAGCTGTCGGTAACGCAGCGCACATCGGTGTGCGGGTCGGTATGTGATGCGCCACTGAGCTTGTCGCCGCTGCCGCCGCGCGCCTGATCCGGCGGCGGACGAGCCGCCGGATCAGGCGCCCGAGGGTGTCCAGCAGTCGCTTGAACCAGGTCGTCGTCCTCGCCCCCGGTCGATGCGGGCCAGCGGTGCACCGGACAGGCTCAGGACTATCACTTCATCGTCGTTGAGCTCGTCCGGACCGCCGAAGGTGGAGCCCATCTCGATTGCGCTAGGACCGGTGGCCACCGTACGCGACACCGTCGCAGGGGTGTTGCCCGGTACCTCGCCGGAGACGATCGCAAGCGTCCAGATCACCACGACGAGCGTGGTGGTCACGGGGCGGGCCTGACCCGCCGAGAGCGACCGTGGAGACGGCCGTCCGGAGACGCCGAACGGCGTGACGGGCCGATGAACCTGATCATGAACCGTTGTCCTTCGTGGGTGTCTTCATCCGGCCGGCAGGGTCAGCGTGAACGTCGCGCCGGCGGGTGACGACGCTGCCGAGATGCGGCCATCCGCGGCCACGACGAGACGGCGGGCGAGGGAGAGCCCGAGTCCTGCACCGGGATGATCGTCGTCGGTGTGTCCCCGCACACCGGGCTCGAACACCTCGTCAGGGTCCAGGCCGCGGATACCGGGTCCGTCGTCGGCGATCTCGACCCGCACCTCGCCCCGACGACCGCTGATTCCGACGATGACGGCGGTGGCGGCAAAACGGGCGGCGTTGTCGAGCACCGGAATCAGCGCGCGCTCGAGTACCGCCTGCGGCACTCCGACGATCACCGAACCGTCACCCCGCCGGATCTGCGGAATCGGCCGCCACCGGTCGGCCAGCGACCGGACCACTTCCTCGGCGTCGCAGCGGCCGGTGACCCCGTGGTACTGGCGCGCGGCCGCCAGCAGCGTATCCAGGATCACCGCAAGTTCGTCCGCGTCGGCCGACATCGCCGCCACGGAGTTGCGCAGATCGTCCGGGAGCTCCGGTCGCCGACCCAGCAGCTCGAGGTCGGCGGCCAGGCGGGACAGCGGTGTCCGGAGCTCGTGCGAGACTTCGGCGCTGAGGAGCCGCTCGTGACGAAGGACGGCAGCGAGCCGGTCCAGAACGCCGTCGAGGGTGGCCGCCAGCGTCTCCAGTTCTGCCGGCCGTCCTGTTGCGCCGAACCGCCTGTCGACATCGTCGTTGCTCCATCGGGCGGCTTGGCCGGTCATGGAGGTGACCGGACGCAGCGCCAGGCCGACCCCCGCGCGGAGCGCCAGGTAGGCACCGACGAGGAGCAGCACGGCCAGCGCCACGGTCGCGACCAGCACCGCCTGTTCCGTCGTTCCGTAGGGGGCCAGCGACATCTGCGTCACCACGGTGCCGACCTGGCGGGAACCGGACCTCACCGGTTCGGCGTACCAGCGGCTGCCGCTGGATCCGCCGGTGGTCAGGAAGACCCGGCCCCGCTCGGTCATGCCCTCGGCCACCGCCAGTAGGCCGGCACCCCCAGACGGTTCCTCGACCAACTGATCGGCTTTGAATATCCAGGTCCCGACGTCCACGGCGGAATCGTCGGCGACGTTGCGGACGGTGAAGCCACCGTCGGGCTCCACCTGGACGGTCGATACGGCAGCCTGGGCTCGGGCCCGCAGGGCGTCGTCGGTCTGGCCGGCGAGCCTGTTTCGCAGGACGACGTTCACTCCAACGGTGAGCACCACCACCCACAAAGCGAGTACGAGCAGCGCAGTCAGGGCGACCCGGGTGCGCAGCGTGGCCGGCCGCAGCATCCTCACCGACGGATCACCGGCTCCAGCCGGTAACCGACCCCGTGCACCGTCACGAGCCGAGCTGCGTCGCCGGCGAGCAGTAGCTTGCGCCGCAACCGGGCCACGTACTGGTCCAGGGTGTTGTCACTGACCACGGCCCCCGCAGGCCACGCCGCACCCACCAACTCCCGACGGCGCATCACGATCGCCGGCGACGCGATCAGGCAACCCAGGATCCGGTACTCGGTCGGGGTCAGTGAGACGCGCTCCGCTCCGAGTACGAGAGCGTGACTGCGTGGATCGAGGTGCAGCTCCGCGGGCGCGTCCCGGCCGAAACCCTGGTCGGCGCGGCGGGCGAGCGACGTGAGTCGAGCCAGCAGGACCGCGAAATGGAACGGCTTGGCCAGGAAGTCGTCACCACCGGCGGCGAACGTGCTGAGCTGGTCGCCGACCTGACCGCGAGCGGTCAGGAACAGTACCGGGGTGTCGACGCCTCTGGACCGGATCGCTTGGCAGACGTCACGGCCGTCCGAGTCGGGTAGCCCGATGTCGAGCACGATCACAGTGAAACCGGGGTCGGCATCGAGTCGAGCCAGCGCCGTCCCCCCGTCGGGGGCGGAGTCGACGCCGAACCCGCTGTCCCGGAGGCCGGCGATCAGCGTCGAGCGCAGGCGTGCGTCGTCCTCGACCACCAGGATGCGTCGGGGTGTCATGTGATCCGGGTTGCTCTCTGATCAGGGAACGGGTCGTGTTCGGGCCGGGCCGGATCCAGTCTGCGCCCGTCGCGGCGCGCGCGGATCGCCCTGCGGTAGCCACCCGGTCATCTTCCTGAGGTAGGCCGTCTGGTCCCGTGGTTGCACCCTGCCCTAACTCCGGACCCGACCGGCGGCCGATGCGTGCGCCCTCCCGACTGCCCTAGCGTTGCCGGTGCTCGGCCACGATGGTTACGCGCGTCGTGCGAACGGCCGTTGGTCGGCGCTCGGCAGGAGAGGCTCATCCATGAAGGTCCTGCGCTCGGTCGTGCCCGGCACAGTCGACACGCTGCCCGCTTTCAGTCCGGTGTCACGGCACTGGGTCATCTGATGGTGGTGTCGACGTGAACACCCGAACCGCGCCGGTTCAGCCGCCGGCAGCCCCGGTCCGACGGCTCCGGTCGGTGACCGGTCGGGGTCGTCCCACGCCCACCGCCGGATCCTGGCACGCTCGTGCCATGGAATGGGTGCGCCGCCGGGCACGCACGGTCGACCGGCCCGATGGCAACGCACGATCGACGCGGTGGCTGGGGCAGATCGAGGAACTGGCTGCGGCAACCGTCCACCGGGTCGATCGTTTCCGTTGGCCGCCGACGCCGGTCTGGCCCTCGCCCTCGCCCTCGCCACCTTCCCGGACGCGATTCGGGGGGGCTCGACGGGATCGTCGCTCGTGCTGCACCTGGCGCTGTGGGCGCCGTTGGTCCTTCGTCGGCGAAGCCCGACCGGGGTGTTCGGGGTACTTGCGTGCGTGGCTTTCGTCCAGTTCCTGAGCGGGATCGAGTTGGCCGCGGACCTCGCGTTGCTGGTCGCGCTGTACACGGTCGCGGCACATCGTCGCCGGAGTGAGGCCATCGTCGCCGGCGTGATCCTCGAGGTCGGTGCAGTGCTGGCCAGCCTCAGTTGGGGACACGAGGACGGCCTGATCCGCACATTCGTCCAGCTCAGCGGCGTGGTGGTCGCGGCTCTGCTGCTGGGCACCACCGTCCGGAGTCGCGCAACCGGATTCGCGTTGCTGCAGGAGCGGGCCGATCGGCTGGAGCGGGAGCGCGACCAGCAGGCACTGATCGCGGCGGCAGCCGAGCGGACCCGGATCGCCCACGAGATGCACGACATCGTGGCCCACAGCCTTGCCGTCATGATCACGCTGGCCGATGGTGCGACCCTGACCGACAGCGCCGACGACGCGCGCGCCGCGATGCGACAGGTGTCGCGCACCGGTCGGGATGCGCTGGCCGACACCCGCCGGGTCCTCGACGTACTGCGCGACGATCGGCATGCTGCCGCGCTGCAGCCCGCCCCGATGCTCGACACCCTCCCCACCCTGCTGACCGCTGTCCGCGCAACCGGCCTCGACGTCGAGATCGATGTGCATGGAATCGATTTCGAGCCCATGCCGACCGCGCAGACCGCCCTGTACCGGATCGTGCAGGAAGCGCTGACCAACACTGTGAAGCACGCCGCAGCAACCCGGGTGCGGATCGTGCTTGGGTACCGGGAACCAGCGCTGGACGTCGAGGTCGTCGACGACGGAACGGGACGTCCGGAACCGGCATCACTGCCCGGACCGGGCCACGGCCTTGTCGGCATGCGGGAGCGCGCTGCACTGTTCGGCGGCTCGGTGGTCGCCGGCCCGGCGCCCGCGGGCGGCTGGCGGGTCGCGGCGACGCTGCCCAGGACGACGGGCCCGATCTCGTGACCACCGTGCTCCTTGCCGACGACCAGCCGCTGATCAGGATGGGGTTCCGGATGGTGCTGGGCTCCACCGCTGATCTGAGCATCGTCGGAGAAGCCGAGAACGGTGTCCAGGCAGTTGATCTCGCGGTCCGGTTGAATCCGGACGTGGTGTTGATGGACGTCCGCATGCCCGGCTTGGATGGCATCGAGGCCACCCGGCAGGTGGTGGCGCGAGCCCCCGGGTGCAAGGTGCTCATCCTGACCACCTTCGACCTGGACGAGTACGCCTTCGCCGGGTTGCGGGCCGGGGCCAGTGGGTTCCTGCTCAAGGACGCCGAACCGGCCGAGCTCATCGCTGCCATCCGGACCGTAGCGCGCGGAGACGCCGTGATCGCTCCCCGGGTCACCCGTCGGCTGCTCGACACGTTCGCCGCGCACCTGCCGGGCACGCAGGGACCGGACAGCCCCGGTGCGGTGCTGCTGCACCGGTTGACGCCACGTGAGCGCGAGGTACTTGTCGAGGTCGCCACCGGACGCTCCAATTCCGAGATAGCCGACCAGATGTTGCTTTCCGAGGCCACCGTGAAGACGCACCTCGGCCGCGTCCTGACCAAACTCGAGTTGCGGGACCGCGTGCAAGCGGTCGTCTTCGCCTACCAGAACGGCCTCGCCCACCCCGACGGGCCCTGACGGCTCGCCGGGTCTCCCACCGTTTTCACGGCGCCCCGCCGCCGGCGGTCGTCCACGAAAGGCAACCCATGACGTCCACAGCGGCACTACTCCCCGGCTGGCTCGATCCAGCCACCATGATCGACGGATTCGGTTCCGGGGCGGTGGTCGGAATCGCGATGATCGTCTTCGCCGGCTGCGCAATCCTGCTGGGGTTCTTCCTGCCGGGGGACACTCTGCTCTTCCTGGCGGGACTCCTCGTCGCCTCCGCCGGTGCCGACACCCAGGGGCTGCACATCAACCTCGTGGTGTTCATCGGCCTGCTGTGGGTGGCCGCCTTCGCCGGGAACATGGCCGGCTACGCCATCGGGTACAAGGTGGGCCCGTCGGTTTTCACCGACCGCAGCCGATTCCTCAAAACCGAGTACGTCGATCGCTCGCACGCTTTCTTCCAGCGGTACGGACGTGTCGCTGTGATGCTCGCTCGGTTCGTACCGATCGTGCGTCCGCGAACGGCTCAGGCCGTCGCTGCCTGATCGGGCCTGGTGGGCACGTCCGCGGATCGGGCCTGCACCAGCTCCAACAGCACCCCGCCGGCGTCCTTGGGGTGTACGAAGTTGATCTGCGACCCTGCGGTGCCGCGCCGGGGTCCGTCGAAGAGCAACCGCATCCCGGCGGCGGCGAGTGCAGTGGTCGCGGCGGCCAGGTCGGGCACCCGCAGCGCAAGCTGTTGGAGCCCGGCGCCCCGCTTGCCGATGAACACCGCTATCGGGGAGTCAGGAGTGAGCGGGGCGAGCAGCTGAACCTGGGCACCGGTCGCACCGAAGCTGATCATCGCTTCGTCCACGCCCTGTTCGGCGTTCTGTTCCCGATGCGACAAGGTGCCGCCCGCGACCTGCGTCCAGAACTCGAGCGCGACATCCAGGTCTGCGACGGCGATCCCGACATGGTCGATGGTCGCGCCGGCGAGCAGGGACTGCGCGGTCGTCGAACGTGAGGTCATCGGTGTCCCCCTGGGATCGGGTGCTGAATCCAACGAAGTGGCAACAGTTGTCGAAGGTCGGGTCAAGTGGGCTCGGCGGCCGCCTGCAGCGTCGCACTCAGTTGACGGACGAGCTCGAGTGCGGCGGTGGCCAGTACCGTCCCGGGCCCGAAGACCGCGGCGGTGCCGGCCGCCCGCAGCGCCGGAATGTCCCCGGGCGGGATCACCCCGCCGACCACGATCATGATGTCCGGCCTTCCCTGCTCGGCCAGCGCCGCCCGCAGTGCCGGCACCAGCGTGAGATGCCCGGCTGCCAGTGAATTGACCCCGACGATGTGCACGTCGTTGTCGACCGCCTGCCGTGCCACCTCGTCCGGGGTGGAGAACAGCGGACCGGCGTCGACGTCGAACCCGAGATCGGCGAACGCCGAGATGATCACCTTCTGGCCGCGGTCGTGGCCATCCTGACCCATCTTGGCGACCAGGATGCGGGGCCGTCGGCCCTGCTCCTGTGCGAACTGCGCGGTGGCCGACAGGACGCCCGACACCGAATCGTCCTGGCCCGCGCGGCGCACCTCCGCCCGGTAGACACCGGCGATGGTCCGCACCACGGCGGTGTGCCGGCCGTAGACCTTCTCCAAGGCGTCGGACATCTCGCCCACAGTGGCCTGCGAGCGCGCCGCGACCACTGCGAGGCCGAGCAGGTTGTGCTCGGGCACCGCACCCGGGGTGCGGTCGCCAGCGGACGGAGTCTGCGCCGCAGCAGCTGTCAGTGCGTCGAGTGCCGCGGTGACCGCTGCGGTGTCCCGGTGGGCACGCAGCTGCTGCAGCCGGGCGATCTGGGCGGTCCGTACCGCGGCGTTGTCGACCCTGAGCACGTCGATGTCCTGGGCATCCGGTGCCGGGTACCGGTTGATCCCGATCACGGCCTGGGTGCCGGTGTCGATCCGCGCCTGGGTGCGGGCCGCCGCCTCCTCGATACGCAGCTTGGGCAGCCCGGCCTCGATCGCGCGGGTCATCCCGCCGGCTGCCTCGACCTCGTAGAGGTGTTCCCACGCGCGGGCGGCCAGGTCGGCGGTGAGTTTCTCGACGTAATAGGAGCCGCCCCAGGGATCGATGATCCCGGTGACACCCGACTCCTGCTGCAACAGCAGCTGGGTGTTGCGCGCGATCCGCGCGGAGAACTCGGTGGGCAGTGCGAGCGCCTCGTCCAGGGCGTTGGTATGCAGCGACTGGGTGTGGCCGGCGACCGCGGCCATCGCCTCGATGCAGGTGCGCGCCACGTTGTTGAACGGATCCTGGGCGGTCAGCGACCAGCCGGATGTCTGGCAGTGTGCCCGCAGGCACGACGATTTCGGGTTCCGCGGGTGGAACTGCTGGACGAGCTGGTGCCAGATGGCCCGCGCAGCGCGGAGTTTCGCGACCTCCATGAAGTAGTTCATCCCGATCCCCCAGAAGAAGCTGAGCCGGGGGGCGAAGTCGTCGACGTCCAGGCCACCGGCGATGCCGGCCCGAAGGTACTCCACGCCGTCCGCCAGGGTGTAGGCAAGCTCCAGATCTGCGGTGGCCCCCGCCTCCTGCATGTGGTAGCCCGAGATCGAGATCGAGTTGAACTTCGGCATTCTCGCCGTGGTGTAGGCCAGGATGTCGGACACGATCCGCATCGACGGTGCCGGCGGGTAGATGTAGGTGTTGCGGACCATGAACTCCTTGAGGATGTCGTTCTGGATCGTGCCGGCCAGCTTTTCCGGCGGTACCCCCTGTTCCTCGGCGGCCACGATGTACAGCGCGAGGATCGGCAGTACAGCGCCGTTCATCGTCATCGACACGCTCATCGTGTCCAGCGGGATGTGGTCGAACAACTGCCGCATGTCGAGAATGGAATCGATGGCCACACCGGCCATCCCGACGTCGCCGGTGACCCGTGGATGGTCGGAGTCGTACCCGCGGTGGGTCGGCAGGTCGAACGCGACCGACAACCCCTTCTGCCCGGCGGCGAGATTGCGCCGGTAGAAGGCATTGGACGCGGTGGCGGTGGAGAAGCCCGCGTACTGACGGATCGTCCACGGCTGGGTGGTGTACATGGTCGGGTAAGGGCCGCGCAGGTAGGGCGGTATTCCCGGGTAGCTGTCCGGGTTGTGCAGTCCGACGAGACTCTCCGCCGTGTAGACCCCCTGTATCGCAATGCCTTCCGGGGACAGTCGTGGCGGTGTCGGCGGCTCGGGGTGTACGGCCGCCGGTTGTCGCCCGGTCGTCCGCGGCAGGTCGGCGAAGCTGACGGGAACGCGGGGCGGGCTCAAGGGGTGACCCCGGCGAGTCGGAGGTGATCCCTGGTGCGGAGCAGGAACGCCCGGGCGTCGCCACGGGCAGCGAGGCTGTCGTCGACCGGGAGTCCGGCGGCCGGTCCGGCAAGTACCACCCAGTGGGCCCCGGCGTCGCGCAGGGCGGCGATGACATCGAGACCGATTCCGGCGCAGATCTTGTCGCTCCCGGCGACGCCCACGACCGGGAGCGGGCCATCGGCCACGGCAGCTCGGTAGGCGGCCACTACCTCCTCGACGGTAGAGGTCGGCCCGGACGTGACGGACCGGACGCCGCCGGCGGTCAGGGCGTTGATCAGGAAACCGGCCCGAGCGGCGTGCTCGGCGACCGACCCGAGAGTGGCCACGAACACCGGCACCGGTGCCGGATCGACGCGCATCGCGTGGAAGTCCCGCGCCCAGCCGGGATCGGGCTCGTCGGTGGGCCAGGGTCGACGGGTCGGGGTGATCTCGGCGGGATCGGGGAATTCGGTGACCCCGGTGACGGGAGCCAGTCGGTGGTCGATCCGGCGGGTGCGCTCGGCGGCGACGAGGGCCACCCGTGACCGGAACGAGCCGTCCCGCAGCGCGGCGCAGATGCCGCCGTCGGCCTCGATCCGCTGGAACTCCGCCCACGCGGCCTCGGCCACCCGCTCGGTCAGCAGTTCCACCGCGTAGGAACCCCCGGCCGGATCGGCGACAGCGGCCACCTGGGATTCGGCGATCAGCAGTGCGGAGATGTTGCGGGCCGTCCGTCGGCCGAGGGCGTCGGGAATGCCGAGGGGACTGTCGAACGGCAGCACGGTCACGGCATCGGCACCGGCGACCCCGGCGGCCAACGCCGCGATCGTGGTGCGCAGCAGGTTGTTCCATGGATCGACCCGGGTCATCATGGCAGGAGCGGTCACCGCGTGTTGGCGTTGCCCACCGACATCCGATGCAGCACCCACGATCTCGCAGACCCGCGACCACAGGGACCGCGCCGCCCGGAACTTGGCGATTGTCAGGAACTGGTCGGCGGAGGCGGTGTAGCGGAACTCCAGGCCCCGCAGGAGGTCGTCCAGATCGCAGCCGGCGCGCTCTGCTTCCCGCAGGTAGGCCACTGCCACAGCCAGGCTGTAGCCCACTTCGCCGGCGTCGCCGGCGCCGGCCAGGTGGGCTGTGGTGCCGTCCACCACGAAGGCGTCGACAGCCAGCCCCCCGGCCACATCCAGCAGCCGACGGACCGCGGTACCCAGGTCGTCGGGCGGCGGGGTGTTCTCACGCAGGGCACGGCCGATCGGGTCGGCGCCCAACGAGGAGCCGGGGGCCGGCGGAACCCCGGACAGGACGCGGGCCAGCGCGTGTGCGGCGTCGAGGTCGCCGACGTCGCCGGCGGCGCGCAGGACGACCGGCGCAAGGTCCAACTGCACTCCGGCGAGGGCGGTGGCGAGATCGTCCGGCTGGGTGCCGCGGCCACCCACGGTGCACCACAACGAGGTGACGCCGTTCTCCAGATCTGTCAACGCCGACGCGGACGCGACGGCGGGATCCGGGTCGATCAGTGCGGCCCGGATGTCCCACCCGAAGTCCGGCGCCACCCGGTGGCGGCCGCGGGTGAAGGGGGCGGTCCCGGGGGCACCCCGGTCGGGGAGGTCTGCGATGGACGCCGCGGTGCCCAGTGGGGGAATGACGATGCCCTCGACGGTGCTGCCCGCCAGCTCAGCATGGACCAGCTGGTCCGGGTCGGTACCGGTCAGCCGACCGGCGCGACGCAGCACGGCTGCGGCCGCCGCCTCCCAGCTGCGGCACGATGCTGGCTGGTCAACCGGAGCCATCATTGTCCTGTCCGTCGATGCACCACCGTCGCGACGTTCGACAGGGCCGCAGGGGCGGTCTGGCGCGGAGTGGACTCCTTGACGATACGACCGCGCTCCGCTGGGCCACCGGTGACGACCCAACGGACGGTGGGCTGGTGACCGGGCGCCGTGATCGCCACCAGCCCGGCGCCCGACACAGGCACGGCGGGAACGAGCACCATCCGACCCCGCGCCACCAGAGCGGTGCGGCGCGCTGCACGCACAGCGAACAGGACCATCGTCGCCACCGACACCCAGACCGCGGCTACTACGCTGAGGTCAGCAGGGCCGTAAACACCCGTTAGTGGCAACAGATGTGATTGCTGTCAGGCCTGGTTGTCGATGTGACGCATCGCCTGCGCGCGAGGTATGGGAAGGGCGCGGTGGGAGTGACAATGCCGACGGGGGTGCCTCGACCTCGCTTCGGTCCGTCACCATTGCGACGTTGGCTGGCCGGGGGGCCGGACTGGCAACTCGTCATCGAGCGGGAGGAAGCGCGGCTGACGGTCGGCGACGATGCTCCACGCAGCGTGCCGTTCGTCGGTGTGCGGGTGTCCCGCCGGATCTGGGGGAGCTCGCTGACAGCCGGTACCGGCACCGACGTGACGGTGTTGAGCGGCTTCGGCCACCGGGCCGCGGGGGAGTTGCAACGAACACTGGACGCCGCCGCACACTCCTTCACTGTGGGCCGGTTGTTCGTCTCGGCCGCGGGGCAGATTCTCGACTGGTGGTCGGCGGTGGGTCGCGAGCTCGACGAGCGGCAGCGATGGATCACCCGCGAGATCACCGCCGAGATCCAGGCGCGCCGACCGCAGCTGGACCGTGGGTTCTTGGCGGCCTACGCCGATCCGGACCTCGCGGAACTGATCGCGGCGCAGCCACTGGACGTACATGAGGCCATCCGGTGGTGGCACACGGATCTGGGCCCGGTGATGCAGCTGCGCAACGAACAGTTCCTGGTCACCGAGCAACAGCGGTACAGCGAATTCTTCCGCACGGTCGAGCGGTCGCCGCTGACCCCCGAACAGGCCGCAGCAGTCATCTGTTTCGACAGTCGGCTGCAGCTCGTGGCATCCGCGGGGTCGGGGAAGACCTCCACCATGATCGGAAAAGCCGGGTACGCCCTGCACCGTGGGATCGTTCCCGCAGAGCGGATCCTGTTGCTGGCGTTCAATCGCGAGGCGGCCCGCGAACTGGCGCAGCGGGTCACCGCCCGGCTCGGGCCGGATCTGCACGGAGAAAAGGTGGTGGTCAAGACTTTTCACGCCTTCGGACTGGACATCATCGGGCAGGCGACCGGTCGCAAACCCCGGGTCGCGTCCTGGGAGGGCAACGGCGAGGGCCGTGTGCAGGAGATCGTGAACGAGTTGAAGGAGAAATTGCCGGAATTCGCAAACCGTTGGGGACTCTTCACCAGCCTGTTCGCCGACGACCTCGCGCCGTTCGACGACGACCAAGCCGCGACGTCGACCGCGGTCCGCCGCGGTGAGCACCGTACCTTTGCCAACGAATGGGTGAAGAGCCAAGAAGAGCAGCTGATAGCCAACTGGCTGTTCCTGCACCAGATCCGGTACGTCTACGAGCGGCCCTACGAGCACCTCACCGCCGACGCCGAACACGGTCAGTACCACCCGGACTTCTACTACCCGGACCTCGACGTCTATCACGAGCACTGGGCGGTCGGCAGGAACGGTCGGCCGCCGCCCCATTTCGAGGGCTATCTCGACAGCATGCGCTGGAAGCGTGCGCTGCACACCGAGCACGCCACCGTGCTCTGGGAGACCACCTCGGCGACGGTCCGGGACGGTACCGCTTTCGGCTACCTCACCGACCAGTTCGCCGCAGCCGGGCAGAGGATGAGCCCGGACTTCTCCCGACTTCCGACCGACCGGCCCTTGATGGCCGATCGGGACCTGGTACACCTGCTGCGCTCACTGATGGTGCACGCCAAGAACAACCAGCTGTCACTGGCCGACCTGGCGCAACGGGCAGCGGGAACCCGGTCGCCGGTCCGCGGCCGACTGTTCCTGGAGTTGTTCGCGCCGGTGTTGGCGGAATGGAACAAGCGACTCCGTGCGGCGAACGAGGTCGACTTCGCGGACATGATCTCCGCCGCCGCAGACCATGTCGAGGGCGGCCGCTGGGCCAGCCCGTTCCAGCTCGTCATGATCGACGAGATGCAGGACGTCAGCCGCGGTCAGGCCCGCCTGGCGCGCGTGCTGGTGGCCGAGCCGGGGACCTCCCTGTTCGCGGTCGGCGACGATTGGCAGTCGATCAATCGCTTCGCTGGTGCGGACCTGTCGGTGATGACCGACTTCCACGGGTGGTTCGGGCCCGGGCAGACGCGGCGACTGGAGACGACATTTCGCTCGCCGCAGTCGCTCTGTGACATCGCAGGCGCCCTCGTGGCAAAGAACGCGGCTCAGATCCGCAAACGCGTCCGGTCCGGCCAACCCGAGTTCCCGCCGACGGTGCAGGTCGTCACCGTGCCGTCCAACACGCGCTACGCGGCGGTGATCATCGAGCACCTGGAGCACCTCGACGCGGCGATCACCGCCGGAACCATCCCGCCCGCCCGGTCCGGGAAGGCCACGGTGTACGTGCTCGGACGGTACCGCCGGGCCGGGGAAGCGGTGGCCCCCGCGCTGGGGCGGAAGTGGACCAACCTCGAAATCCGTTTCAGCACCGTCCACGGCTCGAAGGGCCTCGAAGCCGACTACGTGGTGATCGTCGGCCTGGTGCAGGGCGGATTCCCGTCCACCGTCGAGGACGATCCGTTGCTGGAGTTGGCGATGCCTGCCTCGGACCCGTTTCCGGATGCCGAGGAACGCCGACTGTTCTACGTCGCCCTCACCCGCGCTCGCAGGTCTGTGCTGATGTTGACCGTGCTCGGCCGGGAATCCTCATTTCTGCTCGAACTCCATCAGGACCGGGCGATCACGCTGACCGACGCCTCCGGCGACCCGATCCAGCTCGTGACCTGCCCGCGTTGTCGGCGCGGGCGGTTGGTGGATTGCACCGGAAAGTACGGCGGGTTCCGAGGGTGCAGTCGCTTCCCGCGCTGCCGTTTCACCAGGAAGAGCCCCGACAGCGCCGGACGCTGACGCCGGTGATGTGGCCGGGGGCGTCATCGGCTACGGTGCCGACATGGGTGCCGTCGAGATCCTGCTGGTCCGCCATGGCGAGAGCATGGGAAACGTCGCGGCCGCCGCGGCCTTCGCGGTCGGGGCCGAGGTGATCGAGGTCGGTCAGCGTGACGCCGACGTACCGCTGTCGTCGACCGGCATCGAGCAGGCCCAGGCGTTCGGCCGTTGGCTGGGCGACCTCGCCGATGACGAGGCCCCTGAGTCGGTGTGGTGCTCGCCCTATGCCCGCGCGGTGCAAACGGCATCCGTGGCAATGGATGTCAGCGGCCGCCAGTACCCGTTCCGGGTCGACGAACGACTCCGCGACCGTGAGCTCGGTGTGCTCGACCTGCTGACCGCGGTAGGGGTCGACCGGCGACTGCCGGCCGAGGCCGCCCGACGCAAATGGCTCGGCAAGTTCTACTACCGACCGCCGGGCGGCGAGTCCTGGGCCGATATGGGTCTGCGCATCCGGTCCTTGATGCGTGATCTGGATGATGACGAGAACGGCAGGCGGGTGCTGGTCGTCGCCCATGACGCGCTGATCCTGATGATCCGCTACGTCTGCGAGAGGCTTACCGAAGCAGACATTCTGGAGATCGCGCTGGGCAGCAACGTGGCCAACGCCTCGATGACCCGGCTGGTCCGCCCGACCGGGTCGGGTGCGTGGCAGCTCGATTCCTTCAATGTGAGCTCCCACGTGCAGGCCTACGGTGCACCGGTGACCTCACACCCGGGGGACAGTGACGTGCTGCCGCAGCGGCCGCTATGACCGCCGAACAGATCATCACGCCGAGCTTCCTGCGCGACTGGGCGCTTCCATCGCCCGGCAGTGGGAAGGGTTCGCGTGGTCGGGTGTTGGTGGTCGGCGGCGCGCGTCGGGTCCCCGGTGCGGCCCAACTGGCCGGGCTCGCTGCGCTGCGGGTCGGAGCGGGGGTGCTGACGATGGCGGTCGCCGAGTCGGTCGCGGTCGCGGTTGCGGTCGCCACGCCGGAGTCGGGCACCGTCGGCCTCCCCGAGAACGCCCAGGGGTCGGTGACGGGGGAGGGATTGGACCGGCTCGACGACGTGTTGGCCGCGGTGGACGCCGTGCTGATCGGACCCGGTCTCGACGCTGCGGACACCACCGCCGACGTGCTGCGAAACCTGGTGCCACGAATTCCCCGGCAGGTACCGGTCGTGCTGGACGCGTTCTGCCTGGGCGTACTGGCCGACCTCGATGATGTGGTCGAGAGTCTGCGACTCCGAGTGGTTCTCACCCCCAACAAGGAGGAAGTAGGACGACTGCTGGGTGACTCCGAACGCGAGGCCGACGACGACGCCGTGGTCGAGGTGGCCCGACGCTTCGACGCCGTGGTCGCCTCCCAGCAGTTCATCGCCAATCCTGCCGGGGAGCGATGGCGGGGATCATCCGGTCACGGCGGCCTGGGCACCTCGGGCAGCGGAGATGCGTTGGCGGGCGCCGTCTGCGGCCTGTTGGCCCGCGGCGCGACGCTGGAACAGGCTGCCTGCTGGGCGACCCATCTGCACTCGACCGCCGGCGATCGCCTCGCCATCGAGGTGGGCCCACTCGGGTTCCTGGCCGGGGACCTGGTTCGGCGGTTGCCCACAGTCATGGCGGAACTGCTGCTGTCCTAGCTGCTTGCCGGGCGCGCGGCTCGGCGGAACGAACAACCCCGGGTGCAGGGTCTTTTTCGCTCCGCCGAGCTTCATCGCTGTGCGGTCAGGCCGTGTGCGAGCCCGCTACGGTCATCCCGCGTCGATCTGGGTCTGCGCGGACCCGGCCCTCACCTCCCCGTCGCCCGCCTCCCGGCCGACCGCATTCCCGGCGACACTGTCGGCGGCGCGGCCGATGTCGATGCGGCGGGGCTTGGCTTCCGCGGCCACCGGCACCGTCAAGGTGAGGACGCCGTCGTCGTACGTCGCGGAGATGTCGCCGGTGGCGACGCCGCGGCCCAGCGCGATCTGCCGGGCGAAGGTCCCGGACGGGCGCTCCTGGGCCAGCCACTGCACGTGCGCATCGTCGGTGGCGGTGCGTTGTCCCCGGATCGTGAGCATCCTGTCGTCGACGCTGACGTCGATCGATCCGGGATCCGCGCCGGGTAGATCCACCTTGATCACGTAGTGGTCCCCGGTGCGGAACAGATCCATCGGCATCGCCGAGCCCGCCCGGGCGCCGGCCGCCGACTCGTCGAAAAGTCGTTCCAGTTCACGGAAGGGATCCCATCGAGTAGCCACACCCATCACCTCCTCCTGAGCGCCTCCGGACCGTCCGAAGGCGTGGTGTGGTCCTCCAACACGAGCGAGAGGTGTTGCAGGACAGCTACAGCCACTGTTTTATCGCCAGATCTGCGGCCGCGCAAGTGTGATACCCAACTTATTTTGCAGACGCCTCAGACGCCTCAGTGGCCGCCTGGATGCCCGTCGATGCGGCGAAGCAGACCATCGCCACCGGGCAGCACGCCCAGCACCGCCCGGGCCAGCCGATCCCGGACGCCGCCGTCGGCGGGGCCTTGCCGGGACGGGCGATCCAGGTCCAACCGGCCGAAAGTGGCCCAGGTCAGCGCGATCCCGGCATCCACGAGCCCGGCCCGGGCCCGGGAGCGGTCCGCGACTGCCAGTCCGACCGCCGTCAACGCGTGCACGCCGTCCACCCACACCCCCATCGCCAACACCGCGGGGGTCGGTGCGGCTCCGGACAGGGCGGCCTGGGCCAGATGGCGGGCGCCCAGGATCCTGGCGATCACCAGGCTGGGCCGGTCGATGCGCACCCGGTGGACCCTGGTCAGTACCCACCGGGGTCGGGACAACAGGGCGACCCCCCACGCCGCGCGGCTCAGCTCGATCGGGCGAATCAATGTCACAGGTGTCCTCTGGGGTGGGTGGCGATCCGGGTGGTCGGCCCGATGCGTCGGGGGGCCGTCCGTGGACTGATGCCCACCTGCGCCGGGTGTCGATCATCCACCCCCGGCTCCAGCCGGCCAGGGACCGTTCAAAGGATGACATCCTGGGTGCCGCGGTTCGACGACGGTGCCCCGGCCGCGGTCAACGAGGGAGAGCAGCGATCATGAGTGTGCGGAGCCATCTCGCGGACGCCCGGGACACCCTACGGACGCAGCTGTGGCCGGTGCCCACGGTGGGCATCCTGGCCGCGCTGCTGATCGGCGTGCTGCTCCCGGAGCTGGACCGGTCGATCGACGCTGTGTTGCCCGATGCCGTCACGGCGTATCTGTTCGGCGGTGGGGCATCCGCGGCCCGGACCGTCCTCGACGCGATCGCCAGTTCATTGATCACCGTGACTTCGTTGACGTTCTCCCTCACGGTGGTCACCCTGCAACTGGCCAGCAGTCAGTTCTCGCCGAGGCTGCTCCGCACGTTCACCCGAGACCGGTTCGTCCACGTCACGCTGGGGATGTTCCTGGCCACATTCGTCTATGCGCTGACCGTGCTCCGTACGGTGCGCACCCCCGACGAGCAGCAGAACCAGTTCGTCCCGCAGATTTCGGTGACGGTCGCCTTCGTGCTGGCGCTGGCCAGCGTCGGAGCCCTGGTGCTGTTCCTGGCGCATCTTGCCCGCGAGATCAGGGTGGAGACCATGTTGCGCAGCGTGCACCGGGACGCCAGTGACACCGTCGTCCGCATTCTGGCCGAAGGACATTCCCCGGCAGACCCGCCGTCCCCGGCCGACACCGTCCCTGTCCCGCCCGCCGACGCAACACTGATCATCGCCGACCGGTCCGGTTTCCTGACCGGGGTGGACGACGCCAGCCTGTGCGCGGCCGCGGCCGCCGCCGATGCCGTGGTCCTGATCGGCCGGCCCGCCGGCGGGTTCGTCGTCGCCGGCACCCCGTTGGGCATGGTCTGGTACGGCCCGAACTCTTCCGACAAGGACAGTTCCGGCAAGTTCGTCGACGCGATCCAGACACGGCTGACGATCGGCTTCGAACGCAACGACACCCAGGACTTCGCCTTCGGCCTCCGCCAGCTCACCGACGTGACTTCCAAGGCGCTCTCGCCCGGTGTGAACGATCCGACCACGGCGGTGCACTCCCTGGGGCACACCGCCGCCCTGCTGTGCGAGATCGCCCGCCACGACATCCGTGACCTGGTCCGGCGGGACGATGACGGCAAGGTCCGGGTGGTGTGGCGGCGACCGACCTTCGCGCAGGTCCTGGAAGAAGCGTTGACCCAGCCACGCCGCTACGGCGCGGCCGATCCTGCGGTGATGGCACGGCTGCTCACCCTGCTCCGGGAGCTCGCCTGGACGGCTCGCACGGCCGAGCAGAGATCCGCGGTGACAGCGCAACTGGTCCGGCTGCACGCCACGATCCGGTCCCAGGACTTCGGCCCCGCCGAAATGGGTCAGCTGGAGCGGCAGCACGAACAGGTGCGGGACGCATTGAGCCACCGATGGAGTTTCGATGACTGACCGGAGTTCGCCAGTGCTGCGACTCGACGTCCGGAGGTACTGCCGTGCTCTATGACAACCTCACCGGGATCCTGCGAGTCCTCATCGTGGGCCCGCTCGCCTACCTGTGGTTGGTCGTGGTGCTGCGGGTGACCGGGAAGCGCACGCTCGCCCAACTCAACGCCTTCGACTTCATCGTGACCGTCGCGCTGGGCTCGACGCTGGCGTCGGCGGTGCTGACCGAA
This sequence comes from uncultured Actinomycetota bacterium, assembly GCA_963784315.1. GTDB lineage: Bacteria > Actinomycetota > Actinomycetes > Mycobacteriales > Nakamurellaceae > Nakamurella. The sequence continues at coordinate 634,370 of CAWAQR010000010.1, forward strand.
TCAGTGGCCTGGGCAGAGGGCGCGGTCGCGCTGGCGCTGTTGGCCGCGCTGCAGCTGGTCGCTGCGTGGTTGTCCATCCGACTGCCGTGGGTGCGCCGCGGCCTGACGTCGGCGCCGACCGTGCTGGTACGGGACGGGGTGATCCTGCACGAGGCGCTGCGCAGCCAGCGGCTGACCGTGCAGAGCCTGCATCAGTCATTACGCAGCAGCGGCGTCGGCGGTGTCGAACTGGTGGCCGCCGTGGTGCTGGAGACCAACGGCACGCTCAGCGTGATCACCGTCGATCAAGCCGGTAGCGGCGACACGCTCCCTGATGACCACCGCCCGGCGGCCGGCGAACGCTGACCGCCGGGACTCAGCCGGTGGTCGCGGGCGCTGTCGTCGGGGCCGACGGGGATGTGCCCGCTCCGGCCGTCGTCCCGGTCGTGGTCACCGACGACTCGGTGACGGTCACCGTCGGCTCGGGGGTGACGGTGGTGGTGGCGGGCAGCTCGGTCGCCACCAGGGAGCCGTCGGGCAACCTGGTCTTGACGGTGCAGGCGCTGACGTCGGACTGCAGAGCTTTCTGCAGTGGTTGGAGCTCGCGAATGATCCCGTCCAGCGCCGCAAGGTCGAACTCGCCGATCGCCGCGGCGACCCGGTCGATCGTGTTGTAGGCGTCCTCGGCCGCGTTGATGGCGCGCAGGCACTCCTCGTTGACGAGGATCTCCACCGTCGCGCCGCCCGGCTGATCCGTCCCGGTCGAAGTCGCCGTACCTGAGGTGACGGCCCCTCCGCTGGACGCCGGATCACCGCCGGCGGAGGTGGTGTCGGGTGAGCTCCGGATCAACAGCCCCGCGATCACCACGCCGACCAGCAGCCCGATGGCGAAGGTCGCTGCTGCCAGCCACCAGCGGGCGACCCGCCGGGCCGGACGCGTCGTCGGCGGTTCGGTCTTGTTCGTCGCCATCTGAATCCTCTCGATGCCGGGAGCACGACCCGGGGGCAGCTGATCCGGGGACGACCCTACGGGACGGCGGGTACAGCAGCTTCGGCACCCGCTGACGGGGGTACGTCCCTGCGCAGGGCGCCGGAGGTGTCGCTACGGTCGTGGGACACCGGCCATCACGCGTCACTGCTTCGTGAAGGACGATCCATGACAGCACGCCCGCCCCTCGTCCGCGTGGGGAGAACCGTGATCACGGCCGCGCGCCGATCCGGCGCGGCGTACCGGACGTTCATCATTCGGGCCCGCTGGTTCGTCGTTGCGGGCTGGATCGGCGCGACGTTCGTGCTGTCGGCTCTCGTCCCGACCGCCGGTGGCGGTGGCGGGGCCGACATCGGCGGTCTGCTGCCGCCCAACAGTGCGGCGGTCGATGTCCAGGCCCGCTCGCTGGCCCAGTTCCGGGTCCCGGTGTTGTCGGAGACGACGGTGGTGATCCACGACCCCGGCGGGCTGAGCCTGCTCACCAGGGCCGACGCCGCAGTCTGGGCGTTGTCGTTCCTGCAGGCGTCGGAACGGGGTCAGGTGCCCGATGAGCCCGGGCAGATCGTCGCCGCGATCCCGGTGCCGACCTCGACCCCGGACACGATGGTGACCTACCTGTACGTCTCGAAGTACTCGTCGCTGCAACAGACGACATCGTTGGCCCAGCAGTACGCCGCCCATTTCCACAACCAGAGTTCGGTCCGGACCTACGTGACCGGCATCGCCCCGGCCCAGTTGAGACAGGGCTACTACCTGCAGAACTGGCTGCCCGTCTTCGAGGTGGCCACCCTGGCGCTGATCGCGATAGTGGTCGCGATCGCGTTCCGGTCGCTGATCGCGCCGATCACCGTGCTCGTCGTCGCCGGGATCGGCTACCTGGTCACGATCCGGGTGCTGGGGTTGCTGGCCGCTGCCTTCGGGTTCGCGCTGCCGGACCAGTTGCAGCCGTTGATCGCCGCCCTGCTCATCGGGGTCGTCACCGACTACTGCGTGCTGTTCTTCTTCGCGCTGCGACGGCAGCTGGAGCGCACGGGTGACCGCAGAGCGGCGGCGCTGGGCACGCTGGCCGCGGAGGGACCGATCATCGCGGTGGCCGGCATCACCGTCGCCGCCGGCACCGCCGCGCTGCTGTCGGCCAATTTCGAACTGTTCCGGGCGTTCGGACCGGCGTTGTCGGCCACTGTGCTCGTCGGCCTGTTCGTCTCGCTGACCCTGGTGCCGGCGTTGATGGCGATCCTCGGGAAGTGGCTGTTCCTGTCCTGGAGCGGGGTCCGGGTGGAGCCGGACAGCCAAGCCCGCCAAGCACCGGGCGGCGGGTCTGTTGGTCCGCATCGTGGTGGACCGCCGTGGCGCCGTGCTCGCCACCGCCACCGGGGTCGCGGTGCTGTTGTTGGCATCCATCCCGCTGACCCAGATGCGTCTGGACCTGTCGTTCACGTCGGGGCTGCCCGACGACGACCGGGTCCAGCAGGGCGCAGCCGTCCTCGACGGGTCCGGGATCCGCGGTGTGACCGCGCCGACGGAGATCCTGATCGAAGGACCGGGCGTGGTCGCGCAGCGGGCGGCCCTGGACCGGCTCCAGACGCTGATCGCCGCCGAGCCCGGGGTGGCGACCGTCTTCGGGCCCGGCCAGAACCCGCTCCGGAACGAGTTCGGGATCGTGTACTCGGTCGACGGCAACGCCGCCCGGTTCCTCGTCATCCTCGACAGTGACCCGCTCGGTGGTGACGCCATCGCGAGCATCCAGGACCTGACCCTGCGGCTGGACGGCCTGGTGCGGGAAGCGGGAGTGCGCAACGCCGGGGCCGCGTTGACCGGCCAGACCGCGATCGCGGCCGAGCTCGCCGACATCACCAGGGAGAACCTGTGGATCACCCTGCTCGCCGCGTTGGCGGTCGAGTTGGTGATCCTGATGATCTACCTGCGGTCGGTCGTCGCGCCGATAGCCCTGCTCGCCTGCAGCGCGCTCGGGGTGGGTGCCGCGCTCGGGCTGACCGTGTTGGTGTTCCAGGGTCTGCGCGGCGACCCCGGCCTGACCTTCTACGAACCGTTCGCCACCGCTGTCCTGCTGTTGGCGTTGGGTTCCGATTACAACGTCTTCATCGTGGGTTCGATCTGGAAGGAGGCGGCGCACCATCCTCTCAGTCGAGCCCTCGCCCGGGCGATGCCCGCGACGTCGCGCGCGATCGGCACCGCCGGCCTGATCCTGGCCGCGACGTTCGCGATGGTCGCCGTCATCCCGCTGGAGACGTTCCGCCAACTTGCCTTCACGATGGCTGTCGGATTGCTGATCGACACATTCCTCATCCGGCCGGTGTTGACGCCGGCGATCCTGACGCTGCTGGGCTCCGTGGCCGGTTGGCCCGGAAGAGGCATCCGCACGACGGCGGTCAGCCGTGGGGACCTGCAGGTCACCGCGACGACCGCCGCGCTCGAAGAGCTGCACCTTCCCGATCGGCCCGAGCCGCGGTCCGACACGTTCGCGACCGATGGACACTCACGATGACCCGACCCGCCCACGCCGCCCCGGAGACACCCGTCGAGTCGCCGCCGCCACCGCCACCTGGCCGGATCAGTACCGGGCTGCTCGCTGCGTCGGTGATCCTGGGGATCGTGCTGCTGGTCTTCGGCGCGGACCGGGTCGCCCGGTCCGGCGCGCAGACGCTGCTGGCCCGGCAGATCCAGGACGCCACCGGAACGGCCGCCTCGCCGATCGTCCAGATCCACGGATCGTGGTTCCTGGGGCAACTGATCCGCGGTCATTACGACTCGGTCGACGTCGATCTCACCGGGATCTCGTCCGGTCCGCTGACGATCACCAGCCTGCACGCGACCCTGACCGGGGTGCACCTGCCCTTCCACGACGTGCTGGTCCGGAAGGTGGACCGGATCCTGATCGACAGCGCCGTCGAAGACGCGATGCTGACCTACGACGACCTGAACGCCTACCTGTCCGCGACCGGTCGCAAGGTGCGGGTGGAGCCGGTCAAGGACGGCGTGGTGACCCTGACCGGCACCGTGGACATCCTGGGTACGTCCATTTCCGCCTCGGCGGACGCGCAGATCGGCAGCGAGGACGGAGCGTTGTCGCTCAAGCCGCTCCGGCTGCACACCGACACCGTGCTGGACAAGGCCAGCGAACTGCTTCTCGGTCAGCGGTTCACGGTGATAGTGCCGCTGGATCCGTTGCCCTTCGGTCAGGTCATCACTTCGATCGAGGCGCAGGAGTCCGGGTTCCGGGTCCAGGCCGGCGGCACGAACGTAGTGGTCGACCCGTGAGGTCCGCAGCACAGCGGGCGGGGTCGGCATGACGTCGTGGTGGGGGGCTGTGGTCCTGGTCGCGGTGTCGCTGCTGGGGCTGGTCGCCGTGCGAGGCCTGCACCGGGTTCTCGCCGCCGGTGCGGATCCGATCGAGGCGGCGCCGTTCCTGTCCGGGTGGCCGCCCACCGAGCACGCGCTGTCCCGCTACCACGTCCGCTGGTATCCGGCGACGCTGCTGTTCCTCGCCTTCGACGTGGAGATGCTGTTCATGTATCCGTGGGCGGTGGTCCTGCGTGAGGTGGGGACCTCCGGGGTGATCGAGATGTTCACCTTCCTCGGGGTGCTGATGCTCGCGGTCGGGTGGGCCTGGCGGGAGGGTGCGCTGCGATGGGTCTGATCGACAGGCTCGGCCGATGGTCGTTGCGCGCCGTGCACGTGCTGCCGGTGGAGGTGCCGGGCGGTTGGCGGGTGCGGGTCGGCGTGGAGCAGAGCGTGACCCGGCGTGGCTGGCGGCTGGCGTCGTCCCCGGCGGATGCCGATCTGCTCGTCGTCTGTGGAGCAGGCGGACCTGCGTGGGCGGAGATCCTGGCGGGGGTCTGGGAGCAGCTACCCGGCCCGCGGGCCCGGGGGGCGATCGACGGGACCGCCCAGGTCGAGGAGGTTCTGGACCGGCTTGCCGCCGTGCTCGGAGATCCCGCGCACCAACAGCGCGACGCGGTGGACCGCCGGGAGCGCACCGCCGCCGGCGATCACGACATGAGCGGGCACGGCATGGACATGGGCGGGCATGACATGGACACGGACATGGGCGACCACGACACGGACGGACACGACATGGACGGCGACATGGACATGAGCGACATGGACATGGACATGGACATGGACGGGCATGGCATGCATATGGACATGGCCCCGTCCGGAATACCGCTCGCCACCGGCGCCGACGATCGGGACGGCCTCGAGATGGACGAGCTGCACGTGACCCTCGGCCCGGTGCTGCCCTGCTGGCCGGCCGGGCTCGTCGTGCATTGCTCGCTGCACGGTGATCTGGTCAGTGACGCCCAGGTGGAGTGGCTGCCGGGGACCGGCGAACCGGCCGGACCGACCGACGCGTCCATGATCGCCGCGGGGTGGTGCGACAGCGCGGCGTCGCTGCTGCGACTGGCCGGCGCCGTGGCCGTGGCGGATCGGCTGGTCAGGACCCGGAACGACCTTCTCGACCCCGGCGTGCCCCGGCACCGGGTGGCAGCGGAGCTGCGGCGACTGACCCGCGAGGTGCGGTCCTCGAAGGTGCTGCGCTGGTCACTGGCCGGTCTCGGTGCGGTCGAGGATGCGGAGGCAGGCGCTGACCGTCCAAGTGCGGATGTCTTCGACCGGCTCGGCAACCAGCTGGCACAGGCCGCTGCGGCGCTCCACGGCGATCGACCGGCAGCGGTCGACGTGTCGGTGGTGCTCGGCGCGCTGCCCCGGCAGGTGACCGGGCTCGAGCTGGCTGCGGCCCGGCTGGTGATCGCCGGGGTGTGGCCACCGGCCGTCGCCATCAGTGAGGTCGTGCATGTCTGATCTGTCGTTGGGGCCGGCGTGGTCGGTGCTCGTCGTCGGCGCGGTTGCACTGCTTGCCCTCGTCGCGGCGGGGTTCGACGGGGTCCTGGCGGCCCGGTCCGCAGGTGGCCCGCTGCGGGCCGGCGCACTGGGCCCGCTGCACGAGTCGGCGCGGCTGCTGACCCGCGGTCGGCGCCGCACGCTCCAACGGGACCCGATCCTGCATCAGATCGGGGTGTTCGGGCTGCCGATGATCGCGGTGTTGATGCTCGCGGTGGTGCCGCTGGGCGGCCACCCGGTGTTGGACCTCCCGGTCGGGGTGGTCTGGTTCAACGCGCTGGACGTCGCGGTGTGGGCGGTGGTCTGGCTGGCGGGCTGGGCGCCCAACAGTGCGTTCCCGCTGGTGGGCGGCTACCGGTTCCTGGCGCTGGCACTGGCCTACGAGCTCCCACTGATGTTCGCGTTGTCCACCCCGGCCGTGGCTGCGGGCAGCCTGCGAATCACCGACATCGTCGCGGCGCAGGACGGTGTCTGGTTCGTCCTGTGGATGCCGGTGGCGGCTGCGGTGTACCTGCTCGGCGTGATGGGCTTCGCGGTCTGGGGCCCGTTCGCCGCGCCCGACCGGCACCGATGTCGCCGGTGGTGTCCTCGCCGAGATGTCCGGGGCGGACCGGCTTTTCGTGCTGGGCGGTCGTTATGTCCTACTGGTCGCAGGTGCGGCGTTCGCGGTCCCGATGTTCTTCGGCGGCGGTGCCGGCCCGGTGTTGCCCGGGTGGTTGTGGGTATTGCCAAGACCGTGGTGATCTGGCCGCTCTGGTGTGGCTGCGCCGACGGCTGCCGACGCTGCGCCCGGACCGGTTCATGGAGGTGGGCTGGCTGGTGCTGCTGCCCGCGGCGCTGCTGCAACTGCTGGTGGTGGCGATCGTGATCGCGACACGGAGTCGGCGGCTGATGACGGCGGTGGTCTTCTGGGTGCTCGTCCCTGATCGCGGTGGCGGCCGGTGTACTGGTGTTCGTCGTCGACTCGATGGCCCGGGCGACGTACGCGCTGGCGGTGTCGTTCGTCGCGGTCGGGGCGGCGTTGCTGCTGGTCCGGTTGGACTACGTCGGAGTGGTGACCATCCTGATGATGATCATGGAGATGGCCGTGATGGCGGTCTACATGGTGATGTTCATGGGGATGAACCCGGCGCTGATGCCGATGAGCATGGTGCACAGCCACCGCGCCGCGGTCGGGGTGTCCGCCGCCGTCTTCGTGTTACTTGCGGTCGGGGATGCTGCTGGTGCCCGTGGCCGACCGCCGGGCGCGCCCCGCGCCGATCCGACAGCGGATCTGGGAATGGCGCTGATGGGCGACAACATGCTGGTCATGATGGGCGTCAGCGTGGTGATGGTGGCGACCATCGTCGCCGGGTTGGTGCTGGCCCTGCACCGCGGCCGCTACCAGCGTTTCGGCGACGATCTCTCGCTCCGGCCGACCGATCCGCAGCGCGGCGGTGTGGGCCGATGACGTTGCAGGGCGTGCTCCTCGTCGCCGTCGCGTTGTTCAGCGTCGGGATCTACGGCGCCATCTCCCAACAGGTACTGGTGATGGTGATGATGGGCCTGGAACTGATGATCAACGGGGTGATCCTCGCGGCCGGGGCACTGTGGTGGTTCCTCAGCCCGACCCCCACCGGGCAGGTGCTGCTGATGGTCGTGCTGGCCGCGATGACGGTCGAGATGGCGATGGGGTTCGCGGTGGCCACCCTCGTCCATCGGCACCGCAACTCCGACATGACCGACTCGGCAACGGATCTCGCCGGATGAGCGGCCTCGACATGTCGTGGGCACTGTGGACACTGCTGGCGCTGCCGGCCGTTGCCGGGACGGTGTTGTGCCTCGGCGGCCGTCGGGCGGACCGGTGGGCGGTGCCGGTGTCGCTGGCCACCGCGGTGCTCGGTGTGGGCCTTGCGGTCGTGGTGGCGGTCACCCGGCCGTCGATCAGCCGACCGTTCATCGCCGGCGCGGAGTTCGGGGCCCGGGTGGATGCGCTCTCGGCGCTGGTGGTTCCGACCGTGGCGGCAGTGACGCTGGTGGTGTTGGTCTTCGCGGTCGGGGACGGAATCCGGCCGCACGGCGCGCTTCCACGGCCTGATGTTGTTGTTCTCGTCGTCGGTGGCGATCACGGCGACGGCGGCCACGCTGCCCGCCCTGCTGGTGGGGTGGGAGGTGATGGGCGCGGCGTCCTACGCGCTGATCGGCTTCCACTGGCGCGACGAGGTGCGGGTGGACGCCGGGCTGACCGCGTTCCTGACCACCCGAACCGCTGACCTGGGGCTGTACCTGGCTGCCGGCGCGGCGCTGGCAGGTGGGGCCGGGATGGGGCTGGACGACCTCCCGTCGGCGAGCGAGGGATGGCGGCACGTGGCCGCGGCGGGCATCCTGGTCGCCGCCGTCGGCAAGGCCGCGCAGCTGCCGTTCTCGTTCTGGCTGTCCCGCGCGATGCAGGGTCCGAGCCCGGTGAGCGCCCTGCTGCACTCGGCCGCGATGGTCGCGATGGGCGGCTATCTGTTGTTGCGGGTGGCGCCGCTGCTGCACGCCACCGGTTGGGCGGCACCGGTGACCGCGTGGCTCGGCGCGGGCACCGCGGTACTGATGGGACTCGTCGCGGTCGCCCAGCGGGATCTCAAGCAGTTGCTTGCCGCGTCGACCGCGGCGCAGCTCGGCTTCGTGGTGATGGCGGCCGGTGTCGGCGCGGTGTCCGGCGGGGCCACCCAGTTGGTGGCGCACGCCGCTACGAAAGCGGCACTGTTCCTCGCCGCCGGCGCCTGGCTGTCGGCCCTGGGTACCAGGCAGCTCTCCGCGCTACGCGGTGCGGCCCGCCGTTGGCCGGTGGTGGGGGTCGCCGCCGGCGCCGCCGCGCTGGGCCTGGCCGGAATCCCGCCGCTGGCGTTGTGGGCGAGCAAGGACGAGGTGCTCGCGGCGGCGCGAGCGGAATCCGGGGCATTGTTCGTCGCCGGGCTGGCCGGCGCGGTGGTCGCGACGGCGTACTCGGCGAAGATCCTGCTCACGATCTGGCGACACGCACCCGACGACGTGGCCGACGGGTACGACGACGAGGAGCCGGGAACGCGCCGCATCGGGTGGCTGGAGCGGTCACCGATCATCGTGCTGGCCACGGCTGCGGCCACGCTGGGCGTGCTGGCGCTGCCGCCGGTGTCGACGGCGCTCCGGCGTGCCCTGGGTGAGAGTGACGGGCCCGCCGCGGGCCTGTCCGAGTGGCTGACGTCGGGTGGGTTGGCGGTGGTCGTGCTGGCCGCGTCGGCTCGTTGGGGCTTGCCGAAGCTGTCCTGGGCAGCCGACTGGTGGGGTCTGCAACGCCTGGTGGGCGCAGTGATCGTCCGGCCGGTGCTCAGCTGGGCCGAGAAGCTTGCACATTTCGACGATCGAGTGGTGGACGGGACAGTGATGGCGGTGATCACCGGGATCGGGACGGCTGGGCGGCGAGCTGCGCGGGCTCGACGACCAGGTCGTGGACGGTGGTGTGCGGGGTCTGGCGGCGGCGAGTGTCACCGCGTCCGGCGCCACTGCCTCGTGGGACCTGCGGCGGGTCGACGGCGCGGTCGAGGCGACGTGCCCGCGCGATGCGCCGGACCGGGCGCTGGCCCGTCGGCCGCAGACCGGCCAGGTGCACCAGTACTACCTGATGGTGGTGGTGGCACGGTCGATACTGGCCGGCGGCGCACTGGTGGTGTTCCGCTGATGCTCAGCCTGATTGTTTTCCTTCCGCTGGTGGTGGCCCTGATCCTCGCGATCGACCCCGACGACGGGTGCCTGGTGCAAGGATCTGGATGGTCGCTGCACTGGTCGAGGTCGTTCTGGTCGGCGTCCTCTGGGCGGGTTACGCGACCCCCGCCGCCGGACAGTCGGCCTACGCGCAGCGCGTCGAGCTGGATCCCGGATGCGGGGACTGCCTACGCGGTCGGGGTCGACGGGCTGTCGCTGCCGCTGCTCGCGCTGACCACGGTGATCTTCGCCGCGTGCGCCGCGGCGACGCCGCCCGGAACACCCGGCGCCCCCGGGTGAACGCGGCGCTGTTCCTGTTCCTGGAGGCCAGCTGCCTCGGGGTGTTCGCCGCCCAGGACCTCATCGTGTTCTTCGTCTTCTTCGACCTGTCGATCGTCGGGATGTACTTCGTGATCGCGGGTTGGGGTCATGCGGGCTCGGCCCGGTCGGCGCTGAAGTTCTTCCTCTACACGTTCGTCGGATCGATCGCCCTGCTGCTGGGCTTCATCGGCCTGTTCGCGGGCTCCACCCCGCACACCTTCGACATGGCCGCCCTGGCCGCCGACCCGCCGCTGCAGGACCGGCCGGTCGCCGCCGGGCTCGTTCTTGCCGCAGTGCTGATCGGATTGGCGATCAAGACGCCGACCGTTCCGTTCCACACCTGGTTGCCGCCGGCCCACACCGACGCGCCGGCGGCGGGGTCGGCGGTGCTGGCCGGCGTGATGCTCAAGATGGGCACCTACGGGTTCCTGCGGATCGCGATGCCGATGCTGCCCGCCGCGTGGCGATCCTGGTCCTGGGTGATCCTGGGGGTCGGCATCGTCTCCGTGCTGTACGGCGCACTGGTGGCGCTCGGCCAGGCCGACTTCAAACGGATGGTCGCCTACACCTCGGTGAACCACATGGGGTACGTGGTGCTGGCGGTCGGAGCCGCCGGGCTGAGCGGCGCCGGCGACGATCAGGCACGCCAGATCGCCACCACCGGCGCAGTGGTGCAGATGGTCAGCCACGGACTCATCACCGGGGCGTTGTTCCTGCTGGCCGGACCGATGTGGGAGCGCACCCAGGACCTACCGGATGGACGCCTACGGTGGTCTGGCAGGCACCGCCCCCCGCTTCACCGGACTGCTCGCCGTGGGTGCCTTCGCCTCACTCGGACTGCCGGCGTTCTCCGGGTTCATCGCCGAGTTCCAGATCTTCGCCGGCTCGATCGCGATCACGCCGATGGCGGCGGTCGCGCTGCCGGGCATCGTGCTGACGTCGGCGTTGTGGCTACGCGCGCTGCAGCGCATCGCGCTGGGCAGCCGCGCGGGTCCTCGATGGGATTCACCGACCTCACTGCCGCGGAAGTTGATCCCCGTCGGTGTTCTGCTGGGGTTGTCGCTCTATCTCGGGATCGCTCCGGGAGTGCTCCAGGACGTGGTGGTGCCGGCCGCGGACAGCGTCGTGCAGGCGGTGTGGCGGTGAGACCGGCGCACCGTCTGTCGGCGTCGGGGTGGTGCATGACGGACATGGCTCCGGCGGCGCTGCTGCCGGAGATCGCGGTGATCCTCGGCGCGCTGGCCGTGCTGATCGCCGGTTCGTTCCTGCCGCGGACCCGGCAGTGGGTGGCCCGCGCGATCGCCGTCGGCGCGTTGCTGGCCAGTGTGTCGGCCACGGCCGTCGCGATGGCCGGCCCGGACCGCAGCGTGTTCGGTGCCAGCTACCGGGTCGACCTGACCACCGGCGTGGTGCGGCTGATCGTGGCGGGCGCCACGCTGCTGGTGATCTGGCTGGGTTCGGACGAGCTGGCCGGAGACGACCGGGAGAGCGAGACGTACACGCTGCTGCTGCTCGCCGCCGCCGGCTCGATGGTCCTCGGCGGCACCGACGATCTGCTGGTGCTGGCCGTCGGCTTCCTGATCGCCAGCATCCCGTTGTACGGGCTGATCGGCCTGACCCGGGACCGGCGCAGTGCCGAGGCGACGCTCAAGACCTACCTGATCGGGGCGTTGCTCGGCATCGTCATGCTGCTGGGCACCGTCGTGCTGACCGGCGTCACGGGCGTCAGTACCTACCCCGAGCTGCGCGAACTGCTGCCGGCCGCACCCACCGGGGTGGTCGCTGCCGGTGCGGTGGCCGTGCTGGCCGGGCTGATGTTCAAGGCGGGTGCGGTGCCGGCGCACTTCTGGGTCCCGGACGCCACGCAGGCGGCCTCGGTGACCGCGGCCGCGTTCCTGACCACCGTCCCCAAGATCGGCGCCGTGGTGGCGGTGGCCCGGCTGGTCGACACCCTGCCGGTGACCGTGCATGCCACGGTGCTGGTCGGCGTGGTGGCCACCCTGACGATGACGCTGGGCAACTTCGCCGCCTTCGGCCAGCAGGACGCCCGTCGGTTGCTGGGTTGGTCCACCGTCAGCCAGGTCGGCTACCTGCTGGTGCCGGCGGCGTTGGGCCTGGTGGCCGCGCCGGTGCTGCTGTTCTACCTCGGTGCGTACGCGGTGACGAATCTGGCCGCGTTCGCAGTGGTCGCCGCCGAGCCGACCCGGCGCGGCCTCGACGACTACCTGGGATTCGCCCGGGACCGGCCGGTCCTGGCCGCGCAGCCTGCTGGTGAGTCTGCTCGGCCTGGTCGGCACACCACCCACGGCGGTGTTCGTCGGGAAGCTCACGGTCGCCAGTACCGCCGCCACCCAGGGTGCGGCGTGGCTCGCGGTGGCACTGCTGGTCAACACCGTGATCAGCCTCTACTACTACCTGCGCTGGGTGGTTCTGGTGTTCCGCGGATCACCCGCCCGGCCGGGCGCGGCCACCCGCCGCCGCCCGTGGGCCGGGTCCGCCGCCACCGCGGCGGCGCTGGCCAGCATCGGGCTGGGTCTGGCCGCAGGGCTGCTGCTGCGCTGAGACCGACCGGCGCGTCACTCGGGTGCGCCCGTCCGGACGGTCATCTTCTCCCCGGGCCGACCGAAGATGCTCAGGATCTCGGCAGGTTCCTCGCCGGTGCTGCCGAACCAGTGTGGGAGGTTCGTCGGGAACGAAGCGACATCGCCCGGCCCGAGGCGGAGGTCGTCGTCGCCGACCACGCACCGCAACCGACCGGAGAGCACGTAGATCCACTCGTGACCCGTCGTGCACCCGTGGCTGCGGCGCGGTGTTGGTGGTCGGGACGATGATCTTCCAGGCCTGCATGCCGCCGGGTTGCCTGGTCAGCGGGATGACTGTGCGGCCCTTGACCCGCCCGGGCCGCAGGTGCAGCCGCGGGTCACCTTCCTCCGGTGCCGCGACGAGTTCGTCCAACGGCACCCGATAGGTGTGCGACAGCACCAACAGCAGCTCCAGGGTGGGCCGGCGCAGCCCGGTCTCCAGCCGGGAGAGCGTGCTCTTGGAGATTCCGGTCGTCGTGGCGACATCGGCCAGGCTCAGTGCCCGTTGCGTGCGGTAGCGGTGCAACCGGCCGCCGAGCTGGTCCAGTGTGGCGGTGATCTTGTCGGCGGCGAGGTCGTCCATCGGCCCATCTGACTCCGATGTCCCGGTAATGGCAACGATCCTTGGTCCGCGGCGGGGCTGTCGCGACGCTGGACAGATGAACGGTTACGACGTCGCGATCATCGGTGGGGGTGCTGCCGGCCTGTCGGCGGCGTTGGTGCTGGCCCGGGCCCGCCGACGGGTGGTGGTGCTGGACGCGGGGACGCCGCGCAACGCCCCGGCCGCCCACCTGCACGGATACCTCTCGCGCGACGGGTTGGCGCCGGCGGAACTGCTCCGCCTCGGCCGCCGCGAGGTGATCGGGTACGGCGCCGAGGTGCTGGCAGCCACGGTCGAGGACCTCGTTCCGGACGGCCCGGACGCCTTCTGGGCGCTGCTCGCCGACGGCCGGCGGATCGGGGCTCGCCGACTGCTGGTCACCACCGGGCTGGTCGACGAACTCCCCGACATCGCGGGCCTGCCCGACCGATGGGGCCGTGATGTCCTGCACTGTCCGTACTGCCACGGCCACGAGGTGCAGGACCGGCCCGTCGGGGTCGTCGGCGGCTCACCGGGAGCCGTCCGGTACGCCCAGATCGTGCGCCAGTGGACCGACGGACCTGGTCTACCTCACCCCGCCGGGGTTGCTCACCGCCGCCGACATGGCGCAGTTGCTCGCCCGGTCGATCCTCGTCGTGGAGGGGCGGGCCGAGCGGGTGGTGGTCGACGACGACCGCCTGCGGGGAGTGCGGCTGGCGGACGGGCGGGTGATCGACCGTGAGGTGCTGTTCGTGCCGCCCAGGTTCGTCCCGCGGAGCGCCCTGCTCGCCGGTCTCGGCTGTACTCCGGACGCCGAGGGGTGGGTTCGGGTCGACGCCACCGGGCGCACCTCCGTGATGGGGGTCTGGGCCGCCGGCAACGTCGTGGATCCGCGGGCGCAGCTCATCACCGCGGCCGGCGCCGGATCCGCTGCCGCGATCGCGATCAACGCCGACCTGGTGGACGAGGAGGTCCGGCAGGCGGTCCGCGGCGATCCCCGACCGCGGAGCCCCGACGACGTGAGGTGATGGTCCGGCCGGCCGCCTTGCCGACGCACACCGTGTTCGACGACGGCCGGCACCGACACCAGCACGGTGGTCAGGGACCGACGACGGCCGCCGTCCCGCCGGTCGAGATGATGCTGACCGTGCCGTCGGCGTCGACGCGCACCGTCGCGCTCATCGCAGACCCGAGATCCAGGCGCTGGTAGGAGCCTTGCGGACCCGGCAGGTCCAGCGGGTACCCCGACGGCGCCTCGGTCTGCGCCAGCACCTCGATGCGCTGGGCGTCGGTGAGGGTGGGAAACGTGGTGAGCAAGAGGTTCTCGGCACCCGGGGGGACCGCGCCGGCCGTCCCGGTCGGGCCGACAGGTGCGAAGCCGTAATCCAGCCGCTCCCGGTACACCGACACCGTCGAATGGCGATCGCTGATCACCTGCGCCGTACCGCCCGGTAGTACCCGACCGCCGTACGGGTCGTTCCGGTACGGCGTGGACCGGGCGGCGCAGGCCGCAAGCGTGTCGCCGCAGCCCTTTTCGAGCTCGTTGCGCAGCTCGGTCCGGGCGGGTTCCACCACGTCGCGGCGGTAGGCCGGGTCCGACCAGCGGGCAGCAAGGCCCGCCTCGCCCGCCATCCGGCCGGCGATCACGTCCAGCGGGTAGTGCAGGCCGAGAACGATGCGGTCGTTGCCGTTGTCGGCGGCGCGGGCCAGGATCTCCGGTCCCAGCTCCGGCAGCAGGGTGGCCAGCATGATGCCGGCCTCGTAGTTGCTGACCGTGTGGCCGCTGGGGAACGAGCCCGAGCCGCACAGCCCGGGATACCCGGCACCGAGTGCGACGTCCACCGCGGCGAATTCGTGCGTGGTGTCGACGGCGTCGGGGACCGGGACGATCTGCAGCGAGCCGTCCGCCGTGGCGTACGGCCTGCCTGCCCGGTTGGCCGCCAGTGCCGCGGCGTTCTCGCCGGCGCCACAGGGTGCGGTGGGATCGGTCGCCGTGCCCGGCAGGTACGGCCGGGGGTAGCTGAACGCATCCTTGGCCGTGCCGACCTCGTCGACGAACGCGCCGCTGCTGCCCGTCTGGCTGTCCAGGAGCGCGCCGGTCAACGGCAGGCTGCCGTCCCGGCGGGCGGCGAGGTAGAGCGGGGCGAGGACGGATCCGAGGCCGGGAGCCAGGGTCAACGAGGGGTCGTAGGTAGCGGTCGTGCTGCCGTACTCCGAGGTCTGCAGTGCGGTGAACCGCTGTGCCGGCGTCGCGTGGTTGTTGATCCACACCGCCACCTCGTCGTTGTGGGCCAGGGTCTCCGGCCCGACCACGGTCCCGTGCAGAGGCGTCGTCGGATCGGGGGACCAGAACGCCCGGAAGCCACTCAGCAGGCCGGTCAGGTCGGGTTGGACGGAACCCGCGGGGACCGGCGTCGGCGCCTGGACCGTGGTGCTGGTGCTGGTGCTGGTGCTGGTGCCGGTGCTGGTGACCGCGGGGGCCGCCGTTGTCGAACAGGCCGTCAGGAGCAGGGCCGCGGTCGTCAGGGCCGGCCCGGCCGGCCACCGCGGCGGGCGCCGCCGCGTGCGCCCCGGGGGCCGACCCTCGGGTACGCCACCTCGCGATGATCCCGGCACACCGATGAACATAGCCATCCACTCCCGGTTGTCCCGGCGGGCGGCCGGGCATACCCGTCGTGACAGCTGATCCATCTGCACCCGTTCGCAGGCCGCCTGTCCGGCAACCGGTCTCGCCGTGGACGAGCGCCTGTGGACGAATGGAAGGAACCGCCATGAAGGCCCTGACCTGGCACGGCAAGCGCGACGTCCGCGTCGAGGACGTCCCGGACCCGATCCTGCAGGAACCGACCGACGCCATCGTCAGGATCACCTCGACCGCGATCTGCGGCTCGGACCTGCACCTCTACGAGATCATGGGACCGTTTCTCACCCCCGGTGACGTGTTGGGGCACGAGCCGATGGGCATCGTCGAGGAGGTCGGCCCCGAGGTCACCCACATCAAACCCGGTGACCGGGTGGTGGTCCCGTTCAACATCTCCTGCGGCCACTGCTTCATGTGTTCCCAGGGGTTGCAGTCCCAGTGTGAGACGACCCAGGTCCACGAACACGACAAAGGTGCGGCGCTGTTCGGCTACACGATGCTTTACGGCGCGGTACCGGGCGGCCAGGCCGAGTACCTGCGGGTGCCGCAGGCCCACTACGGGCCGATCAAGGTCAGCGACGAGGGCCCCGATGAGCGCTATCTGTTCCTGTCCGACATCGTGCCCACCGCGTGGCAGGCCGTGCAGTACGCCCACGTCCCCGCCGGCGGCACCCTCGCCGTGCTCGGCCTCGGGCCGGTCGGCCAGTTCGCTGCCCGGATCGGCGTCCACCTCGGTTATCGGGTGATCGGGGTCGACCCGGTCGCGGAACGCCGCGCGATGGCGCAGCGGCACGGTGTCGAGATCATCGACCCAGCGGCGGTGGACACCGTCCCGCAGGCCCTGCGTGACCTGACCAGTGGCCGTGGTCCGGACGCGGTCGTGGACGCCGTCGGAATGGAGGCGCACGGCGGTGTGGCCAACAAGCTCACGAAGGTGGCACAGGCCGCGGCCGGACTGTTGCCGGGGCCCATCGCCCGGCCGGTGTTCGAGACCGTCGGGCTGGACCGACTGACCGCCTTGCACGACTCGATCGACGCCGTCCGCCGCGGCGGCACGGTGTCGATCAGCGGCGTGTACGGCGGCTCCGCCGACCCGATGCCGATGATGGATCTGTTCGACAAGCAGATCCGACTGACGATGGGTCAGTGCAACGTCCGGCGGTGGATCGACGACATCCTGCCGCTGGTGGAGGACCCGTCCGACCCGCTCGGCACCCTGGACCTGACCACCCATCAGGTTCCGCTGTCCCGGGCGCCCGAGCTGTACGAGACCTTCCAGAAGAAGCAGGACGGCTGCATCAAGGTGGTTCTGAAACCGTGACCCGGAACGCCCCCGCCACCGCCCGCACTGTCCTGATCACCGGTGGTTCCAGCGGTATCGGATTGTCCGCCGCACGTGCTTTTGCCGCCCAGGGTGCGCGGATCGTCCTGGTGTCACGCTCCGCGGCGGCCCTGGCGGTGGCAGCCGCGGAATGTGTCGCGCTCGGGGCGGAGGTGATGGTGGCGCCGGCCGATGTCGGGGTCGCCGGCGCCGTCGACGCTGTGTTCGCCACCGGGCAGGAACGGTTCGGCCGGATCGAGGTGGTGGTCAACGCAGCTGCCGCGGTCGCCTACGGACGGTTCCAGGACGTCCCGCCCGAGGTGTTCGACGGCGTGATACGCACCAACCTGCTGGGAACGGCCAATGTGGCCCGCACGGCCCTGACGCACTTCGCCGAGCACGGCGGCGGTGATCTGATCCTGGTCGGTTCACTGCTGGGCAAGATCGCCGTCCCGACGATGGGCCCGTACGTGACGAGCAAATGGGCTGTGCACGCACTGGCCCGGACGCTGCAGCTGGAGGCCCGACAGACCCCCGGGGTGCGGGTCAGTCTGGTGTCCCCGGGCAGCGTCAACACCCCGGCGTACAGCCAGGCGGCCAATTACGTCGGCCGGCAGGGTCGGCCGCCACCCCCGGTGGACCCGCCCGAGAAGGTCGCCCGCGCGATCGTCGCTGCGGTGGGGCACCAGCACCGGGACCGGTCGGTGGGGCCGGCGAACGAAGTGGTGGTTCTCGGGTTCCGGGCACTGCCCGCCGTCTACGACGCGCTGGTCACGCCGCTGGTCAGGCTGGCAGCACTCTCCCGGACCCCGGTGGAACCGGGTCCGGGCAGCGTGTTGACGCCGCAACCGGCCGGCGAGGCCGAGCACGGCGACTGGGGCCGGCACTGGCTCCGCGCCGTGGCGGCCGGGTCGGTGACCGTCGCCGCCGGTGTGGCCGGTCTACTGCTGCGCAGCCGACCCGATGTCATCGACCCTCAGTCGTCGGCTTCCGGGGTGGACCGCCCGGACTGACCTTCGGCGATGAACGCCAACCGCCGCAAGGTCTCGTTGTTGCGCCAGCGCAGCATCGCGTGCCGCAGCGGCGCCGGGACGAGGGTGCCGGGGCCCTTGACCGCGTCCTCGCGGATCGTCACCACACAGCCGCCCGGCGCGGGCGCGACGTCGATCAGCACGTCCGCCTCGCCGGCCGGCCAGCCCTTGGCCCGCAGCAGCAGGAGTTCGTTCGGCACGAATTTACGCACGATGGTGGTGTCGTCGATCACCAGCGGCCAGGTGCCGAACGAATGGTGCAACTGGGAACCCTCGGCGGGCCAGTGGGGGTCCACCTTGCGCATCCGGGTGGCACCGACCACCCAGGTGGGGAACAGCCAGCCGTTCCCGAGGACCTCGAACACCGCACCGGGCGTGCATTGCATCAACCGCTGATTCTCGCTCATGCCTCGGGAGTACCCGCGGCCGCGGTTTGAACAAGCCCCGATGGGGGGACGTGCTGAACATGGGCACTGTCGACGCACTCGTGGTGGGCTCCGGGCCCAACGGTCTGGTGGCGGCCAATCTGCTCGCCGACAAGGGCTGGTCGGTCCGGGTGCTCGAAGCCCAACCCACCCTCGGTGGTGCGGTGGCGTCCGACACCGGCGTGCACCCCGGGTTCGTGCACGACACCTTCAGTGCGTTCTATCCGCTGGCCGCGGCGTCGCCCACCATCGCCGGGTTGCACCTGGAGCGTCACGGGTTGTCCTGGACACACGCGCCGGCGGTGTACGGGACCCCGCGGCAGGACGGTTCCTGGGCCCTGATGCACCACGACGTCGCCGACACCGCACGAGGTCTCGACCGGCTGTCGCCCGGTGACGGGCGGGCCTGGCTGGATCTGGTCGCGCAGTGGGAGCAGGTGCGGCCACAGGTGTTGAACGCGCTGCTGACCCCGTTCCCGCCGCTCCGGGCGGGCCTGCAGCTGGGGGCGAAATTGCCCGCCGCAGGGGGACTCTCGTTCGTCCGCACGCTGCTGCAACCGGCGCTGGAATGGCCCGGACCCAGTTCCGCGGGGAGTCGGCCGGGTTGCTGCTGGCCGCCAATGCCGGTCACGCCGACATCCCGGTCACCGGCCTGGGCAGCGGACTGTTCGGCTGGCTGCTGACGATGCTGGGTCAGACGTACGGCTTCCCGGTGCCGGTCGGCGGGGCCGGCAGCCTCACCGAGGCGATGGCCACCCGCCTGCGGGCACTGGGCGGCGAGATCAGCTGTGGCCGGGAGGTCACCGAGGTGCTGCTCGCCAACGGGCGGGCGGTCGGGGTCCGGACCGGTGACGGTGAGTCGCTCACCGCACGCAGGGCGGTGCTCGTCGATGTCCCCGCACCCAGCCTGTACGGCGGCCTGATCCCGCTGGATCGGCTTCCAGCGAAGGTGCAGCGCGGGATCTCGCAGTTCACCTGGGATCCCGGCACGGTGAAGGTGGACTTCGCGCTCAGCGCACCGATCCCCTGGTCAGGGACCCCGGAGCAGAGCCCCGGCACCGTCCACGTCGTCGATTCCCTCGCCGATCTCGCGGACTGGAACGCCCAACTGGACGCAGGTTCCGTGCCCGCGAACCCGTTCCTGCTGGTGGGTCAGATGACCACCGCCGACCCGCGTCGGTCACCGGCGGGGACCGAGTCCGCCTGGGCCTACACCCATGTCCCGCAGCACACCCGGGCCGACGCCGGCGACGGCGGGATCAGCGGTTGCTGGGACGACTCCGAAAGTCAACGGTTCGCCGACCGGATGCAGGACCGGATCGAGTCCTACGCACCGGGGTTCGCCAGCCGCATCCTCGACCGCCGGGTCCTCGGGCCGCGACAGCTGCAGCAGCGCAACCAGAGTCTGCACAACGGTGCGCTGGCCGGCGGGACGAACGCGCCGCATCAACAGCTGATCTTCCGCCCGATCCCTGGCCTGGGCAGAGCCGAGACACCCTTCAAGGGGCTCTATCTCGCGTCGGCGTCGGCGCATCCCGGCGGTGGCGTGCACGGCGCGTGCGGCGCGAACGCGGCGCGCGCCGCACTGTTCCATGACCGGCTGAACCTGCGCAGCAAGCTGGCGGGCGGTCGGGGTCAGGCGTCAGCTCCAGCTGTCCGGTCGGATCCCGGGCGTACGTGAGGCGGTCCGACCCGCCCAGCGGACCTCCTCGGCAAAGGTGATCGCGTTGTCGACCGCCGCGCACCGGCCGTCGTTGTTGAAGTAGACGAAGAAGTCCTCCCAGTCGGCGGAGTTGTCCACCCAGCGGCGCACCCAGGTGGCGAGTGTGTGCCGGTGGTAGTTCGGTGACGGGTGGGCGTCGCCCCAGTGGAGGCGCAGATAGCCCCAGTCGCAGGTGCGCCACAGCGGACCCCAGGGCTGCCCGCCGCGGTCCACCCAGACCCAGCAGGCCCGCCGGGATTCCAGCAGCTGCCGAACCGAGTCGTCCCACCACGACTCGTTGCGGACCTCCACGGCGATCCGGGTCCCCGCCGGGAACGCGTCGATGGTCCGGGCCAGCGCATCGACGTCGATCCTCAGGGTCGGTGGCAGCTGGATCAGGATGGGGCCCAGTTTCGACCCCAGCCCCTCGGCCCGGGACATCAGCCGCTGCACCGGTTCCTCCGGATCGCGCAGCCGCTTGATGTGCGTGAGGTACCGGGACGCCTTCACCGTGATGATCGCGTCGTCGGGCGATCGGCGGTGCCAGCCCTGGAACGTGGTCAGCAGGGGGAGCCGGTAGAAGCTCACGTTGAGCTCGGTGGTCCGGAAGTAGGTCATCGTGTGCTCGAACCAGCGGCGCTGCGGGATGCCGTGGTGGAACCGCCAGGCCCAGTCGGCGTACTGCCAACCCGAGGTACCGATCAGCACCGGCATTTTCGGACTCCCTCCGTGCAACCGGGCCGGCTCACCCGGCACCGCACCTCCAGTCGTGCCCCATCACCGCCCCGGTCACTCCCAGGGGCCGTCCAGCGGACTGCCGTCGAGGTGCAAGCCGGCCGGCCGGTGCGGCGTGGACGTCACGGTGGCATTCCGCGACCTCGACCGGACCTTTCAGCCCAGGGCCGCAACGGCTCGGGCCACCACGAGCAACGACGTGAGCAGGGCCGCGGTGGCCTGTAGTGCCATCAGCATCTTCGCCCGGCTGGTCAGGGGCATGGTGTCCGTCGGACTGAAGGCGCTGGAGTTGGTGGTCGACAGGTACAGGTAATCGATGAATGTCGGGATCCAATCGGCCTTCCGGCTCGAGCCGTTGGCCACTTCCACCACGGTGTCCTGGGTCTCGTCCTGGGTGAAACGGAAGTCGGCGAGTGGGAGTCGTTCCCGCTCGGCGCGGACGCGGGACACCGGCCCGCCCCGGTCCAGCTCCCAGTACAGCAACCCGAACGCGATCACGTTGGTGGTCCAGATCTGCATTCCGGCGACCAGCAGGTGCGCGCCGTCGGCAGCAGCCCCGCCGATCAGCCCGCGCACGAGCATGGCGAGCGCGAACAGGTTGCTCGCGATGATCAGCAGCGTCAACGTCGACGATGCGATCCGGGACAACCGGGACTGCCCGATCGATGTGCCACGGGTCGGTGGCGACGACGGCGATCAACAGGACGGCCTCCAGACCCGGGACCAACCAACGGGGCCCCACTGTCAGGTCGGACGGGAGGAAGGTGTACAGCAGCACCGCCACGATCACGGCGGCGGCCGGCGGCAGCCGGGCCTCGCCGTGTGTGCCGCGCCGCAGGTAGTTGCCCGCACTGGCCGCCGGGGGGTCGCCCAGCCCACGGCCGTCGTTCTCGGATCGTTGCGCCACCGGCAGAGTCTGCACCGCGGGCGTGGCCGCCGTCGGCAGCCCGCGCCGCACGAAGGGCCCGTGCCGCACTCGGCTCGGGCGTGCTGCACCTCGCCGGCCACGGTAGGGGGTCTTACGCACCTGCACGCCGCCGGTGATCCGATCACGGTGACCACCGAGCCGGCAAGCGGCCGATCCGGTACGCCTCAGCACCCATCCGGGTCTTCGCCACACCCGACCGGGTGTTCTCCCGCGGCTCTCGGTGACGCGCTGTCACGGTGCCCGACACGCCCGACCCGGGTTTCGTGCGCGCCGCGCCGTGGACGCATAAACATCTTCTGTCCACAGAGGTCACAGCGTGATCACGTACTCCCACCTGCACAAACTCTCGACGACGGCGCAGTTGTCCCCAAGTTGTCCACATGGGGACAACTATGCATGGGCGGCAGGAGGGGCAACTGTCCCCACTCCATCCCCCCGCCGATCAACAGGCAGGTTTGGGCGGGAACGGCTCCGGCACCTACGTTGACTCAGGCGTCGCTCGGGAGCGGCCCGACACCAGCAGGCACCCCCTCCCAGCCGCCCGTCGGCCCCGGCAGACCCACCCCGGCGTCACTGTCGGTGGTGACCGCTAGAACACAGGTGTCGCCGCAACACCGGCCGCACGATGACCGACCTGCACGATGACGCGAGGAGATGCCGGATGGCCGCGGACGAGCAGTGGAAGCCACGCAATGCGGCTCCCGCCCCCGTCCCGTTCGACCGGCAGCCTCCGCAGGATCTCCCCGCCGAGCAGTCGGTACTGGGCGGCATGCTGCTGTCCAAGGACGCCATCGCCGACGTCTTCGAGGTGCTCACCGCCGCGGACTTCTACAAGCCGGCCCACGTGCACGTGTTCGACACCATCCTGGATCTGTACTCCCGGGGTGAGCCGGCCGACCCGATCACGGTGTCGGCCGAGCTGGAACGTGCCGGACTGCTACCGCGGGTCGGCGGCTCGGTGTACCTGCACCACCTCACCGCGATGGTGCCCACCGCCGCCAACGCCGGCTTCTACGCCCGGATCGTGGGGGAGAAGGCCGTCCTCCGTCGGCTGGTCGAAGCCGGCACGCGGATCGCCCAGCTCGGCTACGGCGGCGCCGAGGGTGACGCGGGCTCCGGCGAGGTGGACGAGATCGTCGACCGCGCCGAGCAGGAGATGTACAAGGTCGCGGAGCGGCGCACCACCGAGGACTACATCGTCCTGGAGGAGCTGCTCGGCCCCACCATGGACGAGATCGACGCGATCCAGAGCCGTGGCGGCCTGTCGCTGGGCGTGCCCACCGGGTTCACCGACCTCGACACCCTGACCAACGGCTTCCATCCCGGGCAGATGATCATCATCGCTGCGCGGCCCGGTGTGGGTAAGTCGACGCTGGCCCTGGACGTGGCCCGCAACGCCTCGGTCAAACACGGTCTGACCAGCGTGATCTTCTCGCTGGAGATGAGCAAGACCGAGATCACCATGCGGCTGCTGTCGGCGGAGGCCGGCATCAAGCTGTCCCAGATGCGGTCCGGGAAGATGCAGGACCAGGACTGGCAGAAGATCGTCAAACGGATGAGCGAGATCTCCGACGCCCCGCTGTTCATCGACGACTCGCCGAACATGACGATGATGGAGATCCGCGCGAAGGCGCGTCGGCTCAAGCAGAAGAACGACCTCAAGCTGATCGTGCTGGACTACCTGCAGTTGATGAGCTCCGGCAAGAAGGTGGAATCCCGCCAGCAGGAGGTGTCCGAGTTCTCCCGCCAGATGAAGCTGCTGGCCAAGGAGCTCGAGGTCCCCGTCATCGCGATCTCCCAGCTCAACCGTGGTCCCGAGCAGCGCACCGACAAGCGGCCGATGCTGTCGGACCTGCGTGAATCCGGGTCGCTGGAGCAGGACGCCGACATGGTCATCCTGGTCCACCGGCCCGATGTGTTCGAGTCCGACGATCCCCGCGCCGGCGAGGCCGACCTGATCGTGGCCAAGCACCGCAACGGCCAGACGATGACGGTGGCGGTCGCCCATCAGCTGCACTACAGCCGCTTCACCGATCTCGCGCTGCAGTGACACCGCCCCGCACCCGGGACGGCTCCCGCCACCCTGCCGCCACCGGAAGGCCCGCATGACGATCCCCGTGCCGATGTTCCTGGACTGTGACACCGGGATCGATGACGCGATGGCAGTGATCTATCTGCTGAACTCCCCGGAGATCGACCTGGTCGGGGTCGCGTCCGTCAGCGGCAACATCGACGCCGCCGGTGGGGCCCGCAACACCCTGGATCTGTTGGCCCTGGCCGGGCGGCCGGACATCCCGGTGGCCGTGGGCAACCACGATCCGCAGGGCGGCCGGTACGACGGTGGTGCCCCACACGTCCACGGCGGCAACGGGATCGGCGACGTCGACCTGCCCCGGTCGGAGCGCGGGCCCACCGCGGAGTCCGGCGCCGAGCTGTTGATCGCGATGGCCAGGCGCCATCCTGGCCGGCTGCACGTGCTGGCGATCGCCCCGCTGACCAATCTGGCCGAGGCGCTGCGGCTGGCCCCCGACCTGCCGGATCTGGTCGCCCAGGTCACGATCATGGGCGGCGCCGCACTGGTGCCGGGCAACATCAGCCCGGTCGCCGAGGCCAACATCGGTAACGACCCGGCGGCCGCCGCCGAGGTGTTGGCCGCCCCGTGGGACCTCACGTTGGTCCCGCTGGACGTGACGATGTCCCACCGTTTCGACGAGTCCGACCGGCAGGCGCTGCTCGCCGACGGTCGGCTAGTGCCGGTCGCCCTGGGGGAGATGCTCGACCATTACTTCGGCTTCTACGAGAGTGTCTTCGGCGACCGGCACTGTGCGCTGCACGACCCGCTGGCCGCGGCGATCGCCGTCGGTGCCGTCGTGCCCGACCTCGCCCCGACGGTCCGGGTCACCGTCGAAGCGGGTACCGGTCCCGGCCGTGGTCAGACCGTGTGTGATCTCCGCGGCCGCTACCGGGGCTATCCCGCGCAGGACGGCGCCCACTGCCGTGTCGTCCTCGCGGCCCCGGGTGACACCGCAGCTCACATCAGACAACGACTGCTCGTCGACGCAACCGTTCCCCCCGTCCGCCCGTCGGTGACATGATGGGAAAAATCAGGATGAGGAACAGGCAGGTCCTGCGCCACCGCGTCTGTTGAGTACCCGTCGCGTCGTCAAGGAGTGAGCCGTGTCCGAACTGCTGGAGCGCGCTGCGGTCCACCCAGCCGAAGTCTCGTTCGCGGATGGGTTGTCCACCTTGGCCAGGAGCATCCAGTCCGACCTGTCCGAAGAGGTCCAGTCGCTGGACTTCATCGTGTCTGCGGCGGTGGAGCTGATCCCCGGGGTGGAGTCGGCCGGCGTCGGTGTCCAGACCGCGAAGAACCAGCTGGCCGGACAGTCGGGGAGCGGCCCACTGGCCGGCCCGGTATTGGCGATCCAGAACGACCTCGGCGTCGGACCCTGCCTGGACGTCGCCGACGGCGACGAGCAGGTGCTGGTGACCGACCTCGCCGGACTCACCGCCGACCACCGCTGGCAGGTGTTCGCCGCCGCCGTCGCGAGTGTCGGCGTCCGCAGCATGTTGTGCACCCCGTTGCGCGGCGAGGGCGGCATCCGGGGTTCGTTGACCGTGATGTCCACCCAGCCTGATGTGTTCGACGCCGAGACCCGCGAGTTGGCGAGGGTTTTCGCCGCGCACGCATCGCTGGCCCTGTCCGGGGCGGCCCAACATCGCAACCTGCTGGCCGCGCTCGGCTCGCGTGACGTGATCGGTCAAGCGAAGGGCATCCTGATGGAGCGGTTCGGCCTGAGCGCTGAATCCGCCTTCGCGGTGCTCCTGCGGATGTCGCAGCACCTCAACCTGAAACTCCGCGAGGTCAGTGCTCAGCTGTGCACCACCGGGGTACTCCCCGGCACGTCGGATCCGGAGCTGTCCAGGTCGCAGACGCGCAGTGCCGACCGTGGGGCCCGCCGCTGAGCAGCGCTGACCGCCCGGGTGACCGCGGGCGGGGCGAGACCCGGATCACCGCGGTCGAGCTCAGTTTTCCGTAGTAGCTCCGATATCCTGAGTGGGTGTCCGCACCCCACCACGTCTGTACCCGGTTCCACCGGGCGGTCGAGCTCATCGGCGCCCGCTGGTCGGGAGCCATCCTGCGTGCGCTGTTCACCGGTCACACCCGCTTCGCCGCCATCAGGTCGGCCATCCCCGGGATCAGCGACACCATGTTGACCCAGCGACTGCGCGAGTTGGAGGCGGCCAGGGTGCTGGAGCGCCACCTCTCCTCGTCGCTGCCGCCGGTGGTCGAGTACCGCCTGACCACCCGCGGTGCCGAACTCGCGCCGGTGATGGACGCCCTGCTGGACTGGTCGCATCGCTGGATCGAACTGCCTCCGGAGGTCGGCGCTGCGGCCCGTGGCCCCGACCCGGTCGGCTGACCGCCCGCTGCCGGTCTCGGTGCGGTGTCCACCGCCCGACCTCGCGCACATCTCGACCCGGACCGGGCCCCGGTCTGACCATCACAAGGAGACAACAACCATGACCGCACCCGTCCTGCAGATCATCATCGGCAGCACCCGTCCCGGCCGCATCGGCCCCGCTCTGGCGGCCTGGTTCGCCGAGAAAGCCCGGGAGCACGGTGCTTTCGAGGTGGAGGTGCTCGACCTGGCCGAGTACGGCCTGCCGGTCTTCGACGAGCCGCACCACCCGCGGCTGCGGCGCTACACCCAGCCCCACACCCAGGCGTGGAGTGCTGCGGTGGATCGCAGCGACGCGGTGATCTTCGTGCACCCCGAGTACAACCACAGCATCAACGGTGCCCTCAAGAACGCTATCGACTACCTGCACGGCGAGTGGGCGCACAAGCCGGTCAGCTTCGTCAGCTACGGCGGTGCGTCCGGCGGCCTGCGGGCCGTGCAGGCCCTCAAGCCCGTGGTGAGTGCGCTGCGGATGTACCCGACCGTCGCGGCCGTGGCGCTGGCCGGCCCGCACCGACAGATCGAGAACGGCACGTTCGTCGGCACCGCAGACCAGGCCGGTGCCGCTGCTGCCGTGCTCGACGAGATGGCCGCCCTGACCGCCGCGGTGTCGCCGCTGTTGGACGCCGCCCGCGCGGCCTGATCCCGGGCCGGTCCGGCGCTGGACGCGCCCGACCGGCCCGGTGGGGTCAGTCGCCGGGGTAGGAGATCCGCAGCCGCTCGCGGACCACGTCCATCAGTTCCAGCGTGCCGATCGAGGCGGCCGGTGGCCTGATGGGCGATTCGGTGAGGCCGGCGGCGACACACCTGGCCACCTCGCAGGCCTGCCAGAACAGCGCCTCGTGGGCCTGCTCGGGCTCGTCGTAGCGCAGGATCTCGCCGTCGGTGAAGCGGACCTCGAACGGGCCCGGACGATAGAACGCCCGGTCCATCACCAGGGTGGCCGCCGACCCGGCGATGAACGCCGACACGGGGGTGTTGCCGAGCACACTCGTGTGCAGCACGCTCTGCCGCCCGGCAGCGTCGGTCAGCAGCGCCGACAGTTGGCCGTTCACCCCCGTTGGGTGGTCGGCACCGGTGGTCCCGACCACCTGCTGCGGACCCAGAACCCAGTGCGCCAGCCCGAACACGTACGTTCCGAGATCGAGCATCGCCCCGCCGGCCTGAGCAGGATCCATCACCCGGCGGTGCCCGGTGAGGTCCTCGCCGTTGTCGGCCATCACGGTCTGCAGGTCGCCCAGCATCCCGCTGTCCAGGATCTGTCGGATGACGTCGTACTTGGGTAGCGCTGTGGTCCAGAACGCCTCCATGCAGAACAGGCCGCGCTCGGCGGCGAGTGCGGCAATCTCCCGGGCCTGCGTGGCGTTGACCGCCATCGGCTTCTCGACCAGCACGGGCTTACCGGCCAACAGCGCGGTCCGGGCACAGTCGAGGTGGGCCAGGTGCTCGGTCGCGACATAGACGACGTCGACCGCGTCGCTGTCCACCAGCTCCTGGTAGCTGCCGAAGGCAGCCGCGATGCCCATCCGGTCGGTGAAGGCAGTGGCCCGTTGCAGGTCGCGGGATGCTGCAGCCACCACCCGCTGGGTGGTCGAGGCGTGCAGGGCGGTGATGAACTGTTCCGCGATCCAGCCGGTGCCGAGGATGCCCCAGCGCAACGCGGGGGCGGTCATCGGATCCGGTACGCGGGAGGTCGGGAGGGTGCGGGTCACGTCAGTTCCGTCCGGTCTGCGACGCGGACGGTGCGGCCGCCCTCACGCATCGAGGTGATCACCGCGGTGGCGACGGCACTGGCCTGCAGGCCGTCGGCGGCGGTCGCCAGCACGGTCGGGGTACCGGCGTCGAGGCCGTCGACCCAGGCCTGCAGTTCGAGCCGGTAGGCGTCGGCGAACCGGGGGCGCCAGTCGGCGGCGTACCCGATCCCGGTCTGCAGGTTCTGGTCGCGGCGTATCCGGGCCGGCTCGGCCAACGCGAGAGTGCCTGTCTCGCACACCACCTCGCACCGGATGTCGTACCCGTACCGGGCGTTGAGGAAGCTCTCCACGGTGCTCAGCGCACCGTCGGCCGTGCGGAGCAGCATCATCTGCGGGTCCTGGAATCCCGCCAACGAAGTCGGGGCCGGGGCGTGCCAGCTGACCTCGACGACGGGCGATCCGAGCAGCCACGGCACGATGTCGAAATCGTGGACCGCGGAACCGGTGATCAACATTTCGTCGTCGGCGCCGGGGGCGGCGACCCCGCGGCCGATCGAGTGCACGATCAGCGGCCTACCGAGGTCGCCTGCGGCTACGGCGTCGCGCATCTGCACGTAGCCCGGGTCGAAGCGGCGCATGAAGCCCAGCGAGACCAGGCCCGGCCCGTCGCCGACCACTGCCTTCTCTGCCGCCACCACGTCGAGGCATTCGGTCAGGGTCGGGGCCAGCGGCTTCTCGCAGAGCACCGGTTTCCCGGCGTCCAGACAGGCCCGTACCAGGGCGGCGTGGGTGGAGTCGTGGGAGGCGATGATCACCGCGTCCACCGCCGCGTCGGTGATGACCGACAGTGGGTCGGTGGTCGATCGGGCGCCCACCGCGGCCGCCGCCGCAGCGGCCCGGGCCTCGTCGAGATCGGCCACCACCTCGACCGTCGCGCCGCTGACGTACCGGTGCACCGTCAGGGCGTGGTCGGCCCCCATGATCCCGGCGCCGATGATGCCTATCCGTTGTGCCATCCGCACTCCCCTGTGAGTGTCGTCCGCCTGAGCGGGTGTCCGTTTTTCCCCGCCGTCACGGTTGCCCGCCGGCGAGATCGGTCCTACGCTAGCACCACATCCCTAGAACGTTCTAGGGGTCTGCGACGCGCAGTGCAGCGCGGAAAGGTGCGACATGTCCACACCACAGCCATCCGACGCCCCGGGCACCCAGGGGCGCACCCCGTCCGGCCTCTGCCTCGCTGTCAGCGCCGAGATGACGTTCACCGACCTGCCGTTCGTCGAACGGGTGCGCCGGATCGACGCGCTGGACTTCCAGGTGGAGATCTGGGATTGGAGCACCAAGGACATCGACGCGCTGGTCGGGACGGGGGCCGTGTTCTCGTCGATGACCGGCTATCTGACCGGCCGACTGGCCGACGACGACGGTGCCGCCGAGCTGCTGGCCACGGCGTCGCAGTCGCTGGAGATCGCCGACCGGCTCGGCTGCCCGCGGCTGAACCTGCACGGGACCGGACTCGACGGGCAGGGCCTGCCGATCCTGCCCACCATCGACGTCACGCCGGCAATGTGGCTGCGCGCGGTACGCACGCTGGCTGCTGTCGCAGAGCTGGGGGAGCGGCACGGACGGGTGTTCACCCTGGAGAACCTCAACACCGCCGTCGATCACCCGGGAACGCCCTTTGCTCGTGCGGCCGACACGTTGGCGCTGGTCCGCGCCGTCGACAACCCTCATCTGCGAATGAATCTCGACCTGTATCACGCTCAGATCGGCGAAGGGAACCTCATCGCTCTGGTCGAGGAGGCGCTGCCGTGGATCGGCGAGATCCAGGTCGCCGACGTGCCCGGCCGCCGGGAGCCGGGTACCGGCGAGATCCACTACCCGGCGGTGGCCCGGGCGCTGCACCGGCTGGGCTACACCGGTGTGGTCGGCCTCGAAGGGTGGGCGTCGGGCCGGTCCGAGGATGCGCTGGAGGCGTTCCGGCGGGCGTTCACCGTCGCCGACCCGCCCGCGCTGGACCCGGACGCACTCGACCCGGACACCATGCCGCTGTGAGTGCCGACCCTTGGCCGGCGCAGGCGACGGACGAGCCGGACCGGCCGGCACCGGGTACGGCGAACTCTCTCAACTGAGTTCTGCTCAGCGGGCTCGGAGTTCCTGCCCGGCCGCCGGGTCCAGCCGCACCGCGTCGACCACGGCGACAAGGGTGAGCGCGGCGAGGACGAGGAATGCGAACCGGTATGCCCCGGTGGCCGCGGCGTCGCCGACGGTTCCGGTCGCAGCGTCGCCGACCCGGAGGGCAACGGCGCCCACCGCCACTCCGAACCCGGCGGCGATCTGGTGGACGGTTGCCGACAGCGTGTTCGCGGCCGGCATCCGGGGCTTGTCGATGTCGGCGAAGGTGATGGTGCTGTAGGCGGTGAAGCCCACCGACCGGGCGACCCCGCCGAAGGTGAGCGCCGTCGCCACCAGCCACAGCGGCGTCGAGGCGGTCAGCAGCCCGGCCAGCACCATGCTCAGGGCGGCGCCGCCGGTGGCTGCAATCAACACCGTGCGAAAGCCGAACGTCCGCAGCATCCAGGTGGTCGTCGGTTTGATGGCGACGTTGCCGAGGAAGACGAAGAGCACCATCGACCCGGCCAGCACGGCGCTCCAGCCGAAGGCGTCCTGGAACATCAGCGGCAACAGGAAGGGCACCGCGCTGATCGTGAGCCGGTAGACGCCGCCGCTGTTGTGCGGCACCCGGAACGTGCGGATCCCCAGGAGGCGCAGGTCGAGCAGCGGATGCGGCGTACGCAGCAGGTGCCGGACCGCGACCACCGACAGCCCGGTTCCGAGCACCGTCAGCACGCCCGCCGCGGTCCACCGGGGCGCCTCCCCGGCCAGCAGGTCCGCCGTGGTCACCAGCGCGGCGACCGCCGAGCAGGTCAGGATCAGGCCCAGCCAGTCCAGCGGTGGCGGTCGCCGACCGTCCCCGGCCGGGATCAGCCGCAGCGCGGCGATGAACGCCACCACGCCGAGCGGGACGTTCACCAGGAAGATCCACTCCCAGCCCAGGTAGGTGCTGAACAAGCCACCCAGCGCGGGCGCCACCACGGGCGCGATCAGTGCCGGCCAGGTGAGGAACGCGATGGCCCGGATGATCTCCGACCGGGGGATGTCGGCGAGCACCGACAACCGACCGACGGGCACCATCATCGCGGCCCCGACCCCCTGCAGCACCCGCATGGCGACCAGGAACGTCAGCGTGGGTGCCGCGGCGCACAGCGCCGAGGCGACGGTGAACACGACGATCGCCGCCAGGAACACCCGTCGGGCGCCGTAGCGTTGGGCGATCCAACCGCTCAGCGGGATCAGCACGGCCATCGTCAGCAGGTACGAGGTGATCGCCACGCTGATGTCGGACGACTGCACCCCGAACGAGCGAGCCATCGCCGGCGCGGCGGTGGCGACGATGGTGCCGTCCAGGATCTCCATGAAATAGGTGCCGGCAACCAGCAGCGCGACCGCGCGTCGGCGGGGGTCCATCGGTCACCTCGTCGGTCAGGCGGGTCGGGCGGTGGCGCGGTCAGGCGGTTCGGGCAGTCAGGCGGGTCAGACAGTCAGGTAGGCGGGCCAGCTGCCCGGGTGTGTCAGAGTTCGCGCGTCAGGAACTGGGCTCGGCCGAGGCCGAAAGACCAGTCCTCGCGGGTGTTCTCGGTGATCGTCACGATGAGGTCGGCCGGCGCGATGCCGCACTGGGCCTCCAGTCGGGCGGCCAGTTCGAGGTAGGTCCGCTCCTTCTGGGCGCGGCGGCGGCCCTGCTGGACGATCTGGATCACGGTCACCCCGGGGCTGCGCTGCAGCCCGAGGCCGGAGTCCTCGACGATGATCTGGCCCACCGGGTGTTCGGTGATGATCTGGTACCGGTCACCGGGCGGGGCGGCGAAGAATTCGAGCATGACCCCTTGGACGACGTCGGCGATGCTGCGCACGTCCTCGGGGGAGCGGCCCGCCTGCAGGTCGATCCGAACCAGCGGCATCGTCGGCCTCCTCGTCCGGGTGCGGAGGTGGGCAGGCCCCACCGGCGTCATCGACCGGAGTCACGAGCCTGCCGCACCCGGGCCAGGCCTGTCAAGATTTGTCCGAACATATGCACAATGTCTCACAACTGACGGCCGCTCAGTGGTCGACGAGGGTCACCGCGAACGAGTACTGGCTGGCCCGGTAGACGTGGTGACCCCATTCGACCGTGCGGCCGGAGTCGTCGTAGGTGGATCGGTCCATCGTCAGCAGCGGGCTGTTGCGACGCTCGGTGAGCAGTCGGCATTCCTCGGTGGTGCCGGTCCGGGCGCCGATGCGTTGCTTGGCGACCCGGATGTGGATACCGCGGCTGCGCATCATCTGGTAGAGCCCGCGCTCCTCCAGATCCTTCTCGGGCAGGTCGGCCAGATCCTCCGGGAGGAAGTTCTCCATGATGGCCAGCGGCTCGCCGTTGGCGAAGCGCAACCGCCGCAGATGCAGGATCGCCTTGCCGGGCGTGATGTCCAGTTGCGTCGCGATCTGGTCGTCCGCCGGCACCACCTCGCGGGTCAGCAGGGTGGTCCGTGGGGATTGACCGTTGCGGCTCAGGTCGTCGAACAGGCTGGTCAACTCGACCGGGCGGCTCACCTCGCCGTGCACGACCTGGGTGCCCACGCCACGTTTGCGCACCAGCAGACCCTTGTCCACGAGCTCCTGGATGGCCCGGCGCATGGTGGGCCGGCTCAGTCCGAAGTTGTCGGCAAGGCTGATCTCGTTGGGCAGTTTGGCGCCCGGGCCGAGTTTGCCACTGGTGATCGATTTCTCCAGCTCCTGGGCGACCTGGAAGTACAGCGGGATCGGACTGGACCGGTCGAGGTCGATCACCAGGTCGATCATCCTGACGTCCTTGCATGGAGCTGGTAGGGGACTGCCGTCCGCACAGTATGGCAACAAACGTGCACGGATGACAGGATGTACGGACAACGTCTTGACCTGCCAGTCCGCGTCCAGTGCGCCGGCCGGCCCAGCGGTGGTGGCGTTCCCGCGCGCGCTGCGCCAGGTTCGACCGCCCTACGACAGTGAGGTTACCCAGATGTCCGATCAGCACCTCGTTCCCGCCGGGTCCACCGCCGACGGCCCTTTCGACCTCGTGATCACCCCCGAAGCCGCCGGCTGGGGCTTCTCGAGCCTGCGGGTGCTGACCCTGCCCGCCGGTGGATCGGCGGAGTTCCAGACCGGCACGGAGGAGATGATCCTGCTGCCGCTCACGGGCGCGGCCACGGTGCGGATCGGCGGGGAATCGTTGGAGCTGGCCGGTCGGGACGGGGTGTTCGCAGCGGTCACCGACTTCGCCTACCTGCCGATCGCCAGCAGTGTCGAGGTGAGCAGTGTCGACGGCGGCACCTTCGCGCTGCCCGGTGCCGTCACCGCGGCGGTGCTGCCGTTCCGCTACGGCCCGGCGTCAGGGGTACCGGTGGAGTTGCGCGGTGCCGGCTCCTGCAGTCGGCAGGTCAACAACTTCGCGACCCCGGGGGCGTTCGAGACCGGCACCCTGATCGCCTGCGAGGTCCTCACCCCGGCCGCGAACTGGTCCTCCTACCCGCCGCACAAGCACGATGAGACTTCGGACACGGAGTCCTCACTGGAGGAGATCTACTACTACCGCTTCCGCTCCCACGCGCCGGACCCGGCGACCGCAGCGGGCGGGAAGGGCGCGGGTTTCCAACGGGTGTACGGCACCGACGAGCGGCCGATCGACGTCCTCGAAGAGGTAGGGGACGGCGACGTGGTGCTGATCCCGCACGGTTGGCACGGCCCGTCGATCGCCTCACCGAGCCACGACATGTACTACCTGAACGTGATGGCCGGCCCCGAGCCGACCCGGTCCTGGAAGATCTGCGACGACCCGGACCACGGCTGGGTCCGTGGGACCTGGGCCGAGCAGGCGGTCGATGCCCGGCTGCCGCTGTACACGGCGCCGGTCGCGGACTGATCGGATCGCCCATACCCGATCCGCGCGCTCCACGGCGACCGCACATAATGGATGCGCAGTGCCCGAGAGCCCGAAATGAGACCCCGCTGAACGTCTGATGTCGTCGTCCGATGGCCGTACGGCCCCGGACCGCGCCGAAGGCGTCCGTTGGTCGCGTGACCGCTAGGAGAATGCCAGTGCAGCCATTCGTCGTGAACCAGCATGGACGGCTCGTCTTCCCGTCGAACTTCCTCCCCGACCTCGACTTCTCGGTGATCGACACCGAGGCCCAACTGGACGGGGTGATCCGGCGGGATTTCGAGACCAAGGCGCCCAAGGGCAGCGAGATCCAGGCCCGGATCGACGGCGGCCAGTACGCCTCGCGGTACGAGTTGATGCGCGACGTCGCATTGAACCTGTTCTGGGTCAACCGGTTCGCCATGACGATGTATGACAAGCAGCCGGTCCGCTGGCGGGACGCCCCCCGCAACCGGGACGACTTCTTCATCCCGATCGTGGCCCACTGGCACGACAGCGAGGCCAAGATCAGCGCGGTCGACAAGGCCTACACCGACCTGGGGCCGACCTGGGACGCAGCGGCCGAGGATCGCATCTGGCGTGATCTGTTCGACGTCTTCGGCAACCGCACCCATGACGCGACCAAGCTGCCGTCGATCAAACCGACGGTGGCCGAGGCGCTGCAGGAGCCGCAGTCGCTGACCCTGGTGTTGGAGGACTACGACCCCGACTACGGCACCCACAGCTTCGACGACATCGTCGACTGCCACGACGACATCCCGGAGTTGGAAGCGTTGCAGCGCTGGTCGATGGTGCTGCACAACCAGTACCCGTGGGACCGGTCCAAGGTCCGCCTCAAGGCCGTCGGCGACCTGGTCGACGACGACGTCGTGGTGACGTTCCGGCCGCGGAACCTGGACGTGTTGCGGTTCATCAACCGGATGAAGAAGAGTGGCGGCCAAGCGTCGTCCACGGCGGCCAAGCAGACCGCGGCCCCGTCGGTGCAGCCGATCCGCCCCTACCCGCCGACGGACGTCCGCCGCGCCTACAAGGTGCTGCCCAAGATCGAGGCGTTGGCTGTCGTCAAGGGCGAGATCGTCTGCAGCAACGAGGATCTCATCCGCAATGCGGCCTACTGCTGGTCGCCGATGAGCGCCGAGGACATCAGCTCCAAGACCGGCATCGAGCAGCGGATGTACACCGCCCGCGACCTGTCCGAGATCTCCCTGGACGCCGCGGTGGCTGCACTGAAGCACTCCGGCCGCAAGGCCGAGGAGATCGGCGCGGTGATCTTCTGCTCGTGCACCAGCCACCGGATGATGCCGTCGATGGCCACCTGGTTGTCCGGGCAGCTGGGCATCTACCAGACGCACTCCTCGGTCGACATGGTCGCGGCCTGCGCCGGTCTTCCCTACGGGCTGTCGGAGTGTGTGCGGCTGCTGCAGGAGGTCGAACGGCCGGTGCTGCTGGTCTGCGGCGAGAAGTTCTCCGACAAGATCGGCACTGTCCGGCCGTCGCGGATGATCTTCGGTGACGGGGCGGCGGCGATGGTCATCTCGCCGGCGCCGGAAGGCGAACCCGGCGACATCGACCTGCTGCAGACCTACGCCAGCGGTCCGTTCAGCCAGGTCAACTCGATCATCTGGCCCAACCCGGCCTTCGACAACAACATCACCGTCTACGGCCCCGAGGTCAAGGACCTGGCCGGCCGGTACCTCGGCCAGATGATCGACGAGCTGCAGGCGCTGCCCGACCCGGGCGGCGAGGCCGAATCCGCCTGGCAGACCGTCGAACTCGTGGTGCCGCACCAGGCGAACAAGACCATGGTGCTCAAGCTGGCCGCCTCGTCCGGGCTCAGCGCCGACAAGCTGTTCTTCAACATCGAGACGATGGGCAACACCTCGTCGGCGTCGATCCCGATCGCCATCGCCGATGCGGTGGCCGCGGGGGTGATCAGCGAGCCGGTGAAGATCTTCGCGCCCGGGTTCGGCGCGGGCGCGGTGGCGGGCTACGCGGTGATGACCATCGACCCGGCCGTGATCGCCCCGAGTTACTCGGCAGCGACGGAGGCCGGCACGTCCGCACCGGTGGCCACCGACATCGACAACGTCCCCACCGGTGGCAAGTTCGAGGACGCCGGGATCGCTTTCGGCGGCTGACGGTTTCGGGGTGATTGTGCCCGCTGAGCGGGCAGAATCACCCCGAAACCAGGGGGCTCAGCCGATCTTGACGTTGATCTGCTTGATCTGGCTGAACGACTCGAGCGCACCCTCGATGGAGAATTCCCGGCCGATACCGCTGGACTTGTAGCCGCCGTAGGACTGGCCGATGACCTGGCCGCCGCCCTGGTTGATCTGCACCCAGCCGGACTCGATCCGGTGGGCGGTGTCCAGCGCGTCGGTGAGGTTCTGCGACCAGATGTAGGCGCCCAGGCCGTATGTCGAGTCGTTGGCCATCCGGATGACCTCGTCGCGGTCGGTCCACGGGATCGCCACCAGCACCGGGCCGAAGATCTCCTCCTGGGCGATCCGCCAGGTGTTGTCGACCCCGGTGAAGATGGTCGGGCCCTGGTAGAAGCCGTCCAGCCCGTCACCGACGAAGTCGGCCCCGTCCAACGGCACCTTGATCCCGGGCTGGGACTTGGCGTCGGCGATGTACTCCCGGATCGAGGCGTACTGCTTGGCGTTGATGATCGAACCCATGTCGGTCGCCTCGTCCAGCGGGTCGCCGACCTTGAGCTGCTTGACCTTGGCGATCAGCGCGTCCATGAAGACGTCGTAGACGGCGGCGTGCACGAACAGCCGGGAGCCGGCGGTGCAACTCTGGCCCTGGCGGGTGAAGCGCATCGCGGTGAGGACGCCGGCGGCGGTCGCCTCGATGGTCTCCGGCGTCGCGGAGTCCGGGAAGACGATGTTGGGGCTCTTGCCGCCCAGCTCCAGCGAAACGTGTGCCAACCGCCGGCCCGCGACCTCGCCGACGTGCTTACCGACCTCGGTGGACCCGGTGAACGAGACCTTGTCCACGTCGGGGTGGGTGAGCAGCGCCTCGCCGATGCTGCGGCCCGGGCCGGTGACCACGTTGAGCACCCCCGGCGGCAGGAACTGGTTGGCGATCTCGGCCATCCGCAGGATGGTCAGCGGCGCTTCCTGGGCGGTCTTGAGGATCAGCGTGTTGCCCGCCGCCAGCGACGCGGGGGTCTTCATGCCGGCGATCATCAGCGGTGAGTTCCACGGCAGGATGCCGGCGACGACGCCGAGCGGCTCCCGCCGGGTGTACTGCAGCTGGTCGTCGCCGGCCGGTAGCACGGTGCCCTTGAACTCGCCGGCCACGCCACCGAAGTAGCGGAACAGGTTGACCAGGGTCTGCGATTCGGGGCGTGCCTGGGTGCGCAGGGCGTTGCCGGTGTCGGACGCGGTGAGTACCGCGAGCTCCTCGGCGGCCTCCTCCAGGGCGTCGGCGATCTTGAGCAACACCTTCTGGCGGTCCTTGAAGTGCAGCGCCCGCCAGGCCGGGAACGCGGCGCGAGCGGCCTTGACGGCGCGGTCGGCGTCCTCGGGGCCACCGACGGGCACCCGGGCGAGGACGGAGCCGCGGCGGCCCGGGGACAGCACCTCACTCCACTCGCCGGAGAGCGCCGCCACCCACTCGCCACCGATGAGCATCGGGCGGTCGGGGACCGCGGTGTCCGTGGTCGTGGGGTCGGACTCGGTGATCGTCATGCTTCCTCCATTGGAACAGCGGATGCCGAAAGCCGGCCGACGCCGGGGATCGGTCCCCGGCGTGCCGACGCCATGTCTTCAACGAGAACGGCGGTGCGTAACTTCCCGATCCCGACCGTCGGATCCGGGTGCACTCGCCGACCACTCCTCGTTGTCATACATTCTCCTACCAAGGCGGCGTCGCTGACCACCCAGAAACATGTTCTTATGTTCTAACAAAAGCTTGACATCACACGCCGGTTTCGGCAAGAGTTCTCCCTGCAGGCGATGGCGCCGGCCACTCGTGACTTTCGCGCCATCGTGGGAAAGGAGCGACATGGCCGAGCGGCTCGGTGTGCAGGTGCGGCGTGCCCGAGTGGCACCGATCATCTGCAACCACGGTCGCCGCGTCACTGTCGCGTCCGCTGTCGAGTTCCCCGTCCGGGTTCCGCAGCCCCTTCCCCGCCCCGCCCCACTGTCGTGATCACGCGTCCGGCGCCGCCCACCCGGGCCGTCGGACCGCAGCCCCCGGCTTGTTCTCGTGAAAGGAAACTCCGGCATGACCAGCACGGCAGCAGAGCAGACGAGCACCATCCGACTCACCGTGGCCCAGGCCGTCGTGAAGTTCCTCGGGCAGCAGTACTCGGAGCGAGATGGCGTACGCCGCAAGTTCTTTGCCGGATGCTTCGGCATCTTCGGGCACGGGAACGTGGCCGGCCTCGGCCAGGCACTGCTGCAGTCGGAGCTGGAGACCCCCGGTGAGCTGCCCTACCACCAGGGCCGCAACGAGCAGGCCATGGTGCACATCGCAGTCGGCTATGCCCGCCAGCAGGACCGGCTGGAGACCTTCGCCGTCACCGCGTCGGTGGGCCCGGGTGCGTCCAACATGCTCACCGGCGCCGCCCTGGCCACCATCAACCGGATCCCGGTGCTGCTGCTGCCCAGCGACATCTTCGCCACCCGGGTGGCCTCGCCGGTGCTGCAGGAGCTGGAACAGCCCTACGGCTACGACGTCTCGGTCAACGACGCCTTCCGTCCCCTGTCGAAGTTCTTCGACCGGGTGTGGCGTCCGGAGCAGCTGCCGCAGGCGCTGCTGGGCGCGATGCGGGTGTTG
This sequence comes from uncultured Actinomycetota bacterium, assembly GCA_963784315.1. Taxonomy (GTDB): domain Bacteria; phylum Actinomycetota; class Actinomycetes; order Mycobacteriales; family Nakamurellaceae; genus Nakamurella. The sequence continues at coordinate 673,132 of CAWAQR010000010.1, forward strand.
ACCGACCCCGCCGAGACCGGCGCGGTGACCATCGCGCTGCCCGAGGATGTGCAGGCCGAGGCCCACGACTGGCCGGTGGCGCTGTTCGCCGAGCGGGTCTGGCGGATCGCCCGGCCGATCCCGGAGCCCGAGGTGGTCAGTGCCGCGGCTGAGATCATCCGCGCCGCGAAGAAGCCGATCATCGTGTCCGGGGGTGGTGTCACCTACGCCGAGGCGAACGAGGACCTCAAGACCTTTGTCGAGGCGACCGGCATCCCGATCGGCGAGACCCAGGCCGGCAAGGGTTCGCTGCCGTTCGATCACCCGCTCAACCTCGGCGCGATCGGCGCCACCGGCTCCCCGGCGGCCAACTTCTTCGCCCGCGAGGCCGACGTCGTGATCGGCATCGGCACCCGCTACTCCGATTTCACCACTGCGTCCCGGACGATCTTCCAGAACCCGGACGTGCGGTTCGTCAACATCAACGTCGCGTCCATCGATGCGGTCAAGCACGCCGGTCTGCCCGTGGTCGCCGACGCGCAGAAGACGCTCCGCGCGTTGACGGCCGAGCTGGTGGGATACGGAACGCCGGAGGCCTACCGGCAGGACGCGACGGCTCGGGCCAAGGCCTGGGACGACGAGGTCGTCGCCTCGCACAACAGCGGTTTCGGTGCCGAGCACGGCGTTCTCGGCCAGTCCGAGGTGCTCGGTGCGGTCGACGAGGTCATGGAGGCGCGTGACGTGGTCGTCTGTGCGGCCGGCTCGCTGCCGGGCGACCTGCACGGCATGTGGCGCACCCGCGACCGCAAGGGCTACCACGTCGAGTACGGCTTCTCCTGCATGGGTTACGAGATCCCCGGCGGCATCGGCATCCGGATGGCGGCCCCCGATCGGGACGTCTTCATCACCGTCGGCGACGGCTCGTACCTGATGATGCCGACCGAGCTGGTCACGGCGGTCCAGGAAGGCATCAAGGTCATCGTGGTGCTGCTGCAGAACCACGGGTACGCCTCGATCGGTGCGCTCGCGGAATCCCTGGGCGTGCAGCGGTTCGGCACCAAGTACCGCTACCGCAACGCCGAGACCGGCCGCCTCGACGGCGGCATCCTGCCCGTCGACCTGGCCGCCAACGCCGAGAGCCTGGGCATCAAGGTCTACCGCGCCACGACCAAGGACGAGCTGCGCGAGGCGCTGAAGAAGGCCAAGGCCGGTGACGAGCCGGTGATGGTGCACGTCGACACCGACCTGGAGCACCAGTCCCCGTCCGGTGACGGGTGGTGGGACGTGCCTGTCGCCGACGTCTCGACGCTGGACTTCACCCAGGCCGCGAAGGCCACCTACGACACGCACAAGGCCACCCAGCAGCACTACCTGCGCCCCGTCACGCGCTGACCGTCCGACCGCACCCGCGGTCACCCGCACGTCCGTCGCACGATCCCTGCCGCACCCCAACGGAGGACCCATGACCACCATCACCGATCCCGAGGCGCTGCCCAGCGCCCCCGAGCGGGCCCCGGCTGCGCCCGCCGTGGTCAGCCACTGGAGCAACGGCGCGCTGTTCGCCGGCGACTCCGACCGCACCGCCCCGGTGTTCGACCCGGCCACCGGCAAGGTCACCAAGCACGTCGCGCTGGCCTCCGAGAAGGATGCCGACACCGTCATCGCCGCGGCTGCCGCGGCCGCCCCGGGCTGGGGCAACCTGTCGCTGGCGCGCCGCACGCAGGTGTTGTTCCGCTTCCGCGAGCTGCTCAACGAGCGTAAGGGCGAGGCCGCCGAGCTGATCACCAGCGAGCACGGCAAGGTGCTCTCCGACGCCCTCGGTGAGGTGACCCGCGGCCAGGAGGTCGTCGAGTTCGCCTGCGGGCTGGCCCACCTGCTCAAGGGCAGCCTGAGCGAGAACGCCTCCACCAGCGTCGATGTCGCCTCGATCCGGCAACCGCTGGGGGTCGTCGGGATCATCGCGCCGTTCAACTTCCCGGCGATGGTGCCGATGTGGTTCTTCCCCGTCGCGATCGCCGCCGGCAACGCCGTGGTGCTCAAGCCCAGCGAGAAGGACCCGTCCACGGCGAACTGGCTCGGCGCTTTGTGGAAGGAAGCCGGGCTGCCCGACGGTGTCTTCAACGTGCTGCACGGGGACAAGGTCGCCGTCGACGCGCTGCTGACCGACCCGCGGGTCAAGTCGATCTCCTTCGTCGGCTCCACCCCGATCGCCCGCTACGTCTACGAGACCGGCACCAAGGCCGGCAAGCGGGTGCAGGCCCTCGGTGGGGCGAAGAACCACATGCTGGTGCTGCCCGACGCCGACCTGGATCTCGCCGCCGACGCGGCGGTCAACGCCGGATTCGGTTCGGCCGGCGAGCGCTGCATGGCCATCAGTGCGCTGGTGGCGGTCGAGTCCATCGCCGACGAGCTGATCGACAAGATCAAGTCCCGGATGGCCACCCTGCGCACCGGAGACGGGCGTCGCGGCTGCGACATGGGACCGCTGGTCACCGGCGTGCACCGGGACAAGGTCGCCTCCTACGTGGCGGCCGGTGCCGATGCCGGCGCCGAGATCGTCGTGGACGGACGGGATCCCGTCGTCGACGGGGACGCGGACGGGTTCTGGCTGGGCCCGACGCTGATCGACCGGGTCAGCACCGACATGAGCATCTACACCGACGAGATCTTCGGCCCGGTGCTGTCGGTGCTGCGGGTGGCCTCCTACGACGAGGGCCTCGCGATGATCAACGACAACCCGTACGGCAACGGCACCGCGATCTTCACCAACGACGGTGGCGCGGCTCGCCGCTTCCAGAACGAGGTCGAGGTCGGCATGGTCGGCATCAACGTCCCCGTCCCGGTGCCGGTCGGCTACTACTCCTTCGGTGGCTGGAAGCTGTCGCTGTTCGGCGACACCCACGCCCACGGCACCGAGGGTTTCAGCTTCTTCACCCGCAACAAGGTCATCACCACCCGTTGGCTGGACCCCAGCCACGGTGGCCTCAACCTGGGATTCCCGCAGAACGTCTGACGATGCGGTGGGGCCGCACCGCCGGCCCCACCGCACTGCCCCACCGAGCAGTCCACAGCAGTCCCACCGCCGGGCACAAAGCTGCGTCCCGCGCCACTTCCCACCCACCCCCGCTCCCGGAAGGCACAGATGAGCGCCCCCACCGCAACCCCGGAGGTCCTGACCATGGGCCGGGCCGGGGTGGACATCTACCCCCTGCAGATCGGCGTCGGACTCGAGGACGTCGAGACCTTCGGCAAGTTCCTCGGCGGCACCACCGGCAACGTGGCGGTCGCCGCCGCCCGGCTCGGCCGACGGACCTCGATCATCACCGGTGTCGGCGACGACCCGTTCGGTCGTTTCGTCCGGCGCGCGCTGCGTGAGCTCGGGGTGGACGACAGCCAGGTCGTGGTCAGCCCCGACTACCCGACCCCGATCACGTTCTGCGAGATCTTCCCGCCGGACGACTTCCCGCTGTACTTCTACCGCAAGCCCAAGGCGCCGGACCTGCAGATCCGCACCTCCGACGTGGACATGGACCTGGTCCGGGCGGTGGACCTGCTCTGGATCTCCACCACCGGGATGAGCGAGGAGCCCAGTCGCCAGACGCATCTGGACGTGCTGGAGGCCCGCGGCCGGCAGGGTTTCGTCGTCCTGGACCTGGACTACCGTCCGATGTTCTGGGACAAGCCCTCCGACGCGACCGAGCAGATCGCCAAGCTCCTCCCGCACGTCACGGTCGCCGTCGGCAACCGTGAGGAGTGTGAGGTCGCGGTCGGTGAGACGGTGCCGGACAAGGCCGCCGACGCGCTGCTGGACGCCGGGGTCGAGCTCGCGATCGTCAAGCAGGGCCCCAAGGGCGTGCTGGCCAAGACCAAGCACGAGCGGGTCGAATCCGCGCCGATCCTGATCGACCCGGTCAACGGGCTCGGCGCCGGCGACAGCTTCGGCGGTTCGCTGGCCAACGGCCTGTTGGCCGGCTGGCCGCTGGAGAAGCTGCTGCAGCGGGCCAACGCCGCCGGTGCCATCGTGGCGTCGCGCCTGGAGTGCTCCACCGCCATGCCCACCGCCGCCGAGATCGACATCCTGATCGCCGGTGGCAACCCCAACGAAGGTCGGTGATCGAGGTGTCCCACTTCGCGAAGAACTACGACGAGATCTCCGAGATCCGGGCCCGTGAGCCCGAGCGGGTCGCCGGACTCTTCCGCTCCCGCAAGCGTCGTCACCTGCTGGGCGACGACGGCAAGATGATGATCGTCGCCTGCGACCACCCGGCCCGCGGCGCGCTCGCCGTCGGTGCGGACCGCAACGCGATGGCCGACCGCAAGGATCTGTTGGACCGGTTGCAGACTGCGCTGTCCCGGCCGGGTGTCGACGGACTGCTGGCCACCGCCGACATCGTCGAGGACCTGCTGATGCTGGGTGCGTTGGAGGACAAGATCATGTTCTCCTCGATGAACCGTGGCGGCCTGGCCGGCGCCACCTTCGAGCTCGACGACCGGATGACCGGTTACGACGTCCAGGGCACCATCGACGGCGGCTTCGACGGCGCCAAGATGCTGACTCGGATCGACCTGGACGATCCGGGCACCGTGTCGACGATGGAGAGCTGCGCCCGGGCAGTCACCGAGCTCAACCGGGCCAAGCTGATCGCGATGGTCGAGCCGTTCATGTCCAGCCGGGTCGACGGCAGGATCGTCAACGACCTCAGCCCGGAAGCGGTCATCAAGAGCATCCACATCGCCCAGGGCTTCGGCAGTTCCACCGCCTACACCTGGATGAAGCTGCCGGTCGTGAAGGACATGGAGCGCGTCATGGACGCCACCACCTTCCCGACCCTGCTGCTCGGCGGCGATCCCGTCGGCTCGCAGGAGGACACCCTCGCCGCGTGGGCCAAGGCGCTCTCGCTGCCGTCGGTGCGCGGCCTGGTCGTCGGCCGCACCATGCTCTACCCGGCCGACGGCGACGTCGCCAAGGCCGTCGACAACGCGGTCTCGCTGATCCGCTGACATCTGCTCCACCGCAACCCGTTCCATCCCGCCCGGTCTCACCGCTGCGCCACTGCCTGGAGGTCTGAACCACATGACGTACGACATCCCCAACGGGGTCACCATCGGCACCGCTCCCGACTCCTGGGGCGTCTGGTTCCCCGACGACCCGATCCAGGTCCCCTACACCCAGTTCCTCACCGAGGCGGCCGCCGCCGGTTACGAATGGATCGAACTCGGTCCGTACGGCTACCTGCCGACCGACCCGTCCGCACTGGCCGACGCGCTGGCCCCGGGCGGCTTCAAGGTCAGCGCCGGCACGGTGTTCGAGCACCTGCAGCGGGAGAACTCCTGGGACGACGTCTGGACCCAGGTCTCCGACGTCGCCGGGCTGGCCAAGTCCGCGGGAGCGGAGTACGTGGTGGTCATCCCGTCGATGTGGCGCGATGACGTGACCGGCGAAGAGGTCGAGCCCTACCACCTGGATGCCGCGGCCTGGGATCGCAAGATCAAGGGCAACGACCGGCTGGGTAAGGCCATCCTGGAGGAATACGGGATGAAGGTCGTCTTCCACCCGCACGCCGACAGCCACGTCGACAACAACGAGGCCGTCGAGCGGTTCCTCGAGGGCACCAACCCCGAGTACGTCAATCTGTGCCTGGACACCGGCCACCTGAGCTACTGCGGCGGGGACAACCTGGACCTGATCGCCAAGCACCCGGATCGGGTCACCTACACCCACCTCAAGCAGGTCGACCCCAAGGTCAAGGCCGTCGTGGACGAGCACAACCACACCTGGGCCAAGGCCGTCCAGCTCGGCGTGATGCAGGAGCCGCCAGGCGGCATCCCGCACATGCCCGACGTGTTCGCGGCGCTGGAGAAGCTGGGCCGGCCGATCTTCGGCATCGTGGAGCAGGACATGTACGGCTGCGCCACCGATGTGCCGTTCCCGATCGCCCAGCGCACGCTGAGCTACCTCAAGGGCTGCCGGCACGTCGCGCCGCGCTCCTGATCCGAGCCGGGACCCGACCGACTCCGGCCCGGCCGGGTCCCGGGGTGCGCCCCGGGGGACGCCGCCACACGTCCCCCGGGGCGCCGCCCCACCCCGTCACTAGCACGAGCCAGCATTCCGTCCGGCACCGCCCACCCCCGACCCGAGAGGTCCGTTCAATGACCAATTCCGCTTCGCACACCACCGTGGGGGCGTCCCATGTCCGATGACCTGCGGATCGCCGTCCTCGGCGTCGGGCTGATGGGCTCCTACCACGCGACCACCCTGTCGACTTTGGTCAAGGGCGCGACAGTCACTGTCATCAACGATTTCTCGGCCGATACCGCGGCCCGGGTGTCTGCCGGTATCCCCGGCTCGCGGGTGGTCGACGACCCGTTCGACGCGATCAACGCCGACGACGTCGACGCGGTGGTTCTCGCAACCCCTGGGATGGCGCACGAGAAGCAGGTGCTGGCCTGTCTGGAGCGCGGCATCCCGGTGCTGTGTGAGAAGCCGCTGACCACCAGCATCGACACCGCCTACGCGATCGTGCAGAAGGAGGCGGCACTGGGCAAGCAGTTGATCCAGGTCGGCTTCATGCGGCGTTTCGACACCGAGTACGCGCAGCTGCGGGCGTTGATCGCCGACGGCGGGCTGGGCGCGCCGCTGATGGTGCATTGCACCCACCGCAACCCGGACGTGCCGCCGCACTTCAACTCCGAGTTCATGATCCGTGACTCGGTGGTGCACGAAGTCGACGTCGTGCGGTTCCTGCTGGATGCCGAGATCACCGCCGTCACCGTGCACAAGGGCCTCGCGACGTCCGGCGCACCCGAGGGCGTCAACGATCCGATGCTCGTCATCTTCGAGACCGCGACCGGCGCGATCGCCACCGACGAGATCTTCGTCCGCAGCGGCATCGCCTACGAGGTCCGTACCGAGGTCGTCGGCGAGACCGGTAGTGCCATCATCGGTCTGGACCAGAACCTGGTCCGCACCTCCACGGACGGCCGGCGTGGCGGCGCCATCACCCCTGGCTTCGTGCAGCGGTTCGGCGCGGCCTACCACACCGAACTGCAGCGCTGGGTGGATGCGGCCCGCAACGGCACCATCGACGGCCCCGGCGCCTGGGACGGCTACGCCGCCGTCGCAGTGTGCGAAGCCGGCGTGGAAGCGGTCCGGTCCGGGCAGCGCGTCGAGGTCCAGATGGGGGCACGGCCATGAGGCTCGCCCTGGATGCGCAGATGTTCTACGGCACCAGCAGCGTGCTGGAGCTGCCCGACATCGTCGCCTCGCTGGGTTACGACTGGATGGAGCTGTCCCCCAAGGAGGACTTCATCCCGTTCTTCAAGTACCCCCGGGTGGACGACGCGACGGTCAAGCAGCTGAAGAAGAAGGCCGCCGACGCCGGCGTCGGGATCGCCTCGGTGCTGCCGGTACTGCGCTGGGCCGGTCCGGACGAGGACCAGCGTCAGGCGGCGGTCCGCGCCTGGAAGCGGGCCATCCAGATCACCGTGGACCTCGGGGTGGACGTGATGAACTCCGAGTTCAACGGCCGACCCGAAGGGGCCGAGCTCGCGGAGAGCCAGTTCATGAGGTCGATGGACGAGCTGCTGCCGATCTTCGAGTCCGAGGGTCTGAAGCTGGTGCTGGAACCGCATCCGGACGACTTCATCGAGGACGGACACGCCGCGGTCAACATGGTGAAAGGGCTGAACAAGGACTGGATCTCGTTCCTGTACTGCACCCCGCACACCTTTCACCAGGGCAACGACCCGGCCGGCATCATCGCCGCAGCCGGACCGCTGGTGAGCTACGTGCACCTGGCCGACACGCTCGACCACACCGCTTGCAACGGCCTGCGCTACATCGTCAATCCGCCCGGGTCCACTGTTCGGGTGCACCAGCACGCAGAGATGGGACGCGGCGAGGTCGATTTCGACGCCGCCTTCGCAGCTCTGGCCGCCGCCGGTTTCGACGGGACGATATCCAGTTGCGTGTTCGGCTGGGAGGAGCGGGCCCGGGAGGTCAGCATCGCCCAGCGGGACAAGGCCCTCGCCCTGATCGACCGGCACTTCGGCACTGCGGTTGCCGACGCGACCAGGAGTTCTAAGATCAGCCACGCCAGCTGATCGCCGTTCAGGCACGATCGGGACCGCATGACGACGCCTGCCGGGAGGCACCCATGACCACCTCCGAGATCCCCGCCGACGGCTCCGTCGGCGGGGCGGCAGCCGCCGCTACCGTGGTGGGCGACAAGCTCGCCGGCCGGGTCGCCCTCGTCACCGGGGGCACCCGGGGCATCGGGTCGGCCATCTGCGCCAGCCTGGCGGCGCAGGGAGCCGCCATCGCGGCCGGCTTCAGTGGCAACGTGGCGACCGCGAAGACGTTCCTGACCGAGTTCGAGGGACGTTTCGGCACCCCGGTGACCGTGCACCAGGGAAACGTGGCGTCGGCGGAGGACTGTCGTCGGGTGGTCGCGGAGGTCATCGAGCAGCACGGCCGGCTCGACATCCTGGTCAACAACGCCGGGATCACGATCGACAAGACCATCCTCAAGCTGACCGACGACGACTGGCACAAGGTGCTCGACGTCAACCTGTCCGGGGCGTTCTTCCTGTCCCAGGCGGCGCTCGCGCACATGGTCGAGCGGGGCAGTGGGCGGATCATCAACGTGTCCTCGGTGGTCGGGGAGATGGGCAACATCGGCCAGGCCAATTACGCCGCGTCCAAGTCGGGGCTGTTCGGCCTGACGAAGACTTTTGCCCGGGAGGCGGCGTTCCTGCTGGAGCGGGCGGGCAAGCTCGCCGACGACAGCATCGGCATCACGGTGAACACGGTCACCCCGGGTTACACCGCGACCGAGATGGTGGCCGCCGTACCGGAGAAGGTGCTGGACAAGATCAAGATGCAGATCCCGTTGCGCCGGCTCGGCCGGCCGGAGGAGATCGCGCGCATCGTGCATTTTCTGGCTGCTGACGCGTCGTCCTACATCACCGGACAGGTCTGGGGCGTCAACGGCGGTATGGACATGTAGTGGTTCGTCCACCGAAACGCCGTCGGGCACAGGACTTTCGACGTCCTGTGCCCGTTGCTGCATCGCGCACCCGACGTGGGGGCGACGTTCACGGATTGACGTAAGAATGTCAGTACAAAAGCTTGACATCGGGTGTGCCGTCCGCCACTCTTACACGTGTCGGCAGAGGCGCCGATCTCGGATCAAGCGGAGGTCAGGTCCCATGCGTGATGACCGGACCGTGGACAGCACTGACCTGTACCGCTCGGGCCGCCGCGCCGTGAATCCGGTTGGCGGCGACGATCTCGCCGAATCGGGTCCGCGGTCCCCGGCCGGTAACACCGCACCGCCCCGCGCCGCCCCGCACCGCTCCACCGTCAGCCGCCGAAACTTGACGTCGCACCCCCTGACGGGGCAATGACCGCCGCTGGTCCCGCCGCTACTTCCGGGCCGGACCCGGCACCCCTGCAGTACCCACTTGTGTGAACCGGCGACGAAGCCGGGAATCCGACGAAAGGAAAGCAATGAAGCTCAGTCGTTCTCGGAAGGGCCTGCGCCTCACCGCTGCCACCGTGGCAGCAGTGGCGCTGGTCGTGTCGGGGTGCAGCAGCTCCGGTGGCGCGCAGACCACCACCGCCGCAGCAGCCGGCAGCGGTAGCTCCGCCGGCGGCGCCAACGTTGGTGCGAAGAACTACACCATCGCGGTGATCACCCACGAGACCCCGGGTGACACGTTCTGGGACAAGATCAAGGCCGGCATGAACTCCGCCGCCTCCAACCACGGCATCACGATCAAGTACTCCGGCGACCCGACCGCAGCCGGCCAGGCCACCCTGATCCAGAACGCAGTGGACTCCAAGGTCGACGGCATCGCCACCACGCTGGTCACCCCGGACGCGCTGGCCGGTTCGGTCAAGACCGCCATCGACGCCGGTATCCCGGTCGTCGGCTTCAACTCCGGCATCGACGCCTACAAGGACCTCGGCGCGCTGATGTACTTCGGCTCCGACGAGGCGCTGGCCGGGCAGGCCGCCGCCGAGCGGGCCGTCGAGGCCGGTGCCAAGCACGTGCTGTGCGTCATCCAGGCCGAGGGTTCGGTCGCGTTGGAGACCCGCTGCGCCGGTGTCGCCAAGGGCGCGCCGGGTACGGAGAACATCCAGGTGAACGGTGCCGACCTGTCGGCGGTGACCTCGACCCTGACGGCAAAGCTGCAGCAGGACCCGAGCATCGACTACGTCATCACCCTGGGTGCTCCGATCGCGCTCGCGGCGCTGCAGGCCAAGGGTTCGGCCAACAGCTCCGCCAAGGTCGCCACCTTCGACCTGAACGCCGATGCCGCCAACGCCATCAAGGACGGCTCGCTGGAGTTCTCCATCGACCAGCAGCCGTACATGCAGGGCTACGAGGCCGTGGACTCCCTGTGGCTGTACCTGACCAACGGCAATGACCTGGGCGGCGGCAAGGCCGTGCTGACCGGGCCGTCGTTCGTGGACAAGAGCAACATCGACGCCATCGCGACCTATGCGAAAAACGGCACCCGCTAACCACAGCGCCTTCGGCTCGGTGGGGCCAACCGTCCCCACCGAGCCACCCAGCGATCGGAGCAATTCATGAGTTCATCGGTGAAGGCGCCCGCCCCGGCGCCTACCGCGGCCAGTGGCCGCGTGACGCAGCCGTTGTCGGCGCGTCTGTTGGGACGCCCGGAGGTCGGCGCGTTGCTCGCGGCGATCGCTATCTACATCTTCTTCTTCATCGTCGCACCGCCGTTCCGTGACTTCACGTCCTTCACCACGGTGCTGTACGCCGCGTCGCAGGTCGGGATCGTGGCCGTGGCAGTCGGTCTGCTGATGATCGGCGGTGAGTTCGATCTGTCCGCCGGCGTCGCCTTCATCACCGCGGCCCTCACCGCGTCGATGATCAGCTACCAGCTGTCGGTCAACATGTGGGTCGGCACGATCCTGTCGCTGGTGCTGGCGTTGGCGATCGGATTCCTCAACGGCTACCTGGTGGTCAAAACAGGAATTCCGTCGTTCCTGATCACGCTGGGTACGTTCTTCATCCTGCAGGGCGCGAACCTGGCTGTCACCAAGGCGATCTCCGGCTCGGTGGCCACCCGCAACGTGTCCGACATCGACGGGTTCGAATCGCTCAAGGGCATCTTCGCTGCGGAGATCCCGATCGGTGGCGCCAAGCTCAAGATCACCGTCGTGTGGTGGCTGCTGTTCGTGCTGATCGCCACCTGGGTACTGGTCCGCACCAAGATCGGCAACTGGATCTTCGCCGTCGGCGGCAACGCCGCCTCCGCCCGCGCGGTAGGCGTCCCGGTGAACCGGGTGAAGATCGGCCTGTTCATGTTGGTCGGCGCCTTGGCCTGGTTCTACGGACAGCACCGGCTGTACGCGTTCAACACCATCCAGGCCGGTGAAGGTGTCGGTCAGGAGTTCATCTACATCATCGCCGCGGTCGTCGGTGGAACGTTGATGACCGGTGGTTACGGTTCCGCGGTCGGTGCCGCTATCGGTGCGTTCATCTTCGGCATGGTCAGCCAGGGCATCGTCTATGCCGGCTGGGATCCGAACTGGTTCAAGGCATTCCTCGGCGTCATGCTGCTGCTCGCGGTCGGCGTCAACCTGTACGTGAAGAAGCTGTCCACCACGAGAAGGAGTAGTTAGCCATGACAGACACTCTCGCGGAGCACGCGGACTCCGGACTGGTCAAGGGCAAGACCCTGATCGAGATGGACGAGGTCGGGAAGTTCTACGGGGCGGTGCGCGCGTTGCGTGGCATCAACCTGCGGGTCAACGCCGGCGAGGTCACCTGTGTGCTGGGTGACAACGGCGCCGGCAAGTCGACGCTCATCAAGATCATGTCGGGCCTGCACTCGCACTCCGAGGGCAGCCTCAAGGTCGACGGCGGCGACGTCAAGTTCGGGTCGCCCCGGGAGGCCCTGGATCACGGAATCGCCACCGTGTACCAGGATCTCGCGGTGGTGGGCCTGATGGAGGTGTGGCGTAACTTCTTCCTCGGCTCGGAGCTCAAGGCGGGTAACTACCCGGGTGCTCCGATGCGGATCAAGGAGATGCGCGACATCGCTGACGCCGAGCTGCAGAAGATGGGCATCACGGTCAAAGACATCAACCAGCCGATCGGCACCCTCTCCGGCGGTCAGCGGCAGTGTGTCGCGATCGCCCGGGCGGTGTACTTCGGGGCCCGTGTCCTGATCCTGGACGAGCCGACCGCCGCACTCGGTGTCAAGCAGTCCGGTGTGGTGCTCAAGTACACCGCAGCCGCGCGCGACGCCGGCCTCGGGGTCGTGTTCATCACCCACAACCCGCACCACGCCTACCTTGTCGGGGACCACTTCGTGATCCTCAAGCTCGGTCAGTGTGTGCTGGACAAGAAGCGCAGCGAGGTCTCCCTCGAGGAACTCACCGCCGAGATGGCCGGTGGCCAGGAACTCGCCGAGCTCTCCCACGAGCTCGCGCGCTGATTCGGGCACCCACCCGCGAAAAGCCCCGCCCACCGTTCGGTGGGCGGGGCTTTTCGCTGTCCGGCAGCTGTCCGGCCGTTGTCCGGCAGTTGTGCGGTGGTGCCACGGGATCGGATCCCGGGCGACCGGGTCAGACAGCGACGATCTGGCCGGTCATCCCGTGCGGGTCGATGACGTACTTGCGGGCGACCCCGGAATCGAAGGCCGCGTAACCCTTGGGGGCGTCCTCGAGGCTGATCACGGTGGCGTTGACGGCATCCCCGATGTGCACCTTGTCGTGCAGGATGGCCTGCATCAAGCCGTAGTTGTACTTCATCACCGGGCACTGTCCGGTGTAGAAACTGTGCGACTTGGCCCAACCGAGACCGAGCCGGATGGACAGCGAGCCCACCTTGGCGGCGTCGTCGACCGCACCGGGGTCGCCGGTGACATACAGGCCGGGGATGCCCAGCGCGCCGCCGGCGGCGACGATGTTCATCAACGAGTTCAGCACCGTGGCCGGGGCCTCGGTGCCGGAGTCGCCGCCGTGACCGTGTGCCTCGAAGCCGACAGCGTCGACGCCGCAGTCGACCTCGGGAACCCCCAGCAGCTGTTCGATCTGGTCGCGCGGGTCACCCTTGGACACGTCGACGGTCTCGCATCCGAGCTTACGAGCCTGGGCCAGCCGCTCCTCGTTGAGGTCGCCGACGATCACCACCGAGGCGCCGAGCAGCTGTGCGGACACGGCGGCGGCGATGCCGACCGGGCCGGCGCCGGCGACGTAGACCGTGGATCCGGTCTTCACCCCGGCGGAGTAGGCGCCGTGGTATCCGGTGGGGAAGATGTCGGAGAGCATGGTGAGGTCGGTGATCTTCTCCATCGCCTGATCGCGATCGGGGAACACCAGCAGGTTCCAGTCCGCGTAGGGCACCAGCACGTATTCGGCCTGGCCGCCGACCCAGCCGCCCATGTCGACGTAGCCGTAGGCAGAGCCGGGGCGGTCGGGGTTGACGTTGAGACAGATTCCGGTCTTGCCCTCTTTGCAGTTCTTACAGCGACCGCAGGAGATGTTGAACGGCACCGAGCAGATGTCGCCGACCTTGACGAACTCCACGCCCGGGCCGACTTCGACGACCTCGCCGGTGATCTCGTGGCCGAGCACGAGGCCCTCGGGAGCAGTGGTGCGGCCGCGCACCATGTGCTGGTCGGAGCCGCAGATGTTGGTGGTGACGACCTTGAGGATCGCTCCGTGCGGTGTCTTGCGCCCGACGTTGGCGGGGTTGACACCGGGTCCGTCCTGGAGCTCGAACTCTGGGTAGGCGATCGGATCGACCTCTACCTTGAGCGGTCCCTGGTAGGTGACCGCGCGGTTGTTCGGCATGCTTTTCCTCTCCGTTGAGAACCCTCCACCTGCTCGACGGAGGGGCATTCAACGAAGGGTAGCTCGCACCGCGCGGGTGCCGTCGGGTCCGGTATTGTGCCGACCCACGCGATCGGCGGACCAGCCGGTGGTCATCGCCGGTGGGGCCGGGTGCGTGCGGTCCGGGCGTCCAGGGCGGCGTCCAAGGCTTCCGGGGACCACTGCTCGGCCACGGCCTGCCGGAGCAGTTCGGCCTGCGTCTGGGGGGCCATACCGCCGACCGGCTGGTCCAGGTCGAGGTTGGTCGGGAACGAGTAACCCTCTGCGGAGGCGGCTATCACGTTCTGCAGATCGCGGTCCGGGACGCCGGCGGTCCTGCGCGAGAGCAGAACGGGGAAAAGCGCGCGGCACATCGCGACCCGGTCGACGGTCTCCATCGCCCGCCCGAACGCCGACGACACCTGCAGCAGGTTCGCCATCCGGCGGATGTCGGTAGAGACGTTGGTGCCGGCCCCGTGGAACAGGGCGGGGTTGAAGAACGCCGCGTCGCCCTTCGCCAGCGGGAGCTGGACGTGGTGCTGCTGAAAATAGGCGGTGAACTCGGGGAGGTGGAAGGCGAGGTAGCCGGCCTCGTACTGGTGGGAGTACGGCAGGTACAGCGTCGGGCCGGTCTCGATCGGCATGTCGCAGTGCGCGACCGCCCCCTGCAGGGTGAGACCCGGTGACAGCCGGTGGACCTGGGCGGGGTAGGCGGCGGCGGCGGTGGCATCCATGAACCCGAGGTGGTAGTCGCGGTGGGCCGTCTGCGCCGCACCGCCCGGGTTGACGACGTTGACCTGGGAGGTCACCTGGTAGTTCATCCCCAGCCATGCCTCGCTGATCAGCGCGATGGTGTCGTTGGCGTAGTACTCGGCGAAGGTCTCGGGATCGGTGACCGCGAGCTTGTCCAGTGCCCCCCAGACCCGGTCGTTGGCGCCCGGCTTGGCGAAGTGATCACCGCCGACGACGCCGGCTGTCTTCTCCTTGGCGATCTGGGTGTGGAAGGCCGCGGTGGCGCGGTCGACGACGCCGAGGTCGGCGAATGCCTGCCTGAACACGACGATGCCGGGGCCGTCGGTGAGGGCCTTCATCAGCTCCGCCTGTACGGCTGCCCGGCCGGCCGGGGCGGTCACGGCGTCGCGCAGCGACGGGCCGTAGATCAGCACATTGCGCTGGACGTCCTCGGCGAACGGGTAGTCGGCGAGATCGGTTCGCTGCTCGATCACGCGGGCGAAGTCCTCGACCGAACAATCGTCGGCAGACAGCCATCCGGTGGTGCGGGACGGGGTGAAAGCGGTCATCGTCGGTCACTTCCTTCGGGAGGTCTGGTCCTGTCGAGATTACGGCTGGGTGGGCGGGAGTCAACGGGCATCGACCGTCAAAAACACCTCAGAAGAGCCCGCCGGGCAGGTCGTTGGTCGGACCCGGCCTTGACCGGCCCTCACCGATCCATCAAGATCGGCGGATGGCCCATCCCTATCCGATCCGGGAGATCGCGCGCCAGGCGGGCCTCAGCGAGGCCACCGTCGACCGGGTCCTCAACGACCGTCCGGGGGTGCGGTCCAGCACCGTCGGCACCGTCCGGCAGGCGATCATCGACCTCGACCGGCAACGCAGCCAGCTCCGGCTGACCGGCCGGACGTTCCTGGTCGACGTCGTGATGCAGGCACCCGACCGGTTCTCGGCCGAGGTCAGGGCGGCGTTGGAAGCCGAGTTGCCGGCACTGCGACCCGCGGTGGTCCGCGCACGGTTCGACTTCCGGGAGACGGCGCGACCGGGCGAGTTGGTCGCCGTGCTGGACGGCATCCGGCGCCGAGGTTCCAAGGGCGTCATCCTCAAAGCGCCGGACGTCCCCGAGATCACTGACGCCATCGGCCGTCTCGACGCCGCGGGCATTCCGGTCGTCACGCTGGTCACCGATGTGCCGCTCAGTGGCCGGGTCGGCTACATCGGGATCGACAACCGGGCGGCCGGGTCGACCGCTGCGTACCTGGTCGACCGGATGCTCGGTGAGCACCCGGGCGACGTGTTGATCGCGTTGAGCCGCAGCGTGTTCCGCGGCGAGGAGGAACGCGAGATCGGGTTCCGGGCCACCATGCGGCAGCGCCGCACCGGACGGGCGCTGTTCGAGTTGACCGACACCGACGGCCTGGATGTGGCGGTGCGGGAGTCGGCGCTGCAGCTGCTGCTGCAGCAGCCGGGGATCACCGCGGTGTACTCGGTAGGCGGCGGGAACACTGCCATCCTGGCGGCTTTCGCCGCCGCCGGTCGGCGCTGTCAGGTCTTCGTCGCCCACGATCTCGACCGCGACAACCTCCGGTTGTTGCACGACGAGCAGTTGACCGCGGTGCTGCACCACGACCTGCGCCACGACCTCCGGCAGGCCTGCCGGCTGATCATGCAGGCGCAGGGGGCGATCGACGGCCCGATATCCTCCGTGCGATCGCCCATCCACATCGTGACGCCGTACAACATCCCGGCGCTCCGGTGAGGGTGCGCTTCGCGCTCGGGGCCGGCGAGGGGGCACGTCGCGCGCACGGGCGGGACCGATCAGCTGAGCCAGTCGCGGGCGACCCGGCCCGCGAGGGCGTGCAGCAGCGGCGCGGCATGTGTCAGGCAACGCACGGGATCGGGTTCGATGTCGAGCAGCGCGTAGGCGGCGCTGATGCCGGCCGTGTCGAGGTCGTGTCTGGTCAGCATGTTTCGGCCGGTGACCGCGACGACGGGGACGCCGGCTCGACGGGCGGCGGCGGCCACCCCGGCGGGGGCCTTGCCGCGCAGGGTCTGGGCGTCGAGGGACCCTTCGCCGGTGATCACCAGCCGGGCGCCGGAAAGGTGGGTGTGGAAGCCGGTCAGTTCGAGCATCAGGTCGATGCCGGGGCGCGCCCGTGCGTGCATGGCAGCCAGCGCAGCAAACCCGACGCCGCCGGCCGCGCCGGCGCCGGGGGTGTCCGCGGCCGGGTGCCCGCCCGATAGACCCACCATGGCACTGCCCAGAATCGCCGACCAGTTCCGTAAGGCCTCGTCAAGCCCGGCCACCTGAACCGGGTCGGCGCCCTTTTGCGGCCCGTACACCGCGGCGGCACCGGCCGGCCCGAGCAGCGGGTTGTCCACGTCACCGGCCAGCACAAACTCGGTGCCACCGATCCCAGGATGCAGGCCCGACAGGTCGATCCGACCGAGTTGTCGCAGGCCCGCCCCGCCCGGCGGGATCGCGAGGCCCGTGGCGTCGAGCAGGCGGGCGCCGAGGGCGGTCAACATCCCGGCACCACCATCGGTGCCGGCGCTGCCGCCGACGCCCAGGACTATCCGTCGGCAGCCGGATTCCAGGGCCGCAGCGATGATCTCGCCGTATCCGTGGGTGGACGATGTCATCGGCGCGAGTCGGCCGCCGGGGAGGCGACCGAGACCGCACGCGTCGGCAAGTTCGACCACGGCGGTGCCGTCCAGGACCGCGTATCCGCTGTCGACCGCCGCCCCGGTCGGTCCGCTCACCCGCACCGGCACCCATCGATACCCGGCCGCGATCGCAGCGTCGAGGGTGCCGTCGCCGCCGTCGGCCACCGGCACGCAGCGCACCGGAACCGTCGGGTGCCGCCGCAGCCAGGCCGGCGGCCACGGCGGCGGCCACGTCACGGGCGCGCAGCGATCCCTTGAACTTGTCCGGCGCAAGCAGCACATGCATGGCGGTCACTCGCTTCGGCGTCGCGATGACCGCGGCGGGGGCGTCCACGCGACCGGGCCCATCGCCGAACTGCATCACGCCGGCCGACCCTCGTCACTGCGGGGCCTGGAACTTCGGCATCTGTAGCCCCACTATCTCGAAAGTGGCCGAGGCGATACCGATGTCGGCTGCGTCGAGATCCCGGATGATGTCGCGCGACATCCGGTCCTTGATCTCTCGGACCCCGCGGACGGGCACCAGGAAGCGCAGCGACAGCTCCAACCAGTTGTCGGTGAGCCGGACGTACACCGAGGGGGCCAGCGATGCGTCCGACATCGCGTAGCGGGACCGCATGGTGGCCAGGGCGGCCTCAGCGCCGCTGTCGTCGATGACCGCATGGGCGTTGGCCGCGGCCAGCAGGATCTGCTCCACGACCGCCCGGTCCTCGCGGTAGGAGATCGGCAGCACGATCTCCTCCCAGAGGTAGGGGAAGTCGCGGCTGTAGTTGTACACCGGGTCGCTGAAGATGGCGCCGTTGGTCACCGTCACCAGCCGTCCGGTGTACTGCCGGGAATTGACCCAGACCGCGGGATCGGCCGCGGCCACCGACGGCGGCTGACCCATCTCCATGATGGTGGTCCGCAGGAAGCCGAGTTTGATGACGTCACCGCGGACACCGCCGAGGGTGATCCGGTCGCCGATGCCGAAGGTGTCCCCCCGCAGGATGACGAAGAACGCGGCCAACGACACGATCACCTGTTGGAGCGCGAACGCCAGGCCGGCACTGATCAACCCGATGCCCGTGGTGATGTCGGTGTCCGGAGTGACCCAGATGGACACCACGCCGATCACCAGGACCACCGCCACCAGCAGTTGCACCGCCTGCCGGGCCCAGAACCGACGCGGATCGGCCACCTCCCCGCCCAGGGTCCGGCGCAACGCCATCAGGATCAGCTGCCGCAAGATCAGCACGACCGCGATGAGGACGAGGGTGAAGATCAGCTTCACGCCGGTTGTGGCGCTGATACCGACCAGGGTCACCCCGAGCACCTTCACCGCGCCGCCGGTATCGGTGTCGGCGGCTGCCCCCAACAGTGTTGTCGCGTGAGAAACCATGTCGGAGATCCTCCATCAAGGCGCCGCGGGGTGGCCGCCGGCCGCGGCCACGGATGCACGTCCGTTCCGCGGACCGGGGAGCGGGTCCGTGCCGGGTTTCCTACCCGAAGGGCGCCACGTCGAGCATGCACCCGGTCGAGAAGAATCTGGCGCACCGCCCGGGTTTTGCCGGGCTCCGGCTCGGGCACATTCGATGTCATGAGCGAATGTGTGGTGACGAGCTGCGACCGGGAAGCTGTCACGATCGTCGGTAAGCCGACCCCGTGGGGCGCCTGGGAGTACCGCGTCTGTGACGAGCATCAGGCCGCTGTCGACCGCGGCGCACGGATCGACGACAACCCGGACGGGCGCACCATCACCCTCGGCGATCCTGACTGATCCCTCGTCAGCCGGCCCGGCCGATCACGAACGCGGTGAGAAAGCCGGCGGCGGTGATCAGTCCGGTCAGCGCGTGGGTGCGCTCGAACGCTTCCGGAATCATCGTGTCGGCCAGCATCGCCAGGATCGCCCCGGCCGC
The DNA here is from genome assembly GCA_963784315.1 of uncultured Actinomycetota bacterium. Classification (GTDB taxonomy): domain Bacteria; phylum Actinomycetota; class Actinomycetes; order Mycobacteriales; family Nakamurellaceae; genus Nakamurella. The sequence continues at coordinate 692,263 of CAWAQR010000010.1, forward strand.
AACGGCGGTGATGACGGCCACGGTCCCGGCGGAGGCGTGCTGCAGGGTGGCGGCGCCGATGAGCGCGGCAGTACCGCTGAGCACCGCGATGCCGCCCCATACGCCGAAGATGTAGCCGGCGCTGCGTCGGGCGGCCTTCATCCCGGCGGCGCTGGACAACCCCTCCGGCACGTTGGAGATGAACACCGCGGCGAGTACTCCCACACCCACGCCGTGCCCGCTGAGCAGGGACAGCCCCAACACCACCGACTCCGGGATGCCGTCCAGCAAGGCCCCGATCGCGATGGCCGCGCCGCTTCCCGATTGGTCGGCCTCAGCGGGTTGCTGGTCACCGGATCGCTTGCGGTGCTTGGCTCCTCGTCGGGCCAGCAGAGTGTTGGCGCCGACGAAGCCGACCGCGCCGATGACGAAACCGGCGATCGTCGAGCCCAGTCCGCCACGGGTCTCCGCCTCGTCCACCAGGTCGAAGGCCAGCGCCGAGATCAGCACCCCGGCGCCGAAGGCCATCACCGTCGCCACCACCAGCGGCGGCACCCGGACGAACCAGGCGATGCCGGCACCCAGCACCAGTGCGGCGCCACCGACGAGTCCCCACCATCCCGCTTGCAACCAGACCGGCATGACCGACTCCTTCCGACCTGGACCAGCGCTGTCGGGTGGATGCCCACGTCCGGGTGTCAGCAACCGCCGGGTGCGCAGTCACCGGACCCGGAGACGACGGAAGGGCCGTCCCGACGAGTGTCGGGACGGCCCTTCCGTGGAGCGGGTGCGGTTCAGGCAGCCTGGCGGGCGAGGATCTCGCGCACGTCGCGGGTGTCGGCAGCGGGGTAGGTCTCCAGCAGGGTCTCCAGGTCCAGGCGATCCGACGCGCTGGTGAAGTTGCTGAGCTCGCCGGCCAGCGAGCGACGCTGCGAGCGCGAGAGCACGCGGATCGGGGTGACCGGGCGGCTGATGTCGTTGGTGCGCATGGGGATTCTCCTCCAGAGAAGTGAGCGGAGGCATCGCTGTCATAGGGCTGCCTGGAGCATCAAGTAGCGGTCCGGACTGGACCGTTCTGTTGCTTCCACCCCGTATGACGCAGCAGGGGTGGGGGATGTTCCATGCTCCGGGCATGCCGTGCGCCACACCCGGGCGGCGCAGAGCCGCTGCGCCGGCGCCGCTGTGCGCTGGCTCACGGAGCGTTGCTGTTAGCTGACATCCCAGCTAATCTGCTAACAGGGCCGGCGGAAGTACGGCGGCCACGGCACCACGACACCGACCATCCGAATCTCTCGATACGAGGAGCACTCCATGGCTGAGACCACCAACGGAACCGCCCAGTACAACAAGGCCGTCGACGCGGGCAAGGCCACCAGCGCCGCCACCGTCAAGGCTGCCAAGGCCACCGCCGAGGCGACCAAGGCCGCGACCGCGACCGCCACCAAGGCCGCCACCGACGCCGGGAAGTCGATCACCGACACCGCGAAGAACGCGACCACCGAGGCCACCGCCACCGCCACCAAGAACGGCCAGGACATCACCAACGCCGTCACCGCCGCCTCCACCAAGGCCGCCGACGACGCGAAGTCCGCCACCGCCGAGGTCACCAAGTCGGTCACCGAGGCCGGCCAGGCCGCTGTCGACAACACCAAGGCCAGCTACGAGGCCGGTTTCAAAGCTGCGTCGGACAACACCGCCGCCGTCACCGCGTACATGACCAAGGCCGCCGAGTCCTTCGTCCCCACCCTCGAGGACGCCACCAAGCGCGCCCAGGACATCGCCGCCTCGGTTGTCCCGGCCGTCGAGGACGCGAACAAGAAGATGGTCGAGTTCGCCGAGTCGTTCCGCCCGGCCGTCGAGGACGCCACCAAGAAGGCCCAGGAGCTGGCCGCCACCTTCGTGCCCGTCATCGAAGATGCCGCCCGCCGCGCGCAGGACTACGTCACCACCTACACCCCGTCGCTGGACGAGCTGACCAAGAAGGCTCACGACTACGGCCAGTCCGCTCTGGACAACGGCACCGCTGCGGCCGAGTACCTCAGCAAGGCCGCCAACTCGGTCCGCCCGGCCGTCGAGGACGCCACCAAGAAGGCCCAGGAGATCGCCGGCACCTTGACCGCGCACAGCAAGGTCGCCGGTCTGGCCTGGTTGGACGCCTACGACGCCGGCTTCGCCGCCTACCTGGACCTGAAGAAGGAGCTGGCCGTGGCCAGCAACGTGTCCTGGGTCGCCGACCTCTCCACCGCGCAGAACCACGCGATGGTCGAGCTGAACAGCGCCTACACGAAGGCCGTTCGCGACCTGCTCAAGTAGTCACGGCGCCCGTCCTCCGGTCGGGCTCCACCCGCATGACCGCCCGGGCGCGGCCGCTCCTCCGCGAGTGGCCGCGTTCGGCCGTTCAGGGGCTCATCGCCTCCGCCCCGCGCCGGCGCGAGTCACTGCAGGGCTTTTCGGGTCCGCGTCGACCTGCGCGAACAGCCCGTTCGGCCGCCTACTGCCCAGTAGGGTGAGGTCGTGAGCAACACGTGGGCCGAGTCATCGACGCTGGGCGAGATCATCCGTCGTCAGCGTGAGCTGGCGGCCCTGCCCATGCGTCAGCTCGCCGCCATGGCGGGGATCTCCAACCCCTACCTCTCGCAGATCGAGCGCGGGTTGCGGGATCCCTCCGAACAGGTACTGCACGCCATCGCCGACTCGCTGCAGGTGTCCGCGGACACCCTGCGCGCCGGCGACGAGGACACCGAACCGGCGGACGCACCGTCCGCCGTGTCGAATGCGGTCCAGGCCGACACCGACCTCACTGCCCAGCAGCGCCGGGCGCTGTTGGAGACGTACGAGGCCTTTCGAGAAGTGACCATCGAGCGTCGGCGCGCCAAGGGCCGCCAACGTCGACCCTAACGCTCCGCCGTGGGCATGAAAGTGAGCAGTCGATGACGACCGCAGAGAAGCGCGACATTCCCTCCTGGGATCCGCTGGACACCAGGGTTGCCGACCAGTTGCGTGCCAACATCGTGGACGCGGCGGCGGAGCGGATCGGCAACAGCGCAGTCGGCCGGGCCGATGGGATGAGTGCCGCTCCGGTGCTGTTCAAGACGGCCGCCTCGCTGGTCGGCATGCCGGCGGCGACGCTGAAGGTCATCACCGACTACACGCTCGGTTTCTGGAAATCCTCCTACGCGGCTACCGCCCGCGTCTTCGGCACCCAGGTTCAGGGTGTTCCGCTGGCCAAGGACAAGCGCTTCGCCGACTCGTCCTGGACCGACAACGCCGGGTTCTTCTGGGTGCGCGAGCAGTTCGAGTTGTGGCAGCGCGCCACGAACCAGCTGCTGGACGCCGCCGACCTGGACGACCGCGAGCGGGAGAAGGCCCGGTTCGTGGTCCGCAGCCTGTTGGATGCGATGGCGCCGACGAACTTCCCGGCCACCAATCCGGCAGTCCTGAAGCGGGCCATCGAGACCAACGGCCAGTCCCTGGTCAAGGGCTTGCAGAACATGATCGACGACATCAAGAACAACGACGGCCAGCCCCGCCAGGTGGCCACCGGGGTGCACGAGATCGGCCGCAATCTCGGGATCACGCCCGGCAAGGTCGTGTTCCGCAACGACCTGATGGAGCTCATCCAGTACACCCCGACGACGGACACGGTGCACGCGATCCCGCTGCTGTTCAGCCCGCCGTGGATCAACAAGTACTACGTCATGGATCTCGCCCCCGACCGCAGCCTGGTCGAGTTCGCGGTCAACAACGGCCACACCGTCTTCCTGATCAGCTACCGCAACCCCGACGAGTCCATGCGCGACGTCAACATGGACGACTACCTGATCTCCGGACCGCGGGCCGCCCTGGACGTGGTCACCGAGATCACCGGCTCGGAGAAGGTCAACCTGCTGGGCCTGTGCCTCGGCGGCACGCTGACGATGGCGACGCTGGCCTACCTGGACGCGCAGGGCGACGACCGGGTGAACTGCGCGACGTTCCTCAACACCTTGATCGACTTCTCCAACCCGGGTGCGCTGGGCGTCTTCACCGACGAGGCGTCGGTGGCCAAGCTCGAGAAGACCATGGAGAAGACCGGATTCCTCTCCGCGGACAGCATGCGCAAGACCTTCGACGCGCTGCGGGCCAATGACCTGATCTGGAACTACGTGGTCTCGTCCTGGATGCTCGGCGAGGACCCGCCCGCGTTCGACATCCTCACCTGGAACGCCGATTCCACCCGGATGCCGGCCGCGATGCACTCGTTCTACCTGCGCAGCTGCTACCTCAAGAACCGGCTCGCCGAGGGCACGATGACGCTGGCCGGTCAACTGCTCGACATCAGCAAGGTCGATCAGGATCTGTACTTCCTGGCCGCCGAGCAGGACCACATCGCGCCGTGGCAGAGCTCCTACGCCGGATCGCGGCTGACGTCCTCCGACGTCCGGTTCGTGCTGTCCAACTCCGGGCACATCGCCGGCATCGTCAACCCGCCGCACCCGAAGTCGCGGCACTGGGTACTGGCCGACGACGCGACCCGGGAGTTGCCGGAGTCGCCGGACGAGTGGCGCGACGAAGCGACGATGGTGCCGACCACGTGGTGGCTGGACTGGGCCGACTGGATCGGCAAGCGAGCCGGCGCCCAGGTGCCGCCGCCGCCGCTGGGCACGGATGCCCACCCGGTGCTCGGTGATGCGCCGGGCACCTACGTACTGGGCTAGAGATCTTCACTCGGCGTGGGAATGACTGCAGCGCAGTCATTCCCACGCCGAAGCTGTTTTCCCGTTCGATCTGATCCGAGGAGTTCTGTATGAGTGCGTTCAGTGTGTCCAAGGCGGTTGTGACTGGTGGTGCGCAGGGGATTGGGGCGTCGATTGCGTGGCGGTTGGCGTCGGAGGGTGTGTCGGTGTCGATTGTTGATGTGAATGATGTGGGGGCGAAGGAGACGGCGGAGCGGATTGCGGGTGAGACGGGGGGGTCGTTGTTCGGTTTTGGTTGTGATGTGACTGATCGTGAGCAGATGGGGGAGGTGTTCGGGGCTGCTGCGGGGGCGATGGGTGGTTTGGATGTGTATGTGGGGAATGCGGGGATCACTCGGGATGGGATGTTCCACAAGTTGTCCGAGGATGACTGGGATCGGGTGATTGCGGTGAATTTGACGGGGGTGTTCAACGGGTTGCGGGCGGCGGCGCCGTGGTTGCGGGTGCCGGGGGTTGCGGGTCGGGTGGTGTTGGTGTCGTCGGTGGTGGCGAAGTCGGGGAATTTGGGTCAGATGAATTACATCGCGGCGAAGGCTGGGGTGGTGGGTTTGGTGCGGTCGGGGGCGTTGGAGTTGGCGCGGTTCTCCACGACGGTGAATGGGGTGCGGCCGGGGTTCATCGAGACGCCGATGACGGCGCGGATGCCGGAGTCGGCGCGTGGCGTGTTGACGGCGAATCCGTTGGGTCGGGTGGGTCAGCCGGGTGATGTTGCGGGTGCGGTGGCGTTTTTGTGTAGTGATGATGCGTCGTTCGTGACGGGGCATTTGTTGGATGTGAACGGCGGGTTGGCGATCTGACCCGGGGTCCCCGGGGCAGCGTCGCCCCGGGAGACCGGCCGTCAGTCCGTGAGGAAGAAGCGCACCAGCTCCGCGGACGCATCCGGTCCGCTCTGATCGGTGTAGGACCCTTTGGGGTCGCCACCGAACCAGGCATGGCCGCCGCCGCCGATGATCAACGACTCGGCCACCGTGCGGCCGCCGATCCGGTACCTGGTCCGGACGTAGGCCCGGCCACCTTCGCTGCTGCGGGTGATGTCGCCGGCGGACGCCTGCGGGTAGGCGAGAAGTCGGGCCTGGATGAGCCCGGTCGCGTTGGCCACCGAGACGGTCGAGTCCCGGTCGCCGTGCAGCACCATGATCGGTTTCGGGTTGGCCTCCGCGGTGAAGCCACCGGCGGCCATCACGCCGAACGCGGTACCGACATCGGTGGCGGATCCGTAGGGCAGCCCAGAGTGCACCCCGACCTTGTCGAAGATCTCCGGATAGGTGGTCGCCATCACTTCGGCCATGGCCCCGCCGGCGGACAGCCCGGCGATGTAGATCCGGCGCGGGTCCACCCGGTGCGCGGCGGCGATCTCGGCCACGATGCCGGCGATGATCGCCGGTTCACCGGAGTCGCGGCGCTGGTCCTCGGGCTGGAACCAGTTCCAGTAGCCCACCGGGTTCGCCGACCGGGACTGCTCGGGATAGGCGACCAGGAAACCGTGGTGGTCGGCGTGCCTGTTCATGCCGGTCCCCAGGGCGAAGTCGGCAGCGTTCTGGGTGCCGCCGTGCAACATCACCACCAGCGGCGCCGGCGCCGGTCACGCCGGCCGGAACGTACAGGTCGTAGTCGCGTGATCCGGTGGGACCCGTGTGCACCCGGTGACCAACCTCCGCCGGGACCGCGGGCGTCCTGACCTGCGCCGATCCGTGGCCGACCGTGGTGTCGTCGTGCAGCATCGTGGGTCCGATCCTCGGTTGCCCCGCCGCGCGGGGGAGAGCGTGAACGGCCCGGCGCAGTCACCGGGCGGAATCTCGTCCGTCGATCCTCCCACCTCGACAGCGGACCGCCGGACGAACCGGGAACCTCGGATGCGGTGCAATCTCGGCAGTAGCCTGGCCGGATGGAGATCCCACAGGTCGTCACGGTCGTCGGGTACGGCAGTGTGGCCACCCCGGTGGACCGGGTCGAGCTCAGCGTGGGGGTCGAGATCGACCGACCGGAACCGGGTCCTGCGTTCGAAGCCGCCGCGGCCGGCGTGTCGGCGGTGCTCGGCGTGCTGGCCGATGCCGGGGTGGACTCCCGGCACGTCAGGACCGCCGACCTGCGGCTCGGGCCCCGAACGACGTATCAGGACGGTCACGAGGTGGTACTCGGGTACGTGTCGGGCCAGCGACTCATCGCCACCACCGAGGGCCTGGCCGGGGTGGCCCGGCTGCTCGGTGACCTTGCGACGACCGGCATCGAAGGGGTGCGGTTCGACGGCATCTCATTCGGCACCGGCGAGGTATCCGGGTACCTGGCGCAGGCCCGGGCGCTGGCGATGGCCGACGCCCGGCTCAAGGGTGCCGACTACGCGCGGCTGGCCGCCCGGGAGCTCGGGCAGGTGCTGTCGGTCACCGAACGCAGCAGGGGTGGCGACGCGCCCGTGCCGATGGCACGAGCGATGGCGTCGTCGTCGGAGATGGCGGTCGCGCCGGGCGAATCCGCCACCAACGTCGCTGTCGAGGTGGTCTTCGCCCTGGTCTGACGCCGGCGATCGGCTCGCCGACACCCGATGCGGCGCCCCACGTGACCGGGGGCACCGGACTCAGCTGATCCGACGCACCTGGAACTCGCAGGCCGGCTCGGCGATGGACTGTTGGCTGTCCACCAGCCGGATCTCCCTGGCTCCCACCCGTGCGGTCTCGGACAGGATGGCGTGGATCGTGGACGCGGTGCGGGCCAGTGCGATCCGGGGCCCGGCCGACACCAGATGGGCCAGGAACAAGGCCGCGGTCACGTCGCCGGCGCCGTTCACCGAGACCGGCAACCGAGGGGTGCTGACCTCGAACGCACCCTCGTCGCAGACGACGATCATCCCGATCCGGTCGTCCGGCCCGGGGTGTTCTACCGACGTCACCAGGACCGTCCGCGGGCCCCGGGCCCGGACCACCTCGGCAGCGGCCACCACGGCCGCGGCGTCGGCGAACGGAGCCGGCGCGTACTCCGTACCGGCCGTCTCCGGGGGGTCGGTGACCGCCCCCGGAAGGCCGGCCAGGAACGCCAGTTCGAAGGCGTTCGGGGTCACGATGTCGGCCACCGGCACCACCGTGTCGCGCATCAGCTCCGGGATCCCGGGCGCGACGAAGAAGCCCCGACCGACGTCGCCCATCACCGGGTCGCAGCAGTAGACCGTCGCCGGGTTCAGCGCGCGCACCCGGGCGACGGCGTCCAGCACCACGGCCGCCACCCCGGACGAGCCCTGGTAGCCGGTGAGCACCGCATCGGCGGTGCCGAGCACCCCGCGGTCGGCGATTCCGTCGATGACCGCACCGACGACGCCCGGGTCCAGGACCGTGCCGCGCCACTGGCCGTAGCCGGTGTGATTGGAGAAGTGCACCGTGAGCACCGGCCAGACCTCGTGACCGAGCCGCTGCAACGGGAACGTCGCCGCACTGTTGCCGACATAGCCGTACGCGACAGAGGACTGGATGGACAGGATTCGCATCCGACCACGCTATCCGGGGTGGCCTGATCCGACGTCGACCCCGCCTTCCCACCGAGTGTGTGACGGGCGCATCGACTGCAACACGTGCATCGGGTGCGCAGTCGACGCGAAGGTCGGATCCCACCGTTGGGCCAGGCCGACAGATCGTCCGATGTGTCGATCGGGTTACGCGATCGTTATCTCGCAGGTGAGGGCAGGGGTTGCGCGACGCCATCGCAAGCGCTTTCATACAGGAGGTTCACATCGTTGTGAGGCCCCTCACACGGGACCCAGAGATCGGGAGGCTGCCGGGTGTCACGTTCATCTGCCAACAAGGCAATCACCGCTGTCGCCGGAGTCAGCGCACTGGCGCTGTTCCTGACGGCGTGCGGAAGCAGTTCCAACAACGCCAACACCACCACGACCTCGTCATCGTCCAGCAGCTCGTCCGGCACTGCGACGCCATCCGGAACGGCGACCTCATCCGACAGCGGCCCCGTCGGCGCCGAGTCCGGTTGGTGCGACACCGTGAAGGGCCTGTACCCGGACACCCAGGGCAAGTCGATCAACTACTACACAGTGATCACCGCCCCCGAGGACACCCCCTACATCAACACCTTCAAGACCTTCACCGAGTGCACCGGCGCCACCGTGAACTACGAGGGCTCCAAGGAGTTCGAGGCTCAGATCGGTGTCCGCGTCTCGTCGGGCAACCCGCCGGACGTCGCGGTCTTCCCGCAGCCGGGTCTGCTGCAGCAGGTCCAGGAGTCCTCCGGTGCGGTCAAGCCGCTGCCGGACGCAGTCGCCGAGAACGCCAAGAAGTACTTCCCGGAGGACTGGACGAACTACGGCACCATCAACGGCCAGTTCCTGGGTGTTCCCAACAACGCCGACTTCAAGTCGCTCGTCTGGTACTCGCCCAAGACGTTCACCGACAAGGGCTACACCGTCCCGACGACCTGGGCCGAGCTCACCGCTCTCCAGGACAAGATCGTCGGCGCCGGCGAGAAGCCGTGGTGCATCGGCATCGAGTCCGGTGAGGCGACCGGCTGGCAGATCACCGACTGGCTCGAGGAGTACGTACTGCGTACCGCCGGCCCGGACGTCTACGACCAGTGGGTCTCCCACGATGTGAAGTTCGCCGACGCCCAGATCGCGGATGCGCTCAAGCAGACCGGCGAGGTCATCAAGAACCCGGCCATGGTCAACGCCGGTTTCGGTGACGTCAGCTCCATCGCCTCCACCCAGTTCAACGCCCCGTCCAGCAAGATCAAGGACGGCACCTGCACGTTGACCCGGCAGGCGGCGAACTTCGGCTCCAACTACGACGCCAGCGTCAAGGTCGGTCCCGACGGCGACATCAACGCCTTCTACTTCCCGCCGATCGACGACCAGTTCGGCAAGACCGTCCTGGGCGGCGGCACCTTCTCCGCGGCCTTCACCGACCGCGACGAGGTCAACGCGCTGATGTACTTCCTCACCACCCCGGAGTACGCCAACACCCGGGCCAAGGCAGGCAGCTACATCTCGGCCAACCGCGGCCTGGACCCGGCGAACGTCCCCAGTGTCGTGCAGAAGGAAGCACTGAAGACCCTGCAGGACCCGTCCGCGACGTTCCGTTTCGACGCCTCGGACCTGATGCCGGCAGCCGTCGGTGCGGACGCGGAGTGGAAGCAGTTCACCGCGTGGATCACCGGTCAGGATGACGCCACCACCCTGTCCAACATCGACAACGCCTGGCCCAACCAGTGATGTTGTCCGACTAGTCCGCTGACTGTGGGGCGGCTCCCGGCGGTATCTCGGGGGCCGCCCCACATCTGTTCGCAGTCGAGAACAAGAAAGGGGCGTTACAGGTGGACTGGTTTCTGAGTCCCAATTCGATCGGCGAGAAATTGCTGGTCATGGTGGTCGCAGTCGCGATCTTCGTCGCCATCGTCGGGCTGATCCTCTGGGCCATCGACCGGCCGAAGATCCCGAACTGGGTAGTGGTGTTCGGGTTCCTCGGTCCGGTGTCGATCGCGCTGGCCGGCGGTCTGCTGTACCCGGCTCTCGGGACGGTCATCCGGTCGTTCCAGAAGATTCAGAACGTCGTCGGCCCGGACGGCAAGCGGGTCATCGCCGACTCCGGCAAGGTGCTGACCGAGAACGTATTCGGCTTGGACAACTACTCCCGGATCTTCTCCGAGGACGGCTTCCAGCGGGTCCTGTTGAACACGCTGGCCTGGGTCGTGCTGGTCCCGTTGCTGGCCACCGGTTTCGGTCTGGCGTATGCGGTGCTGGTGGACCGGACCCGCTTCGAGAAGGCCGCGAAGGCGCTCGTCTTCCTGCCGATGGCGATCTCGATGGTCGGTGCGTCCATCATCTGGAAGTTCGTCTACGACTACCGCCAGGCCGGCACCACCCAGACCGGTCTGGCCAACCAGGTCCTGAGCTGGCTCGGGCTGGACCCGGTGCAGTTCCTGCAGGCCGACCCGTGGAACACGTTCTTCCTCATCATCGTGATGGTGTGGATCCAGGCCGGTTTCGCGATGACCGTGCTGTCCGCGGCGATCAAGGCCGTCCCGGACGACATCATCGAAGCCGCCCAGCTCGACGGCGCGACCGGCATGAAGCTGTTCATGAAGGTCACCGTGCCGAGCATCCGCCCGTCGGTCGTCGTGGTGCTGACCACGATCGCCATGGGCTCGTTGAAGGCGTTCGACGTGGTGCGGACCATGACCGGTGGAAACTTCAACACCTCGGTCGTGGCGAACGAGTTCTACACCCAGACCTTCCGTCAGGGTGATGCGGGCCAGGGCATCGGTGCCGCACTGGCCGTCATTCTGTTCATCATCATCATCCCCGTCATCATGTACAACGTGCGTCAGATGCGGCTCTCGGAGGAAATGCGATGACCGCCGGTTCCGGAGTGATCCCTCCCAGCATCGAGCAGATCGACGAGAAGCCGATGTCGGCCCGCAAGCTCAAGGCGCAGCTCCGCGCCCAGGACGCGAAGACGAAGCTGTCCTCGCCGTTCGCCTCCGGCGTCGCGATCGTGCTGGCGATCCTGTGGTCGATCCCGACCCTGGGTCTGTTCATCACCTCGTTCCGGCCGGTCGCCGACATCAAGGACACCGGGTGGTGGGCGTGGTTCACCAACTTCCACGTCACGCTGGACAACTACAGCGGTGCGCTGTCCAACAGCAACGGCGGCTTGGCGAGCTTCTTCCTGAACACCTTCGTGATCACCATCCCGGCCGTGATCATCCCGATCAGCCTGGCTCTGCTGGCCGCGTACGCGTTCGCGTGGATTCCGTTCAAGGGCCGCAACATCCTGTTCGTGGCGGTCTTCGCGCTGCAGATCGTGCCGATCCAGGTCACGCTGATCCCCCTGCAGACCATCTACGTCAGCCTGAACCTGCAGAACTCGTTCTGGCCGGTCTGGATCAGCCACACCATCTTCGGTCTGCCGCTGGCGATCTTCCTACTGCACAACTTCATGACCGAGATCCCTCGTTCGATCATCGAGGCAGCCCGGGTCGACGGCGCGGGGCACGTCAAGATCTTCTTCGTCGTGCTGATGCCGCTGCTGATCCCGGCGATCGCGGCGTTCGCGATCTTCCAGTTCCTCTGGGTCTGGAACGACCTGCTGGTGGCGCTGGTCTTCGCCCCGAGCCCGAACCTCAAGCCGCTGACCGCGGCCGTGGCAGAGCTTTCGGGTACCAAGGGGACGCAGTGGGAGCTGTTGTCCTCCGGTGCGTTCATCTCGATCATCGTCCCGCTCATCGTGTTCCTGAGCCTGCAGCGCTACTTCGTGCGAGGGCTGCTGGCCGGTGGCGTCAAGGGCTGACGGCGGGTCGACCGGGGCACTGAGCTCCACCACCCGACCCTCGACGACGATGGAGTCGATCGGGATCGCGGAGGTGGCAGCGCTCGCGGGCGTGTCACCGGCGACGGTGTCGCGGGCACTCCGGGGAATTCCCGGGGTGGCCGCGGCCACCCGCACGTCGGTGCGAGCCGCCGCCGAGACGCTCGGTTATGTGCCGTCCCCGAGCGCGGCCAGCCTGTCCACCGGACGGGCCGGCGCGATCGGGGTCATCTCCCCCTGGTTCGCCCGCTGGTTCTTCGCCTCCGCAGTGGAAGGTGTGCAGTCGGCTTCCCATGCTGACGGCTACGACCTCATCCTGTATCCGGCCACCCTCGCGGTGACCGGGGATCTTCACCGGATCGACCTGCGTTCCATCCACAAGCGGGTGGACGGGGTGATCGCGGTCAACGTCCCGATGTCGGCACAGCGGTTCGCCGACTTCCGGGTTCCCGTGGTGACGCTCGGCAGTCACTATCCGGCCATCTCGGCGGTGACGGTCGACGACATCGGAGTCGGCCGGCTCGCCGTCCAGCACCTGCTCGGACTCGGCCACCGACGGATCGCCTTCATCGGTCGGGATCCGGACCAGGTGTTCGGCTTCACCGCCGCCGCAGACAGATTGACCGGTTACCGCGCGACGCTCGCCGCCGCCGGGGTGGACGTCGACGAGTCGCTGATCGAGACCAGCGGTTTCTCCACCCAGGGTGGGGCGGAGAGTTTCCGCCGGTTGTGGCGCAGCGTCGAGGCCGGCCGGACACCCCGTCCGACCGCGGTGTTCGCCGTCAGCGACGAGGTCGCGATGGGTGTCCTGCACGCGGCGCGCGGGATTGGTCTCCGGGTCCCCCAGGACCTGTCGATCATCGGGGTCGACGATCACGACCTCAGCTACCTGTTCGACCTCACCACCGTCTGGCAGCCCGTCCGGGAGCAGGGTGCGATGGCGGCCCGGCTGCTGCTGGACCGGATGGGCGATCCGGACGTTCCCGCCCATCACGAACTGGTGGACCCACGACTGGTGATTCGCGGCACGACGTCGTTGCCCGCCTGAGGGGGCGACGTCGTGCCGGGGGAACCGTCCGTCAACGCCACAGGTCCAGTGGCCGCTCACCCCACTCCACCACACTGCCGATCAGGTAGCCGTCGCCGGCCACCCGGATCAGGCAGTCCGGGATCAGCCACGCCGAGGTCGTGGGTTTCTGTTCACGCAGGGACCGCTGCCACAGCGATTCGGTGGCGATCTCCAGCCGACCGCCGAACGTCGGGTCGGCCCGCCCGATCCGGCCGGCGGCCAGAGCGGCGCAGCCCCGGGCGATCTCCGCCGCTGGTTGCTGCAGCGTCACCGACCGCTGCACCATCATCTGGGCGCTGAGCGAGATCGAGCCCAGCAACTCGGCGTTGTGTGGGACGGCGCAGGACAGGAACCTCAACCCCGCGTCCGACGCGGACAGACACACCGAGACGCCTGCCGGCCGCACCCCGGTGGCCTGTTCGCGGGGCGAGAACGCGGCGTCCCGGATGGAGCCCACGTAGGTGGCGTCGGCGGTGATGGTGGCGCACCCGGTCCAGGCCAGCTGCGGGATGGCACCGTCCAGTGGCGCCCGGATCAACCGGCCGACCACGAGGGGCTGCGGCGCCAACCAGAACTCGTCGTCATGGCGGGCGACGTAGCGGTCCCAGCCGGTGTAGCGCACGGCCCAGCCGGTGCATCGGGAGTCCGACGCCGGATCGCTGATCGACCGGACCACGCTGAACTGCGGATGGCGGGCCGGCGTGCCGACCGTCACCGGCTGCACGCCGGCCCGCCAGGTCATGGCCACCTCGCCCGCGTGAGGCTCATCGCAGTCCACCACCGTGGCCCCGGCATCCGGTGCGATGGCGACACAACTGCCCACCGGTGGCGGTAGCGGGACCACATCCGCGGACGCGCGACCACGGACGCCGGCCCCGAGCAGGTGCGATCCGGACAGGGCGCCGACGAGGGCCAGCGCGAGCACGGTCATGCCCCACCACCGGCGGCGGGTCAGCGCCGACCCGGCGTCGGGATCAGGTTGGACGGCGACAGGGACGGCCCGAGCGATGAGCCCCGGGTCGGCCGCACCGCGAGGTGCCCGCATCTTGCGAGGCTACGCCGCGGTCGGTTCCCGCTTCCCGGAGTTCGGGCGGCCGGGATCAGCTCGGCTGGCGGCTCTGCAGGAAAGCCCAGGCGTCGGAGACCATGACCTCGAGGTCCAGCTCGGGCTCCCAGCCGAGGCGCTCCTTGGCGCGGGCCGCGGAGGCGACCAGGCGGGTCGGGTCGCCGGCGCGGCGCGGTCCGATCGCGTGCGGGACCTCCATGCCGGTGACCTTCTCGACGGTGGTGATGACGTCCTTGACCGAGAAGCCGTTGCCGTTACCCAGATTGCAGATCAGGTGCTCACCCTTCTCGGCCGCGGTGAGCGCGAGGACGTGCGCCCGGGCCAGGTCGGCGACGTGGACGTAGTCGCGCAGCGGGGTGCCGTCCGGGGTCGGCCAGTCGTCGCCGTACACGGTGAGCTTGTCGCGCTTGCCCAGCACGGCTTCCAGCGCGATCGGGATCAGGTGCGTCTCGGTACCGTGACGCTCGCCCGCTCCGTGCGAGGCGCCCGCGACGTTGAAGTACCGCAGCGACACCGCCGCGAGATCGGTGGCGGTGCACTCGCCGGTGATCATCATGTCCACGGCGAGCTTGGTGGCGCCGTAGGTGTTGGTCGGCCGGGTGGGGAAGTCCTCGGTGATGGGGACCTCGTCGGGCTCACCGTAGGTCGCCGCCGTCGAGGAGAACACCAACCGGGGGACCTGGTGCGCGGTCATCGCGTCCAACAGCGCCCGGCTGCCCTCCACGTTGGTGTGCCAGTACAGGGACGGGTTCACCACCGATTCGCCGACCAGCGACTTCGCGGCCAGATGGATGACCGCGTCGTAATCCCCGTCGGCGAACAGCTCGCCCGCGGTGGAGATGTCGCCTTGGACGAACGTCGCCTCCGCCGGGACCGCGTCGCGGTGACCGGTGGACAGGTCGTCCAACACTGTCACCCGGTGTCCGGCCGCGAGCACGAACCGCGCCACCACTGAACCGATGTATCCCGCACCGCCGAGAACGAGCACCCGCACCTGCACACCACCTGTCGTCGGGCCGCCGGGGCGGCGCGTGTCGGACGTCCGCAGGAAATCGTCCCACCTCGGCGGCGGGAACGGGCCATCACCCCGGAAACACACTCAGGATCCGGTCGCGGCCACCAGATCCGACGACGGGTCCGAGAGGGTCCGACGACGGCTCCCTGGTGACGCAGATGACCTCACCGATCCTCTCGCGCAGCAGCGCGACCGCCGCCGGTGGCAGCTTGTCGTCGGTGATCAACGTTCCGACGGCGTCCAGGGTGGCGATCTGCGACAGCCCCACCACGCCCCATTTGGTGTTGTCGGCGATGACCACCAAGCGTCGGGCGGAATCCACGAACGCCCGGTTGGTCTCGGCCTCCAGCAGGTTCGGAGTGGTCAGCCCGGCCCGCTCGTCGATGCCGTGCACTCCCATGATCGTCATGTCGACGTGCAGCGACCGGATGGCATGCACCGCGATCGGCCCCACCAGGCCGTCGGACGGCGTGCGGATCCCGCCGGTGAGGACGACGGTGAGGTCGCGGCGGCCCTGACCGTGCAGCACCTCGGCGACCTTGAGCGAATTGGTCACGACCGTCAGGCCGGCGATCGTGGCCAGGTGGGCGGCCAACGTCCAGGTGGTGGTACCGGCGGTGATGGCGACCGCCATCCCGGGCCGGACCAGCGACGCGGCGCGCGCCGCAATGGCCTGCTTCTCGGCGGTCTCCCGGACGCTCTTGGCTTCGAAACCCGGCTCCACCGAGGCGGTGTCGACCGCAGTGGCACCCCCGTGCACCTTGGAGACCAGCCCCTTGCGGGCCATCACGTCCAGGTCGCGGCGGATCGTCATGTCAGAGACGTTGAGCAGGTCGGTCAGTTTCGACACCCGCACACCCCCGGTGCGGTGGACCTCCTCCAGGATGCGCGCCTGGCGCATCGGAGCCAACACGTCGTTCCCCCTTCGGTCGAGCAACGCCGTTGTCTCCCGCGGCCTGTCCCCCGACTGCCGCGCGACGCGATTGCTGTCCGTACAGTCTCCGCACCGGTGCGAGACAAGTCAACGTGTGCAACAGCATTCCTGTGGGATTGCGTTGGATCCAACAATGCTGTCCCGCGAATGACGTGATCCGCCGGCCGCGGTGGCGGGACCGCCGACCGATCGGTGGCACGATTGGATCGTGCCCGAGACTCTGCCGAAGCGATGAACCCGCCGGCTCCCGCAACGGTCGGGTCCACGTCTCGGGCGGTGTCCGTGGCCGACATCGACCGCGCGGCCGAGCGGCTGCACGGGGTGGTCGTCCAGACGCCGCTGCAGCGCAGCGAGCGCCTCTCGGCGATGACCGGTGCCGAGATCTGGCTCAAGCGGGAAGACCTCCAGGTGGTCCGGTCGTACAAGCTGCGGGGTGCCTACAACCTGATGAGCGGCCTGGACCAGGCCGAACGCGATGCGGGCGTGGTGTGCGCGAGTGCGGGCAACCACGCCCAGGGGTTCGCCTACGCCTGCCGACGGCTGGGCGTCTTCGGACGTATCTACCTGCCCCGCAACACCCCGCGACAGAAGCGCGACCGGATCCGGGTGCACGGCGGCGACTGGGTCGAACTCGTGCTGGGCGGTGCCACCTACGACGACGCCGCCGCGGCGGCCTTGGCCGACGCCGCCGCCAACGGAGCCACCATGGTGGCCCCGTTCGACGACCCGCGAACGATCGCCGGCCAGGGCACCGTGGCGCGGGAGGTGTTGGCGCAGCTCGGGGTGGCCCCGGATCTGGTGATCATGCCGGTCGGCGGGGGTGGCCTGGCCGCCGGGATGGCCACCTACCTGCACGAACGGGCGCCGTCGGCGCAGTTGATCGGGGTGGAGCCCGCTGGTGCGGCGTCGATGACCGCTGCCCTGCGCGCCGGCCACCCGGTGACGTTGGAGCACATCGACCCGTTCGTCGACGGTGCGGCGGTGCGTCGGGTCGGTGAGGTCACCCTCCCGATCGTCGCCGACACCGGCATCGAGGTGCGCACCGTCGAGGAGGGCGCGATCTGCACGGAGATGCTGGCGCTGTACCAGACGGAGGGCATCATCGCCGAGCCGGCGGGGGCGCTCGCCACGGCGGCCCTGGGCACCGCCCGGGATCCGGGCGTGGTGCGGGTGCGCCCCGGGAGCACCGTGGTGTGCGTGGTGTCCGGCGGCAACAACGACGTGTCCCGGTACGGGGAGATCCTGGAACGATCGCTGGTGCACGACGGGCTCAAGCACTACTTCCTGGTCAACTTCCCGCAGGAGCCCGGTGCGCTGCGCCGCTTCCTCGACGGCGTCCTCGGCCCGGACGACGACATCGCCCTCTTCGAGTACGTGAAGCGCAACAACCGCGAGACCGGGCCCGCCCTCGTAGGCATCGAACTCGGCTCCGCCGACGGCCTGCCGTCGTTGCTCAAGCGGATGGCCGACAGCCCGCTGGAGATCGAGAAGCTCGACCCGGGGTCACCGACCTTTCGATTCCTGACCTGATCGCCGGGGCTCCGTAGGCTGGCGACATGACTGTTCTCCCCGCCGCTGCCGTGGCCCTACGGACGGGGTTCGCCGACGCCCTGCCGGAGATGTGCGTTTCGTGGTCGGCCGAACAAGCGCCCGATCCGCGCCTGTTGGTGCTCAACGAGCCGCTCGCCGCTGAGCTGGGGCTCGATCCCGGCCTGCTCGCCGGCGTCGACGGGCTGGGCCTGCTGACCGGCAACGTCGTCCCGATCGGGGCCGCTCCGGTCGCACAGGCCTACGCCGGGCACCAGTTCGGCGGCTTCTCGCCCCGCCTCGGGGACGGCCGCGCCCTGCTGCTCGGCGAGATCCTCGACTCCGACGGGCGGTTGCGCGACCTGCACCTGAAAGGGTCCGGGCGAACGCCGTTCTCCCGTGGCGGCGACGGTCGCGCCGTCGTCGGTCCGATGTTGCGGGAGTACGTGATCAGCGAGGCGATGCACGCGCTGGGTGTCCCGACCACCCGATCCCTCGCAGTCGTGGCGACCGGGCGTCAGGTCCGGCGCGAGATCCTTCTGCCGGGTGCGGTTCTCAGTCGGGTGGCGAGCAGTCATCTGCGGGTCGGCAGTTTCCAGTTCGCCCGGGCGACCGGCGATGCCGCGCTGCTGCGCCGGCTGGCCGACTTCGCGATCACCCGGCACCACCAGCAGGTCGCGGGGGCAGCGGACCCGTACCTGGCACTGTTCGACGCGGTGGTCGCCGTTCAGGCGGAACTGATCAGCCGCTGGATGCTGGTCGGCTTCGTGCACGGGGTGATGAACACCGACAACATGACGATCTCCGGGGAGACCATCGACTACGGCCCGTGCGCCTTCCTGGACGGACACGACGCGGCGGCCACCTTCAGCTCGATCGACAGCCAGGGTCGCTACGCCTACGGGAACCAGCCGGGGATCGCGGAATGGAACCTGGCCCGGTTGGCCGAGGCGATGCTGCCGCTGTTCGACGACGATCGCGACCATGCCGTGGAGCTGGCGGTGGACGTGCTCGGTCGCTTCCGGGACCGCTACAGCCTCGCCTGGTCGGCGGGGATGCGCCGCAAGATCGGACTGCCCGCCGGCGCCCCGGCGGAGCTGGTGGACGAGCTGGTCGCCGACCTGTCGGTGCTGATGCAGCAGCACCGGGTGGACCACACCGGCTTCTTCCGCAGCCTGATCGACGCGGCCCGCGGCGACGTCGGGCCCGCCCGCGCACTGTGGCCCGACGCCGGGTCGGCGGACGGCTGGCTGCAGCGGTGGCGTGCGCAGGATCCGGATCCGGTGCAACTGGCGGCGGTGAACCCGGTGTACATCCCCCGTAACCACCTCGTGGAGGAGGCGCTGGACGCGGCCACCGACGGTGATCTGGCACCGCTGGGCGGGCTGCTCGACGCGGTGACCCACCCGTTCGACGAGCGACCCGACCGACACCGTTACGCGGCGGCGGCCCCGCCGGGATTCGGGGACTATCAGACCTTCTGCGGAACCTGAGCGCAGTCCGCCACGCGGGATCCGGAGTGTCACAGCAGGGGTGCTGCGGGTCGCAGGTGCGACCCGCAGGGTGGCAGGGGGATGATCGTCGCACTGACGAACCCGCCACCGCCGCCGCAACGGCGGACACGCCTCTGGAGATCACATGGCCTCGACCAGCCCCGGTTACTCGATCACGATGCGGGTGGGGGCGCCACCGGTGATCGGCGCGACCGCCCAGCTCGCCGCGGCGGTGATCGACGCGGGTGGATCGCTGACCGCGCTGGACGTCGTCGAGTCCAGCCGGGAAGCCATCGTCGTGGACGTCACGTGCGATGCGCGCAGCGCCGAGCACGCCGAGGAGATCACCGACTCGATCCGGCAGCTCGCCGGGTTCAGCGTTCGGAAGGTGTCCGACCGGACCTTCCTGCTGCATCTCGGCGGCAAGATCGAGGTCACGCCGAAGGTGCCGCTCAAACACCGTGACGACCTGTCCCGCGCATACACCCCGGGGGTGGCCCGGGTCTGCCTGGCGATCGCGGAGAACCCCGCGGACGCCCGGCGGCTGACCATCAAGCGCAACACGGTCGCGGTGGTGACCGACGGCACCGCCGTCCTGGGCCTGGGCGACATCGGGCCGGCGGCAGCACTACCGGTGATGGAGGGCAAGGCGGCGTTGTTCAAGCAGTTCGGCGGGGTGGACGCCTGGCCGGTGTGCCTGGACACCAAGGACACCGAACTCATCATCCAGATCGTCCAGGCCATCGCGCCGGTCTACGGCGGGATCAACCTGGAGGACATCTCCGCGCCCCGCTGCTTCGAGATCGAACGACGCCTGCGCGATCTGCTGGACATCCCGGTGTTCCACGACGACCAGCACGGCACCGCCATCGTCGTGCTGGCCGCATTGACCAACGCGATGAAGGTGGTCGACAAGGCACCGTCGGAGGTCAAGGTGGTGATCAGCGGCGTCGGTGCCGCCGGGCACGCGATCATCCGGTTGCTGTCCGCCCAGGGGTACGGCGACATCATCGGCTGCGACCGGCACGGTGCGGTCCGGCCCGACAACCCCGACCTGGACGAGTTCCGCCGCTGGATCGCCGACCACACCAACCCGCGCGGGAAGCAGGGCACCCTGGTCGAGGTGCTCGACGGGGCGGACGTGTTCATCGGCGTGTCCGCGCCGAACCTGTTGACCGGCGCCGACATCGCCACCATGGCCCCCGATGCGATCGTGTTCGCGCTGGCCAACCCCGACCCGGAGGTCGATCCGTTCGCCGCCGCACAGCACGCCGCGATCGTGGCGACCGGACGTTCGGACTACCCGAACCAGATCAACAACGTGCTGGCGTTCCCGGGGTTCTTCCGCGGGATGCTCGACTCGGGCACGCACAAGATCACCGACGCCGCGATGATCGCTGCGGCGACCGCGATCGCCGGCTGCGTGGAACCCAACGAGCTCAACGCCAACTACATCGTGCCGTCGGTCTTCGACCCCGAGGTCGCGCCGGCGGTGGCCGCAGCGGTTCAGAAGGCGACGGGAGCTCCGGTGTCGTCGTGACCGGCGTGCCGGCGGAGCTGCTGGCGACCTGCTGGACGAGCTCGCAGTCGCTGCCGCTGCCGGGGCGGCACCTGAGCCGACATCCGTTGCGGACCAGGGCCGAAGCCGTGGCCCGGGCCGGTTACGCCGGGATCGGCGTCACGATAGGCGATCTTGCGGCCGGTGACCTGTCGTTGGGCGAGATCGCCGTGATGTTGGACGATCTCGGTCTCGTCCACCGGGAAGTGGAACTGCTCGAGGACTGGTGGGCCACCGGGGAACGGCGACGTGCGTCCGACGTCGTCCGGGCCCGGCTGCTCGACGCCGCCGCGGTGCTGGGTGCGCGCTCGATCAAGATCGGCCCGGACGTCGCCCTGGACGACACCGCCGTCACGGCGGTGCTGGACCTGCCGAGATGGGCCGCGGAACTGCACACCCTGGCGGCGCAGGCGGCGGCGGTCGGCAGCCGGGTGGCGTTGGAGCCGTTGCCGTTCTCCAACCTCGCCGACTTCACCTCGGCCGCCGAGCTGATCCGGGCGGCCGACCATCCGGCGGCCGGCCTGACCGTGGACATCTGGCACCTCGAGCGCGGGCCGTCCCGGCTGGCGGATCTGGCCGCGTTGCCGGCAGGGTCGGTGTTCGTGGTGGAGCTCAACGACGCCGGACCGCAGCCCTGCGGACACCCGTTCCACGACACGATCAACCATCGGATGCTGCCCGGCGACGGGGTTTTCGACCTCGCCGGGTTCGTCGAGGTGTTGCGACAGGGCGGCTTCACCGGGCCCTGGGGAGTGGAGATGCTGTCGACCGAGTTCCGGGCGACCCCGCTGGACGACGCCCTGCGGGACGCTGCCGAACATGCGCGGGCGGTCCTGGAGCCGGCCCGCTGACGCCTCGGGTCTGCCCCGAGCCGGGTGCGGTGGCCGATCAGTGGACCACCTGCATCCCGCATCGGGTGAACAATCAGGGCATGACTCTCTCCACCCGCATCCTCGGTACCGGTGATGCCGCCCTGACCGTCTCGACCATGGGCCTTGGCTGCATGGGCATGTCCGAGTTCTACGGGGAGCGCGACGACGCCGGCTCCACCGCCACCATCCACCGCGCCCTGGACCTGGGCGTCACGCTGCTGGACACTGCCGACATGTACGGCCCGTTCGTCAACGAGGAACTCATTGGCCGGGCGATCGCCGGCCGCCGGGACCGGGTCGTGCTGGCGACCAAGTTCGGCAACGTCCGAGATCCGCAGAACCCGACCGCACGCCGCATCGACGGCAGCCCGGAGTACGTCCGCGCGGCGTGCGACGCGAGCCTGGCTCGCCTGGGGGTGGACCACATCGACCTGTACTACCAACATCGGGTCGACCGGTCGGTTCCCATCGAGGACACCGTCGGCGCGATGGCCGGCTTGATCGAGGCCGGCAAGGTCCGCGCGCTGGGGCTGTCCGAGGCGTCGGCCGACACCATCCGCCGGGCCCAGGCGGTGCACCCGATCACCGCGCTGCAGACCGAGTACTCACTCTGGACCCGCCACATCGAGGACGAGATCCTCCCGTTGATCCGCGGTCTCGGTATCGGCCTGGTGCCCTACGCGCCGCTCGGCCGGGGCATCCTCACCGGGGCGATCACCTCGACAGAAGGGTTGCCGCCGAACGATTTCCGCCGCCGAAACCCCCGCTTCGCGCCGGCCGCGCTGGCCGGCAACCTCGCCCTGGTGGCGGCGGTGCGGTCGCTGGCGGAGCGCCGGGGCGTCACGCCGGGACAGCTCGCACTGGCCTGGGTGCTCGCCCAGGGTCCTGACGTGGTGCCGATCCCGGGAACGAAGCGGGTGCAGTACCTGCAGGAGAACGTCGGTGCCGCCGACATCGTCCTCACCGACGGCGATCTCGCGGCGCTGACCGCGGCTGTCCCGCCCGGGTCGGTGGTGGGGGAGCGGTACCCGGACATGTCCTCCATCGACCGCTGAGCCGCCGTGACCGAACGGCGGATCGATCTCAACAGCGACCTCGGCGAGAGCTACGGAGCGTGGACCCTCGGCGACGACGCCGCGATGCTGGACCTCGTCAGCAGCGCCAACATCGCCTGCGGCTTCCACGCCGGCGATCCCCTGACGCTGCTGACGACCGTGCAGTCCGCGGTCGAACGCGGTGTGCTGATCGGTGCGCAGGTCGGCTATCACGACCTGGTGGGCTTCGGTCGGCGTTTCATCGACGTGGAACCGGCGGCGTTGCGGGCCGATGTGCTCTACCAGATCGGCGCGCTGGACGGGCTGGCGCGATCGGTCGGTGGCCGGGTCGCCTACGTGAAACCCCATGGGGCGCTGTACAACACGATCGTGCACCATGAATCGCAGGCCGCCGCGGTGGTATCGGCGGTCCTGGCCTGGCCGGGCGGGTTGCCGGTCCTGGGCCTCGCCGGTTCGCGGTTTCTGTCGCTGGCCACCGCGGCGGGTCTGCCGACGGTCACCGAGGCGTTCGCCGACCGCGCCTACTCAGCGGACGGCACCCTGGTGCCGCGCGGCCGGCCGGGAGCCGTTCTGCACGATCCGGCCGACGTCGCCGACCGGGTACTCCGGATGGTGTTGGCCGGCACCGTCCTCGACATCGACGGCGGGCCGGTGCCGATCAACGCGGACTCGATCTGCGTGCACGGCGACACCCCGGGAGCCGTCGGCATCGCGCAGGCGGTGCGGGCCGCGCTCGGCACGGCCGGCGTCCGGGTCGCCGCGTTCGCCGCCGCCGATGACTGACCGGCGCGTCGACCGCTTCGGCGACTCCGCGCTGCTGGTCCGGGCGTCCGGTGTCGACGAGGTCCTCGGGCTGGCCGCGGAGCTCGGCGCCCGGCCGGTGGACGGTCAGCTCGAACTGGTGCCGGGTGCGGCCGCGCTGCTGGTGATCCTGGACGGCCGCAGCCGACCGCAGTGCCGTCATCGCGGACCTGCGATCCCGCAGCGCCGGTGACGTCCGGCCGGCCGCCGGGGACACCGTCACCATCGATGTCGTCTACGACGGCGAGGATCTCGACGAGGTCGGGGCGCTCACCGGGCTGGGGGCGGCCGGCGTCGTCCAGGCGCACACCGGGCAGACCTGGACGACGGCGTTCGGTGGATTCGCCCCCGGCTTCGGCTATCTCGTCGGCGACGGCCGGCTCGACGTACCGCGGCGAGCCACCCCCCGGACCCGGGTACCGGCCGGGTCGGTCGGTCTGGCCGGGACCTACGCGGGCGTCTACCCCCGCGCCTCACCCGGTGGTTGGCAGCTGATCGGCCGGTCGGCAGCGGTGCTGTGGGACCTCGAACGCGACCCGCCCGCGTTGTTGCGACCCGGCACCGAGGTGCGGTTCCGGGCAGTCCCCCGCCTGCCCGCGATGGGGTCCGACCCGGGACTCCCCGCGTCGGTCGCACCGCCCGCACCGGAGCCGGACGACCGGCGCGGCCTGGTGGTGGTCCGGCCCGGCATTCTCACCACCGTCCAGGACGCCGGCCGGCCGGGGCTGCGGGCGCTGGGCGTGACCGGATCGGGCGCGGCCGACCGGGCGGCCTACGAGGCCGCGAATGTCGCGGTCGGAAACCCGCCCGGCGCCGCGGTGCTGGAGGCCACCCTGGGCGGTCTGCGGGTCCGTGCGCTCGGCGACCAGATCCTCGCGGTGACCGGCGCTGCGGCCCCGCTCACCGTGCGGCACCCCGACGGGACTGCGACGCAGGCGTCGACGGTGTTCGTGCTGATCGATGGCGACGTGCTGGAGCTGGGAACGCCGCCGTCGGGGTTGCGGAGCTACCTCGCGGTGCGCGGCGGCATCGATGTGCCCGAGGTGCTGCACAGCCGCGCCACCGACCTGCTGTCCGGCGTGGGGCCTGCGCCACTGACCCGCGGTCAGTTCCTGTCGGTGGCCGGCACCGGCCGCGATGTGTCGGTGTCGGCCGGTGGCGTGGCTCTGCCCGCACCCGGGTGGGACCGGCCGGGCGGCACGGTGCGGCTGACGGTCACCGCGGGGCCGCACCTGGACCGGGTGGCGCCCGATGCGATGGGTGTGTTGACCGGCCAGGAGTGGCAGGTCACCCCCCAGTCCAACCGGGTCGGGCTGCGGTTGTCCGGGGCGCCGATCGGCACCGTCGACGTCGGGGAACTGCCGAGCACACCCATGGTGGCGGGGGCGATCCAGGTGCCACCGTCCGGTCTGCCGGTGGTGTTCTTGCGGGATCACCCGACGACCGGGGGGTACCCGGTGCCGGCCGTCCTCACCGACGTTGCGATCGATCTCGCCGGCCAGCTGCGCCCGGGGCAGCCGGTGCGTTTCGTCACCGTGGAGCAGACGTGACCGGGCGAATTGGTGCGCGACAGCCTCGGCCTGCAGCATGGCAGGGGTGACCTCTCCCAGCCGCGCCCGTCTCGCCGTCAGCACGCTGTTCCTGCTGGTCGGGTTGATGGTCGGCAGCTGGGCGGCCCGGATCCCCGGGGTGCGTGGTCAGGTCGGGCTCGACGACGCGCAGTGGGGGCTGCTGTTGCTCGCCGCGCCCGTCGGCACGCTGGCCGCGCTGGTCACGGTCACCAGGCTGTTGCCCCGGACCGGCGCTCGCGCGCTGGCCGTGGTCGGCGCGGTGGGTGTGGTGCTGGTCATCCCCGCCGTCACCGCGTCCCAGCACGCGTGGGTCCTGGGAGTGCTGCTGATGCTGCAGGGGGTGTCCACCGGGCTGATCGTGACACCCATGAACGCGCTGGCCGTGGTCGTCGAACGCGCCTACAAGCGTCGCATCATGTCCACCTTCCACGCGTTCTTCAGCCTCGGCCAGCTCGGGGGAGCAGGGCTCGGAGCCGCTGCCGCGTCGATGGGCGTGACACCGCTGCAGCAGCTCGCGCCCACCGGGCTGCTGATGTTCGCCGCGTTCCTGTCCACCCAGCGGTTCCTGCCGAGGGACCGCCCCGCCGCACCACCGCCTGCGGTGGCCGCGGCCGGGAAGAAGGGCCGCGCCCTGACCCCGCAGCTCGCGCTGTTGGCGGCGATCGCCCTGTTGTCCTCGATCAGTGAAGGTTCGGCGGTCCAGTGGAGCGCTCAGTACGGCGCCGTCACCGTCGGCGCGGGCGCCGGCGTCGGTGCGTTGGTCTTCGGCTGCTTCTCTATAGCGATGACGGTGACCCGGCTGTTCGGCGACCGACTGGTCGGCCGGCTCGGCCGGATCACCTTCATCCGGGTGTCCGCCCTGATCGCTGCCACCGGGATGGCAGTGGGCCTCGGAGCGGGGTCGACGTGGAGTGCGTTCCTGGGCTTCGGACTGCTCGGGGTCGGCTGTGCCTGCCTGGTGCCCACCGTGATCGGGCTCGCCGGAAATCAGCCGGGGCTGTCCCCCGGCCGGGGGGTGGCGATGGTGTCGTTCGGGCAGTGGCCGGCGTTCCTGATCGGCCCGCCGCTGGTCGGAGCACTCGCCGGGCTCGCCGGGCTGCGGGCCGCACTGGGGATCACCGTGATCGCCGGCCTGGTGGTCGCGGTGCTGGCCGGCCGGGTGCGCGAGCCGCAACCGGACGTGAACCGCGCCTGACCCGGGTCGCGCCGCCGGCCCGGGCTCAGCGGCGGACGAACTCCAGGTCGAAGATCTCGCGACCCGCAGTGAGGCCGCGTCGCTCGAAACGGGTACGCGGCCGGAACTCGGGCCGCGGCGCCCAGCCGGCGTGCCGGTTCTTCAGCTTCGGCTCGCTGGTGCACACCGCGAGCATCTGCTCGGCGTAAGGCTCCCAGTCGGTCCCCATCCGCAGGATGCCGCCCTTGCGGAGCCGGGAGGCGACGAGCTTGCCGAAGGACGGGTTGACCAGCCGGCGCTTGAGATGGCGGGCCTTGGGCCACGGGTCGGGGAAGAACAGCCAGATCTCCGAGACCGATCCGGCCGGGATCAGCGCCTCGAGCACCTCGATGGCGTCACCGCGCATCAGCCGGACATTGGTGACGCCCGCCTTGCCGAGATGATGGAAGGTCTGCGCGACGCCGGGCTTGTAGACCTCGATCGCGAGGATGTTCGCCTCCGGCCGGTTCGCCGCCATGCCGGCGGTGGCCTCACCCATCCCGGACCCGATCTCGATGATCAACGGAGCGGTGCGACCGAACAGGGTCGCGAGGTCCGGCAGGCCCTGCGTCGGGTCGATGTTCCACTCGGGCGCGTAGGCGTCCCAGGCCCGCCGCTGCACCGGGTTCAGCCGGCCGCCGCGCGGATGGAAGCTCACCACCCGGCGGAAGTGCAGCGGCAGCCCGTCGTCCGGGGTGATCAGGTGCGGGAGTCGGGTGTCACCGGCCGGAGCGAGGTCGAGGGGTGTGTCTCCGACGGCATCGGAGGTCGAGGTGATCGCGGGCTGGTCGGTGGACACCGGCCTCAGGCTACGGCGGGACGGTCGCCGCGGACGAATCCGTGGCGGGTCAGGCGTCGCGTCTCTTCGCCGACGCCAGCGCCAGGATCAGTAGCACCGCCGTGGTCAGCAGGAAGATCAGCCCGCCCTGCCAGGCGTTGGGCATCGAATCGGAGAACCCGGAGAAGCCGTCGTCGCCGGTGTAGAACGC
Organism: uncultured Actinomycetota bacterium; assembly: GCA_963784315.1. Classification (GTDB taxonomy): domain Bacteria; phylum Actinomycetota; class Actinomycetes; order Mycobacteriales; family Nakamurellaceae; genus Nakamurella. Next base: position 719,439 of record CAWAQR010000010.1, read on the forward strand.
GCGGGAGGCGTTGAAGGGCAGCCAGGGTTGCAGGTCGCGCCCGAACGATCCGAACAGCGCGAACAGGTTCTCCACCAGCAGCGGCCACAGCAGCAGCACCGCGATGGCCCCGGCTGACTGCCGGATCAGGATTCCCACTGCGATCGCCAGCACCGCCGCGACGGCCGCGATCACGCCCGGGCCCCAGATCAGCCGGTAATCCGCCGCCGTCGACAGCGTGAACGCCGCGTCCGAGGACGCCGGTCCGTGCGCGGCCCGGGCGAGCAGGTAGGTCGCCACAGAGGTGATCTCGACGACGACGAACGCGATGACCGCCAGCAGGACGGCCTTGGCGAGGAGCAGTCCGGACCGGCCCGGCGCGGCCAGGAACGAGCTGCGGATGGTGCCGAAGCGGTACTCGGTGGTAACCGACAGGGCGGCCATCACCATCACGATCGACACCGCGAAGTCGACCCAGGACTGGCTCGTGGCGGCCGAGGCCGCCGAACCGCGATCGACCAGGGCCACCAACAGGGTGATACCGAGACCCAGCAACGGGATCAGGCCGATGCACCAGTACGGCGACCGGGTGGAGAACAACTTGATGCGTTCGACGGTGATCAGCGACATCGTGGTCACCTTCCCTCGGGGGAGCTGGGGAGCGCGGCGGCAGCGTCGTCGTGGGCGGTGTATTCGACGTCACCGCCGGTCAGGCTGATGAACGCCTCCTCCAGCGAGCCGCGCTTGGTGGAGAGCTCGTGCAGGGTCACCCCGGCGGCCGCGGCGATGTCGCCGACCACCTCGATCGCCGCATCGACCACGGTCAGCCCGTCGGGGTCCAGGACGGTCGCGAGGCCCCGCTCGACGAGTGCCTGTTGCAGCTCCGGCAGTTGTGGCGAGCGGACCCGGATCGAGGTGGACGTCGCGTTCGCGATGAAGTCCGGGGTACTGGCGTCGGCGATCAGCCGCCCGCGTCCGATCACCACGAGGTGGTCGGCGGTGAGGGCCATCTCCGACAACAGGTGGCTCGACACCAGCACCGTCCGCCCCTCGGCGGCCAGCTGCTTCATGAAGTTCCGGATCCACAGGATGCCCTCCGGATCCAGGCCGTTGACCGGTTCGTCGAACATCAGGATGTCGGGTCGTCCGAGCAAGGCCCCGGCGATCCCGAGCCGCTGCTTCATGCCCAACGAGTACTTTCCGGCCCCCTTCTTGGCCACTGCGGTCAGCCCGACCACGTCGAGCACCTCGTCGACCCGCGCATGCGGGATGCCGTTGGACGCCGCGATCCAGCGCAGGTGCGCGCCGCCGCTGCGGTTCGGATGGATCCAGTTCGCGTCCAGCAGCGAGCCGATCCGGGTCAGCGGGTTCTTGATCTGGGCGTACGGCACTCCGTCGATGAGGGCCCGGCCGGTGCTCGGGTTGTCCAGTCCGAGGATGAGCCGCATGGTGGTGGACTTGCCGGACCCGTTCGGGCCCAGGAACCCGGTGACGACCCCGGGCCGGACGGTGAACGACAGGTCGTCCACCGCCAGCGTGGAGCCGTACCTCTTGGTGAGGCCGACGGCTTCGATCATGGTCTGGGTCCCTTCGGGAGGCGATCGGAGGGCGGGACGGACCCCGCTGGGGCAGGTCGGGGTGTCAGGCGCCCGCAGGTGGGCCGCCGCCGAACGAGCGGGCCGCGCGCAGGGTGGCGATGACGTCGTCGAGCATGTCCGTCAGCAGCCGGAGCCGGTCCGACAGACTGGTGGTGGCCAGGATCTTCTGCCGATCGAAGGCGCCCAGCGGGGACAGCGCGGTGACCTGGAAGCTGCCCAGCCGCGGATCGTCGGCGAAGTCGGGGAGGTCGGCATAGGACTCGTCGCCCATCTCCGCGGCGAGATCACCGATCACGAGCAGTCGATTCCGCACCCCCGTCCAGACCACCGCATTGTCGGGCTGGTCGTCGGGCCGGGCGGCCGGGCTCGTCGGCCGGGCTCGCGTCGAGGTCGAGGTTGAGGTCGTCGTCCACCAGCGGTTCGACCTCCGCATGCGGCCACGGCTCGTCCGGCAGCCAGCGCGTCACCCGGACCCGACGTACCCCGGCCGTGACGATCGCCCAGTGCCCCGGCGCGACCAGGTCGGCCTCCAGGATCCGGGCGACGGTCCCGACATCGGACCGCACGTCACCGCCACCGACCTCGTGGCCGCGCTGGATGAGGACCACCCCGAACTCGTCATCGTGCGCCCTGCAGTGCTCCAGCATCGCCTGGTACCGCGCCTCGAAGACGTGCAGCGGCATCAGCTGGCCCGGCAGCAGCACGCTGCCGAGCGGGAACATCGGGAGATTCACGCCCTTGAGTCTGCCCTGGTGGCTCGCACGCACTCCGGGCGGCTCGGAACCTGGTACCCGGGGAGTCGTGCGGACCACCGACCCAGACCACCGACACGACTACCTGGGCCCCCGCCAGGCGCGCTCGAACGGCAGCCGCCAGGCGTGCGGGGCCACCAACTGATGGATGGCGTTGGGGCCCCAGCTGCCCGGCGGGTACATCTTGACCTCGGGCGGATCATCCAACAGCGGCATCGAACGTTCCCAGAGACTTTCGATGCCCTCGGCGGTGGTGAACAGGGTGTGGTCACCCCGCATCGCGTCCAGGATCAGCCGTTCGTAGGCCTCCAGGACGTCGCCGGCCCGTTCGGTGTCGTGGGTGGAGAACTGCATGCTCAGCTTGTCCAGCCGCATCCCTGGACCCGGGCGTTTGCCGTAGAACGACAACGACACCTTGCTCTCGTCGGCCAGGTCGAAGGTCAGATGGTCGGGGCCGTGCGAACCCACGCCCGATCCGGCCGGGAACATCGACTTCGGTGCCTCCCGGAACGCGATCGAGATGATCCGCTGCCCCTCGGCCATCCGCTTCCCGGTCCGCAGGTAGAACGGCACACCGGCCCAGCGCCAGTTGTCGATGGCCACCTTCATCGCGATGAACGTCTCGGTGTCCGACTCCGGGGCGACGCCCTCCTCCTGCCGGTATCCCTGGTACTGACCGCGGACCACATCGGCGGTGTCGATCGGCAACATCGAGCGGAAGACCTTGTTCTTCTCCTCGCTGATCGCCCGCGGTTCGAGTGCGGTCGGTGGCTCCATCGCCACGAACGCCAACACCTGGAACAGGTGCGTGACGACCATGTCCTTGAAGGCGCCGGTGGATTCGTAGAAGCCCGCGCGCCGGTCCAGCCCGAGCTGTTCGGGGATGTCGATCTGGACGTGGTCGATGAAGTTGCGGTTCCAGATCGGCTCGAAGAGCCCGTTGGCGAACCGGAAGGCGAGGATGTTCTGGGCCGCCTCCTTGCCCAGGAAGTGGTCGATGCGGAAGACCTGCTTCTCCTGGAATGTCTGGTGCACCTCGGCGTTGAGCGCGACCGCACTCTCCAGATCGGTGCCGAACGGCTTCTCCATCACTATCCGCGAGTTGTCGACCAGCTTGGCGTCCTCGAGCATGGTGATCACCGCGAGTGCGGCCTTCGGCGGGACGCTGAGGTAGTGCAGTCGGCGTACGTCCGGGCCGAGCGCCGTCTCGGCCTGCCGCACCGCGTCGGCGAGGGCGTCCGGCCCGGCCGAGCGGGGGACGTAACAGAGCGTGGCGGCGAAGGCGTCCCACTGCTGCTCGCTCAGGGAGTGGCTGCCGAACTCGGTGATGGCCTGCCGCGCGAAGGCGCGGAACCCGTCGTCGTCGAAGTCCTCCAGCGAGGTACCCACCACGTGCAGGTCGGGGGTCAGCTCCGACAGTGCGAGGTGGGCGAGTCCGGGGAGCAGCTTGCGGCGGGCGAGGTCGCCGGTCGCGCCGAACAACACCACCACGTGCGGATCGATGTGTTCGACGTCCCGCCGGCTGGGTCGCGATCCCGGAGCCGGGTACGCGATCGTCTGGGCGGTGATCTCAGCCATGGCTCGATCGTCCCACTCGGGGTGGGCATCGGACGCGGCGGGGCGAGGACCGGACGGCAGGCGCCGGTGGTGCCCGCCCGGAGTTGTCGGGTGCGCACCACTAGGGTGGCCTTCGTGGCCCACGACCGTCCCCGAACGCCCGATTCCCACGAGGTCGATCCGGAGTTCCTCGCGCTGCCGCTGCGCGGTCTGGCTGACGCGGCACTGCACGGCGCGCGCAGCGGGGGCGCCACGCACGCCGATTTCCGGCTCGAACGGCTCTGCTCGCAGCACATCTCGGTCCGCGACTGCCAGGTCGAGACGGCCGCCGAGAGCGTCGGCATCGGTTATGCCGTCCGGGTGGTGGTGGACGGCACCTGGGGCTTCGCCAGCGGGTACCTGCTCACGCCCGACGCGGCGCGCGCCGTCAGCAGGCAGGCCGTCGAGGTCGCGCGGGCGTTGCGCTCGGTGGCCGGGGAGCGCGTCGAACGCGCCGACGAGCCGGTGTATGCCGATGCGGTCTGGGTGAGTGCCTACGGAATCGACCCGCTGGCGGTGCCGACGGCGGACAAGGTCGCGTTGCTGGTGGACCGCACCGAGCGCCTGACCGCCGCCGACGGCGTCGCGCACGCGACTGCCGGTGTGCAGCTGGTGAAGGAGAACAAGTTCTACGCCGACCTCGCGGGCACGGTGACCACTCAACAGCGGGTGCGGGTGCAGCCCGAGCTGGAAGCGGTCGCGGTGGACTCCGTCAGCGGCGCCTTCGAGAGCATGCGGTCGTTGGCGCCGCCGACGGCCCGCGGCTGGGAGTACGTGACCGGGGCGGGAGGATGGGACTTCGACGACGAGATCGACCGGATGCCGGGCCTGCTCGTGGAGAAGACGAAGGCCCCGTCGGTGGTGCCCGGCCGTACCGACCTGGTGATCGACCCGACCAACCTGTGGCTGACCATCCACGAGTCGATCGGCCACGCGACCGAGTACGACCGGGCGATCGGGTACGAGGCCGCCTATGCCGGAACGTCGTTCGCCACTCCGGACACGTCTCGGCACGCTGCGCTACGGGTCGTCGATGATGAACGTGACCGGTGACCGCACGGTGCCGCACGGCCTGGCCACCATCGGGTTCGACGACGACGGGGTGGCCGGACAGCAGTGGGAGATCGTCAGCAGCGGCACGCTCGTCGGTTATCAACTGGACCGGGTGTTCGCCCGGCGGCTGGGGCTGCCACGATCCAACGGCTGCGCGTTCGCCGACTCGCCCGGCCACACGCCGATCCAACGGATGGCCAACGTGAGTCTGCAACCCAGTCCGGACGGCGGGTCGACCGCGGATCTGATCGCCGGTGTCGAGGACGGGATCTACGTCGTCGGCGACAAGTCGTGGTCGATCGACATGCAGCGCTACAACTTCCAGTTCACCGGCCAGCGGTTCTTCCGGATCCGCAACGGCGAGCTCGCCGGGCAGGTGAAGGATGTCGCCTACCAGGCGACGACCACCGACTTCTGGGGATCGATGGACGGTGTCGGGGGCCCCGAGACCTGGGTATTGGGAGGAGCTTTCAATTGCGGGAAGGGTCAGCCCGGCCAGGCGGCCGCGGTGTCGCACGGCACGCCGTCGGCCCGCTTCCGGGGTGTCAACGTGTTGAACACCGTCGAGGAGGGGGCGCAGTGAGCCACCGCTCCCGGCCGGCGCACGGCTCTCCCCTCGTACGGGCACGCCGCCAGGACCCGGCGACCGGGGCAGAGTCGGGAGCGCAGGCATGAACACAGCAACTCCGCAGGAGATCGTCGAGCGGGCGCTGGCGGCGTCACGGTCGGACGGCTGCGTCGTCGCGGTGACCAGCACCCGGACTGCCAACATCCGGTGGGCCAACACCACGGTGACCACCAGTGGGGCGACCGAAGCGCTGAGTTGGTTCGTGGTGGCGATCGTCGGGCGAGCCGCCGGGACGGTGGAATCCACCTCTGCGAACCCCGCCGACATCGCCGCCGCCGTGCGGGCCGCCGAGCAGGCGGCCCGTGACGCGGGCCCGGCCCATGACGCCGGCGATCTCGTCGCAGGGTCGGCCGACGACGATTTCGCGGCACCACCGGCGCCGCACAGCTTCAGCGTCTACGACCGGCTGATTCCTTCGCTGGCAACGGCTTTCGACGCGGCTCGGGCTGCCGACCAGATCCTGTACGGGTTCGCCCGGCACGATGTCGAGACGGTGTACCTGGGGACCTCGACCGGTGTCCGCCGCCGCTGGGTCCAACCGACGGGCACCGTGGAGGTCAACGCCAAATCTGCTGACCTGGCACGGTCGGCGTGGGTGGGTCGCTCGACCAACGACTTCACCGACGTGGACGTCGCCTCGCTGGCCGACTCACTGTCCGTCCGGCTGGGGTGGGCGAAGCGGTCGATGGACCTGCCCGCGGGCCGGTACGACACGGTGTTGCCGCCGACGGCGGTTGCGGACCTGATGGTGTTCCAGGCCTGGTCGGCCGGAGCCCGGGCGGCCTTCGAGGGTCGATCGGCGTTCTCGGCGCCGGGCGGCGGCACCAGGCTGGGCGAGCGGCTGACCGAGCTACCGCTGACGCTGTTCGGCGATTGCACCCTCGACCCCATCCGGTCGACACCTTTCGTCGTGTCGGCGGGGTCGGGCGACGACGTATCGGTCTTCGACAACGGGGCCCCGATCGGCCGGACCGAGTTGGTCAGTGACGGCGTGATCAGCGGCTTGGTGCACACCCGCGCGTCGGCGCGTGAGTACGGCGCCGAGTTCAGCCCGATGGCCGACAACCTGGTCCTCACCGGTGGCGACCCTGCGGTGTCGCACGCTGACGTGGTGGCCGGTGTCGACCGCGGGTTGCTGCTGACATCGCTGTGGTACATCCGGATGGTGGACCCGACTTCGCTGCTGCTCACCGGGCTCACCCGGGACGGGGTCTTCCTGGTGGAACACGGTGAGGTGGTGGGCGCGGTGAACAACTTCCGGTTCAACATGTCGCCGCTGGATGTGCTGCGTCGGGCGCACACCGTGAGTGCCTCGGAGCGGGCGTTGCCGCGGGAGTGGTCGGACTGGTTCACCAGGACGTCGATGCCCGCGATGCGGATCGACGGATTCAACATGTCCTCGGTGTCGCAGGCCCGCTGAATCACCGATAGCCCTCTGCTCCACTTTCCACGAGTGCACTCATGTCATTGTTCTAATGTTCGGACATAACAACATCTAATCCGTGTCCAGAACGGTACCCCGGGCCTCGGGCGAGTGTTGGATTGTGTGCCCGATCGAGCGGTGAGACGTGGCCCACCGCCATCGTCGCAGGTCGGACATCCCTGACCAAGATCAAACTAAACCGAACAAACAAGTTCGAACACTTTCTTCTGAATCGATCTACTTTCACGATTCTGTGGTCGGAGCAACAGCGATAACTGCCGACGGTGCCCATTTCCCGTGGTTAGGTCGTGCATCGCTTCCGGTGGAAACCGTTCCCGGACCGCGCACTTCCCCGCCGACGCCGCCGGGACTCCGCTCCCGTCACCCCGCCCCCCGAGGAGAACCGCCCATGACCGCAGTGATGACCACCCCTGAGGCCGCAGTGACATCCCCGACGACCACCGCACCCGTTGCTGCCGCCACCACCCACGCCGGGCTGGCCCGGTGGGTTGCCGAGATCGCCGCCCTCACGACACCGTCGGCGGTCGTCTGGATCGACGGCACCGAGGGGCAGTGGCTGACGCTGGCCCGAAAATTGGTCGCTGCAGGCACTTTCACCGAACTCGCGACGGTGCCCGGGTCCTACCTGGCGGAGTCCGACCCGTCGGACGTGGCCCGCGTGGAGGATCGCACGTTCATCTGCTCCGTCGACGCCCGCGACGCCGGGCCGACGAACAACTGGACGGCGCCGGCCGAGATGAAGTCGGTGATGACCGAGCTCTACCGCGGCTGCATGAAAGGCCGGACCCTGTACGTGATCCCGTTCTGCATGGGACCGCTGGACTCCGCCGACGCCAAGCTCGGTGTGGAGATCACCGACTCCGAGTACGTCGTGGGTTCGATGCGCATCATGACCCGGGTCGGTACCGAGGCACTGCGGGTCATCGAGCGCACCGGGTCCTATGTGCAGGCCCTGCACTCGGTGGGCGCCCCGCTGGCCGACGGCGAGACCGACGTGCCGTGGCCGTCCAATGACACCAAGTACATTTCGCACTTCCCCGAGGAGCGGGCGATCTGGTCATTCGGCTCCGGATACGGCGGCAACGCGCTGCTGGGCAAGAAGTGCTACTCGCTGCGGATCGCCTCGGCGATGGCCCGTGACGAGGGCTGGCTGGCCGAGCACATGCTGATCCTGAAGCTGACCAGCCCGGCCAACGACGTGAAGTACATCGCGGCCGCCTTCCCGAGCGCCTGCGGTAAGACCAATCTCGCGATGATCGAGCCCACCATCCGGGGCTGGAAGGCCGAGCTCCTCGGCGACGACATCGCCTGGATGCGGATCGGCGCCGATGGCCGGCTGTGGGCGACCAACCCCGAGTTCGGCCTGTTCGGCGTCGCTCCCGGCACCGGCTGGCATACCAACCCCAACGCGATGCGGACCATCGCGGCCGGCAACTCCGTCTTCACCAACGTCGCCGCCACCGACGACGGCGGCGTCTGGTGGGAGGGCATGACCCGGACCGCCCCCGACCACCTGACGGATTGGCAGGGTCGGGACTGGACCCCGTCCGGTGTGGATGCCGCCGGCGTGCCACTCGCCTCAGCCGGACAGCCTGCAGCGCACCCGAACTCGCGCTTCTGCACGCCGATCACCCAGTGCCCCATCCTCGCTCCGGAGTACAACTCCCCGGAGGGCGTGCCCATCTCGGCGATCATCTTCGGCGGTCGCCGCAAGACGACCGTCCCGCTGGTGGCAGAGGCCTACTCGTGGGAGCACGGCGTGTTCCTCGGCGCCACGCTGTCGTCGGAGACGACTGCGGCGGCGACCGGGAAGGTCGGCGTGGTCCGACGGGACCCGATGGCGATGCTGCCGTTCATCGGCTATGACGCCGGCGACTATCTCGCGCACTGGTTGAGCATGGCCGAGCGCACCGACGCGACGCTGTTGCCGAAGGTGTTCTACGTCAACTGGTTCCGCCGCGACGCCGACGGCAGCTTCCTGTGGCCGGGCTTCGGAGAGAACAGCCGGGTGCTCAAGTGGATCGTGGACCGCATCGACGGCACCGCCGACGCGGAGCCCACCGCCATCGGTCGGGTGCCCACACCCGGCGGCCTGGACGTCGACGGACTCGGTCTGACGGCCGCGCAGGTGAAGCAGGCGCTGCGGGTGGACCGCGACGAGTGGACCGCCGAACTGCCCCTGATCAGGGAGTGGTTCACGTTCCTCGGGGACACCGTGCCGGCCTCGATGCACACCGAACTGGCGGAGCTCGAGTCGCGCCTGGCCCGGTAGGCCGCAGCTGCCGTGGGCCCGGCCTGCCGACGATGTCGGGCCGGGCCCACGGCGAACGTCACGCCAATTCCGTCACGCTGCGCACCTCACTCCGACGCGGCTTCTTGCGAAGAATGAACACGGCCAGCACGACGGCCGCGGCGACCGGGGCGATCTGTTGCAGGAACGGCCCTTTCGCCACGGTGAGCACCTCCACGGGCGGGGTCGCTGCCGGCAGCGCTGCGCTGCGCCGCCGCTGGGCCGCCGCCGGGAGGCCGCCGGCCGGGGTCGTCGGATCCGCCGCAGGTTCGACGGGCCCGCCGAACTCGGCGGCTACCACCTCGGCCGCGACCTCGTCCGGGTTGACCACGGACAGCAGCTCGGCCTCGGGGGCGGACTTGCCGGCCAGGTGCTGCGCCATCGCGTCGGCGAAGCGGTTCACCGACTCGGTGCCGACGTCGATCATCACCTGGCGGCTGAAGCTGGACTCCCGGCCGGTGATGGACAGCGTGGTGAGCAGCACGACCGCTGTCCGGTTGGGTGTGACCGCCGTCGCCGTGGCGGTCACCAGCATCGTGGCCGACGACCCGGCCCGGCTGGCCAGCCCGGTGGCCTCGATCACCGCACGATGGCCGGCCGGGTCGCGTTCGACGAACCGGGCCTTGCCCTTGAACGTTCGTGGGATGCGGCCGACCCTGATCTTCAGGGCGCCGCTGAACTCGTCGCCGGTCACGCTGTCCAGGCTGGCACCCGGCCAGCACTGCGCGACCAGATCCAGATCGGTGAGCGCCGGGTAGGCCTTCTCGACCCCCACCGGTAGCTCGAAGCGGTGTTCCAGTTCCACGACGAACCTCCGACGATCGCGAGCGGATGTGCCGCCGTCGGACCCCACGGCGACACTGACGATGATCGTAGAGGGCAGCGACCCGGGGAGGGATGTCGGCGGCCGGCGGCGGGGGTGCGCGAGCGCCCTACCTGCGGATTCCGGATGTTCGAGGGTCCGACGGTCGGGGTGGCACAGATCCCCTGATTGCGGACTTCGTGCCAGTATGGGCAGGAACTGAGGAGAGGTTCATGCCATTGCACCCGGACCACGACAGCACCGACTCGGCCAGTGCCGCCGCCGCCCGTGGGGCGGCGGGAACATCGAAGTTCCCCGAGCCGCACGAAGTGATGGCCGGGCTGCGGGCCACCACCACCGCGCCAGGCATCCTGTCCCTGCTCAGTCCGGAGGGTGAGTTCACCCCGTCTGCCGAGTTCCCGCTGGACGTCACCGCCGAGCTCGTCCGGAGCCTCTACCGCGACATGGTCCTGGTCCGCCGGTTCGACCGGGAGGGCAACGCGTTGCAACGTCAGGGCCAACTCGGGCTGTGGGCCCCGCTGCTCGGCCAGGAGGCGGCGCAGGTCGGCGCCGGCCGTGGGATGCGCCCGCAGGACATGGGTTTCCCGTCCTACCGCGAGCACGGTGTGGCGTTCTGCCGCGGCATCGATCCGGTGCAGATCGCGTCCATGTTCCGTGGCGTGGACTACGGCGGATGGAACCCCCGGGAGAAGCGGTTCAACAAGTACGCGATCGTCATCGGCAACCAGGTGATCAACGCGGTGGGCTACGCGATGGGTCAGCGGCTGGACGGCGTGATGGGCGACGAGGACGACGCGGAGGCCACCATCACCTTCTTCGGTGACGGCGCCACCTCCCAGGGCGACGTGCACGAGGGCATGGTATTCGCCGCCGCGTTCAACGCGCCGGTCGTGTTCTACTGCCAGAACAACCAGTGGGCCATCTCGGAGTCGATCCACCGGGTGGCGAGAATGCCGCTCTACCAACGGGCCGCGGGCTACGGATTCCCCGGGATCCGGGTGGACGGCAACGACGTGCTGGCCTGCCTGGCAGCCACCACCTGGGCCATGGACGAATGCCGATCCGGGAACGGCCCGGTGATGATCGAGGCGTTCACCTACCGGATGGATGCCCACACCACCTCCGACGACCCCACCCGCTACCGCATGCAGGACGAGACCGAGGCGTGGAAACTGCTCGACCCGATCGAGCGGGTCAAGGCCTACCTGGCCCGCAGCGGTCACGCCGACGCTGCCTTCTTCGACGGGGTGGCCCGCGACGCCGACGAGCTGGCGGCCGATTTCCGCAGCCGGCTGATCGACCTGCCCGACCCCACCGTCGCCGACATGTTCGAGAACGTCTACGCCACCGAGCATCGCCAGCTCGACGCCCAACGGGCCGACTTCGAGGAGTACCTCGCCGGCTTCGCCGAGGGCGGGATCGCCGGAGGTCGGCACTGATGACCACGATGACGTTGGCCAAGGCACTCAACGCCGCCCTGCACGACGAGATGGCCGCCGACCGGAAGGTCGTCGTGATGGGAGAGGACGTCGGCAAACTCGGCGGTGTCTTCCGGATCACCGACGGCCTGCTGAAGGATTTCGGAGAGGACCGGGTGATCGACACCCCGCTCGCCGAATCGGGGATCGTCGGTACTGCGGTCGGGCTGGCGATGCGCGGCTACCGGCCGGTGGTCGAGATCCAGTTCGACGGCTTCGTCTTTCCCGCGTTCGACCAGATCATCTCCCAGGTGGCCAAGATGGGGTTCCGTTCCGGTGGGGCGTGGACGCTCCCGCTGGTCATCCGGATCCCGTTCGGCGGCGGTATCGGCGCCGTCGAGCACCACTCCGAGTCCCCGGAATCGTTCTTCTGCCACATCGCCGGGCTGCGGGTGGCGGCCTGCTCGAATGCCTCGGACGGCTATCACATGCTGCGACAGGCCATCGCCACCGACGATCCGATCGTGTTCCTCGAACCCAAGCGCCGGTACTGGGAGAAGGGCGACGTCCAGACCTCCGCGCACCAGGGTGACCACTTCTCCAGTCGGGTGCGTCGGGAGGGGGCGGACTGCACGGTGGTCAGCTACGGCCCGTCGATGTCGATCGTGCTGGCCGCTGCGGAGACCGCCGCCACCGAGGGGCGTTCGCTGGAAGTGATCGACCTGCGCGGTCTGTCGCCGCTGGACCTCGGGCCGGTGCTCGACTCGGTGCGACGCACCGGGCATCTGGTGGTCGTCTCCGAGGCGCCGCGGGAGAGCTCGATCACCTCCGAGATCGCGGCCCGGGTTTCTGAGGAGGCGTTCTACTCGTTGCAGGCGCCGGTGCTCCGGGTCGCCGGTCTGGATGTTCCGTACCCGCCGAGCCGACTGGAAGAAGATTTCCTGCCCAACCTCGACCGCGTCCTGGACGCCGTCGACCGCAGTCTGGAGTACCGGTGAGTCACGTCGAAACCTTCGCCCTGCCCGATGTCGGCGAGGGCCTGACCGAGGCCGAGATCCTCGGGTGGCGGGTGGCGCCCGGCGACCAGGTCGGCGTGAACCAGATTCTGGTGGAGATCGAGACCGCGAAGGCCGCGGTCGAGTTGCCGTCCCCGTTCGCCGGGAGGGTCACCTCGCTGCTGGTCGCCCCCGGACAGACGGTGGACGTCGGCGCGCCGATCATCACCATCGACACCGATCCCGGGGACGTCACGGCGCCACCGGAGGCGCCCACGACGGACGCGGAACTCGGCACCAAGATCGGCGAGATGACCGCCGACGGCCGGATCGCCACGCTGGTGGGCGTTCGTCTCCGCGGCCGCGGCGCAGGGGCGCCGGCCGCGCCGGATCGCACCTGGGGCTGCCGTGCCGCCGGCGGCGACACCGGGCCCGCCGTCGGCGGCGACACCAGGCCCGCCGGAAGGCGCGGCGCCGGTGCCGCTGGCCGCGCCGCCGATCCGGCTGCTCGCCCGCGAACTGGGGGTCGATCTGCACTCGGTCCCGCCGACCGGGGCGGGTGGGGTGATCACCCGCGCGGACGTACAGAAGGCCGGTGCGCCGGCCGATCCGGTCGATCATGGTGGGTCCGCCACCGCGCCGCCCCGGCAGGGCGGCGACCCGTCGCGCCAACGCCGGGTGCCGATCAAGGGCGTACGTCGGGCCACCGCCGCCGCCATGGTGGGCAGTGCTTTCACCGCCCCGCACGTGACGGTGTTCCAGAGCGTGGACGTCACCGAGTTGATGGCGTTGCGGCTGCGCCTGCAGGCGCGGCCGGAGTTCGCCGACGTCAAGCTCACCCCGCTGGCGCTGATCGCCCGGGCGGTCTGCCTCGTGCTGCGGGGCGCACCGGACCTCAACGCACGGTGGGACGAGTCCGCCCAGGAGATCATCTTCAGCGACTACGTCAACCTCGGTGTCGCCGCAGCAACTCCGCGCGGTCTGGTGGTGCCCCATATCCCGGACGCCGACAGCCTGTCTCTGCGCGATCTCGCCGGGGCCCTGGTGGATTTGGCCGAGACGGCCCGGGCGGGACGCACCGCACCCGATGCCATGACCGGCGGCACCTTCACGATCACCAACATCGGGGTCTTCGGTGTCGACGCGGGCACCCCGATCATCAATCCCGGGGAGGCCGCGATCCTGGCGGTCGGAGTGATCAGACCGACCGCGTGGGTGGTGGCGGGCGAACTCGCGGTCCGGTCGGTCTGCCAGCTGTCACTGTCGTTCGACCACCGACTGGTCGACGGTGCCCAGGGCGCCACGTTCCTGTTCGACGTGGGGGCGCTGCTCGCCGACCCGGGACTCGCTTTCGCCTGGTGACTCACTTCACCTCTGTTTCGGGCATCCTCCCGGCCGCCCCGACGTCTGTAGGGAGGTAGGCCCCAGCTGTCCGGATCCGCCGGATCGCCCCCGCCCAGCCGGGCGGAAGAACCAGAGAAGGTGTTGTGCATGAGTAACCTCGCGAAGGCGATCCGTAGCCGCCGTGAGTCGTCCCGAACCCGACGGTTGGTCGACCTGGCGATCGAGAACGCCCCGACCGCGTCGATGCGTGACGAACTGATAGTGATCGCCCAACGGCACGCCGTGCTCGCCGCCGACTGAACGGACGCGACGGCCGGGAACCGGATCGCTGAACGGCTCGAGATCGCTCGAACGCGCGGCACCGTCCCCGGATGCATGTAACGTTTGACCGTGGTAGTGCGATACCACCCATGACCCCGGATTGCTGCCGGACCCCGACTCGGCAGCACCCCGGGGTTTTCGCTGTCCGGCCGCGGTGATTCGGCCGTTCACCCCGCCGTCACACCGATGTGTGACGATGCGCCCGGCGGTCCACCCGGGTCGACCCCGCCGTTGCGAGGGGAAACGTCATGGAGCAGTACGACCTGCTGGTCATCGGATCCGGTCCGGCCGGGCAGAAGGCGGCGATCGCCGCGGCCAAGCTCCAGAAGCGTGCCGCGATCGTCGAGCGGCCGATGATGGTCGGCGGCGTGTGCATCAACACCGGCACCATCCCGTCCAAGACCATGCGGGAGGCGGTGATGTACCTGACCGGGCTCAGCCAGCGGGAGCTGTACGGGCAGGCCTACCGGCTCAAGAACGACATCACCATCGGTGATCTGATGGCCCGGACGAACCATGTGATCAACCGGGAGACCGACGTCATCCGCAGTCAACTGTCACGCAACCGGGTCGCGCTGTACACCGGCACCGCGTCCTTCGTCGACTCGCACACCGTGCAGATCGAGGAGGCCGAGGGCGAGAAGAAGGTGGCCAAGGCGGACAAGATCGTCATCGCCGTCGGGACCCGGCCCGCCCGTCCGGTGACAGTGGAGTTCGACGGTTCGACCATCGTGGACTCCGACCAGATCCTGAACCTCAAGCACATCCCGCGGTCGATGGTGGTGGTCGGTGCCGGGGTCATCGGCATCGAGTACGCATCGATGTTCGCCGCCCTGGGCACCAAGGTCACCGTCGTCGAACAGCGCCCCCGGATGCTGGAGTTCTGCGACCTGGAGATCGTCGAGGCGCTGAAGTACCAGCTCCGGGACCTGGCGGTCACCTTCCGGATGGGGGAGAGCGTGCGCACCGTGGAGAAGCACGAGGGCGGGACGCTGACGATCCTGGAATCGGGCAAACGGATCC
Source organism: uncultured Actinomycetota bacterium (assembly GCA_963784315.1). GTDB lineage: Bacteria > Actinomycetota > Actinomycetes > Mycobacteriales > Nakamurellaceae > Nakamurella. Next base: position 734,703 of record CAWAQR010000010.1, read on the forward strand.
CGGCCGACACGGTGTTGTACTCGGCGGGGCGGCAGGGCGTCACCGAAGAGCTGAATCTGGATCGCGCCGGGTTGTCGGCCGACGCCCGGGGCCGGATCTCCGTGGACGACCAGTTCAGGACCGAGGTCGATCACATCTACGCGGTCGGCGACGTGATCGGCTTCCCCGCGCTGGCCGCGACTGCGATGGAGCAGGGCCGGCGGGCGTCCTACGACGCGTTCGGCGAGCCGGTGGGGGACACCCTCGGCGCGTTGCAGCCGATCGGCATCTACACGATCCCGGAGATCTCCTACGTCGGGGCCACCGAGGAACAACTCACCGAGGACAACGTGCCGTTCGAGGTGGGCGTCTCCCGGTACCGGGAACTCGCCCGCGGCGCCATCCTCGGTGACTCCTACGGAATGTTGAAACTGTTGGTGCATGCCGAGACCCGGGCACTCCTGGGGGTTCACGTCTTCGGGACCAACGCCACCGAACTGGTGCACATCGGCCAGACCGTGATGGGTCTGCAGGGCACGGTCGACTACCTGGTCAACGCGGTCTTCAACTACCCGACGCTGGCGGAGTCCTACAAGGTCGCCGCACTCGACGCGGTTAACAAGATGCGCAACATCGAACGGGTCAAGGGCGGCGGCTTCGTGCTCTGAGTCAGGCTCTACTGAGTCAAGATGAGCTGGGTCGCGGTCTACTGAGTCACGGTCTATTGAGGCGGGTTCTCTCGGGCCGGGGCCTCCCCACGTCTTGAATGTCGGGTGCGGGCGGTCATCGGCCGTAGGTCTCCAGCAGCCGCAGCCAGATCTCGCTCATCGTCGGGTAGGACGGGACGGCGTGCCACAACCGGGCGATCGGCACCCCGGCGACCACGGCGATCGTGGCGGCGTGGATCATCTCGCCCACCTCCGGCCCGACCAGGGTCAACCCGACGATCACCTCCCGATCGGTGTCGACCACCATCCGAGCCCGCCCGGAGTAGTCGTCGGCGTGCAGCTTGGAGCCGCTGACCTGACCGAGGTCGTAGTCGACAACCTTGATGTGGTCGTACTTCTCGCGTGCCTGATCGGCGGTGAGCCCGATCGAGGCGATCTCCGGGTGGCTGAACACGACTGCAGGAACCGCGGCATGATCGGCGGTGGCCACATGGCGGCCCCAGGGCTGGTCCTGGATCGGATCGCCGTTGGCCCGTGCAGCGATGACATCGCCGGCGGCCCGGGCCTGGTACTTGCCCTGATGCGTGAGCAACGCCCGGCCGGTGGCGTCGCCGGCCGCGTAGAGCCAGTCGAACCCCTCGACGCGCAGGGTGTCATCGGTGGTCAGGAAGCCCTTGTCGGGCAGGCCCACGCTGGACAGGCCCAGGTCGGCGGTGGCGGCCGTCCGGCCGGTCGCCACCAGTACCTCGGCAGCGGAGACGGTCGTCCCGTCGTCCAGGGTCACCGTCACGGTGTCCCCGTCCCGAACGACCGCCGTCGACGACACCCCCAGTCGGATGTCGACGCCCATCCCCCGCAGCGACTCGGTGACCATCTCCCCGGCGAACGGCTCGAGACCGGCGAGGAGCTCACCGCGGACCAGCATCGTCACCCGCGATCCGAAGAAGCCGTACGCGGTGGCCATCTCGGTCGCGACCACGCCGCCACCGATGATGACCAGCGACGCCGGAACGGCGGTCGCGCTGGTCGCCTCCCGGCTGGTCCAGGGCCGGGCGTCGGCGAGACCCTCGATCGGCGGGATGGTGGCGGACGTCCCGGTGCAGACGGCCACGGCATGGTGCGCGGTCAGCGTGCGGACGTCACCGTCGGTCGTGGTCACTCGCACCCGCTTCGCGCCGGCCAACCGGCCGTGGCCGCGGATCAGGGTGATCCCGGCACCGTCCAGCCACGCGACCTGGCCGGCATCGTCCCAGCCCGAGGTGAACTTCGTCCGCCGGGCCAGCACGGCCTCGACGTCGAGCTCCCCGGTCACCGCCGGCGCCGCGCCCTCGACGGCCCTGGCCGCGGCCAGCGCCAGCGGGGGACCGAGCAGCGCCTTGGACGGCATGCAGGCCCAGTACGAGCACTCGCCCCCCACCAGCTCACCTTCGACGATGGCGACGGTGAGCCCGCCCTGGACCGCCCGGTCGGCGAGGTTCTCGCCGACTGCGCCGGCGCCGATCACGATGAGGTCATAGGAGTCGGTCATCCCGCCAGTGTGCCCTGCCACGCGCGGCGGCGGGCGCGAGCCGACGGCGGGGACGGCGGGGACGGCGGGGGGCCCCGGCGGATAGCGTGGATCCGGTCGGGCGAGCATGGAGGTGCGTGATGGCGGAACCGGTGACCATCGGCGTGATCGGCGCCGGCTGGCGGGCGGAGTTCTTCCTGCGGCTGGCGGCGGTCCTGCCCGATGTTCGGACGGTGGGCATCGCGGTCCGCAGCGCGGAGTCAGCGGCCCGGGCCGCGGTGCGCTGGGGCGTACCGACGTACCTGTCAGCTGCGGAACTGGTCGATCGTGAGCACCCGGATCTGGTGGTGGTCAGTGTGTCACCGGCCGACAATGGTTCTGTGGTAGTCGATCTCGTCGGCGCCGGGGTGAAGGTACTGTGCGAGACTCCGCCCGCGCCGGACGTGGCCGGGCTCCGCGCACTGTGGGACGCCGCCGGTGGATCCGATGTCGTGCAGGTTGCCGAGCAGTACCTGCTCATGCCCGGGCACGCCGCGCGACGGGAGGTCCTGCGCCGCGGCGTGATCGGCACCCCTACCTCGGCCCAGGTGTCCTCCACCCACGGGTATCACGCAGTCTCGATGTTGCGTGGGCTGCTCGGTGTCGGGTGCGGACCGACCGAGGTCCGTGCGGTGCAGTTCGCGGCACCGCTGGTGGACCCGCTGGATCGTTCCGGCTGGACCGACGACCAGTCCGAGCAGCTCGCGCAGACCACCCTGGCCACCATCGACTTCGGCGACAACCGTTGCGGTCTGTATGACTTCACGTCCGGCCAGTGGCACAACCAACTACGGTTCCGACGCATCCTGGTCCGAGGCAGCCGCGGTGAGCTCGCCGATGACGCGGTGGTGCGGTTGACCGGACCGCGCGCGATCGTCCGGTCCTCGATCGTGCGGGGCCAGCTCGGGCAGGATCTCAATCTCGACGGCCACGACACCGAGCACCTGTCCTTCGACGGTGAGATCGTCTGGCGCAATCCGTTTCTCGGTCTGCGACTGATGGATGAGGAGATCGCGATCGCGACCCTGCTCCGGGACACTGCTCGCTGGGCCGTCGGTGACGGACCGGGGCCGTACCCGTTGGCCGATGCCTGCCAGGACCAACTGATCTCGCTGGCGATCGAGGACGCGGTGCGCGCCGGTGGGCCGGTGCGCACCGGGGTCGAGGCGTGGGCGAGTTAGAACGCACCCTCCGGAACGTCCATCAATGACAGGTCGGCGGCGGTGACGACGGCGCGACGCGCGGTGAGTTCGGGCAACACATTGCGCGCGAACCAGTGGGCCGAGGCCAACTTTCCGAGGTAGAAGTCCCGGTCCTTGCCGGTGGCGCCGGCGTCCAGCGCGGCCTGCGCCACCAGCGACTGCCGGATCAGCAGGTAACCGATCAGCAGGTCGCCGGCACTCATCAGCAGGGTGACCGCGTGCTCGCCCACCTTGTAGATCTCGGCGGGCTGCTCGGCGGCGGCCATGGTGTAGCCGATCATGGCGGCGACCATGTGGTGGACATCCGCCGCTGCGGTGGCCAGCAGACCGAGATCGTCCTTGTGTCGGCCGTCCTCGGTGACCGTGGTGGAGGCGTGCTCCAGGAACGCCTCGATCTCGCCGGAGACGACGGCCAGTGCGGCACCCCGGTCCCGGACGATCTTGCGGAAGAAGAAGTCCTGGGCCTGGATCGCAGTGGTGCCCTCGTACAACGTGTCGATCTTGGCGTCCCTGATGTACTGCTCGATCGGATAGTCCTGGGTGTAGCCGGACCCGCCGAACACCTGCAGCGCCAGCGCCAGGTTCTCGTACGCCCGCTCGCTACCCACGCCCTTGACGATGGGCAGCAGGAGGTCGTTGACCCCCCGCGCCAGGGCCCCGTCGGCCCCGCCGACCCCGTCGGCCCCGTCGGCCCCGCAGACCTCGCCGACCTCGGCGCAGGCGATCCGGTCCTGCCAGGTCCCGGTGTAGAGGTACACCGCCCGGAGACCCTCGGCGTAGGCCTTCTGGCGCATCAGGAGCCGGCGGACGTCCGGGTGGTGCAGGATCGTCACCCGCGGTGCGTTCTTGTCCGCGGCCCGGGTCAGGTCGGCACCCTGCACCCGTTGCTTCGCGTATTCCAGGGCGTTGAGATAGCCCGTCGACAGGGTGGCGATCGCCTTGGTACCGACCAGCATCCGGGCGTACTCGATGACGTGGAACATCTGGGCGATGCCGTCGTGCACCTCGCCGAGGAGGTACCCGACCGCCGGTGCGCCGTCCTGGCCGAACGACAGCTCGCACGTCGTCGAGACCTTCAGTCCCATCTTGTGTTCGACGCCGGTGACGTAGACGCCGTTGCGCTCGCCGAGCTCACCGGTGGTCCAGTCGAAGCGGTACTTCGGGACCACGAACAGGCTCAGACCCTTGGTGCCGGGCCGGGTCTCGATGTCCGGGCCCTCCGGGCGGGCCAGCACGAAGTGCACGATGTTGTCGGTCATGTCCTGGTCGCCGGAGGTGATGAACCGCTTGACCCCGGTCAGGTGCCAGGTGCCGTCAGGTTGCCGGACTGCGCGCGTCCGGCCGGCGCCGACGTCGCTGCCGGCGTCCGGTTCGGTCAGCACCATGGTGGACCCCCAGTGCTGCTCCACCATGATCGACGCAAGCTGCCGCTGCTCGGCGGTCCCGAGCCGATCGAGCACCTTGGCCATCCCGGGTCCGGACTGGTACATGAAGACGCTCGGGTTGGCACCCATCACAAGTTCGGCGGCGGCCCAGCGCAGCGACGGGGGCGCCCCGAGCCCACCGGCGGCGGCCGGCGCTTCCAGGCGGAACCACTCGCCGTCGATCATGGCCTGGTAGCTCTTCTTGAACGATTCCGGGATGCGGATGCTGTGGGTGGCCGGATCGAAGACCGGCGGGTTGCGGTCGGCATCGACGAACGACGCCGCCAACGGGCCGGTGGCCACCGTCTCCAGTTCGGTCAGCACGCCGCGGGCGGTGTCGGCATCCATCTCGGCGAACGGCCCCGTGCCCAGTCGAACCTCATCGGCGAACACCTCGAAGAGGTTGAACTCGAGATCTCGCAGGTTGCTCTTGTAGTGGGACATTGCGCACGCTCCAGCGTCGATGGGGCCGCCGGAGGCGGTCGGGGGCCTGCCGCGATTGCGGGTGACGCCCGGACCGCCATGGTTACTGGCCAGTAACTTGACGGTATTACCGGTGGGTAACTTGCGCAAGGCCGCCCGTGCCCGGGAGGTGCGGACCGCAGACCGAGGCACAATGCCCGGGTGCTCGCCGCCCTCGCCCGAACCGCCGCCGGTTGGCAGGTCCAGTGGGCCGACGACGCGGGGACCGAACGGGGCGCGGCGCTCACCCTGACGGACCCGGCCGGGATCGAGGCGTTGGAGCGCGACCATGATCCCCGCTGGCTGTGGGACTCCGCGGCGGCGATCTACCCGGAACTGCTGGCGGCCGGGGTGGTTTTGCGGCGGTGTGTGGACCTGAGCCAGCACGAGCGGGTCCTGCTCGCCCGGAGTGGGCGCTACGGCGAGCCGGTCCAGGTTGCGGGCCTGCTGGCCCGCCGTGACGGTCGGCCGGCGCCGATCGACGCGGTGCCCGGGCCCGCCGGTGAACCCGGGTTGTTCGACAATTCCGGCCCGGCGTCGGTGTCACCGATGACCGGGGACCTGCTGGCCGGGTACCGGGATCAACTCGGACGGCTCACGACCGCCGCCGGATCACCGCCCGGGGAGGCGATCGACGTCGATCCGGCCGCGCTGCGACTGTTGCTCGCCGCCGAGTCCGCCAGCGCTCTGGTCGCTGCCGAGATGGGCCATCTCGGAATCCCGTGGGACGCCGACGTGCATCGCGACGTACTCACCGGGTTGTTGGGCGGTCGACCCGTTCCGGGCGGTCGGCCGACGGTGATGGTGGCGCTGGCTGCGCAGATCCGCGCGGCGTTCGGCCATCCGGTCAACCCCGACTCCGCCACCGACCTGCGAGCGGCGTTCCGTCGGGCCGGGTTCGACATCGACACCACCCGCTCCTGGGTGGTGCGCCGGCTCGATCACCCCGCAGTGGAACCGGTGCTCGCCTACAAGGAGCTGCATCGCCTCTTCACGGCCAACGGCTGGAACTGGTTGGCCCAATGGGTCGCCGACGGTCGTTTCCGTGCCGAGTACGTGGCCGGCAGTGTGGTGTCCGGCCGGTGGGCGACCCGGGGCGGCGGGGCACTGCAGATCCCGAAGGTCATCCGGCGGGCGGTGGTCGCCGAACCAGGACACCGGCTGGTCGTCGCCGACGCGGCCCAGCTGGAGCCGCGGGTGCTGATCGCGGTCAGCGGCGACGAGCGCCTGGGCGCGCTGGCCGCGGCGGACGACCTCTACGCAGCCCTGGCCCAGGTGGGGTTCGCCGGGCGGCGGGAGGACGCGAAGATGGCGCTGCTGGGAGCAATGTACGGCGCAACCTCGGGGGCGGCGGGGCAACTGCTGGCCACCCTGTTCCAACAGTTCCCGGTGGCGATGGAGTACGTCGAGCGGGCCGCCCGCCGCGGTGAGAAGGGCCGGCTGGTCAGCTCGGTGCTGGGTCGGGCGTCCAATCGGCCGGCGGAGCAGTGGTGGGCGGCGGTGGGTCGCGGCGCCGCTGCGGACGCGTCCCCGGCCGAGGAGGCGCGGGGCCGACAAGCCGCCCGCTCGTGGGGCCGGTTCACCCGCAACTTCGTCATCCAGGCGTCAGCGGCGGACTGGGCGGCCGTCTGGTTGTCCTGCCTGCGCCGCGATCTGACCACCACCGTGCCGGCCGCCGAGTTGGTCTTCTTCCAACACGACGAACTGATGGTGCACGCGCCTGAAGAGGACGCCGACCGGGTCGCAACGCTGATATCCGCGGCCGCCGCCGAAGCCGGCCGGCTGGTCTTTCCGATGGCTGCACCAGGGTGGCGGGTGCCGGTGCGGCCGGTGGTCGTGAGCTGCTACGCCGACGCGAAATAAAGTCCCGGCCGCCGGTGCCGGGGTGATCGTGGCTCGCGCACCCCCTGCATTCACCGGGCACCGTCACCCCCGGATGAGGCGGCGGTGGGTAGCGTCAGCCGACATGAGCGACGACATCCGGGTGGACCAACTTCGAGCGCGGCGGACGGCGTTGGGCTGCGCCTGGCTGTTCCTGGCGGTACCGGGCGTCTTCGGGGTCGTCGTGCTGATCGGCAGCGGCGGCACCAGTGTGCCCGGGTGGGTACTCACCGTCACCTACCTGCTCGGTACCGCGTTGCTGCTGGTGCTGTTCCTGCGGGCCGGTCAGCTGAAGGTGGCCCCGATGGAGTCCCGGAGCAACTGGATCGGCTGGCGTCGCACCGACCGCTGAGCATCCTGGTCGTGACAATCAACAGCGCGGTGCGGTGAGGACCCCGACGTCCCCACCGCACCGCGCTGTCGCACTACCCCCGCCGGGGGCAGGTCAGTTGGACACGGTGAACGGTCCTGCCGTGCCGCCCAGGTTGGACTCCACCCAGATCTTGATGGGAGAGTAGGGCGTTGAGGGGCCGCCGTGGTCCTGTCCCGGCATCGAAAGACGCCCCGGTGGCGGGCGCGACGCAGCCGCTGTCAAGGGGGCGGTAGCCACTCAGGCACCACCAGGGCTGTCCCGATGGACGGTGACGTCCCACCGACAGTGCTACCACCGCCGGTGACTCGGAAGTCGCCCAGCTTCCACTTCGCGGTGGCGAACTGGATCTGGTCCGGCTTGGGCGTTACCACCACGTCGTCGGTCTTGGACACCCCCGCCGACGTCACGGTGAGCCGGAAGAGCAGCGGGTTGTTGGTCATCGGGTACTGTGTAGAGCGGCAGCATGAAGTGGTACGTGATGGTGGTGGGCCGATGATGGTCACCTTGTCGCGGTCGCTCGGCCCGATCGGGGCGAGCGGGCGTCCCGGAGCCATCTGGGTCCACTGGAATACGTGGCATCGGTCGTGGTGGAGCCCGCCCCCGTCAGAGTGACACTCGTGGGGATCGATGGCCCTGTTGACGGTCTGGTCCGGCCCCGCGTTCGCGAGGACGCATCCCTGCGGCGTGACCGGCGCGGACCGTGTCGACTCGGGGCTGTCGCCGTTCACGTTCCTGGCGACCACGGCGAATGTGTACAACGCGTCCGGGGTCAGACCGTCGATCAGCATGGACGTCGCCGTCTCCGGGTTCGGTACGCGAGGCCCGGGCCCGTTCACGAGAGTGTCCGATGCCGTCGTAGACCTTGACCTCGTAGCGGGTGACCGTGGGATCCCCGCCGGTCCAGTTGACGGTGACCGAATTCGTGCCCGGGTGTCACCGAAGTGATCGACGGCGTCGCCGGAAGCGGCTTGTTGGTGATCGTCGTAGACCTCGGTCTTGACTGGCTGAGACGTTGTTCGCGGGGTCGTAGCCCGCGAATTTCAGCGTCGTGGAATCCGCGCTGATGGTGATCGGGCCGGTGTAGTGGGACGCCGCTGCACGTACAACAGTCACTCAGTGACCGGGTCGGTGCCGTCGGTGGTGTAGTAGATGTCGCTGCCGGCCTCGTTGGACGTCAGGCTCACGGTCTGGGCGGTGGTGTACGACCCGCCCGTCGGGCTCGCCGTGATGACCGGCGGCGTGTTGTCGTGCTCGGTCTGGGGTGTCAGTGCGGGCCTCGTGACGCCGACCGAACTGACGGACTCGACCTCGAGGTCGTAGTCCTGACCGGCGACGAGACCGGTGACCGTAGTTCCGGTGGCGGTGCGGGTGGGGACCCGGACCTGGACGGCAGTCTGCTCACCAGCGGCGTTGGGGTTCGTGGCCACGGCGGTGACCCGGTACCCCAGGATCGGTGGCGTGCCGGCGACGGCAACCGCAGGTGTCCAGGTCAGCCTCACCCCGTTGGCGGTGCTGACGGCACGGACGTCGGTCGGGCCGACCGGACCACTCTGCAGCGGGCCGTTCGGGCAACCACCGATGCCCGGGCCGCCGGGCTCACCCCTCTCGCTGATCGTCAGGCCCTGGCGGTTCCCGGCCAGGTCGACGAACTGCCAGGACATCAGGCGCGGCCCGAGAACCGACTCAGCACCCAGCTGGGCCAACGCGGGGTCCTGGAAGACGTAGGTCGCGGTGAAGCGATCCCCGCTGAACTCCAGCTTGGACTCGTATCCGCCTCGGGGTGCCGGCGTGAGGGCTCCGGGGATCGCCCGGATGTCGCGACAATTGATTGCGGTGCTGCGGTACTCCGGCTGGATGATCCGCTGCTCAGTGTTGGCCTGGTATCGACCCCGGCGCCGATGTGCCCAGTCACTGTCAGGGTGCTGCCATTGACGGCGGGGTCGGTGTCGACATAGGCGTCGCCGACGGTGGTTTCGCCGGCGACGTTGACCGCCGAAACTGATCGAGACGACGTCACCGGGCAGGATGTCTGGCGTCACTTTGAGGCTGGTGTCGTTGCCCCAGCACACGCCGCCGGGGTGGTTGACCTCGAACGCGACATCGCCGCCGGAAACGGTTCCGGTTGCCGAGCCGACGACGCCAACGCCGGCCCGGGTGACCTCGACCAGTGCCGTCTCGCCCTTGTGATCCGGAGTAACCCTCGACGGACACGAAGTCGCGGTTGGGGAAGATCAGCAGGTTGTCCGGGAACGAGGGCACCGCCGCGGCGGCACTGCTCACCCCGACGAACATGCCGATCCCGACGACGAGCGCGCCGGTCGTTCCTGACGCCACCCGTCGCACTAGTCGGGGGTGGCGGCGGCCGGCCGACCAGCGGTGAGCGGGCTGAGTTCGAGGACTCATGGTTATTACCTCCTGAAGGCGGGCGCGGTCGTCGGTGTGACGGTCGGGGATGCGACCGCAGAGTGGCAGCGGACGAAATGTCGGGTTCGTGCGGCCTGTTCCGGCATTGCGAACTCTTGACCGTCGATGGGCGCCGTGGAACCCCCAGGGTGGGGGAGGGCGCCCACCCAAAATTGGGGGCACCCGTTTGCGCAGCTCCACTGACTCAGCGTCACCAGCCCGGGCGTGATCGGCCGGATCACCCACTTTTGGGGGGCGTGAACCCCCCCTGACTGGGGTTTTGTCCGTTACGCACAGCCGCCAGTCTGTATCCGCACTCCTCGCGGCTGAGTGCAGTTCGCGCAGCGCCGTCATCTCGTCATTCGAGTCAGACTTCTCAGGAGCAACCCATGTCGTTCTCCCGTCGTGATGCATTCAAGCTGGGCGGCCTCGCCGCCCTCGGCACCGCAGGGCTGGCGGTTCCGTGGGGGTCGGTCAACGCCGCGCACCGCCAGCCTGCTGCCTGCGGCCAAGATGCCCAAGCCCTACCAGGTCGCGTTCCGGCGCCTCGAGACGCTGCCGGTCGACCACACCGACAACGACGAGTTCGGCGACGATCGACTGCTACGAGAACCGCGCCGCGGTCGGCTCGGCGAACATCGTGCCCGGGATGCAGACCCCGGTGCTCGGCTACGAGGGTCAGCGTGCCGGCGCGGATGGTCAGCGTCGAGCAGGGCACCCGGGTGCAGATGATGATGCGCAACCAGCTGCCCGCCACCCATCCGACATTCGGTACACCGGTGAAGATCTCGACCCACCTGCACGGTTCGGCCTCGCTGCCGCAGTACGACGGCTACGCCAGCGACGTCACCGGCTGGCAGCAGAAGAAGCTGTATCACTACCCGAACTTCCAGTCGGCCCGCACGCTCTGGTACCACGACCACGGGGTGCACTACACGGCCCAGAACGCCTACTCCGGTTGGCGTCGCAGTACCACATGCACGACCCGATGGAGCGAGCGCTGTTGCCGCAGAACGAGTTCGATGTCGGGCTCACCGTCAGCGACATCATGTTCCAGGCCAACGGCTCGCAGCTCTACGACGACCGGTCGCAGTCCGGGCTCTGGGGCGACGTCATCCTGGTCAACGGGCAGCCCTGGCCGGTGATGAAGGTGAAGAAGCGCATCTATCGCTTCCGGATCCTGGACGCCTCGATCTCCCGGTCGTACAACTTCAGCACGGTGCCGGCAGCGCCGATGTACATGGTGGCCACCGACGGTGGGCTGATGCCGAAGTCGCAGCAGATCGCATCCTGGCGGCACGGCAGTGCCGAGCGCTACGAGGTTCTCATCGACTTCTCCGGATTCAAGGCCGGCCAGCGCATCGAGCTGCGCAACGGCAGCAACCCCAACAACCGCGACTTCGACAACACCAACAAGGTGATGGCCTTCGACGTCGTCGACGACGGGTTCGACAAGAACGATCCCACCGCGAGGGTCATGCCGGGGGCCCTCAACCCCGGCAACGACGTGATGAATCTTCAGCAGACCTCGTCGATGAAGATCCGCAACATTCGCGTGGAACGCTCCGATACCACCCAACAATGGATGCTCAACGGGCAGACCTGGGAGGACGTCATCAAATCCGGCTACAAGGACGTGCTGGCAAACCCCGGACTGGGCGACACCGAGGTCTGGGACATCGAGAACCGGTCGGGTGGCTGGTTCCACCCGGTACACATCCACCTGATCGACTTCAAGATTCTCAATCGCAACGGTAAAGCGCCCTTTGCCTGGGAACAGGGACCCAAGGACGTCGTCTACGTCGGTGAGGGTGAGAAGGTCCGCCTCATCATGAAGTTCGGTGACGTGACCCGGCCGGACTACTTGGTCCCCCGCACCGGCAAGTACATGGTTCATTGCCACAACCTGGTGCACGAGGACCACGACATGATGCACCAGTTCAGCGTCGGTCTGGACACCAAGGGCAGCGCGCCGGACGTCAACGACCCGATCGAGGCGGACAAGCCTTGCGACGAGGGTCAGGCACTCCCCGACCAGGCGCGCTACTGAGTTCTCGGCCGGGTCGACCCTCGTGGTCGGCCCGGCCGCAGTGTTTCTCGGGTCGCTAGTCGCGGTGGCTGCGCCCCACATGCTGTTGTCGATGAGGAGTTCCGATGGTGTTGATCGATGCGCACCGCCCGACGGTCGATGGCGCCCGGGTGGCCGACCCCAGGGACGGGTCGGTCGGGGGGCGGGTCTGGTCGATCAGGACGGTGATCGGTCTGTTGGTGCTGACCGGGGTCGGCGCGGTGCTGCTTGCTCGGTGGCTGACCGGCGCCGGGTACGTGCCCGCACCGTCGGGTCTGCCGGACGCCGGCATGATGACCTCGACCCTGCTGCCGATCGTGGGCCTGGGTCAGGAGATCGCCGGCATCGCGGTCGTGGGCCTGCTGGTCATTCGGCTACTGCTGACCTGGCGGCGGGTCACCGACGTCGACCTGGGCGACCGGCTCAGCGGGGCCGCCGTGCGGTGGGCCTGGGTGTGGGTGGCCACTGCGGCGCTGCTCACCGTCCTGACGTTGTCCGATCTCGCCGGAGCTCCGGTCACTTCGCTACCGGCCGACCGGGACACCGTGCTGCTGCTCCTCGGGACGGACCGGGTCCTGTCGGTGACTGCGACGCTGTGGACAGCGGCGCTGCTGGTGATGTTCGCGCGCCGGTTCCAGGGCCGGGTCGGCACGGCGGTGCTGTTGGCCATCGCGGCCGGTGGACTGCTGCCCCAGGCGCTCACCGGTCATGTCGCCCACCACAACCAGGACATCACGTTGGCCACCATCGCACTCGGCGTACACGTGGTCGCCGCGTCGGTATGGGTGGGCGGCCTACTGGCACTCATCGTGCACCTGCGCCGCGCCCCGGCGGCGCTGGCTGCGGTGCTGCCGTGGTTCAGTGCGATCGCGCTCGGGTGTGTGCTCGCGGTCGGCCTGACCGGCGTGGTGGCATCGGTGGTGATGCTCGACGGTTGGGCCGCCTTGTGGGCCTCCCCACGCGGTTGGCTCACCATGGCCAAGGCTGCGGCACTCGCGGGGCTCATCGTCATCGGTTGGTGGCACCGTCGTCGCACAGTGGGCGCCGCCGTCGACGGCCGCCTGGCGCCGTTGTTGCGTCTCGGTGCGGTCGAGCTGGCCCTGATGTCGGCGACCGTCGGGGTCGCTATCGTGCTGTCCAACGCGGCCTGACCGTGCCCGAACCTGCCGGGGCCCAGGTCGAGCCGGGGCCGGCGGCCGATCGACATCGGAGGCGTCGGCGGCGACGCCGGATGGTGGCCGTGGCCGCGGTGTTACTCGCGGTGCTGCTGATCCGGACTCAGTGGGTGGAGCTGCTGCGGGTGTCCTCGGACAGCATGTCCCCCACCCTGTGCATCGGTGACATCGCGGTGCTCACCCGACTGCACGCCGGCGCCGAGATCGGCCACAACGACATCGTCACCTTCGACGACCCCGCCACAGGTGCCCGGGCGATCAAACGGGTCGTGGGTCTGGCGGGTGAGAAAGTGGCGATCGAGGATGCCCAGCTCGCCATCGACGGCCGGATCGTCGACGAACCGTGGGTGGATCATCGGACCATCGACGGGGTCTATTTCGGCCCGGTCACCGTGCCGGCCGGCACGGTGTTCCTGATGGGGGACCATCGTGAGGTGTCGGTCGACTCACGTCAGTTCGGTGCAGTGCCCGTCGCCGACCTCCGCGGCCGGTTGCTGACCACATTGTTCGGCGGCTGTTGACCCGCGTGCCGAGCAGTCGGTTCACGGCCAGATCGAGCCACCCGAGGCGACGGTGCGGACCGCGCTGACCAGCACCTGTGGGTCACCGGACTTGACCAGATATCCGCAGGCCCCCGCGGTCGCAGAATCAGCGACGAATCTGGACGTGACTGCGCCCGTCAACATCAGGACTCGCGTCGACGGATCGGCGGCGATCAGGTCGCGGGTGGCATCGATGCCGGAGCGACCGGGCATCTGGACGTCCATCAGCACGATGTCGGGGTGCAGGTCCGCCGCGGCCGACGCGACACCGGTCCCGTCGTCACATTCGCCGATGACCTCGATCCCGCCGGCTGCGGACAACACCTCCGAGACCATGGCGCGGACGAAGTCGTGGTCGTCGACCACGAGGACTCGGATCACCGGCCATCCTCTCGTGCTGTTGGTCGACCAGGTACGGGACAGGTGCCGCCCGACAACGGTGGCGCGCCGATCGGCACACTCCCAAGATGCACTGACGGTGACCCACTGGATGTCACCCGCTAACAATGACGTAGCGACACCATAGAAACGACCCCCATTTTTGGGTTTCGGAAGATTTCCGGGCCATTGCTCCGACGAGATGATATCTTTCACTCAAATCACCCTTACGGGGCAAACCGCAGCGACACTGTCACGGACAGTCACCGAGATGCCCCCACCGCGAGGAAGTCATTGATGTTGAGCGCATCGTTCGAGCTCGCCGACGGCATCGCCGCTGATCCAGTGGAGATCAGTGTGCTCGTGGTGGACGACCACCGCTCGTTCGGGGACCTGTTGGCAGCGGCCCTGGCGACCGTGCCGGGCATGCGGTGTGTGGGCACCGCCACCTCCGCGGCGGAAGGGATCGCACTCGCCGAGTCGCTGCGTCCCGACGTGGTGGTGATGGACATCCAGATGCCCCGCCAGGACGGACTGTCGGCCACCCGGCAGATCATGGCCGCGTCACCCGACACCGTCGTCGCCGTGATGACCGCCCATCGGGACCCGGAGTGGGTGTCCCGGGCGGCGCAGGCGGGGGCGTGCGGCTTCATCCCCAAGGACGGTTCGCTCGCCGAGGTGATCGAAGTGCTCCGGCGCATCCGGCCGGGACAGATGTTGGTGGCGCCGTCGACCTTCGCCAGTGTCGGTCTGGGATCCACCGGCCACGAGGAGGCGCCGCGGCTCACCGAGCGTGAGCTGGAAGTCCTGCGGTTGTGCGGGCAGGGACTCACGGCCTCGGGTATCGGGCGCGTGCTCGGCATCAGCCTGCACACCTGCCGCGGCTACATCAAGTCGTTGCACTCCAAGCTGGGCGTGACGACCCAACTGGAAGCTGTGGTCAAGGCGCAGCACCTCGGACTCATCGGCACGCCGACGCAGCGATGAGTCGGCGGCGCGGCTGGAGCTTCCCCGAGGCCGGTGTCAAGCGTCAACTGACGATCTTCTACACCGTGGCCGTCGCCGCGGTGCTCGTGCTCGGTGCAGGTGCGTTCGTGGCGTCGCGCAATGTGGCCCGCGGGCAGGCGCTCGACGAGGCCCTGCGGATGACCGAGCGGTTGAGCGCGCTGATCGTCACTCCGCTGCTGCGGCCGGCGCTCGCCGGGGACAGCGAGCAGATGACCGAACTCCGGCGCACGATCGTCAATCGGATGAGCGACGGCTACCTCACCGAGGTCACCATCTGGGCCATCGACGGCACGGTGATCTTCTCCGACGATCCGAGCGTCGAGAACACCCGGGTCGACCCACCCGACGAAGTCATCGCGGCCATCGAGCGGAACGCCACCCACGCCGCCTACGAAGCTGATCCCGAGGTGGTGACCGCCGACATCGCCGCTGACAATCCGGGCTTCGTCGAGGTGTACGTCCCGATGGCCCTGACCACCGACCGGAAGCTGGCTTTCGAGGCCTACTACGACTACGGCCGGGTCAACAGTCTCGCCAACCGGTTGCTGTGGAGCATCCTGCCGCTGGTATTCATCCCGTTGTTGCTGCTGCAGGTCATCCAGGTGCCGATCGCCGGTTCGCTGGCTCGGCGGGTTCGCGCCCAGGAAGCCGAACGGGCCAGGTTGCTGGAGCAGGCGCTGACGCTGTCGGAAAAGGAGCGGATCCGCATCGCGGCGGATCTGCACGACGGCCCCATCCAGGACCTCGCCGGGATCGGCTATGCCCTTGGGGCGATCATGCCGTCGCTGCCCGAACATCATCAGAGCCTTGCGCACACCGTCGGCGACACGGTGCACCACGCAGTGGACTCACTACGGCGGATGATGGTGGACATCTACCCGCCGGACCTGACGACCGGCGAGTTGGCCGCGACGATCACCGACTTGGCCACCCCGCTGCGGCAACGCAACGTCCAGGTGCACGTCGACGCCGACGACCTCCCGGAACTGGACGCCCAGACCATCACCGCGCTGTACCGGGTGGCTCGGGAAGCGCTGCTCAATGTGGCCAGTCACTCCCAGGCCACTGAGGTGTTCATCAGGCTCGAGGAAGCGCCGGCCGTCGATGCACCGCCCGCGCGTGGGCGAGCGGCCGCAGCGGCCCCGGCGGAACCGGGCGGCTCGCTGGTGCGGTTGGAGATCGCCGACAACGGCGTCGGATTCGTCGAGGGGGACCTGGACCGCCGAGCCGAGGGTCACCTCGGACTTCGTCTGCTGCAGGACCGGATCCGCAGTATGGGCGGCACGATGACCGTCGAGGCGCCCGTCGCCGGTGGCGCCAGGGTGACCGTGTCCTTGCCGACCCGCCAGGCCGATCCGGTCGTCCCGCGGGGCTGACGGGAGCCTCAAGACTCAGGGCGGATGACGCCCGAACGGGGTGGATCTGATGGAGCGGGTGACGAGAATCGAACTCGCGCTATCAGCTTGGGAAGCTGAAGTTCTACCACTGAACTACACCCGCAGGACTGTCTCGGAGGCTAGCAGAGCCGCCGTCCAACACCAATCTGCGCGATCCGGGCGCGACCGAGTGACTGCTCTTCCCTCGACGGCGATTGGTCGGCGGGTGTTTGGGTACCGAGTGAATGGCGCCTCAGCCGTATCCGGAGCGGGTGTAACGCAAGGTCCGACCGGTTGAAAAATCTGCCGGTCGGGCCGTCCGCTTCGGAGGTGAACCGAGGGTGCGGCGTCGGTGCGCGCGGGGGTGTCCCGCGGCGTGATGTGCGTCACACCGAATGGTGGTGGCGACGGTGGGGCCGGGGAATGGCCGCGGCGACCGGGCGGCGTCGATGATGCGTCCGTCCCGAGGTCGGGGCACGAGCGGTGTCGGGTCCCACCCGCGCTCCGAATGTGCGGCGATGCGCTGACGCACCCCTGCTGAGCTGCACGTACATCCGCCGGACCGACGAGAACCGTTGCCGGACACCGCCTTTACTGACCGTTCGGCACTATCGAGGCAACCCTGTCGAACGTTTGTCAGGACGTTCAGACGATTGGCGGCCGGGCGGTCAGGAGACCTGTGCGCCGCCGGCTGCCGCCGATGTCAGATTTGCCACACCTCACGGACCGGATGCACGATGGTCGGCGTCGAGAGTGCAGCCGACTTCCGCGTCACCCCCATCCCCTATCTCCCAGGAGTTCTGTATGAGTGCGTTCAGTGTGTCCAAGGCGGTTGTGACTGGTGGTGCGCAGGGGATTGGGGCGTCGATTGCGTGGCGGTTGGCGTCGGAGGGTGTGTCGGTGTCGATTGTTGATGTGAATGATGTGGGGGCGAAGGAGACGGCGGAGCGGATTGCGGGTGAGACGGGGGGGTCGTTGTTCGGTTTTGGTTGTGATGTGACTGATCGTGAGCAGATGGGGGAGGTGTTCGGGGCTGCTGCGGGGGCGATGGGTGGTCTGGATGTGTATGTGGGGAATGCGGGGATCACTCGGGATGGGATGTTCCACAAGTTGTCCGAGGATGACTGGGATCGGGTGATTGCGGTGAATTTGACGGGGGTGTTCAACGGGTTGCGGGCGGCGGCGCCGTGGTTGCGGGTGCCGGGGGTTGCGGGTCGGGTGGTGTTGGT
Organism: uncultured Actinomycetota bacterium; assembly: GCA_963784315.1. GTDB lineage: Bacteria > Actinomycetota > Actinomycetes > Mycobacteriales > Nakamurellaceae > Nakamurella. Next base: position 752,417 of record CAWAQR010000010.1, read on the forward strand.
GTCGTCGGTGGTGGCGAAGTCGGGGAATGTGGGTCAGATGAATTACATCGCGGCGAAGGCTGGGGTGGTGGGTTTGGTGCGGTCGGGGGCGTTGGAGTTGGCGCGGTTCTCCACGACGGTGAATGGGGTGCGGCCGGGGTTCATCGAGACGCCGATGACGGCGCGGATGCCGGAGTCGGCGCGTGGGGTGTTGACGGCGAATCCGTTGGGTCGGGTGGGTCAGCCGGGTGATGTTGCGGGTGCGGTGGCGTTTTTGTGTAGTGATGATGCGTCGTTCGTGACGGGGCATTTGTTGGATGTGAACGGCGGGTTGGCGATCTGACCCCGGGTCCCGGGCAGGTTCGGCGCGGCGGCGTCATCATGGAGGCACGCACGTCGCCACGAGTTCCTCGTACCGTCGCCCGGCGGTGGGAGGCACCAGGAAAGGGAGTTCCCATGACCATGCCGGACATGAGTGCAGAGATGGAAGCCGCTGCCAAGCGCGTCCAGGAGCTCGGTGAGCAGGTGGTCGAACAGGCCAAGAAGAACGGCCTGGCCTGGCTGGAAGGGTACGAGAAGGTGCTCACCAGCATGCTGGACCTGGAGGAGCAGGCGGCCAAGCAGACCGGGAACGAGCTGGCCTCGACGATGGCCGCGTCGCACGCGAACTTCGTCCGCGCCACGTCCGAGGTCTTCTTCTCCACGATGGGCAAGCAGCTCAAGAGCTGATCGGTGTGCCGGCGCGGCGTCGCGGACGAGGAACTTCCGCGACGCCGTGGCGGGCCGCGTCCGGTGCCGGCAGCTCGTCAGGATTCGGCGGCTCGTCAGGATTCGGCTGATACGCCAAGATGGGTGCTGTGACCGCCCCGATCTCGCTGACCGTCCTGAACGGCCCGAATCTGAACCTGCTCGGCACCCGCCGGCCCGAGGTCTATGGCGACTCCACGCTGGCCGATGTCGAGCAGCTGTGCCGGGACGAGACGGATCGGCTGGGTCTGGCACTTGTTTTCCGACAGTCGAATCATGAGGGCCGACTCATCGACTGGATCCACGAGACCGGAGCCGCGGTCACCCGGGGTGAGTCGATCGGCATGGTCTACAACCCAGGTGCGCATACGCACTATTCCTATGCCATTCGCGACGCGATCGAAGCAGTCGATCTACCGGTCATCGAGATCCACATCTCGAATGTGCATGCCCGCGAAGAATTCCGCCACCATTCGGTGATCTCGCCGGTTGCCCGCGGGATCATCGTCGGGTTCGGGGTGACGGGTTACGCGCTCGCGATCAACGGTCTGCACCAGCTGAGCCGGCATCAGTAGAAATGTCCCGCCGTGAGCCCCGCTGCGCCCGATGGGCGGCCATCCGGACGGGTCCGTTGCTTTCGCCGTACGCGGCGTAGCCACCCACCCGCTCCACCACCTCCAGGAACACCCGCCCCCCCAGCACCTCGGTGTAGAAGTGCAGGTAGGCGCCGTCCTCGCCCCGGTCGTACAGGACCCCGAGGGCGCGCATCCGGGCCAACTGCTCGGGCGGGATCGCAAGGCGGGCGTCCAAATCGTCGTAATAGTTGTCCGGGACGCGCAACAGGGGCGCACCCGCCCCCCGGGCCGCTTCCGCTGCCGCCAACGCGTCGGTCGTGGTGAACGCCACATGCTGCGGCTCGACCACCCCGGGCAGCCAGTCGCCCCCCCGACGCAATACCGAGACGCTCAGGCACACCCGGACCCGCCCCGCCGGGTCGGCGACGTTGCGGTGGCGCACCAGGCCGTAGGGCGCCGCGATCTCACCGTTGCCCTGCGTCTGCATCCCCAGTACGGCCCGGTAGAACAGGGCAGCCTCATCGAAACGGTCGTAGGGCTGGGTCAGCGCGATGTGGTCGATACCGTCCAGCCCAACTGCTCCCGCGCCGTGGTCAGCCGGCGGCTCCGCATCGAGCGAGCTGTCGGAGACGGCCGCGAAGTCGTCCAGCCAACTGTCGGTGGCGACCGCCCCGGGAACGCAGAAGAACACCTGGGTGCCGTCCGGAGCGGCCACGGCAGCCAGATCGGCCTCCGCAGGCCCGCGGGTGCGCGGCAGCAGTGGCGCCAGCAGCGCCTGCGCCCGGTCCGCCGCCGCAGTGGGGTCCAGCGTCTCGATGCCGATCGCGGCGACCGCTGCCCCGTGCTGCTGCCGCGGCCCGTCGGACCCGTGCCCGGCGTTGAGCAGGATTCGCGCGCTGCCCTGCTGCCACAGTTGCACCGGCTTGGTCCGGTGCCGACCGGTGTGGTCGAAGCCCAGTGAGGCCAGGGCGTTCGCGACTGCGGGACCGCTCTCGTCACCGACCGCGAGTTCGACGAAGGCGTAACCGCCCAGCTGTGGCAACGGCGGGGCAGTCCGCCCGTCGCCGTCTGCCCGGTTCCCGGTCGGAAGTACACCCGAGGTCTGCTCCTGCAACAGCAGCAACGATCGCAGCGCGTCCACGGCGGCACGTTGCGGTTGCGCCTGCCGATAGACGTCGTTGAAGACCTCCAGCGACAGTGGTCCGGTGTAGCCCGCGTCGACGACGTGCCGCAGGAAGGTGGGGAGGTCGAAGGTGCCCTGCCCGGGGAACAGCCGATGATGACGGCTCCACTGGATGACGTTCATGTCCAGGTACGGGGCGTCGGCGAGCTGCAGGAAGAACAGCTTCTCGGCCGGGATCGCGGCGATCCCGGCCGGGTCCGACCCCCTGGACAGGATGTGGAAGCTGTCCAGGCACACCCCGAGCGACGGGTGGTCGACGCCGGCCACGATCCGCCAGGAGTGATCGTAGGTGTTGACGTGGGTGCCCCAGGCGAGAGCCTCGTAGCAGACCCGCATGCCGCGGTCCGCGGCCGCGCCGGCCAGCACCGCCAGCTGCTCGACCAACCGACCGTCGTCGCGGACCGCGTCGCCGGTGGCATTGCTGCACAACAGCAGCAGATCGGTGCCCAGCCGTTCCATCACGTCGAACTTCTTGTGGGCGCGACGCAGATTGCTGACAGCGCGGTCCGGGTCCGTGGTGTCGAAATCACGGAACGGCTGGTACAGGTCGATGCTCAGGCCGAGATCGGCGCACCGGGACCGCACCTCGGCGGCCGACCACGGCGATGCGATGAAGTCGGGCTCGAAGATCTCCACCCCGTCGAACCCGGCGTCGGCCGCGGCGTCGAGCTTGTCGTCGAGGGTGCCCGAGATGCACACGGTCGCGATGCTGTTGCGCCACACGCGAGCAGTGGCGGGGTCGCCGCCGTCCTGCGGTTTCGTCGTCACCGACATGCCACACCTCCACCGTCGCGACCATGGTGTCCCCGCCTCCGCGGTGATGTGGGATCAGTATCCCCGCAGCGGCGTGGGCCACCCGGATGATGGACGTGACGCGGCCCGGCACATCGCTGCCGGGTCACCCCGGGCGCGCCGTCAGGGCCGCCGGGCGGCAGACTGGGGGCATGCCCGGTGATCCGCTCGAGATGACGCGTGAGCTCGCCGAGCGTGCCGCCGCCGCGCTCGCCCCCGAGACCGACCTGTTCGAGGACTCCGACGCCGCCGGACTGCGTGCAGCGCTGACCGCCGCCCTTCGATCCGCGGTGGTCCATCCGATCGCACCGACCCGGGCGGCGCTGTCGCTGACGGGCAGGTTGAGCCGGATCCCATTGGTCGCCACCCGCCGGTTCCTCGGTCGGCCCGTTGAGCCGCCGGTGGCAGTCGACCCCAAGGACCGCCGGTTCGCCGCTGCCGCCTGGGACGCCAACCCTGCTTTCTACGCACTGCGGCTGGCCTACCTGGCCGGTGCGGAATTCGCCCGCGAGGTGGTCAGCGGCGCCGACGTCGATGCCGACGCCGCCCGCAAGGCGCGGATCATGGTGGACCTGCTGATCGACGCGGCCGCGCCGACCAACTTCCTGGTCACCAACCCGGCGGCCCTGGTGCGGGCCTTCGAGACCGGCGGGAAGAGCCTGCTCAAGGGGGGTCGGGCCTTCGTCGATGACGTCCTGCACAACGGCGGTCGGCCCCGACAGGTGGACACTTCGGGGTTCGAGGTGGGCGGCAACCTTGCCTGCACACCCGGCGAGGTGGTGTACCGCAACGAGCTGATGGAGTTGATCCAGTACGCGCCGCAGACCGAGCAGGTACATGAGGTGCCGCTGTTGTGCAGCCCGCCCTGGATCAACAAGTACTACGTCATGGACCTTGCTCCCCAGCGCAGCTTCATCGAGTGGGCCGTGCAGCACGGCCGGACCGTGTTCGCCATCAGTTACCGCAACTCCACCCGGGAGATGTCGGGGACCACGATGGACGACTACCTGGTGCACGGTCCGCACGCGGCCCTGGATGTGGTCTGCGAGATCACCGGTGCCGACACGGTGGACATCGTCGGCCTGTGCCTGGGTGGGGCGATGACCGCCATCACCGCCGCCTATCTGACCCAGGCCGGCGACAGCCGGGTCGGCTCGCTCACCCTGTTGAACACCATGCTGGACTACCGCGACCCGGGGGCGCTCAGAGCGTTCACCGACCAGCGGACGGTGGACCGCCTGGAGAAGAAGATGCGCAAGAAGGGCGTCCTGGAGGGGGAGTCGATGGCCGGCACGTTCGACGTGCTGCGCGCCAACGACCTGATCTTCAACTACGTGGTGTCGAACTGGCTGATGGGTCAGGATCCGCCGGCGTTCGACATCCTGGCGTGGAATGCCGACAGCACCCGGATGCCCGCCGCGATGCATGCCTTCTACCTCCGCAACTTCTACGTGGAGAACAATCTGGCCGCCGGTGTCCTCGAACTCGCCGGCACCCGGATCGACCTCAGCGTGATCAAGTCCCCGACCTATGTGGTCAGCGCGATCAACGACCACATCGTGCCGTGGATGTCTGCCTACGAGACCGTCAACCTGATCAGTGGTCCGGTCCGCTTCGTCCTGGGCAGTGGTGGGCACATCGCCGGCATCGTCAGCCCGCCCGGACCCAAGGCCTGGCACCAGGTCTTGGACGGCGATGCCGAACTTCCCGGCACCGCGGTGGAGTGGCAGGCGTCGGCCACTCGCAAGTCGGGTTCGTGGTGGCAGGACTGGAGCGAGTGGTCCCGCGAGACGGCCGGCGCGATGATCACCCCGCCGCCGCCCGGAAGTGCGGCGCATCCGGCGCTGGGCCCGGCACCCGGCACATACGTCCTGACCTGATGGCCGCCAGGGCCCGCTGACCGGCGTGCCACCGCCCGGTCGGATCGCGTGACGCGGATCGCACATCCCTCTTCAGGGTGAGTCGGTAACGAACGGACCGGGGGCGCCGATCTAGCCGGTAGGTCGTGCCGCCGCCCGCTGAGCCGTCAGGAAAACGTTGACACACGCATCGTCAGAACCCCGCTCCGAGGCCGGCGCCGTCATCGACGCGCCCGGCTGGGCGATGGGCCCGCAGCACGCCGACACTGTCGGCGTCGACGCCCGTGGCTCCTGGCTGCTGGAGCCCGAAACCCGGTCGGGCATGCTGCTGTACCCGCGTGACTGGAGCTTCGTCGAGCGCCGTGACGTGCTGGCCCACCTGCGGTCCGAGGGTTGGTCGGTGGTGCCTATCGCGCGGTTCCTGCACCTCACCGGCGACGGCACCACCGTGATCCGGCTGCTCACCCGTTCCCAGGACGACGCACTTCCGGCGCCGGCCGTGGTCGTTCGGCTGCACCGGCCGACGGGTCCCGACCGCACGGTCGGCGAAGCGTCGATCTGATCGATCGCGCCGGCCCGGCTCAGAGCCGGGCGGTGACGGAGCTGGGCAGGAGACGGCCGGCGACGGCCAGTGCGCTGAGGACGATGACCAGCACGGCGTGCACGCCCGCCACCTGCAGCAGCCCGTAGGCCGTGCCGGCCAGCCCGACCAGCACGGCGGTCACGCTGCTCGCCGCATAGGCCAGCAGTACCGCGGTGGTGACTGCCCTGCTGACCTGGCCCGGCTCTCCCTGGGCGCTGCGTGCCACCGTCCAACAGACGATCAACACAGTTCCGCCGAAACCGACGCCGGCGATGGCGACACCGGTGATCGCAGGGGTCAGCGTCGACGTCTGCACGCCGAGCACTGCGCCGGCGGTGCCCACCGCCATCAGCACCGGGCTCCACAGCAGGATCCGGTCCGGGTCGGCGGCCCGCAGGGTGAACACCGCAGCCAGGCCGGGTCCGCAGAACAGCACGACCATCAATGCACCGGTGAACGGGATGTGCACCCCGACCGGACCGGACACGACGGCGGGGCCGAGGGAGAGGAACAGCGAGATCAGCGACCAGGCGGCCAGCAGCAGGCTCATCGACGAACCGGGCCGATCGCTCATGGTCGGCACCGGCCGCGAGTACCCCCGATGTCGCCGATGGTCCGCCCGCTGGGAACGTGGATCGGGCAGGACGGCGGCTGCGACGGCGGCGAGCAGCAGCAGGCCCCACAGGATCCGGTAGAGCAGGTGGGATGACGTCGGACCGTGGTGGATGAGCGCACCGGAAGCCAACGCCGCCACGGCGAGAGCGGCCGGCGGGGCGATGTCGTGGATCCCGGCGATCCGACCGACCCCGTTCCGGGTCGCTCGGTGCACGGCGGCCAGTCCCAGTACCGCCATCGCAAGCCCGGTGCCCATCCCGTGCAGCACGCGGGCGGCGAGCAGCATGCCGACGTCGTCGGCGCGGTCCAGGAAGAGCAGCGAGCAGGTTTCGAGTGCGATCGCCATCAGCAGGATCGGCTTGTCTGCCCGCCGGCTCCCGTGTCGGGCGATCAGCAGGAGCGGTAGCGACAGGCAGAAGACGTACGCCAGGATGGCCGCCATCACCGTGCTCGTGGTGAACTGCAGCAGCCGCGGATACGTGACGAACAACGGTGACGGCGCGCTGGATGCGACCAGCAGGATTGCTGCGACCATCGCGATCGCTATGAGTTCGCCGCGATCGTCGGTCCGGCGGGGCTGGGGGAGGACCCTGCCGGCCCTGGGCCGGATCATGGGGCGAATCACGGGGCGCTCGGCGCGGGCATGAGGCTCCTGGGTCCTGGCTGAGAACGGGGCGCGGTAGGGCGACCGATCCTCACCCGTGACAACGATAGGTCCTTGCCCTCGGGGATGTCGGACTTCGGTGAATCGTGGTCGAGAGCCCCGCCGCAGCACTCACTGAGTCCGACTCCGTAGTCGCTGCGGCGGTGTGCGGCAGGGTCGGGAGCCGGTGCCGGAGTTGGGGACCGGCTGGTTGGTCGAATCGCCACATCTGTTGTCGGGCAAAGGGTCCGGCTTTCGGGGGCGACCGGTTACTGACGTCGGTCCAGTACTTGGGATCGGCCATCCGGGGTTGCGCGCGCGCCTCGCCGGGTATGATCGTGGTGCACGACACACTCCGAACGCTGCACGTGGCTCGGTGGAATGCTGTTCCGATGCCGCTGAGTGGGACGCTCGTCGCCCCTCCTGCCGCCTGACGGAGATGATCCGGGCCGTTGTCGGTCCGGATCCGCCGTAGCCACGACCTCGAGTCGACGTCGAGCCCCGTACATCCCCTCGAATCGGCCGCCGCCGATCGCCGGACCCGAAGGACCGCCTCATGACCGCCGCTGCCACTGTCCAGAACCCCAGCGTGATCCTCGCGGGCGCCCGCACCCCGATCGGCCGGTATCGCGGTGGGCTGTCCTCGCTCAGTGCCGCCGACCTCGGCACGGTGGCGATCCGGGCGGCGCTCGAGCGGGCGGGCGTGGACGCGTCCCGGGTCGACTACGTCATCATGGGCCATGTCGTCGCTGCCGGCACCGGCCAGAACCCGGCCCGGATCGCGTCGGTGAATGCCGGCATCCCGATGAGCACGGCCGCGATCACGATCAACAAGGTCTGCCTGTCCGGGGTCGATTCGATCGTGCTGGCCGATCAACTGGTCCGCTCCGGCGACTACGACATCGTGGTCGCCGGCGGTATGGAGTCGATGAGCCAGGCCCCGCACGTGTTGCCGTCGGTGCTGACCTACGGCGATGTCGCCATGCACGATGCCCTCGAGCGCGACGGGCTGTGGGACTACTTCTCCGACAAGTCGATGGGTGAACTCACCGAGGACGCCAACGACGTCCACCAGGTCTCCCGCGCCGACCAGGACGCCTTCGCCGCCGAGAGCCACCGCCGGGCGGCACTGGCCGTCAAGGAGGGCCGACTCGACGCCGAGATCGTCGCCGTCCAGGTGCCGCAGCGCCGCGGCGAGCCGTTGACCGTCAGCCACGACGAGGGCATCCGTCCCGACACCACGGTGGACACGCTGTCCCGGCTCAAGCCGACCTTCCGCAAGGACGGCACCATCACCGCCGGGTCCGCGTCGCCGATCTCGGACGGCGCGGCCGCGGTGGTCGTCACCAGCCGGGCCTACGCCGAGCGGCACGGCCTGACCTGGATCGCCGAGATCGGCGCACACGCCACGGTCGCCGGCCCCGACTCGACACTGCAGCTGCAGCCCGCGAACGCGATCGCGAAGGTCTGCGAGCGGCAGGGTGTCGTTCCCGCCGACCTCGACGTCATCGAGATCAACGAGGCCTTCGCCGCGGTCGGTATCGCCAGCACTCGCGCGCTGGGCGTCGATCCGGAGAAGGTCAACGTCGACGGTGGCGCCATCGCGATCGGCCACCCGTTGGGCGCGTCGGGCACCCGGTTGGTGCTGCACCTCGCGCACGCGCTCAAGGAGCAGGGCGGCGGCATCGGTGCCGCAGCGCTGTGCGGTGGCGGCGGTCAGGGCGAGGCCCTGATCATCACCGTCAACTGACGACCGGGCCGACCCGCCGGCTGCGCCGGTAGGGTCGGCGGCCGTGAGCTACGACGTCGCGGAATTCCGCAACCTGTTCCCCTCCCTGCAGTCCGGGGTGGCCTACTTCGACGGCCCCGGCGGCTCCCAGATCCCCACGCCGGTCGCCGATGCGGTCGCCCGGACGATGATCGGCGGGCTGTCCAACCGGGGCACGGTGACCGCCGCCGAGCGGCGGGCCGACGAGGTCGTGGTGCACGCGCGGCAGGCGGCGGCCGACCTGCTGAACGCGACGCCGGACGGGATCGTCTTCGGCCGCAGCATGACGCAACTGACCTTCGACTTCTCCCGCACCCTGGCCCGCACCTGGCAGCCCGGGGACGAGGTGGTGGTGTCCAAGCTCGACCACGACGCCAACGTCCGGCCGTGGGCGCTGGCGGCCCAGTCGGCGGGTGCGACGATCCGGTTCGCCGAGTTCGACCCGGCGACCGGGGAGCTCACTCCCGACCACGTCGCCGCCGTGCTGACCGAGCGGACCCGGCTGGTCGCCCTGACCGCGGCGTCCAACCTGATCGGGACCCGCCCGCCGGTCCACCGGATCGCCGAGCTGGTCCACGAGGTGGGCGGGCTGTTCTACGTCGACGGGGTGCACCTGGCCGCGCACGCCCCGACCGATGTGGCGGCGATGGGCGCCGACCTCTTCGCGTGTTCGCCGTACAAGTTCCTCGGTCCGCACTGCGGCATGGTGGCCGGTCGACCGGAGCTGTTGGCGTCGCTCCGACCGGACAAACTGCTGGCGTCGAGCGACCGGGTGCCCGAGCGCTTCGAACTCGGGACGCTGCCCTACGAGCTGTTGGCCGGCACCACCGCGGCGATCGAGGTGCTGGCCGGGTTGGGCGGAGCCGACGGTGACCGACGGTCGCGGCTGGACGCCGGGATGACCGCGATCCAGCGCCACGAGGACGGTCTGCGCCGAGTGGTCGAGACCGGTCTCGCCGAGCTCCCCGGGGTCAACCTGCACTCCCGGGCGGCGCACCGGACCCCCACGCTGCTGATCACCTTCGACGGTCGGGACCCGCAGGACGCCTACCGGTTCCTGGCCGAACGCCAGGTCAACGTCCCGGCCGGTTCGTTCTACGCACTGGGCCCGTCCAAGGCCCTCGGTCTGGGCGTCGCCGGCGGGTTGCGGATCGGGCTCGCGCCCTACACCGACGCCGACGACGTGCAGCGGTTGCTCGACGGGCTGGCGGCGTTCCTGACCTGACCGCTGCCCGGGGATGGTCGTGGTCAGCGACCCAGCCGTTGCTGGGACAGGAAGCGCCACATCTGGGTGGCCGCGCGGGGACCGACGGGGTCGCTGAACGACCCCTTCGCCGACCCGCCGGACCAGGCGTGCCCCAGTCCGGTGACCAGCCAACTCTCCAAAACGTTGCGGCCACGCGCGGAGTACCACCGGGTGACGGTGCTGGTCCGGGCCCCGGTGGAGGTCGGTGCGGTGCGCGAGCGGACCACTCGGCGGGGGTCGTCGGGACCGTGGGCTGCGGCACTGACCTCGAGCCACTGCGTGGTGATGCGTTCGGCGGCCACCGGCCGGACGGTGTGGTCCCGGGTGCCCTGGAAGACGATCGTCGGTGGCAGGCCCAGCTCGCGTGCCGGGATCTCGCCCAGTCCCGGGAGGTCGGTGCGGCCGGCCATCGCCGCTAGCGCGTCCCGGCCGCCGGACGCGGACTTGAACGGCGGCCCGGAATGCACCCCGACAGCCGCGAAGACGTCCGGGTGGGTGGCGCCCAGTGTGAGCGCCATCGCGCCACCGGCTGAGATGCCCGCGACGTAGATGCGCTCCGGGTCGATGGTGAACCTGCGGGTGTCGGCCAGCAGGGACCGGACCAGACCGGCCAGGATGGCCGGCTCACCGGCCAGACGCGACTGGTGACGCGGGTCGAACCAGTTCCAGCAGCGCTGCATGTTGTGCGCCACCGTCTGGTGCGGGTACACGAGCACGACCCCGTTGCGGTCGGCGAGCGCGTTGAACCTGGTGGTGGCGGCGAACTCGACGGGGGTCTGCGTGCACCCGTGCAGCATCATCACCAGCGGTGCGGCAGTGCTCCTGCGCAGTCCGGACGGCACGTACAGGAAGTAGCCGCGGGAGCCGGTGGCGCCGAGATGATGGTGCTCCGACCAGGTCCCGCGGCCGCCCGGTTTCGCGGTCGCCTCAGGCTTGCGGGTGACGGTGGGCACCGCGAACACCGGCAGCTTCGGGGTGGCCGTGCGCCGCCGCGTCGTTCGCCGCCTCGTCGGGGTGGGCAGCATCGCGGACAACAGCGATCTCGGTCGGCGGGCCACCGACCCAGTATCGGGCTCAGCCGTGGAAGAGCTGCACCAGCAACGGCAGCACCGCGGTGGTGGCCAGCGCGTTCAGCACCATGCCGGCGCTGGACCAGCCGCCGGCGGCGGGGCTCTCCTGAAGCGCCCGGGCGGTGCCGATGCCGTGCGCGGACACCCCGATGGCGAGCCCACGGGCTCGCGGGTCGCGGACCCCGACCCGGTTCAGCAGCGCCGGACCGATGACCGCGCCGATCACCCCGGAGGTGATCGCGAAGACCGCCGCGAGCGGCGCGGGCGCGCCGATGGTGTCCGCCAGCCCGATCGCGAACGGCGTGGTGGTGGATTTGGGCAACAGCGCCAACACCAACTGGTCGTCCGCACCGAGCAGCACCGCCAGCGCCCAGACACTCCCGATGCCCACCAGACAGCCGCAGGCCACCGAGACCGCCACCGGCAACCACTCGGCGCGCAGGCTCGGGCCGGCCCGCACGAGCGGCAGCGCCAACGCGACCGTGGCGGGGCCGAGCAGCATGGAGACCGGCAGTGCCGACGCCGCGTACGTGTCGTACTCGATGCCCAGGATCCGCAGCGCCAGCGCCACCACGACGATGGCCACCATCACCGGCGTGAGCAGCGGCGACCGGCCGCACCGGCGGTGCAGCCAGAGCGCCCCGGAGTAGACGCCGACGGTCAGACCGGTGCCGAACACCGGCGATCCGGTGACTGCCGCGGACAGCACGCTCACGATCGTCCCTGCCGTCTCAGGAGCCATTCCAGCAGCCCGCCGGTGGTCAGCAAGGTGGCTGCGAACGACAACAGCAACGCCACCACCACGGCGGCGGCGTGCTGTCCGAGAACGGGCAGGTAGGCGAGGACGCCGACCCCGGCCGGTACGAACAGCAGCGGCAGCAGGGCCAGCAGCGTGTCGGCGGCCGGTTCGATCCGCTCGCGCCGCCACCCGCGGCCGCGCCGGACGGTGACCAGCGCGGCGGCCAGCAACGCCAACCCGACGACAGTGCCGGGCAGCCGGACGCCGGTCACCGCCACCAGAGCGGTCCCGAGAAGTTGGAACACGATGAGCACCGCGAACGAACCGAGCCACCCGGTGACGGTGCTGCGGCGGTCGTGCGGCACTACATCAGCCGCCGACGGTGCGGTGCCGGGCGACCAGCGCGGCGGTGCCGATCACCGCGCCGTAGAACACGCTCGCCCCCGCGGCCAGGGTCGCATCGCCCAGCGCAGTGGCGGTGGGCGCCACCCAGGCGTCCGGGTCGATCCGTGGGGGGTGCCCGTCGAAGCTCAGTACGGTGCTCATGATCGTGATCCTGTCTCCGGGAAGGCGCGCCCCGCCGAGGGCTCACCGCCGTCGCGGCGACGCCCGGCGGCGGGCCGCCTCGATCCGTACCGACAGCGCGATGCCCAGAATCGCGCCGACGGCCGCTCCGTCGACAACCGCCCAGAAAGGATTCGTGGATTGCCACCAGTCCAGCACCGAACGGCCGACCAATAGCGCGGCAAAGCCCAGGAGGGCACCGACGAGGGCGAGGATGGCGATCCGGGCCAGGACTCTGGCGAACATGACGGCTCCCACGGTGCAGTGATCATGGCGACGGGCTCTGCCTCCCAGTTCTACCCGGTCGCGGGCGACCGTTCGCCGGTGGGCCGCCGGTCGCCGTGCGGCGGATATGCTCCGTCGATGCTGCTGTCCGACCGCGACCTGCTGGCTGAGATCGACAACGGCCGGCTGGGCATCGATCCCTTCGACCGGGCGTTGATCCAGCCGTCGAGCATCGACGTCCGGCTCGACCGGTTCTTCCGGGTGTTCAACAACTCCCGGTACACCCACATCGATCCCTCGCAGCAGCAGGACGATCTGACGTCGCTGGTCGAGCCGGACGGCGACGATCCGTTCGTGCTGCATCCGGGCGAGTTCGTTCTGGGGTCCACGTTCGAGGCGGTGACCCTGCCCGACGATCTGGCCGGTCGGCTGGAGGGGAAGTCGTCGCTGGGTCGCCTCGGGCTGCTGACCCACTCCACCGCCGGGTTCGTCGATCCGGGGTTCAGCGGGCACATCACCCTGGAACTGTCGAACATGGCGAACCTGCCGATCACCCTGTGGCCGGGGATGAAGATCGGCCAGCTGTGCCTGTTCCGGATGTCCAGTCCTGCCGAGCACCCGTACGGCTCGGCCGTCTACGGCTCGCGGTATCAGGGTCAACGCGGGCCGACGCCGTCCCGGGCGTTCCTGAACTTCCGACGCGACAGCACCGCCCGCTGAGCGTTCGTGCGGGCCGAGTGCGGCAACTGGGTACGGTCGTCAGCACGTGCGACCGCCGGCGACTCGGCTCACCGGCGCTGCTGAAAGGTCGTTCTCCGTGTCTGTGTTGAATTTCGTGCTCGGCTCGCTGACGGTGGTCCTCATCGTCGTGGGGTTCGGCATGTTGGGACTGGCGGCGTTGCGGATGCGGCGGATCGTCGCGCTCGGGCAGCCCGACCCGACCCGTCACGGTCCGTTCGGTCCCCGCGTGCGGACCATGCTGACCGAGACCCTCGGCCACACCCGGATGCTCAAGTGGGGTGTGGTCGGCGTCGCGCACTGGTTCGTGATGATCGGTTTCGGGGCGTTGGTCCTCACCCTGGTGGAGGCCGTGGGGGAGACCCTCCACCCCGAGTACGAGCTACCGATCCTGGGCGGCTGGTCGCTGTGGGGCCTGTTCGTCGAGCTGATCGCGCTGACCACGATCCTGGGGATCGGCGCGCTGGTGGTGATCCGGCAACGGAACCACCCGCGGGTCGCCGAGCGGAAGTCCCGGTTCGTCGGGTCGAACTTCGCGCAGGCCTACTTCGTCGAGTCGGTCATCGCAATCATCGGGCTGTGCATCTTCGCCATCCGCGGGTTCCGAGCGGCCACCGGCCTGCTGCCCTATCCGACCTGGGCGGCGCCGATCTCGCATGCGCTCGGCTCAGTGCTGCCGGCGTCGGCGGCGGCGATCTCGATCATGGCGTTCGTCAAGGTGCTGGTGTCGATGGTGTGGGCCATCGTGATCGCCCGCAATCTGACGATGGGTGTCGCCTGGCACCGGTTCACCGCGTTCTTCAACATCTACTTCAAGCGTGAGGACGACGGCGGCCCAGCACTGGGTGCGCTGCGGCCGATGATGTCCGGCGGCACCGTGCTGGACCTGGACAACGCCGACCCCGAGACCGACACGTTCGGCGCCGGCAAGATCGAGGACTTCTCCTGGAAGGGCTGGCTGGACTTCACCACGTGCACCGAGTGCGGCAGGTGCCAGTCGCAGTGCCCGGCCTGGAACACCGGCAAGGCACTGTCGCCCAAGATCGTGATGCTGCAGTTGCGCGACCATGCGTTCGCCAAGGCGCCCTATCTGGCCGCCGGTGGCGGCAAGGACGCCGACGGCAACGAGAAGGGCACCGCGGAACAGCTGGCCAGGGTGTCGGCCGCGGCGCTGGTCGAGGCCGAGCGCCCGCTCGTCGGCCCGGCCGACCTGAACGGGATCATCGACCCGAGCGTGTTGTGGGACTGCACCACCTGCGGTGCGTGCGTGGAACAGTGCCCGGTGGACATCGAGCAGGTCGATCACATCGTGGACATGCGCCGTTACCAGGTGATGATCGAATCCGAGTTCCCCACCGAGCTGGGCGGTTTGTTCAAGAATCTGGAGAACAAGGGCAACCCCTGGGGACAGAACAACAGGGACCGGATGGACTGGGCCAAGGGCCTGGACTTCGAGGTGCCGGTCGTCGCCGGCGAGCTGGACGACGACACGGAGTACCTGTTCTGGGTGGGCTGCGCCGGCGCGTTCGAGGACAAGGCCCGCAAGACCACCCGCGCGATCGCCGAGCTGCTGCACATGGCCGGCGTCAGCTTCGCGGTGCTGGGCACCGAAGAGACCTGCACCGGCGACCCGGCGCGCCGGGCGGGCAACGAGTTCCTGTTCCAGATGATGGCGCAGCAGAACGTCGAGGTCATCAATGCAGCGTTCGGCGACCGCGCCCGCCGCAAGGTCGTCGTCAGCTGCGCCCACTGCTTCAACACGCTGCTCAACGAGTACCCGTCGCTGGGCGGCAGTTACGAGGTGGTGCACCACACGCAGCTGCTGAACAAGCTGGTCCGGGACCGGAAACTGGTTGCCGTGGCGCCGGTCGACCGCGGTGTGGGCACCGGCACCAACACCGTCACCTACCACGACCCGTGCTACCTCGGTCGGCACAACGGCGTCTACAGCCCGCCGCGAGAACTCATCGAGGCTGCCGGGGCGACGCTCACCGAGATGCCCAGGAACGCGGCGCGCTCGTTCTGCTGCGGTGCCGGCGGCGCCCGGATGTGGATGGAGGAGAAGACCGGCAAGCGGATCAACCTCGAGCGGGTCGATGAGGCGCTGGGAACCGGGGCGGACACGGTGATCACCGGCTGCCCGTTCTGCTCGATCATGCTCGACGACGGGATGACCACCCGCCGGTCCGACGGTGGGACGGCCGCGCAAGCAGCGACGACCGAAGTGATGGATGTGGCCCGGATGCTGCTGGCCACGATGAAGGGAACTGCTCAGTGAGCTCGGAACAACGCACATTCGGACGCATGAAGCTGGCCGGCGCGCCGCATGCCGCCGCCTCCGTCGTAGGTCTCGGTTGCTGGCAGCTGGGCGCGGACTGGGGTGAGGTCAGTACCGATGACGCGCTCGCGGTGCTGCGGTCCGCCCACGACTCCGGGGTGACGTTCTTCGATACCGCCGATGTCTACGGCGACGGGCGCAGCGAGCAGCTGATCGCCCGGTTCCGGGCCGAACTGGGCGACGCCGCCGACGCGATCATGGTCGCCACCAAGGTGGGCCGACGGGCGGACCCGTTCCTCGCCGAGACCTACACCGAGGAGAACCTGCGGGCCTGGGTCGATCGCAGCCGCACCAACCTGGGCATGGACACCCTGGACCTGGTGCAGCTGCACTGCCCGCCGCCCGCGGTGTACGACATGGACCCGGTCTTCGACACCCTGGCCGAGCTGCGCCAGGAAGGGGGCGTCGCCGGGTTCGGGGTGTCGGTGGAGACCTGCGCCGAGGCGCTCACCGCGATCGCCCGACCCGGGGTGGCGAGCGTGCAGATCATCCTGAACGCGTTCCGGCTCAAGCCGTTGGACGAAGTGCTGCCGGCGGCCGCGGCGGCCGGTGTCGGGATCATCGCCCGGGTGCCGCTGGCCAGTGGCCTGCTCTCGGGCAAGTACACCCGCGACACCCACTTCGACCCGGGCGACCACCGCAACTACAACCGCCAGGGGGCGGCGTTCGACATCGGTGAGACCTTCTCCGGGGTGGACTACGAGACCGGCCTGGCGGCCGTGGAGAAGCTGAAGGCGGCCTTGCCGGGCGGGGTACCGCTGCCGCAGGCGGCGCTACGCTGGATCATCGAGCAGCCCGGCGTGACCACGGTGATCCCGGGTGCCCGCAACGCAGCCCAGGCACAGCGCAACGCGGCGGCGGGTCGCTCCGATCTTCCGGCCGGGTTCGCCGACGCGGTCCGGTCGGTGTACGACACCACGCTGCGCGCCGACATCCACCCGCGCTGGTAACGACGCACGACAACCCGGTCCGACGGCTGACTGCCGAGCCGACCAGCCGTCCGGCGGCTCAGTAGTCCGCCGGTCAGTAGTCCGGCCGCTCAGTAGTCCGGCGGCTCAGGAGTCCGCTGCTCGGTCGTCCGCTGCTCGGTCGCTCGTCATCGAGGCGCGGATCCGGTCCAACGCCGCTGTGGCGGCCCGGTCCCGTTGCTCGTTCGTCAGGGCCCGGTCGCGGCCGTCGGCGCCGAGCGCATCCAGTTCGGCCTGCCCCGCTGCGGTGGCGGCGCGGGCGCCGATCCTGGCCCGCATGTCGTCCATCGTCGGGACTGTCCAGTCGGTGCGGCCGAGGTCGGCGGCCGGGTCACCCGCGGCCGGGTCAGGGGCGGAATCCGGCGGGTCGGGCAGATCGGTGGTGGACATCGCAGCCTCCTCGTCACCATCTCCTCCCGACCCTACCCAGCGCGTCCGCCGATCGGTTTGGCCGGATCGGGAAAGAACTGCCAGTCTTGACGAATGCGCCCCATCATCCAGAGCCGCAAGCTCCAGCACGTCCGCTACGACGTCCGCGGTCCGATCCTGGTCGAGGCCGAGCGGCTGGAGGCCCAGGGCCATCGGATCCTCAAGCTCAACATCGGGAACCCGGCCCCGTTCGGCTTCGCCGCCCCGGAGGCGATCGTGGCCGACATTGTGCACAATCTCGCCCAGGCGCAGGGCTACTCGGACTCCCGGGGCATCTACTCCGCCCGCACGGCGGTCGCGCAGTACTACCAGGGCCGCGGCCTGACCGAGACCTCCAACGACGACGTGTTCATCGGCAACGGGGTCTCCGAGCTGATCACCATGGTGCTGCAGGCATTCCTCGATGACGGCAACGAGGTCCTCGTACCGGCACCCGACTACCCGTTGTGGACCGGTGCGGTGTCGCTGTCCGGCGGCACCCCGGTGCACTACCGCTGCGACGAGAGCGACGGCTGGAACCCCGACCTCGCCGACATCGAAGCCAAGATCACCCCGCAGACCCAGGCCCTGGTGATCATCAACCCCAACAACCCGACCGGCGCGGTCTACAGCGAGGAGATCGTCCGCGGGCTGGTCGACATCGCCCGCCGGCACGAGCTCGTCATCTTCAGCGACGAGATCTACGAGAAGATCCTGTTCGACGGCGCGGTGCACCACCACACCGCCACGTTCGCCGGTGACGACGTGCTCTGCCTGACCTTCAGCGGCCTGTCCAAGGCCTACCGGGTGTGCGGCTATCGAGCCGGCTGGATGATGATCTCCGGCCCGCGGCACATCGCCGAGAACTTCCTGGAGGGGCTGACCCTGTTGGCAAACATGCGGATGTGCGCCAACGTGCCCGGCCAGTACGCCATCCAGACCGCACTGGGCGGGTATCAGTCGATCGAGGAGTACATCCACCCCGGCGGTCGGTTCTACGAGCAGAGCGCGCTCGCCGCGCGGCTGTTGAACGAGATCCCCGGCGTGAGCTGTGTGAAGCCACGCGGCGCGCTGTACTGCTTCCCCAGGCTCGATCCGGACGTCTACCCGATCGAGGACGACGAGGCGTTCGTTCTCGGACTGCTACGGGACAAGAAGATCCTGGTCACCCACGGGACCGGGTTCAACTGGTTCGCGCCGGACCACTTCCGGCTGGTCACCTTGCCCGACGTCGACACGCTCACCGAGGCGATCGGCCGGATCGCCGACCATCTGAGCACGCTGCGCTGACCCCGGCCGGCGGGAGGTGTTGCCGCCGGGGGCTGTCGCTCAGGCCTCGGCGGCGGGTCAACCGGCCGCGGGGCTCGCCCCAGGGGCGTCCAAGCGCCACCAGGAGAATGCCGGACCGTCGGCGGGCAGCGTGAGCCGACCGTTGTCGGCGGTCAGGTCCGCCGTACCCGCCAGCCCGCGCAGCTGCGCACCGAAGTAGTCCGCGGGGAGCTCGACCGGGTCGCCCGGGCGTCGGGTGGCGTGCACCAGCACCGACTCCGACACCGACTCGCGAAGGAAGGTGAGCGCGTCGTCGGTGACGCCGACCCAGCGCAGACCGCCGGTGCGCAGCGCGGGAACCGAGTCCGCTGCCCGAACAGTGCCCGGACCCACGCGAGGGTGTCTGCGTCCCAGTCATTCTCGTGATCCCAGGGGAACGGCCGTCGACCGTCCTCGCCGTTGTCGCCTTCCTGGCCGATCTCGTCGCCGGCGTACAGCATCGGGATGCCGGGCATCGCGGCCAGCAGGCCGAACGCGACCCGCACCAGGTCGACGTCGCCGAGCATGGTGACGATTCGGGCGGTGTCGTGTGAGCCGACCAGATTCAGCGCCGTCGCCGTGGACCGCCACGGGCTCGCGGCGGCGAAGTCACGCATGGAGGCGGCTACGTCGGTGCCGGTGAGCCGCGGAATGACCGTGAACGGACCCGGCTCGAACGGGACCGGCGCGGCCGGCTTGAGCCACTGCCACAGCGGCCGGGTGAAAGCGGCGTAGTTCATCACGCCGTGCCAGCCGTCACCGAGCAGGTCCGCCGACGAGTCGTGGCTGTGTTCGGCGATCAGCAGCGAGTCCGGCTGCGCCTGCGCCATCGTGGCCCGGACGCCGGTGGCCACCTCGTGGTTCAGGTCGATGGTGCCGTGCCGACCGGTCATGTTGGCGACGTCGATCCGCCATCCGTCCAGTGCGACCGGCGGCAGCAGCCACCGCGCGACGATCGAGTCCGGACCCTCGTACAGCCGGCGCCGCAGTTCCGGGTTCCGGTGGTCGAACTTGGGCAGCGACGGGTAGTCGAACCAGGCCACGTACTCCGTCGGATGCGTGCGGAACATGAAGAATCCCGCCTCCGGCGAATCGGCGTCGGCGATCGCCGACCGGAACCACTCGTGTGCATCCCCGCAGTGGTTGGTCGTGAAGTCACCCATCACTCGCAGGCCTCGGCGGTGGGCGGCGTCCGTCAGTCGCTCGAGTGCCTCGTCGCCGCCGAGGACCGGGTCGACCCGGTCGAAGCTGGAGGCGTCGTAGCGGTGGTTGGACCGGGCGGGGAAGACCGGGGTCAGGTAGATCGTGTTCGCCCCGAGCGAGCGATGTGGTCCAGATGCTCGATGATCCCGTCAAGGTCGCCGCCGTAGAGCTGGTACGGCGTCTCGGGACCGCGGCCGATCACGGGTGCGTCCCAGGTCTCCGGAATCGCCCATGCCGGTGCTCCCCGTGCGTCCGCTGCAGCCGATCTGGCGAATCGGTCGGGGAAGATCTGATACAGCACGGCATCCGCGGCCCATTGCGGCGGGCCGGGGTGAGCACTGAGGCGGAAGTCGGCGGCGTCGGTGACATCGCGCCCGTGCACACCGGTGCCGTTGAGCCACTGGTACCCGGCCGGGCCGCCCTTGAGCAACCACCGATAGTTCACCACCGGGTTCAACATGGTCACCACGCCCCGGTACCAACGGTCCCGGTCGTCCGTCCGGTGCAACTCCACGACGTCCAGCGACTGCTCACCGTCGATGTAGGTGCGCAGCAGGACTTCGGTGACGTCGGACGTCCGTGGAATCCTCAGCAACACCACGACCCGGTCTCCAAGGGCGGGGTTCAGGCTGGAGACATAGGTGGCCGAACCGTCGTGGTGTGGGGAACTCCAGAACTCGGGCAATGTCGGTCCTCCAGGTGCATGGGTGATGGACAGCCGAACGAGCCTAGCCACTGCCTCGCGGTCCGGCCTGCTGTGGCGTGAGTCCGCGATCCGGGCCGCGGCCGGGGCTGCGCAGCCCGCGCGCCGACAGCGAGCCGAGGACGGTGAGCATCACCAGGGCGGCGGAGGCGGTCAGCAGCGCCGAGGTCCAGGAGCCTGCGGATTCGTGCAGCGCACCGACGACCACCGGTCCCGCGCTCGCGATCACATAGCCACCGGTCTGCACGATGGCCGACAGTTGGCGGTTCTCCCGCATGGTCGTCGCCCGCAGCACGACCACGGTGAAGACGCTGGTGAATGCGCCGCCCTGGGCGGCCCCACCCAGGGCGCTCCACAGCAGCCACAGATGCGGTGCGAAGAGCAGTCCCAGCGGCAAGGACACCCACAGCACGCCGTTCACCAGGAAGGACGCCAGCGGCCCGCCGGTGCGGTGGATCAGCACGGGGGTCGCGAACGCGCCGATCACCGCACAGACCTGGAACACCGAGGCCGCCGCGCTCGCGCCGGCCCGGCTCATCCCGAGCTCGTCGGCGAGCAGGGTGGGCAACCAGGCGGTCAGGCCGTAGTAGGCGAACGCCTGACCGGTGAAGGCCAGGGTCAGCATCCAGGTCGTCGGTCGGCGCAGCAGCGCCGCCACGGACACCGGGGGCGCGTCGTCCGTCGTGGCGGGTCGGGCGGGGCCCGGCGCCGCGCGGTGCCGGCGGGCCAACGGGATCCAGATCGACGCCGCGATCACCGGCAGCACCGACCACACCACGAGCGTGCCGCGCCAGCCCCACACCTCCAGCAGCGCCCCACCCGCCGACAGCGTGATCATCGAGCCGATGTTCAGCGCGGCGGTGTAGCTCCCGGTCACCGCCGCGGGCTGCCGGCGGAAATCGCGGCCGATCAGCACCGGGCTGACGACATTGCCGACGGTGATGGCGATCCCGATCAGCACGGTGCCGGCCACCGCAGTCGCGATCCCGCCGGCCGACCGGATCAGCACCCCGGCGAACACACCGAGCAGCGACAGCAGGATGGAACGTTCGACCCCCAGTCGGCCGATCAGTCGGGACGCCCCGGGGGCGGCGAGACCGAAGCAGAGCACGGGCAGGCTGGTCAGCAACCCGATCGCGGTGGCCGAAAGGTGCAGGTCCTGGCGTAGGTCGGTGCTGACCGTGGAGACCACGACGAACGGGCCGCGCAACACCAGGGCGAACAGCATCAATCCGAGGAAGGCGGGCTGTCGAAACACCGGCACGCGGCGGCCGGGAAGGTCAGCGGCCGTCACGTCCGCTCACGCTACGCGTCGGGGGGCCAGGTCATCGTCGGCCCCGGGTCGTCGGTGGGGTCAGCCCAGGAATGCGGCGACGGTGGCGAGGACCACCGGGGCGAAGGTGGTGGTCAGCAGGATGCCGTCGCGGGCCATCGACACCGCGGTGTGGTATCGCCAGGCGTAGGTGAAGATGTTCTGCGCCGCCGGCAGGGCGGCGAGAACTACCACGCCGAGCAGGGTCCGGTCGTCGAAGTGGAAGGCCAGCGCTCCCACCAGCCATGCGACCGTGGGTTGGACGGCGGTCTTGAGAGCGACCGCGAGCCAGACCGGCCCCCGGTCCGGTCCGCGGCCGGGCGCGTCTGCGCCGCGCAACGAGATGCCGTACGCCAGCAACATCGCCGGCACGCTCATCGCCGCGATCAGGTCCACCGCATCGGCCAACGGATGCCACAGCCTGATCCCGGTCAGCGACGTCGCCACACCGGCGAACGCCCCGATGACCACCGGGTTGCGCAGCGGCGTCGTGAGCAGTCGTACTACCGAGGTCCGCCGCGCCCCGGGCAGCGACAGGTCGATGACCGTCAACGCGATCGGGGTGTACACCACGAGTTGGAACAGCATCACCGGTGCAACCAGCGTCGCATCGCCGAGAACGTAGACCGCGATGGGGATCCCGAGATTTCCGGAGTTGACGTAGCTGGCGCACAGGGCGCCGATCGTGGTCCGGCCGACACCCCACCGCCGCCAGGCCCCGACGACTACGAACACCGCGGCACAGAACAGGGTGCTGATGACGATGGCCAGCAGCGGCGCGGACACCAGGACGCCGAGGTGTGCCGCCGACATCAGCTGGAACAGCAGCGCCGGACTCGCGACGTTGAACGTCAGCGCCGACAGCACCTCTCGACCGTTCGGCCCCAGCACGGACCACCGTCCGAGGAGGTAACCGACCGCGACCACCGCGCCGATGACGGTGAAGCCACTGATCACCCCACCCACCGGTGACCTCCTGTCGCGTCCGGGTGCCCGATCAGACCTCGGTGACCCAGTCCAGATCCACCCGGACGTACTTGATCGCCTGCCGGAAATAGGTGAACGCGATATCCAGATGCCCGTCAGGCGCCTGCCGCAGCGTGGGATAGGAGAACTCGCGGTTCAACCCGTCGCGTGAGTTGTTGGTCATGCAGTACCCGTCACCCACCTCGAGATCGCGCCTCACCGGCCAGGTCCGGCCGCCGTCGGCGGAGACGGCCAGCGTCAACGGAGCTCGGGGTGCGCCCCAGAACGCGGTCCGGCGACCTGTTGCGACGGTGTCGTCGTGGAACTGCGGTCGGGACACCTCGGCCAGGCCGGCGTCGTCGATCTCGTCGTACAACGACATCCGCCGGTCAGTGGCGTCGGTGGCGTCGGCGTGGTTGAACACCATCGCGACCCGCCCGTCGGCCAGCGCGACCGCCTGGAGGGAGCTGTTGTTGTTCGGCAGGTCCAGGGGCACCGGCGGGGTGAACGACGTGCCGTCGGTGGACCAGCTGGCGTACACGTGGTCGGCCCATCGGCTGCGGTAGACCGCGAGCAGCGTCCCGTCGGCCAGCGGCACCGGATTCATGTGCACGGCGCCGAGGGTGCCCGCAACCTCGGCGCCGGTCCAGGAAGCGCCCTCGTCGCAGGAGACCCAGACCGAACTGGTGTCGGCGTCCCCGGACCACCGCTCGCCCGGAACAGTCACGCAGTCGAAGACGCCCAGCAGCCATCGACCGTCGGGCAGGACCACCGGCGGGTGCCGGACGAAGACCCCACCGGACGGTCCGGCCGGGATCATCACCCGCACCGGGCCGAACGTCTTGCCGCCGTCCGTCGAGACCCGGCACCGCACCTCTGACGTGTCCTGGTTGCCGGCGAACTGGGCGGTGTGGAGCAGCCACACGTCCTCGTTCGGTGCCACGAACAGGACCGGGTTCTGCTCGGAACGGGTGTCGTCGTCGGACAGCCGGACCGGTTCGGTCCAGCGGTCCGACCCCGGCGCGAGGCGGGAGAACCAGATCGAGATGTCGGGGACACCCTCCTGGGTGCCGCCGAACCACACGCAACCCAGGGTGCCGTCCGGGAAATACATCAGGTTCGCGGCATGGCTCTGCACGGTCGCGGTTGGCAGATAGGCGTCGCTGCGACCGGCACCGACGGTATGGACGACCCCGTCCGCGACGTGGGGCAGGGTCGCCGCAGTCACTCGTCGCCCCGGGCGGCGTTCAGGTGGCTCTTCGCCACCAGTTCGAGATGGGTCAGGTCGGCGGCCACCGAGACGAATGTGAAGCCCTCGGCGAGACGCTGCGCGGCGGCCGCGCCGGTCCCGTTGTGGATGCCGGCAGCGATCCCGGCGGCTGCCGCCGCCTCGCGGACCCGGGTCAGTGCAGCTTCGAAGGCATCGGCCACCGCGGGGTCGGTGGAGCTGGCTCCGCCCAGCGAGATCGTCAGGTCCGACGGGCCGATGTAGACGCCGGCCAACCCGGGTACGGCGCAGATCTGCTCGACATTGGCCAACCCGTCTGCGGTCTCGATCATCGCGATCACCGCGACCTGCTCGTGGGTGTCGGCCGGGTTCGGGCCGATCCGCAGGGCCGACCGCATCGGGCCGTAGGAGCGCAACCCGGTCGGGGCGTAGCGGGTGTAGCTGATCGCGGCCGCAGCCTGCTCGGGCGTGTCCACGAGCGGCACGATGACGGCCACCGCACCGGCGTCCAGGGCCCGGCCGATCTGATAGAGGTCGTTGGCCCCGACCCGGACCACGCCGACGGCGCGCCGGCCGGCGTCGACGGCCATCAACCCGGTGAGGATCCCCTGGTAGTCCAGCAGGCCGTGCTGGGCGTCGAAGGCGATGTAGTCGTAGCCGAGCCGCGCGATGCGCTCGGTGGAGACCGGCGAGTCCAGCGTGATCCAGTAGCCGATGATCGGTTCGCGGTTCTTCAGCCGGGCCGTGAACGTCTGATGCACCGAGGCGGTGCGGGGGCCGGCAGCCTCGTATCCACCGGTCATCGGTTGTACGCCGGCATCGTGCCCTTGAGCGCATCGCCCGCCGCGTCGCAGCGGGCCACCACGTCCTCGGGCAGCGCCCCGGCGTCGGCCGCGGCGATGGTCGATTCGATCTGCTCCACCTTGGATCCTCCGATCAGTACCGATGTGACCACCGGCTTGGACAGCAACCAGCGGATCGCCAGCTCGGGCAGGCTGATCCCGGTCTGCGCCGCGATCTGGGCGAACTTCTCGACCGCCTCGAAGTTCTCCTTGTTCCAGTACCGGTCCCGGTACATCCCGGCGATCGAGGAGGACCCGAACCGGCCCTCGGTCGGGATCTCGCCCATCGTGTACCGGCCGGTCAGCAGGCCCGCTCCCAGCGGGTTGTACACGATCGTCCCGACGCCGGAGGTCAGGCTGAACTCGACGTACTCGTCCTCCAACCGGCGGGCGATCAGGCTGTACATCTGCTGCGCCAACACCGGCCGCGGGGCGCCGACCTCGGCGCAGGTGTGCAGGATCTCGGCGATCTGCCAGGCCGAGTAGTTGCTGACCCCGATCGCGCGCACGGTGCCCTCACGGACGAAATCCGCCAGCGCGCCCAAGGTCTCGCCGAGCGGAACCGAACGGTCGGGTTTGTGCAGGTAGTAGATGTCCACGGCGTCGACGTCCAGGCGACGCAGCGAAGCCGTCAACGAGCGGCGCAGCCCCACGGCCGACAGCAGCGGTACATCACCGGCGTCCCCGGGGTAGATGCCGGCCTTGGTGGCCAGCACTACCCGGTCCCGGCGGCCCTTGAGCAGGCCCCCGACGATCTCCTCGGACCGCCCGCCGGCGTAGCCGTTGGCGGTGTCCAGCGATGTCACCCCGGCGGCCAGCGCCGCATCCACCATCCGCAGGGCCAGGTCACCGTCGACGGTGTCACCGAAGGTCATGGTGCCCAGCACGAGCCGGGACTGTGGCACCGGCACCCCGGCAAGATCCAGATACTGCATGTGTTCTCGTTTCTCGAGATTCGCGGTCGGTCGGGCAGCGGTCGGGCAGACCCGCCGTCGAGTGTCCTCCGGGGTCACTCGTCCAGGACGTGTGGCGGGTCAGGACGCGCGAGCAGCCGCGTCCTGGGCGGCCAGCGCCTCGTTCTCCGCGGCTCTGGCCAGCGCGATCGCACGGACGACGGCCCGCGGTTTGCGGCCGCGCATGGTGGAGGGTTCCAGTGCCGAGCGGCGAAGTCGCTGGGTGTACTCCTCGCGAGGCGAGGACAACACCTCGTCGGTCGGTCCGGACTCGACGATCCGGCCGGACCGCATCACCACGGTCTGCTGCGAGATCGCCCGCACCACACCGAGGTTGTGGGAGATGAACAGGTAGGTCAGGCCGGTGTCGCGCTGGATGTCGGTGAGCAGCTCCAGGACCTGCGCCTGCACCGAGACGTCCAACGCACTGGTCGCTTCGTCGCAGACCAGGAGGTCCGGCTCGGACGCCAGTGCCCGGGCGATACCGATGCGCTGACGCTGGCCGCCGGAGAACTCGACCGGTTTGCGGGCCAGCGCAGATGTGGGCAGTCCCACCCGCTCGATCAGACGCGCCGCTCTCGCTGCGATCTCGCGGGAACCTGCACGACCGCGCAGCCGGATCGGCTCGGCGACGATCTGCTCCGCGGTGAGGTGCGGGTCGAGGCTGCCGTAGGGGTCCTGGAACACCATCTGGATGCGGTGGCGGACCGGACGCAGCTGCTTCTCGCTCATCCCGCCGATCTCCTGACCGTCGAACACGATCGTCCCCGAGGTCGGCTTGTTCAACCGCACCAGCGTCCGGGCGATGGTGGACTTCCCGCAGCCCGATTCGCCGACCACAGCGAGCGTGCCGCCCCGCGGCACCTGGAAGCTGACCCGGTCCACGGCGCGGAACGGGCCCGCGGCGGTGGGGAACTCGACGACGAGATCGGCGACAGTGAGCAGCATGTCGGAGGGCTGCGGGTGAGACACTGCTGCGGTGTCGGTCATACCGAGGCCTCCTCGGGTAGGCCGGGGTCGGTCCCGGAGGGTGCGGCTTCGGGCAGGTCCGGGTCGTGCCACGGGCCGAGGTCGGGGATGGCGGCCAGCAGCGCCCGGGTGTAGGGGTGCGTCGGCTGGTCGACGATCTGTTCGGCCTCACCGCTCTCCACGAAGGTGCCGGCCCGCATCACGTGGATCCGGTCGCTCATCAGGCGCGCGACCCCGAGGTCGTGGGTGATCATCATGATCGCCACCCCGGTGGTCTCCTGCAGCTCCAGCAGCAGGTCGAGGATGCCGGCCTGCACGGTCACGTCCAACGCCGAGGTCGGCTCGTCGGCGACCAGCAGTTCGGCCTCCGCGGAGATCGCCATCGCGATCAGCACCCGCTGCAGCATCCCGCCGGACAGCTCGTGCGGATAGGCGGCCAGCCGGGTCTCGGGCTCCCGGATGTGCACCTGTTGCAAGAGCTCCAGCGCACGGTCGTGGGCCTGCGACCGGCTCAGCTCCGGCCGGCGGATCCGGATCGCCTCGACCATCTGCCGACCCACCGTGCGGATCGGGTTCAGGGCCGTCATCGGGTCCTGCGGGATGAGCGCCACGCTGCGTCCACGCAGCCGGTCGATCTCGCGCCGGGTGCCGATCACGTCGTGACCCTGGATGGTCGCGTGACCGGAGACGACAGCCAGCGCGTCCGGGAGCAACCGCAACAACCCCATCGCGGTGGTGGACTTGCCGGAGCCGGACTCACCGATGAGCGTCACGGTCTCACCGCGGTGGATAGAGAACGACACGCCGTCGACCGCACGGATGACGCCGCGGTCGGTCATCAGCTCGACCTGCAGGTCGCGCACCTCCAGAACCGGGGAGCTGCTGGTGTCGGCCATGCTCACGCCGCCTTCAGCTTGCGGGAGCGGTCACGCAGACCGTCGCCGAGCAGGTTGACGCCGATCACCAGCAGTGCGATGACCAGACCTGGGATGGTGACCAGCCACCAGCCGCCCAGGACCACCTGGCTCTGGCCGTCGGCGATGATGCCGCCCCAGGTGGGGAACGGCCGCTGCACGCCCGCGCCGAGGAACGACAGTGAGCTCTCCAGCAGCACGGCCTGGGCCAGCAGCAGGAAGACCACGACCATGGCCTGGCTGAGGATGTTGGGGATGATGTGCCGCAGGATGATCAGCACCCGACCCAGGCCGAGCACCCGAGCTGCTGCCACATAAGGCTTCTCGCGTTCCACCAGGACCAGCGCGCGGGTGATACGGGCGGGTTCGGGCCATTGCGCGAAGGCGATCACAGCGGTGATCACCGGGATCGACGGGCCGAACAGCGCGACCACCAGCAGCAGCATCAGCAGCAGCGGGAGCGCCATCTGGGCCTCCAACAGACGCGAGATCAGCGTGTCGATCCAGCCACCGAAGTACCCGGCCGCAGCACCCGCGCAGATGCCGACGATGCCGGACACGATGATGGCGAGAATGCCGATCAACAGTGAGGTCTGGCCGCCGAACAGCACTCGGGCGAGCAGGTCCCGGCCGTTCTTGTCGGTGCCGAACAGATGACCCGAGGTCAGCGGTGGCAGCATCGAATCCCGCAGCGCGGTCTTCGTCGGGTCGCCCAGCGGCAGCACTCGGGCCAGCGCGACCGGGATGATCACGACCCCGGCGCAGCACGCGCCGAGCCAGATCTTGATCGAGGCGTAGCGGCGCTTGCGGGCCGCTCCGGATCGCCTGAGCTGCGTGTCGGTGACCACCGACGGTCGGTCGGTCGGTGGCTTCGCCGGCGTCGGCGACGGCGCTGCGGCCGGGTCGGTCAGGGCCCGCTCCCGAGCCGGGTCGGACGTGACCTGCGGGCTGATGTCGGCAGTGCTCATCGAGCTGAGTCCCTTCGCTCGTGTCCTCGTCCGGTCGTCATCGGGCGGCTTTCCCGAGTCGGACGCGGGGGTCCATCACCGGGTACAACAGGTCCACCCCGAGCTGCACGATCAGCGCCAGGATCACGGTGACCAGCACCGTGGCCTGGATGAGCGGCAGGTCGCGTGTCTTGAGTGCCTCCACCACCAACGAGCCGACGCCCGGCCACTGGAACACCACCTCGACGATCACCACGCCGTTGAGCATCGCCGCGAAGCGCGTGCCCAGTGCGGTGACCACCGGGATGGCCGAGTTGGAGAAGGCGTACCGCCAGGTGAGTCTGCGTTCGCTGACGCCACGGGCGCGGGCGATGTTGACGAACGGCGCCGCCAGGTTGCTGATCATCTCGCGTCGGACCAGGCGGCTGATCAGCGCGATCTGCAGGATCGCGATGGTGATCGTGGGCAGCACGATCGAGGAGGACTTCGCGAACCCGGACGAGTCGAACCAGCCCAGCTTGACCGAGAACACGATGATCAACATGAACGCGATCCAGAAGTCGGGCATCGACTGCCCGGCGATCGTGAAGATGTTGGCCGTCGTCTCCCGCCCGGTGTTGTCCCGGCGGGCCATCCACACCCCCAGCGGGATCGCGACGATCGCGGTGACCACGATCGCCGCGACCGCCAGCGTGATGGTGTACGGAATCCGATCCAGCACCACGCTCAGCGCAGACTGCCGGAATTTGAACGAGTCCCCGACGTTGCCCTGGACCAGGTTCGTCAGGAAGGTCCAGTACTGCGAGAGCACGCTCTGGTCGAGCCCGAACGCGCGACGCACCGTGTCCAGCTGCGCCGGCGTCGGGTTCGGAGGTGCGTAGTTGTAGGCGATGTCCCCACCCGGCAGCCGCAGCAGGACGAAGACCGTGGTGACGGTGAGGAACACCGTCAGCAGGCTCTGGCCGAGCCGCTTGAGCAGGTACCGGCCCACGGGATCAGCTCGAGACCGTCACGGAGGACAGGTCGTAGGAGTTGATCGCCCGCAGGTCGAGCCCGCCGACGGTGGACCGCCTGGCCAGGACGTTGTTGGGCGTCCAGGCCCACATCGCGGGCCACTTGTCCCAGATCTTGCGCTGCGCGTCGGCCAGCAGCGCGTCCCGCGCGGTCTGGTCGGACTCGGCACCTGCCTTGGCGATCACGTCGGTGATCTCGGGGAAGACGAAGCCGTGGTAGCTCTCCTTCTTCGCTTCCTTCTCCGCCGTGCCCGCATACATTCCGACGAGGTTGGTGAGCGCCAGGCCGGTCTGGTTGCCGTAGCCGTTGCCCAGGATGTGCCAGTCGCCGCTCTTGTCGCCGGAGCGCCAGGCCGCGATCTCGCCGCCCTTGGGGATCTGGGTGAGCTGCACGGTGACGCCGACCTCGCCCAGCATGGTGACGAGGGCTTCCATCACCTGCGCGGCACCGGCGAACTCCGACTCCTCCCAGATCACCACCAGCGTCAACCCGCTGACGCCCTCGGCCGCCAGCATCGACTTCGCCTTCTCGGTGTCGTAGGCGTAGCTGCCGGTCTTGGCGAAGCCGGCCAGCGTCTTCGGGACGACCCCCTCGGCGCTGCTGACCTGGCCGCTCATCAACGCCGACATCAGTGTCTCGCTGTCCACCGCGTACGAGAGTGCCTCGCGCACCTTGGGATTGGAGATCGGGTGGTCGGCCGGCAACCGGAAGTTGTAGAACAGGTGGATCAACCGGGTGCCCGGGGTCTCGATGACCTCGATGCCGTCCTTGTCCTTCAGGTGGGTGGCCGAGTCCGGCGTGATCGTGTCGATCACGTCGACCTGACCGGTCTCCAGTGCGATGACGCGACTCGACTCGTCCTCGTTGTAGCTGACGTTGACCTCGGACACCTGGGGCTTGTCGGTGCCCCAGTAGTTGGTGTTGGGGGTGAGCTTGTAAGTGCCGGTGCCGGAATCGGCGGCTGCCACCACGTACGGTCCGGTCCCGACGCCCGTCTGTAGTTCCTCGGCCTTGTTGGCGGCGGCCGGCGTGATCAGGATGTTGCTCATCAGGCTGTCCAGCGTCACCACCGGCACCTTGGTGGTGAGCGTGAAAGTGGACTCGTCGACCTTGGCGAACGCCGGCTGCTCGGTGAACTGGGTGGCGACGAAACCGGCCGGCACCTGGAAGTAGAGCTCCAGGGCGGTCTGGACGTCCTCGACGGTGACCGGCGAGTTGTCGCTGTACTTGATGTCGTCGCGCAGCTTCACCGTCCACTCGGTGGGGCCGGTGGCCTCGAACGACTCGGCGAGGACCAGCTCGGGGGCCAGGTCGTCGCCGATCCTGGTGAGCGCCTGGCGAACAGCGCGCTGCACCGTGACGGCGGCGTCGAACTGGTTCAGCTTGTTGTCCAGGCTGATCAGGTTCCGGTTCAGGGCGATGTTGAGAATGCCGGTCCCGCCGACGACGCTGCTGCCGGTCGTCGACCCGGTGGCCGCTGCAGCCGTCGAGGTACCGGTGGTACCGGTGGCGCCTGCGCAGGCCGTCAACGCGGGGCCGAGCAGGGCTCCGGCGCCGACGGCGCTGGCGAAGCGGAACAGGGAACGGCGGGACAGCAGCGGATTGGGAGCGCTGTGCGCGCCCGTGTCGGCGGGGTCAATGGAAGTCATAGCGGAACCTACCCATCGGATGTGAGTGTGGAACGGCCGACCCGGGAGGGCGCCTGTGCCGTGGTGGGATCATCATCACACCCTTGCGCACAATGCGCAAGTGACGTAGCGTTTTCCACGCAAGCCGCAATGGAATGCGCGCGATCGAGCGCAATGGGCAGTATCCGGTCGCCGGGGTCATCGTCTCCGCTCCACGATCGTCGACCATGCCCACTCCGGTCCATTCGGATCAACGCTGATAGGAGGTGTGCGCGTGACTGACGTCGCTGTCATCGCCGACGACCTGTCGGGTGCGGTGGAGGCCGCCGCGGCCTTCTTGCTGCGCACAACGCGCATCAGCGTGCAGTTGACCGAGCTGTCCCGGTCGCCGCGCGGGGTCGGCCGGAACCCGTCGCCGGACGTGTGGGTGATCGACACCGACAGCCGTGAACTGCTCGCCCCCGCTGCCGCGGAGCGGGCGGCAGTGGCAATCCGTGCGCTCGCCGAGGTGCCCGTCGTGGTGAAGAAGATCGACTCGCTGCTCCGCGGCAACATCGCAGCCGAGCTGCAGACCCTGCGTCTCGCCCGGCCGCACCTGGTCGTCGCGACGGCGCTGCCGGCCGCCGGCCGCGCGGTTCGCCACGGTCAGGTGTGGGTCGGCGACCGGCCGCTGCACGAGAGCGGGGAGTGGCGGGCCGAGGCGGGGGAGCGGCCACTGACGGTGGCACACGCCCTGCACCCGATCCCCACGACGCCGGTGCCGTTGGCGGCCGTTCGGGACCCCGACCTGCCCCGCCTGCTGCGCGAGATCCTCTCTGCGGGAACGGTTCCGGTGTGTGACGCGGAGACCGATGCCGACCTGGACCGGATCGCTGCTGCCGCAACGGACCTGGAGCGGGCGGTGCTCGTCGGCTCGGCGGGGATCGCCGCTGCCGTCGCCCGGCGGCTGCCGGTGTCGACCGGCCCGGCCCCGGCGCCGTCGCTGCGGGTCGGCCCGCTGCTGGTGGTGGTCGGTAGCGCCGCCCCGGGAATCGTCGACCAGCTCGCAGTTCTCGCCGGGCTCGCCGAGTTCGTCGTGCTGGATCCCGTCGAGCTGCTTGCCGCCGACGGTGACGCTGCTGCGCTGGCTGCTGTGGCTGCGCGGGTCGATGCCGCAGCCGCGCCCGTCGTGGTCGTGGCGGTGGACGGTGGCGCCGGGGTCGACCCCGGGCAGGCCCGCAGCATCGTCCGCGGGCTGTCCGGTGCCGTCACCGCTGCCGCCGGCCGGGCCGCCGGACTGGTACTGACCGGCGGTGAGACAGCGCGTGCGGTGCTGGACCGCCTCGGCGTCGCGTACCTGCGGCCGCTGGACCAGGTGCACCACGGGGCCGTCGTCTCTGTCGACGACCACGGACGGCTCGTCGCCACCCGACCCGGCAGCTTCGGCGGCCCCGCGTCTCTGCGCGAGATCGTCGGCGCCGTCCGGGACTCCCTGGAACCCGTTCCAGGGTCAGTGTTCTCGCCCGGATCCCAGCTTTCACATCCTGATGCACCCCACCCCACCGAGGAGCCCGCATGACCAAGAACCCCTTCATCGCCGTGACGATGGGCGACGGGGCCGGCGTCGGCCCCGAAGTGGTCGTCAAGGCCCTGATCGCCCCCGAGGTGGTGGACAACGCGCGCTGCGTGGTGATCGGGGACACCGCGCGGTTGCAGTTGGCGGCAGACCTGTGCGGATTGACCGGAGCGGTGACCCTCGTCGAGATCGACGACATCGCACACGCCGAGTTCACCGCGGGCCGGATCAACGTGATCGACCCGCACCTGATCCCCGCCGAGATGCCCTTCGGCGAGCTGTCTCCCGTCGCCGGGGACGCCGCCTACCAGTACGTCCGGATCGCCTGCGAGCTGGCAATGGCGGGACGGGTGCAGGCCATCTGCACCGCCCCGCTGAACAAGGAGGCGCTGCATGCCGGTGGTCACCTGTATCCCGGCCACACCGAGCTGCTCGCGGCGTTGACCGGCACCGGCGAGGTGTCGATGATGCTGTCCACGCCGAAGGTCAAGGTCATCCACGTGACCACCCACATCGGCCTGGTCGACGCGATCGCCAAGATCGAGCCCGGGCTGGTGGAGCGCACCGTTCGTCGGGGTCACCGGGCGATGGTCGACTCGGGCGTCGCGCACCCCAGGATCGCCGTCTGTGCGATCAATCCGCACGCCGGTGAGAACGGGCTGTTCGGTCGCGGCGAGGAGGCCGAGAAGATCACGCCGGCCCTCGAGGTGCTGCGGGCCGACGGGATCGACGCGCGGGGGCCGGTGCCGGCCGACACGGCGTTCTTCCTCGCCGGCCGCGGCGACTACGACCTCGTGGTGGCGATGTACCACGACCAGGGCCACGGGCCGGTCAAGGTGCTCGGCCTGGAGGCCGGGGTCAACATCACCGTCGGACTGCCGGTGATCCGGACCTCCGTCGACCACGGCACCGCCTTCGACATCGCCGGCACGGGCGTCGCCGACCCGGGCAGCATGCTGGAGGCGTTGCGGCAGGCGATCGCGTTGGCGCCGGAGCCGGCGAACGCCTGACCGTCGGCGGGGCGGATCCAGGCGTCAGGTGGTCTGCGCGTTGCCCGAGGGTCGCGATTCGTTGAGCAGCTCCGTCCGCCCCGTCCCGCGCAGCCCGCTCGACCCCGGGCCCGGCCCGATCCGCCCCCGGGTCGCCCGGTGGAGCGGCACGTCCATTGCCTGGATGACAGTCGGTGAGGGACTCCGCAAGCCGCTTCGGGCGACTCGCGGCGCGCCCCGCTGCCTCAGAAGTCGATCTCGCCGCGGATGAAGCGCTCCACGTTGTCGCGCGCCTCGTCATCGCCGTACTGCACCGGCGGGGACTTCATGAAGTAGGCGCTGGCGCTGTTGATCGGCCCGCCGATTCCGCGGTCCAGCGCGATCTTGGCGGCCCGGACCGCGTCGATGATGACGCCCGCCGAGTTGGGCGAGTCCCACACCTCGAGCTTGTACTCCAGCGACAGCGGGACGTCGCCGAACGCGCGGCCCTCCAGCCGGACGTAGGCCCACTTGCGGTCGGTCAGCCACGGCACGTGGTCCGACGGTCCGATGTGGACGTTGTCCTTGCCGAGCTCGTGGGGGACCTGGCTGGTCACCGACTGGGTCTTGGAGATCTTCTTGGACTCAAGGCGATCCCGCTCGAGCATGTTCATGAAGTCCATGTTGCCGCCGACATTGAGCTGCATGGTCCGGTCCAGGGTGACGCCCCGGTCCTCGAACAGCTTCGCCAGTACCCGGTGGGTGATCGTCGCCCCGACCTGGCTCTTGATGTCGTCGCCGACGATGGGAACACCTGCAGCGCGGAATTTCTCGGCCCAGGCGGGGGTGCCGGCGATGAACACCGGGAGAGCGTTGACGAACGCGACGCCGGCGTCGATGGCGGCCTGGGCGTAGAACTTGGCCGCGTCGTCGGAACCGACCGGCAGGTAGCAGACCAGCACGTCGGCGCGCGCCTCACGCAGCGCGGCCACGACGTCGACCGGCTCGGTGTCGGATTCGTCGATCGTCTCGCGGTAGTAGCGCCCGAGCCCGTCCAGCGTGGTGCCGCGCTGGACGATCACGCCCGTCGGTGGCACGTCGGCGATCCGGATGGTGTTGTTCTGCGACGCCGAGATCGCTTCCGCGAGATCGGTCCCGACCTTCTTCGCGTCGACGTCGAAGGCAGCCACGAACTGCAGGTCCGACACGTGGTAGTCGCCGAACTGAACGTGCATCAGGCCGGGCACCCGCACATCTCGGGCGGCGTCACGGTAGTACTCGACGCCCTGCACCAACGACGAGGCGCAGTTGCCGACGCCGACAATGGCCACCCGGATGGGGTTCGCAGCGGCGGAATCGGGCGTCGGGGCGACATCGGTGGAGCTGGACGGGGTAGGGGCGGTGATGGTCACGGTGCCTCCCGGGTCGGGGTGTCAGGTCAGGGAACTCAGCCCAATGTTACAAGCGTGCATCTATGTCACTGACATATCGACGTATATGTCACATCACCCAGCGGTCGGCGGGCAGATCTCACGGGGCCGGCGGGCGCCCCGGCGGGGGCCAAGCGCAGCCCGTCGAAGAGGTAGCCCGCCCAGGTTGCTCCTGCCGACCACGACCGGGTCGGTGGTCGTCGGTGACGACCTCACCTCTGAATCTCTCCGGACGCACCCGTCGGACCCACACGTGCCGAGCTGTCACAGCAGGTCGTAGCTGTCCATGAATCAGAATCAGGAGCGCTGCTCGGTGGGCGGCACTCCGGTGCTGGTCCGGAGTACCAGGTGCACCGGGATGACGGTGGCGAGCGGGCTCAGGCGCGGCCGATCGATCCGGCGCACCGCGGCGGCGACCGCGGCCTCCCCCATCAGCTGCGGATCCTGTCGAACGGTCGTCAGATCGATCGAGGACAGCCCGGCGAACCGGCTGTCGTCGTAACCGGTGATCGAGACATCCGCGGGGATGCGCACCCCGGCTCGGGCCAGCACCTGGATCAGCCCGGTGGCGGCCTGGTCGTTGCCGGTCATCACCGCGGTCGGGAGGCCCCGCCGGGCCAGCAACTCCCGGCCGGCGGCGGCGCCTGATTCCTCGGTGTAGTCGCCGCCCCGCGTGGTGAGCACGTCCGCGGTCAATCCCGCCGCCGTCAGTGCGGTGAGGTAACCCCGCTGCCGGGTGGCCGCCACCGGGAGCGCGGGGCTGTGCACATACGTGATCCGGGTGTGACCGAGCCCGATCAGGTGTTCGGCGAGCTGAGCCACGCCGTCGTCACCGGCCGAACGGATGACGTCGAAGTGGGTGCTGCCCCCGCTGCTGCCGATCGCCACCAGCGGGATCTTGGCCCGCTCGGCGAGCTCCCGCAGAGCCGCCGCGGTGAGGTCGGAACCGATGACGATGATGGCCGCGCACCGGTAGGTGAGCAACTCCATCACCGACTGTTCGGTGGTCCGGGTGGCGGTCTGCGCGCTGAGCACCACCTGGTAACCCGCCGCCGCCGCCGCCGGGTAGATCGCTTCGACGGTGTCCGGTTCGGGGGCATGCACCGGCGCGAACGACACCCCGATCTGGCGAGACCTGCTCTGCCGCAACGTGCGGGCACCGAGATTGAGGCTGTACCCGAGTTCCTGGGCGGCGGCCGTCACCCGCTGCCGCGTCTCCTCGCTGGCGCCGGGAAGGTCCCGCAGGACCAACGAGACGAGCTGCCGCGAGACACCGAGATGGGCCGCGATATCGGCCATCGTCGGTTCGCGCACCGCAGGTCCCCCGTCGTGCTGTGAGTGATGACGGTCGGTGGCCGGGAGATCCCGTGGACACCGCGTCCAGCCTGTCATGAACGCGGCGCGCCGCCCCCACCCGCAGGCTTGTTTCAGTGTGCCGCTGGGCTTCCGGCTGCGGCGGCGTCCAGGAGGCTGCGGATCCGCATCGGCATCACCTCGACCAGTGAGATCGCGGTATTGGTGCGCACCACACCGTCCACGGTCAGCATCGCATTCGTCAGCCGGAGCAGGTCCGGGGTGTCGCGAGCGACGACCTTCACCAGGAAGTCGTACTCGCCGGTCATGGCGTGAATCTCGATGACCTCTGGGACGGTCCGCAGACCCGCGACAGCACTGCCGCCGGCAGCCTGGCTGATCGCTATCGAAACGAACGCGACCAGGGGGAAACCCAGCGCGGCCGGGTCGACCCGGCGGCTGAACGGGCGCAGGGCGCCGCCGTCGGTCATCCGGCGCAGTCGGGCGTGCACCGTGTTGCGCGCGACGCCCAGGGCGCGGGCCAGCGCCAGGGTGGTGACGTCCGGGTCGTCGTCCACGGCGAGCAGGATTCGGGCGTCGAGTGGATCGATGAGCTCCATGGTGAGCACTATGTCACTCGATGTGACAATCGGCAGGCAGAATGCTCAGTTCAGATCACCTGTGTTGTGCAGCGTGCTGCATCTGGCCACACTGGAGGGATGACTTCCTCCGTGCTGCCGACCGCCGACCGCCCCGTCGTCCGTAAGTCATCGGCGCCGTCGCTGCCGACACTGCGGGCCGCGGTGGCGGGGCTGCCGGCTTACGTCGCCGGCCGCCGCTCCGCCTCGGAGCTGACGGCCGCACTTGCGTCCAACGAGAGTCACTACCCGCCCCTGCCGTCGGTGGTGACCGCTGTGCAGGCCCAGGTGCTGCGAATGAACCGATATCCCGACATGGCCGCCGTCGGGCTGCGCGAGCGGATCGCCGCCCACCTCGCCGTCAGCGTGGACGAGATCGCCGTCGGCCCGGGCAGCGTCGGGGTGCTCCAGCAGATCGTCACCGCGGTCTGTGACGCCGGCGACGAGGTCGTGCACGCCTGGCGCTCGTTCGAGGCGTACCCGATCCTGGTCAACCTGGCCGGCGCCCGTTCGGTCGGCGTCGCGCTGCTCGCCGACGAACGGCACGATCTGGCGGCGATGGCCGCCGCGGTCACCGACCGCACGCGGGTGGTGATCCTCTGCTCGCCCAACAACCCGACCGGGGTCTCGATCGGTGCCGCCGAACTCGACCTGTTCCTGGCGGCCGTCCCCGCCCGGGTGCTGGTGGTGCTGGACGAGGCCTACGTCGAATATGCGACCCGGCCCGACACCGTCGACGCGATGGCGGTCTTCCGCAGGCATCCCAACGTCGTCGTGCTGCGCACGTTCAGCAAGGCCTACGGTCTCGCCGGACTGCGGGTCGGATACGCCGTGGCCCGCGCCGATCTCGCGGACGGCCTGCGCCGGACCGGGTTGCCGTTCGGGGTCAGCGGTCCGGCCCAGCACGCCGCCATCGCCTCCCTCGACGCGACCGATGAGATGGCCACGCGCGTGCGGCATGTCGTCGACGAGCGGACCCGGGTCACCGCGGCGCTGCGCGCGGCCGGCTGGGATATCCCGGACAGCGAAGCCAACTTCGTCTGGCTCCGGGTCGACGACTCGGCCCGGACCCGATGGGTCGACGCCCTCGCCGCCGCCGACATCCTCGTGCGTGGCTACGCAGGTGACGGAATCCGCATCTCGCTGGCCGACACTGCCGCCAACGACAGGGTTCTCGCCGTCCTGTGTGCTGCCCGGCAGGCCTGCTCGTGACCCCGCACACCGCCACCGCAGCTCCGACGAACGGCACCCCGATGGCCGCACTCACCGCCGACACACCGCACCCAGCCGACATCCACACCGACTCACGTGACACCAGTCCACGGTGGCGCCGTCCGCACCGCGGCACTCGGCCGTGGAGGACGTGCTGGGCATGCTCACCGGCACCCTGCTCGCGTCGCTGGGGCTGTTCGTGCTCAAGGCCGGCGCGGCGGTCACCGGTGGCACCGCCGGGGTGGCGTTGCTGCTGAGCTATCTGGCCCCACTGCCGTTCGGGGTGCTGTTCTTTCTGGTGAACGTGCCGTTCTTC
Source organism: uncultured Actinomycetota bacterium (assembly GCA_963784315.1). Taxonomy (GTDB): domain Bacteria; phylum Actinomycetota; class Actinomycetes; order Mycobacteriales; family Nakamurellaceae; genus Nakamurella. Next base: position 790,856 of record CAWAQR010000010.1, read on the forward strand.
GCCCTGGCGCTGTGGAAGAAGGGCGTGCAGTTCACCCTGCGCACTGCGCTCGCGGTCGTGCTGGTCGGCGTCTTCTCCGCGGTGCACCCGATGGTGATGGACCTGCAGGGTCTCAACCCCGTCTACGCGGTGCTGGTCGGCAACCTGTTGGCGGGCGTCGGACTGTTGATCCTGTTCCGCCACCGGGCGAGTCTGGGCGGCTTCAGCATCCTCGCGCTGGTGCTCCAGGAGCGGCTGGGCTGGCGGGCCGGGTACGTGCAGATGGCACTCGACGTCGCGGTCGTGACGGCGGCAGCTGTCGGTCGTCACTCCGTTCGGGGTGCTGCTGTCTGCGGTCGGTGCGGTGGTGCTCAACCTGGTGCTGGCGCTGAACCACCGTCCCGGGCGGTATCTCGGACTGTGAACCTTCTGGTCCGGGTCAGTCGATCCGGTGGGTGCGGCTCAGGATCGCCTCGGCGGCCAGTAGATCCTCGGGGTAGGTGACCTTGATGTTCTCCGGGTCGCCGGGCAGGTAGGCGAGCGGCTCCGGCCGGTACCGCTGGAAGCACGCGGCGGTGTCGGTGCCGGCGAACCCGTCGATCGCCGCCTGCTCGTACGCGGCCAGCAGGGGTGGGCCGCGGAACACCTGCGGTGTCTGGGCGCGGATCATCCGCGGCACCGGCCCGGCGGCCGGCGAGCCGTCGGCACCCAGCGACCGGATCTCGTCGGTCTCGATCCCCGGGAAGACCGCGCCGTGTGCGCGCGCCGCCGCGACCAGATCTTCGATCAGCGTCACCGACACGAGCGGCCGGGCACCGTCGTGCAACAACACGACATCCACGGCACCGGAACCGATGTCGGCCGCCAGCCGACGCAGCGCGGCGAGTTCGGAGTCATGCCGGCTGGCCCCGCCGAGGACGATCTCCACCGGCAGGTCGGCAAGGTGGTGTTCGACGGTCGCCTCGGCCAGCTCCCGGTCGGCCTCCCTGATCACCATCAGCAACCGTCCGACCGTCGGTACCCGTGCCATCGCCCGGAAGCTCCAGGCGATCACCGGGTGGCCGGCGAGCGGCAGGAAGACCTTGTTCTGCGCGGCGCCGAGCCGGGAACCGCTGCCCGCCCCCAGCACCACGGCGGCGGCGCGGACGTCGGCGGCGGGCACGGACGCGGGTGGCATGGCGTGACCTTCCGGCTCGTGGTGCCGTCAGGTCCGATGTCGTCGGCGGCACGTCAGTATAGGAAGGCGCAGTGATCTACCGCCGCGAGCGGCGGGCGACGGACCGCCGAGGGTGGGCTCTGGTCGGCGGGCGGCTCCGGACTGCCTACCGTAGGCGGATGTCCTCTTCGTGGTCGGCGCTGCTGGCCGGTCTCGGTCTCGGCCTCTCGCTGATCGTGGCCATCGGCGCCCAGAACGCCTACGTACTGCGCCAGGGCATCCGCGGCGAGTACGTCGCTGCCGTGGTGGCCGTGTGCATGCTGTCCGATCTGGTCCTCATCGGTGCCGGCGTCGCGGGCACCGGATCGATCGTGGCCGGAAGGCCTGGTCTGCTCGCCGTCGTCCGCTACCTGGGGTCGGCCTTTCTGCTCGGCTACGGGCTGCTCGCCGCCCGCCGCGCCCTGCGTGGCCAACAGCTGGTCACGGGGACCGGCGGGGGAGCGACGAGCCTCGGCGCCGCGATCGGCGCAGCCCTGGCACTGACCTGGCTCAACCCGCATGTGTACCTGGACACCGTGATGCTGCTCGGGTCGATCGCGGGTACCCACGGCGACCAGCGGTGGTGGTTCGGCGGTGGGGCGGCGCTGGCCAGCATCTGCTGGTTCGTCGGGCTCGGCTACGGTGCCCGGTTGCTGCGGCCGGTGTTCGCGCGCCCGAATTCCTGGCGTGTGCTGGACGGTCTGATCGCCGTGATGATGACGGTGCTCGCGGTGTCGCTGCTGGCGTCCGGCTGACCCGCGGGGCGGTGTGACAATGCCGGGGTGGATATCGCCCTGGGGCTGGTCGCACTCGTCGCAGTGGTGTGCTTGGTGGTTGCAGTCTGCGAACGGCTCGATCTGTCGCCACCGCTGATCCTGGTGCTGGTCGGCGTCGCGGGCTCCTACATCCCCGGGGTGCCCGAGGTGACGCTCACGGAGCAGCTGGTGCTGGTCGGCATGTTGCCGCCACTGCTGTACGCGGCGGCCATCCGGACCTCGCTGGTCAGTTTCCGGCAGAACCGCCGCTCGATCGCGCTGCTGTCGGTCGGGTACGTCGTCTTCGCCACCGTCGGTGTGGGGGTGATCGCGCACTATGCGCTGAACATCGACTGGGCGCCGGCGTTCGCGCTCGGCGCTGTCGTCGCCCCACCGGATGCGGTCGCGGCCACCGCGGTCGCTCGCCGGATCGGTATGCCACGACGCATCGTCGACATCCTCGAGGGCGAGTCGCTGGTCAACGACGCCACCGCGATCGTGATGCTGCGCACCGCGATCGCAGCGATCAGCGGGTCGATCAGCATCTGGCAGATCGGCGCCAACTTCGCCGTCGCCGCCGGCGGCGGGGTGCTCGTCGGCCTGGTGCTCGCGTTCCTGGTCATCCGGCTGCGGCGGCACATCAAGGATGTGCTGATCGCCACCGCGGCGTCGTTCACGGTGCCCTTCGTGGCGTACCTCGCAGCCGAGGAGATCCACGCGTCCGGCGTCCTCGCGGTCGTGGTGGCCGGCCTGTTCATCGGCCACAAGTCCCCGGTCACCCAGACCGGTACGGCCAGGCTGTCGGAGCGCATCAACTGGGCCACGGTGCAGTTCCTGCTGGAGAACTCGGTGTTCCTGCTGATCGGCCTGCAGGTCCGCCAGATCGTCCAGGCCGTGGAGGGCGACTCGCTCGGGGCCGGCCGGATCTGGGGCGGCTGCGCGCTGGTGCTGGTCGCGGTGCTGGTGCTCCGCCCGGTGTGGGTGTTCCCGGCCACCTACCTGCCGAGGTTGATCCCGGCCGTGCGCCGCGCCGATCCGTCGCCGCCGCTGACCTACCCGGCGGTCATCTCCTGGGCGGGGATGCGGGGCGTGGTCACCTTGGCAGCCGTCTTCGCCATCCCGGAGGACGTGCCGCACCGGCCGGTGCTCGTGTTGGCAGCGCTGGTGGTGGTGTTCGGCACGCTGATCCTGCAGGGCTTCACGCTGCCCACCCTGGTCCGGTTGCTGAATGTCCGCGGCGCCGACCCGCGGGAGGACCTCCTGCAGCAGGCCGTCGTTTTACAGGACACCGCCGAGACCGGCCTCGCCGCGCTGGAGCAGGCCCGGCGACCCGACGACCCGACGGACGTCATCGAGAACCTGCAGAGCCGGATGGAGCAGCGCCGGGCCGCTGCGTGGGAGCTGCTCGGGCGGCCGGAATCCGACGGCGAAACCCCCAGCCAGCGGTTGCGGGTGCTCCGGCTGCTGATGCTGCAGGCCGAGCGGGACCGGGTGCTGGAACTGCGGACCGAGGGCAACGTGCCGCCGAAGGTGCTCAGCGACGTGCTGGAGATCCTCGATGTGGAAGAGGCCCTGGTCAGCAGATGGTCCGAGCCCGACCGAGGGTCGAGGACCAGCGAGGTGCTGCGCACGCCCGAGCCGGTCCGCGGCGGGTGCGACCACCTCGGCGAGGCGCCGGTGTCGCGCACGCCGAGCAGTCCCGGGGTGTGCGCGGGCTGTGTCGCCGAGGGCACCGTCCCGGTGCACCTGCGGATGTGCCTGGGCTGCGGCCACGTCGGCTGCTGCGACTCGTCGGTCGGTAAGCACGCCGACCGGCACTTCGCCGAAAGCGGGCACCCGGTGATGCGCAGCATCGAGCCCGGTGAGGCCTGGCGCTGGTGCTACGTGGACAGCCTCATCGGTTAGGCCGGACCGGCCGGTGCCGGGACCAGGTTTCGGGGTGATTCTGCCCGCTCAGCGGGCACTATCACCCCGAAACCTGAGGGTGGTCAGCGCCTCGGCGGGCCGGGTCGGCCGAGGGTGGCACGATCAGCCGGAGGACCCCGGCGGTGCGGTGCAGGCGGCGTGGCGTGGCGAGCAAGGTCCGAAGGAACGTCGAGGGAAGGCAGCGATGAGCAAACAGACCTCCCGGGAGCGGCGGGCCGAGATCGTCCGGCTCGCGACGGCCACCGGGCTGGCCAACGTCGAGGAGTTGTCCACCCTGCTGGGGGTCACCTCGTCGACCATCCGCCGCGATCTGGCGGTCCTCACCGCCCAGGGCAAGCTGGCCCGCACCTACGGGGGTGCGATGGCCATGGTCCCGCACCCGGAGGCGTCGCTGCGGCAGCGGAGCGGGGAGGCGTTCGAGGCCAAACGGGCGATCGGCCGGTGGGCGGCTGCCCAGGTCCGCCCGGGGGAGACCGTCCTGCTCGACGCCGGGTCCACCACCGGGGCGATGGCCAACGCGTTGGCTGCCGCGCGCGGCATCGTGGTCGCCACCGTCGGGCTCAACGCCCTGGCGGAGCTCGCGGACGCGGACGGGGTCGAGGTTTTGAGCCTGGGCGGCCGGTTGCGGCCGCTCAGCCAGGGTCTCGTGGGGCCGTTGACCGAGGCGTCGTTGGAGCGGATGACGTTCGACCGGGCCTTCATGGGGACCGACGGCGTCACCGCCGACCGGGGGATCTGCGAGGCCGACCTCACGCAGACCCGGCAGAAGGAGCTGATGATGCGCCAGGCCGGGACGGTCTACGTGCTCGCCCACGCCGCCAAGCTCGGGCAGCGGCCGTTCCACGCCTGGGCCGTGATGCCGGACCACTGGACGTTGGTCACCGACGACGCCGCCGACGACACCGAGATCGCCAGGTTCCGCGATCACGGCGTCGAGGTGGTGGTGGTGGCCCGACGCTGAGGTGCAGGCGGATCAGCCCTGCCGGTTCGCCGGGTTGAACCCGGTGGCCCGGCGCTCGGCCTGCGCCCGGATGACGTGGGTGACCGCGTTGATCAGCGCGAGGTGGGTGAAGGCCTGCGGGAAGTTGCCCAGGTGCTGGCCGGTGGTCGCGTCCAGCTCCTCCGCGTAGAGCCCCAGCGGTGAGGCGTGGGACAGCAACCGGTCGCACAGCTGGCGCGCCCGGTCCACCTCGCCGATCTCGACCAGTGCCGAGACCAACCAGAACGAACAGATCGTAAAGGTTCCCTCGTCGCCGGCCAGCCCGTCGTCGGTCTCCCCGCACCCGGTAGCGCATTACCAAGCCGTTGTCGGTGAGCTCGTCGGCGATCGCCAGGACGGTGTCGCGGATCCGGGGGTCGTCGGCCGGCAGGAAGCGGACCAGCGGGGCCAGCAGCAGGGACGCGTCCAACGCCTCGGAGCCGTACCGCTGGACGAAGACCCCGCGCGCGTCGACCCCGTTGGCGCAGATGTCGTCGTGGATCTCGTCGGCGATGGTCTGCCATTTCTCGGCGGTCCCGGGGGAGTCGTGCAGCCGAGCAAGCCGGGCGCCGCGGTCCAGCGCCACCCAGCACATGATCTTGGACGAGGTGAAGTGCTGGGGGTCGCCGCGCACCTCCCAGATGCCGCGGTCGGGAGCCCGCCAGTGTGAGGCCGCCTGCTCGACCTGGGCCTTCACCACCGGCCACAGCTCGTCGGGCATCCGCTCCCTGGTCCGGGCGTGCAGGTAGATGGAGTCCAGCAGGGCCCCCCAGACGTCGTGCTGCTGCTGGTCGAATGCCCCGTTGCCGACCCGAACCGGCCGGGAGTCGGCGTAACCGGACAGGTGATCCAGCGTCTCCTCGGGCAACGTCCGCTCGCCCCCGACGCCGTACATGATCTGCAGGTCGTTGTTGTTGTCCCGGCACACGTCGTTGATGAAGAAGAAGAAGTCGTTCGCCTCGCGGTCGAAACCCAGCGTGTACAGCCCCCACAGCGCGAACGTGGAATCCCGGATCCAGGAGTAGCGGTAGTCCCAGTTGCGTTCGCCGCCGGGCGTCTCCGGCAACGACATGGTGGCCGCCGCCAACAGCGCCCCGGTCGGGGCGTAGGACAGTCCCTTCAACGCCAAGGCGCTGGACTGGAGATAGGTCCGCCACGGGTGGTCCGGGAAGCAGCCCTGGGTCAGCCATTCCCGCCAGTACTCGCTGGTCCGTTGGAGGTGTTCGTTGGCCTCGGCGGCGGTCTGCGGACCGGGCAGCTCGGAGAACGACAGCGCGACGAAGTGCTCGTCACCCGGGCGCATCGTGGTGCGGGCCTGCGCGGTCCGGCCCTCCTTGCCCATCCGCAGCGACGATGTCAGCACGATCGTCGGCTGGCCCTCGGCGCTGGCCCGCATCTTGGTGTAGCCGTCGCCGATGTACTCCCAGGTCGGGCCGATCCGGGCATAGTCGAACAGCGGCTCGCAGTGCATCCCGATGTCGACCGAACCGTGCAGGCAGGTGACCACCCGCACCAGACAGTGGTCGGCGTCGATGTCGGTCGGCGACCGGTGATGGGTGCGCGACCGCTCGTCGACGTTGTGCCAGGGGCCCATCACCAGCGCGTCCCGGACGATGATCCACCCGGTCGACGTCTGCCAGGTCGTCTCCAGCACCAATGTGCCGGGCAGGTAGCGTCGCGCCGCCGGCACCTGGACGCCGTAGGGGCCGAGCTTGAAGAACCCGCCGGTCCGGTCCAGTAGCGAGCTGAACACGCTCGGCGAGTCCGGTCGCGGGATGCAGAACCATTCGACCGCTCCGGACGGGGCGATCAGGCAGTTGTTCTCGCAGTCGGACAGGAACGCGTAGTCGGCGATGTTGGGGAACGCGTCGCTGATCCGGCCGTCGATCGGCGCCGTCGCCGGCTGCCCGGTGACCGACGGGCTCGAGGCGGGCTCGTCGGCAGCCGTTCGGGGGAGCAGCGGTTCCTGTGCCATGCTGCCATTCTGACGCCACTCCGGGCGGGCACGTCGGTAGGCATGGAAAGGCGCGCCGAGCCGATCAGCGCAGGAAGCCCAACCCGCCCTTCGGGTTGTTCCCGGGGGCCAGCGACGCCGCCCACTGCGCGAACGCCGACGGGTTGCGGCTCTGCAGGATGACCCGGCCGGGACCGGCGAAGTCGAACACGAAGCCCTCACCGGATTTCATCGACTGGATCGTGCGGCCCTGGACGGCCCGCCGCATCCGGAACTGGATGTTGAGGTCGTAGGCCACCACATGACCGGTGTCCACGGTGACCGTCTGCCCGGGAGCCAGGTCGAACACGTCGATCGCCCCGTAGACACTGACGACCGCCGTCCCCTGGCCGGTGCAGCGGATCCCGAAACCGCCCTCACCGCCGAACAGGCTTGCCCGCCCGCCCCACTGGGTGTCGATCTGAGTGCCGTAGGAGTTGGCGATCCAGTTGCCCTTGGCGATGTAGAACGGCCGGTCGGGCTGGATGTCGATGGGCAGGATGTCCCCTGGCAGCACCCCGGCCACATCCACCCACCCACCTTCGGGCGGGGCCGTGTAGGTGGTGATGAAGAACGACTCGCCGGCCAGCACCGATCGCTTCAGGCCGGCCATGATGCCGCCGTCGGCCTTCGCCTCGATCAGCACGCCCTGGCTGTGCGCCATCATCGCGCCGCCCTCCACCCGGACCGGCTCGTTCGGGGCGAGGATCAGCCGGGCGACGCTGAACGACGGATTGTGCCGGAGCTGGGTCTGCATGGGGAAACCGTAAACCCGGCGCTCAATGGTGTCTCCGAGCGGCCGGCAGCGGGGCGGTCCGGATTCGATACGGTGACCACATTCTCGCCGGATCACCGTCCCGCGACCGGAGTCTCCGGAAGGATCGAGCAGGTGCGTCGTGCTCTCCTCACTGTGACCTCGGCTGGTGGTCGATTGCGTGGCCGGCCGCTCGCGCCGTGGGCCCGCAGGATCTGCCTGGTCCTGCTCGGGGCCACGCTGGTGGTCGCCGGCGCGATCGTCTTCGGGCCCAAGCCGCCGGCCAAGGCCGGACAGACGGCCCTGCATCACTGGACCGCTGTCTGGCAGCTCGGTGGCGTCCAGCCGACGTTCCTCACGTTCACGATGATCGAATGGTTGGCCAACGTGGTGATGTTCCTCCCGCTCGGGTTCCTGGCCGCCGGCGTCGTGCGTCCGGGCGCCCGACTGTGGGTGGTTCCCCTCGCGACGGTGGGGTCGGTGACGATCGAGACGGTCCAGTTCTTCATCCCGGAGCGGGTGTCCTCGGTGACCGATGTCGTCGCCAATACCCTCGGCGCCGCCGTGGGCGTCTGGCTGTTGGCGAGATGGAGCAACTGGCGCGCCGAGCGCGGGTGGTGAGTGGCCGGTGCACGGGAGTCGATGGGCCATCCTGGTGCGGTGACCGCTCCGCAGACACCGCCCACCCGATGGCAGACCGAGTCCGTGGGGGAGCGCTGGACGACCTATCGGCAACGGTTCGCCGAGCTGGTCACGTCCGGCGCCGACCTCGACGGCGAGGCGCGGCTGCTGGACGCGATGCTGCCGCGCGCGGCCGCAGTGCTCGACGCGGGGTGTGGGACCGGACGCGTGACCGACGCGTTGCGTCGTCGGGGCCACCGCGTTGTCGGCGTGGACCGGGACGAGGGCCTGGTCGCCGCCGCCCGCGAGTGGTATCCGGAATCGTCGTACCTGGTCAGCGACCTGCTGGCGCTGGAGCCCAGGCTGCTGGCTGGGGCCGGCGCGCCGGCCTCCTTCGACCTGATCGCGCTGCCGGGGAATGTGCTGGTCTTCGTCGCACCGGGTTCGGAACGGGACGTGCTCGGCACGCTGGCCGGGCTGTTGAAGCCCGGCGGTCGCATCGTCGCGGGTTTCGCCACCGACCGGGACTACAGCGTCGGCGGGCTGGACGAGGACGCTGCCGCGCTGGGGCTGGCTGTCGAGCAGCGGTGGGCGACCTGGGATCTGCAGCCGTGGCAGGCCGACGCGGACTGGTGCGTGACGGTGCTCCGTCCGCGCTGACTCCCACCACCGGCGCTCGGCGGGTGCGCCGCGCGACCCGGCCGATCCGATCGCCCTCGGGAGGTGATCTTCAGGAACCGCCCGTAAGGCCGATTGTTCTCAGATGCCACCGAAATTACCGTTGACGGGTGGCTCTCCGTACCCGCCCGATCGTCCTGCGGCTCGCCGTGGTGCTCGGGCTGATCGTCACCGGCTGTTCGGCAACCACCTCGACCGAACCCGCCCCGGCCGGTCCCACCTCGACGAGCCCGTCGGCTGAGGATTCGGCGTCGGCCGCCTCGACCAGCGCTCAGGCGACCAAGGCCCAAGCGGCGCTGGACGCCGCCCTGCCCGCGGACGGCCCCGGGTGCTCGACGGCGTTCGAGCGCGACGGAACGGTGATCTGGACGGGTGTCCGAGGGTTGGCGGACCTGGCTGCCGGGACCCCGATCGGACCGGACACTATCTTCGACATCGGGTCGGTGGCCAAGCAGTTCACCGCGGTCGCCGTGCTGTTGCAGGTCGCGGACGGCACCCTGTCCTTGGACGACCGTTTCACCGATTACGTGCCGGGTTTCCCCAGTTGGGCATCCGCAATCACCATCGGGCAGTTGGTGCACCAGACCAGCGGAGTCCCCGACTACATCGGACTGCTGGATCTGCAGAAGATCGATCGCCACGACGTGGTCACCCACACCATGGCCCTGGACGCGATCCGCGGAGCAGGTGCGGCTGACTTCGCCCCGGGGGAGAAGTGGGAGTACTCCAACTCCAATTACGTCCTGCTGGCCTCGGTGGTCGATGCCGTCTCGGGATCGAGCCTGGCGCAGGTGTTGGCGGCGCGGGTGTTCGGACCGCTCGGACTGAGCATGGTGATGGACACGGTCAATCCCATTCCGGGGCGGGCGACGCCGTACGAGAACGTCTCCGGTGTCGACACCCGGATCGACGAGGTATGGGAACCGGTCGGTGACGGCGGAATCCAGTCCACCGCATCCGACCTCGCCCGGTGGGGTGACAATTTCCGCACCGGGACTGTCGGCGGGCCGGCGCTGCTGGCCGCGCAGACCGCCGATGCCGTTCCGGCGTTCCCCGGGCGGCCGATCACCTACGGTGCCGGGCTCTACATCAATCCGGCCGGCGGGGTCGGACATCCCGGTGACTGGCTCGGGTTCGTCGCAGCGTTCTCGGTCAGCCCGGACCGCAGGGAATCACTGGCGATCCTGTGCAACTCCTGGGACATCGACGCCAGTGCCGTCGGCGTGAGCCTGGGTGACGTCTGGTATACGAGCGGCCGCTGACGGGCCCGGCCATGGCGGCGAAGGTGGCGCGATCAGGCGCGCTGTCGATAGATGGCGCCCAGCGGCTGTTCGGTGGAGCGTTAGCCCAAATGGAACTTGCGTGCACCGGTGGCCCCGACCCTCGGAGATACAAGGCGTGGCGAACCACCCGACCGGGTGGCCGATGGGAGGGCATTGGTGGCGAATCGAGTTAGCCCACTCGGGGGCCGCGGGTGCGAGCTACGCTGACGAACGTGCCCACTCAACACGCTTTTCGTCATGAGGCACTCCTGTACCGAGGTCCTGACGAGTATTTCGAGACGGTCGTGCCGTTCCTGCGGGACGGCGTCGATCGGGGCGACCATGTCGTCGTCGCCGCAACGGATGTGATCGACCACGAGCTCAGGACCCGACTCGGTTCGGCTGCCGACGATGTCGATTTCATCGATGTGACCGTGCTGGCCGCCAACCCCGCCCGGCTGATCCCCGCCCTGCGCACCCTCATCGAGGACAACCACCAGCACCATCGACCGATCCGGGCGCTCGGCCACCCTGAGACGCCGGGCTGCCGGGCGGTGGAGGCCGATGAATCGCGGTTGCACGAGGCCCTGATCAACCTGGTGATCCCGCCGGACACCCCGCTGTGGTTGATGTGCCCCTACGACGCGGCCGCCGACGACCGGGACATGCAGGCACATGCCGCGCACAGCCACCCGGTCATCCTGGAGGGCGGCGCGTATCGCGGCAGTACGTCCTATGCCGGCGCGGTGTACGTGGACGAGCTGTTCCGCCGGCAACTGCCCCCGCCCCCGGCCGGGGTGGAGGAGCGCAGCTTCGGGCGCACCGAGATCGGGGACGTCGCCAACCGGGTGCTCGCCACCGCGTACCGGGCCGGGCTGACCGTCGAGCGGTCCCATCAGCTGACGGCGGCGATGCGCGAACTCGCCTCGGACGCCACCGCTGCGGGCGACGCGACCTTGCGGCTGTGGTCGGACGAAGCGGCCGTGGTCTGCGAGGTCGAGGATCCCGTGATGGCGACGCCGGTGGTCGGCCGGATCCCGGTCACCACCCGCGCGGGACGTAAGGGCCTGTGGCTGGCCAACCAGTCCTCCGACCTCATCCAGGTCCGCTCCACCGACGCCGCGACCACGGTCCGGGTCTACACCTGGCGGTAGCCGGTACCGCGAACCGGGCGAGCACCCGGTCCGCGGCAGCCCGGGGTGAACTACGTGGGAATGATGTTGAAGGTGTCCGGATCGGGACCGGTCCGCTCGTGCCGGTCGAGTGCGTCGATCTGCGCCAGGTCGTCGTCGCCGAGTTCGAAGTCGAAGATCTCGAAGTTCTCCGTCATCCGCTCGCGTCCGGACGACTTGGGGAAGACGATGTCGCCCCGCTGAATGTGCCAGCGCAGTACCACCTGCGCCGGGCTCCTGCCGATCTTCTCCGCGATCGCGGCGATCGCCGGGTCGCCGAGCACCTTGCCCTGCGCGATCGGCGACCACGCCTCGGTCGCGATGCCGTACTCGGCGTTGAAGCTGCGCACCTCGGTCTGGGTCAGGTACGGGTGCACCTCGATCTGGTTGACCGCCGGCACCACGGACGTCTCGTCGAACAGTCGCTGCAGGTGGGCCGGCTGGAAGTTGGAGACCCCGATGGCGCGGGCCCGGCCATCGGCGTGGACCTTCTCCAGGGCCTTCCAGGTGCCGACGAAATCACCGGCGTCGGGCAGTGGCCAGTGGATCAGCATCAGGTCGATCTGCTCCCGGCCCAGGTCGGCCAGCGTCTGATCGAACGCCTGCAGGGTCGCGTCGTACCCGTGGCGGTTGTTGTGGATCTTGCTGGTCACCCAGACATCGGCCGGGTCCAGGCCGGAGGCCCGGATGCCGTCGCCCACGCCCTTCTCGTTGCCGTACATCTCGGCGGTGTCAATGTGCCGGTAACCGACCTCGAGTGCGGACTTCACCGCCTCGGCCGTGTCTGCCGGGTCGATCTGGAACACCCCGAAACCCAACTGCGGGATCTTCACGCCGTTGTTCAGGTGCACGTACGGAACTGTCATGCGGCATCTCCTTGCCTGTGTGGTGCGATGAGTGGCGCCGGCCGTCGGCACCGCCCGACTGTCAGTTTTGCCCACGGCGGAGCTGGGCCAGTCAGGAAGGCGAATCGACGATGGTGGAGCTGTGGCCGATGACGACCGAGGAACTCGATGCTTTCCGCCGGGTGAGCCTCGGGGCCTACGTCGACCAGCGCGTCGAGTTCGGCGGTGAGAAGCGCGATGACGCCACCCGGACCGCCACCGCCCAGTATCAGCAGTTCTTCCCAGCCGGGCGGCCGGCGGGGGGTCACCACCTGTTCACCGGACGCGACGGCGTCGGTGGCCGGATCGGCGTGTTGTGGCTGTTCCGTAGATCACCGGATTCCGTCTGGATCCACGACATCGAAGTGGACCCGGCGGTCCGCGGTCGCGGCTTCGGCCGCGGCCTGATGCTCGCGGCGCAACGATGGGCAGGTGTGCAGGGGGCTACCGTCATCGAGCTCAATGTTTTCGGCGGCAACGAGGTGGCCCGCCGCCTCTACACCGCGCTCGGCTACACCGAGCGTGCCGTCCACATGACCAAGCCCCTGTGATCCACACCGTGCAGTCCTGACCTCGGGAGATCCGATGAGCGATCCACGCCGCACCACTGTCGCCGTCACCGGCGGCAGCGGGAAACTGGGTCGCGCCGTCGTCGCCGACCTCCTCGACCACGGCTACACAGTGGTCACCCTGGACCGGGTACCGCCGCCGGTCGACGCTGGGAACCCGTTCGTCCGGGTGGACCTGACCGACTACGGGCAGGTCTTCGAATCGCTGCACGCCATCGACGACCGGCACACCGGGATCGATGCCGTGGTGCACCTGGGGGCCATCCCGGCGCCGGGGATGGTGCCCAACGCCGCACTGTTCACCAACAACGTGACTGCGACCTACAACGTGTTCGCCGCCGCCAAGGCAGCCGGCATCAAGCGGGTCGTGTGGGCGTCCAGCGAGACGGTGCTTGGCCTGCCGTTCGACACCCCGCCGCCCTACATCCCGGTCGACGAGGAGTACCCACCGCGCCCCGAGTCGTCCTACTCGTTGTCCAAGCGCATCGAGGAGTCCATGGCCGAGCAGTTCTGCCGTTGGGACCCGGAGCTGACGATGATCGGCCTGCGGTTCTCCAACGTGATGGAGCCGGCGGACTATGCGGTCTTCCCGTCGTTCGACGCCGACGCCGGTGCCCGCAAGTGGAACCTCTGGGGCTACATCGATGCCCGTGACGGCGCGCAGTCCGTGCGTCTGGCGCTGGAGGTGGACCTCGTCGGGCGGGAGATCTTCATCATCGCCGCCGCTGACACGGTGATGAGCCGGCCCAATGCCGAGTTGGTGGCCGAAGTCTTCCCCGGGGTCGGGATCACCGGCTCGGTGGGGGACAACGAGACGTTGCTCGGCATCGGCAAGGCGCGTCGGCTGCTCGGGTTCGATCCGCAGCACAGCTGGCGCGACGAGATCTGACCCGACTTCAGGCGCGCCGCCTGAAGTCCTCGCCGGCTCGACAACCGCGCATTTGGGTAATGGTCACCCAGACGGCAGATGAGAGGCGGCTGGATGGGCATCGAGGACCCGGGTCCGACCGGTGTGACGAGCGACGATCTGCTCACCGGCAGCGTCCCCGCGGTCGTCGCCGACGGCTGGGTCCGTGCCGGAACCTTGCTGGACTCCCGCTACCGGCTGCTCGAACCGATCGGGGTCGGCGGCTCCGCGGATGTGTTCGCTGCCACCGACGAGTTGTTGGGCAGGGCGGTAGCGGTCAAGGTGTTCCGCTCCCGCCTCGCCGACCCTGCTGATATCGCTCGCCAACGGTCGGAGATCCGGCTGTCGGCCGCGTTGACCCATCCCAACCTCGTGACGATCCACGACGCCAAGGTGCCCGCAGGGGGCGGCCCGGGCGACCTCGCAACGGAATCCGCGGGGCCGGCGTACCTGGTGATGGAGCTGGTCGCGGGGCAGACGCTCGCGGATGTGTTGGCCGCCGGTCCGCTGCCGGAACCAGAGGTCCATCGGATCGCCGTTCAAGTGACCGACGCGCTGCGGCTGATCCACGCCGCCGGGCTGGTACACCGGGATGTCAAACCCGCGAACATCCTGATCAACACTGCTGGCGTGGCGAAATTGACCGACTTCGGGATCGCTCGGCTGGTCGACGCCGGGCACCTCACCGCCACCAAGGACGTGGTCGGTACCGCCGCCTACATGAGCCCGGAACAGGTCATGAGCGGCCGCGTCGACGCCACCACCGACATCTACGCGCTGGGGCTCATCCTGCTGGAAGCGCTGACCGGCCGGCGGGAGTTCGCCGGCAGTCCGGTGGAGGCCGCACTGGCCAGGCTGCGCCGCGATCCGGTGGTGTCGCCGGATCTGCCGGCACCGTGGCCGACGGTGCTGACGGCCATGACCAGCGCGGACGCCCCCGCGCGGCCGCCCGCCCACGAGGTGCTCCAGATGCTGGGCGCATCGACGGCCACGACGGCGCCGCTGACACTGAAGGCCGCTGGGCGGGGTGCGATGACTGCCGTCATGGCCGGCGCGGGCGTCGCCGAGGTCGGCGCCGACATCCCGGACCGGACGATCAGCGGGTCCGACCCGTTGTGGTCCCCGGCTGCCCCGTCGAACACCCGGGCGCGCCGCGGACGGTGGATCGGGGTGGGCATCGCGGCTGCGTTGGCAACCAGCGCCGCGATCGTGCTGAACACCATGGACCGCAACACCGTGCCGGTGGCTCCGGTCGGCCAATCCGTCGAGGAGACCACGCCCGCCGTCCCTTCGGACATCGACGGGACCAGCGTGGAGGTGCCGTCAGCGGAGGTCAGCAGCGTGCTCCCGACATCGGCGCCCGAAGAGGAGCCCGTCGTGGCGCAGCCGCCACCGGCAGAACCGGTGACCCTGGAACTTCCACCCGTCCCTGTGGAGGTGCCGCCGGTCGAGATCACGACGGTGCAGGTGCCGCAGGTCGTGGTCACGACGGAAGTGGTCGCACCACCGGCTGTCGTCGGTTCGGCCAACGGTCCCGGCGCCTCGAACAAGGGGCAGACGCCCAAGGCGCCCAAGGCGCCCAAGGCAGAGAAGGCCCCCAAGCCCGAGAAGGCCCCCAAGACGAAGTGATCAGCGGTGTGGCAGTCGGTCGGCGCGCGTGGGCTCGCCGACCGACCGCAGGAGCGTCGCTCAGGTGAAGATGCTGACTCCACCGGGGCCGACGAGAAGTCCGACAACGATGAGGACCACGCCCCAGAGAAGCTGCTTCCGGATGATGGCGAAGATCCCGGCAACCACCAGGATCACCGCGAGAATCCACAGAAGAGTTGCCATGTGATGCCCCTTTCCTGCTGCCGCCGAGGATGTCCCGACCGCTGCAGGTGCAGACGGAGGGGCTGATCGTGGCCCGGCGTCGTGCGTCCGGAGTGGACGAACCGGCCGCCGGACCTCCCGGCTGATGGGCGTCTGCGACCTGTTCGGCCGCACCCGCGTTGTGGCGTGCATCACTCACGTGCCCCGGGCGGCTCAGAGGCAAACGTCGACTGCCGCACGGTGGGCAACCCGCCTCGATGATGCTGTCGCTGTGACTTGAGTCGGTTCGACTCAAGTCATTTGACAGAACGGCTCCGGATCCGCATTATTGCGTCAGGTGCGCTCAACCCCGATGGCCATCGGGAGTCGGTCGGTCATCGGACCACCGAGAGCGCAACACACGCACCACGCACTACCGGTCAACGCAACAGCCATTCGCGTCCATCGTCATCCGTGGGCTCGTGCCGGGACAATCCCGGCCAGGGTCACGCGGACGGACGCGCCAGGAGGAGGAACGTTTCATGTCTCGTGCCGTCGGTATCGATCTCGGTACCACCAACTCTGTCGTCGCCGTCCTCGAAGGCGGCGAGCCCACCGTCATCGCCAACGCCGAAGGCGCCCGCACCACCCCCTCCATCGTCGCCTTCGCCAAGAACGGCGAGGTCCTCGTCGGCGAGGTCGCCAAGCGGCAGGCCGTCACGAACGTCGATCGCACGATCCGTTCGGTGAAGCGCCACGTCGGCACCAAGTGGACCGTCGACATCGACGGCAAGGCCTACAGCCCGCAGGAGATCAGCGCCCGCGTGCTGGGCAAGCTCAAGCGCGACGCCGAGGCCTACCTCGGTGAGCCGGTGGTCGACGCCGTGATCACCGTCCCGGCCTACTTCAACGACTCGCAGCGCCAGGCCACCAAGGAGGCCGGCGAGATCGCGGGTCTGAAGGTGCTCCGCATCGTCAACGAGCCGACCGCGGCGGCGCTGGCCTACGGCCTGGACAAGGGCGACAAGGAGGAGACGATCCTCGTCTTCGACCTCGGGGGTGGCACCTTCGACGTCTCGCTGCTCGAGATCGGCGACGGCGTGGTCGAGGTCAAGGCCACCGCCGGCGACAACAAGCTCGGTGGCGACGACTGGGACGAGCGCGTCGTGGCCTGGCTGGTCGAGAAGTTCAAGAAGGCCAACGGCATCGACCTGACCAAGGACAAGATGGCCATGCAGCGCATCCGGGAGTCCTCGGAGAAGGCCAAGATCGAACTCTCCAGTTCGCAGAACACCTCGATCAACCTGCCGTACATCACCGTCGACGCCGAGAAGAACCCGCTCTTCCTGGACGAGTCGCTGTCCCGCGCGGAGTTCCAGAAGATCACCTCGGACCTGCTGGACCGCACCCGCTCGCCGTTCCACCAGGTCATCAAGGACGCCGGCATCAAGCTCGGCGACATCGATCATGTGGTGCTCGTCGGCGGTTCGACCCGGATGCCGGCCGTCAGTGAGCTCGTCAAGGAACTGACCGGTGGCAAGGAGCCCAACAAGGGCGTCAACCCCGACGAGGTGGTCGCCGTCGGTGCCGCCCTGCAGGCGGGCGTGCTGCGCGGCGAGGTCAAGGACGTCCTGCTCCTCGACGTGACGCCGCTGTCCCTGGGGATCGAGACCAAGGGCGGCATCATGACCAAGCTGATCGAACGCAACACCACGATCCCGACCAAGCGCTCGGAGATCTTCACCACCGCCGAGGACAATCAGCCGTCCGTGCAGATCCAGGTGTACCAGGGCGAGCGTGAGGTGGCCGCGTACAACAAGAAGCTGGCCATGTTCGAGCTGACCGGGCTGCCGCCGGCACCGCGCAACGTGCCGCAGGTCGAGGTGACCTTCGACATCGACGCGAACGGCATCGTGCACGTCACCGCCAAGGATCTGGGCACCGGCAAGGAGCAGTCCATCAAGCTCACCGGCGGCTCCGCCCTGAGCAAGGACGAGATCGACCGGATGATGCGCGAGGCCGAGGCGCACGCCGACGAGGACAAGGCCCGCCGCGAAGAGGCCGAGGTCCGCAATCAGGCCGAGGGACTGGTCTACCAGACCGAGAAGTTCCTCAAGGACAACGACGACAAGCTCCCCGAGGAGCCGAAAGAGCGCGTCAACGAGGCCATCACGAAGGTCAACGACACGCTCAAGGGCACCGACCTGGCCGAGATCAAGGCTGCGGTCGAGACGCTGGCCACCGAGTCGCAGACCCTGGGATCGGCGCTCTACGCCCAGCAGCAGGCGGACGGCACCGCGACCACCGGTGACGTCCCCGGCTCCGCCCAGGAGGAGGAGATCGTCGACGCCGAGATCGTCGACGACGAGGCCACCAAGTGACGGGCACCGACCCGAACGAGACCGGTGCCACCAACGAAGAGGAGTCCGACGTCGTGTTCAAGGACAAGCGACGCTCCGAGTCGTCCGTCGACGAGGTCGATCAGGAAGCGACGGACGGCACCGCCACCGGGCCTGCGGGGGACAACGACGACGCGACCAAGCTCGCCGAGCGCACCGCCGACCTGCAGCGCGTCACCGCCGAGTACGCCAACTACCGCAAGCGGGTGGACCGGGACCGGGAGCTGGCGGCGGTGACCGCCAAGGCGTCGCTGGCCGCCGATCTGCTCGGGGTGCTCGACGACCTCGAACTCGCCGACCGGCACGGCGATCTGACCGGCGCGTTCAAGTCGGTGGCGGAGCGGTTGACCGGTGTGCTGACCAAGGCCGGGCTGCAGGGCTACGGCGCCGAGGGCGATGCGTTCGATCCGGCCCACCACGAGGCTGTGCAGTTCGGCACCTCCATGGAGGTCCTCACGCCGACGGTCACCTCGGTGTTCCGTCGCGGATATCAGTTCAAGGACCGCCCCCTGCGGGCCGCCGTCGTCGTGGTGACCGGGCCGGAACAGGAAGCGACGAACGGAGATGCCGTGACCACCATCGACACCCCCGAGGCGGACGCCGCCGATCTGGCGGACCGCGTGGACGACGCGAAAGCACGTTCCGAGCAGGAGAGCAAAACAGGCGCGGTGCCCGATCTGGGTGACGCGCCGGTCGCCGGGTCCACCGACCCGGTGGAGGATCCGGCCTGATCGACCGTGCCAGGGGCGCCCGGGCCGGAGTCCGGCCCGGGCGCCCTGATCGGCCCGGCGGCGCCCATCCGGTGATTCGTGGGGCGCCATCGGGTCGGGATGACGGACATCGTGTGCACAGATCGACAGGAAGTCAGGAGGGAGGTTCCGGGTGAGCGCGCAGGACTGGATCGAGAAGGACTTCTACAAGACGCTCGGCGTCGAGAAGACCGCGACCGCGGCCGATATCAAGAAGTCGTACCGCAAACTTGCCCGGGAGCTGCACCCGGACAAGAACCCCGACAACAAGGCCGCCGAGACCCGTTTCAAGGAGGTCTCCCAGGCCTACGACGTGCTCTCCGACGACAAGAAGCGCGCCGAGTACGACGAGGCCCGCTCGCTGTTCGGGTCCGGCGGGATGCGTCGCCCCGGTGGCCCCGGTGGCCCCGGTGGCTTCGGTGCCCCCGGTGGCGCCGGTGGGTTCGACGTCAACGACCTGTTCAACCGCCCCGGTGGACCCGGTGCCGGTGGGCTGGGTGACATCTTCGGCAACCTGTTCAACCGCGGCGCCGACGGTCGTGGCGCGATGCGCCCACAGCGGGGTGCCGACACCGAGGCGGAGGTGCGGATCTCCTTCGTCGACGCCGTCCGTGGGGTGACGGTGTCGCTGCAACTGGGGCAGCGCACGGGATGCCCGACCTGCGCCGGTACCGGCGCGGCGCCGGGGACCAGCGCCCACGGGTGCCCGGTCTGCAACGGCAAGGGGCTGGTCACCCGCAATCAGGGCTCGTTCGCCTTCTCCGAGCCGTGCAAGAACTGTCGCGGCACCGGAATGGTCATCGACGAGCCGTGTCCGACCTGTCGCGGTGAGCGGACCGTGCTGACGTCGCGGGCCCTGACCACCCGCATCCCGCCCGGTGTCACCGACGGGCAGCGGATCAAGTTGGCCGGCAAGGGCTCACCCGGCACTCATGGGGGACCGGCCGGCGATCTGTTGGTCTCGGTGCACGTGGCCGCGCACCCGATGTTCGGCCGCAGCGGGGACAACCTCACGTTGACGGTGCCGGTCACCTTTCCCGAGGTGGCGCTGGGCACCTCGCTCACCGTCCCCACCCTGGACGCCCCGGTCACCCTGCGGGTGCCTGCCGGCACCGCCGGCGGTCGGAAGTTCCGGGTCAAGGGGGCCGGCGTCAAGCGCCGCGACGGCCGCCAGGGCGACCTGATCGTGACCGTCGAGGTGGCGGTGCCGGCCCGGATGACCGACGCCGCGAAAGCAGCCCTGCGGACCTACGCCGCCGAGCAGACCGACGACCCGCGTCCGGCGATCAGCGCCGTGCTGGCCGACACCACCCCGGTCGACTCGACCGTAGGTGCCGGGACGGGGGCGTCGTGATGGGCGACTCGCCGCGGCGTGACCTGCCGATGGACGAGCTCGCGCCGCTGTTCGTCATCTCGGTGGCCGCGCAGCTGGCCGGCATGCATGCCCAGACCTTGCGGTCCTATGACCGCGAGGGCCTGGTGTCGCCGGGTCGGACGCCCAGCGGTGGTCGCCGGTACTCCCAACGCGACATCCAGCTGCTCCGCGAGGTGCAGCGGCTCAGTCAGGAAGAAGGGGTCAACCGGGCCGGCATCAAACGCATCATCGACCTGGAATCCCAGGTGTTGGCCCTGCGGACCCGGATGTCGGAATTGGCCGACGAGCTGGACCGGGCCACCGTAGCGCTGCAGAGGTCCCACCAGCACACTGCCAGCTCGGTGGCTGAAGCATCCGAGGCCGTGCACCGCTCCTATCGTCGCGACGTCGTCCCGTGGCGGGCCCCGACCGCGGCGATCGTCACCTGGCAGCCGCGGCGGCGCTGATCCTCCACGGCATCCGCCGGGGAGGTGCCGCCGGCGCGGACCGGGAGCACACTGGTGCCATGGCAACCGAAGAAAGCAAACTGGATCAGTTCGGTCTCGGCCCGGAGGACGACGCGCACGACGACTCCGGCAAGGCGCGCAAGGGCACATCCGCGGACCACCCCGAGAAGGACAGCAGTCTCAACACCTACGGCCTGGGCCCGGAGGATCCGGAGCGGCATTCCTGATCCGGGCGCGTCTCGGCGTCGGTTCGCCGACGTCGAGCACGACACGCCGCATCTGCCGGTCGCAGACGGTACAGAGCGTCGGCGGTGAATTGCTCAGCATGCTGGGTAATACTTCAGGCATGGACAGCGACCGCATCCGCCAGATCACCGTCACCGTCAGTGAAGTCGTCTGTGTCTTCGGGACCCTGCTGGGAGTCGGGGTCTTCGGCGGCGTGGAGGTCGCGCAGGCCGCCGGGGGAGCGCTCTCGGCTGATGCGACGCTGATCGCCCCCGGCACTCAGGCGTTCTCGATCTGGTCGGTCATCTACTTCGGGCTGGCGGCCTACACAGTGTGGCAATGGTTGCCCGGGCAGGCCACCTCACCGCGGCAACGCAGTGTCGGCTATCTGGCGGCGACCTCGATGTTGCTCAACGCCGGCTGGCTGCTCGTCGTGCGGGCCGGTTGGCTGTGGGTCAGCGTGGCGGTGATCCTGGCTCTGGTCACGGTGCTCGGCCTGATCATCGCTCGACTCGCTGCTGTGCGACCTGCATCCATCGTCGATCTGGTGATCACCGACGGCACCTTCGGGCTGTACGTGGGCTGGGTCAGCGTGGCCACCGCAGCCAACATCACCGCCACCCTGTTGGACGCCGGCGTCGACCCGGGCTCGCCGGTCCGCGAGATTCTCAGCCTGGTGGTGCTCGCCGTCGCTGCGGGCGTCGGAGCGGTGCTGGCCAGGGTGAGCCGGGGCAACCTCGGTATCGGCGCGGCCATGGTGTGGGGGCTGGGCTGGATAGCGGTGGCCCGGCTGGGTGGCGCGCCGGAATCGCCGACGGTGGCTGTCGGTGCCGTGATCGCCGCGCTGGCGGTCGCCGTCCTCACCGGGCGCGAACGGTTCGCGTCGACGGCCGGCCGGTCGTCGGTCAGCGCCTGAACGACGGCGGTTCGCCGATCCCTGGCGGGAACAGCCACGCCGACCCGATAACGTTCTGGCAACATCTCGCCCTTTCGGCGGCAGCCCGACGGCACCGACCGATCGTCCCCGTCGGAAGCAGCGGCTTCGCCACCTACTCGCCGGGTGAATCCCGACAGTTGCGCGTTCGTGGCCGGCTGTGCCGTTCGGGAAATACTGGAATGCAGGCTGGATCGACCTGTGGTCCTGTGATAGGAATTGCAAAGTAAACCGAAGGTGAAGGCGAATTCAAGAGTCTGCCCGCCTCCGCCGGCCGGCGCGCTCAGGCGGTGTCGGGTCGATGACTGACAGTCAACCGATCACATTGCGGCTGGTCACGGCAGTTCGCAGGCCGGGTCGCCGGTCGTGGTCGGTCGTCAAGACCGATGCGCGAACGGAGCGTCAACCGGTGTGGGCCGATGGAGTCAATCGACTCGGTCGGGTGCCGGCGAGAGCCGACCGACATTTCGATGTCCGCCGCCGACATCGTCGCAATTCCTTGACCGCGCCATTCTGCAAGGCCCAAATGTGGGTGTTGTGAGGAATGTCCGTAACGATTGAGGATTCTGCTCGTCATCAACCGGTCCCGGCCCGCCGTCAGTCGACACGCCGGGATCTGTCACTTCTCGGGCCCGCACCTTGCCGGCTGTGGAGATCGTGGCGCGCATCCGCGTGCTGATGGCCAGGCCTCAGTCCGTGGGAGACACTCATGACCACTTTCGAGAACCGGTCGCTGGCACATGCCGTCGAGCCGGCGCCTGCCGCCGGGGCGAAGCGCGGTATGCCGCGCCGCACGCTGCTCCGGCTCGGCACGGTCGGTCTCTCCGGGGTGGCACTCGGGGTGGGCTTCGGCGTGGTGGAACCGCTGCTCGCGCAGAAGGGCCTGTTGTCCGGTGACGGGTTCTTCGCCGCAGCGGCGACGGCGTTGACCGACCTGGTCTACATCGAGGCGTTCCCGACCAGCCCGTTGATAATGACGCCGTTCCAGGACCGCCTCAACGTGCCGACGGCGTTACGGCCGTGCGCCCGGTCGGAGTACAGCTCGTGGGCCAAGCCGCCCGGACCCGGTCAGGGGCAGCAGAACTCGTTGGGCAACGAGCGTCACCAGATCTGGCCCAGCCAGATCGGTTATCCGGACCCCATCGTGTACAAGCTCGACCTGCTGGTGCGCGCGCATGCCTTCACCACGTCGAAGGTGCTGCCGATCGATTCCAGGGGCAGGGCCACCGGGTCGTTCGACGCCGCCGGCAAGCCGGTGCCCGCCGGCCCGAGAAGCCTTCCGGTGAGCACGATCTACGGGTTCAACGGCACGTTCCCGGGGCCGATGATCAACGCCGAGTACGGCAAGCCGGCCCTGGTCCGGATCGAGAACCATCTGGACGAGAACCCGATGGGTCTCGACCGGCAGGATTTCGGGTCCCCGGACTGGTCCTTCCTGACCCACCTGCACAACGGCCACACCGCCCCGGAGAGCGACGGCAACCCGCACTACGCGATGAACTACGGGCCCAAGTACCTGGGGTACGAGCCGGGATCCGGTTGCGACAACCTGTATCTCAACTGGCCCGCCGGTGGGGACGACCGCGAGAAGCAGAGCTTCTTCTGGTTCCACGACCACCGGATGGATCAGACCGGCTCCAACGTCTACAAGGGCATGGTCGGCCTGTACCCGATCTATGACCCGAAGAACGGCACGGACATGGGGGACGAGACCCAGGGGCTGCGGCTGCCGGGGGTCCGGACCGACCACTCGGACGGGTCCTTCGACGTCGACTACGACATCCCGTTGGCATTCTTCGACCTCCGACTCGACGACGGCGTCACGATGCACCAGGACATCCACGACATGCAGGGCGAGTTCCCGTTGGCCAACAACCCGTCCACGCATCCGGAGTGGTGGGGGAAGTCATTCTTCAAGCACTTCCCCAATCACGGCTTCGTCGGCGACATCTTCACCGTCAACGGGACCGCCTACCCGGTGATGGAGGTGAAGCGCCGCAAGTACCGCTTCCGATTCCTCGACACCTCGGTCGCCAGGATCTACGAGTGGAAGCTGATGGCGTCCACGAAGGGGCCGCAGACGGCAGCGTCGTTGGGCTACAGCGGTGACGAGCTCGAAGGGCAGTACCGGATCCCGGACGGCCAGCAGTGCATGAAGTTCACCCAGATCGCCTCCGACGGGGGTCTGCTGCCCTACCCGATCACCCGCGACTCCTTCGAGCTGTGGCCGGCCAAGCGTCGTGAGGTCATCATCGACTTCAGCCGCTACCAGGACGGGACCCCCACCACCAAGGGCGATGTCGTCTACCTGACCAACGTGATGAAGATGCCCGACGGCCGGATGTGGTCCAACTCGTCGCGGTTCTCCCCGGACCCGAACTACAAGGTCCCGGTGCTCAAGTTCGTGATCGGCGACGTCGCCGAGGACAACAGCGTGCTGCCGTCGCCCACGACGAAGCTGCGCGACGCCCCGCCGCTGCCGAGCAACTGGCAGAACCTGATGAACGACCGGCTGGTCTTCGAGGTCAAACGGGGGAGTGTGGCCGGCGAGACGGAGTGGCTGATCAACGGCAAGCCGTTCGAGCCCGCGGTCAGCGCGACCAGCCTGAAGAACCCGGCGGGCCGGACCCCGCTGGCGCAGCAGAAGAAGAACAGCTTCAACCTCTGGGAGATCCGCAACGGCGGTGGCGGGTGGGTGCATCCGTTCCACCTGCACATGGAGGAGCACCGCACCGTGATGCGCAACGGCAAGGTCGTCACCACACCTGATGCGGGGCATCCGGACGACAACTCCCGCGAGGACCTCATCGCCCTCGACCCGAACGAGTCCGTGATCGTGTACCGGGGGTTCCGGGACTTCACCGGCCCCTACGTCGCGCACTGTCACAATCTGGCCCATGAGGATCACGCGATGATGTTCGGCTGGGAGATCACCTAGAACAGCCGAGGTGGGGGGCGAAAACCGGCACCCAGCGTGCCCGGCGCCCCTCCCCCCCTGGTCGGCCGCGAGCCGCAAGCAGCAGTGTCCCTTCACTTCTCGAGCCCTCAGATGACGGTGGTGGCAGATGGCGACCGACTCCCCGACGACCCACCCCACCCGGTCGACGCGGGCAGCGGACACGGTGCCGTGGTGGACCGTGCTGTCGCTGGCCGCCGCGATGGCCTACGGCGACGGCTTCTGGATGGTCGCGCTGCGCGACGCGTTCGGCGCGGTCGAGCGGACCGACCATCCGTTCACCAGTTGGCTGGTCGAGTCCACGCTGGCGCTGCCGGTGTTCGCGTTGGCGGTGCTGGAGGTCATCACCCGGGCCCACCGTCGATACGGCCCGCTCCTCACGGCTGCGCGACCGGTGGCCAGGACGGGGGTTGCGACCGCGTTCGCCGGCTCGATCGTCGGCGCGGTGTGGCTGTCGGCGACCGCTGCGTACGACTACCGATTGCAGGCCGCGCTCGTGCAGCACATGACCGCGATGCGGGGCAACTGCGTCGGCAACTGCGTTGCGTCGGAACAGAATTCGACGATGCGCGTCCACGTCGAGGCGCTGCTGCTGGGCGGTGCGCTTCTCGTCGCTACCAACGTGGTGGTCGTGGCGTGGGTGATCGCGGTCCGGGGCGGCCGGCTCCGCGCCGCCGGCGCCGTCGGTGCACGTCGGGTGTCGGTACGGTTCCCCGTCGTCGGGCAGACCGGCGACAGCCGCACCCTCGTCGGGGTCGCCCTGGTCGGCAGTGGGGCCGACCATCTCGTGCCCGCCCTGGCCGGTGGTTCCGCCACCACCGTGGTCCAGATACTGGCGGCGGTCGAGATCCTCCTCGGGGCCGTCTTTCTCGCCCGGCGGCCGGACCCCGGTCGGTTCGTCGAGGCGACCGCGATGCTGGTATCGGCTGTCGCCCTGAGCGGTTGGCTCATCGCTCTCGCCACCGGGCAGCCGGTCGCCGGGTCGCTCCCCGGCTCCGGCGGGGTGCCGTACGCAGCTGCCGGGGCCCTCGATCTCGGCGTCCTCGTCGGCACCGTCGCGCTGCTGCGGGGACGCGGCCGCCCGCAGCGGCCGCGAACCGGATCCGCCCACGACCGGGCGCTGGTCCTGCTCACCGTCGTCGTCCTCGCCGCGATCGGGCTGACGGGGACGACGCCGGCGTGGACGATCGACGTGGGCGCGGTCGACGCCGGCTCCCACCCGGCCGTGGACCATCAGCCCTCAGTCGAGGGTGACCCATGAGCCGGACTCGACCGACGCGACGATCGCATCCAACGTGACGGCGCTGCGCACCGCGTCGGCAACGGTGGCGCCCACGGGGCGGCCGGTCTCGATCGAGGTGAGGAAGTTGCGCAGTTCGATGACCTTGAGGTCGTCGTAACTCATCGGGTTGGACCCTCCGGGCTGGAACGAGCCGAAGTCCCCGTGCCCCGGACCGACGAACACCGTGGCCACGTTCTGGTCCTGATAACTGCCACCGATCCCCACCTGCAGTTCGCCCATCCGGCGGTAGTCCCAGGTGACAATGCCTTTGGTGCCGTGGATCTCGAAGCCGTAGTTGTTCTGTTCGCCGATCGCGACCCGGCTCGCCTCCAGCGACACGCGGGCGCCGGAGCCCATCCGGATCAGGCTGCTCATCCAGTCCTCGTTCTCGACCGGCCCGAGCTCGCCACCGGTGGCCCGCTGGTGCCCACTGGTCGCACCGGACGGGCGCGACCGCTCGGGAAGGAAGATCCCGGTGTCGGCGACCACTGACGCGAGATCCCCGAGCAGGTACCAGGCCAGATCGACGCCGTGCGACACCAGGTCGCCGAGCACGCCGTTGCCGCCACGCGCCCGCTCGAAGCGCCAGCTGAGCGCGCCGTCGGGGTGGGCGGCGTAGTCGGACAGGAAACGGAACCGGGCGTGGGTCACGGTGCCGAGCTCACCGGACTCGATCAGCTGCCTGGCGTACTGCACGGCTGGCGCGTTGCGGTAGTTGAACCCGACAGCGCTCTGCACCCCGCCCTTGGTCACCGCGGCCTGGACGGCCCTGGCGTCGTCGGCGGACAGCCCGACCGGCTTCTCGATCCAGATGTGCTTACCGGCCTCGGCCAGCGTCACGCCGATCTCGCGGTGCAGGAAGTTCGGGGCGGTCACGCTGACCGCGTCCACGGTCGGGTCGGTGGCCAGGTCGCGCCACTCGGAAGTGGCCGTGGCGAAGCCGTACTGCGCGGCGGCCTCGTCGGCGCGACCGGGGACCTCGTCGGCGACCGCGGCCAGCACGGGACGCCGGGCGACATCGGGGAAGTGGTGCCGCACCCGGGTGTAGGCATGGGTGTGAACCCGGCCCATCCAGCCGAAGCCGGCCACGGCGACTCCCAGGGTCGGTGCGGGGGACAGCTGCGACATGATTGCTCCTCGACGGTGAGTGGTCTACGGTGGTGCCAGATTGGACGGTAATTGGACCGGTCCAACAGTGATCAGCGTGGCGTACTTGCGCGCAGATGTCAATCGTCGGCCGGTAGGTCACAGGAGTGTGTGCGTCCGATGGTCTCCCAGCCAGGCGTCCCGCCCCGGGCGCCGACCATCCGGGACGTCGCCGCCGCCGCGGGAGTCTCGAAATCGCTGGTCTCACTGGTGTTGCAGGAATCGGACAAGGTGGGGCCGGTGAAGCGGGCGGCGGTGCAGCAGGCCATCGCCGACCTGGGCTACCGGCCCAATGCGACCGCGCGCCACCTGAGCCAGCGGCGCACGTCCACCGTCGGCGTCCTGCTCCACGACCTGCGCAACCCCTGGTATGTCGACTGTCTCGACGGGTTGGCCGCGGCGCTGGGGGAGCGGGGTTACCGGATGTACCTGGGGGACTCCCGGTTGGACAGCCGGACCGACGACCTGCTCACCCAGGGCTTCCTGGACTTCCCGGTGGACGGCCTGGTACTGGTCGGGACGATGCCGTTGACCGCCGGCCTCGAGCAGGCGGCCAGGACGGTGCCGACGGTGGTGGCCGCCAGCCGGGACGTGGATCTGCCGGGGGTCGACGTGGTCGCCGGCGACGACTGGGCCGGCGCCACCCTGGCGGTGGACCATCTGGTCGGGCTGGGCCACCGTCGGATCAGCCACATCGCCGGCGGCACCGGGCGTTTCGCCGAGATCCGCCGGGACAGCTACCTGGCGGCGATGCGGCGGCACGGCCTGGCCCCGCAGGTGGAGGTGTCCGATGCCACCGAGGAGGGCGGGTACCGCGCGGCGGTCCGGCTGCTGTCCGGGCCGACGCGTCCCACCGCCCTGTTCGCGGTCAACGACGTGGCCTGCATCGGGGCGCTCTCGGCGGCCGACGAGCTGGGACTGACGCTGCCGGGGCAACTGTCGGTGGTGGGGTTCGACAACACCCACCTCGCGCAGCTGCGGCACCTGTGGCTCACCAGCGTGGACATCGGCGGTTTCGCGGTCGGCCGTCGGGCCGGCGAAGCGTTGCTACGACGCATCGACGACCCCGACGGGGGGCCGGCGTCGGAAACCCTGTTACCCGCCACGTTGCACGTCCGCGGGTCCACGGCCCGACTCGGTTGACCAGGCCCGCAGCAGGCCGGGTGTCAGCGCAGCCAGCTGATGAGCTCACCGTCGTCGGCGCGGTCCCAGGCGTCGGCGAAGTCGTCCACCGCGCTGAGCACGTTGGAGTCGGCGACCGCGTGCAGCCGCCCGTACAAAAACCCCGCCCGGCCGGTGGTGCGCACGTCGCCGGCCAGCGCGACCAGGAAGTCACCGACCAGCAGCGCGTTGCGATGTTCGCCCAGGACCTCCTGGACCTCCTCCACCGCGGCGGCGAACACGATGGGCGCCTCACCCAGCGCGGTGCCGGCCAACTCGGCCGCGTAGCGCACTGACTTCGCCGCCCGCCGGACCCGCTCCAGGGCGCGCACGTCGTCGGGATCGGCGAGGGCGATGTCGGCCAATTTGCGCACCCGGCTCCAAGCGGCCGCGATCATCGACGGCAACAGCCGCCCCGCCTGGCCGTGCTGGGAACTGTCCAGCGGCGGGTCGATGAGGAACGCATCCAGCCGCTGGATCAGCCGGAGCGCCTGCGGCCGGGCCAGCCACAACTCGACCTGCTCCCACGCGGCGGCGCTGCGGTCGGCCAGCGCCCGACGGAGCAGCACCTCGGCGGGCCGGGCGAACTCGATCGGCTCCTCGACGATCTCGCCGGTGAGCCGGGCCAGCAACACGTCGTTGTCCCGCACCTGCTGGAGCACCTTGTCCATCGACCGCAGACCCTTGAGCAGCCGATCCACCGGCTCGGCCTCGAACAGGGCGCGAAAGACCGTGAGGGCGCTGCGCAGGCGACGGGCCGCGGCCCGGCTGGCGTGCAGGGCGTCCGGGGAACCCAGCCGAAGGCCCACGTCGGCCCCGACCAGGGCGTCGCGATGACGGGCCAGACCGCGGAGCACCACTTCCTGGGCGCGGCTGCGGCGACTGGCGTCACCGGCTGATGGCACCGCCCGCAGCGGGGCCCGCCCCGCCGCCGCCAGCGCCGACGCGAGCTTCGACGGTGACGCGGCCGTGCGCGCGCCGGCCTTGGTCAGCCGGGCGGCGGCGAGTCGGACGGTGTCCTCGTCACCGCTGAGCAGTTCCACCTCCAGCTCCCGCCAACTCGGGTCACCCCGGGTCGCCCGGTCGACCCCGACCTCGCCGAACACCTCGGTGTCCACGGCATCGTCGGCGAGTTCGACCAGTGCGGTGCCGGCCTCGTCGTGCAGCTCCACGATCGTTCGCCGGGTTCGCACGGCGGCCACCGGCACGACCGGGCAGCCCCGGGTGACCCCCCGGATCAGCTCCGACAGCTCGTCGGGGAGTTCGTCGCCGAGCGGGAACGCGAGCTCCGTGCGGGAACTGCTGCCCACCCATGACGATCCGGGCCCGGTCGGGGGGAGCTTCAGATGCCATCCCTCGTCCTTGCCGCCGACGCGACGGCGCAGGGTGATCCTGGCCTGCAGCAGGTCCAGGGCGACGGTGTCGTAGTAGGTCGCGTCCAGCCGGTATTCGATCGGGTCGGTGGCCGAGGTCACCCCACGGATGTTGGTCAGGTCCGGAACCGTGAAATCACGGCTCGCCTCGAGCTTGACCTCGATCTCCTGATGCAGCGACATGCCGGTGGCGGTCATTGCACCTTGCTACAGGCTCGGACCGCGCCGCGGCAAGCAACCTGCCTCGTGCCGCGCGGCGGATCATCCGCAATCACGGCAGGCAACGATGCTGGCCACGCCACCATGAGTCGGATACACTCAACTTACCGTCTCATCACCACTCAGGCGGCAGCCATCACGGACGAGGGGCTCATGAACATCGATCTGCTCACCACCCGCAGCCGCGAGGTACTCGCGGACGCCATCTCCACCGCCGCGGCCGCCGGGAACGGCACGGTGGAGCCCGCCCATCTGCTCTCCGCCCTGCTCACCGTGCAGGGCTCGGTCGCCCCGGAACTGCTGCGCAGCCTGGGTGCCGACCCCGCCGCGATCTCGACCCGGGCGAAGGCGATCCTCGCCGGGTTCCCGCGGGCCAGCGGCTCCACCGTCGGTCAGCCGCAGCTCGCCCAGGCGTTGGCCAATGTGCTGACCGCCGCAGAGCAGATCATGCGCACCACGGGCGATGAATACGTCTCCACCGAACATCTTCTCGCGGCCCTCGCCCGCAAGGAGGTGGCCACCGCTGCAGTGCTCAACGCCGCCGGTGTCACCGAGGACGCGGTCGTCGCGGCCTTCCCGATCGTGCGCGGTGGTGACCGCAAGGTCACCTCGCCCGACCCCGAGGGCAGCTACCAGGCACTGGCCAAGTACGGCATCGACCTCACCGAGCGGGCCCGGGAGGGCGCGATGGACCCGGTCATCGGCCGCGATGCGGAGATCCGGCGGGTGGTCCAGGTGCTGTCCCGTCGGACCAAGAACAACCCGGTGCTGATCGGCGAGCCGGGCGTGGGCAAGACGGCGGTCGTCGAGGGCCTGGCCCAGCGCATCGTCGCCGGCGATGTACCCGAGTCATTGCGCGGCAAGCGGCTGATCTCGCTGGACCTCGGGGCCATGATCGCCGGTGCGAAGTACCGCGGTGAGTTCGAGGAGCGGTTGAAGTCGGTGCTGCAGGAGATCACCGGATCCAACGGCCAGGTCATCACCTTCATCGACGAGCTGCACACCGTGGTCGGCGCCGGGGCGACCGGGGAAGGTGCGATGGACGCCGGCAACATGCTCAAGCCGATGCTGGCCCGGGGCGAGCTGCGGATGGTGGGCGCGACCACCCTGGACGAGTACCGCAGCCACATCGAGAAGGACCCAGCCCTGGAGCGCCGCTTCCAGCAGGTGTTCGTCGGCGAGCCCACCGTGGAGGACACCATCGGGATCCTGCGCGGCCTCAAGGAGCGCTACGAGGCGCACCACAGGGTGCGGATCTCCGACAGTGCCGTGGTGGCGGCGGCGACCCTGTCCGACCGGTACATCACCGCCCGGTTCCTGCCGGACAAGGCGATCGACCTGATCGACGAGGCAGCGTCCCGGCTGCGCATGGAGATCGACTCGCGGCCGGTCGAGATCGATGAGCTGCACCGCATTGTCGACCGGTTGAAGATGGAAGAGCTGGCATTGCAGAAGGAGTCGGACGCCTCTTCGCTGGAGCGGCTGCAGCGGCTGCGCCGTGATCTGGCCGACCGCAACGAGCAACTCGGTGAGCTCAACGCCCGCTGGGAGCGCGAGAAGTCGGGCTTGAACCGGGTCGGCGAGTTGAAGAAGAAGGTCGACGAGGCCCGGATCCTGGCCGAGAAGGCCCAGCGTGAGGGTGATCTCGCGCGGGCGTCCGAGTTGCTCTACGGCGAGATCCCGGTGCTGGAGCGGGAACTGGCCGCGGCAGCCGAGATCGGCGATGACGACGCCGAGCCCGCCGGGCCCGCGATGATCAGCGAGGAGGTCGGTGCCGACGACATCGCCACCGTGATCTCGGCCTGGACCGGCATTCCGGCCGGTCGGCTCCTGGAGGGGGAGACGAGCAAGCTGCTCCGGATGGAGGACGAACTCGCCGGTCGCGTGGTCGGCCAGCGGGCCGCGGTGCGGGTGGTCTCCGACGCGGTCCGGCGGGCCCGGGCCGGGATCTCCGATCCGGACCGGCCGACCGGCTCGTTCCTGTTCCTCGGCCCGACCGGTGTGGGCAAGACGGAGCTGGCCAAGGCCCTGGCCGACTTCCTGTTCGACGACCCGCACGCGATGGTCCGCATCGACATGAGCGAGTACGCCGAGAAGCACTCGGTGGCAAGGCTCGTCGGCGCGCCGCCGGGCTACGTCGGGTACGACCAGGGTGGCCAGCTGACCGAGGCGGTGCGTCGCCGTCCGTACACGGTGGTGCTGTTGGACGAGGTCGAGAAGGCGCACCCGGACGTCTTCGACGTGCTCCTGCAGGTACTGGACGACGGTCGACTCACCGACGGTCAGGGGCGCACCGTCGACTTCCGCAACACGATTCTGATCCTGACCTCCAACCTCGGTTCGGCGGCGTTGATGGACCAGGCCCTGTCGGACGGCGCGAAGCGGTCGGCCGTGATGGACGTGGTGCGACGCTCGTTCAAACCGGAGTTCCTGAACCGGCTGGACGACATCGTGCTCTTCGACGCGTTGAGCATGGCGGACCTGGTCGACATCGTGGAGATCCAGATCGCCGGCCTGGCCCGGCGGCTCGCCGCGCGCCGGCTCACCCTCGACGTCCGTCGGCCGGCGATGGAGTGGCTCGGGATGAACGGTTTCGACCTGTTGTACGGTGCTCGACCGTTGCGCCGCCTGGTGCAATCGGCGATCGGCGATCAACTCGCCCGCGCGCTGCTCGCCGGCAAGATCCGGGACGGCGACGTCGTGACCGTCGACGTGGCCGACGCCGGGGACGGGCTGAGCGTGCAGTCCGGGGTGCCTGACGGATCGGTTCCGGTCAGCGCAGCGGACCTGCCCCGGTGACGATGCCGCTGGGCCCGGTCTTGTCCGGTTCGCCGTGGCCGGGTCCGGTCGGATCGGGCGCGGCCTGATCGGGTGCGGGCCGACCGGGCGCGGTTCGGGCGGGGCGCGCCGATGAGCTGACCGCGGCCTCGGCCCGGCCGATCAGCGACCAGAGATCGGCGACGTCGTGCACCGGCCCGTCGGCGGCGCCCATCGACACCGACACCGCTGCCGGGAACGACCCGACCGCCCGGTGCAGCCGGTCGGTCAGCGCCGGCGACGGCGGATGTCGGTCGATCACCACGAAACGGTCACCGCCGGTCCGACCGACCATGGGTGCCTCCGGGCCGGCGGGCGTGTCACCGCCAGGGGTGGTCAGCGCGCCCGCCAGGGTGTTGGCCAGCTGGACCAGGACCTCATCGCCGAAGACGTGTCCGTAGGTGTCGTTGAGCCACTTGAAGCCACGGATGTTGAACGCCTGCACGTGGAGCACGTCGCCGGTGTCACGCAGCACCTCGTGCTGGAGGCCGGTCCGGTTGTAGACCCCGGTCAGCGGATCGATGGCGACCAGCCGGCGCAACTGGGCGCTGGCCCGTTCCCGGCGCTGCCGGAGCCAGAACAGGACCCCGGGTGCGGCGCACAGGACCGCGGCCAGCCCCAGGGTGCGGTGCATCCACTCGGCGTCGACCGGATGGTCCGTGGCGTTCGCCGCGAGCCCCGCCCCGACGAAGACCAGCAGGACCTGGCCGCCGAGCCACGGCAACGGCAGCGCATGCGCCGAAACCAGAACCGGAACGGTCAGGATGCAGATCACCATCAGGCGCTGCTCGATCTTTGGGGTGGCCAGAACGGCACTGAGCGTGCAGAGCTCGATCGCCACGCAGCTGACCACCGTCACGAACGGTGGCGTCCGGGGGCCGCGGAACACCGCCAGCAGGCCGAGCAGCGCCATCGTGATCAGCCCGAAGAGGAACACCGGCACCCAGCGCGATTGGGGGTCCACCGCGATCGGGCGCGCCCAGGCGACCAGCCCGATCGCTGCGAAGGCGAAGCAGTAACAGCCGAACAGGCGGTAGTCGGTCGGCTCCGTGGGGTCCAGCGCCACCGGCTCCCCGGGCAGCGGCTGCGGCGGTCGCTGCGGGGCGGGCGTCCAGCGCGGCGCCTGTCTGGTGGCCATGTCACCGATCGGCCGGCGGCCGGCCGGCAATTGCGCTCGGGTGTCTCCGGGGTGGCCCCGGACGTGGCGGTTACGACCCAGCTCCTTCGCCCGGTACATGGCCTGATCGGCCACCGTGACGAGGCGCCACATGGCCTCCGGATCGGCGCAGTCGGTGCGGGGGTCGGCGTCGCAGATGCCCATGCTGACGGTCAGGCCGGGATGAACCCCGGCCCGTTCCAACTGCGCCTGCAGCGCCACCGCGACCGGTTCCGCCGGCCGCGGCACGACCACGATCAGCTCCTCCCCGCCGATCCGGGCGATCAGACCGCCGGCCAGTTCCGGCAGGTTCGACACGACCGCGCAGATCCGCTGCAGGATCAGGTCGCCGTAGGCATGGCCGTACCGGGCGTTGATCCGGCTGAAGTGGTCGATGTCGATCATCAACACGCCCACGGGGGCGCCCAGGTCCACACACGACCGGCGGACGGCGGAGAACTCGGCGACGAACCCCCGCCGGTTCAGCAGGCCCGTGAGCTCATCGGTCCGGGACCGACGCTGCCACTGCGCGAATCGCAGATCCAGCGCCGTCCGGTCCTGTCGCGTGAGGCTCGCGCAGATCACCATGAACAGGGTGAACCCGATGCAGCTGAGCAGACTCTCGACAACGGACGCCATCGGTCGGATCATGATCAGGGCGCCGATGACGCACGCTGCGATCAACTCCGCCCGGTACAACCGTGGCGGCAGGGTCGCCGCGGTGATCAGCACCGGGATGAGCAGCAGGCTGCTCCACTGGCGGGCGGGTGTCCCCTCGCTGAGCGACTCGGTCATCACCAAGGGCAGCAGGTCCAGCACCGCCAACGCGACCACCACATAGCGGGTGTTGCGCAGATGGCCACTGACGAACGGCCCGACCCCGCAGCTCAGTGCGGCCACCACCGACAGCATCAGCAGGACCTGCCAGGTCCCGTCGTCGACGTTGCGTACCACGAACAGCGGAATGATGCACGCCAGCACCACCACCAGCAGAACCCCGCCGAGCAGCAACGCCACCTGGGGGTGTTGGGGGGACGCTTCCGGGTCCCACAGGTCAGCCTCGAAGCTGCTGTCGAAGCTGCTGTCGAAGCTGCTGCACGAAGCTGCTGTCGAAGCTGCTGTCGAAGCTGCTGTCGAAGCCGCTGTCGTCACCGCTGCCGTCGGAGACTGCCGGCGTGTCCGGTGCCACCCCACACCTCCCGCCCGTGCGCCCGACCGCGCCGACGGTGTCGGCGCTACCGACGGAGTCGGCCGTGTCTGCGCTGTTGACGGCTCCGGCGTGGGGACGTCACGACGTCCCGGTCGCCGAACCGGTCCGACCCCGCCGGCACCGGAATCCGAGGCCGCCTGCCGACGATGGTGATACCGATCGCGCTGGGACCACAGTAGTCACCCTGTCGGGAGCTACCCACCGGTTCGTGGTGTCGTGACCCGATCGGGTTGCCCGACGCCCGGATGCGCCCACCGCATCGTTACCTTCACGGGATGGACACCGACCCCACCGAAGTGCGCACAGCGCTGATCACCGGCGCCTCCGCCGGCATCGGGGCCGGCTTTGCCGTGGAACTCGCCCGGCGTGGTCACCGCCTGGTGCTGGTCGCGCGGGACGGCGACCGGTTGGCCGCTGCCGTGCCCGGTCTGCTGGCCGCCGGTGCCCCCGCGGTGCAGGTTCTCGCCGCCGACCTGTGCGACCCCGCCGATCTGGAGCGGGTCTGCCGGCGGTTGAGCGACCCCGCGGAACCGGTGGACCTGCTGGTGAACAACGCCGGGATCGGTCTCGGTCGGTCGTTCGCCGACGTCGATCGCGCTGAACTGCGCCACCAGCTCGATCTCAACGTCGGTGCCGTGCTCGCGTTGACCCACGCAGCGCTGCCCGGCATGCGCGCGCGGCGCCGCGGTTCGGTGATCAACGTCGCCTCGATCGCGGGCCTGTTCCCCAACCCCGGTGCCAGCTACGCGGCGACCAAGTCCTGGGTGGTGGCCTTCACCGAGGGGCTGGCGATGTCACTACGGGGGAGCGGGGTACAGGTGCAGGCGCTGTGCCCCGGGCTGGTGCGGACCGAGTTCCACGACCGGGCCGGCATCCGGTTGAACCGGGTCCCCGCGATCGCCTACCTGGAGGTCGACGCCGTCGTCTCGGGATCGCTGGCCGACCTGCGTCGCGGACGGATCATCTCGGTACCCGGGTCGGTCTCGAAGGTGCTGCTCGCGGTGACCAGGACGCTCCCCCGACCGGCCGTCCGCGCGCTGTCCCGCATGGTCTACGGAGCGCGGGAGTGACGGAGCCCGCTGTGCGAAGCTAGGTCGGTGAGCACCCCCACCGAAGCCCCGCCTGTCGACCCGGTCGCCAAGGCCCGTCTCGCCGCGCTCGTCGCGGAGCTTGCCGTGGTCCGCGGCCGGGTCACCCTGTCGTCCGGCCGGGAGGCCGACTACTACGTCGACCTGCGCCGGATCAGCCTCCATCACGAGGCGTCTGCACTGGTCGGGCGGCTACTGCGGGAGTTGACGGCCGACTGGGACCACTCCGCGGCGGGGGGCCTCACGCTCGGTGCGGACCCGGTGGCCACCGCGATGATGCACGCCCCCGGCCGTCCGCTCAACGCGTTCGTCGTGCGCAAGGCGGCCAAGGCCCACGGCCTGCAACGGCAGGTCGAGGGGCCCGAGATCGCCGGCCGACGGGTGCTCATCGTCGAGGACACGACGACCACGGGGGGATCCCCGATGACCGCGGTGACCGCAGTCCGGGCTGCGGGTGCCGAGGTCGTCGGGGTGGCCACCATCCTGGACCGTGGCGGCGAGGCGGCCGGGGTGTTCGCCGAGGCGGGCATCGAGTACCGCAGTGTGCTGGACCGGGCCGACATCGGTCTCGGCGACGCGACGCCGTGACCGAGACGCGGTGACGCGAATGCCGAGACCTGGTGACGCGGTGACCGGTGCCGGTGACGGTCCGATCGAGGACCCGACGGGCGGCCCCACCGAGTGGCCGCAGCCCGGCGATGATGCCGTGGGTGTCGGGCCGCACGCACGGCCGTGGCCGGACGACGAACGGCTCGACCCGGCGCTGCTGGCCGACGGCGACCGCCGCAACGTGGTGGACCGCTACCGGTACTGGCGTCGGGAGGCCATCGTCGCCGACCTGGACCGCGGTCGCTTCCCGTTCGAGGTCGCCATCGAGAACCTCGGGCACGACTACAACATCGGTACCGTCGTGCGGACCGCCAATGCCTTCGCCGCCGCGCGGGTGCACATCGTCGGCCGCCGCCGCTGGAACCGCCGGGGGGCGATGGTCACCGACCGCTACCAGCACCTGGAGCACCATCCCGAGGTTGCTGATCTGGCCGCTGCGGTGCACGCCCGCGGACTCGTTCTCGTCGCGGTGGACAACCTGCCCGGCTCGATACCGCTGGAGAGCACTAGGCTGCCCGAACGGGCGGTGTTGCTCTTCGGTGCCGAGGGGCCCGGTCTGAGTGACGAGGCCACCGCAGCGGCCGATCTCCACGTGCACATCGCGCAGTTCGGCTCCACCCGCTCGATCAACGTCGGGGTGGCGGCCGGCATCGTGATGCACGCCTGGATCCGCGACCACGCCGTCGCACCTGCCGCCGCCGATCGTCGGGTACCCCGGCCCGCGTCGCTGGATGTGCCGGACTCCGGGGCACTGCGCCGGTAACCTCGGCTGCGTGGACCTGGAAACCGTCAAGACCGTCGCGATGGTGGCCATTCTCGCCATCGCAGTCATCGGACTGCTGCTCGCGATCGTGATCCGCAAGATCATCGGCAAGATCATCGCCCTGGTGGTCGCGGCGGTGCTGGTGTTCGTGGCCTGGCAGCAGCGCGACAAGGTGGTCAGCTACGCCGACGAGGTCCGGGGACAGGCCTGCGACTCTGCGTCCGGAGCGGTGGACAACCCCACCACCCGGGAGGCCACCTCGTTCCTGGGGATCGGGATCAGCCTGCCCGACGGCTGGTGCAGCTCCTGATCCAGCCGGTCACCGACGCGAGAACCCCCGGGCCGGGGGGCGCGGGGTGTTCTCGGCGGTGCTGTACGGAATGCGGGTCAGACGGTTTTCGCGTCGCTCTCGGTGATGCCGTCGGCGGCGGAATCCACCGCATCGTCGGACTGCGCTGCGGTGATGCCCTTCGACCGACGCTGCACCAGGTGCATCACGGCGGGGATCACCAGGCCGGCCACCACCACGCCGACGGCGGCAAGCGCGATCAGGTCGATGTTGTTGCGGATGAAGTCGATCCGCCCGAGGAAATAGCCCGCCAGAGTGACCACGCCGACCCACAGCACGCCACCGAGGGCGGAGTAGGTCAGGTAGATCCTGCGGTCCATCTTGGAGGCGCCCGCCATCACGGTGGCGACGGTCCGCACGATGGGCACGAAGCGCGCCAGGACGACGGTGATCTTGCCGTACTTCTCGAAGAAGGCGGCGGAGCGGTCGATGTGTTCCTTCTTGAGGAACTTCGCATCCGGTCGGCTGAACACGGCGGGCCCGACCTTGTAGCCGATCCAGTAGCCGACCACGTTGCCGATGAACGCGGCACCCGCGAGCAGCGCGATGAAGAGCCAGATGTTGATGTCGATACCGGTCGCGCCCTGCGCGACGAGGAGGCCGGCCAGGAACAGCAGCGTGTCACCGGGCAGGAAGAAGCCGATCAGCAGCCCGCACTCGGCGAAGATGATCAGCAGGATGCCGGCCACCGCCCACGACCCCATGGAGGGGATCAGGACCGAGGGGTCGAGCCAGCCGGGCAGGAGGGCGTGTGCTGTGGTTGTCATCGTTGACCAGCTTAAATGAGCCTGCCCGCCAATCGGGTGGTTCGCGAGCAAGGCCACATCTTCGCTGCCGTCACACCGAGGACCGGTGGTGCGGCCGCTCGATCGAGGTCCGCCGGGAGGCAGCGATGACCGGTGCGGCCGCCGAGCGGGCACGGCCCGGCCGCCGCCGACGGTCCGGATGCGCTGCTGCTCGCCGACTTCGGAGCCGCGCTGGCCGCTGCGGTGGCCGCGGGGCGCCGGCTGGACCGACGGGAGCTCGCCCGCTACCGCGACGCCGGCCGCCGCGCTGCGCTGGACGGAGTGGCCCTGCGTTCGCTGGTCGAGCTCTACCTCGCCGCCGCCTGGCGGCTCTGGCCGGACCTGCCTGAGGTGGTGGCCGGGGATCCCGCAGGGGTCGTCCGCGCCGGCCAGGTGATGTTGCGCTCGGCAGATGATGCGGTAGCTGCGGTCATCGAGGGGTTCCAGTTGGCCCGGCGCGACGTGGTGCGCGGGCAGGCCGCCGCGCGCCGCGAGTTCATCGACGACCTGTTGATGGGTGGCGCGCAGGCCCTCCCCGGACTCGCCCGCCGCGCCGGCGACTTCGGGCTGAGCCTGGCCGGACCGCAGGCGGTCGTCGTGGTCCGGGCCGAACGTCGGTTCGCCGACGCCGCCCCGGTGACCGCGCAGCTGGAGCGCTCGATCCAGGGGGCCAGCGCCGACGCCGACGCCCTGGTCACCACCAAGGACGGTCAACTGGTCGTGGTGTTCGCCGCCCCCGACCGCGCCGCCGTCGAGGAGGTGATCACCGGCCTGACCGGCAGCCTGCCGGTGCAGACGGGTGGGGTGGTGACACTGCGGCGGGCCGCCGCGGTCGGACCCTGGCGGATGGGGGTGGGGCGACCGCACCCCGGTCCCGGCGGGGTGCGGTCGTCCTATCGGGAGGCGCTGGACGCGTTGGAACTCGGTGCCCGTCTCGGCGGCGATCGGCAGGTGCTCGACGCTGCCGACCTGATGATGCACCGGGTGCTGATCCGCGACCGGGCCGCGATGCTGGAGATGCTGGACGTGGTGCTCGCCCCGCTCGCGCACGCCAGGGGCGGGGTCGAGCCGATGCTCGCGACGCTGCAGGCCTACTTCGAGGCGGGTGGCAACGCCTCGGCGGCCGCCCGGGCGTTGCACCTGTCGGTGCGGGCGCTGACCTACCGGCTGGCCCGGATCGCGGAGCTGACCGGGCGTGATCCGGCGGATCCGGTGCAGAGATTCGAGCTGCAGACCGCCCTCACCGGGGCCCGGCTGTTGGGCTGGTCAGGCCCGGGCTGACCTCGGTCTGTTCGTGACCTCGGTCTGGTCGTGACCTCGGTCTGGTCGTAACCTCGGTCAGGTGGTGACCGGCCGGCGCAGCCGGATGTCGTTGCACGCTTCGCACACCGACTCCGGAATGACGCCGAGCTGCTGCAACCGGCCGAAGACGACGCAGCCGAGGCAGAGCGCGAAGGCCGCCTCCAGGAACGCCGCGACAGTGATCAGCCCGACCAACACCCAGGCCAACGGGGCGGACCCGGCGAGGAGCGCGACGAATGCGGCCACCGAGAGGGTCGCGCCGATAGCCTGGGCAAAGCGCTTCGGCGGCCCGGGGACCAGTACGGCAGTACCCAGCCGCGGCGCGATCACCTGGGTGGCGAGCCGCCCGAACAGCGAGAACCGCGGTCCGGACGCCACCCGGGCGAGGAACCCCAGCGCCAGCGCGGCCAGCAGCCACCGGCTCCCGGTGAGCAGGACGAGCACGCTCAGGACCACCACGAGCCCGGCCACGGATCGCGCGGCCTTCTCGTTGACCGGGTTGGGGAAGTCGAACAATGCGCGCACGGGGAGCTCCGGGTCCAGGCGAACGGACACTCGGTCCGGTCACACGCTTGCCGACGTCGGGCGACGTCCGGCCAGGTGGATCACCTGGAGCACCCCGCCGCAGAAGAGGGTTGCCGGTCAGCCAGCCAGGGCTTGTCGCTGACGCTCATCACCTCAGGTGAGAATACCGCCGGCCCACCCCGGTTCACAGTGACGCGTGCCACCTCACGGCAGGCGGGGCCATATTGCCGGATATCGGCAAGCAAAGCCGGCATTTGCGTCCGCACATTGCCTGGAGAGGCAGTCGGTGACCCGTCACTGTGGAGGAAGCGCGGCCGACCACCTTCGGGGCTGCCGCGCCTCCGTCTGCCTGATCGCTCCCGGCGATCCGAACTGCAAAGGATTCTCTGTGAACGTCCCCCTCTGGGCCTGGGCCGCCTTCGGCGCCGTGATCGTCATCATGTTGGCCATCGACCTGCTCGCGCACCGCGGTGCGCACGTCATCTCATTCCGGGAGGCCGCCACCTGGAGCGGCGTCTGGGTGGGGCTGTCGCTGGTCTTCGCGGTGGTCGTGTGGTTCACCCTGGGCAGCGGCGCGGCGATCGACTTCACCACCGCCTGGTTGCTCGAGAAGTCGCTGAGTGTGGACAACCTGTTCGTCTTCGCGCTGATCTTCGGCTACTTCGCGGTCCCACGCGCCTACCAGCACCGCGTGCTGTTCTACGGGGTGATCGGTGCCCTGGTCTTCCGCGGGATTTTCCTCGCCGCCGGGGTGGCCATCGTCAGCCAGTTCACCGCCGTCCTGTTCGTCTTCGGCGGCATTCTGATCTACAGCGCGGTCAAGCTGCTCAAGGGTGACGACGAGTCCATCGATCCCGGCAAGGGGATGGCCGTCCGACTGCTGCGCAGGATCGTGCCCGTCTCCGACGAGTACCGCGGCACCAAGTTCTTCTTCAAGGAGGCCGGCAAGCGGGTCGCGACCCCGCTGCTCGCAGTGGTGGTGGCCATCGAGGCGGCCGACCTGATCTTCGCCGTCGACAGCGTGCCGGCCGTTCTCGCGGTCAGCGACGACCCGTTCATCGTCTACTCCAGCAATGCCTTCGCGATCCTGGGGCTGCGTGCGCTGTACTTCCTGCTCGCCGGCATGCTGACGAAGTTCCACCACCTGGGGAAGGGGCTTGCGTTCATCCTGGCGTTCATCGGCGTGAAGCTCTTCCTGCAGGCCGGCCACAAGACCATCTCGCCCGCCATCCCGGAGATCCCGTCGCTGGTCTCGCTGGCGGTCATCATCGTGGCGCTCACCGTCTCGATCGTCTGGTCGCTGCGTACCCCGGTGCCGCCGGTGGACGAGAGCTCGCCGGAAGCCATCGACGCCGAGGTCAGATCAGCGTGACGACGGCGATCAGGATGCCGATCACCATGCCGCCGATGGCAGCGGCGAGAACCAGCTGAAGCAGGGTTAGCACCGGCCCGGCGGCAGCCGGCCGGTGCGGGGACCGGGCTCCGAGCCCCGGGGTGCCGCCGGCCCGGGCGCGCAAGGCCTCGGCGAGCACCTGCTCGGAGTTCTTGCCCGGCGACGGACGGGGCGCGATCATCGGAACTCCTTCACGGTGTGCGGGGCCACCATCGCGGGCGGCTGACGATGACCATTCAACCCCGTTCCTGCCGAGACCGTCGGTGTGCACCACGCGGGCCGCGCCGACGACCACGCCTGCCGCCCCCGGCGGCTCAGTTCCCGGTGAAGTATCCGGTGATCGTCGCAGCCTCTGCGTTGACGGTGTCGGCGCCGACCAGGTCCCCGGCCTGAGCGACGAGCACCCCGGCCCAGCTGTCCAGGATGCGCTGGGCCACCCCGTCGGTGTACAGGGCGGCGGCCAGTCGGGTCCGCGTCGCCTCGTACAGCGACGTGTCGTCGGCGTCAGCCATGAACCGCTCCGCGAGGATGTTGCCGCCCCGGTTGCCGCCCGCAGCCGCCGCCCCGGCCGGGGCCTGACCGCCGGCCGGGGCCTGACCACCTGCCGGGGGCTGCTGCCGGCCGCCGGCGGCACCGCCCCCGCCTCCGCCGTTGGTCGCGCCGAAGGACAAATTCTGATCCCAGGCCACCACGGTGAAAATTCCGGTGGCGCTGTCGTACCGGAGGTAGGAGTTGTTTCCGGGGCCGCTGATGTCGTCGGAGTTCGCCACCAGGGACTGGACGGCCAGGTAGGTGGCGAAGGCGGGGATGTCCAGGCGGCTGCCGAGTTCGGCGGCGAAGGTCGCGTCGTCGGAGTCGTTGAGGAACTGCAGGAAGGATGTGAGCGGCGCGTAGTCGTCGGTGCCGTCGGTGGCCGCCTCCACGGAGAAGACGTCGACGTAGGCGGCTTCGTCGTCGCCGCGGTAGGAGTAATCGCCGCCGGCTTCGGCCTTGTAGAGAATGCCGTTGCCGCCGAAGTTCTCGGCGTGCCACCCGTCAGTGGGATTCTGTATCACCAGCCGCAACGCCTGCGAACCGCCGTTGACCGAGAAGCGGGTACTGGCAGCCTTTTCGGTGGCAAGGCCGGCGGCGCCGATCAGCGCAAGTGCCAGGGCCTCGTTCAGGCTGGTGACTGTCGTGCTGCCGCGAATCACGAGATCTGTTTCACCCCGGTCATTCTGCCCGTCGATGTACTTGTCGAGCCGGATCCGCCAGGGCAGGCCGGCGGGGTCGTCGGCGGACAGATCCGCGCCGAGTGACCCGGAAGCGTCGGTCAGGCCGCGCAGGCTCGAGTTGCCCTTCAACTTCATCCCGACGTCGGTGAAGGCCGTTCCGTCGATCGTCACAGTGGCCCGGATCCAGTTCTTCACACCGGTGCCGAGGTACGCGTCGATCATCGCGAGATAGTCGGTCTGATCGAACTCGACCGACACCGAGTGCACGGTGGAGCTGTCGAACAGTCCGGTGCCGGCAGCGGAAACTGCCGCGGCACTCGCCGACGCCGTCGTCGAATCGCTCTGCACTGCACTATCTGTCGTCGCGCCGATGGCCGTCCCGCACGCGGTGAGGGCGACCAGGGCAGGGGCAGCGACGAGGAATCGGCGCCGGGAGAACGCGAATGGTGTGGGGGTCGTCATGACAGCGGTGATCCTCTGCTCGGGGAGCTCCAGCTGATCGTGCCTGACAAAGCCCTGGCTGAGGCGACACTGTGCCGACGCTGAGACCGGGACTTCGCCGGCGGTGGGGTCGATCGCTGCGTCCCTTGTCAGTGTTGTCACAGCCCCGGTACAGGATCGGCCCGTAGACATCCCAGGTGAACAGTTGTTGAATTACCGGCAAACCTGAGGAGTCCCTGTGACCGAACTATTCATCGTCGCCGCCGACCTGGTGGCCGTCAGCCTCCTGGTCTTCGGTGTGTACTACCGCCGGCACCGGGGACGCGACATGCTCCTGCCCCTCATCGGTCTCAACATCGGGGTGCTCGCGGTGTCGGCGGTGCTGTCGCGCATCGACGTGGGGGTCGGTGTCGGGCTGGGCCTGTTCGGCGTGCTGGCGATCATCCGGCTCCGGTCCTCGGAGATCTCGCACGACGAGGTGGCTTACTACTTCGCGGTTCTCGCGCTCGGGCTGATGAGCGGCCTGCAGCCCGACCCGTGGTGGCTGGCGCCCGCGTTGTGCGGTTCGATCGTCGCGGTGTTCGCGCTGCTGGACCAGCCGCGTCTGCACGCCCGCTACCGCCATCAGCAGGTCACCGTGGATGCGGTCTACCCGACCGAGGCGGCGCTCATCCAGCGCCTGGAGGACCTGCTCGACGCCGACATTCATCGAATCCTGGTGATTGCCACCGACCTGGTCCGCGATCTGACCGTCGTCGACGTGCGCTACCGCACGCTGTCGCGGGCCGGGGTGCCCACGGGCAAGGTGCTCGACGGTGACGCCATGGACCTGGTCGCCGGTCCGGTACGTCCGGGCGCCTGATGC
This sequence comes from uncultured Actinomycetota bacterium, assembly GCA_963784315.1. Taxonomy (GTDB): domain Bacteria; phylum Actinomycetota; class Actinomycetes; order Mycobacteriales; family Nakamurellaceae; genus Nakamurella. The sequence continues at coordinate 835,103 of CAWAQR010000010.1, forward strand.
GCGGGCCCACCACGACGGAGGTCGGCTCGGCACTGGCCGCGCTGGCACCGATCGGCCTGGCGGAGTTGCAGACTGAAGCCGACCTGCAGACCCGGCTGGATCGCAAGTACATCGTCGACCCCGGGACTGTCGTCGAGGCGGTACGCGCGCTGGGACCCGGTCTGCGAGCGCTCGTGATCGGCGAGCTGCGCGACTTCACCTACGACTCGGTGTATTTCGACACCCCCACGCTGGAGTCCTACCACGGTGCCGCCACCGGGCGCCGCCGCCGGTTCAAGGTGCGTACCCGCTCCTACCTGGATTCCGGGGATTGCGTCCTGGAGGTCAAGACGGCAGGCGGGCGTGGGCACACCGTCAAGGAGCGGCTGCCCTACGCACTGGACCTGCGCACCGAGCTCACCGGCGAGGCCTGCGACTTCCTGCACGTGCATCAGGTCGACCGCGCGCTGAGTGCCCGGTTGGTGCCGACCATGGTGACGCGGTACCAGCGGTCCACGTTGCTCGGGGACGACGGGGCGCGGTTCACCCTCGACGCCGGGTTGCGGTGTTTCACCCCGGCCGGGTCCGAGGTCGATCTGGGCCGCAAGGTGCTCGTGGAGACGAAATCCCCGGGTGCGGTCACCGGCTTGGACCGGTTCCTCTGGTCCCGGGGGATCCGACCGGTGAGCGTGAGCAAGTACTGCACGGGGCTCGCCGCTGTCACCCCCGGGCTGCCGGCGAACAAGTGGAACACCACGCTCCGCCGGCACTTCGGCTGGGTGCCCCGGCCGGAACCGTAGCCCCCCGTCCGTTAGGACGGGCACTTGGCGGGTACTGCCGCCTCGATGCGCGGCGTCGCTCCGGTCGGCACTCCGAAGAAGATCACCGACGTCGTCACCTCGGTGGCTCCTTCGTTGCGGGCGAGGTGGGCGACGCTGCCGTCCTGGACCACGGCGGAACCGGCGGAGTAGGCGACTCCCTTGCAACTGCCGACGCCCTGGTAGAACGTCAGCGTCCCCGACATGATCGTGATGATTTCCGGTCCGGGATGGGTGACCCAGCCGGTGCTACCGCCGGGGGCGAAACGCAGGGACTGGGTGATCACCTGGGTGCTGTCGTCGGCCCGCAACCGATGGTGATGTCGTCCGACTCCCAGGGTCACATCGACCGGTCGGGAGAACGTGCCGGCCACCACCGACAGTGAGGTCAGACCGCTGGCGGGGGACGCCTGGGACGGCAGCGGCGCCAGGAACATCGTGGTGGTGAGTGCGGTCCCGAGGGCCAGGGCCCGGGTTGATCGTGAACGCATGACGGAGCCTCTCGCAGGTGGACGGGTCGGCTGGAATTGACGCCCACGACGGTCGCGTTCCGGTCGCGATCCGGTCGCGCCGCCGGTGACCAGCGGCAACGCCACGGCCGGCCGGCTGCAGGGCTCAGCTGCAGGTGTGGTCGTAGGCGATACCGGGGCGCAGTTCCGACCACTCCTGGGCGGTCAGGTCCCGGTGGGCGATCGCGCAGGCCCGCCGGACGAGGGTCGCCGGATCGACCGACATCGTCAGCGTCGTGCCGTCTGCGCGGACGGCACGCACCGTGTCGCCGTCCGGGTCGAAGCCGAGCCAGCCGCCGCCGGCATCGCCGCTCGGACCGCCGAGCGGCTGCCAGGAGTGCGCATCCCAGATCGTCAGGGCGCCGAGCTCACCCAGGGTGGCCGCCCAGCGGCCGTCGGGGCTCACGATCACGTCGATCAACGGACCGGTGCTGATCCGGGTCCGGCCGACGGGCCGCAGTTCGGCGTCCAGCCGGTAGAGGTATCCGTTCAACGACCCGACCAGCACAGCTCCGGAGTTCGCCGACCATGCCATGGTCGAGGCGCCGTCGACCGGATCCCCGGGTGCGGCCAGCTCGCGATCGCGCAGGGTCCGACCGGTGGCCATGTCCAGCAGGCGGATGCCGTCGGCGATGCCGACCGCCGCCAACCGGCCGTCCGGCGACACCGCGGACAGCCCGCCGGCACCGGGGTCCCGGGGGATCGGGTGGCTGATGGATCCGAACACCTCGCCGGTGCCCAGATCGATCACCGCCGAACCGGCGGCGCCGTTCACCGCGGCGTACCGGCCGTCGGTGGAGGTGTCGATCCCGTTCACCGGGCCGGTCAGCGAGACGACCAGCCGCACCGCGCGGGTGGCGGTGTCCCAGACGACCACCGTGGACGTCTCGGTCGGCCGGGTGCCGCCGCCGTCGATGCCGGCGACGGCGGTGGCCCCGTCCGGCGTGATGGCCACCGCAGTCGGCCGGCAGCGGCCGCATCCCGGCATCGGCAGTTCTTCACCGAGCACCGAGCCGGTGTGCGGGTCGACCAAATACACGCCGTCCTCGGTTGCGGCGGATCCCTCCGCGCGGCGCAGCGCGACGGCGATGTCGTTGGCGGCGGCGTTCTCCCCGGTCTGCGCCCGACTGTCGCCGTACGACTCCGGCCCGGTTCCGGTCGCACCGGTGACGTCCCACGACAGGGCGGCGCCGTCGGCGCCGGCACTCCACAGGTTGCCGGCGTCGACGAACGCCAGGTCGGTGACGGCCGCGCTGTGGCCGGTCAACCGACGATGCAGGCGCAGCGTCGAGCCGTCCCGGATCTCGACCGTCGACCCGGTGCCGATGGCCAGCAGGGATCCGTCGGGCGAGAAGGCCAGCGCGCCACCGAAATCGTTGACCACGATTGCGGGTGCGGTGGTGACGGCGGCAGGGACCAGCCGGACGATCGTCGTGCCGGGCGGGCCGGCGCTGGTGACCGCCAGGGCGCCGGTCGACGACGCCGCCGAGACCAGGCCTGGAACCGGCATCGGCACCACCGACGTCCCGGCCGGGTCGATCCGGAACGGCCGGCCCCCGACTGACACGCCGAGGCCGCCGTCGGCGAGTTGTACCGCCGACGACGCCGTGCCGACCACCGGGTACGCGAGGGTGCGACGGACCTCGCCGTCGGCCCCGTCCGCGATCACGAACATCGATCCCTGGGTGAAGAGCACCTCGCCGGTGGCCAGCCAGCCGGCCGGGCCGGTCGGGACCGATCCCGGAGCGCCCAGCGTCCGCGCCAGCTCGACAGCCGACCTCTCCCAGCGCAGCCCACCGTCCGCATTCACCACCAGCACGTGGCCGCCCCGACCGTCATCGCTGATCAACAGCACCGCGCCGGCGGCGTCGAGCTCCATCTCCGACGCCGGTCCCAGGGTGGCGGTGGCAGCGGTGAGGGCGCCGGTCTCCGCGTCGACCGCCCGCGCCGACCCGGTCGCAGAACTGCGGTCGTCGCTGAGCCACACGGTGGGGCCGTCCGGGACGGTCTCGATCTGCAGCAGGGTGCTGCCGCCGGAGACCTGGGTGCGCACGTCCGGCGCGCGTGCGAGGACGGCGAGCAGCGCACCGTAGGTCTGCGGGTTGACGTCGAGGCTGACGGCCTGCGCTGCAGTCAACAGGGCCAGATCCAGTCGCGGCTCGTGGTCGGCAACGACGGTGAGCCGCCGCGCCTCCGCCGCCGTCCGGGCCGCCTGAACCGACCGCTGGACCGACAGTGCTTCCTGCCGGGATGCCGCCCGGAGCGCATCGGTGACGGTGGCGCCGAAGACCACGACCAGGACAGCTGCCAACAGCAGTCGGACCCCCCGGGCCGGACGTGAGGGGCGCCCGGTGGGTAAGCGCAGCGGCCGGGAACTCGCCGGTCCCGCGTTCTCCCGCCGGCCGGCGAATCCGGCGGCGGCCGCACCGCCGCCCAGATAGGCCGCGAAGGTGAGTCGGGAACCGTTGCGGTGGCGCCAGAGTCGACTCAAGACCGCGGACAGTGCGGGCAGTGGTGAGCAATTCTCACCGGGATCGCCGCCGAGGTCGGTGACGATCGCGTCGACCAGTCCGGCGTCGAAGACCAGACCGGCCCGGGCGGCGGGGAGTTCGACGATGCGCCGGATCTCGGCGGCGGTCGGCGGCGTGACCGTCACCGACCGATCGGCGAGCAGACCGGCCAGCCGGGGATGACCGGCGACCGACCGGAGGTGATCCGCCCGCAGCGCCAGCACGACAGTGGCCGCCGATCCGTGAATGACGAGGTCGGCGATCAGATCCAGGAAGTCGGCCCGCTCGGTGGCCGACGCGCTGCCGGTGAAGACCTCCTCGAACCGGTCGATGATCACCACCGCACCCGGCCGGATCGTCCGGAGCTGCTGTGCCGCTGCACCCATCGGGTGGTCGCCCGGGTGCAGGACGACGACGCTGCCCGGGTGGCCACAGTGGCCCGGGTGGCCGCTGTTCGGCAGGGCCGCCACCAGGCCGGCCAGCAGGACCGACGTCTTCCCGGTACCCGCCCCGCCGACCAGCGCCACGATCCGGCCGGTCGCCAGCATGCGCGACAACTCCGCGACCAACCGCTCCCGCCCGTGGAACCAGGGTACGTCGTCGATGCCGTACGGATCCAGATCCTGCCAGGGGCAACGAGTGTCGAGCATCGGCGCCTGTGGGGGTGGGCCGTCGGTCTCTGCCGGTGGCGGCGGCGGGGGCAGGGTGATCGGCGTCGGCTGCGGTCCGGTCAGCACCGGATCCTGAGCGAGCACCCGGCGATGGATCTCCCGCAGCTCCGGACCCGGGCCGATGCCGAGGTCCTCGTCCAGCCTGATCCGGACCCGTTGGTAGGCGGCGAGCGCGTCGGCTTGTCGGCCGCCGGCATACAGCGCGGCGACCAGCAGCGCCCAGAGCCGCTCCCGGTAGGGCTCGGCGTCGATCTGGGACTCGATCTCGGCCACGATCCGGCCGGCGGCGCCCAACTGGAGGTCCGCGGTCAGCCTGTCCTCGACGGCCGCCAGTCGCATCTCCGAGAGTCGTTGCGTTGCAGCCGGTCCGAAGGCGGTGTTCTCGAAGCCGGCGTAGGCCGGCCCCCGCCAGAGCCGCTCGGCGGCGGTCAGGGTCCGACTGGCCGCCACCGGGTCGCCGCTGTGCAGCGACAGGTGACCCGAGGCTGCCGCCGCCGCGAAGCGATCCGCGTCGACCTGCTCGTCGGTGAGCGCCAACCGGTAGCCGGCGCCGTCGGTGAGCAGCAGCGAACCGACTCCGCGGCGGCCGGGTTCCAGCGCGTCCCGCGTCCGCAGGATGTGCGTCTGCAGTGACTTCACCGCCGACCTGGGCGGGGTGTCATCCCAGAGGGAGCGGATCAGGGCAGCGGTCGACACGGTTCGTGGCGCGGCGGAGATCAGATGGGCGAGCAGCGTCCGTTCCTTGGCGCCCGGAATCTCGACCGGTCCGGCCGAGCCGGTGACCCGCAACGGGCCGAGGACGGCGAAGTCCATCCCTGAACACTAGGACGACAGCGATGCCGGTTCCATACCTGTTCGGTCAATTCGTCCGGATGCCGAGCCGCGTCAGAGGTGCTTGACCCGGATGATGTCGCCGAGCTTGGCCACGGCGCGGCTCGCAGTGGATTTGACGGTCCCGGCGGTGAGGCCGGTGGCGGCGGCGATCTCGGCCTCGGTGAGGCCGCCGTAGTAGCGCAGCACCAGGATCTCCCGCTGCCGCGGGGCCAGCTCGGCGAGCGCGGTGATGACCGACTGGTGTTCCGCGGTGAGCATCGCCATCGACTCCGCCGACCGGGCGTCGCCGCTGTGCGGCGGGACGTAGGCGCGTGCCGTGCGGCGGCGGCGGAGCATGGACCGCGAGCCGTTGACCACGGCGGTCCGCAGATAGCCGATGGCAGCCTGGGTGTCGCGCAGCTGGTCCCACTGCTTGTACAACCCGGCGAAAGCGTCCTGGACGACGTCCTCGGCGCTGTTGATGTCGTCCACCAGCAGGATCGCGAGCCGCACCATGCTCATCCGGTGGGTGCGGTAGATGTCGTCGATGGTCTGCGGCGGGGCGGCGGGCGAGGTGGTGGTCGGGGTGGCACGGCCTGCCACCGGGTTGAGCACCGACAGCGTGTTGAGCGTGCGTTCCACGGAGGATTCGTCGCGGTCGGAGCCGCCGGCCGTGTCGCCGCTGGTCTCGCCCGCCCCTGTCGTCATGGCCGCCGTTCCGTCGATCGATCCGCCCGGTCGGTGTCGCGGGCCCTTCTCCCAGTGTCCACCGTGGCGGCGTCGGCGGTGGGACCGTGGCGTCGGGATGGCGTCGGGATGGGGTTGTCCGGTCCGGGGCGGCGGGGGTGCCGAGCCGGGTCGGCACCGATGGGCGATACTGTCCGCAGTTCCAGAGCGCCCTGCGGCGTGGTTGCGCGCCCAGAGTTGTTTGCTCACCGATCGCGAGAGGACCGTCCCAGATGCCCATTGCCACACCCGAGGCCTACGCCGACATGCTGAAGCGCGCGAAGGAGGGTGGATTCGCCTACCCGGCGATCAACATCACCTCCTCCGAGTCGATCAACGCGGCGATCAAGGGATTCGCCGACGCGGGAAGTGACGGCATCATCCAGGTCAGCACCGGTGGCGCCGAGTTCGCGTCCGGTCTGAACGTGAAGAACATGGTCGTCGGCGCGGTGGGGCTGGCCGAGTTCGCCCACGTCGTCGCGGCCCGCTACGACATCACCGTCGCGCTGCACACCGACCACTGCCAGGCCGACAAGCTCGACACCTACGTCAAGCCGCTGATCGCGATCTCGCAGGAGCGCGTCGACGCCGGCGGCAACCCGCTGTTCCAGTCGCACATGTTCGACGGTTCGGCCGTTCCGCTGGAGGAGAACCTGAAGCTCTCCAAGGAGCTGCTGCCGCTGACCAAGGCTGCCAAGATCGTGCTGGAGATCGAGGTGGGTGTCGTGGGCGGTGAGGAGGACGGCGTCAGCCACGAGATCAACGACAAGCTCTACACCACCCCCGAGGACCTGATCGCCACCGTCGAGGCGCTCGGTGCCCCGGTCGACAACAACTACATCGTCGCCGCGACCTTCGGCAACGTGCACGGTGTGTACAAGCCGGGCGGGGTGCAGCTGCGCCCGTCGGTGCTCAAGGACATTCAGGATGCAGTGGCCACCGAGCTCGGCCAGCCGGCCGGATCCAAGCCGTTCGGCCTGGTCTTCCACGGTGGCTCCGGCTCGACCCCGGAGGAGATCGCCGAGGCGGTGTCCTACGGCGTGATCAAGATGAACATCGACACCGACACCCAGTACGCGCTGGCCCGTCCGGTCGTCGGTCACTTCTTCGCCAACTACGACGGTGTGCTGAAGGTCGACGGCGACGTGGGCAACAAGAAGCTGTACGACCCCCGCACCTGGATGAAGCTGGCCGAGGCCGGTATGGCAGCCCGCATCGTCGAGGCCTGCGAGCAGCTCGGTTCCGCCGGGAAGTCGCTCGGCGCGAAGTAGTCGTCAGGTTTCGGTGCAGATGTGCCCGCTGAGCGGGCACATCTGCACCGAAAAGTTCCGTCAGGAGTCGAGATGGCCACCTACCGCGTGAATCCAGCCGCCGTCGAGAAGGCCCGCGCGCTGATCGACAGCCGGCAGTACGTGCTGGACAGCGACTGGGGCGATTCCCAGCCCGACGCCGACGCCGAGAACACCTACCTCGACAAGCACTCCTGGGACGAATACTCGGCCTGGCACCTCGGTCTCACCGAGGGGGCCACCGACGAGACGAAGAGCCGGTACGCGTTCGGGTACGGCGACTTTCGTCGACTGCACCGCTCCGGGCTGCTCGCGGTGATCTACCGGGCCGGCGAATGGAAGCACAAGGACGTCGAGCTGGCCGCGCACGAGCTGTTGCAGCACCTGGACGCCACGTCTGCGTGACGCGGCGTCGCCACGGCCGAGGACGCGCCTGGCGGTCCCGCTGGCCCCGGGTTGCCCGGGGCAGATCGGGCACGTCAGTGGCAGCCGCACTGGCCGAACGGCCCGATCACCAGCTCGCAGCAGTTGCACCGCGCCGCCGGGGCCGCAGGAGGCGGGAGGTACGCAGCCGAGCCGGTCTGCCGGTTCACCCGCCGGTACACCTGAGCCGGGGCGCGCGGGGCCCGCTGGCGCTGATCAGCCGCGGCCTGCTCCGCGCGTCGGGCCTCGGCGCGGCGTCGTGCCTGGCGCACCTGACCGCGGGTCGGCGTGGGCAGGCCGAGCGCCTCGATCAGACGGCAGCATGCTGCGAATGACAACGCGGGTGCCGCCATCAGCATCGTGATGAACTCGTCGTTGTCCGCCGGTCCGCCGGCGCCCGGGCCGGCCGCGGAACGGGTCACTTCCCTCGGCCCCGGTACGCCCGGGGGCGTGACACGGCGGCCGTACGGGACGTCCGGTCGTCCCGTGCCGAGCGCCCCGAGGTCGAAAGGGTCAGCCACGTCGTCGTTCTCGTGGTCCCGCCGGGGATCGAGGTCACCCCGGTGAGACCGGTCGTCGTACCAGTTGCCGATGTGCACTCTTCCTCCAAGGTGTGGATTTCCAACCTGCCGACGGATGCACACGTCAGGTTCGGTGCGCCGGGCGGTGCCCCACGTCGGCCCGGCTGGCCAGGCGCAGGTCGGACGAACCGGGATCTGCCCACCCCTCCGTGGGCAGATCCCGCTCCGTCCGGCCCCAAGGGCTGACTCGGGCACCTGGAGCGTTCGTCCCCAGTGCCGGGATTGAAGTGACTGTTGACCACGGAAGGCGCCAATGGGGCCGCGCACTGCGATAAGACGTCTTATCGCGATTCAAAGCGGTGCGACCCTGCCGGCGCCCGTACGGTGAGGCGGACAGATCGGGCAGGAGGCGGCGTGAGCGATCGGGGGCGTATCGGGATGTCCGACGTCGCGGTGCTGGCCCAGGTGCGTCGTCCTGTCGTCACCATGTGGCGCAGTCGCTATGCTGCCAGCGCGCAGCCGTTCCCCGCTCCCGTAGACGTCCGTAGCCGCCAACCCATGTTCGATGCGCAGGAAGTCGCCGACTGGCTCCAGGCCACCGGGCGCGGCAACAACCGGGCCGCTCACACCGACGTCTCCGCATTCGGCCGACCGGCGGGGGCCGACCTGTCCGACCCCCGGTCGTTCGCCGCGGTGACGGCGTTGCTGACGCTGGTGGCGTTGTGCGGGCACGACCTCCCCGGGCCACCGGACACACTGGTGGATCTCGCGGACGAGTGGGACCCCGACGACAGCTTCCTGTTCGGTGAGATCGACGCCGTGAGCGGTGATCTCGTGGAACTGGCCGGGTTCGCCCGCAGTCTGGTGGTGTCGTCCTACTCCACAGCTGCCGCATTCGAGGGGCTGCTGTCGGACCGCTCCCGCCTGCACGCCGATGCCGCCGCTACCCTGGCCGCGCCGGAACTGTTCGAGCTGTTGGCCCGGCTGTGGTCGGCACTGGCGGCGGAGTCAGGGTTCGACCGTCCGGTTCTCGTGGACCCAGCCCCGGCCGCCGCGGATCTGCTGGTCGGAGTCCTGTCCGGCGTGACCGAGGGCGAGGCCGAACACCTCTCGATTCCGGCCCCGTCGGACGACGTGACCCGGCTCGGGCTGCGTCGACTGCGGGTACGCGGGCTCTCGCCGCGACCGTTACGAACGCTCGACGGTCGCTGCGAACTGCCGGCCGAGGCGGTCGTCGTCACCCGGCTCCGCCCGGCCGGGCCCGGGTGGGCGGAACTGTTGACCCGTCTCGGGGACATCGCGGTCGAGCTGTCCGGTCGACAACGCGCGGTGGTCCTGACGCCGGCGGCGGTGGTGGCCCAGCGCCTGACCGGCCCGGATCGGGCTGCATTGGATGACCTGCTGCGCGGACACGCGGTTCGGGCGGTGGTGCGGTTGCCGCAGGGACTACTCGCGACAAGCACTCGTGAGCACCTGGCGCTGTGGTGCCTCGCACCGCTCCCGGACGGGGCCGATCGGGCCGACACCGCAGTGCTGGTCGCGGATCTCGCGAATCGGCCGCTGGACGAGGCGTGCCAGGACGCATTCGTCACCGACCTGCTGGCCGCGGTCACTGCGGCAGGGGAGTCCCGGCTGGACCGGCGGCACACCTTCACGCTCGGCACGCCGGTACGGACCCGCTTCCTGCTCACCCGCGCCGGGGCGGTCCTGCGCGGGGCGTCGGATCGGGCCGCCGCGGTCCCGCCGTCCTCCGGGTCGGGTGCGGATCTCGCGACGCTCTGCGACGTGTCGGAACGGGCCGCCCGGCCGATCCCGGGTCTGCCGCCGGTCACCGCCGTACATGGCGACCACGTCCCGGGAGGTCTGCTGGCCGCCGGTGCCGCGCTGGCGTCCGGCCGCCTATCGCGGCGGCCGGGGCACCGGATCGACCCGGCCCACATCGGCACCGGCGGGCACGTGCCCGCCGTCGGGCCCGCGGAACTGCTGAGCCCGTCCTCGATCGGCCGACGGACGGTGTCGGCCGCCGACCTCGCGCGCTACCCGGCGATCCGGCTGACCCGTCCCGGTGACGTGGTGTTCTGTACGTCGCCGCGACCGGCCGCCTGGTGGGACTGGCGGGGCGGGTCGGTGGTGGTCGCGCCGGCCAAGGTCCTGCGCAGCGCCGCGCCGGAGCTGATCCCGGCGGTGCTGACCGATGACATCAACCGCTGCCCGCCGACCGCGAAAACGTTCCGGAACTGGATGTTTCGACTGGTTGGCCGGTCCCAGGCCGCCCCGCTGGCGGACACGCTGCATCGCTACGCGGAACACTGTGATGTCCTACAGGCCAGACTTCTCGAGCTCGATCAGCTGCGCGCGACGGTGATCACCGGGGTGACCTCCGGGGCGATGGCGATCTCGGGTCCGCCCGAGACGGCTGCAGCCGGGCCGCCCGAGCCCGAGGAGCCGACGACCACCGACGATGTCGAGCAGCACCCAGCGTTGGCAGCATCCGACCAGTTCGCAGGTCCCGAGCAGTTCACAGGTCCCGAGCAGTCCGCAGAACCCGACCAGAAGGAGTGACACCGTGCCACCCAGGGCTCGCACCGCCGCCAAGGACGCCGCCCCGTCCACGATGAAGGAACTCAAGGACACACTGTGGAAGGCAGCCGACAAGCTGCGCGGTTCCATGGACGCCTCGCAGTACAAGGACGTCATCCTCGGGCTGGTGTTCCTCAAGTACGTGTCGGACGCGTTCGACGAGCGGCGCGAGCAGATCCGGGCCGAGCTCAGCGAATCCAAGCTCAGCGACACCCAGATCGACCGGCTGGTCGACGACATCGACGAGTACACCGGCAGCGGCGTGTTCTGGGTGCCGGCGGTGGCGCGCTGGGGGTTCCTCGGCGGACGCGCGAAGGGCTCCGGTGACGCGTCGATCGGTGAGCTGCTCAACGCCGCCGTGGACGCGTTGATGGAGGCGAACCCGGGGCTCCGGGCGACGCTGCCGAAGATCTACAACCAGGCCAGCGTCGACCAGCGGCGGCTCGGCGAGCTGATCGACCTGTTCAGCGGGGCCCGGTTCACCGGGGCGGGGGCGAGCAAGGCGCGGGATCTGCTCGGCGAGGTGTACGAGTACTTCCTGGAGAAGTTCGCCAAGGCCGAGGGTAAGCGGGGCGGCGAGTTCTACACCCCCGCAGCGGTGGTGCGGGTGCTGGTCGAGGTGCTGGAGCCGGTCAGCGGGCGGGTGTACGACCCGTGCTGCGGGTCGGGCGGCATGTTCGTGCAGACCGAGCGCTTCCTCGAATCGCACCAGCGCAATCTGACCGCGATCTCGGTGTACGGTCAGGAGCTCAACGAGCGCACCTGGAAGATGGCCAAGATGAACCTGGCGATCCACGGGTTGAACGCCAACCTCGGCAACGTCTGGGGTGACACCTTCGCGCGGGACCTGCACCCGAACCTCACCGGGGCGAACGGCGCGGATTACGTGATGGCGAACCCGCCGTTCAACATCAAGGACTGGGCGCGCAACGAGAATGATGCGCGCTGGCGCTTCGGAGTGCCGCCGACCGGGAACGCCAACTACGCCTGGATCCAGCACATCCTGTCCAAGCTGGCGCCCGGCGGCAGCGCCGGGGTGGTGATGGCCAACGGGTCGATGAGCACCAACTCCGGTGGTGAGGGGGAGATCCGGGCACAGCTGGTCGAGGCCGACCTCGTGTCCTGCATGGTGGCGCTGCCGACCCAGCTGTTCCGCTCCACCGGGATCCCGGTCTGCGTCTGGTTCTTCGCGAAGGACAAGCGGCCCGGCAAGCGCGGCTCGGTGGACCGGTCCGGGCAGGTGCTGTTCATCGACGCCCGCAACCTCGGCTACATGGTCGACCGCGCCGAGCGGTCGCTCGCCGACGCTGACATCACTCGCATTGCCGACACCTTCCACGCCTGGCGGGGGAGCGCGTCGGCGGTGGGCAAGGGGCTGAGTTACGAGGACGTGCCGGGGTTCTGTTACTCCGCTGGCGCTGGCGGAGATCAAGGCCGCGGACTACGCGCTCACGCCGGGGAGATACGTGGGGGCGGCGGAGGTGGAGGAGGGGGATGAGTCCATTGAAGATAAGGTCGAGCGGCTCTCTATTGAGTTGAGTGCTCATTTTGCTCGCTCGGAGCAGCTCGCTGAGCTTGTGTCGGGGCAGCTCGGCCGTGTTCGATGAGCGCCGTCTATGCGGAAACCGTTACGCTTGGTGAGCTTGTGTCCAGTGGCCACATGTTTCTTGGCGACGGGTACCGGACTAAACGGCTTGAACTGCAAACTTCAGGGTTTCGGATTATTCGCGTCGCCGACATCCGTGACGACATGGTTCACCTCAGTGGCCCAGATTTCGTCGCGTCTCAGTACCGAGAAGCGATCGGACTCAAAGCCGCGCAGCCTGGAGACGTTCTGCTAACGACAAAGGGAACGGTGGGTCGAGTTGCGGTCATGCCTGAGGTGAACTCCCCAGCTGTGTACAGCCCGCAATTGTGTTTCTTTCGTTTTCGTAAGGATTCATGCTTGGATCCGGGCTATTTCAAGTACTGGCTGTCATCCCCCGACTTCAGGTCGCAGGCGTCGCACCGAATGAACAACACTGATATGGCCGCGTACATCAACTTGGCGGACATTAAGTCACTGAGAATAAAGCTTCCAAAGTCTTCAACGCAGGTTGCGATCGTCGAGGTGCTGGGCGCCCTCGACGACAAGATCGCCGCCAA
>CAWAQR010000011.1:0-482613 GCA_963784315.1 uncultured Actinomycetota bacterium
GGGTGATGGGTCAGCACCAGGTCGGCGCCGACCTCGATCGCCTCGGCCACGGTGGCCGGATCGACATCGACCGCCAGCAGCACCGTGCGCACCGGTTGCGCCGGGTCGCCACAGGTCAGCCCGATGCCGGTGTCCCAGTCCTCGGCCAGCGACGGCGGGTAGGCGGCGTCGAGGACCGCGACGACCTCGGCCAGGGTGGGGGTGGGCGGGCGGGGCATCGCCCGAGTCTCGTCCACAATGGACAGGTGCGAGACTCCAGACACGACGAGCCCGACCACCGGTTCCATGTCAGCGTGGTCTGCACCGGCAACATCTGCCGGTCCCCGATGGCGGCGATCGTGCTGCGCCGGGCGCTGGACGACGCGGGCCTGAGCGACCGGGTCCGGGTGACCAGCGCGGGCACCGGGCCCTGGCACGCGGGCAGCCCGGCCCACCCCGGCACCAAGCGGGTGCTGGCCGACGCCGGCTTCGACACCACCCACATCGCGCACCAGATCACCCGCGAGGAGATGCCGACGGTGGACCTGTTGCTGGCGGCCGACCGCACCCACCTCGCTGCGCTGGAACGGCTGGACCGGCCGCGTGGCCGGGCCCGCCGCGGCGAGGCGCCACCGGTCGGGCCCAGCCGGATCGTGCTGTTCCGCAGCTTCGACCCCGACGCCGAGGATCACGAGATACCGGACCCCTACGGCGGGCCGGACGAGGAGTTCCGGCAGGTGCTGGACATGGTGCGGGCCGCAGTCCCGGGTGTCGTCGCCGAGATCGAGCGGCGGCTGTCATGACCCTGACCGATCGGCCGACGACCCCGGCGCCGCGCCGGCCGGGGGTGCGGGCCATCCTCACCCCGGGATGGCTCGGCATCATCGCGGTGGCACTGGTCTTCGCCGGTGCGTGCTGGTTCGTCCTCGCGCCGTGGCAGTACGGCCGGCACGTGGAACGCACGGCACGCAACGACCAGATCGAGCGCGCGGTGTCCGCGGCCCCGGTCCCGGTCACCGACCTGCTCGCCGCCGGTACCGAACCGGCCGATGACATCCTGTTCCGGCTGGTCACCGCGACCGGCAGGTACATCCCCGAGGGCCAGGCCTTCGTCCGGCTCCGTCAGCAGAACGGCACCGGCGCCTCGGAGGTGGTGGTCCCCTTCGAACTCGCCGACGGCACCCGCATCCTGGTCGACCGGGGGTACGTCAGTACCGACGAGCTGGCCGCCGGCGCGCTGCCTGCCGACCTGCCGTCCGGTCGGATCACCGTGACCGGCCGGGTCAGCGCCGACCAACCCGACCCGTCGCAGCGGACCGCGCAGCGGGTCGACGGTCGGCTGGAGGTCTACGGCATCGACTCGGCGACGCTGCTGGGCTCCGCACCGGGGGCGCGGCTGGGGTTCGTCCAGCTCGTCGGCACCGCACCCGGGGCGCTGGACGAGATCGGCGTCCCCGACCGCGACGCCGGTCCGTTCCTGTCCTACGCGCTGCAGTGGCTGGTGTTCGGCGCGGTCGCGCTGCTCGCCGCCGGGGTGTTCGCCTACCGCGAGATCACCGAACCGGCGGCCGGCGAAAAGCGCGGACCGGACGCGTCCCCCAGCCCCGAAACGCGCTCGCCGAACACCCTGCCTCCGGGCGACCCGCCCCGCCGGGCCAGGTTCGACAAGTCACAGCTCTACGACTGAGCCCTGCTACTGAGCCCCCCTACTGAGCCCGCGGGCAGCTGTCGCGCAGGGTCACCAGCCGCGGATCGACCAACTAGCGGTGTGGGTGGACCCGGCCGCCAGTACCGGCACCCGGTCGGCGGGCAGGTTGAACGCGTCCGGCGGGCAGTTCATCGGTTCCACGGCCAGCCCGACGCGGTTGTTCTCCGGTTCCGGCCGGTCTGCGGTGTGGATCTGCAACCACGGAGCCCACCGGCCGAAGCCGAGCTCGACTCCGGTGCCGTGCGCCGGGTCGGTCAGCCGCACCGTCGCGACATCGTCGGTGAACACCACATCGGTGAAGCAGTGGTCGATCTCCCGGTCGCCGATGACCGCGGGCGAGCCGAAGTCGTTGTCCACGGCTGCCACCGGGACCAGCCCGGTCGGCAACAGCCGGTCGTCCACCTCCAGCCGGGAGGCCACCGGTGCGGTCAGCTCCCAGCCGTCCAGTGGGCCGGGCCCGGCCACCAGATAGGGGTGCGGGCAGCAGCCGTACGGGGCGTCGGACGGGCCGACGTTGGTGGCGACCAGGGTGGTCCGCAGCCCCGCCGCCGTCAGCTCGAACGTCACCTGCAGGTGCAGCGGGAAGGGGTACCCGTCCTGCGGGACGAGCTCGTGGGTCAGCACCAGCCGGTCGTCGGTGACCTCGACCGGCTGCCACCGGATCCAGTGCACCAGTCCGTGCAGCGCGGTGCCGCGCTCGACCTCGTTGACCGCCGCCTGATGGCCGACGCCGCCGAAGGTGTACCGGCCGTCCCGGATCCGGTTCGGCCAGGGCGCGATCAGCGCGCCGCGGTAGAGCGGCCGGACCTCACCGGCGGCGAAGGGAACCACCAGGTCCCGGCCGTCCAGTGTCAGCGAGCGGACCGTCGCGCCCACCGGGGACACCAGACACCGGTACCGATCGTGGCTCAGTAGCCACTCGCCGGGGGCGAGATCAGCCATTTCAGAACCCCTGGGCGAGGCGGTGGTAGGCCTGGTTCCAGCGGATCTCGTTGGTGAAGCCGCGCATGGTGGTGTCGGCGTCGATCACCAGCAGCTCGGTGCGCATGATCTCGGCGAAGTCGTTGATCTCCTCGACCCCGACCGCCGTCGACAACACCGTGTGGTGCGGACCGCCCGCGGTCAGCCACGCCTGGGTGGAGGTGCGGAAGTTCGGCTGCGGCTCCCAGACCGCCCGCGCGACCGGCAGTTTCGGCAACGGCTCCGTCGGCGCGACCACGTCGACGGCGTTGAGCACCAGCCGGAACCGCTCGCCCATGTCGGCGATGCCCAGGATCACCGCGGGGCCCGGGTCGGCGTCGAACACCAGCCGTACCGGGTCCTGACGGCCGCCGATCCCGAGCGGGTGGATCTCGCACTTCGGCCGGGCGGCGGTGATGGTCGGGCAGACCTCGAGCATGTGCGCGCCGAGGATCTTCTCCTCCCCGGGCACCAGGTGATAGGTGTAGTCCTCCATGAACGAGGTGCCACCCGGACGGCCGTGTCCCATGGCCTTGACCGTCGCCAGCATCACCGAGGTCTTCCAGTCCCCCTCACCGCCGAAGCCGTAGCCGTCGGCCATCAGCCGCTGGACCGCGATCCCGGGCAGCTGCCGCAGCCCGCCGAGGTCCTCGAAGTTCGTGGTGAAAGCGCCGAAGCCACCGGCGGTGAGGAACTCCCGCATCCCCAGCTCGATCCGGGCGGCGTAGCGCAGCGACTCGCGGTGCTCCCCGCCGGCCCGCAACGACGCGACGACCTCGTACTGCTCGTCGTAGGTGTCGGCCAGCGCGTCCACCTCTGCGTCGGCGATCTGATCGACCACGGTGACGAGATCGTTGACCCCGTAGGTGTTCACCGACACCCCGAAACGCCTCTGCGCCTCCACCTTGTCGCCTTCGGTGACGGCGACGTCGCGCATGTTGTCACCGAAGCGTGCGAGCTTGAGCGACCGGATCTTCGCCGCTCCGGCGGCTGCGCGGACCCACGCACCGACGGCGGCCTGCACCTCCGGGTGGGCGGCGTAGCCGGCCACGGTCTTACGGGTCGCGCCCAGTCTGGTCTGGATGTAGCCGAACTCGCGGTCTCCGTGGGCGGCCTGGTTGAGATTCATGAAGTCCATGTCGATCTCGGACCAGGGCAGCGCCTCCCCCGCCTGGGTGTGCAGGTGCAGCAACGGCTTTCGTAATGCATCGATCCCGGCGATCCACATCTTGGCCGGCGAGAAGGTGTGCATCCAGGCCACGACGCCCACGCAGGCGTCGTCGGCGTTGGCTTCCAGCATCGTGCGCCGGATGGCGTCGGCGGTGGTCAGCACCGGCCGCCAGATCACCTCGGCGTCGATATCGCCTGCTGCGTCCAGAGTCTCGGCAATGGTCCGGGACTGGGCCGCCACCTGGTCCAGGGTCTCCGGTCCGTAGAGGCCCTGGCTGCCGGTCAGGAACCACACCTGCGCACGTGATGCTGTCAACGTCGTCGTCCTTGCTCTGGTGAGGCGGTGTCTGTCGTCGACAGCGCCGGATACGGATCTGGTCTACGCACCCTCAGGACTGGCCGTAGGCATTCTGGTAGCGGTCGTAGAGCGAATCGATGTCGGCCTGCGCAATGGGGTGGACGGCGCCGCCCTGCCGGGCCATGTGCACGGTGCGGGCGACCTCCTCACACATCGCGGCGGCCTTCACCGCGGCGCGCGCGGTTTTGCCGACGGTGAACGGACCGTGGTTGGCCATCAGGACAGCCTTGGAGCGACTGCGCGCCAGGGTCTCCACGATGCCGCGGCCGATCGAGTCGTCACCGATCAGGGCGAACGGCCCGACCGGGATCTCGCCGCCGAACTCGTCGGCCATCATCGTCAGCACACACGGGATCGGCTCCCGCCGGGCCGCGAAGGAGGTGGCGAACGTGGAGTGGGTGTGCACCACGCCACCGACCCATTCCAGGTGCCGGTAGACGTAGCCGGCGGCTGCGGCGTCCGAGGACGGTGCATGGTCACCCTCGACGACGGTGCCGTCGAAATCGGTGACGACCATGTTGGCCGGGGTCAGGTCGTGGTAGTCGACCCCCGACGGCTTCACCACCAGCAGGTCCGCACCCGGCACCCGGGCCGAGACGTTGCCGGCGGTCCAGACCACCAGGTCGTAACGGGTCAGCTCGACATGCAGCGCACTGACCTCGTTCCGCAGTCGGGTGATCTCGGCGGCGATACTCATACGGTCACTCCCTGTACCGGGTTCGGCGAGTCGAGATCGACTTCTTCGGAGGAGTTCTCGACGTTCTCGCGATGGCGCCGGGCCAGTGCGTCACGCCTGATGCCCTTGAGTCGCCGCATCACCGACGAGCCGCCGCGGCCGAAATGGTCGTGCAGCGCGGTGTACTCGGCGAACAGCACGTCGTAGGCCGCGACGTTGTCCGCGATCGGGACGAACACGTTGTCGGACTTGCTGCCCATCACTGCCGCGGCGGCCGCGACGTCGGGATAGGCACCGGCCGCGACCGCGGCGTGGATCGCCGAACCCAACGCGGGGCCCTGGGTGGAGGTCGCCACCGACAGCGGCAGGTTGGTCACGTCGGCGTAGATCTGCATCAGCAACGGGTTCTTGGCCAGACCGCCGACGATGACCAGCTCGGTCACCGGAATGCCTGCGCCGCTGAACGTCTCGATGATCGTGCGGGTGCCGAAGGCGGTGGCTTCCAGCAGCGCGCGGTAGGTGTCCTCGGGTCTGGTGGCCAGCGTCTGCCCGACGACCATCCCGGAGAGTTCATGGTCCACCAGCACCGAGCGGTTGCCGCTGTGCCAGTCCAACGCGATCAGGCCGTGCTCGCCGACGGTCTGTCGCCCGGCCAGCTCGGTGAGGTACTCGTGCGCCGACAACTGCTGCGCGGCTGCGGCTTCGGCGTAGTCGGCGGGGAAGCCGGTCCGGGTGAACCAGCCGAAGATGTCACCCACCCCGCTCTGGCCGGCCTCGTAGCCCCACAGCCCGTCGGTGATGCCGCCGTCGACCGCCCCGCACATCCCGGGGACCTCGCGCAGCTCGGTCCCGTTCATCACATGACACGTCGAGGTGCCCATGATCGCGACCAGCTGGCCCGGCGCGATCGCGTTCGCCGCCGGGGCGGACACGTGCGCATCGACATTGCCGACGGCGACGGCGATTCCGGCGGGCAGCCCGGTCCAACCGGCCGCCTGCTCGGTGAGCGTGCCGGCCGCGGAGCCGAGCCGGCCAATCGGCTGGTCGAGCTTGTCGGCGACGAAATCGGCGAACCCGGGGTTCAGCGCTGCCAGGAACTCCCGCGACGGGTAGCTGCCGTCCTGCCGGATGCCCTTGTAGCCGGCGGTGCAGGCGTTGCGGACGTAGGTCCCGCAGAGCTGCCAGACGATCCAGTCCGCGGCCTCGACCCACCGCTGCGTGCGGGCGTAGATCTCCGGGTCGGCCTCCAACAGCTCCAGCCCCTTGGCGAACTCCCACTCGGAGGAGATGAAGCCGCCGTAGCGCGGCAGCCAGGTCTCGGCCCGGTCGCGGGCGAGCTCATTGATCCGGTCCGCCTGCGGCTGGGCGGCGTGGTGCCGCCACAACTTGACGTAGGCGTGCGGACGGTCGGCGAACTCGGGGAGTTCGCACAGCGGAGTGCCGTCGGCCAGGGCGGGGATCATCGTGCACGCGGTGAAGTCGGTACCGATGCCGACGACCTGCGACGCATCCACGCCGGCGGCCGCGATCGCGGCCGGTACCGCCTGCTTCAGCACGTCCACGTAGTCCGAGGGCACCTGCAGTGCCCAGTCCGGTGGAAGGGGGGCCCCGGTGGTCGGCAGGGTCTCCGACACCACGGCGTGGGTGTACTCGTGGACGGCGGAGCCCAGTTCGGCCCCGTCGCGCACCCGCACGACGACAGCCCGGCCGGAGAGGGTCCCGTAGTCGACCCCCACCACCAGCGCCTCGCCATGATCGGCATTGATCACTGTCACTCCTGTTCGTCGCCATGCGTCGCGACCTCATTGTTAGCGTTAACACTGCCGACGTCAAGAGCTGATCCGGTCATGATTGCGGTGCCGGATCAGTGCGCTGCACGGCTCGGCGTGCGGGACGCCGTACTTCCCCGGACCACCAACTGCGGCGGCACCAGTACCGGCTCCATCGGCGGCCGGCCGGCCAGCGCCGCCGCCAGCAGATGGATGCAGCTGACGCCCAGGGAGTGGAAATCCTGGCGCACCGTGGTCAACGGCGGCGAGAAGAACGCCGCACCGGGGATGTCGTCGAACCCGATCACCGAGATGTCCTGCGGTACCACGATTCCGGCCTCGTGGAAGGCGAGCAACAGGCCCAGGGCCATCTCGTCGTTACCGGCGAACACCGCGTCCGGCAACGGGTTGCCGCGCGATCTCACGGCCGGCGTCGTAGCCGGACTGGGCCGACCAGTCACCGCGGAGCAGCACGCCGGCGGGCAGCCCTGCCGCGGCCGACTCGAGCTCCCAGCCGCGCTGACGCGCGGTCGAGTCCAGCGAATCGGCCGGACCGGTGATGAACGCGAGCCGCCGGTGCCCGAGGTCGACCAGGTGCCGGGTGGCCATCCGGCCCCCCAGCAGGTGGTCGACCGCCGAGACGTACACCCCCTCGTGCGGGGCGGCCAGCGGCGAGACGGTGACCACCGGCATCGGCAGCCCGGCGGTCAACCTGTCGTCGGCGAGCTCCGGCGAGGCGGCGATGATGACCACGCCTTCGACGCTCTGGTCCTGGAAGTGCTCCAGTGCCGCCTGCATGCTGTCGGCGCCGGTGTCGGCCAGGCTGGCCAGCGACACGAAGTAGCCGGCCTCCCTGGCCGCCGCCTCCAGCGCCAACAACACACTCGTCGGGCCGTACAGCGCCGACCTGAGGGTCATCACCCCGATCGTCCCCGACCGCCGGGTGACCAGCGCCCGGGCGGCGGTGTTGCGGCGGTACCCCAGTTCCTCGATGGCGGCGAGCACCCGGGCCCGGGTCTCCTCGCGGACCTTCGGGTGCGCATTCAGCACCCGGGACACGGTCTGGTGCGACACCCCCGCCGCGCGTGCGACGTCGTACATGCCGGGGGCCCGCGGGCGAACCGCCGCAGAGCGATCATCCGCCTTCACGTCGACCTGACCCCTCACCGCCTGTTGATCGTCTGAATCTACGCGGACGCCCGCCGCCGGCAGCGGTGGAGTGCCGGTCGGTGTGGTCCGGGACATCCGGCGCGCCCCTTTCGGTCGTTTCACAAATGTGACCCGAGCCACTTGACGAAGAATTGTGTGAACGTTAACACTGTCCCCTGCGGATCAACGCAGACCCGCCTTCGGTGAGAGCGCAGTGAGCGGGACACCCGATCGCCGCACTCCCGGAGACCACCAGCGTCGGAGGATTGCAGTGCTCAAGAAGACCTTCACGACGGCCGCAGTCGCGGCGATCGCTCTCGTCGTCACGGCGTGCGGCAGCAGTGGCACCGCCGCCGGCCCCACCTCGTCCACCTCCACTCCACCGTCGGCAGCCGCGACGTCTGGGACGGCCACGTCGACCTCGACGGTTGTCGGTGCCGGCGAACTACCCGCCGTCGATCCCGCCGTGCTCGACGGTGCGGTGATCGGTTTCGCCCAGGTCGGATCCGAGAGCGGGTGGCGCAGCGCCAATACCGACAGCATCAAGGCCTCGGCTGCGGCGGCGAAGGTCAGCCTGCAGTTCACCTCCGCCGAGGGTGACCAGGCCAAGCAGATTGCGTCGATCAAGACCTTCATCACCCAGGGCGTGGATCTGATCGCGTTCTCCCCGGTCGTCGAGACGGGTTGGGACGCCGTGCTGCAGGAGGCCCAGGACGCCGGTATCCCGGTCGTTCTCACCGACCGGGCCGTCGATTCCGACCCCCATCTGTACAAGACCTTCATCGGGTCCGACTTCATCAAGGAGGGCGAGAAGGCCGCCACGTGGGCGAAGACGGAGTTCGCCGACGCTGCGAGCGTGAACATGGTGGTGCTGGAGGGCACCACCGGATCCGCGCCGGCCAACGACCGCAAGACCGGCTGGGAGAACGTCCTGGGCTCCGACGCGAAGTTCACCACGCTCGCTTCGCAGACCGGCGACTTCACCCGTGACGGTGGGAAGAAGGTCATGGAAGGCTTCCTCGCCACCTACCCGAACATCGACCTCGTCTACGCGCACAACGACGACATGGGCCTGGGTGCCATCGAGGCCATCGAGGCGGCAGGCAAGGTTCCTGGTAAGGACATCAAGATCGTCACCATCGACGCCGTCAAGGCCGGCATGGAGGCACTGTCCGCGGGCCGGATCAACTACATCGTGGAGTGCTCGCCGCTGCTGGGCGACCAGCTGATGCAGGCTGCCAGCGCGGTGCTGAGCGACCAGCAGATCCCCGCCCGGATCATCACCATCGAGGGCGAGTTCGACCAGGCTCAGGCCACCGCCGCACTTCCCACCAGGAAGTACTAGTCGGTCCAGCCGGCACCGGGGGGTCGCCCGACGTCGGGTGGCCCTCCCGGACCTGCTGCGGCAGAGCGCCTCTCACCGATGCCGCCGCTCGATCGGCGACCCCGGCGCGGATCCCAGTCACCAGCGAAAGGTCTCCCATGACGCAGACCCCCGCACCCCTCGTCGAGATGCACGACATCGGCATCTCGTTCCCGGGCGTGAAGGCCCTGCAGCACGTCGCTTTCCGGTTGTTCCCGGGCGAAGTCCACGCGCTGATGGGCGAGAACGGAGCCGGCAAGTCGACGCTGATCAAAGCGCTCACGGGCGTCTACACCGTGGACACCGGCCGGATCACCGTCGCCGGTACCGACGTGGCGTTCGCCGGCCCGGCCCAGGCCCAGGCCGCCGGGATCGCCACGGTGTACCAGGAGGTCAACCTGGTCACCAACCTGACCGTCGCCGAGAACATCATGCTCGGCCGGGAACCACGAATCGCCGGCCTGATCAACTGGCGGGCGATGCGGCGGCGGGCCCGGGACGTGCTTGCCTCGTTGAACCTCGACGTCGACCCCGGGTCGGTGCTCGCCTCGCATTCGATCGCCGTACAGCAACTGATTGCAATCGCCCGTGCGGTGGACATCGACGCCCGGGTGCTCGTGCTGGACGAACCGACCTCGTCGCTGGACGCCCGCGAGGTGGCCGAGCTCTTCACCATCATCCGGCGGGTCCGGGACGGCGGGGTGGCTGTGCTGTTCGTCAGTCACTTCCTCGACCAGATCTACGAGATCTCCGACCGCATCACCGTGCTGCGCAACGGCGAACTGGTGGGCGAGTACCAGGTCGCCGACCTCCCCCGGCTCTCGCTGATCTCGAAGATGATCGGCAAGGATTTCGCCGGCCTGGAGGAACTGGAAGCCGGCACCAAACGTGAGGCCCGACAACGGGTCTCGGGTGGTGCGTTCGTCAGTGCCGCAGGTCTGGGCAGGGCCGGCTCCGTGCAGCCCTACGACCTGGACATCCATCCCGGTGAAGTGTTCGGCCTGGCCGGGCTGCTCGGCTCCGGGCGCACCGAGCTCGCCCGGCTGCTCTTCGGTGCCGACCGCAACGACACGGGGACGTTGTCCGTCGGCGGGACACCGGTCAAGCTCAGGAGCCCGCGGGTGGCCCTGGACCACCGGATCGCGTTCGCGTCGGAGAACCGCAAGGCCGAGGGGCTGATCGGCGACCTGACCGTTCGGGCCAACATCGTGCTGGCCCTGCAGTCGGCCCGCGGCTGGGTACGCCAGATCCCACGCAGACAGCAGGACGAGCTCGCGGACACCTGGATCAAGGCGCTCGACATTCGACCGGCGAACCCGGATGCGTTGGTGCGCAATCTGTCCGGCGGCAATCAGCAGAAGGTGCTGCTGGCGCGCTGGCTGATCACCGAGCCGAAGCTGCTGATCCTGGACGAGCCCACCCGCGGCATCGACGTCGGCGCCAAGGCGCAGATCCAGAAACTCGTGGCATCGCTGTCCGACGAAGGCATGGCCGTGGTCTACATCTCCGCGGAGATGGAGGAGGTGCTGCGCCTGTCCCACCGCATCGGCATCATGCGCGACCGGGTGAAGATCGCCGAACTCGCCAACGAGGGAGTCACCGTCAACGACATCATGGAACGCATCGCAGAGACCGGCGCGGGTCCGACCACCCGCACCGGCAGCCGTCAGCGGGGTGCCGGTATGACCAGGCTGACGTCCAACCGGCTGCTCTGGCCGGGCCTCGTCCTGGTGGCACTGCTCGTCGCCAACGTGGTCGCGAACCCCGCCTTCCTGTCCGTCAGCGTGCTCAACGGCAACCTCTTCGGTCCGCTGGTCGACATCCTGCGGCGCGCCGCACCGGTCATCCTGGTAGCCCTGGGGATGACGCTCGTCATCGCCACCCGCGGCATCGACCTCTCGGTCGGCGCGGTGGCGGCCATCTCGGGATCCTGGGCGTCGATGTACATCATCGACTCCGGTGATCGCGCGTCGGTGCGCGTCGTGCTCGTCGCGGTGGGTGTCGCGCTGCTGATGGCGTTGCTCGCCGGTGCGTGGAACGGATTCCTGGTGTCGGTGCTCGGGATCCAGCCGATCGTGGCCACCCTCGTCCTGATGACGGCGGGTCGCGGTCTGGCCCAGGTCATCACCGGCGAGAAGATCCTCTACCCGGACAACTCGCCGGCCTACAAGCTGATCGGTGGCGGCTACTGGATGTCGGTGCCGTTCTCCATCCTGATCGCCGGCGCCATCTTCGGGGTCACCGCACTGCTCACCCGGCGGACCGCGCTGGGCACGCTGATCGAGTCGGTCGGCGTGAACCCGGAGGCGAGCCGACTGGCCGGGGTCCGGTCGCGTTCCATCACCTGGATCGTCTACACCTTCGCCGGGCTCTGCGCCGGTCTCGCCGGTCTGATGCTGACCTCCAACTCCACCTCGGCCGATCCGAACTCCATCGGTTTGTTCATCGAACTGGACGCCATCCTGGCCGTCGTGATCGGCGGGACCTCACTGGCGGGCGGTCGGTTCTCCCTGGCCGGCACGTTGGTCGGCGCTTTCATCATCGAGACGATGGACAACTTCATCGTGATCGCGGTGTCGGCTCGAACCACCGACGTGTTCAAGGCCGGCGTGGTGATCGTGGTGTGCATCCTGCAATCCCCGCAGGCCCGCGCGATGGTGTCGAACCTGTTCAGACGCCGTCGGCCGAGCAACGACGGGCCCGACCGACCGAGCAGCACAGCCACCACCACCCCGGCTGCACCGGTCGATGCGTCGATCGCCGGGCCGGCCCTGACGCGTTCCACCGGGACGAGGACATCGTGACCACACTCGTGCAGGACTCCCCCGCTCCGGCGCCACCGAAGAAGCGACGGCCGCCGAGCCGGTTCCAGCAGTACTCCCAGATCGGCGCCACCGTCGGGCTGCTGGCGATCATGCTCGCCGCGGGTGCCGCGCTGTACCCGAACTTCACCTCCGGACAGGCCCTGATGGACCTGTTCAGCAAGAACTCGTTCCTGATCGTGCTGGCCGTCGGGATGACCTTCGTCATCCTCACCGGCGGCATCGACCTGTCGGTCGGTGCCGTCATGGCGCTCGGCACCGTGGTCGCGGCGACGCTGCTGCAGCAGGGCTGGGCGGCTGCGGTCGTCATCCCGGTGGTGCTGGTCGTCGGCGGTGGGCTGGGCTTCCTGGTCGGCCTGGTGATCCACCACTTCCGGATCCAGCCGTTCATCGCGACGCTGGCGGCGATGTTCCTGGCCCGTGGCCTGTGCCTGGTGATCACCGACCGCTCCATCGCGATCGACGACAGCTTCTTCACGACGATGAATCTCGCCCACGTCGATCTGTGGGAGGCGACCACCACGAACGCCCGCGGCCGGGTCCGGATCACCGAGGTCTACACGACCCCGGCCGTCCTCATCGCCGTCGCTGCGCTGGTCGTCGCGTTCGTCGTGCTGCACTACACCCGCTTCGGACGGACCGTGTACGCCCTCGGCGGCGGCGAGTCCTCGACCAGGCTGATGGGGCTGTCCGTGGCCGGCACGAAGATCGCCGTCTACACGATCAGTGGCCTGTGCGCCGGGCTCGCCGGCATCTTGTTCTCCTTCTACACCGCGTCCGGTGACCCGGTTGCCGGCATCGGGTACGAGCTGAACGCCATCGCCGCCGTGGTCATCGGCGGGACCCTGCTCGCCGGTGGGTCGGGATACGTCCTGGGGTCGCTGCTCGGCGTGCTCACCCTCGGCGTCATCTACGCCTACAAGGAGTTCGACGGCGACCTCAACACCGGCTGGACGCGGGTGATGATCGGCGTGCTGGTGCTGTTCTTCATCGTGCTCCAGCGAGCGCTCGTGGCGCGGCGCCGTTGATGCCGATCCGACGCGGGACGTGACGCCGGGTCGCGGGCGCAGCCTGACGTCAGCGCCCGATGACGTCAGCGCCCGATGACGTCAGTGCCCGATGACGTCCGAGTCGATCCCGGCGGCCGGCCCGCGGTCCAGGGTGGCCAGCAGGTCCATGTCGGCGCCGTCCAGCGCGAAGTCGAAGATCTGCGCGTTGGCGGCGATCCGAGCGGGGTCGGCCGACTTGGGCACCGGGACGATCCCCTGCTGGACGTGCCAGCGCAGCACGATCTGGGCCGGCGTCCGGCCGTGCTTGTCCGCGAGCCGGACCACCGGCGCGCACCCCAGCAACTCGCCGCCCTTGTCCAGCGGGCTGTAGGCCTGCACGACGATGTCGTGCGCCGCTGCGTACTCCCGTTCGGCGAACCGCGGCGTGAACGGCGTCAGCTGCACCTGGTTCACCACCGGCACCACCGACGTCTCGGCGGCGAGCCGGGCCAGGTGCGCCGGCTTGAAGTTCGACACGCCGATCGCGCGGGTCAGGCCGTCGGCGAGCAGCCGCTCGAAGGTCCGCCAGGTCGAGACGTACTCGTCGCGCGCGGGCAACGGCCAGTGGATCAGCAGCAGATCGACCTGTTCCAGGCCCAGCCGGCGCAGCGATCCGGCGACACCGTCGACGGCTCGGTCCCCGCCCTGGAACGCACCGTCCAGTTTGGTGGTGATGAACAGCTCGTCCCGGTCGAGACCGCCGGCGGCGATCGCCCGACCCACGCCGGTCTCGTTGCCGTACTTCACCGCGGTGTCGATGTGGCGGTAGCCGACCTCGAACGCGGCCAGCACGGCGGCCTCGACCTCGCCGTCGTCCAGCGGCCAGGTGCCCAGCCCGAGCTGCGGCATCGGACCGCCGTGGCTCAGCGCCACCACCGGGATGTCGGTCACGATGTCGGCTCGCCCGCATCCCGGGCGTCCAGCGCGGACGCGACCTCGGCCGGGAAACCGCCGGTGGCCAGCGGACCCCAGCGGGTCGGGGTGATCCGGATCAGCGACTTGTTCTGCAGCCGCATCGCGGCCCGGTACTCGTCCCAGTTCGGGTGCTCGCCGGCCAGGCTGCGGTAGTAGTCGACCAGCACCTCCTCGGCCTCGGGCATGTCGATGACCTCGGCGGTGCCGTCGATCTGGACCCACGGCCCGTCCCAGTCATCGCTGAGCACCACCACACTGACCTCCGGCGTGCGCTTGGCGTTCACCGTCTTGGCGCGCCCCGGGTAGGTGGAGATGATCAGCCGACCCTGGCCGTCGATGCCCCCGGCGACCGGTGACAGCTGCGGTCTGCCGTCGGCGCGGGTGGTCGCGAGCATCATGATGCCGGCGCGTGCGGACAAAGTCCAGCACCTCGTCGAGCGGGACGGTCGTGGTGGTAGCAACGGTGCGAGCCATGACCCCACCCTAGCCAGCACGCCGTAGGGTCGGCTCCGATGATGACCCACGCCGAACGTGTCGACGAGCTGCTCGCCGGTCCCCACCCGCTGCCCATCGTGCCCGCCGGGCTGCCCGTGCTGCGTCGCCCGGCGGACCGCTACGACGGCCAGCTCACCGACGACGCGCTGGCCGCGCTGATCGACGCGATGCGCGAGACCATGCACGCTGCACCAGGTGTCGGGCTGGCGGCCCCACAGATCGGGATCGGGCTGCAGATCGCCGTCCTCGAGGACGCCGCCGCCGTCGACCCCGGGATCGCCACCGCGCGGGACCGGCGGCCGTTGGAATTCCTCACGCTGATCAACCCCGGGTACGAGCCGGCGGGTGACCGACGGGCGATGTTCTACGAAGGGTGCCTCTCGGTGCCGGGATACCAGGCCGCGGTGGACCGCCCCGCCACGGTGCACCTGCGCGCAGAGTCGCCGGACGGGTCGAGGATCGACACCGAGTACCACGGCTGGCAGGCGCGCATCGTCGCCCACGAGACCGACCACCTCGCGGGCACCCTGTATCTGGACCGGGCGGATCTGCGCTCACTGTCGGACAACGGGCTCTACCAGGCGTTGTGGGCGGGCCCGTCCATCGACCGGGCGCGCTCGCAGCTCGGATTCTGACCACAGAACTTCTGACCACAGGGACTTCTGACCACAGAGCGGGGAAAGTCATGCGGGTCGGGGTCGTCATCCTCCCCCAGTTCGACGCGGTCGAGACCGGCGCGCGGTGGAAAGCGTTGCAGGACATGGGATTCGCCCACGGCTGGACCTACGATCATCTGGCCTGGCGGGACCTGGCCGACGAGCCGTGGCACGCCACGATCCCGACGCTGACCGTCGCCGCGCTGGCCACCACGACGCTGCGGATCGGGACCTGGGTGACCAGCCCGAACTTCCGCCACCCGGTCACGCTGGCCAAGGACCTGATGACGCTGGACGTCCTGTCCCGGGGGCGGATGATCGCCGGCGATCGGAGCCGGCGGGCTCGGCTGGGACTCCCGGGTGTTCGGTCGGGCCGACCTCACCCCGCGAGAGCGTGTCGACCGGCTGGCCGAGTTCGTCGAACTCACCGAACTGCTGCTGCGGCAACCGGTGACGACGTGGCGTGGGGTGCACTACGAGGCCGTCGACGCGCACCTGCGGCCCGGCTGCGTGCAGCGGCCACGGCTGCCGATCGTGGTGGCGGCCAACGGGCCGCGGAGCATGCGGATCGCCGCCCGGCACGCGGACGGCTGGGCGACGGTCGGAACCCCCGCCGACGACCTGGCCGGCTGGTGGCGCGGCATCGCCGAGCTCAACGCCCGGTTCACCGAGATCGCCGGTGAGCGAACCGATCTGCACCGCTACCTCAACCTGGACAGCGCTCCGGTGTTCTCCCTGAGCAGCCTCGGATGCGTTCGACGACGCCGCCGGTCGGGCCGCCGCTCTGGGCTTCACCGACGTGGTCGTGCATTGGCCCCGGACGTCCAAGCAGTACGCCGGGGATCCGGCCGTGCTGGAACAGGTGGCCGGCCGACTCGGACCGGGCGGGCACCTGGCCTGACGGCCGCGCACACCTATCGACGCGGCTGGATCCCCCGGCTGCGGCGATCGATCGGCACCGGCGGTGACCCCGACAGCAGCACCGCGCCGGACAACCCCATGATGGCCGCACCGCCGATCAGCGTCACCCACGGCCCGACGGACGCCGTTGCCACGTCGCCGTGCGGTGAGCAGGCCTGCGATGTCCCCCGGCCGCAGCGCCCGGAACAGACCCCACGCCCCGATGAACAGCCCCAGCGCGGTTCCCGCGGCGGCGGCGAACCTGGACCGCCGCACCGCCACCCACAACCCGACCGGTACGACGCCGGCCGCCAGCACCGTGGGCAGCAACGCCGGCCGGTAGGAACCCGTACCCAGCAGGCCCGCGATCACGTCGTTGATGTTCTCGCCCGCGGCGGCGTCCGGCCCGCTGATCGTCCCCCAGCCGGTCAGCGCCGAGCTGCCGCCGTCGGCCAGCGTCACCGACGCCCAGCCCAGGAAACCGACGAGCACGACGAGCAGCGCGACGACGACGATGGCACCACCGATCAGCCGCCCGGTCCGGGCGGTCACCGCGGTACCGAGGCGAGCGGGCCGGCCGTCGGAGTGCGGAAGTGGGTCACTGCCCCATTCTGACGGGCGCGCAGGCCGGTCCGGGCGACTGGCAGGATGACGACGACCGCGGGTCCGCCCCGACGAGACGATCAGAATGAGGAACCGGTGCCGCTCGCCATCCTGCTCGACCTCGACGGCACCGCCTACGCCGGGGATCTGGCCGTGCAGGCCTACGCACGCCGGGTCGCCGAGCTGGTCGACCAGCCCACGGCGACCCTGATCATCGGCGGCATGCGCTCCTTCCTGGAGGGCAGGCCGGCACCGGACGGCCTGCCCGAGGCGTTTCACACCGCCGAGGACGGCTACGAACTGGTGCAGGCGATGAGCGACGCGGCCGGCGTGCCGGCCCGATTGCGGGCCGGTGCCTACGCGGCGAGCCGGGATGACCTGCGGCGCAGTGCGTTCGCGTTGGACGAGCAGCCGGGCCTGGCGGACTGGCTCGGCGGGCTCGACCCGGCCGACCAGGTCTGGTTGGTCACCGATGCGCCCGACGTGGGCATCGCCGAGGTACTGGCGGCAGTCGGACTCACCGATCGCGTCGACCGGATCTTCAGCGGCGCCGGCACGCCGGTCGGTCTCGCGGCCGTCACCGCCGCCGCGGTCGACCTGGCGCAGGCCCCGCAGCGGGTGCTCGGGATCGGCGACCGGTGGGCGGCCGATCTGGCCACCATCCACCACGCGGGCGGCCGGACCGCGCTGATCGACCGGTTCCGGCGCGGCTTCGGGACACCGACCTGGCGGGCGACCGAGCTCGCCGCGCTGCTGCCCGAGCTGGTCCGCTGGTCCGCCGACCCCGGGGCTCCCGTTGCGACCTGACCTGCCGACCCCCGACGACGAGCCCGTCGAACAGCCCGACCACGTCCTGCTGCACCTGTCCGACACCCATCTGACGTCCGCCGGGGTGCGCTACAACGGGGTCATCGACCCGGCGCAGACGCTTGCGGCCGTGCTCGCCGAGGTCCGCCGGGGGCAGCAGCACGGTCACCGGTTCGACGCGATGGTGCTGTCGGGTGACCTCACCGACAGCGGCGACCCGGACGCCTACCGACGGCTGCGGGCGGCCGTCGAGCCGTTGGGCATCCCGCTGGTGTATGCCACCGGCAACCACGATGTGCGGGCCGTGTTGCACCGCGAGCTGCTGGACACCGACAGCACCGACCCGCTCGTGACCGAGGTGCTGCTGAACGGTCGGCTGCGGGTGATCACGCTGGACAGCACGATCGTCGGCCGGGGTCACGGCCGGCTCACGCCGCCCACCCTCGACCGGCTCACGACCCTGCTCACCACCGCAGCGCCCGACGGCACCGTCGTCGTGCTGCACCACGCGCCGATCCCGCCGCCGTCGCCGCTGCTGGCGTACTTCGCGCTGGAGCGGGCGTCCCGCCGGGCGCTGGCCGACGTGCTCCGCGGCACCGACGTGCGGCTCGTGTTGGCCGGGCACCACCACCTCGCGCAGAGCGGGACGCTGGCGGGCATCCCGGTGGCGGTGGCCGGCTCGACCGCCATCCGGACAGATCCGCTGGCTGCCCCGGGTCACGAGCGGACCACCCGGTCGACCTCGTTCAACCTGGTCCGGATCCATCCGGACACCATCACCGTGTCGGTGATCCCCGTCGACGGCGCCGACCCGGTGTTCGACCTCGACGAGGCGGGTTGCGCGGCGGTCATAGCCGCCCATCCCGCCGACGGTGCGCCGCGATGATCCGGCACCCGTGGTGTCACGCCTGACATACTGCGAAGGCAGGGTCGTCCGCGGAACCCACCACCCATCGGGGAGTGACATGTCGGATCCGTTCCAGCCACCGTCGCAGCAGCCGACACCGCCGTCCGGGCAGTATCCCGGCGCGCCGCAGTACCCGGGGTCACCGCAGTACCCGGGGTCACCGCAGTAGGGGTCACCGCAGTACCCGGGGTCACCGCAGTACCCGGGGTCACCGCAGTACCCGGGGTCACCGCAGTACCCGGGGTCGCAGCAGCCGGGACCTCAGCAGTACCCGGGTCCCCAGCAGCCGGGGCCTCACTACGAGCAGCCCGACCCGCAGCAGGGTTACCCGCAGCAGGTGTACCCGGGCGGGGCCTACCCGCAGCAGCCGTATCCCCAGCAGGGCTACCCCCCACCCGGGTACGGCCCGCCCGGCTACCCCGGCCAGTACCCCGGCCAGGATCAGCCGTCGGCACCGCTCACCCCGCCCGCCCCGGTCCGGATCTCGTTCGCGCTGTACCTGTTGACCGCGCTGATCTCGCTGGTGACCATTCTGCTGGCGATCAACAGCGACCTCTGGGAGCAGGCGATCCGGGAAGCGGGCGGCGATACGCAGGGCCTGGACGGAGTGACGGTCGACACCGTCGTCACCATCGCCAAGACCGTGACGATCACCGTCGGCGGGGTGTTCCTCGCCCTCTATCTGCTGTTCGCGTTCAAGATGCGGGCCGGTCGCAACTGGGCCCGGATCACCCTGACCGTGCTGTCGGCGTTGTCGATCCTGTCCGTGAGCAGCACCGGGTCCGTGGAGGTCGCCGGTCGCACCTACTCGTCGGCGACCTCGACGATCGTCGGGTGGGTGGGCGTCGCGCTGGCGGTGGGCGCCATCGTGCTCATGTACAACTCACAGTCCAACGCCTACTTCCGTGCGGTCAAGGACCGCCGGCAGCTACGGGGCTGAACCAGCCCAGCAGACCGGGCACGGCCAGCACCAACCAGCAACCGGCCAGCAGCGCCGGGCCGAACGGCAGTGCGCTGCGCAGGTTCAGCCGTCGGGTCGCCATCCCTGCGATGCCGGCGACCGACCCGATGACGAAAGCCAGGAAGACGGCGATCGGTACCGCCGGCCAGCTGACCGCACCCAGCGCGGACCCGATGGTGAAGGCGAGCTTGGCGTCACCACGACCCATCGCCACCGGGAGCACGGTGGCCAGCGTGAGGAACAACCCGCCGACGACCAGACCGGCCGCGGCGGCCCGGCCGACGGCATCCAGCACCGCGCCGGAGTCGGCACCGAGGGCGGCGACGCCGAGGGTGATCGGCACTGCCGGCAGGGTCAACGCGTCCGGTAGCCGGTGGTGTGCCAGATCCACCGCCGACAGTGGCACCGCCAGCGCACCGATCCAGCAGACCATCAGCCACGGCCCGGACGGCCAGCTCAGCGCCACCCCCACCCCGGCGAGCAACGCCGAGGCGACCTCCAACGGGCCGGGCCGGATCACCGCCCCCCGCCGCATGCGGCCCAGCAGCCGGCGCGACACCCCGCCCAGGGCGCCACCGGCGACGACTGCCACGAGGACCGGGAGCATCGACCCACTGTGTCAGATCGGCTCCGGTGGGCGATCGGTTGTCCACCGGAGCCGGCCCTCCCGGCGTCAGATCGGCAGCGGCAGGTCCACACCGGCCGCGGCGCGCAGTGCGGCGCGCATGGCCACGGTCGGGGCGGGCAGGCCGGTCATCAACTCGACCTGCCGGAAGGCCTGGTGCAACAGCATGTCCAGCCCGGTCACGGTGATCCGATCGACCGGGCCGGCCGCCGCGATCGCGGTCGGCCACGGGTGGTAGATCGCGTCGAACAGCACCGGTGCCGCGGCGAGCGGCGCGGCCAGCGCGTCGATGGTGCCGGCCGGCACCGTCGCCACCGCGATGTCCACGCGCCCGGCGACCGTGGCGATTCCAGCGGGGTCCAGAGAGGCGTGCCGGGCGGTCAGGCCGAGGGCCCTGGCCAGCGCCAGCGCCGGCGCGGTGCCCGAGACCCGCCGACCGGCGACCACGATGTCGGTCACCCCCAGCTCCGCCAACGCCAGCAGAGCGGCCATGCCGCTGCCTCCCGCACCGATCAGCACGGCCCGCCGCAGGCCGGTGACCCCGGCGGCCCGCAACGCCCCGGCCACCCCGTCGACGTCGGTGTTCTCGGCGAACCAGCCGTCGTCGCGCCGGATCAGGGTGTTGGCGGCACCCAGCCGACGGACCCGGTCGCTGACCTGGTCGGCCACCTGCGCCGCGGCACCCTTGCCCGGCATCGTGACGCTGAAACCGGCCCACTCGGGGCCGCAGCCCCGCACCAGTCCGGGGAGCAGGCCGCCGTCACCGCCGATGTCGACGGCGTCGTAGGTCCATTCGGTCAGTCCGAGGGCACGGTAGGCCGCCCGGTGCAGGGCCGGGGACAGCGAATGGCCGACGGGCGATCCGAGCACCGCAGCGCGCCGCAGCCGACCGGCAGGATCAGCCGCAGACCTGTGGGCTGCGGACACGTCAGCCGCACACACGTCAGCCGAAGACACCGGCTGCCCGGGCCTTCTCGACGCATTTGTTGTGGTCTTCCAGCGTCGTGGTGAAGCACGACTCCCCGGTGGTGGGGTTGACCTTCACGAAGTACAGCCAGTCGCCGGTGGCAGGGTTCAGCGCCGCCTTGAGCGCATCCGGCCCGATGCCGCCGATCGGTGTCGGCGGGAGGCCCTGGTGCACGTAGGTGTTGTACGGGCTGCTCGGATCCGCCCGGGCCGCGGAGTTGGTGGCGATCTGGGACTCGGCCTGCGCGTAGTTCACCGTGGAGTCCAGCTGCAGGATCATCGGGACCGCGAGCCGGTTCTCGATGACCCGGCTGACCCGGGGCATGTCCGCGGTGATCGCCTCCCGCTCGATGAGGGAGGCGACGACGGCCAGGTCGTACGGGTCGTGGCCGAGAGTCCTGGCCTTGGTGGTGATCTCGCTGGTGTTCCAATAGATCGCCGAGGCCCCGATCAGGTACGTCAGCACGACGGCCGGATCTTTCGTCGGCGGGATGCTGTACACGCCGGGGGCGATCATCCCCTCCAGCCGGCGATCCGGGTCGGTGGACGCGCCCACCCGGGCGACGGCCCAGTCGACCAGACCCATCGAGACGACGTCGGCGGTGCGGATCTGCTGCCACAACTGTTCGGTGGTGAAACAGTTCGCGACGCCGTCCAGGGGCACGCACGCGGCCTGGGTGATCTGCGCGACGTAGCCGGGCAGCACCTGTCCGGTGCTGGGCACGGTGGTGTCGGCGAGCGTCACACCCGGGATCAGGTCCAGCTGCCCCACCCGGTTGTCGGCGGCGAGCAGGGCGGTGATCGCGGCGGCGGCGGCGGCGCCCTCGTGCACCTTGTAGTAGCCGGGTTGAATGCTGCGGATCGCGTCGTTGCCCGCGGCACCCTGGACGAACGCCTGCACGCTGGCGATCACCTTGGCGTCGAACAGGGCGGTGCCGATCTCGGTGAGCCCGTCGTTGGCGTTGATCCGGACGATCGTCTCGGGCCCGCCCGCGCCGGCGAAATCAGCCGGGGGTGCGGGTTGCTGGGT
Source organism: uncultured Actinomycetota bacterium (assembly GCA_963784315.1). Taxonomy (GTDB): domain Bacteria; phylum Actinomycetota; class Actinomycetes; order Mycobacteriales; family Nakamurellaceae; genus Nakamurella. The sequence goes on from CAWAQR010000011.1 coordinate 21,869, forward strand.
GGACCAGGCCCGGACCAGCACGAAGGTGCCGACGGTGATGATCAGCAACACCAGCATTGCGATCAGCGACGAGCGGTGTCGGCGACGCCGGCGGGTGTCGGCGGCGATCCGCGAGGCCCGCCGGTCCGCAGTCGGTCCGCGCATGAGGGTGGCTTGTTCGGTCCGCGGCGCGCCGTGCAGCGCTTCGCGGAGTTCGGCGATGTCGTACTCGCCGGTGCGGTCTACCCCCTCCGGGCCGGGACCGTGGGGATCGTCGGGTTGCCCGAAGAGGCCCAGTGAATCCTTCACCCGCGGCCGCCTCGGCTGCGTACCACGTCGAGGTGGTGCTGCAGGATCTCGACAGCGGCCACCTGGTCGACCACCGAACGGGCTTTCCGTCCCCGGACCCCCTGCTCGGCGAGGATGCGGTTGGCCGTCACGGAGGTGAAGCGTTCGTCGACGAAACAGATCGGCACGGTGACGGTCCGGGCGAGCTGTCGGACGAACTCGCGGGCGGCGGCGACCGCCGGACCTTCCCGGCCCGACAGCGATCGGGGTAGCCCCACCACGACCTCCACGACCTCATGTTCGGCGACCAGGGCTGCGATCCCGGCCAGCGCGGACCCCTGCGGTGCGGCCCTCGGGAAGGTTCCGACCGGAGTGGCCAGAATGCCGTGCGGGTCGCTGATGGCGACTCCCACCCGAACCGTACCGACGTCCACCCCCAGACGCACACCCGGCGGCACCGGAGTCGCGCCGTCCGAGGCTGAACTCACCCGTTCGGCCCGCCGAGGGTGACGGCCAGTGACGCGATGGCCGCATCCGCGCCGGTAGGTCGGGTACCCGAGCCCTGCGCCAATTCCGGTCGGCCTCCACCTCGTCCGTCGATGTCGGGCGCGAAGGCGCGGACCAGGTCGCCGGCCTTCAACCCGGCCGACACCGCAGCGTCGGTGAGCGCGACGACGAACGGCACGGTACCGTCCACCTCGCCGAACAGCGCCACCACCGCTGCCCGGCCGCCGAGGCGGCCGCGGACGTCGCCGGCCAGCGCGCGCAGATCGCCGGCCGAGGTTCCCGTCGGCAGCGTCGCCGCCACCAGGTCGACCGCGCCGACCCGCCGGGCGCCGTCCACCAGCGCGCCGGCCGAGGCGAGCACGTGGGCCGCCCGCAGCGCGGCGAGCTCTTTCTCGGCGGTCTTGAGCCGCTCGACGAGACCGGCGACCCGGCCGGGCAGCTCCCGGGACGGCACCTTGAGCAGCCCGGCCAGGTTGTCCAGCAGCGCCCGTTCGGCGGCGAGATGGCTGAACGCGTCGAACCCGACGAAGCTCTCCACCCGGCGCACGCCCGACCCGACGCTGGACTCGCCGAGCAGCACGAGGCTGCCGACCTCCGACGACCGGGCCACGTGCGTGCCACCGCACAGTTCCAGTGACCACGGCCCGCCGATCTCGACCACCCGGACCACGTCGCCGTAGACCTCACCGAAGAGGGCCACCGCGCCGCGCGCCTTCGCCTCGGCCACCGTCGACAGCGAGGTGGTGACGGCCAGGTTGTCCGTGACTGCGCGGTTGGCCACCGCTTCGATCTCGGCCTTGGCGGCGGCGGACAGCCCGCCCGACCAGGTGAAGTCCAGTCGCAGGTAGCCGGGCTTGTTGTAGGACCCGGCCTGCAGGGCGTCCGGCCCGAGCAGCTCCCGCAGGGCCGCGTTCACCAGGTGCGTGGCGGAATGGGCCTGGTTCGCCCGGGCCCGGTTGGCCGCGTCCACCGCGGTGATCACCGACGCGCCCTCGGCGAGTTCACCCTCGGTGATCCGGACCTGGTGCACCCAGAGCTTGCGGGCGATCTTCTGCACGTCGAGCACCTCGGCGGACAACCCCGCACCGAGGATCTGCCCGGCGTCGGAGTCCTGGCCGCCGGCCTCGGCGTAGAGGGATGTGCGGTCCAGCACGACCTCGACGATGTCGCCGGCGGTGGCCGTCCGGATGCGCTGACCGTCGGAGATGAGCCCGCGGACGGTGCCTTCGCTGGTCAGCTGGTCGTACCCGGTGAACTCGGTCGCGCCGAGTTCGAGCAGCTCGCGATACACCTGCTGATCGGCGAACCCGCCCTTGCGGGCCTTCGCATCGGCCCGGGCCCGCGCCTTCTGCTCGTCCATCAGCCGCTTGAACCCGCCGACGTCGACCGTGAGGCCGACCTCGTCGGCCATCTCCAGCGTCAGGTCGAGCGGGAATCCGTAGGTGTCGTGCAGCGCGAACGCCGTGGCGGCGGGGACTGCGGTGCTGCCGGCGGCGGCGGTCTGCGCCGCCGCTTCGGTGAACAGCTTGGACCCGGACTCCAACGTCTTGCGGAAGGAGTCCTCCTCGGCGACAGCCACCCGCAGGATCCGGTCGAAGTCGTCGGCGAGGTCGGTGTAGATCGGGCCGAGCAGATCGCGGACCTGGGTGATCAGCGGGGCCATCACCGGCTCGGTGACGCCGAGCAGTCGCAGTGACCGGATCACCCGCCGGATCAGCCGGCGGAGTACGTAACCGCGCCCCTCGTTGCTGGGGGTGACCCCGTCGGCGATCACCAGTGCGGCGGACCGGACATGATCGGCGATGACCCGGAACCGGACGTCGTCGGCGGCACCGGAGTCGCCACCGGCTCCGTACTGACGTCCGCTCAGTTTTTCGGCGGTCGTGATGAACGGTCGCATCAGGTCGGTCTCGTAGACGTTGTCCACGCCCTGCAGGAGGAAGGCCACCCGCTCGACACCCATGCCGGTGTCGATGTTCTTCTCCGGCAGCGACCCGACCGGCGGGAAGTCGTACTTCGGGCTGTCGGCCCCCCGGATGTCCTGCATGAAGACGAGATTCCAGATCTCGATGTAGCGGTCCTCGTCGGCGACCGGCCCGCCGGGCCTGCCGTACTCCGGGCCGCGGTCGTAGTAGATCTCCGAGCACGGACCCCCGGGACCCGGGACGCCCATGTCCCAGTAGTTGTCCTCACCACCGCGACGCTGGATGCGCTCGGCGGGCAGGCCGGCGATGTCGCGCCACAGCCCGATCGCCTCGTCGTCCTTGTGGTAGACGGTGACCCAGATCCGCTCCGGGTCGAACCCCAGGCCGCCGTCGCTGGACGGAACCGGTGATCAGGGTCCACGCGTGGGTGATCGCGCCGGCCTTGAAGTAGTCGCCGAAGGAGAAGTTGCCGGCCATCTGGAAGAACGTGCAGTGCCGGGTGGTCTGGCCGACGTTCTCGATGTCCAGCGTCCGCAGCACCTTCTGCACGCTGGTCGCCCGCGGCCACGGCGGCGTCTGCTGGCCGAGGAAATAGGGCTTGAACGGGGCCATCCCGGCGATGGTGAACAGCACGGTCGGGTCCTGGCTGATCAGCGACGCCGAGGGGACCACGGTGTGGCCGTTGCGCTGGAAGTACTCCAGGAATCGGCGCTGAATCTCCAGGGTCTGCATGGGTGGGTCCTCAATGTGTGGTGCGTTCGGTGATGACGGGAGCGGCGGTCGAGCACCGCGTCGCCGGGCGCGGGATCAGCGCGGGCGTCCCGGACCACCGGTGGGATCAGGTGCGCCGGTGCCGGCGGGGGGTGTACCGGTCGTCGACCGGTGTGAGCGGCCGGGCGGGGCCGGCGAGCTCCGGCGGGGTCCGAACGACCACACCGCTGGCCTCGTCGATGACGGCCACCAGCTGGGATTCACGTTCCTGCATGCCGGCGCGGACGTCGGCGGCGAACGAGCCGACCGCGGTGCCGAGCTCGGCGATCGCGTCGGCGACGTTGCCGGCCAGCGACGTCGGCGTCAGCGTGGCCAGCGCCTGCTCCTTGGCGCGACGGGTGCGACGGCTGGCCGCCACCCCGAGCGCAGCGCCGACGGCCAGGTAGAACGTGCGCCTCATCAGCGACCGACCTTCTTGGCGTTCTTCTGGGCCTTCTTGGCCGCCTTGGCGGTCCGCGCGGCCAGCGCCCGGCGGACACCGTAGGTGAACGACGCGGCCCGCACGGCAGGCCCGCCGAGGGTGGCGACCACGATGCTGACCAGGCCGGAGACGTTGCCGGTGATCGCGCTGGCGGCGTTGGTCACGCCGGTGATGTGCTGGAGGTTGGTGTTGACCAGGCCGAGCGTGGCGTCTGCTTTACGCAGTACCGGCCGGGTGTCCTGCTGGGTCGACGCGATCGCCTCGCGGGCGGCGTCCATCGTCTTGCCGACCTTGAGCAGGGTCAGGACGGCGACGACCGCCAGGATCAGAAATACGCCCGCGATAACGAGCAGGGCAACTTCTCCCACCGTCATAGGTGTCTCCTTGCCGGCCGAGATGAGCGGACTCCGCCGCTGCCCCGACGACGGGCGTCGCGGCAGGCAACAGACTACCCGGCAGCCCGGCCACCGAATCGGACCCGGCGGGCCGCCCGCGCCGGTCGGCGGGGCGTCGACCGGGCCTTCGCGGCCCGGCAGGACCTGCGCGTACGCTCCGACCAGCGGCCCGGTGCCCCGACGACGTGGCTGACCTGCAGGTTTCTCTCGTCGATCCGGCGGTTCGCGTCGGCGGGAGGGCGGTCAGGTGATTCAGATCCGGCTGCTGGGCGAACAGGCGGTCGTGGACGACGCCGGTGTGCGCGGCATCCGGTCGACCCGGACGTTGATGCTCATCGGCTACCTCGCGGCGCACATCGGAACGCCGCAGCGGCGACAGCGGGTCGCCGCGGCGTTCTGGCCGGAATCCCCTGACGGGCAGGCCCTCACCAATTTGCGCCGCGAGCTGCATCACCTCCGGCAGGAGCTGGGCGCCGACCCGGCCCTCGTGGTGACCCCGACCGACCTGTGCTGGACCGTCGACGGCGGCGTCCGGGTCGACGCGGGCACCTTCGTCGTCGAGTGCGATGCGGCCCACGCAGCGGCGGCCGCCGGCGACCCGGACCGCGCGCTGGGCCATGCGGCGACGGCCCTGTCGATGTACCGCGGCGAGTTCCTGCCGGGGAACGTCGACGAGTGGTCGGTGGCCATGCGGGCCGATCTGGAGCGCCGGTGCGTCGAGCTCTGCGACCTCGTCTGCGCCGTCCGGACCCGGGCCCGGGACGCCGACCTCGCCGTCGACGCCGCGCGGCGGCGCATCGAACTGCGCCCGCTCGAGGAGGTGGGGTACCGCACCCTGATGACCCTGCAAGCGGGTGCGGGCGACCGTTCCGCCGCACTGGGCACCTACCACCGCTGCGCCTCGGTGCTCGACCGCGAGTTGGGCGTCGCCCCCGATCCGGCCACCCGTGAGGTGATGCACCGCCTGCGCCGCGACGAGCGCGCCGAGGTCGCGCCGGTCGGTCCCGATACCGAGGGTCTCCGCTCCGGTGCCGCCAGCCCCGCCCTGGTCGGCCGCGCCGCAGAACTGCGGCTGCTGCGCCACCGCTGGGACAGCACGGTGCAGGGCCGGGCGGAGCTGGTGCTGATCCGCGGCGCTGCCGGGGTCGGCAAGACCCGGCTGGCCACCGAGATCACCAGAGCAGCCCGCCGCCAGGGTGCGGTGGCGGCGGCGAGCCGCAGCTTCGCCACGACCGAACGGTCGCCGCTGGCGCCGGTCGCGGACTGGTTGCGCCACCCCGATGTGGCGGCTGCGCGCGTCCGGCTCGATCCGATCTGGGCCGCGGACGCCGACTGGCTGACGCAGGCGGGTGCCACCGCGGACCCGCCGTCGGCGGTCGCGGGCCGTTGGGACCGGCAACGTTTCCTGGAAGGTCTGGCCAGGGCACTGCTCGGTACCCGGCGGCCGATCCTGCTGGTGCTGGACAACCTGCAGTGGTGCGATCACGCGACGCTGACCTTCGTGGACCTGTTGCTCGGGCTGGAACCCACGGCGCCGGTGATGATCGTGGCCACCCTCCGGGACGACCAGCCGGCCGGGAACCGCCCGCTGTCGGAGTGGATCGCCAGGATGCGGCCCGGGGGGCCGATGACCGAGGTCACCCTGGGCCCGCTCGACGTGGCGGAGTCGGGTTCGCTGGCGGTCGCCGTGGCCGGCGCTCCGCTGCCGGACCTGGACGTCGAGTTGCTGCACGCCGCCACCGGGGGCTTCCCGCTGCACATCATCGAAGCGGCACGCGCCGCCGTGGTGGAGCACGGCACGGCCCGGGTCCCGCAGGGCGACCTCGCTGACGTGCTCACCAGCCGCTTCGGCCGGCTCGGCGACGCCGCTGCCGATCTCGCGCGGCTGGCCGCCGCCGTCGGGATGGACTTCACCATCGACCTGCTGACCGAGGCCAGCGATCTGAGCCCCGATGCGGTGGTGCGCGGCGTCGACGAACTGTGGCGCCAGCGGATCGTGCGGGTGCTGGACGACGGCTACGACTTCTCCCACGATCTGCTCCGCGAGCACGCCTACCTGCAGATCAGCCCGCCCCAGCGGTGGCTGGCGCACCGCCGGATCGCGCAGGCCATCGAACTGCTGACCCCCGCGGGCAACGAAACCGTCGCCGCGCAGCTCGCGGAGCAGTACGAGCGGGGCGGCCGGCCGGATCGGGCGGTCACCTACTACCGGGTCGCCGCCCGGCACGCCTGCGGGATCTTCGCGCACACCGAGGCGATCGAGCTGTACGGCCGGGCGCTGGCGCTGATCGCCGCGCAGCCGGCCGGGGTCTACCGGGACCGGCTCGAACTGGCGGTGCTGGAGGGGTTGGCCGGCCCGCAGAATGTCCGCGACGGCTATTCCTCCCCGGGACTGCAGGCGACCCTGGAACGGTCGGTCACGCTGGCCCGGCACGTGGACGACCCGGACGCATTGTTCACCTCGCTGGTCAGCCTCTGGAGCTCCCGCTTCGTCCAGGGACGCACCACCGACGGGTACCGGGTGGCGCAGCAGGCGCTGGCCATGGTCGATCCCGAGTCGGACGCCAGCGCACCCGCGCACTTCGCGGTCGGCGGGTCGGCGGTCAGCCTGGGTCGCCCGGCCGAAGCGCTGCAACACCTGGAGCGGGCCGTCCGGTCGGCCAGCGGCGCGTTGACCCTGACCGTCGGCACCCGCCCGGACGTGCACGGCACCGCCTGGTCGGCCCACGCCCACTGGCTGCTGGGCGACGACGAGCAGGCCGGGCGCAGCTGTGCGGACTCGCTGCAGCTCGCGCGCACGATCGATCACCCCTACAGCCTCGCGTCGGCGCTGGCCTACGGCGGGGTCACCCAGCACCTGCGCCGCAACCGGCCCGCGGTCGCTGCGATGGCCGCCGAACTGTGCGAGCTGTGTGAACGGCACGGCTTCGCCTATTACCGCGACTGGGGGCTGATCCTGCTGGGCTGGGCGGCCAGCGACGGCACGGGGTTCGACCGGGCCCAGCGCGGGGTGGCCAACCTGAAGGCGGCCGGCTCGTTCGCCCGGATGCCCTACTGGCTGACGCTGCTCGCCGAAGTGACCGCCCGGGACGGGAACGCCCAGGACTGCCGGGCATTGCTGGACTCCGCCGCGGTCACCGCCCGCGCTCACGACGACGTCTGGTGGCTGCCGGAGGTGCTGCGACTCCGGGCCGCCCACGATGACGACGACCGGGCCGTCAGCAGGCTGACCTCCGCTGCCCGGCTCGCGAACAGCCACGGCAGCGTCATGCTCGAGCGGCGGTGCGCGGCCGACCTGCGGGCGCGCAACGCGGCCCACTGAGCCTGGTACGCACCGGCAGCCGAACGCTGCGCGAACGGTGCCCGCCCTACCGTCGGTCCACGAGACATCTCCAGGACCGACCCAGGAGGGCCCCATGACCACCACGTCCGCCGCTGTCGCCGACAGCGCCCTCGATGACTTCGCCACCACCTTGCGTGGTGACCTCATCCGACCGCAGAACCCCGAATACGACACCGCACGCGCGGTCTACAACGGGATGATCGACCGCCGGCCGCGGGCGATCGCGCGCTGCCGCGACGTGACCGACGTCATCTCGTGCGTGCGGTTCGCCGGCGAGCACGGGATCGAGATCGCCATCCGTAGCGGCGCCCACAACGCGGGTGGACTCGCGGTGTGGGACGACGCCCTAATCATCGACCTGTCGTCGATGCGCAGCACTACCGTGAACCCGGAGCAGCACCAGGTGCGGGTGGACGCGGGCTGCACCTGGGGCGACGTCGACCACGCGACCGTCGGGTTCGGCATGGCCACCCCGTCGGGTTTCCTGTCCTCCACCGGCGTCGGTGGATTGACCCTCGGTGGCGGAATCGGCTATCTCACCCGCCGCTTCGGACTGACCGTGGACAACCTCCTCGCCGCCGACGTCGTCCTGGCCGACGGCACATTCGTGACCGCCAGTCCGACCTCCCACCCGGAGCTGTTCTGGGGACTGCGCGGCGGGGGCGGCAACTTCGGCGTGGTCACCTCGTTCACCTTCCGGTGTCACGAGATCGGCGACCACGGCACCATCATCGGCGGGCCGGTGCTGTACGACCTCGCCGACGTCGCCGAGGTGATGCAGTGGTACCGCGAGTTGCTGCCCTCGCTCCCGGAGGAGCTCAACGGGTGGATCGCGCTGCTGACGATCCCGCCGGCCCCGCCCTTCCCCGACGCGCTCTGGGGCCGTAAGGCCTGCGGCATCGTGTGGTGCTACACCGGTGCGCCCGACCTCGCCGACGAGGTCCTCGAACCGATCACCTCGTTCGGGAACCCGCTGCTGGTCGGGCTGCACTCGATGCCGTTCACCGCCCTGCAGAGCGCGTTCGACGGCCTGTATCCGGCCGGTTTGCAGTGGTACTGGCGGGCGGACTTCTTCCGCGACATCAGCGACGAGGCGATCGAGGTGCACCGTCGGTACGGCGAACTCCTGCCCACCGGCCATTCGACGATGCACCTGTACCCGATCGACGGCGCGGCGAGCCGGGTCGACGAGGGCGACACCGCGTTCGCCTACCGCGAGGGCGGCTGGGCCGGCGTGATAGTCGGCGTCGACCCGGACCCGGCCAACGCCGACTCGATCACCGAGTGGACCAAGGACTACTGGCGCGAGCTGCACCCGACCTCGGCCGGTGGTGCCTACGTCAATTTCCTGATGGACGACGAGGGACAGGAGCGCGTCCAGGCCGCGTACCGCGGGAATTACCATCGGTTGACCGAGGTCAAACGGCGCTATGACCCCGACAACGTCTTCCACGTCAACCAGAACATCCGACCGGCCGTCTGAGCCCGGCGTGGGGTCGATCTCCGCAGAGGTCGGCCCCCGGAGCGTTCACGGGATCAGCAGCAGCTTGCCGGTGGTGCGGCGAGCGGCGAGGTCGGCGTGGGCATCGGCGGCAGCGGCCAGCGGATAGCTGCCACCGATCCGCAGCCGTAGGTCGCCGGCGGCGATCAGCGGCAGCACGTCTGCTGCCCGCTCCAGCAACTCATCGCGGGTCAGTACGTGATCGGCCAGTTTCGGCCGGGTCAGGAACAGCGATTTGGCCGCGAGCCGGCGCGGGTCCACCGGGGCCGGTTGACCACTGGCGGCCCCGAACAGCACCATCGTCCCGCGGATCCGGAGCGCGTTCATCGAGCGGTCGAAGGTGTCCCGACCGACCCCGTCGTACACCGCGTGCACGCCGACACCACCGGTGAGGGTCCGGGCCGCCTCGTCGAACCCCTCGTAGTCGATGACGTCGTCGGCACCGGCGGCGGCGCACAATTGCCGCTTCGCCGGGGTCGAGGCGGTGGCGATGACCCGGGCCCCGAGCCGGTGACAGCGTTGGATGAGCAGCTGGCCGACACCACCCGCACCGGCGTGCACCAGCACGTCGTCACCTGGCCGGACGCGGTACGAACCGGCGGTCAGGTACTGCACGGTGAGGCCCTGCAGCGGGAACGCAGCAGCCAGTTCGTCGCTGATCCCCGCCGGCACCGGGATCAGGTTCGCCGCCGGACCGACCACCTGCTCGGCGTAGGAGCCGGGCAGGTCCGCCCAGGCCACCCGGTCGCCCACCGCCACCTCGGTGACGCCGTCGCCGATCTCCAGTACCGTGCCGGCCCCTTCCAGGCCGGCGGTGAACGGCAGCTTGCGCGGGTAACTGCCGTCCCGGTGGTAGATGTCGATGAAGTTCACCCCCGCGGCGGCGACGCCGATCCGCACCTCACCGGGTCCCACCGCGGCGGGCTCCAGGTGGTCCAGCCGCAGAACATCCGGCCCGCCGGTGGTGTGCACCCGGACCGCCCGGTAGCGGCCCGGCCGCGCCCCCGGATGGGACGGGTCGGAAGGCGGTGGTGACCCGGGTCGGGACGCCGGGTGTGACGACGAGGTCATCGGTGCAGTTCCTCTCGATCGGCGGTGCCCGGAGCGGGGTTCTCCGGTTCGGCGGTCCCGGCGGCCTGCCGGTGCTGGCCACGCACGACCCGGCGCAGCCGGGGCACCCGTTCGGCCAGCGCCCGCTCCGCACCCCGGCCGGTGGGCTGGTAGTAGTCCCGGCCGACGAGCTCGTCCGGCGGGTACTGCTGGGCGACGATCGCGTCCGGCCGATCGTGGGGGAAGACGTAGGTCTGGGCGTGCCCCAGCTTCTTCGCCCCCGCGTAGTGGCCGTCCCGGAGGGCGGGCGGCACCGACCCGCTACGGCCGGCCTGGACGTCGGCCATCGCCGCCCCGAGGGCGGCGGTCACCGCGCCGGACTTGGCTGCGGTCGCGATGTGGATGGTGGCCTGCGCCAGCGCCAGTTTCGCCTCCGGCATCCCCACCAGCTGCACCACCTGCGCTGCGGCCACCGCGGTCTGCAGGGCGGTCGGATCGGCCATCCCGACGTCCTCGCTGGCATGGACCATCAGTCGGCGGGCGATGAAACGAGGGTCCTCCCCCGCTTCGATCATCCGGGCCAGGTAGTGCAGGGCGGCATCCACGTCCGAGCCGCGCATGGACTTGATGAAGGCGCTGATGATGTCGTAGTGCTGGTCGCCGGACTTGTCGTAGCGCACCGCGGCCCGGTTGACCGCCCGCTCCACCGCCGGCAGGTCGATCGGCGCCGGCGCCGCCAGGGACGCCCGCGGATGCTCGTCCAGCACCGAGTCGGCCGCCGCCTCCAGCGCGGTGAGCGACCGGCGGGCGTCACCGCCGGACAGTGCGACCAGATGGTCCCGGGCGGCGTCGGACAGGGTTACCCGGCCGGCCAGCCCCCGCTCGTCGGTGACCGCTCGGCCCAGCACCTGCGCGACGTCGGCATCGGTGAGGGGCTGCAGTTGCAGGATCAGCGACCGGGACAGCAGCGGCGAGACCACCGAGAAGAACGGGTTCTCGGTGGTGGCGCCGATCAGGATCACGGTGCGGTCCTCGACCGCGCCGAGCAGCGAGTCCTGCTGCGCCTTGTTGAAGCGGTGCACCTCGTCGATGAACAGCACGGTCTGCTCGCCGGTGCTGCGCAGGGTCTGCCGGGCCGCGTCGATGACCCCGCGGACCTCCTTGACCCCGGCCGCGATGGCCGACAGCTGGGCGAACCGGCGGCCGGTGGCACCGGCCACCAGGGTCGCCAGCGTGGTCTTCCCGGTACCCGGCGGGCCGTAGAGCAGCATCGAGGACGGCGCGCCACCGTGCACCAGCCGCCGGAGCGGCGCGCCGGCCCCGAGCAGGTGCTCCTGGCCGATCACCTCGTCCAAAGTCCGTGGCCGCATCCGGGCCGCCAGCGGTGCGTTCGGGTCGAACCGGGGACCGGCCACCACCGCCGACCCGCCCGACGCCGGCGGCGGCGCGTCGCCGAACAGACCGGGGTCGGTCATCAGGTGCTCCTTGGGGAAAGCGCTCGGCCGGGCGGTCGAGGCCGACCGGACCGGGGAGCCCCGACGATGCTGCCGGGGCGTTGCCAACCTACCCGCGGGACTCTGATCGCTCACCGTGACCGACCGTGGCGAGCGCACTGTCCGTCGCAACCGCACTCTTGGGGCTCGTGGGTGCCGTCGGTGTCGGTGTCGGTGTCGGGCCACCGCGGACCCACCCCGTGGACGTCAGGCCCGATCCCCGGCCGGGTCGGCGTCCAGGCCACCGTCCACCAGCGTCACGAACACCGAACTGTCCCGGTCGCCCAGACCCGCGTCGTGCAGCCGGGCAAGCCCAGCGGCGACGGCGGCGGTGAACGGCAACGCGAGCCCGGTGGCATCTCCGGCGGCCAGTGCCAGTCCCAGGTCCTTGGCCATCAGGTCGACCGCGAACCCGCCCGCGAAGTCGCGGTTGACCGCCGCGGTGTCCACCACCCCGGGCATCGGGTACCAGGTCCGCAAGGCCCAGCTGTCCCCCGAGGAGACGCTGACCAGCTGATGCACGACCCGGGGATCAAGCCCCAACCGATCGGCCAGCACCGCACCTTCGCAGGTGGCCGCCAGCGTGACGCCCAGCATCAGGTTGTTGACGATCTTCGCCGCCTGGCCGGAACCGCCCGGGCCGATGTGGAAGATCCGACCGGCCATCGGTTCCAGGATCGGCCGGGCCCGGTCCAGATCGTCGGCGGCCCCGCCGACCATGAACGTCAACGTCCCCGCCATGGCGCCGGGGACACCGCCCGACACGGGTGCGTCCAGGAACGCGAAGCCGGCCGTGGCGACCCGGCCGTGCAACTCCCGGGCGTCGTCGATGGCGATCGTGGAGCAGTCCAGGACCAGCGCCCCCGGGGCCAGCGCCGGCAGTGCTGTGTCGAGCACCGCACGTCACCTGGGCACCCTGCTGCAGCATGGTGATCAGCACGTCGGCACCGGTCACCGCCTCGACCGGGGACGACGCCCGACCACGCCCCCGGCGACGGCGCGCCTCCACCGCGGCCCGGCTCAGGTCGAAGCCGCGGACCCGGTGACCCGCCGCGACCAGCCGGGCAGCCATCGGGCCGCCCATGTGTCCGAGTCCCACCCAGGCGATCGTGGCCATGAGCTCACCGTAGGCCGGTCCCGGCGGGTGTGCAGCGGGACCGGCCGTGGACTGCCGACGGTCAGGCCGGCAGGGCAGCGCCGGCGGCCTCGACCGCTCGGTGCACCAGCTTCATCTTGGTCAGCACGTGCGGCGGCAGCACGAAGGGATACAGGTCCTTGTGGCCCATCGATCGGTTGATCATGTTCAGCGACCACGACAGCGGCAGCCACAGCTGGATCAGCCGGTCGAAACCGGCTTCACCGGGCAGGTTGCGGTCCAGCGCGGCCCCGGACGGCGCGAACCCGAAAGCCGCCGCGGTGTCGACGGTGTCGCGGATGTGCAGGTAGTGGGCGAACGACTCGGCCCAGTCCTCCGCCGGGTGCATGGTGGCGTAGGAGGACACGTAGCGCTGCTCCCAGCCGTCGGGGGCGCCCTGCGAGTAGTGCCGGTCCAGCGCGTCCTGGTAGGACGAGTCCGGATCGCCGAACAGCTCCTCGAAATCGGCCCGCAGCGGCCCGGTGCCGATCAGCTTGAAGAAGAAGTAGTGGCCGATCTCGTGCCGGAAGTGGCCGAGCAGCGTCCGGTACGGCTCGCCCATCGAGATGCGCAGCTGCTCGCGGTGCACGTCGTCACCCTCGGCGAGGTTGAGCGTGATGACGCCGTTGTCGTGCCCGGTCAGGACCTGCTCGTTGCGGCTGGACATCAGGTCGAACGCCAACCCGGTCTCGGGATCGGCGTCGCGTCCCACGATCGGCAGGCCCAGCTCGATGAGCTCCACCATCAGCCGGCGCTTGGCCTGCTCGGCCTCGGCGTACGCGGCCATCGCCTCGTCGTCGTCGTGGGGCGGCAGCGTCCGGGTCAGCCGGTCGGACAGGCACAGCGGGGTGCCGTCACCGGTCGGGACCACCCAGTTGCACGCCGACAGGTGCAGGTTGGCGCACATCTGCCGGGCCGGTCCGGCGTCGAGCACGGCCTGGTCGGTGCCGACCCGCACGAAGGCCATCTGCTGCGGATCGAACCCGACGTTGGTCTGGCAGCCCAGACACAGCGAGTTCTCGAAGGCCAGTCGCTGGCCACAGATCGGGCAGGTGAAGTCGCGCATCGTCGTGATTCCTTTACATCCACTGCTACGGGCTGACCGGCCGGGTGCCGGACAGCGGGGTCGTGATGGTGCTGCGCCCGGTCAACGGCCGAACAGCGGCCGGCTCCCGGCGGTACCGGAGGGTGTTGTACCCACCGGGGCCACGTCCACCGAGACCGTCATCGACGAGGTCTTCGCATCGGTGAAGATCACACCCTTGAGCGGGGGCACGTCGCCGTAGTCGCGCCCCCAGGCGACGGTCACGTAGCGCTCGTCGGCGAGCTGGTCGTTGGTCGGATCGAAGGCCAGCCAGTCGCCGCCCGGTAGCCACACCCCGGCCCAGGCGTGGGTGGCGTCGACGCCGACCATCCGTTCCCGACCCGGCGGCGGGTCGGTCGCGAGGTACCCCGAGACGTACCGGCCGGCCAATCCGACCGATCGCAGACACGCCACTGCCAGCTGCGCGAAATCCTGGCAGACCCCCTCCCGGTCGACCAGCACGGCAGCCACCTTCGTGGTCACCGTGGTGGAGCCGGACCGGTAGGCGAAGTCGGTGAAGATCCGATGCGTGAGGTCCAGGACCGCGTCGCCGATCTCGCGCCCGGGCGGGAACGACGGTGCCGCGTAGGCCGCTACCGCGGGCGACATGTCGATCCGCGGCGAGTCGAGGACGAAATCCACCGCGTCCCCGTCGTCGGCGTGCCGGGGTCGGGCCCGCTCCCACGGCAACGCCAGCGCCGCAGCGTCGGTCGGCGGCGGATCGACCTCGACCGATGACCGGCTGACCACGTCCAGGCGCTGGTGCGCACTGGTCACGTGGAAGTAGAAATCGTGGTTGCCGTAGACGTCCAGCCCGGTCGCGGCGTCGGCAGCGGCGGGCGTGGTGACCACCGAATGTTCGGTGCAGCGCTGCCACGGCAGGTCCCGCGGCCGCAGGTAGCCGCGCCCGTAGCTCGCGCTGACGTCCTCGGAATAGTCGTAGGTGGTGCGGTGCTCGATGGCGTAGCGGCGCGTCCGGTCACCGGTCACAGCGGCCACCCGGCGGAGCTCGAGCGGATCGGCCGATCGAGTTGCCGCATCGTCGCGGGATGGCGGAACCGTTGAGCGGCGAACGCACCGGCCAGATCGGTCAGGGCCAGCCGGGTGTCGTCCAGGAACGTCACGAGCTCGGACCGCAGCCCAGTGTCGTCCGGGCCGTCGAGCTCGCCGATCTCGGTGCGGCGGAGCTTGGCCACCAGGTCCTCCAGCATCCGGTCCGGCACCGACGTACCCGACGCGTCGGGCAGGGCCCGCAGGTCGGCCCCCAACGCCTGCAACTGGAAGGCCAACGACCGCGGGTTGCCGGCGTCCAGCAGCAGCAACTCCAGCACCGTACCGACCTGGCTGCGACCGCGGTAACGCCGCCGGTAGGTCACTATCGACTCGGCGAACTGCAGCACCGACTCGATCAGCAGCGCCTCCACGGCCGGCGGATTGACCCGGGCCAGGACCCACCGCAGCACGGTCACCAGCTGCAGGCTCCGCTCCAGCCGCCGGCCGATGTCCATCACGTACCAACCGGGATCGCGGACCATGTTCTCCGCCGCCAGCCCGGACAGCGCGAGCATCCCGGAGAGCACCGCGGAGTAGGAGTGCTGCAGCGTGGTGCCCTGGTCCGACGGGTCGTCTCGCAGTCCCGCCAGTGACCGCTCCACTCCGGCGAGCACCAGCCAGGTGTCCCGGGACAGCTGATCGCGGACCCCACTGGCCGCCTCGGTCAATCCGTTCAGCGACTGCGCGATGGTCCCCTGACGGCGACCGTCCAGGGCCAGCGATCGCATCTCGGGCAGCACCGCCGCGCGGCGGTACGCGAACCCGGGGTAGGTGGCGCTGGAGTGGGTGACGGTGGCCAACAGCACCGGGGTCAGCTCCGACGCGAGATCACTGTCGCGTTGCCGGAACTCGTCCAGGCGGTCCCAGGTGGCGATCAGCAGCCGGGCGAAGTCCTCGGCGCGCTCGGTGTAGCGGCCGAACCAGAACAGGTCTTCCAACGCCCGTGGTGAGGACATCGCATCGGAGCGGCCCGGCACCACCTCCGGCGACCATGGGACGGGCGTCCGATCGGCGGCCGGTGCGACACCGCCCGACCGGATCCAGACGTCCTTGGCCTCGGTGAGCCACGCGGTCCGCCGGGTCTGCTGATCCAGCGGCAGCACCCGCCCGAGCGCACCGGGCATGACCAGGTAGCCCGTCTGCTGGGCGACGCTGAACATTCGCATCCCGACCTGTCGGGACGCGAGCCCCGCCGGGGTGCTCACCGGTGCGACCGAGAACGGCACGTAGGGCTGCCCGACCCAGCGACCCGGCTCGGCGCGGACCCGGTCCCGCAGCGCGTCGGCGGCAGCCCGATCGAGTCGACCCACGATGACGCTGCGCTCCGATCCGTCGGTCGAGCGCATCACCATGTCGTGGAAGTGCGCCAGCACATGGGACAGACCGATCCCCGATCCGCACCAGAACGTGGCAGCCGACGGCAGTTTCAGGGTCTCGCCGAGCAGCGTCTCCGACAGCGCCGGCAGGAACGGCAGCAGCCCGGGGTTCTCCAGGATGCCGCTGCCCAGCGTGTTGACCACTGTCACGGTCCCGCGCCGGCAGGCCTGCAGCAGGCCGACCACACCCAGTCGTGATTCCGGCCGGAGCTCCAGCGGATCGGCATAGTCGGCGTCCACCCGCCGCAGGATCACATCGACCGGCTCGGACCGGCCCAGCGAGCGCATCCAGACCCGCCCGTCGCGGACGGTGAGGTCTTCGCTCTCCACCAGCGGCAGACCGAGCAGGCTGGCCAGGAACGCCTGGTCGAAGGCGGTCTCGGAATGGGTCCCGGGGCTCAGCACCACCACCCGCGGATCCTCGGCGGACCGGGGCGCGACGGACTGCAGGGCCAGCAGGAAGCTGCGGAAGAACGGGCTCAGGCTCTCCGGGGCGACCCGGCGGAAGACGTGCGGAGCGATCCGAGCGATCACCCGTCGGTCGGCCATCGCGTAACCGACGCCGGACGGCGCCTCGGTGCGATCACCCATCGCCATGAACACGCCGTCCGGGCTCCGGTAGACGTCCGCGGCGTGGAAGAACAACTGGTGTGGACCGGGAATGCGTAACCCGTGCGCCCGGCGCAGGTACGACCGGCTGCCGAAGACGAGCTCGGGCGGGACGAAGCCCCGCTGGATCAACGTGCGTGGCCCGTACAGGTCGGTGAGGACCAGATCCAGCAGGGTGGCCCGCTGGCGCAGCGCGCTCTGCAGGCCCGTCCACTCCGTAGCCGTCAGCACCAGCGGCACCGGATCCAGCTTCCAGCGCTGCCGGGGCGGCAGGTCCGGCGCGAAGTCGGCCGCGTCGGGCGGCGGGTGCGCCACCTCGCGCTGCGCCGGCGACGTCGGCCGGTGCTCGGTGCGGGCACCGCCGATCGGCGTGTAGGTGACACCGTCATCGTCGAGCAGCCGTTCGACCTGGCTCCGCACCCGGCTCAGGCCCGTCGGCCCGAGCCCGTCGAGACCGGCCGCGACCTCGGCCCAGCCGCTGCGGACACCGTCGGCGGCGTCGACCATCTCGTCGAACAGACCGGTCGAGCCAGGGCCCGCGCTCGACCGGGCCGCCGTGTAGGCGGTCACGATCGGGTCGGGACCTGACTGCACCACGGCGGGCGCGCTGGGCTGCTGCGTCATGATGCGGGGCCTGACCTCAGGTCATCAATGCCTGGGCGCGGCGAAGGTCCAGGACCTGCGGCACCCACTGGTCGCCGGCGATGCGCGCGGCGTACTCCCGCAGCCTCGGCACGTCCACCGCCCCGGCGCTGAACCCGGTCACCTCGAAACGGTTGGTGCGCCGCGACTCCGCCTCCATCGCGTTCACCGGGGGCGCGTCGTAGGACCGGCCGCCCGGATGCGCCACGTGATAGGTGCAGCCGCCCAGACTGACCCCGGCGGTGACATCCACCAGGTCGAAGACCAGCGGTGACTGAACCGGGATGGTCGGATGCAGGGCACTCCACGGCTGCCAGGCGCGGTACCGGATGCCGGCGATGTGCCGGCCGGCCGCGCCGGTCGGGGCGAGCGGCACCGGGATGCCGTTGACGGTGAGCATGTGCCGGGCCGGGTCGATCCCGTCCAGCAGCACCTGCAGCCGCTCGACCGATGAGTCGACGTAGCGGGCGGTCCCGCCGGCGGTGGCCTCCTCACCCAGCACGTGCCACGGCTCGATCGCGCTTCGCAGCTCCAGGTGCACCCCGGCGACGGTCGCGCTGCCCAGCCGCGGGAAGCGGAACTCCAGGAACGGGTCCAGCCAGCTCGTCTGGAAGTCGTAGCCGTTGGCTCGCAGGTCGGCGGCGACGGCAGCGATGTCGGCCGCCACGTAGTGCGGCAGCAGGAAGCGTCCGTGCAGGTCCAAGCCGTGCCGGATCAGGGGGGCGCGGAGCGGGGCGGCCCAGAACCGGGCCACCAGGGCGCGCACCAACAGCGCCTGGACCAGACCCATCTGCGGATGCGGCGGCATCTCGAAGCCGCGCAGCTCCAACAGCCCGAGCCGGCCGCGGGCCGAGTCCGGGCTGTAGAGCTTGTCGATGCAGAACTCCGAGCGGTGGGTGTTGCCGGTGACGTCGGTGAGCAGGTGCCGCAGTGCCCGGTCCACCACCCACGGCGACACCCGGCCCGGGGTGTCGGCGTCGGCGTCACCGGCGGCATGCGGCATGGCACGGCGGCGGCATCGCTGTCGGTCGCGGGTGGCGCGGGCTGGTCGCCGTGCTCCGCCGCATGCGCCGCGGCCTCGGCGGTCAGCCGGTGGATCTCGTTGAACGCGATCTCCAGCTCGTACAGCGATTCGGCCCGGCCCTCGTCGACGCGGGGGGCCTGCGACGTCGGGCCGATGAAGCGGCCGGAGAACAGGTAGGACAACGACGGGTGGTGCTGCCAGTGGGTCAGCAGCGAGACCAGCAGGTCGGGGCGGCGCAGCAGCGGGGACTCGGCCGGGGTGCGGCCGCCGAGGGTGATGTGGTTACCGCCGCCGGTCCCGGCGTGCGCGCCGTCGATGGCGAACGTCTCGGTTCCGAGCCGGCTCTGGCGGGCCTGCTCGTACAGCGTCGCGGTCAGGTCCGACTGCTCGGCCCAGGACGTCGTCGGCTGCACGTTGACCTCGATCACACCGGGATCCGGGGTGACGCTGAGGTTCTGCAGGCGAGGGTCGTTCGGCGGACCGTAGCCCTCGACGACGATCGGCGTGTCGGTCACCGCGGCGGCCTGCTCGAGCACACCGACCAGCTCGCAGAAATCGGCGAACCGGGCCAGTGGCGGCAGGAAGACGAACACGTGGTCGCCGCGCTGCTCGACCACCACCGCGGTGGTGGGGGCGTCCTTGGCGCTGACCACGACGGCCTGGCCGGGGCTCGCGATGCCGCTGTACTCCAGCGTGGTGAGTGCGGCCAACGGGTCGACGTCGGGTTCGGTCGGCGCCTCCTCCCAGGCGATCGAGTCCAACGGCAGCCGCAGGCCGGCCGGCGAATCGCCGGGGCTGAGCACGATCCGGCCGCGCCGCAGCCGCCAGTCCGAGCTGGCCCAGCCCTTCTCGTCGGGCAGCCGGTGCAACGGCAGGACATACGCTGTCGGGGTCTGCACGGACGCGTCCAGAGCCGCCACCAGCGCGGCGCGGGCGTCCGGGGTGTCGGTGTCCAGGTCGTTCTCGGGCTCCCCGGCCGGGAGGCGCACTGCCGCGGCGAGCCGGGCCAGTGCATCCTCGAAGGCCGGCCGCACCTGGGTCAACGGCAGCGCGAACCCGGTGGCCAACGCCTCGGCGAGCCGACGCGCCGCCGCCGGCCGGTGCCGATGAGGTGTCGGTGCCGCGGCGCCGTCGGTGGCCGGGCGCAGGTCGGCCCACGGGTCGGCGAGCAGGTCCTGCCGCGACCACAGCGGGTGCCCGTCGGTGCGCCAGAGCAGGGCGATCTGCCACCGCGGCAGCGGCTCCCCCGGGTACCACTTGCCCTGCGAGCGCTGCACCAACCCCTGCGGGCTGAACACCGCCCGCAGCCGGTCGGCCAGCACACCGGCCCGGGCTCGCTTGTCGGGGCCGTCGGCCGCGATCGTCCATTCCGGGCCGACGAAGTCGTCGATGGAGACGAACGTCGGCTCCCCGCCCATCGTCAACCGGACGTCGTGAGCCTGGAGTCGACCGTCCACATAGGCGCCGAAGCTGTCGATCTGCGCCCACTGCTGCGGGGTGTAGGGCAGGGTGACCCGCGGATCCTCGTGGACCCGGCGGACGATGTTGGCGAAGTCCATGGTCGCCACGCACGGGTCGGTGGCGCCGCTGATCGGGGCGGCACTGGACGGATGCGGGGTGCACGAGAGCGGGATGTGGCCCTCGCCGGTGAGCAGGCCGGAGGTGGCGTCCAACCCCACCCAGCCCGCGCCCGGGATGTAGACCTCGGCCCAGGCGTGCAGATCGGTGAAGTCCTGCCGGGTTCCCGACGGGCCGTCCAGCGACTCCTGATCCGGGGTCAGTTGGATCAGATAACCGGACACGAAACGGGCCGCGAGGCCGAGTTCGCGCAGCAGCGAGACCAGCAGCCAGGAGCTGTCCCGGCAGGAGCCGATGGCCGTGCGCAGCGTGTGGTCCGGGCTCTGCACGCCCGGCTCCATCCGTACCGAGTAGGCGACGTCGCGATAGACAGCGCTGTTGAGCGCGACCAGGAAGTCGATGATGCGGGTCCCGGGCACCGCGGCGAAGCGGGACAGCCAGTCGCGCACCAGCGGGCCGGGGCCGGTGGCAGCGCCGGCCTCGGCCACCGGCTTCAGGTACGGCTCCAGATCGGCGGCGAGGTCCGCCGGGTACTGGAAGCCGTAGTGCTCGGCATAGTCCTCGATGAAGAAGTCGAACGGGTTCAGCACCGCCATGTCGGCGACCAGCCCGACCGTGATCGACAGCTCGTCGGTCTTGTCCGGGAACACCAGTCGGGCCATGAAGTTGCCGAACGGGTCCTGCTGCCAGTTCAGGAAGTGCCCGGCCGGCTCGACCTTGAGCGAGTACGACTCGATCTTGGTCCGGGAGTGCGGGGCCGGCCGCAGCCGGACCACATGGGGATGGACCTGCACCGATCGGTCGAACGTGTACGTCGTGCGGTGTTCGAGTGCCACGGTGATCCCCACACGAACTCTCTTCCGTCGTCGATGCCGTGCCTCCCGGTGCGGCCGGGCGCCGGGGTCACTCTAGGTGGGCCATGTTTCGCCCCTGGTACGCCGGTCCGGGCGGTGCGCCAGCCGGTGGTGCGGCAGCCGGTGGTGCGCCAACCGGCGGTGCGCCAGCCGGCGGTGCGTCAGCCGGCGGTGGACACCACGGCGTCGACGCCGGCCTCCTTGCGCTGCTGGGCGGTGATCGGCGCCGGCGCCGCGGTCAGCGGGTCGTAGCCGCCACCGGACTTGGGGAAGGCAATGACCTCCCGGAGTGAGGACGCACCGGCCAGCAGCATCACGATCCGGTCCCAGCCCAGCGCGATACCGCCGTGCGGCGGGGCGCCGAACGAGAACGCGTCCAGCAGGAAGCCGAACTTGTCCTGGGCCTCCTCCTGGGTCAGGCCCATCACCTGGAAGACCCGCTCCTGGACGTCCCGGCGGTGGATCCGGATCGACCCGCCGCCGATCTCGTTGCCGTTGCAGACGATGTCGTAGGCGAACGCCAGGGCCGCCCCCGGATCGGTGTCGAAGGTGGCCATGCTGTCGGGCTTGGGCGAGGTGAACGCGTGGTGCACCGCGGTCCAGGCGCCGCTGCCCACGGCCACGTCGGTGGTGTCGGCGGTGGACTCGAACAACGGGGCGTCCACGATCCAGACAAACTCCCAGCGGCTGTCGTCGATGGCGCCGGCGCGGCGACCGATCTCCAGCCGGGCCGCCCCGAGCAGTTCCTGGGTCGACCGCCGGGGGCCGGCTGCGAAATAGATGGCGTCCCCGGGCCGGGCGCCGGTCTCGGCCAGCAGGCCGTCACGCTCGGGCTGGGACAGGTTCTTCGCGACCGGCCCCCCGAAGGTGCCGTCCTCGGCGACCGTGACGTAGGCCAACCCCCGGGCGCCGCGCTGCTTGGCCCACTCCTGCCAGGCGTCGAAGGACCGGCGCGGTTGCGACGCCCCGCCGGCCTGGACGACGTAGCCGACGTAGGGCGCCTGGAACACCCGGAACGGGGTGTCGCTGAAATAGGCGGTGATCTCGTGGATCTGGAGATCCAGCCGCAGGTCGGGCTTGTCGGAGCCGTACCGGTCCATCGCGTCCAGGTAGGTCATCCGCGGGATCGGCAGCGGGATCTGGTGGCCGATCAGCGCCCACAGCGCGGACACCACCTGCTCGCCCAGCGCGATCACGTCGTCCTGGTCGACGAAACTCATCTCGACGTCGAGCTGGGTGAACTCCGGCTGGCGGTCGGCGCGGAAGTCCTCGTCCCGGTAGCAACGGGCGATCTGGTAGTACCGCTCCATCCCGGCGACCATCAACAGCTGCTTGAACAACTGCGGCGACTGCGGGAGCGCGTACCAGGAGCCGGGCCGGAGCCGGGCGGGCACGACGAAGTCGCGGGCACCCTCCGGCGTCGAGCGGGTCAGCGTCGGGGTCTCGATCTCGACGAAGCCATGACCGTCCAGCACCGTGCGGGCTGCCTTGTTGACCGCCGAACGCAGCCGCAGGGCCGCAGCCGGCCCGCTGCGACGCAGGTCGAGGTAGCGGTACTTGAGCCGGGTCTCCTCGCCGACCTCGACGTGATCGTCGATCTGGAACGGCAGCGGAGCGGACTCGCTGAGTACGGTCAGCTCGTCGGCCAGCACCTCCACGGCGCCGGTGGGCAGATCCGGGTTGTCGTTGCCGGCCGGCCGCAGGGCGACCGCGCCGGTGACCGCCACACAGAACTCGTTGCGGAGCCGGTGCGCCTGTTCGGCCATCGCGCCCTCGCGGAACACCACCTGGACGGTGCCGGAAGCGTCGCGGAGATCGATGAAGATGACCCCGCCGTGATCGCGGCGGCGGGCGACCCAGCCGGCCAGGGTGACGGTGACGGTGTCGTCGGTGGCTCTCAGGGTGCCGGCGTCATGGGTGCGGATCACGGTGGATCTCCTCGCTGTTGGTCTGCGGTGACCCCCTCCGGGTGGACGGCCCGGCGGCGGTGCGTGGCGGCCCCGTCCCCGGGGTTCGGCGCGGTGACCATTCTTCCCGACGCGAGGAGTCGTTCCTACCGTGCTTTCGTCGGGCAGAGGGGCAGTTCGCCCGACGAATCGTCGGTGATCAAGGAGTGTGACCCACGAACCTCGACCCAAGCCTCGACTTTGCCGACCCGTCCGGGGTACCTTGAACAGGTTCACGGAGTTCGTCGCACGGATGCGACGCCGGTGCATCGCCTGACAGCCGCGCCAGAAAACTCCGATCCTGTGAGAAATGGCCCCATGGTATCCCCTGCTGTCCACGCACCGTCCGCATCCACCATCGACCCCGCCGTCCAGGCAGCCTCCGCTGACCTTGCCGAAACCCTCACCTTCGCCGACCTCGGGCTCCCCGAGGCACTGATGAAGGCCGTGGCCGATCTCGGCTACGTCACCCCGTCCGCCATCCAGGCGGCCGCGATCCCGGCGCTGCTGGCCGGCCAGGACATCACCGGTGTCGCGCAGACCGGCACCGGCAAGACCGCCGCGTTCGGCCTGCCGCTGCTCGCCGCGATGGACCCGTCCTCCCGCGACGTCCAGGCACTCGTCCTGACCCCCACCCGCGAACTCGCGCTGCAGGTCAGCGAGGCCATCGAGACGATGGCCAAGCACCTCCCGCAGGTCCGGGTGCTCGCCGTCTACGGCGGATCCAGCTTCGTCCCGCAGCTGAAGGCGCTGTCCTCCGGCGTGCAGGTCGTCGTCGGTACCCCCGGTCGGATCATCGACCACCTCGACCGCGGCACCCTGAAGCTGGGCAACCTGAAGTTCCTCGTCCTGGACGAGGCCGACGAGATGCTGCGGATGGGCTTCGCCGAGGACGTCGACAACATCCTCACCAACGCCCCGAAGGTGGGTCGGCAGACCGCGCTGTTCTCCGCGACGATGCCGCCGCCGATCAAGCGGGTCGCCGACCACCACATGATCAACCCGGTCGACATCGCGGTCAGCCGGCAGTCCTCCACCGTGGAGAACGTCCGGCAGACGTACGCCGTGATCCCGTTCAGCCGCAAGACCGACGCGCTGGCCCGGGTCATCGAGGTCAGCTCTGCCGACGCCACGATCGTGTTCACCCGCACCAAGGACGCTGCCGAGAACGTGGGCGCCGAGCTCATCGCCCGCGGCATCTCTGCGGCCACCATCAGCGGTGACGTCGCCCAGCGCGAGCGCGAGCGGATCGTCGAGCGGCTGCGCAACGGCCAGCTGGACGTGCTCGTCGCCACCGACGTCGCCGCCCGCGGGTTGGACGTCGACCGCATCGACCTGGTCGTCAACTACGACGCACCGGGCGAGCCGGAGATCTACGTGCACCGGATCGGCCGTACCGGCCGGGCCGGCCGTACCGGCGAGGCGCTCACCTTCTTCACTCCCCGGGAGACCGGGCGGCTGCGGGTCATCGAGAAGCTGACCCGGCAGAAGCTGACCGAGATCACGCTGCCGACCGCCAGTGAAGTGTCCGCCCTGCGCGCCGTCAAGGTGCTCAACAAGGCCGCCGCTCGCGCCGAGGCCGGCAACATCGACTCCTACCGCACGGCGATCGAGACGTTCCTGACCGACAGCCCGCTGTCGGTGGGTGACCTGGCCAGCGCGCTGGCCGCGCTCGTCGCCGGGGACACCGGCAAGCAGGTCGTCGAGCCCGAGGTGCTGGTCTCCGGGCCGCGTTCGCGCGACGACCGTCCGGAGCGCGGCGCCCGCAGCTTCGACCGCGATCGTGGCGGCGACCGTGGCGGCCGCAGCTTCGACCGTGACCGCGGTGACCGCTTCGGCAACGACCGACCCCGCACGGACCGTCGGTCCGACCGACCGGTCTCCGACCGCGGTGGTCGCGACACCACCCGGCCGTCGGGCAAGCGCTACAGCATCGCCGTCGGGCACGCCGACGGTGTGCGCCCCGCCGGCATCGTCGGTGCGATCACCGCCGAGGGTGGCCTGCAGGGCCGCGACCTCGGCCGGATCGACATCTTCGACAACCACAGCATCGTGGAGATCATCAGCGAGCTCTCGCCCGCTGCGATCTCCCGCATCGGGGCCGCTCGCGTCTCCGGTCGCGAGCTGCGGATCAAGCGTCATTACGAGGACGCCGCCGCCGCGGCGCCGGCGAAGCGCTCGTTCCGCGACTGAGC
The DNA here is from genome assembly GCA_963784315.1 of uncultured Actinomycetota bacterium. Classification (GTDB taxonomy): domain Bacteria; phylum Actinomycetota; class Actinomycetes; order Mycobacteriales; family Nakamurellaceae; genus Nakamurella. Next base: position 47,038 of record CAWAQR010000011.1, read on the forward strand.
TGGGACGCGCGTGCGCTGAGCTGGACCTGAACCGGGTCTGAGCTGGAACCCCCATCGGCCATCGGCCGGTGGGGGTTTCTGCGTGCTCCCGGGCGGCGAGGCCCCACCGGGCTAGCTCGCCGCGCCTTCGCATCAGCTTCGTCAACGATGCACCTGCTGCAGCTGATGCATCGATGGTGAAGACGATGCGAAGCTGCGGCGACCACGCCTCGGCCGGTCTCATCAGAACAGCGCCGGTTCCGGCGACAACTCGGCGGCCGCGCCGCCACCGGGCATCCGCAGCTCGTGCGCCCAGCGCTCCGGCCCCGCACCCCGCACCTGCACCTGCACCTGCACCTGCACCTGCACCTGCACCTGCACCTGCACCGAAGCCGTACCGGGCGAGCAGCGGACGGACCTTGGCGTGCAACGCTTCTCGGTACTCCCCGCTCACGTACGCACCGCGCCCGTAGAGCCGGCGGTACTGCGGCACGAGGTCTGGGCGGTCCCGGCCGAGGTTGGTCATGAACCACTCCCTCGTCCCCGGCCGCAGGTGCAGCGCAAGCACACTGACCTGGGTCGCCCCCGCCGCCGCGAGCTCCGCGAAGATCGCGTCGAGCTGGTCGACACCGTCGGTGAGGTACGGCAACACCGGCGCCACCAGCACCGAACAGCGCAGCCCGGCGTCGCGCACAGCCCGGATCAGTTCGAGGCGCGCCCGGGGTGTGGGCGTCCCCGGCTCGAACTGGGCATGCAGGGCCGGGTCCAGGATCGCCAGGCTCACCCCGACGCCGACCGGCACCTCCCCGGCGGCTGCGGTGAGCAGCGGCAGGTCCCGACGCAGCAGGGTTCCCTTGGTCAGGATGGACAGCGGCGTCCCGGAGGTGACCAGCGCGTCGATGATGCCGGGCATCAGCCGGTACCGACCCTCCGGCCGCTGGTACGGGTCGGTGTTGGTCCCCAACGCCACGTGCGGCCGGGTCCAGGACGATCGGGCCACCTCGCGTCGCACCACGTCGGCGACGTTCACCTTGACCACGATCCGACTGTCGAAGTCACGGCCGCTGTCCAGGTCCAGGTACTCGTGGGACTTTCGGGCGAAGCAGTACGTGCAGCTGTGCACGCACCCCCGCATCGGGTTCACCGTCCAGCTGAACGGCATCGACGAGCCCGCGGGCACCCGGTTCAGGGCCGACCTGGCGTGCACCTCGTAGAACGTCACGCCCGCGAACTCAGGGGTACGCACCGTCCGGACCAGGCCGGACATCCGACCGAGCCCCGGCAGGGCGGTCTCGTCGTCGGTAGTGAGCTGCTGAGCCTGCCAACGCACCGTTCAGGCCACCAGAGCCGTGTCGTGCCGACGGGCCATCCCGTCGAACTGCACCGGAACCCCGGACTCGTCCACCACCAGCCGTACCGACGGCGCTCCGGCGAAGGAATGCTCCAGTGACCTGTCCCGGCCGAGTGCACCCATCCCGACATACCGCTGCCGGGTCAGCACGACTGCGAGATCGGGCAACCGGACCCGCAGCACCGGATGGGCGCTCGCCAGTGGACGTCCCGGCCCGCCCCGACGTGCCGACGGCAGCGGCCCCGCCAACCCCAGCCGCCGGACCGGGGCCCAGTGCGACAGCGGGCAGCTGTCGATCACCACGTCCGCGACCGGCAGGCTCAGCTCACCGCCGGGCAACCCGGGTGCGCCGATCGCCGGATCCGCGGACAGCTCATCACCCGCGAGCGCCCAGGCCCGGGACCGCCAGCCCGGCCCGGACCGCTCCAGCAGCAGCGTGCGGTTGACCGACGTGCCACCTGCAGCACCCGAGAGCGCCTGGCCGACCACCCGGACGTCCAGCCTCTCCGCCTGCCAGTCGGCGGCGGTGCACAGCTGCCAGGTGACCTCGTACCCGGCGCAACGTTGCTCGCCGAAGGCCAGCAGGCCGTCCAGATGGCGGGCAGGCTGTGACCGCGCGGAACCGGCCGCGTCCCACCAGATCGGCTCCGCGAACGCCCCCGGCCCGGCCGCACCGGCACCGCGCCCGGCCGAGAACCCCTGCCACTCCACTGATCTCACGTCATGCTCCAGGTCCGTCCGGGATCTGTCGGCCCGGAATCGGCGACGATCTCACGTCACTGGAGTTATCGAACAGGTGTTCGGGCTCGGTGTCAATCCCTGTCCGGCGCGTTGTGCACGGCGGGTCGGCGATGTACCGAAACCCCGGGCGGGGCACTCCCGGCGATCGGCGACGTCGACCCGACGGCAGGCCACTGCGGCCGGCGGAACGACGACGGGGCGACCCCCTCCGACGCGCGGAGGAGATCGCCCATGACCCCGACTGCAGAGCGTCAGTACGCCCCGGAGCCGGCCAACACGGTCTTCACCGTCTTGGCCATGATCACCAGATCGTTCACCACGGACCAGTTCTCGATGTAGTAGAAGTCCAGCCGGATCCGCTCGTCGGCACTGGCGTCCGATCGGCCCGACACCTGCCACAGGCCGGTCATCCCGGGCCGCACCAGCATCCGTCGCTCCACGAAGCTGCCGACATCGGCACCCTCCCCCGGGACCAGCGGCCGCGGCCCGACGATGCTCATCTGGCCGGCCAGCACGTTGAACAGCTGCGGCAGCTCATCCAGACTGGTCTTGCGCATGAACGCACCGATCCGGCTGATCCGCGGATCGTCGGCCGACTTGTAGAAGGTGGCACCTTCCTGACCGCTGGCGGCCTTCACCGTGGCGATCTGCTTGTCGGCATCGACCCGCATCGAGCGGAACTTCCACACCTTGAACCGCCGACCACCCATCCCCACCCGGGTGTGTCGGAAGAGGATCGGACCGGGGTCGCCGATCTTGATCGCGGCCGCAACGGCCAGCAGCACCGGCGAGAGCATGATCAGCGCCACCGCAGCGACGGTGAGGTCCAGCGCGGTCTTGGCGTACAAGCGGGGGCCGCGGTAGCGGGGTTCCTGCAGCATCATCAGCGGCAGTCCGTCGACCGGGCGGATGTGGATCCGCGGGCCCGCCACGTCGGTCAGCGCGGGCGCCAGTGCGAGCTTGATGCCGGACCCTTCGAGCTTCCAGGCCAGCTCACGCACCTGCGCCGACCCGAAGTCCTCCGAGCCGCACACCGCGACGGTGTTGATCCGGCTGCGCTGGATGACCTGGGTCAGGTACTCCAGGTGCCCCGAGATCTTGTACCCGTCCAGGGCTCCGGTGCCGGCCGGGATGCTGGCCTGCGGAACGCACAACCCGACGACCTGGAAGCCGGCGGTGGGCGAGGCGCTCAGGCGTGCCGCGAGGTCGACCGCGCCGCGGGGGCTGCCCACCACCAGCACCGTGTTCAGGTGGGTGCCGGCCCGACGGCGCCGGGCCAGCGTCAGCCGCCAGATGCCTCGACCGGCAAGGAGACCGAGCACTCCGAGCGGCAGCGTGGTGAGCAGGTAGCTGCGGGTGAGATCGAACCGGGTCAGGTAGCAGAGGGTGCCGACGGTGCCGAACAGCAGGAACGTCGCCTGTGCAACCCGGTGGAACTCCACCGCGCCGTTGCCCAGGATGTTCTTCTCGTAGGCACCTCGGACACCCAGCGCCAGGGACCACAGCACGACCAGCGCGGCGGACAGCGCCCAGTCCGAGGCCTGGGCGGACAGCACCCGGATCTGATCGAGCCGGGTCACGTGACCGACGATCGTCATGGCGAACAGCACGACGAGGTCGGTGAGGACGAGGTTGCGCTGGAAGGAGTTGATCCAGTCCTGCTGCCGGCGCTGCCCGAACGGCAATCGGCGCAGCGCGGACCGGGTGTTGCCGACGTAGTCACGCTCACCGAGCCGCCGCTGCGGAACCGGCGGCAGGTCGGCGGGACCGTCTCCGACCGAGACGGCGGGGCCGGCCTCGGCGCCGATCGGTGCGTGCAGGTCCGGAGCACGGGTGACGGTCGAGGAGGTCATCGGTCCGCTCCGGCGACGTCAGGGGCGGTCGTGGTGACCGCCGCGTCCATTCGGTGACACATATGAGCTCCCCAGGTCTTTTCAGGCTTCTTCGATGTGACAACGAGCGCCGCGGTTGATCACGCTGTTCCACCAACCAAATGGGCCTCGCATCGGTGATATCGCCACCTTAGAAGACGCGTTACACCCATTCGCCCGCGTCTTTGGGTCAACGGACTCCCCGAATGGTGGATCTGATCCCGCCCGTCGGGGGGCTGCATCCAGCGTTGGCCCGATGCAGCGCCGAGACCCTCACCGACCGCTACCCGGCGGCGCACCGACGCGTTGTGGGCTGCCTCGACCGGGCGACCCGGCGCCGACCGGTGAGCTCGATCACACACCCACCGAGCCGGCCCGCCGGCGAGGTTCGTCGAGGCCGGGCCCAAACCGCCGGGGGCCGTCGGTCCACCACCGTCGACGCGGCCCTGCCCACCCGTTGCAGCGACCTGTTCGCGCAGGTCAGCGCGGTGCGATCAGCAGACGGCCAGTCGGGCCGCAAGCACCCCGGCGACCGCCGACAGCGGCACCGACTCCTGATCCCCGGACACCATGTCGCGCACCGTGACCTCGCCCACTGCCAGCTCCCGGTCACCCAGCAACAGCACCCAGCGGGCCCCGGCCGTATCCGCCGCCTTCATGGCCGACTTGAGCTTGCGTCCTCCGTAGGCCAGGTCCACCCGGACCCCGGCGCCCCGGAGTTCGCCGGCCACCCGTACCAGCGCGCCCTGTTCGGCGGCGCCCAGCGGGATCCCGTACACGTCGCACCGCGCGGTCGGCGCCACCTGCACCCCCTCGGCGGCGGCGGCCAGCACCGTGCGGTCGACCCCGATCCCGAAGCCGATTCCGGACAGCGACTGTCCGCCCAGTTGGGCCATCAGCCCGTCGTACCGACCGCCGCCGCCGATGCCGGACTGCGCGCCCAGGCCGGGGTGGACGAACTCGAAGGTGGTGCGCGTGTAGTAGTCCAGCCCACGGACCAGCCGCGGGGCGAGTTCGTAGGACACCCCGAGGGCGTCCAGGGCGGACCGGACGCCGGTGAAATGGTCGGCGCAGTCCGCGCAGAGGTGGTCCATCATCAGCGGGGCGTCGGCGACGAGGGCACGCACGTGCGGGCGCTTGTCGTCCAGAACCCGCAGCGGGTTGAGCTGCGCCCGGGCGGCGGTGTCGGCGTCCAGCGGCAGCGCCAGCAGGAACTCCTGCAGCAGGTCCCGGTAGGCGGGTCGGCAGTTCGTGTCGCCCAGCGAGGTCAGGTCGAGCCGGAACCCGGTGAGCCCGACCCGGCGGAAGCCCTCGTCGGCGATCGCGATGACCTCGGCGTCCAGCGCCGGATCATCCACCCCGATGGCCTCGATGCCGACCTGCTGGAGCTGGCGGTAGCGCCCGGCCTGCGGTTGCTCGTAGCGGAAGAACGGTCCCGCGTAGTACAGCTTGACCGGCAGCTGGCCCCGGTCCAGGCCGTGCTCGATCACGGCCCGCATCACCCCGGCGGTGCCTTCGGGGCGCAGCGTGACCGACCGGTCGCCCGGTCGGCGAAGGTGTACATCTCCTTGCTGACGACGTCGGTGACTCTCCCCACGCCGCGCGCGAACAGCCGGGTGTCCTCGAAGACGGGCAGCTCGATCGGCTGGTACCCGGCGCGCCGGGCGGCGCTCTGCAGGGTCTCGCGCACCGCGACGAACGGCGTGGAGGTCGGCGGGTAGTAGTCCGGGACGCCCTTGGGCGCGTAGAAATCAGGCATCGGTGGGTGGCATCCGTCGGGGGAGGTCGGCTCGGTCAGGGGGATGAGGAACGGGTTGGCCGGACGTTCGGCGCCGATGGTGCTCTGTGGTCCGTGGCCGGGCAGGACGACCGCGTCGGCCGGCCGGGTGCGGAACAGCCCGAGTGACGCCGCGAGCATGTCGGCGGATCCGCCGGGCAGGTCGGTGCGGCCGACCGACCCGGCGAACAGGGTGTCACCGGTGAACAGCACTTCGGGCCGGTCGCCGGCCGCGGCCAGCACGAACACCACGGAGCCGCCGGTGTGACCGGGAGTGTGCCGGACGTCGAGTTCCAGCTCGCCGAAGCTGAGCGTGCTGCCCGGCTCCAGGTGGTGCAGCTCCTCGGGTCGCATCCGCGGGAATCGGGTAGCCGGCCAGCATCCGGCGGAACTCCGGTGACAACGCCGACAGCGGGTCGTCGAGCATGTAGTCGTCCGCAGCGTGCAGGTGCCCGGGAATGTCGTAGGCGGTGGTGACGTCACGCAGCGCGGCAGCGTGGTCGAGGTGGCCGTGGGTGAGCAACACAGCGACCGGGCGCAGGTCGTGCTCGCTGACGGTGGCCTGCACCGCCGCGAGCGCGTCCTCACCCGGGTCGATGATGACGCAGTCCGCACCCGGGGCCGGGGCGATCAGGTAGCAGTTCGCCGCGAGGGACCCTGTGGGGAAGCCGGCGATGAACACCCAGCCACCCTAACCGGCGGTTCACACGGGTCATCCCACGCGTACTCAGCGACATCACACAGACCCGTCACTTAGACTCCCCGCGGGTCGATCGGTCGTCGGAGCGACGTGCACCCATCCATTCACCGTTCCAGGAGGACCTGCCGTGCCGACCAACCAGCAGCGCCGGGATGCCGCCAAGCGGAAGCTCGAGCGGCAACTCGTTCGTCGGCAGGAGATGCAGAAGAGCCGCCGGCAACGGACGATCATCGCCGGCGTGATCGCCGCGGTCGTGGTCATCTCGGGCGCGGTCTACCTGCTGACCCGCACACCAGCCGCCCAGGACGCCGCTGCTGCCGACGCCGGCGCGACATCCAGCACCGCCGAGCCCGCCAGCGGCCTGCACGTACGCCGATGCCGAGGCCGCGGTGAAGACCGTGGACAAGCCGGCGAACGTGAACCCGCTGACCAGCGGCACCGTCGACGCCACGATCACGCTGGGCCAGGGTGCGCTGCCGGTCACGCTGGACCGCTCGCTCGCGCCGTGCGCGGTGAACGCATTCGTCAGCCTCGCGGCTCAGAAGTTCTACGACGACACCACCTGCCACCGGCTGACCGCCGACGACAACTTCAAGATCCTGCAGTGCGGTGACCCGTCCGGCACCGGACGCGGCGGGCCTGGCTTCACTTACACCGGCGAGACCAATCCGCCGGCCGCCACTGACGCCGGCACCGACGCCGCGGTCCCGAACGGGTACCCGGTCGGCACGCTGGCGATGGCCAACAGCGCCCCTGGTGGGGACAACGGTTCGCAGTTCTTCATCGTCTACGGCGAGTCCGACCTCGGCAGCGGTGGCTACACCAAGATCGGCACCGTCGGCACCGACGGGCTGGCCGTCATCGATCAGATCGCGGCGGCCGGCACCACCACCGGCCTGAACGGCCTCGCCGACGCCCCCGCCGCCACAGTGTCGATCAGTTCGGTGTCCGTGCCCGCTGATGCGGTGACACCCACCGAGGCGCCGGCACCCACCGACCCGCTGCCCACCGACCTGCTGCCAGACCCGGGTGCCACCGACGCCCCGACCCCCGACGCCGGGACAACGGCCCCGGCTGCCACCGACGCCCCGACCCCCGACACCACCGATCCGGCCGCGACCGACGGGGCGGCCACCACTGGCGGCGCGGCCACCACCGACGGGGCCGCACCGACGTCCTGACCGGTCCCGGGACCGGTTGCGTCGCAGCCGGTCCCGGGAGCGGGTCAGCACCCTGGGTCAGGCGTTGGTGACCCGGTAGACGTCGTAGACGCCCTCGACGCCACGCACGGCCCGCAGCAGGTGGCCCAGGTGCTTGGGGTCGGCCATCTCGAACGAGAACTTCGACACCGCGATCCGATCCTTGGTCATCGTCAGGCTCGCCGACAGGATGTTGACCTTCTCGTCGGCCAGCGTCTTGGTGATGTCGGACAGCAGCCGGTGCCGGTCCAGCGCCTCCACCTGGATCGCGACCAGGAACACCGACGACGCGTGCGGGTCCCATTCGACCGGGATCAGCCGCTCCTGCTCGTTGCGCAGGAACTCCGCGTTCGTGCAGTCGCTGCGATGCACCGAGACGGCACCGCCCTTGGTGATGTAGCCGATGATGGTGTCCCCCGGGACCGGCGTGCAGCAGCGCGCCAGCTTCACCTGCAGATCAGCGACGCCGTGCACCAGGACGCCGGCGTCGGAATTGGCGCGCGACAGTGGCCGGTGCCGCGGCGCGCGTTCGGCGACGGCCTCGCCGGCCTCCTCCACCCCACCCTGCAGCGACACCACCTTGGACACGACGGTGCTGGCCACGATGTGGTTCTCACCCACCGCGGCGTAGAGCGCAGCGATGTCCTTGTAGCCCAGGTCGTGCGCGACAGCGCCCAGGCTGTCGTGGGAGATCAACCGCTGCACCGGCAGTCCGGCCCGGCGGATGGCCTTGGTGATGGCCTCCTTGCCGACCTCGATCGCCTCTTCGCGGCGCTCCTTGGCGAAGTACTGCCGGATCTTGTTCTTGGCCCGAGAGCTGACGACGAAGTTCAGCCAGTCGCGGCTCGGCCCGGCCCCGACGGCCTTGGAGGTGAAGATCTCCACAATCTGGCCGTTGTCCAGGGTGCGTTCCAACGGCACCAGCCGACCGTGGACCTTCGCCCCGATACAGCGGTTGCCGACCTCGGTGTGCACGGCGTAGGCGAAGTCGACCGGGGTCGACCCGGTGGGCAGGGTGTGGATGTCGCCCTTCGGGGTGAAGACGAAGATCTCCTTGGACGCCATCTCGTAGCGCAGGCTGTCCAGGAACTCACCGGGATCGCCGGTCTCGCGCTGCCAGTCCAGCAGCTGCCGCATCCAGGCCATCTCGTCGGTCGGACCGGTGCCCTGGTGGGTGCCCTTGGTCTCCTTGTACCGCCAGTGCGCCGCGATGCCGTACTCGGCGGTGTGGTGCATCTCGGTCGTGCGGATCTGCACCTCCAGCGGCTTCCCGCCCGGGCCGATGACGGTGGTGTGCAGGGACTGGTAGACGCCGTAGCGGGGCTGGGCGATGTAGTCCTTGAACCGGCCCGGCATCGGCTGCCAGAGCGCGTGCACCACCCCCATCGCGGCATAGCACTCACGCAGCGAGTCGACCAGGATGCGGACCGCCACCAGGTCGTGGATCTCGTCGAAGTCGCGGCCGCGGACCTGCATCTTCTGGTAGATCGAGTAGTAGTGCTTGCCGCGGCCGACGATCTGCGCGCTGATCCGGGCCCCGGTCAGCTCCGCCGACAGTTGGTCGGCCACGGTCGCCAGGTACGTCTCCCGGGACGGCGCCCGGTCGGCCACCAGCCGGACGATCTCGTCGTACCGCTTGGGATACAGGATCGAGAACGCCAGATCCTCCAGCTCCCACTTGACGGTGGCCATCCCGAGCCGGTGGGCCAGCGGGGCCAGCACTTCCAACGTCTCGCGGGCCTTCTTGGCCTGCTTCTCCGGCGCCAGGAACCGCATGGTGCGCATGTTGTGCAACCGGTCGGCCAGCTTGATCACCAACACCCGCGGGTCCCGCGCCATCGCGATCACCATTTTGCGGATGGTCTCTGCCTCCGCCGCCTCCCCGAACTCGACCTTGTCCAGCTTGGTCACCCCGTCGACCAGATGGCCGATCTCGGGTGAGAAATCGCTGTTGAGCTGGTCCAGGCCGTACGGGGTGTCCTCGACGGTGTCGTGCAGCAGCGCGGCGACCAGGGTGGTGGTGTCCATCCCGAGATCGGCCAGGATGCTGGCCACGGCCAGCGGATGCGTGATGTACGGGTCCCCGGACTTGCGGAACTGGCCGCTGTGCGCCTCCTCGGCGACCTCGTAGGCCCGCTGCAGCTGCTTCAGGTCGGCTTTCGGGTGGTAGCCGCGGTGCACCGCGAACAACGGTTCCAGCACGGTCGTCGGCCCGGCGGCCTGCCGCTGGCCGCTCATCCGGCGGGTGAACCGGGCCCGCACCCGGCGGGTTGCCGACAGCGGTGCGGTCGACCCGCCGGCGTCGGCCGCGGCGACCGGGACCGGCTCGGTCGCGATCGGGGCCGTCAGCGCCGGGTCGGTCTGCGGAGCCTTCAGCTCCGCAGCCATCTGCGGCGTCGGGTCCGCAGCGACGGCCGCATCGGCGACCTCCTCGTCCAGCAGCGCCTTGCTCGCAGCGGCGTCAGCGACGTGTGACGTCATGGCGCCTCCCTGGGTTCACAGGTCCGACGGGCCACACACGGCCCGCCCGGTTCCGCTCCGAGAATAGCCGGGCAGCGCCTCGCGGCGGGTGCCCGTGGGCCGCTCGGGTTCAGACGGTCCGGATCGCCTCGACCGCAGTCGTGCCGGCCGCAGCGAGCGCCGCCCGGCCGCCGAGGTCGGCCAACTCCAGCATCAGGGCGACTCCGACGACGGTGGCCCCGGCGCGGCGCAGCAACGCGCAGGCGGCCGCGGCGGTGCCGCCGGTGGCGAGCACATCGTCGACCACCAGCACCCGCGCGCCGGCGCGCACGTCCTCGGGATGCAGCTCCAACCGGGCGGTGCCGTACTCCAGTGCGTAGTCCTGCCCGATGACCACGCCGGCCAGCTTGCCGGGCTTGCGCACGGCGAGCACGCCGGTGCCGCAGATCGCGCCGACCGCCCCGCCGAGCAGGAACCCGCGGGCGTCCAGGCCCGCGACCAGGTCGAATTCACCGACCGCCGAAGCCGCCAGCGCACCGGCCACCAGGGCCAGCGCGGTCGGGTCGGTGAACACCGGGGTGACGTCGCGGAACAGCACCCCGGGGATCGGGAAGTCCCGCACTACTCTGGTCAGCCGGTCGATGGCCGCGCCGGCCGCCGACCGGATCGAGGTTGCGTCGTACCCCGAGAGGTCGACCCGACGGTCGGCACCCGGCGGAAAACCGCCCATCAGCGGCCGTGCTTGCCCGTCGGCCGGGCTGCCTTGCCGGTCGGCCGGGTCGCCTTGCCGGTAGGTCGGGCGACCGGCTGGCGCTGCGGCTTGACGCCGGGTCGCGGGGGTCCCGTGGGTCCGTCGACACCGGGCATCGTCCGGGACACCGGGTCGACCGGTTCACCGACCGGCCCGCCGACGCGGCCGATCGGGTCGCCGTCGGCGTCCACGACCAGGCCCTCGTTCGACCTGCGGGCCGCGACCCGGGCCGTGTGCGCCTTGATCAACGGGTCGCGCAGCCGCAGATCGACGGCGATCGGCACAGCCAGGAAGACGGACGAGTAACCGGAGACGATCATGCCGACCAGTTGGACCAGGGCGAGGTCCTTCAGCGTTCCCGATCCCAGGATGGCCACCCCGGCGATCAGCAGGCCGGCGACCGGCAGCAACGCGATCAACGTGGTGTTCAACGACCTCATGATCGTCTGGTTGACCGCGAGGTTGGCGGCCTCCTCGAAGTTGCGGCGGAGCAGGCTGGTGAGCCCCTTGGTGTTCTCCTGGACCTTGTCGTAGACCACGACGGTGTCGTACAGCGAGAAGCCGAGGATGGCCAGCAGACCGATCACCGTCGCCGGCGTCACCTCGAAGCCGATCAGCGAATAGATGCCGGCGGTGATCACCATGTCGTGCAGCACGGCGACGAGTGCCCCGACGGCGACCCGACGCTCGTAACGGATCCAGAGGAAGGCGCTGACCGCGATCAGAAAGGCGATCAGCGCGGTGACCGCGCGTTGGGAGATCTCGCCGCCCCAGGTCTCGGAGACCGCCGAGTCGGAGATCTGCTCGGTGCTGATCCCGAACGTCTGGGCGATGCCCTGTTTGACCGCGACGACCTGGTCGGCCGACAGCGTGCTGATCTGCACCTGGAAGGTGGCCGACGCGCCCGAACCGACCGTCTGCACCGCGTCCGGCTCGACGGCGGTGCTGGACTTGATCGTCTGGGCGACCTGCTCGGTGGAGATCGAGCTGTCGGCGGGGAACTGCAGCTTGGTGCCCCCGGCGAAATCGATACCGAAGTTGAAGCCCCGGATCAACATCAACGCGATCGCCACCACCACCAGGACGGCCGACGCGAGGTAGTAGGACCTGCGCCGACCGATGATGTTGAAAGCGCCGGTGCCGGTCGTCATCCGGTTCAGGAAGCTGCGGTGGTGGGCGGCGACGGGCTTGGGCCCCGGGGTCGTCGTCGGTGTGGTGATGGTCATCGCTGCACGGCCTCTTTCACGAACGACGACGCTGACGTGCGCTGCTCCTGGCCGGCGTCGGCGACCGAGCCGAGTCCGGACCAGGTCGGCGAGGAGAAGATCTTGTTGCCCGAGGCCAGCGCGACCAGCGGGTGGGTCACCAGGAACACCACGACGAGGTCGAGCACGGTGGACAGGCCCAGGGTGAACGCGAAGCCCTTCACCTCACCGACGGCCAACACGTAGAGGATCGCCGCGGCCAGGAACGACACCGCGTCGGCGCTGAGGATGGTCCGCTTCGCACGGGCCCAACCACGTGGGACGGCGGACCGGAACGTGCGGCCCTCGCGGACCTCGTCCTTGATCCGCTCGAAGTACACGACGAACGAGTCCGCCGTGATGCCGATCGCGATGATCAGACCGGCGACGCCGGCCATGTCCAGCGAGAGGTTGATCCAGCGACCCAACAGCACGATGACCGCGTACACCAGACCGAACGACAGGATCAGCGACAGGATCGTGATCAGACCGAGCAGCCGGTAGTACACCAGGCAGTAGATGACGACCAGCAGCAGCCCGATGCCGCCGGCGATCAGGCCGGCGCGCAGGTAGGACAGCCCGAGCTGGGCGGTCACCGAGTCCGACGAGGACCGCTCGAAGGCCAACGGCAGCGCGCCGAACTTCAGCGAGTTGGCGAGCCCACTGGCGGTGGCCTGGGTGAAGCTGCCGGTGATCTGGGTGTCGGTGGTGATGGCGCTCTGGATGGTCGGGGCGGTGATCACCTCGCCGTCCAGGACGAACGCCACGGCCTTCTGGGCGGTGGCGTTCTGGGTGGTGTACGCCGCCCACTTGCCGGCGCCGTCACTCTTGAACGTGACGCTGACCGCCCACCCGCGGCTGGAGTCGTAGCCCGAGGTCGCATTGTCGACCTGGTCGCCGGGGATCAGCGTCGGCTCCAGCACGTAGATCAGCGAGCCGTCCTCCAGGCACGACACGACCGGCTTGGCCGGGTCGTCCAGGCCCGCGTACACGTTGATGTCGGTGCAGGTCAGGCCGCCGGAGATCGCGGTGGCGATCTCGGACTCCCAGGTCGTCCAGTCCGCTTCCAGCGTGGAACCGGGCTGGGTCGGGACCTTGGGGTCACTGGACGCGGGGAAGGCCGCTGTCGCCGGGGCGGCGGCACCGGTGGTCGCGGCAGCATCGGTGGTCGCGGCAGCATCGGTGGTCGCGGCCGGGGTGGCTGCGGCCGGGGTGGCGGCGTCGGTGGCAGCAGGTTCGGTGCCGGCCGGGGCGCTCGGATCGGTGGTCTGCTGGGCCTGCGCCGCGTACGGCGCCCGCAGACCCTGGCTGGTCGCGACCGCATCCGTGGTCGGCGCGTCGGCTGCCGGCGAGGCGGCCGGGGCGTCGGTGGTCGGGGCCTCGGACGTCGTGGCCTCCGCCGAGGTCGTGGCGGTTTCCGGGTCGCTCGCCCCCACGGTGGGCGGTGCGGTGGTCGGCGGGAGCGCACCCAGGTTCTGGTAGACCGCCGAGGTGGTGCCGGACCCGACGACCGGGCGCAGCGCGAGCTGCGCGGACCGGGTCAGGTCGGTGAGATCCTCGGTGCCGGGGACGGTGACGATGAGCTGGTTGTTACCGTCGATCTGCACCTGCGCGCCGGCCACGCCGGAGCCGTTGACCCGCCGCTCCATGATGTCGCGGGCCAGCAGCATCGACTGCCGGGTGGGGGTGGCGTTGTCGCTGGACTGCGCGGTCAGCGTGATGCGAGTACCACCCTGCAGGTCGATGCCCAGCTTCGGGCTGTTGGACCCGGCGGTGAAGAACACCAGTCCGTAGAGGATCGCGGTGAGCCCGACAAAGGTCAGGATCAGTCGCCAGGGCCTGAGTTGGCCGACCGGTGTTGCCACGTGTGCTTGTTCCCCTCATGGACACGTTGCCGGCCCCCGGACCGGTCACCACCGGCGGATCGACGACAGACGCTGGACTCCGGACGACGTCGTCGTTCCGGCAGTGGAGTGCGGCGGCCTCATCGTTCGATTGACAGAAACCGGGTCCGAAATCGCGGAGCGAATTCCTGCGGTGGAACGAGAAGGCGTCGCGATCGGCCAGCTTAGCCGAGATCCTTTCGGCCATGGTCGTCATCGGCGCGGTACGGGTGGGTGTCGTCGGTGTCCTTGTGCAGGCTCACCGCGTCGCTGACGTGCGCATCGTCGTAGGCGCCGGCCAGGTCGACGGTGTCGGCGGCGTCCGGGGCAACGACGACATCGCGGACGGCAGCCCGCAGCCACGTGGTGCGCACGCCCGGGGCGATCTCCAACTCCATCGTGTCATCGGCCACTGCGGTGACGGTTCCCTGCAGACCGGCGATCGTCGTCACCCGGACGCCGGGGGTGATCGCGTTCAGCTTGGCCTGCTGGGCGGCCATCTGGCGCTTGCGCGTCCGCGACGACAGGAACAACATCCCGCCGACGAACACCAGCAGAACGATCATCAACATGCTGTTGGAATCCATGGTCTCTCCCTCTTCGCTGCCTGGTCCGACAGTCGGCAGGCGAGGGCGGCCGGGGCCGCGGTGCCGACTCGATCGGGTGTCCTGCACATGGACCGGGCACGGGCTGCGCACAGCCATGGGCGTCCGGGTGCAGGTCAGGATGTCGCCCCAGCCTACCGGAGCACACCCCGCCGACCGGCCCGTGCGCGCCCGGATCCGGACCTGATCCGGTCCCGATTCGGCGCCGGCCCGGCCTCGGTTCACTCCCCGTTCGGCCCGGGTCCGGTCCCGGCTCAGGGTGTGGACAGGTCGGGGAACAGCGGGGACTGCCCTCCCACGACCGGCGCGGACGCCGGTGGGGTGAGCCGTAGATGGTTCCAGGCCGCACCGGTGGCCACCCGGCCGTTCCTCGTCCGGGCGAGCATCCCGGCGCGTACCAGGAACGGCTCGCACACCTCCTCAACGGTGCTCGCCTCCTCACCGACGGCCACCGCGAGCGTGGTCAGCCCGACCGGTCCGCCGCCGAACGACCTGCACAGCACCGACAGCACGGCGCGGTCCAGCCGGTCCAGCCCGAGTTCGTCGACGTCGTACACCGCCAGCGCCTCCCGGGCGATCTGCACGGTGATGGCGCCGTCGGCACGGACCTGGGCGAAGTCGCGGACCCGACGCAGCAGCCGGTTGGCGATCCGGGGGGTGCCCCGGGACCGGCGCGCGATCTCGATGGCACCGTCAGGGCGCAGATCGACCCCGAGGATCCCCGCCGACCGGGTGATGATCTGCCGCAGGTCCGCGGGCTCGTAGAACTCCATGTGCGCGGTGAAGCCGAAACGGTCGCGCAGCGGGCCGGTCAGCTGACCCGACCGGGTGGTCGCGCCGACCAAGGTGAACGGGGCGATGTCCAGCGGGATCGAGGTGGCGCCGGGGCCCTTCCCGACGATCACGTCCACCCGGAAGTCCTCCATCGCCAGGTAGAGCATCTCCTCGGCGGGCCGGGCGATCCGGTGGATCTCGTCGATGAACAGCACATCGCCCTCGACGAGGTTGGACAGCATCGCGGCGAGGTCACCCGCTCGTTCCAGCGCCGGACCCGACGTCAGCCGCAACGAGCTGCCCAGTTCGGCGGCAATGATCATCGCCAGCGACGTCTTGCCCAGGCCGGGCGGACCGGCCAGCAGCACGTGATCGGGTACTGCGCCGCGTTGCTTGGCGCCGGTGAGCACCAGCTCCAGCTGCTCGCGGACCCTGGCCTGCCCGACGAACTCGCCGAGCGAGCGGGGGCGCAGCGAACCGTCGACCTCGTCCCCGGGCAGCTCGCCGGCGAAGACCAGATCGTCGGCGGCCTCGCCGATCGGATCGGCGGTTCCGTCGCCGAACGTGGCCGTCATCGCCGACCGCCCAGCAGGGCCAGCGCCCGGCGCAGCAGGACGCCGACGTCGCCGGACGCCACGGCGGCGTCCGCGGAGTCGGCGGCCAGCGCGTCGACGGTGTCACCGGCCTGCTTCGGCGTCCAGCCCAGCCCGGTCAGCGCCTCGACCAGTTTGTCCCGCCAAACCACCGTCGGACCGCCCGGGGCGGGCCGCGAGCCGGTGCCGGGGAGCGCGCCGACCTTGTCCCGGAGTTCCAGGACCAGCCGTTCCGCGCCCTTCTTGCCGATGCCCGGAGCCCGGGTCAACGCGTTCACGTCGCCGGAGCCCAACGCCTGCCGGAGTTCGTCGGGGTCGAAGACCGCGAGCAGGGCCAGCGCGATCTTCGGGCCGACCCCGGTCACCGACTGGACCAGCTCGAACAGGTCGCGGGCCTCGTCGGAGCCGAACCCGAACAGGGTCAGCGAGTCCTCCCGGACGACCAGCGTGGTGGCCAGGTACGCGGTGGACCCGCGGGTCAGCGTCGCCAGCGTCGCCGGGGTGGCGCGGACCGCGAGGCCCACCCCGCCGACCTCGACGACCACCCGGTCCAACGCCACCGAGAGCACGGTCCCCCGCACCGACGCGATCATCGGGCGGCTCGCGCAGCGGTCGCCAGTTCGACCCGCAACGCAGCCTGCGCCAGCTTGGCCTGCAACGGAGCCCGCATCAGGTGGCAGATCGCCAGCGCCAGCGCGTCGGCCGCGTCGGCCGGTCGCGGAGCGGTGGTCAGCCGCAGCAGCTTCATCACCATCATCGTCACCTGGTCCTTGTCGGCCGCGCCGTTACCGGACACCGCCGCCTTGACCTCGCTGGGCGTGTGCCAGGCGACCGGCAGCCCCAGCCGCGCCGCGGTGACCGCCACCACGCCGGTGGCCTGCGCCACCCCGATCACGGTCGACACGTTGTGCTGGCTGAAGACCTTCTCGATCGCCACCGCATCCGGCCGGTGCCGCTCGATGACCGCCTCGACGTGCGCAGCGATAGTCAGCAGCCGATGCGCCACGTCCGAATGCGAGGGGGTCCGGACCACGCTGACGTCGACCAGCCGGGACGTCATCCCGGGGCCGCCGTCGACCACCCCCACCCCGCACCGGGTCAGGCCGGGATCCACGCCCAGTACCCGCACGCATCCCCCACTCGTCTCGTCGAATCCGCCACCGGACCGAACACCTGTACGCCTGGTGACGCTACCCGGCTGCCGGGGCGCCGTCGCCGACGCCACGCCCGGGTCTGGCACCAGGGAGCCGGCGGTGCCACCCGGACGCGGAACCGCCGTCGGCGCGGTGCCGACGGCGGTTCCGGGGACAGCTGCGGTGCGGCTGGACTACTCGTCGTCCTCATCGAGTTGGGCGCCGATCTCGTCCGGGATCTCCACGTTGGTGTAGACGTTCTGCACGTCGTCCAGGTCCTCGATCGCGTCGATCAGTTTGAGCACCTTGCGCGCCGCCTCGAGGTCGACCGGCACGTTCAGCGACGGCACGAACGTCGGATCGGCGGAGTCGTACTCGATGCCGGCGTCGATCAGCGCGGTCCGCACCGGCACCAGGTCGGTGGCCTCGGACAGCACCTCGAAGGTCTCGCCCTGGTCGGTCACCTCCTCGGCCCCGGCGTCCAGCACGGCCATCAGCACGTCGTCCTCGCCGAGTTCACCCTTGGGGACGACGACGAGGCCCATCCGCTTGAACAGGTACGCCACCGACCCGGGGTCGGCCATCGAACCGCCGTTGCGGGTGACGGCGACCCGGACCTCGGAGGCGGCGCGGTTCCGGTTGTCGGTGAGGCACTCGATCATGATCGCCACCCCGCTCGGGCCGTACCCCTCGTACATGATCGAGGTGTACTCGGCGCCACCGCTCTCCGCACCCGAGCCGCGCTTGAGGGCACGATCGATGTTGTCGTTGGGCACCGAGGACTTCTTGGCCTTCTGCACGGCGTCGAACAGCGTCGGGTTGCCGTTGACGTCGCCGCCACCGGTGCGGGCGGCGACCTCGATGTTCTTGATCAGCTTCGCGAAGAGTTTGCTGCGCTTGGCGTCTTTGTGGGCCTTCTGGTGCTTGGTGGTAGCCCACTTGGAATGGCCGCTCATGACCTGCCGTGCCTCTCGTTCGTGATGGTCGCCGACGGCGAGGCGCGCGGCCTCCCACTCCCCCGGGTTCGACGGGTCAGTCTACGTGGCTCGGCGCGGTCGCCGTGCTGACCATCCGCAGGAACAGCGCATGCACCCGCAGGTCACCGCCGATCTCGGGATGGAAGGAGGTCGCGAGCACCGGCCCCTGGCGGACCGCCACCGGATGCCCGGCCGCGGTCGCGAGCACCCGGACATCGGGCCCGACCGACTCCACCCACGGCGCCCGGATGAACACCGCGGGCAGCGGCCCGTCGATGCCGACCATCGCGATCTCGCCCTCGAAGGAGTCGACCTGGCGACCGAACGCGTTGCGGCGCACCGTGATGTCGAGCGCGCCCAGCGGGCGCTGCCCGGACCGGCCGTCCACGATCCCGGACGCCAGCATGATCATCCCGGCGCAGGAGCCGTACGCGGGCAGGCCGGCCCGCAGCCGCTCGGTCAACGCTTCCCGGAGCTCGAACACGTCGAGCAGTCGGCTGATCGTGGTCGACTCGCCGCCCGGGATGATGATGCCGTCCACGGCGGCGAGCTCCGACGCCCGCCGCACCGTGATCCCGCGGTGGCCCAGCAGCTCCACGGCGTGCACGTGCTCACGGACGTCGCCCTGCAGCGCCAGGACCCCGATGGTGAGCGGCCGGCCCGGCGCCGCCAGGTCCGGGTTCATCAGGTCCGGGGCTGTCCCGTCGGGGGCTGTCGCGTCCGGGCTCATACGGGTGAGGTCACGCCGGGCGGGACCGGGGCGACGCCGACGGCACCGGTCGGGGCACTGGTCGGGTCATCGGCCAGGTCATCGGTCAGGTCACTGATGGCGGCGACCGGTCGGTCGACGGCGAACCGCGGCAGCAACGGCTGCAGCAGCGGGCCGATCCCCACCGCGTAGGCGACGGTGCCGATCCCGACCGGGCCGCCGAGCAGCCAACCGCCGAGCAGCGCGCTGCCCTCGATGGCCGTACGGACCGCGAACACCGGTCCGACGCCCCGGGCGACCAGCCCGGTCATCAGGCCGTCCCGCGGGCCGGGACCGAGCCCGGCTCCGATGTAGAGCGCGCCGGCCAGCGCGTTCAACGGCACCGACACCAGCATCGCGATGATCCCGACCGTCGTGTTGGGCGCGGCCGGCAGCACCGCCAGGGACGCGTCGGTGACGAGCCCGATGACGATGGCGTTGGCCAAGGTGCCGAAACCCGGCCGTTGCCGGATCGGGATCCAGAGCAGCAGGACCAGCAACGACACGCCCACGATGGTGACCCCGAAGCTGACCGGCAGCCGATCGGCGAGCCCCTGGTGCAGCACGTCCCACGGATCCAGACCCATGCCGGCGCGCACCATCACCGCCATCGAGAAGCCGTACAGCGCCAGCCCGACGAACAGTTGGGTGAGCCGACGGGCCCGGCGGTCGACAGGCATCGGCAGCACTATCGAACGGGCGGCGGTGCGGAGGGGGGTGCGATGGTGCATGGCACCAGCATGCCGGTCAGCTCGGCAGGTGGCCCAGTGCCACTTCGACGGAACTGGCCTGGCCCGGCGAAGTGGCCTGGTCGCACCGTTGACCGGGCAGGCCAGATCGCGGAGAGTGGACCGGTGAGCACCCTCGTCCCGCCGGACCACCTGCCGGCCGCTGCGTTGACCCGGGTGTCGGCGGCCACCCTGGCCCGGCACGTGAAGATCGGGCTGCCCCGCAGCCAGCCGGTCGACGTCGAGGGCCGCACCGGGGTGACCTACCGCGAGCTCGCCCGCCGGGTCCGCGACGCGCTGCTGGACGGTCGGCTGTCCGCGCACACCCGGCTGCCCAGCGAGCGCGCGCTGGCCGACGCCCTGCACCTGTCGCGGACCACGGTGGCGGCGGCGTATGCGCTGCTCCGGGACGACGGTTGGGTGACCAGTCGACGCGGATCGGGCAGCGTGCTGCGGCCTGCACCCGGCACCCCGCCCACCGCCCTGTCCCCGCTGTCCTGGGGGGCCAGTGCCGAGGACGCCCTGATCAACCTGACCACCGCGTCCCTGCCCGCACCCGCCGAGCAGATCCAGGCGGCGGTCGCTGCGGCCGCCGAGGACCTGTCGGCCTACTTCCGCGAGGACGGCTACGAGCCGCTCGGTATCCGGTCACTGCGGGAGAGCATCGCCCGGCGCTACACCGCGAGTGGCCTGCCGACCACCGCCGAGGAGATCCTGGTCACCAACGGCGGCCAGCACGCCTGGACGATCGTGCTGGCCGAGCTGTCCGGCGCCGGTGACCGGGTGCTGTTCGACTGCCCGACCTATCCGCTGGCGCTGGAGGCGGCCCGGTCCAGCCGCCGGATCCCGGTGCCCGTCGGGGTGCGGGCGTCGGCACGGCAGCCCTGGGACCTGGACCTGATGACGGCGGCGATGGTGCAGTCCACGCCTCGGCTCGCGTACCTGATCCCGGACTTCCACAACCCGACCGGTGCGGTGATGGACGCGACCACCCGGTCGGACCTGGTGACTGCCGCGTCGCGGACGGCGACGGTACTGGTCGTGGACGAGACGCTGCGGGATGTGCCGTTCGACCCTGCCGCGCCGATGCCGCCGCACCTGGCCGCGTTCGACAAGGCGCGCCGGGTGGTCACCATCGGCTCGATGAGCAAGTCGTTCTGGGGCGGCCTGCGGATCGGCTGGCTGCGCGCCGGCCGGAGTGTGGTCGGTCGGCTCGCCGCCGTCCGTTCGCTGCAGGACATGGCGGGCTCCGTGCTGGACCAGCTGGTGGCGCTTCGGCTGCTGGCCGACGAAGAACCTGCGCTGGCCGTGCAGCGGGCCCGGTTGCAGGCCGGCTGCTCGGCGCTGCTCGCCGCCCTGGACGCCGACCTGCCGCACTGGCGCCCGACCAGGCCGGCCGGTGGCGCCTCCCTGTGGGTGGAGCTGCCCGGGCCGTACGCGACGGACCTTGCCGCGCTGGCCCCGTCGGTGGGCGTCGCGATCGTGCCGGGGCCGCGCTTCGGGCCCGACGGCACGATGGAGTCGTTCCTGCGGCTGCCGTTCACCGCACCGCCGGACGCGCTGCGTGCTGCCGTGCAGCGGCTGGCCTCGATCGACGGCAGAGCCGCCGCCGCCCGCCCGGTGCTCCCGCACCGCTGGATGACCTGACCTGACCCGGCCCGCCCGCCCTCAGGTTTCGGGGTGGTTGTGCCCGCTCACCGGGCACAATCACCCCGAAACCTGCGGCCCCTACCGGCCCCTACCAGCCGCGCTCGGCCAGCCGATGCGGCTGCGGGATGTCGGCGACGTTGATGCCCACCATGGCCTCGCCCAGCCCGCGGGAAACCTTGGCGATCACGTCGGGGTCGTCGTAGAACGTGGTGGCCTGCACGACGGCGGCGGCGCGCTGCGCCGGGTTGCCGGACTTGAAGATCCCCGACCCGACGAACACACCCTCGGCGCCGAGCTGCATCATCATCGCCGCGTCGGCCGGGGTGGCGATGCCACCGGCGGTGAACAGCACGACCGGCAGCTTGCCGGTCCGGGCGACCTCGACGACCAGGTCGTACGGCGCCTGCAGCTCCTTGGCCGCGACGTACAGCTCATCCGGCGACAGCGAGGTCAACCGGCGCATCTCGGCGCGGATCGTGCGCATGTGGGTGGTCGCGTTGGACACGTCCCCGGTGCCGGCCTCGCCCTTGGACCGGATCATCGCCGCACCCTCGTTGATCCGCCGCAGCGCCTCGCCGAGGTTGGTCGCACCGCAGACGAACGGTGCGGTGAACGCCCACTTGTCGATGTGGTGCGCGTAGTCAGCCGGGGTCAGTACCTCCGACTCGTCGATGTAGTCCACCCCGAGCGACTGCAGAACCTGGGCCTCGACGAAGTGGCCGATCCGGGCCTTGGCCATCACCGGGATCGACACGGTGGCGATGATGCTGTCGATCATGTCCGGGTCGCTCATCCGCGAGACGCCGCCCTGCGCCCGGATGTCGGCGGGTACCCGCTCCAGTGCCATCACGGCCACCGCTCCGGCGTCCTCGGCGATCTTGGCCTGCTCGGCGGTGACGACGTCCATGATGACGCCGCCCTTGAGCATCTCGGCCATGCCGCGCTTCACCCGGGCCGAGCCGGTGACGGCGCCGCCGACCGGAGCGACGGCAGGGACTTCTGAGGTGGTCATGGCAGGCTCCCGAGCTGGACGGTGCGCCCCGCGCGGGCGCCTGACGCCCAGTCTGCGCGCTCAGGTGGCCCCCGGTCAGGAGGCCAGTTGACTCAGCCCTCGGAGATCGCGATCTCGCTCGGCGCCAGCACGACCCACGTCCTGCCGGTGCGGAACAGCACCGGCGCGCCGTTCGCGTCGAGGTAGCTGGTGGGCGACGCGGCGTCCGGGCGGGACCAGGAACCGTCGACGGCCTTGCCGTCCCGGTAGAGGGTGAAGGTGCCGTCACCGATGCTGTTGGTCTTGTAGGAGGCGACCCCGTTGGAGTCCACGGTGCCGTCCTTCTGGGCGGTGGTCCGCTGCACCAGGAGGTTCGGGAACGCGAACGCCGCGCCGGTGGCCCCGTCGACCTGGACCGAGCCCCGGCGGAGGTAGTTCCACACCCCGTCGGCCCACCGGAACGAGATCGGGTTGGCGAACGTCGCCGCGACCCGGCTCACGTCGCGCTGCCCGGCGTAGCCCGGTGCGTCGTCGGCGAAGACGAACCCGGGATTGTTGGGCACGCCGATCTCGCCGACCTCCGCCGCCACCTGCGCGACGTTCGCGTGCAGGTTGTACGGCTCCTTGGCCGCCGACGAGCGCCAATAGGCGCCGCCGATGACGTCCGGTGAGGCCTTCACCAGCCCGGACGACGCGAAGTTGTCCAGTGGGCCGCCGGCCCCGCCGGAGAACAGCAGGGCGGGCCGGCCGTAGGCGCTCAGGACGTCGGGATCGGTGGTGCGCACGGAACGGACCGGCCCGACCTCGGTGGGGAGGGTGGTGTGGAACAGCGCGATCAGCCGGCTGAGTTGGCCCTCGACCATCTCGATGTAGACGACGTCGGCATCGCCGACGCCCCACTGGTCGCCGGGGAAGGTGTTGTCGATCTTGGCCGCGACCACCACGTTGCCCGACGGGGTCGCCGCCGGTCATGGCGTCCACCGGCGGCGGGGGCGGCGGCGCCTCCGGGGTGACCGGCACCTCGGTCGTGGTCGGCACCACCTCGGTGGTGGACGGCGGGACGGCCACCGAGGAGCTGCTGACCTCGGCGGTCACCGACTCGCTGGTCGGGGCGGTCTGGTCGCCGGAGCTGCAGGCGGCCAGCACCAGCACCGGGATCATCAACAGAACGGTGCGCGATCGCGAACGTCGGCTGCGGGTGGTCACCGGCATCCTCCCTGGTCGGAGGTCCGGCGAAGCAACGCGCAGCCGGACCTGGCAGCACCCCAATCTAGGCGACCGATGTTGCTGTGCGTGTTCGGCACACCGCGCTCAGTCGATCTGGGTCGGCTCCGTGCCGTCCCAGCCGTCCCGCAGCGCGCGGACCGCCTCCGGTAGCCGCTCGGCCAGCCGGGCAGGGTGGACCACCTCCCCGGAGGCGGCGAGCTCACCGGCGACCCACCACTGCTCGCCCTGGATGTAGGACCGTTCGACGTCGGTGAAACCGTCGTGGTGCAGCGCCGCCCCGTCGGCGGGAGGGCTCGCGACGAAGTAGTACTCGGTCTGCTCGTAGTCGATGCCGGTGAAGCGGAACCGGGACCGCCGCCACCACACCGGGCCGTGGAACGCGGTGCGCGGCAGCCGGAAACCGGTCTCCTCGGCCAGCTCGCGCTGCCCTGCGGCGACCAGGTCCTCCCCCTCCTCGACGCCGCCGCCGGGGCTGAACCAGAAGCGGTCTCCGGGCAGGTGCGGGTCGCTGCCACGGAACAGCAGGACCCGGTCGGCGTCGTCGAGCAGGATGACCCGCGCCGACACCCGGTTCAGCGGCCGCGCCGGGTTGTACTCGGCGATCTCGAAGTACTCGGGCAGTGTGGCCCGGCCGGCCAGCCGGAACATCCGGGAGAACCGGTCCGCGCGCAACGCCCGGGTGTCGCGGACGGCGTCGTTGTAGAAGCGGCGGGCCAGCAGGATGCGTTGCGCGGTCTGCTGAAGCTCTTCGGCCAACGACGACTCGGCCGGGGTGGGCAGTTGCTCCAGCCGTTTGGTCAGATCGTTCTCGGCGTCGGCGCGGAGCGTGCGGCCGGCCGTCTCGGTCTGGGCGGCCGCCGCAGCCAGGGCGCCGGCCGCCGCCGGCGGCAAGCCCGACGCCGCGGCCAGCGCCCGGGCCGCCCCCGTCCGGCGGGCCAGCGCGACGTCGAGGGCCGCCCACGCAGCCTCGGTCCGCCGGTGCAGCCGGTCGAGCCGGGTCGCCAGCCGGGCCAGCCGAAAGGCACAGATCAGCAGGGTGACGATGATCGCCGCGATCAGCCAGCCCACGACACCCTCCTCACTCGGCCTCCACGACCGAGCGGGGGTCGGCGGCGATGACGGTGTCGTAGACCTGCAGCAGCTGGTCGGTCACCACGGACCAGTCCAACGTGCGGACGGCCGCCGACGCCCGGCGGACCATCGCGGCCCGCTGCGCCGGCCGGTCCAGCGCGTCCGACAACGCCGTCGCCAGCGCGACCGCGTCGCCGACCGGGACGAGTACCCCGCAGGCCCCGTCGTCGAGCACTCGGCGGAACGCATCCAGATCGGCGGCGACGACCGCGGCGCCGGCGCTCATCGCCTCGGTCAGGATCATCCCGAAGCTCTCCCCGCCGATGTTAGGGGCGCAGTAGATGTCCACCGACGACAACATCGCCGCCTTGTCGGCGTTGCTCACCTGCCCCAGCAACCGGAGGTGGCCGGCCAGCCGCGGGCCGGCGGCGTCCATCAGTTCGTCGGGGTCGCCGGACCCGGCGATCAGCAGTTGCAGGTCGGGCCGGGTCGGGATCAGCAGTTCGAGGGCGGCCAGCAGCACTGCCATGCCTTTGCGCGGCTCCCCGAACCGGCCGACGAAGCCGATGGTGCCGCCGGCCCGCGGGTACCCCGGCAGCGGCGCGGCGTCACCGTAGAAGCGGGTGTCGACGCCGTTGGGGATGATGACCGCGTCACCGCCGAGATGCTCGACCTGGACCTGACGGGCCAGTTCGCTGACCGCTATCCGGCCGGTGATCTTCTCCATGAACGGCTGCAGCAGGCCCTGGAACGCGGTCAGCGCCTTGGACTTGGGGTTGGCGGTGTGGAACGTCGCCACGATCGGACCATCGGCGACGATCAGCGCGAGCATCGACAGGCTGGGCGCCACCGGCTCGTGCACGTGCAGCACGTCGAACTGCTCGGCGCGGATCCATCGGCGGACCCGGGTGTAGCTGAGCGGGCCGAACGACAGCCGGGCGACGGAGCCGTTGTACGGGATGGCGACGCTGCGACCGACCGGGACGACGAACTCGGGCAGGTCCGCGTCCTCCTCGCCGGGGGCCAACACCGAGACGTGGTGCCCCCGGTCGGCCAGGATCCGGGCGACCTCGAGGACGTGCCCCTGAACGCCGCCCGGTACGTCGAAGGAGTACGGGCAGACCAGCCCGATCCTCATGCCGGCGGGTCGCCGGGCCGTGGCGTCAGGTCCGAGAGCCACAGCTTCTGCATCATGTGCCAGTCGGCGGGGTGCTCGGCGATCCGCGACGCGAAGAAGTCCGCGAGCTGCTGGGTGCCGTCGCGCACCTGGTCGCGCAGCCGCTCCCCGCGGAGCGTGATCGGTGCCCCGATCTCCCCGGCCCAGCCGGTGTCGGTGTAGTACATGTGCGCCGGGCACAGCGGCGCCCCGGTGAGCACCGCCAGCATCGCCGGTCCCGCCGGCATCCGGGTCCGCTCGCCGAAGAAGTCGACCTCGACCCCCCGTGCGGACAGATCCCGGTCGGCGACCAGGCAGACCATCCCGCCCTGTTCCAGCCGTTCCCGCAGCACGGTGGTCGGACTGCGGTCGCCACCGGTCAACGGCAGCACCTCGAACCCGAGGCTCTCCCGGTAGGCGACGAACCGGTCGTACAGCGACTCCGGCCGCAGCCGCTCCGCGACGGTGGTGAACGTGCCGAACTCGTGCGCCATCGCGAGGCCCGCGACGTCCCAGTTGCCCGAGTGCGGCAGCGGCGCGATCACCCCGGTGCCGGCGGCCATCGCGGTCTGCAGGTGTTCGAACCCGGCCAGCTGCGGCAGGAAGTCGGCGACCACCGCGCGGTGGTCCATCGCCGGCAGCCGGAAGGTCTCGCGCCAGTACCGGGCATAGGAGCGCAGCCCGGCCCGGGTGACGGCGGCGAGCGCGGCCGGGGTGGCGTCGGCTCCGAGGACGCGACCGAGGTTGCGGGCGAGCTGCACGGTGGCCGGCCCCCGACGACGCAGCGCGCGATCGGCGGCTGCGTCGAACGTCCGGGTCACCAGGCCCTCCGGCAGCGCCTTGACCACCGACCAGCCGACGCCGAAGCCCGTCGCGGCGAGCCGGTCGATCCGCGCGTTCACCGGGGCTGGGCCGCTTCCCGCCGGACGTAGGCGCGGCGCACCTGGACCATCCGCTGGGCAACGGTGAACACGCTGGCGGCGGCCAGCAACCACAGGCACAAGGCCAGCGCGTGCGGCACACCCAGGCCCTGCAGCCCGGTGCCGACGAGGCCCAGGACGTTGCGTTCGGCGCGTTCGGCGAGGGCGCCGGTGATGCGCAGGTCCACCGAATCCGCGCGGGCCTTGATGTAGGACACCACCTGACCGGTGGTCAGGCAGATCAGCGCGGCGACGGCCAGCGACGGACTGTGCAGGTGCTGGAACGCGGCGAAGGCGATGGCGCCGAACAGGGCGCCGTCGGCGATCCGGTCGCAGGAGGCGTCGAGCACCACCCCGAAATCGGTCCCGTTCCCGCGGGCCCGGGCCATCGCGCCGTCGAACAGGTCGAAGAACACGAACACGGTGACCGCCATCGTGCCCCAGAACAGATGCCCGGCCCCGATCAGGAACACCGCTCCGGCGACCACCCCGGTGGTGCCGATCACGGTCACGGCGTCGGGCGTCAGGCCGACCCGCAGCAGCGCCCGACCGACCGGATCGGTCAGGCGTGACACTGCGCCACGGGCGAGCGCATTCAGCATGACGGGAGTCCTCGTCGGGCAGTCGGGATCCGCAGGGTCGATGCGGACAGGTCGGACTCTCACGATAGCGGCACCCACCCACCGCCGAACGCGCGCCGACCTCGGGGCGGGCGGCGGTCCGATCGGTCAGGCGGCCGACTCGGTGGCGCTGTAGAGGTTGACCTCGAGGGTGTGCCGGGAGATCTCGAGCACCTCACCGTTGGGCAGCGGCGACCAGCGGTCGATCTCGCGATCCCAACCGGTGGAGGCGACGATCACCTCGCGCCGACTGACGGTGTAGTGCATGAAGTAGCCCTCGGGGCCGCCCGGCTCGTCCTCGCACTTGACCGGGTCGAACCAGCACATCGCGTAGAGCGCTTCCGGGGTCAGCAGCAGCGTGTTCAGCGCCACCAGGTCGGCCCCGG
Organism: uncultured Actinomycetota bacterium; assembly: GCA_963784315.1. Taxonomy (GTDB): domain Bacteria; phylum Actinomycetota; class Actinomycetes; order Mycobacteriales; family Nakamurellaceae; genus Nakamurella. The sequence continues at coordinate 74,573 of CAWAQR010000011.1, forward strand.
CGGCGATCCGGCGCGGCCGCCTCCAGCAGCGCGGCCGCCGGGGGGAGGTCCGCCAGCAAGGCCGTCACCAGCGAGAAGTACCGCTCGCTGTCGGTGGTGCCACGCGCAGGCTCTCCCCCGGCCGCGGCGACCAGGACGTCGAGATCCTCGACGGTGCCGCAGTAGCCGTTGTGCGCGAGCGCATAGTCGCCGTTGCTGAACGGATGCGTGTTGTCCATCGACAGCTGCATGCCGGGCGAGGCCTTGCGCAGGTGCAACAGGGCCGCATCGGTCATCGTCTTCTCGGCAACCTCGTCGAACCGTTGGCTCGTCCGGGCCGGTTCGGGTGCCTTGTGGACCTGCACGGTGCCGGTCCCGCCCCAGCTGGCGATCCCCCAGCCGTCGCAGTGCAGGCTGGACAGCGCCTCGAACGGCGCGAGGTGCTCACCCACCGATTCGGTCAGCGGCACCGGCCGGGGGCAGACCACACCGAGCAGACGACACATCGCGCAGACCTCCTTCGACGAACTTCGTCCACCGTCACCCCACGCGGGACAGGTGGCGCAGATCGGCTGAACGTCGCTGGTCAGCGCCTCAACAGGGACAACGCGGAGGCGCCACCCCGGCATTCCCGCGCCGGCGGCACGTCGTCGTGCCCGGCGCGGTCGTGGCACCCGGATGAATTTCCCGGGCGTTGCGCCGCTCCTCCATACCTATCACGCCAGGTGCCACCGGCGGCCGGGAATGCCCGATCGGGTCAGGTCATTCCGGCCACGCCGTCGGCGATCATCTCCCGGGTCTGCGCCAACAGCTGCGGCAGGACCTTGGTGTGGCCGATCACCGGCATGAAGTTGGCGTCCCCGCCCCACCGCGGCACCAGGTGCTGATGCAGGTGCGCGGCGATCCCGGCACCGGCCACCGAGCCCTGGTTCATCCCGATGTTGAACCCGTGCGGGGCCGACACCGCCCGCACCACGCCATCGCGTGCCGGGTCATCGCGGCGAGCTCGGCCGTCTCGGTCGAGCGTCAGGTCGGTGTAGTCGGCGACGTGCCGGTACGGGACGACCATCAGGTGACCCGGGTTGTAGGGGAACAGGTTGAGCACCGCGAACGACCAGCTCGCCGCGGGCCAGGACGAGGCCGGTCGCGTCGTCCAGCGTCGGGATCCGGCAGAACGGGCAGGCGTCGGCGGCGTCGGAACCACCGGTCGGCTTCTGATCGCCCTGGATGTAGGCCATCCGGTGCGGCGTCCACAGCCGTTGCAGACCGTCGGACTCCCCCACTCCGTCCTGTGCTTCCGCATGCTCGGTCATGCGGGCCTCAGCCCAGCGCGGCGAACGCGGGCGCCGCCGCGGACGGCGACTCGTTGCGGCGCTCGCGCGACCCAGCCGACGATCAGCCTCGACCGCGTCCGCCACCGGCACCCCGTTGACCTGGGTGCCGTCGCGGAACCGGAACGACACCGCGCCGGCCTCGACGTCTTTCGCCACCGGCCAGCAGCTGGAACGGCACCTTGGCGGCGGTGTGGTTGCGGATCTTCTTCTGCATCCGGTCGTCGGAGTGGTCGACCTCGGCACGGATCCCCTTGCGCCGCAAGGTGTCCGATCACGTCCTGCAGGTGGTCGCCGAACGCCTCGGCGACCGGGATGCCGACGACCTGGACCGGCGCGAGCCAGGCCGGGAACGCGCCGGCGTAGTGCTCGGTGAGGACGCCGAAGAACCGCTCGATCGAGCCGAACAGCGCGCGGTGGATCATGTACGGCTGCTGCCGGTGCCGTCGGACGCGGTGTACTCGAGGTCGAACCGCTCCGGCAGCTGGAAGTCGACCTGGATGGTGCTCATCTGCCAGGTCCGGCCGATGGCGTCCTTGGCCTGCACGGAGATCTTCGGCGCGTAGAACGCCGCCCCACCCGGGTCGAGGACGAGGTCGAGACCGGAATCCTCGGCGGCCTTGCGCAGCGCGTCGGTCGCGGTCTCCCACTGCTCGTCGGTGCCGACGTACTTCTCCTCGTTCCGGGTGGACAGCTCCAGGTAGAAGTCGTCCAGGCCGTAGTCGCGCAGCAGGTCGATGACGAAGGTCAGCAGCGATTTGATCTCGTCCTGCAGCTGATCCGGGGTGCAGTAGATGTGCGCGTCGTCCTGGGTCATCCCGCGGACCCGGGTGAGACCGTGGATGACACCGGACTTCTCGTAGCGGTACACCGAGCCGAACTCGAACAGCCGCAGCGGCAGCTCGCGGTAGGAGCGACCGCGGGAGGCGGAAGATCAGGTTGTGGAACGGGCAGTTCATCGGCTTCAGGTAGTAGTCCTGGCCCTGCCGCTTGACGGCGCCGTCCGGGTGGTACTCCTCGTCGAGGTGCATCGCCGGGAACATGCCGTCGGCATACCACTGCAGGTGACCCGAGGTCTCGAACAGCGCGGCCTTGGTGATGTGCGGTGAGTAGACGAACTCGTACCCGTCCTCGGTGTGCCGCTGCCGGGAGTAGTTCTCCATCTCCTGCCGGATGATGCCGCCCTTGGGATGGAAAACCGCCAGGCCCGGAACCGATCTCGTCCGGGAACGAGAACAGGTCGAGCTCGGTGCCCAGCCGCCGGTGGTCGCGTCGCTCGGCCTCGGCGAGCCGGGTCAGGTACGCGTCGAGGGCGTCGGTGGATTCCCACGCGGTGCCGTAGATCCGTTGCAGCTGCGGGTTCTTGTCGTTGCCCCGCCAGTAGGCGGCGGCACTGCGCATCAGCCTGAAGGCCGGGATGTCCCGGGTGGTCGGCACGTGCGGCCCGCGGCACAGGTCACTCCAGATCCGGTCGCCGGTGTGCGCGTGCAGGTTGTCGTAGGCCGACAGGCCAGGTCGGCGGCGTCGATCTCCATGATCTCGGCGCTGTCGACGCTGTCGGCACTGTCGACACTGTCGGCACTGTCGGCACTGTCGACCTGTCGACCTGTCGACCTGTCGACGCTGTCGCACTGTCAGCGCTGTCGGCCTTCAGGTCGATCAGTTCCAACTTGTACGGCTCCGCCGAGAGTTCTTCGCGCGCTTGCTCTCTGGAGGCGTAGTTGCGCCGGGCGAACCGTTGGCCGGCCTTGATGATCTTGGCCATCCGCTTCTCCAGATCGGCCAGATCCTCCGGGGTGAAGGGACGTTCGACGTCGAAGTCGTAGTAGAAGCCATCAGTGATGAACGGTCCGATGCCGAGCTTCGCGTCCGGGAACTTCTGCTGGACGGCCTGTGCCAGGACGTGCGCCGCACTGTGCCGAAGCACGCTGCGGCCGTCGTCGGAGGCTGCCGGGACCGCGTCGACGTCGGTGTCGACGTCCGGGGTCCAGGCCAGATCCCGCAGCCGGCCGTCCTGCTCACGGACGACGACGATCGCCTCCGGGCCGGTCCGGGGCAGCTCGGCGGCCTGGACCGCAGCGCCCGCCGTGGTGCCGGCTGCCACTCGGAGTCGAGCGGGCGAGGGGGACCAGGCGACGGCAGACACGAGGATGCGCTCCAGACAGACGGGGAAGATTTCCGACGTCCCAAACCCTAGCGGCCCGGGGCAACCGGGTTCTGCGGGCGAGCAGGGCCGCGCGGGGCCGTCAGTGCCGCCGCTGAAGACCGGAATGAAAAAACCGGCCACGCCCGAAGGCGTGGCCGGTCATCGCAATGGGGTCTGTTCAGGTGATGCCAGGCAGATCAGCCGGCCAGCAGCTCGCCGACCTGACCCACCAAGCGGCCGCGGGGCGACCCGAGAGATACTGCGGCGCACCGGTGCCCACGCCGCCTGGGTCGCCGCGCCGTCGCGGATCAGCTCGGCCTGGTGGTCCAACCAGCGGTCCACGGACGCACAGTGCACGTCGGTGGCAGTGACCGGGCCGGAGCGTGCCCAGAGGCCCATCACGACAACGAGCGCCGGGATGGCGATCAGCAGGTACAGCAACATGGGGGTCTCCTGGCTGAGCTGGGCGTAAACCGGTCCGGACTCGAATGGAGCAATGCGCTCCGGCGATTCCGTGCATCTCTGGTGGTGATGTCGATGAGACTACGGCCCCCGTTAGCCACTTTCTGTGGGATCGAGTCAACTCACTGTCACAGATCCAACGATGTGGTGCGGCAGCGATTACGGACGGTGAGACCTACCCTCTTTGGTGATCAATTCGGACCCGCCTCGTGCCACTGAGGTGCTCACGCCTGTGAGCTGCAGCGATGCCTTCCAAACGGGAGCCGAGTGGGTCCCCGAGGGCAATTGCCGACTCTCCGCGAGACCGTCCGTGGTTGCGGAGCGCGATTTGACTGGGCTCAGCGGGTGAAATGCCACGAAAGGATTCACTCCGATGAACCGCAGGGTAGGCAAGGGTTGGACGCTCCACAGAGCGACGACCCCGTGCCGACCGCCTGGTCACCGGCCCCGAGCCCCGAGCCGAGGGCGGTCTCCCCGCAGGTCTTCAACCCGACAACGTCGAGCCCGCGATTGCCAGGTCGACAGCCCTCCCCCGCAGCGTCCGACGGGCCCCCGGCAAAGTTCACCCGCTTGCCCGTGCTTCGTGACGCAGCATCTCCGCCCGGCCGCGTGCCTGTGGCAGTCACGTTACGGATCGCCACGCTGTGTACACGTCCAGCCGCCTCCTGGCCTGCCTTGACTACGCACAGTGCACATCGGGCGGCGTCCATTGGAGATGACAGGGGTCGTCGCAACGTCTGTGACTCCACCCATTGGGGTCCAAAATCACCCGGTCTCTCGCTACTATTTCGAACAGAGGATCAAATCTCCCCTTTGACCCCCCGAACCAGGAGTCCGATGAATCTCCAGATCGTCCATAAGAGTGAGCGTCGCAATCACGACTGCCGCGCTCACGAGGCGACCTTTGGCTACCCTGCGTCATCTGGCACAGCGGCAGCGCGCGTCGGTGCGACAGAACACCCGGTCGCTCTGGCCGTGGTGACCGTGTGTCACGCGGAGAACCGGCGGGCCGTAGCTGCCCTGGTCGCGGACCACATGTCGCTGGTGGAGATTCTGGTGTCGGAGCGGATCCGCACCCTCCCGCACCACGTCAACCGGGACGATCTGGTTTCTGCCGGGATGATGGCGCTGGTCCTGAGTGCCGACGCCTATGACGCGGATCGGGGCGCGTCTTTCCGCAGCTTCGCCGCCCTGCGTATTCGCGGCGCCCTGATCGACGAGTTGCGCGGCATGGATTGGGCTTCACGCTCGGTCCGCAGCCGCGCCCGTGAGATCGAGACGGTCACTCGCCAACTCACGATGACCCTGGAGCGGTCCCCGAGCGCGGCTGAGATCGCGGCAAAGATGGGCATCGGCGTTCGCGAACTGGACGCCATCAACGCGGACCTGGCGCGCGGCACGGTGATCAGCCTGCAGGGCTTCGCGCCCGAGACGCTGGCCGACGTACTGGCCGATCACAGCCCTGGACCCGAGTCGACGCTGCTGCGCCGCGAGCAGCTCGGCTACCTGCACGACGCCGTCGAGTCCCTGTCGGACCGGCTGCGGACGGTGGTGGAGGCCTACTTACTTCCAGAATCGCCAGATGAGCGAGATCGCCGCCGAGCTCGGGGTCACCCAGTCGCGGGTGTCGCAAATGTGCTCGGAAGCCGCTCGCGCTGCTGCGCGACGGGATGAACTCGCAACTCGACCCGGAGGCCTTGCCGCCGCTGGCCCGCACCGGCCGTGCCGCCGCCACCCGTAGCGCGTACTACGAGGCGGTGGCGTGCCGCAGCACCGTGGCGGGCCGGCTGGCGATGTCCAACACCCAGGGCGAGATGCGCCGTCGCAGGTTCACCGAGGATCACGAGCTCGCCTCTCAGATCGCCTGATCCGCGGCTGCCACCGCCCCACCGCATCCGGGTCCGGCCTAGATCTCTCGGACGTTGGTCAGCGTCGCGGTCAGCAGGTTGGGTGAGGCGTTCCACTTCTGGTCGAGACCGCCGGTGCAGTTGTCCACCGTGATCGTCGACCACTCGGGCTTGGCCGCATTCGGCGCACCCAACCCCAGGCACAGCCCCCTGTTGACCACCGTGTACTTCGCCGAGTAGCTCAGCGACTTGTCGCCCCCGCTGATCGTCCAGGTCTGCGACACGTCGCCGACGGCACACAGCTTCACCGTGACGTAACCGCCGGCGGTTCCGGGACTGGTGAGGCAGTAGTTGCCGCTCTTGACGGTGAAGATCTGACCGGTGACGCTGCCGGTGTCGGCCGGGATGGTCGGGGCCGTGAAGAGTTGATTCCAGGTCTTCGCCCCCGGGAAGGGGTTCTGCTTGCACGGGTAGTCGATCAGGAAGGTCGAGCTGGTCTGCTGCGAAGTGACGTCCAGGCACCGGCCGAACTCGCTGTAATTGATCCACTGGGGTAATGCCGCGGCTCCGGGCCCGACGGAGGATGTCGGGACCCAGCGGGATGCCGCCGCGCACGTGGAGATGCTCGCCGCCTGGCCGGCGGCCGTGGTGGCCAGGTTGAGGCACAGATCGGGCAGGACCCCGGTCGTCGCCGAGTCGGCCTGCGACGCCTGATACTGCCCGCTGTCGTTGTAGCTCCACTGTTGGGCGTAGGTGACCGGGGTGCCCAGCGGCCCACATCGCGCCAGCCTGACCGAGTCGCCGGCGACCGGCGGTGCGGTGTGCAGCGGGGTCAGGCAGTATCCGTTCGGGTTCGCAGCGGTGATGGACGACACCAGCTGCAGGGTGAGATCGGTGCGGTAGGCGAAGACCTGCTGCGCGGCAGGCGGCAAGGAGGAGGTGCACAGCTGCAGCACCACGACGGTGTTCAACGCGGGCTTGGCCGTGCCGGCGTCCAGGCAGAGCAGGTTGGAGTCGGCCGTCGATACCTGCAGCTGACCGCCCAGCAGGTTCTCGTTGCTGGTGCGGAAGACGTACGTCGACGTCAGGGTCCGGGCGGCGCTGGATCCGTTGATCGCCGTGCCGACAGATCCGACCGACGTCAACCGGGCATACCCCGGGGTGCCGACGCCGGTGGTGGCGTCGAAAGTGCCGTAGCCGGTGATGCACTGCATGGTCTGACTGGACGGCGACGGTTCGCTGACGGGATCGAAGGTGAAGTACTCGACCGACACCGAGTAGGCGGCGACCGACCCGGTGTTGACCACGCCGGATCGGGGGCCGCAGGGCAACTTGGTGCTGTCACCGATGTTGCTCGTGACGCCGGACCTGATCGCACCGATCATCACGTCCATCCCGGCTTGGGCTGCGTTGAGGGCCTGGACCCGGGTCGCGTCGAACCGGCTCGCTCGGGACTGGGTGATGATCGACGGCACCAGCAGCGCGCTGAGCATCAGTCCCACCAGCGACACCATCATCAGGATGGCCATCGACCCGTGGTCGTCCCGCACTGACTGACTGGGCCGCCGAAACATCCGGACCTCGGTCGTGCGCTGTCCTCGACTGAGCTTTCATGGCCGTCCCTGGTGCTGGCAGACTCGCACGACCGGGGTCGGAACGACGCTGTTGATCGCGGTGAGATTGAAGGAGGTCTGAGAGTCGACCTGGGTCGAGCCGGATCCGGCCGGCGCCGTCAGGTTCACCGTCAGCTGCTGCGACGTGGTGTTGCCGGTCGGTCGGCACCAGGTAGAACGGCTGGGTCGTCGCCCCCGCCGCCGCGGCGCCGTTGGAGATGCCGGAGGCGATCGGCCGCCACGCCCCGGCTGGGTCCGGCCACCGCGTCGGTGACCGACCACGACCGGCTCTGCAACTGCTGGGTCGTGATGTCCACCCGTAGCTGGGTGCAGGTCTCGACGCCGCCGTTGAAGAATCGCAGCTCGACGTACCAATCCTGGTCCCGGTGGCCACGCCCGGCTTGGTGATGTAGGTGGCGTACCGGACGGTGTTGTCCAGGTTGGCGTAGGCCGTGTTCAGCTGGGAGGAGGTCTGGTTGACCGCCTGCGACTGGTTCATCGCCTTGTTCATCATCACGATCGCCCCGGTGAACAGCACCAGGAACACCGACATGAGCGTCATGCCCGACGACCATCTCGATCAGCGAGGTGCCCGTGTCGGGGCGCAGCCGGCGCCGCAGCCGGCGTGTCAACCCCGGCCAGGGCTTCGGGGTGTCGCGGTGAGTCCCTCATCCCTTCACCGCCACGGAGGCCGTCGACGCCGGCCCGATTCCGGCCGCGTTGGTGGCGGTGACGGTGAAGGTGTAGTTCGTCGTGTTGCTCAGGCCGGTGACCGTGCAGGTGGTGGTGGTGGTCGTGCAGGTGCCTGCAGCGGGAACGGCGGTGACGGTGTAGCCGGTGATCGGTAAGCCACCGTCCCAGGTCGGCGCGGTCCAGTTGACCCTGACGGTGGTGGTGGTCAGGGTGGTCCCAACCACGCCAGTGGATGCCGGTGGCGCGATGGCGACCCCCCATTTGCGGCTGAGGTACTCCTCCACCACTCGCCGCTGGGCTGCGGTCAGCACTTTGTTGAACGTGATCACGTCGCCCACCTGGCCGATGATGCCCCGGTTCAGGTACGCACCGGAGATGCTGGCCGACATCGTTTGCGTCGCCGACGACTGGTCGGTGGTGACCACTGCGGCCGGGAGCGTGGTGAGCTTGGTGTTCTGCGCACCGTTGGTCCAGGTGAAGTTGCCGCCGGTGCCGTTGGAGGCGTAGGCCCAGTCGCTCGCGGTGGGGGTGTCGCGGTTCACGCTGGAACCGATCCGGACGTTCAGGTCGGCGCCCGCCTTGCCGAACAGCTGGGAGTAGGTGGCGTTGCCGGTGACGTTGGCCGCGACGAAGACCGTCTGGTAAGACGCCGGTGGCGTTGACCGAGGTCATCACGTCGGTGGTGTCCTTGAAGTTCGGGGCCGCCAACCCGTTCCATCGGCTGGCCGTCGGCTGATTCGCGACCGTGGCCTGCACGAAGTTGCGGGCCGCGCCGCTCTTGTCCTTCCAACATCCCACCGTCGCGACGGTCACCGCCCCGGTGCAGGCCGAGCTGGCGAGCAGCGTGGCGGGGTCCGCACCGTCGAGCCACAGCGTCAGCCCGTTGGCCGACGACAGCAGCGCCGGGTACGGGATGGCGGTGACCGGGTCCGACGCCGGCCCTGTGCCGTAACTGTTTCGGGCGGTGATGGTCACGGGGTAGGCCACGCCATTGATCAGGCCATTGACCGCGCAGGTGAGGGCGGTGGTGGTCGCGCAGGACGCGGTGTCCCCCACCTTCACCGTGTAGTTGGTGACTGCCAGGCCGGTGGCCGGTGCGGTCCAGGACACGGTCACCGAACCGTCGCCGTTGACCACCGCAACCGTCTGCGGCGCCGACGGCGCGTTGGTGAAGATCGCCCAGACGAAGGCTGCGCTGGTGGCTGTGGCACCGGCGCTGTCGGTGATCAGTACGGTGACCGAGCTGAAAGTCTGTACGGGGCTGGTGATGGTGCCGGTGATCAGGCCGGAGTTGCTGATCCCGAGGGTGGCCGGCCCGTCCTGGAGCACGTAGCTGCACGGCGAGTTGGGGCAGGTGGAGGTCAGCTGCACCGAGATCGACGACCCGATGGCCGATTCCCGGCCGGCCGGCGCGGTGACCGTCGGTTTTGCAAGCACCTGCCAGGTGAAGGCAACGGTGCGTGCAATCCCGGTGATGGCATCGGTGGCCACCAGCGACACCGATTTGGTGCTTACTGTCGTCGGAGTCCCAGAGATCACTCCCGCCGGGGTCAGCGTCAGACCCAACGGCAGCGTCTCGCCGCCGGTCCAGGCGAACGTCCCGGAGCCGCCGGTGACGCTGAGGGTGAGCGAGGCTCGTCGTCGTCACGGTGCTCTTCTGCGCACCGGGGTTGGTGGCCGAGAACGGCGGGTAGTCGATGGTCCAGGTGAACGGCACCTGTGCGGTCCGGCCCCTTGCGTCGGTGACGGTCAGTACCACCGGGTAGGTGCCGACCAAGGTGGGAGTGCCGATGATGCTGGCCAGATCGGCGACCGCGACCGTGATCCCTGGCGGCAGTGAGCCGGTGGGATCCGACCAGGTGTAGGGCGCGGTGCCTCCGCTGGCGGTGAGCGACAGCGCGGTGATCGCAGTGTTGACCACGGTGGCCTGGGCGGGCGGTGCGGTGGCACTCAGCGCCGCGATGATCGTCCAGGTGAAGGTGGTCGCGGTGGTCCGGCCGAAGCCGTCGGTCAGCGTCAGCGTCAGCGACGTCGCAGGCGCGACCGTGATCGGGGTGCCGGAGATCTTGCCGGTGGCAGTGTCGAGCGCGAGCCCGGCCGGCAGCGTGCCGGCGGTCAGGTCGACCCGGTACGACGGCACCGCGGTCAGAATTGCCGGGAAGGACACGAGGTCGCCGACGGCGGAGGTCTGAGCGCCCTGGTTGTGCAGCACCGGCGCGGCGGGCGGTGTCTGGTTCAGGTTGAACAGCGGGTCGTCGACGGCGCTGATCAGGGTCGAGGTCACATAGCTGCACCCCGCCGCCGGGCAGCGCGAACCGGTCCAGGTGACCACCACGAGCGGCGCGAGGAAGTTGCGGGCCCGTCGTGACGGTGTATGTCCCGCATGCCGAGTTGATCAGCACCGAGGTACGGACCACGCAGGTCCCCAGGTAGATGCTCTGGGAGTAGACAACGTTGTTCACGGTCTGCAGCATCGGCACCGTCGGCACGTTCGCCGTGGCGCCGGCCCCGGCCAGCGCCAGCGGGTCGACTGCTTGGTTCATCGTGGTCAGCAGCGACAACACCGAGGCCGGCGCGGCCGCGAACTGCGTCGCGACGCTGGCTGCGTCCCGCCCGGTGAGCACGTCCGTCGCCGGCAGCGCGCGCAGCGTTTCCAACGCGGAGTTGGCCACCCGGGTCGCTGCCTGGGTGGCCCGCTGCGGTGCTGGTGTAGGCCACCGAGTTCACGAAGAACGTGGTGAAAGCGGCCATCACCACCATGATCAGGCTGATCGACACCAGGGTTTCGAGCAGCACGAAGCCGTCGTCGGAGCGGCCGCGACCGCGGCGCCGGGTCGCAGACCCAGCGGGCGCCTGGGCGTGCCTGGGCGCGGCAGGTCGTCGGCGCCGGAGCGGCGCGGCAGCGGGGACATCAGGTGACCGGCCTCAGGTACCGCTGAGCAGCTTCTGCAGCGCAGCCTGGTCCGCGGGCGGCAATGGCGCGGAGAAGACGACCATGCGTCAGGTTCACCGTGCTCGGTGCGTCCAGGCCGGTAGCCGCTGTCGCCCTCGGCCGGGCTGATACTGGCTGGAGGTGACCAGCGCCCGCCGGGGTCCGTCCACCTGGATGGCGGACAGGAAGGCCAGCAGGTCCCTGCCGAGGCCGTTCGCGCTCACCGACACGGTGATCTGGACCAGACCGCTGGCCGCTGCGCCTCGGCACCCGGCTGCGGCGGCATCGGAAGCGGCGGCGGCGCCGTCGGCGCCGGCCAGGGCCGCGGCCGCGGCCTCGGCCACGCCGGTGCCGGCCGACGGCGACGACGGGGCCGGCGCGCCGACGACGACGCTGGTCAACTGACCGAGGCGGCCGTGGCCTGCGCCGAGAGCTGCCGGGTGAAGTCGGGCAGCCCGCCGTCGGAGGGCAGCTGCGCCAAGGCGGCCGCCAGCTCGACCCGGAGTGCCGAGACGTCCTCGTTCTGTGTCTTCAGCCGGGCGTTCTTGGCCTCCAGCAGCGTGTTCTGCTGCAGGGCCGGCTGCGATCTGATCCCGCGCCGCAGCGGCGGCGGTCAGCTCCGGGCTGACCACGACGAACCAGCCGCCGACCAGGATGAGAGACGCCGACCACCGCGCCGCCGCCGAACCAGACCCGTCTTCGGGTTAGCGATACCTGAGCTCATGTCCTCACCCGCCGACTTCGTAACGATGGCTGAGCAACGCGTCGGTCAGCCCCATGGTGATACTGAATTGAGTGCCGGTCGCGCCCTCACCCGCGACCGCATTGGCCAGCGGCATGACGTCCACGATTCCGGGCAGTGCCTCGAGCTGGTCGATGTAGTCCGACAGGTCGTCCAGGGCCTGGCCGGTGCCGTTCATCGTCACGGTCCCGATTCGGGTCGACCCGGAGGTGTCCAGGCCACTGGCGCCGGCCACCCCGGACGGAGCTGATCGTGATGGATTCCTGGCTGATCGTCATGGTGGCCGGCAGGCTGCTCTGCAGCTGTCCGATCAGCGCGACCAGGTCCACGTCCCCGCGCATCGTGGTGGCGATCCGCTCGTTGACCTGGGTGACCCAGCCTCTGAATGGCGACCACATCGGCGTAGCTGCGGCCGATGGCCTGCAGCTGGGTGGTCCGGTCGGTGACCAGTGCGAGTTCGTCCTCCGCGGCAGCGCGTTGCTCGGACGGCGAGGAAGTACCCGGCGCCGCAGACGAGCAGCAGCGCCGCCGACACCGGCGGCGACCCATCGGCGGAGCACGGCGACCTGCCGGGTCTTGATCAACTCCGGCGGGGTCAGGTCGGCGGCGATCCCCCACCCGGGCATCGCAGTCCACAGCGCAGGCTGCGAGTCGACGGTCGCGCTCGGGGACTTCGTGGCGGTGGCGCTCATGCGGCGGCTCCCATCGCAAGGCCGATCGAGACCGCGGTCGCGGCCTGCTCGGCGGTCTGGTCGGTCCGGCCCGATGGCCGGTTTGCGGTTGCCGATGTGCAGCATCGGAGTGGCCACGTCGACCGGCACGCCGACCTGCCCGGTGAGCGCCGCCGCCAGACCGGGCAGCGCGGAGCCCGCCGCCGGTCAGCGAGATCGCTTCGAGGCGGGCACCGTCGTTGCCGGACCGGAAGTAGTTGATCGAACTGCGGATCTCGGCCAGCAGCGGGCGGATCCCGGCGCGCAACGCGTCGGAGGCCTCGTCGTCCTCGCCGGTCAGGCCGATGCTGCCGCTTGCGGTACTCGGCTTCCTCGACCGGACAGGCTCAGCTTCTCCGCCAGCTGCTCGGTGAGTTCGTCGCCGCCGCGGGCGACCGTGCGGACCAGCCGCGGCACGCCGTGGTGGTGGATGACGATCGACGTCAGGTGCGCGCCGACGTCGATGACCGCCTGCACGCCGAGGTGCTCGTCGGCGATCGAGCGCAGCGCGCCGAACGAGGCCAGGTCGACCCGGGCCACCTTGAGGCCGGCCTTCTCGACGGCGTCGACCGCGGCCAGCACCGGGCCCCGCGGGGTCGCGATCAGCAGACCGGACACCATGCCGGTCACCGGATCGGGCGCCCCCACCTGCGCGTAGTCGAGGATGACCTCGTCCAGCGGGAGCGCGATGATCTCGCGGGCCTGGAACGGCAGCGCCTTGGCCCGCTGCGCGGCGCTGAGGTTGGGGATCTGCAGCGGCCGCACCACGGCCTGCGGGTTGGCCACGCCCAGGATCACCCGGTTGCAGTTGAACCCGCTGGTCGGCCCACAGCTGCTTGAGGGCCTGGGTGACCATCGCCGGTTCCATCACGGCGCCGTTGACCACGGCGCCGGCGGGCAGCGGGACGGAGCCCATCCCGTGCACGGTCACGACGGGGTGCGGCCCACCGTTGTTGCTCAGCGCCAGCACCGCCGCCCGGACGGACGTGGCGCCGATGTCCAGCCCGATGGCGTGGCCGTCGGAATTGAGCGGCTGACTGCGGGTGGCGGCGCGCTTTGCGGCCTGTCATGCGGTCTCCCGTACCTTTCGGATCATGCGGTCGGACGGTCATCCGCCCAGCGCCAGACGTGAGTAGAGATCGGCCACCGGCGGGCCGACGAAGATCGACAGCAGCGCGCCCGCGATCATGAACGGGCCGAACGCCAGCGAGCGGTCCGCGGCGCCGCCGGCTCGGCGAGCAGCTTGCCGATGCCGACCACCGACCCGATGAGGAAGGCCGCGAACGCTCCGACCAGCAGCACCGGATAGCCCAGGAAGGCCAGCATTCCGCCGAGGATTCCGGCCAGCTTGACGTCGCCGAATCCCATTCCGGCCGGGTAGACGAAGGCCACCGCGAAGTAGGCGGCGAACAGGGCCACCGCTCCGATCGCCGGCCCGCAGCAGTGCGGCCGGGTCGTTCCCCCAGATCGCCGCGCCCGACCAGCAACGCGGTCAGCACCACATACGACGGGTAGACGATCGCGTTGGGCAGTCGCCGCACGTCCAGGTCGATCATCGTGAGGCTGATGCCCATCGCGGTGAAGTACAGGAACGCCGGCAGCGCGGCCCACTGATCCAGATCGGCGAACCGCCAGGCGACCGCCACGAACAGCACCGCGGTGACGAGCTCGACCAGCGGGTAGCGCACGCTGATCGGGGTGCGGCAGTCGGCGCACCGGCCGCGCAGCACCAGCCAGCCGAGCACCGGGATGTTGTGCCGGGCCCGGACGGGATGGCCGCAGGCCGGGCAGTGCGACCCCGGCCGCGACAGCGACATCTGCGCCGGCACCCGGTAGATCACGACGTTGAGGAACGACCCGATCGCCAGGCCCAGCAGGCCGATGACCACGATCAACGGTGCCATGCCGGTTCCTTTCGATCGGAGGGAGGTTGTCACGCTCGTCCGTCACCTGGACCGAGGGCATGGTGTCGATGCTGACATCGGGTCCCCTGCCGTCGGTGCAGGTCATGGGCGTCGCGCGGACCACGAACCAGGTGGGGCGCCGCTGGTGCGCGGCGCCCCACCTGGCTGCAGTGGTGCCGGATCAGCAGGTGGCGTTGGCCAGCGTGGCTGCCGGGGTCGGGGTCACCGCGGCGACCTGGCCACCGTTGGCGCTGTTGTAGCACCAGAACTTCGGGGTGCCGCCGGAGTTGGTGCCGGCCAGGACGTAGCTGGTGCCGGCGGCGGAGATGTACTTCAGGCTGGTGCCGGCGCTGAGGGTGATGGTCTGGCCGGTGCAGGGGGTCGCGTTCGCGGTCCAGGTCACCGCGGTGGCCTGGGTCGGGTAGGCGTCGTTGCTGGCCTGGCAGACCTCGAGCACGCTGATGGCGTTGCGGACGTCGGACTGGCTGGCCGAGTCGTTGGCGCCCTTGCGGTAGTTCAGGTAGACCGGGATCGCGATGGCGATCAGCACACCGAGGATCACGACCACCACGAGCAGCTCGATCAGGGTGAAGCCGTTGTCTCCCTTGGCGCGCTTGGCCTTGAGATCAGCGAAAGTCTTGTACACGAAAGCCTCCAGGGGCCGAGTAGGCGGATCAGGCCACCTCGGCCGATCCGGAACAGGTCGTCACTCCCTGTATCGGCAGTGGGCTGCCCAGAGTTAAGGAGTTCCGGAAAAGATTTTCAGCCGATGTTCTGGTAGATCGGTGAACATCGGCAGGTAGAGGCAGATGACCATCGAGCCGATGACCACGCCCATCAACACGACGAGCAACGGCTCCAGCGCGGAGGTCAGCGCATCGGTGGCCGTCTCCACCTCCTGGTCGTAGTAGTCGGCCACTTTGGCCAGCATTTCGCTGGTCTGGCCGGTCTCCTCGCCCACTTCGAGCATCTGCACCACCATCGACGGGAAAGATCGGGTGCTTGGTCATCGGCCTGGCGATGGTGCTGCCGGTGCGCACCGAGTCCCGCACGTCCGACCATCGCCTGGCCGATCAGCGCGTTGCCCGACGGTGCCGCCGACGATGTCCAGCGCCTGGATGACCGGCACCCCGACCGCCAGCAGGGTGCCGAGGTTGCGCGCCCAGCGGGCGATCGCGAGCTTGACGAACAGCGGCCCGAACACCGGGATCTTGAGCTTGACCTGGTCGGACTTCAGCCGGAACGCGGCACTGTTCTGCATCGACTTCCGGTAGGCCCGCAGCAGGACGATCGACACCACCACCAGCAGCGGCACGCCCCAGAACGCGTTGTGGGACAGCACCACCAGCAGCTGGGTGGGCGCCGGCAGCTCGCCGCCGAGCTGGGCGAACATCTTCTCGAAGATCGGCACGATGAAGATGACGACGCCGGCTCCCATCAGCAGCGAGAAGATCAGCACGATGACCGGGTAGGTCAGCGCGGACTTGATCTTGGCCCGCAGCGCGGCGTCGGACTCGTACATCTTGGCGATGCGGTCCAGCGCGTCGTCGAGGAAGCCGCCGGTCTCCCCGGCGCCGACCATGTTGACCATCAGCAGCGGGAAATGGTCGGGGTGCTTGGCCATCGCCGCCGACAGCGTCGAGCCGGCCTGCACGTCGGACTGCAGCTGACCCACCGCCGCTTTGAGGCCCGGCTTGACCGTCTGCTCCTCCAGGATGCCCAGCGACCGGGTCAGCGTCAGCCCCGACGACGTCATCGAGGCGAACTGCCGCGACATGATCGCCAGGTCCTTCAGGCTGGTCCGCCGCGACCCGAGGCCGGGGATCTTGAGTCCCGGCGCAGACCTTCGCCGCTGGCGGCGACGGTCAGCGGGATGAGCTTCTGCCCGCTGAGCGCGACGGCGGCCGCGTCGGCCGATCTCGGAGTCGATGCTGCCCTTCCGGACCGCCCCGGTCGCATCGACGGCCTCGTAGCTGAATGTCTTGACAGCTGGCATCGTCGGTCACACCCTCGCGAGTCGTCTTGAACTCGGCGGCATCGTGCGCGAGCTCCAGTGCGGTCTGCTTGCTGATCAGCTGTTCGCAGGTAGGCGTTGGCCAGGCTCTGGTCGAAGGTGACCATGCCCAGCTCCCCCGACGACTGGATGACCGTCGGGATCTGGTACGACCTTGGCCTCCCGGATCAGGTTGCGGATCGGCGGGGTTGACCATCATCACCTCGGCGATCGCGACCCGGCCGCGGCCGTCCCGGCGCGGGGCCAGCGCCTGGGTCAGCACCCCCTGCAGGCAGTTGGCCAGCTGCGCCCGGATCTGTCCCTGCTGGTGGGACGGGATAGATGTCGATCAGCCGGTCGATGGTCTGGGCGGCGGACTGGGTGTGCAGGGTGGCCAGCACGAGGTGGCCGGTCTCGGCGGCGGTGACGGCGACCGAGGTGGTCTCCAGGTCGCGCAGCTCGCCGACCAGGATGATGTCCGGGTCCTGCCGCAGCACGTGCTTCAGCGCGACGGCGAAATCGGCGGTGTCGACGCCGACCTCGCGCTGGTTGACCACGCACCGCTGGTGCGTTGTGCATGTACTCGATCGGGTCCTCGATGGTCATGATGTGGCCGGACCGGGTCCGGTTGGCCACGTCCAGCAGCGACGCCATCGTGGTCGACTTGCCGGACCCGGTCGGACCGGTGACCAGCACCAGACCGCGCGGGAGGTGGGCGAACCGCTCGATCGCCATCGGCAGGCCGAGGTCCTCCAGCTGCGGGATCTTGTGCGCGATGACCCGGAACGCGGCCCCCACCGAGCCCGCGCTGCCGGTAGACGTTGAGCCGGAACCGGCTGACCCCGGCAACCGCGTAGGCCGTGTCCAGCTCGTGGTCGCGGGCGAAGTGCTGCCACTGCTCGTCGGTCAGCGCGGTGCGGATGAGCCGCTGGGTGTCGCTCGGGAGCTCAGCGTCCGGCGGCCGGCGAGCGGCGCCAGCGATCCGTGCACCCGGACGCACGGCGGGACGCCGACGGTCAGGTGCAGGTCGGAGCCGCCCAGCTGCGACCGTCTGGGTCGAGCAGCTCGTCCAGCGACGAGTGGTGGTCACGGCGTCAGCGGGTCGGCCACCGCCGTTGCGTCGATCAGGTCGGGTCCATTGCCGTCCGTCCGGTCACGGTGCAGTGGGATGAGCGAGCCGGGAACGACGCCGGGTCAGACGGTGACCCGGATGACCTCGTCGAGGGTGGTGTCGCCGCGGGCGACCTTGCGCAGGCCGTCGTCCCGCAGCGTGACCATGCCGTCGGCGACGGCGACCTTGCGGATCTCGCTGGCCGAGGCGCGCGACCAGCGCCAGGTGCTCGATCTCCTCGGTGACCGGCATCACCTCGGTGACCGCCATCCGGCCGCGGAAGCCGGTCTGGCTGCAGTTGCGGCAGCCGACCGGCCGCCAGAGCACCTCGGGCGGCGGCGAGGGTCTCGCTCGGCCAGCGGGTCGGCGCCTTGTCGGCGTCGGTGGCGGCGTACTGGACCTTGCACCAGTCGCACAGCCGCCGGGCGAGCCGCTGGGCGAGCACGCAGTCCAGGGCGGAGCCGACCAGGAAGGGCTCGATGCCCATCTCGACGAGCCGGGTGACCGCGCTGGGCGCGTCGTTGGTGTGCAGGGTCGACAGCACGAGGTGGCCGGTGAGGGCGGCCTCGACGCCGAGCTGGGCGGTGGCCCGGTCGCGGATCTCGCCGATCATGATGATGTCGGGGTCCGACCGCAGGATGGCCGGCAGGATGGCCGCGAAGTTCAGGCCCGCCTTGTGGTTGACCTGCACCTGGTTGATGCCGTCGAGCCGGTACTCGACCGGGTCCTCGACGGTGATGATGTTGACGCCGGGCTTGCTGATCTCGGACAGGCGTCGCGTACAGCGTGGTCGACTTGCCCGAGCCGGTCGGGCCGGTGACCAGCACCATCCCGTGCGGCTTGCGGAACGAGCCGGAGAACCGGCTGTAGTTGTCGTCGGTGAAGCCGAGCTTGCGCAGCTCCAGGTCGATGCCGCTGGTGTCGAGCACCCGCAGCACGACCTTCTCGCCCCACACGGTCGGCAGGGTGGCGGTCCGCAGGTCGACGTTGCGGCCGTTGAGCCGGACCGTGATCCGGCCGTTCTGCGGCAGCCGCCGCTCGGTGATGTCGACGTTGGACATGATCTTGAGCCGGGAGATCAGCGCCGACTGGACGCCGCTGGGGACCTTGTCGATCTCGTGCAGCACGCCGTCGATGCGGAACCGGACCCGCATGTCGGTCGCGGTCGGCTCCAGGTGCAGGTCGGACGCGCGGCTCTGGATGGCCTGCTCGATGAGCGAGTTGACGTACCGGACCACCGGTCCGTCGTCGCTGGCGGCGGACAGGTTGGAGACGTTGCTGTCGTCCTCGCGGGCGGTGGGGATCACCGCGCCCAGGTTGCTGTCCTGGCGCTTGACCCGGTCGATGAGCTTGCGCAGCTCGCTGCGGGCGGCGACGACCGGCCGGATGGCCATCCCGGTGGCGGCGCGCAGGTCGTCCAGGGCCACCACGTCGTCGGGGTCGCTGATCGCGACGACGAGCTCGTTGTTCGTCGATCTCGATGCCGAGCACCCGGTGCCGCATCACCATCGGCGAGCGGGATCTTGGCCACCGCCGCGGGGTCGATGGGGTAGCCGACGAGGTCGACGCTGCCGATGCCGTGGGCGTCGCCGAGCGCCTCGGCCAGCTGGAACTCGGTGACGACGGAGTCGTTGACCAGGACGTCGCGGATCGACCGCCCGGTGCGCTGGGTCTCCAGCGCCGCGTCCTGCAGGTCGGCGACGTCCGCGCCGCGGCGGGCGAGCGCATCGAGCAGCGGTCGGTACGACTCGTACATCCGTCTCCTTCCGCGCTCGGACCCCGCTCGCCTGTCCGGGTCGGGCCGAGGTGGGCACCGGAGCGTGGTTGTTTCCCCCTTCTATCGGCGGGGGCGGCGCCCACATGAGGGGTCGGCGGCAGAAAGGTCGCGGGAAGGTAAAGAGCGGGTACAGCCCGCGGGGCGTTGTGTGGTTGCAGCGTGGAACCGGCAGGAATGATTCCGACAACGCAGGCGCGGCGATCCGGCCTGTCGCGTGGGGGGCGAGTAGCGTCCCCGGCATGGGACTCATCATCGGATTGTTGCTGCTCTGGCTCGTACTCACCGTGTTCGGCTTCGTGGTGAAGGGCCTGTTCTGGTTGGCCATCATCGGGATCGTGCTGTTGTTGGCCACGGTCGCGTACGGCTTCGTCAAGGGGCTCTTCAAGAGCGCCTCACGCTGAATCGGCGTCACCCTTGTGGGCAGCTGCCGGCTGCCCACAAGGGGTCAACTTTTCTCAGCCGACGGCGATGGTGGCTGCGCTGACCGGAGTGGGGACCGCTCCCGACCACGCGTGCCGTGACTTCACCGGGGTCGTGCTGCCGGTGATCCCGGGAACGTAGGAGTCCAGTTCCAGCTGGACGTGGCGGGCCACGAGCTTGTACATCATCGCCGTGGTCTTGGCGGGGCAGTTGCCCGGCTGGCGATCACCGAGGAACGCGTAGGTCGTCGCGGTGACGGTGTCGCCGGTCCGCGGGAAGCGGAATCCAGATCCACGCCGGGTATTGAGCGTGACGGTCTCGACAACAGTGCGGTCATAGGTGCGTAGCCGCTTGCCGTTGGCGTTCTGGCAGCCGTACACCCGGGTGACGTCGACCGTGCCGGACAGGTTGCCCTCGGGAGGGCCGTAGCCGGGTTCGGTGGGGCGGGACGCGTTGCTGTCCAGCCCGGCGAACGTCACTTGCACGACGACGAAGCCGCAGTTGATCTGGTTGTAGTCACAGACTGACGCCGGCGCGTCCGGCGGCTGGACCTTCAGCGTGTGCGAGATCGGTGTCAATGTGTTGGCCGCCGATGTGGGGGCCGCTTGGGCCACGGACTGCACGGTCACCGCCAGCACCATCGACAGCCCCAGCGAGCCGAGTACCCGACGCATCATCAGAAATCTCCCCTTTGTCACCGATGTCCTAGTTGCAGACCGTACCAACTACTCACGCCTTGGAGTGACCAGATCAACGCAATGTCTCTCACACGGGCGGCGGAGCGGTCCGGATCCTGACGCTGTGGTGATACTCCCCTAAATGGCGCGCACGGGAGTGCGTTATGAAATTTTTTTCCAACAGCGCGGGCGTGACGTGGACGTCCCACTCTCGACCCGTCGGCGCTTGAGCGCGGCCCGGCTGCGCACGACGACATGGGTGCTTGCATCAATGACGCGAAGCCGACACGGCGCGTTCATCGTCGATGATGTGCACCCAGCTGATTGGTTCCCCGCACGCCCCCACGCCCAGGGCCGTCGATCTCGTCGAGTGCCGCTGCGGATCGCGGTCTGGGGACGAGACCGTCACACAGAGGACCGATCGAGCCCGGCACACTTCTGAGATATTCCGATGCCGGGTCTCAGGACGCTTACTCCAGCCTGTCGCGGTTGTGGGAGTGACCGAAACGATCGGCGTGCTGACGGTGTTGGGTTCCTCGAATTCCCTTCTTCTGAACGGCGGGATCTGGCCCGCGTTCGGCACCGAAGGGGTTCGGGGGATGATTGCCTGATGGAGCACCGAGGGGGGATCCGTCATCAATGACGAGGAACTGAGCTTCGCTGAGCTGGTCGCGCAGTTGGCGTTGTCCTACGCCGACGGACGCGGCACCAAAAGCCCCCTGGTCGAACAGATCGCGGCCGGCGCCGTCGAGGTCATCCCCGGGGTGGTCTTTGCGGCGGAAGACTCTCGACAAGCGGGGCAGGTTGACGTTGCAGCTGGCCGCCGGTGAGCAGCTGGTGAAGTCCGTGACCGCCGTCCAGCAGCTGTCCGATGACGGGCCAGGCGTGTCGGCGTTACGGGACGGCACCCAGATCACGGTGCGGGATCTGTCAACCGATGGACGCTGGCCCGAATTCGCTCAGCAGATCGCCCCGATGGGTATCGCCGCGATGCTGTGCACACCCATGCAGGTTTCTGACGGGTGGTGATGGGGTGCGGCTCGTTCCGAATGGTGACGGCCGGGCTCCTCGGGGGTTGGGATGGGCCTGTTCGGGAGGGTCGCAGTTATCCGCGAAACGAGGCATGCGGTGTGTCCGCTGCTCCCGCTCTGACCGCGCCGATTGATCGGAGCGGCGTGTCGTCGCGTGACGTCCCCTGACGGGGGCATCTCAGCGGTCGGACTGCCTATGAGCCGTACCGACAGGATCAGCGGCTTTGGGCTACGGCGTATAGGTTAACCGTAGACCTGGTCAATTGCAACAGCGGCCCCGGGTCACACGTCCGAACAAGGGAGTCCGATGAACGACGGCCCCATCCCGTCACCCCCGCCAGTTGCCCCGAAGCCGCGGCGCCCGGCGTTGACGCGGCATCAGGTCGTGACCGCAGCCTTGGCGATCATCGACTCGAGCGGGGTGGACGCGTTGTCGATGCGCCGTCTTGGGCAGGCCTTGAACCGCAACCCGATGGCGATCTACCGGCACGCAGCCGACAAGCACGCACTTCTCGACGGTGTCGTGGAATACGTCTTTTCTCAGATTGACGTGTGCGAGGCTCCGGGCCCCGGCCCGGTCCAGGACTGGGAGGATGCCCTGCGCCGCACCGCGTACGCCTTCCGCAACGTCGCCTTGGCCCATCCCAATGCGATGGCCCTGGTTTTCACGCGACAGCTGGCCGGGCCGCTCGCTCGCCAGCCGGCGGGGATGCTGCGACCGCTGGAAGCAATGTTGGAGGTGCTGATCAGCGCCGGATTCGACGAGCACGGCGCGTTGCACGCCGCCCGTCTCTTCACCGGATTTCTCCACGGTCACGTACTCAACGAGCTCCAAGAACGCATCGACAACCCCAACGAGACGGACGACCTGCTGAGAGTCGGGTTGCACCTACTCCCACTCGACGAGTTCCCACGGTTACGCGCGCTCGCCGGCCCGCTGGCCACCTACGACGGGGTTGCCGAACTCAACGAAGGTCTGGCCATCGTGCTGGCGGGTCTGCGTGGTCAACTACTCGGATCGCGCGAAGCCGGCCCGGAACCTTCCGACCCCGGGTAGATCGCCTGAAATCCCGAAAATCTCTCCGCTCGTCGAGGAATGAGCAGTTGCTCACACTTGTGGCAGGAGCGGCCACGACGTCCCATGCTCGGGATAGCCGTCACCCAGAGCCACGCAGGGACCATCGCCCTAGGCATGGGAACGGCCAACCGACAATTGAGGTCACCCTGATGGGCCTGAACATCTCGCACAACGACGCCCACTTCGACAGTCCCGCCCCGACCGGGCATCCACGCCGCGGTGAAAACCACCCGGCCGGCCCCCCCGGTATTGCGTCGGCGGTGCCGTACGCCATCACCCACGTTCACGGGAGGGCTGCGACGGGGAACGCCGATTTCGTCGGAACGGTCAACTTCCAGATCGAGATCGACGGTGAGCCGTACCAGGTCCACGGTGTCGGCGCGCTCGACGGCTTCGGGGTGCGGTTCTATCAGAAGGACCAGGAGCACGACGGCCGAGACATACGCATCTGGCAGATCTGCGCGATCGCCGGAAAGGGATTCATGGCCGAACATGCGGCGTCGATCTGATTTCTCTCATAACGAGTCGGTGTCCGCGAAGGCGACGTCACCGCCGGGGGCCAACCTGACACGCTGGGACAGGGTTCCGGACGCTGAACCGTCGCCGGCCTCGACTGCGGCCATGCACCTCGAGGAGGGAACGCTGCACCGTGGTCCCCGGTGCGGAAGTACGTCTCCGCTCGTTCACGGGTGCTCGGGCCGGCGGATGCGCGTACGGGCGGTTGTGGGCACAGTGGGCTCTGTGGGCACGCGGGCTGTGAAACAGCTCTGGCCAGGGGCCCCTTGGGCCCCTGGCCAGGCAAAACACGGTGGGCGATACTGGGATCGAACCAGTGACCTCTTCGGTGTGAACGAAGCGCTCTCCCCCTGAGCTAATCGCCCTCAAGGAACTCGATCACCCTACCCGATGCAGGGCGGGCTGTTGTCCAGCCTGGGGGTGCAGGAGTCGCACCCCGGAGCGTGGTCAAGATGGATGCATCGGCATAGATCTGCCGGTCTCCGGTGAGTCCAGGCAGTCACGGCTCGTAGCTCACTGTGACAACAGCGCGACTGGTCCGGGCGGGGTCATCACTCTCCGCTTGATAGACACAGGCTGAGACCTTTTGCGCTGCCCGGCCCCCTCGCCCGGGAGCGAATCATCATTCGAGTGAACCCGGAGGGACCGCGTGACGGTTGAGCCGTCGGATCGTTTCTTCGATGACTCCACCCGCTCGGCCGAGGCACCCACCGCCCGGCCGCCCAGCCCCCAGGACTGATGATGAATTCCGCAGACGCCAAGGTCGAGAACGCCGCTGTCACCGCGACTGTCGACATGACCTTCGCCGGCAGTGAGACCGACGAGGCCATTGTCGCCACCTTCACCTACAACGTGTACGAGCCGTTCCAGGTGGCGGCGGCGTTCACCATCGGCGGCGCCTCCACGGTGCAGTGGGTGATGGGACGTGACCTCCTCCGCGAGGGCGTCGTGTTGCCGACCGGACTCGGCGACATCCGGGTTTACCCCGTCGCGGACACGCTGTACGTCGAGCTGACCTCGCCGAGTGGGCGGGCGATCCTGGAGGGACCGATCGACCCCATCATCGCGTTCGTCGAGGCGGTCTTCGCTGCGGTGCCTGAGGGGCGCGAGCAGGAGTACTTCTCCATCGACGCCGAGCTCGACCTGTTCGTCGACCTGCGCACCCAGCTCGACGGCGACTCCGCCTCTTGACCTGCGTCGCCCGGTGCACCGGGCGTTCGGCCGCGGGGAGCCGCCGGGTGGGGTCACACCGGTGCGGTTCGGACGATTTGGGTTCTCCCCTGCGGGTCGGATAAGCTCGCCCAGCAGCACGGAGACGTGCGGTGCGGACGTAGCGCAGTTGGTAGCGCATCACCTTGCCAAGGTGAGGGTCGCGGGTTCGAATCCCGTCGTCCGCTCGAGGTACACCGGAGCTCCACCTCGGTGGGATGGCCGAGAGGCGAGGCAACGGCCTGCAAAGCCGTGTACACGGGTTCGAATCCCGTTCCCACCTCACGGTTCGGGTCGGCCGGCAGGTCGTCCACAACTTCACACCCGGGTGATTAGCTCAGCGGGAGAGCACTTCCCTGACACGGAAGGGGTCACTGGTTCAATCCCAGTATCGCCCACCAGTATTACTGCAGGTCAGAAGCTCCTTCGTGGGTCTCTGATTTTGTTTCTGCCAGATATGTCACATATCGCGCGGCAGCATGCACGTCGGCCTGCCGATCGCCAACGCCGGCCGTGATCGCCGACGATTGACGGAGCTCGCCGGCTTGGAACCGGTGATACTGCCCCTTGGACAGGGGCCTTGCCGGGCGACCCGCCCTCGGCGGCGACATGACAGGTCGGTCGGCCGGTGTCGGCCCGCAGACACAACCTGCGGCGACTTTCCGCGGTGAACGGGGCATTACGGTGGGAGACGAGGGCCTCCCGGTTTCGCGTGTGATTGCTTTGTCGCTTCACACCCCACCCGGAGGCCCTCCTTCGCGCCGTCACCACGCCCAATGTGTCATTAACGTCCCTGGGAACGACACCTGGCCGCACATACAGCGTCTGTCCGTGGCCATGAAAAAGTCCCCGCTGGTGGCCAGGTGAGGTCCCCGGTTGTGGCCAGGTAGAAGTCCCCACCCCTTGTTGGTCGTCGTGTCGGTCGGAGCCGTGAGGCCCTGGGCGGTGACGGTGGAGGTGCCAACCAATCACCACACCGCCCAGGGGAGCTTCCATGTTGTCAGCGAGGGAACGGATGGACATCATTTCCGCCTACCGAGAGGTGGGCACCTACCGTGGCGCCGCGGAGATCTGCGGCACCACCCCCAAGACCGTCCGCCGGGTCATCGAGCAAGCCGAGGCCGGTGAGAGCGTCGAGCCGGCCGCCGATCCGCGGTCCGGTCGAGGAACTTCGAGGCGGTGACCGAGCTGGTCGCGGCCACGGGTCGCGGCGTCGAAGGGCCGGATTTCGGCGAAACGGTTGCTGCCGGTCGCGCAGGCCGCCGGATACACGGGGTCGGCCCGGAACTTCCGCCGCCTGGTCGCCGCGCAGAAAACGTTGTGGCGTAGGGACCATCACCGCGGTCGTCGGCCTGCGGTGTGGGCACCGGGCGGGTACCTGGTGATCGACTGGGCCACCGTCGGGCCGGGGTTGCATCTGTTCTGCGCGGTGCTGGCGTGGTCGCGGTGGCGGTTCGTCGCTTTCGCCACCGATGAGAAGGCGGCCACCACTATGGCGTTTGCTCGCCGAGGCGTTGCATGCCGCCGGTGGGGTGCCGGTCAAGGTTGTTGACCGACCGGATGGCCTGCCTGAAAGGCGGCGTCGTCGCGAACGTGGTGGTCCCGACCCCGGACTACGTGCGGTTCGCCGCCCATTACGGGTTCACCCCGGATTTCTGCCACGCCCAGGACCCGCAGTCGAAGGGGATCGTGGAGAACCTCGTCGGTTACGCCCAACGCGACCTCGTCGTGCCGCTGCTGGCCGAGGCCAGCTGGCCGGCCGCCCGGTCGGCCTGCGATGCGGCGAACGCGGCCGCCCGGGTGGTGGCCGAGGTCAACGCCGCGGTCGCATTCCGAGATCGCCGCGGTCCCGGACGAAAGATTGGTGCATGGAGCGGGAGGTGTTGCGGCCGTTGCCGTCTCTGCGGTTGGACTTCGGCCCGGCGCCGGTGACCCGCAAGGTCGACCGGCTGTCATGCGTCCGGTTCGCCTCGGCCCGCTACTCCGTGCCCGACCCGGCTGATCGGCACCACGGTCCGCCTGGTCCAGGCCGGGGGCCGGTTGCTGATCGGCGACCCGGCCACCGGTGAGGTCGTCGCCGACCACCCGCTGGTCGCACCCGGCGAGGTGTCGGTCCTGGACGAGCATTACGACGGGCCCCGCCCCGCACCATCCCGGGCACCCCGCCCGAGAACCGCTGCCGAGCAACAGTTCTGCGAGCTCGGCCCGGCCGCGGAAGAGTTCCTCGTCGGCGCCGCCGCGATCGGCAACACCCGGCTCGCCGCCGAACTCGAGGTGCTGCTCGGCCCTCGGCGCCGCGCACGGCACCGACCACCTCGTCGCCGCGCTGGCCCGGGCGGTCGCGTTCCGCCGGTTCCGCGCCGCGGACGTCCGCTCGATCCTGGCCGCCGGGACCCCGCACCCACCCCGGTCCCGGCCGGCGGCGCGCTGGTCGTGGACCTGCCCGGTCGCCGGCGACCCGGTCGCTGGACGCCTACAAGCTCGCGCCATCACCGGCCACGACCCGACTCACACCTGCCTGCCGCAACGGCGTGACCCATGACCCCCACCAGCAGCCGACGCCGGCATCAGGTCGACACCGCCGGCCGCACCGGTGGTGCCGGAGCTGCCGGCCGACCTGACCGCCGGGCTCCGCCGACTGAAGCTGGCCGCGATCCGCCGGATCGCCCCCGACGTGCTGATCACCGCGAAAACCCAACGCTGGACCCCGGAGGAAGTGCTGCGCACCCTGATCGAGGCCGAGATCGCCGCCCGGGACGCCTCCAACACCGCCGACCGGCTCAAAGCCGCCGCGTTCCCGGTCACGAAAACCCTCGAGACCTTCGACGTCGCCGCGTCGTCGATCCCGGCAAGCCACGTTCGACTACCTGACCAGCCTGGAATGGATCAGCAACAGAGCCAACCTGGCCCTGATCGGGCCCGCCCGGGACCGGGAAATCGCACACCCTGATCGCTCTCGGTCACGCCGCCGTCACCGCCGGGATAAGGTGAAGTACTGCACCGCAGCGGATCTCGTCGAAGACCCTCTACCGCGGCCTGGCCGACAACTCCGTCGGCAAAATCATCGACACCCTGCTCCGCAACGACCTGATCATCATCGACGAGGTCGGGTTCGCACCCCTGGACGACACCGGCACCCAACTGCTGTTCCGGCTCGTCGCGGCCGCCTACGAACGCCGCATCCCTCGCGATCGCCTCGCACTGGGCGTTCGACCAATGGGGCCGATTCCTGCCCGAACACACCACCGCGGTCAGCATCCTCGACCGGCTCCTCCACCACGCCACCGTCGTCGTCACCGGCGGCGAGTCCTACCGCATGCGAGACGCCCGCAACCACCGGGAGGAGCACCCACGACCAACCTGAACACCCAGCAACAGGGTGGGGACTTTCAGCTGGCCACCAGCGGGGACTTCCAACTGGCCATTGACAGCGTCAGCGAGAAAGCGCTGCCCCAATGTGCGCCGCTCGTCCGGTGGTCGCCCCAGACTGGCGGGTCGATCAATGACAAGCTGACAGGTGTGACACTATTTGATTTCGATGCTGCCGGTTCAACCGCAGAACGTGCGACGTCCGCCCCGTCCGAGCCCGAAATCCGATCCGCGGCGCTGGCATGGCTGGAGCGGACGTCGTTTGGCGGGACGTCCCGCTGACACGAGCCCAGCTCGCAAACGACTTCGTAGTCGATGGCCAACGGTTTCCGCTTATCGATCGTGGTCGCGGTATTCGAAAACCGGCGGGCTGGCGAGCCGCGCTCTCAATCTCGACTGCCGCACCCAAGTCCGGCCGCGCTCGTCCCTACGACGACATCGAGGGGTCGGATGGCCTTCACAGGTACAAGCTGCGCCGTGACGACGGCGGGTCGGCCGAGAACAATGGCCTGCGGGCAGCGCTCGCGATGGACCTACCGCTCGCATGGTTCTTTGGTCTCCAACCAGGGGTGTTCCAGATCATCAGCCCCGTGTACCTGCGGGAAGAGGAGCGCGAGCTCGACCAGTTCTCTATCGCCCTTACGGACGCGCAGCGGATGGCCCCGATTGGAAGCCCAGTGGAGGAGCGTATGCGCCGATACCTAATCCGCGAAACCCGACAAAGGCTCCATCAGCCTGTATTCGCCAGCCAGGTGATGCTCGCCTACGATCAACGGTGCGCCGTGTGCGCACTTCATCACCGAGAACTGCTCGACGCCGCTCACATCATCGGTGACAGTTTGCCGCACGGACTTCCGATCGTCGCAATGCGATGGCGCTGTGCAAAATACACCACGCTGCTTACGACCGGAATATCATGGCGATCCGACCAGACTATACGGTCGAAATCCACCACCGACTGCTCGATGAAATAGACGGGCCGATGTTGCTGCATGGCCTCCAGGGACGGCATGGTCAGCCGCTGATGGCACTCCCCCGACATCGCCGCGACAAGCCCGATCCCGCGCGACTTCAGGAGCGGTACGACGAGTTCAGGCAGGCCGGCTGATCGGCTGCCTGAAGTCGTACCACGCAGTCACCTGGGGAGGCCGAAAACTCCACTCGTCGGCACGAGTCAGCCCGTCGTGCCCAACACACCCGTTGTGCTCAGCGCTCATTTGATCGGGCCAAGCACCGGAACGAGGCAATCCCCCGACCGGCCAAGGTCTCATCAGTCGCCGACGCCCCTAGCGCCGACGCGGCGAGAAACCGGAAATCGACGCGACATCCGCCATTGGGGTTTTCCAGCGCATTGACCAATGCGTTGGCGTGCACTCGATGTGGCAATGACCGCACATCCTGATGCAGGAGGTCGCGTCGTTCTTGTCGTACGGTAATCCGGACAGGCTGGGATTATAGGAGAACGCGGCGCCTGATTGACCATGATGCGCTGCCTATCGGGGGTATCGACCATCCGCAGCGCGTGCATCGCATACCGACAGCAGGCAACGCACGCCGACAGCGTCGGCCTGAGGTCGCCCTCCTCACCCACCCGGCACACCGTCGAGAAGGTGAGCCGGCGAGACAACCGCACGGCCTGCACGTCGAAGGCGAACGCGGGCTGGTGGCCGGCGAAGCTCGTTGACAGCGCCCCCAGGATCCGTCGACCGATCAGCACCTCATCGAGCTGGGCTGGCGATCGTTGCGCTTCTGGGAGGACGAACATCCCGGGCTTGTTGCCCAGTCGGTGGAGCAGCAGCTTCGGGCGATCATCGATTAGGGCGGCGAAAGCCTCTTTATCTGGCCGAGGCCGTCCTGTTACGGCATCGAGTTTCGAACCCCGCAACGGCGCTCGACCGGGCGACCCTTGTTCAGGTGACAGAGATGACGGTGGTGATGAAGACAACGCTCGCAACCAGCAGTTGGATAGTGTGCTCTCCACGCTTGAGGCCATTGACCAACACCAGGCTCCCGGAACCGACGGACAACCCCGATCGCTCAGGGCCGATCGCACCGAAGATGTTGTCCACGGGCAGGCGGACGCGCATCAGTCCGGTAACGACCGACGTCGTTGTCAACGCCTTGCCGTCGAGCACAACTGTGGGTGTTGCACCCGCGGCTTGTTGATCCACGGCACATTGACGCAGCTCGGCCTCGGACTGCAATTCGGGCGTCTCGAAACTGCTGCACTCGTATGCAACGGCCGCTATCAGGATTGAGGTGCCGCGCCTGACCGCACAGAAGTCGGCGCCGTCCGGTCCGAATGGTGAGACCAGCCTCGTCTTCAGGGACACGCACGTGCTGCCGCCGGCGAACGGATTGTCGGGCGTGGGCGTCTCGAGGATCGTGGTCCAGAAGTCCCCGAGCAGGCGCTCAAGTCTCTCAGGCGACGATGCACCGGCCGGCGGCGATCCCATCGACAGCATCGCCACGATCGTGAACAGGACTGTGAGAAGTCTGCGCATTGAGTCCTCCGAGGCAACCGAGGCGTTCGACGCTCGCAGACTGTAGTCCGAACCCGCATACGTGCCGGAATGTTCACCTGAATAGAGCAGCACCAACGAAGGGTGATCGCCCCTCAGGGCACGGTCGACTCGTCGTACAGGCTACGGGAGCGGATGCTGGAGCCCCCCCGCGCGTGTCGGCCGCCGGTTGCGGCGTTTCGCGAACGTTCGTGTCCGGGCGGCGGGCGAGCCAGCACTACTGACTGCTCAACACTCTTGAATCATCGATCTTCAAGTCACCACCGTCGCGGACCACGGAGTAGGCAGTCCGCTCCACGGACACCCGGCCGTCTTTGAATCGGTAGGTGAGAGTCGCCTCCACCGTGCCCGGCGGCGTAGCACTGACGTTCTCGATCGAGACTGTCCCGATGCCGCCCCAGAAAGTCTCGTAGTACGCCCTGTTTCTGGCGATGCCATTCTGGAATCTGGACGTC
The DNA here is from genome assembly GCA_963784315.1 of uncultured Actinomycetota bacterium. Taxonomy (GTDB): domain Bacteria; phylum Actinomycetota; class Actinomycetes; order Mycobacteriales; family Nakamurellaceae; genus Nakamurella. The sequence goes on from CAWAQR010000011.1 coordinate 105,090, forward strand.
AGACGTTCCCAACCCTGATCGGTTCCGCCGGGAAGAGCGGCGTAGTAGTCGCTGACAAAACCGGCCAACTCCGCAGCCGTGGCCGCTCCGGTCGACCCGGCGGGTGCTGGGGTCGCATTCTCCGGCGCGGGCGGCGACACCGGGTCGGCCGCCGGCGCCGGGTCGGCCGCCGACACCGGGTCGGCCGCCGACACTGGGTCGGCCGGCGGCGCCGCGGAGGGAGTCTCCGACGGTGCAGGTTCCGACGGTGCTGCGGTCGAGGTCGGCTCGCTCACCGGTTGCTCTGCCGGCGCCGACGTTTCCACCGAAGCGGGCAATGGCAACGGGGGGTCCGGCTCCGAGGACGCGACAGACGATGCACCCTCCGTCGCTGGGGTTCCACCGGCGTTCTGTGCCGTGGTGTCCTTCCGCGACTGCGTCAGAATCAGGATGAGCGTGCCGGCGATGACGACGGCTATCACTGCGGCGATGACAGGCCGCACCCACCGCCCGCCGCTACCAGGCAGAGCTCTCGCCTGCAACGGGCGTGATTCGGGTGCCGGAGCAGGTGAAGGTGCGGGAGCAGGTGCGGGAGCAACGTCGGATTCAACCGCGGTAACCGGCGGCATTTCGTCCGACGCCTCGAATTCATCGGCTGCTTCGATGAGGCCCTGCCACGGACCGGGCGTCACGGTCGCGCTCTCGGCCGGCCAGTCTCGGATGGTCCGCGGAGGAATCGCGACCGTGAGCGCCTGGAGCAGGTCCGGTACGGCCGACACCTCAGCCTGGCGAGCGGCCAGCGTGCTCACCACATCGGCCATGGTGGGCCGGTCCTCGGGCTCAGCTGCCAGCATCTGCGACAGCAGTGGCGTGAGGCCTCCACTGCGCCGCGGCGGAAGGATCCGCCCGGACGCCGCCCGGTGCAGAATTGCCATCGGGTTGGGGTCGGTCCCGAAGGGTGGGCCCCCCTCCAGCGCGGCGTAGATCGTGGCGCCGAAAGAGAACACGTCGGCGGCGAACGCCGACTCGGCGCCCCGAGCCACCTCCGGCGCCAGATACGCCGGCGTCCCGGTGACCATTCCGGTGACGGTCAGGTTGGCGTCACCCACCGCGTGCGAGATGCCGAAGTCGGTGAGCTTGGCCGAACCGTCCTCGGTGATGAGCACGTTGGCGGGTTTGACATCCCGGTGCACGATGCCCACTTCGTGGGCTGCGGCGAGCCCGGCCGCCACCTCGGCGCCGATCCGAAGCACTGCGGCTTCTGGGAGAACACCGCGTTCCTTCAGCAGCGCGTTGAGGCTGCGCGAAGGCACATATTGCATGATCAGGCACGGCCGACCCTCGTGCTCCACGACGTCGTACAACGTGACGACGTGCGGGTGGTGGAGCCGGGCGGTGATCCGCGCTTCCCGGATGATGCGGCGGTGGGCCAGCTCTGCCTCTTGTGTCGTCAGGCCCGGCTGCGGAAGAAGTTGCTTCACCGCCACTTTTCGGTGCAGCAGTTCGTCCCAGGCCTCCCAGACCCACCCCATGCCACCCGAGGCGATCCGTTCGACAAGGCGGTACCGACCGGCCATCAGCGAGCCGGGTGCGGTCATGAACACCTCCCAGGCGCGCGGTCGACCGTGCCAGGCCCGCCGCCTGCATCGATTCCGATAATCTACCCAGCTCACCCGGCTGCCTACCGGATCACCGCCAACCCGCCGGAACGACGCAGCAAACGCCTCGCCGCCTACCCGAGCGCCGTGGCCAACCGCTCCGACAACTTCGCCACGAACGCGGCCGGCTCCGGCAGCTCCCCACCTTCGGCAAGCAACGCCATCCCGTACAGCAACCGTGCGGTCTCCCCCAGCGCGGGATCGTCCGGACGCGCGTCCCGCGCCGCCCGAAGCCCGGTCACCAGTACATGCGCTGGGTTGAGCTCCAGCGTCCGCTGCACCTTCGGCGGCTCTTGACCCATCGCGCGGTACATCTTCTCCAGCGTCGGCGTAAGGTCTCCCTCCTCACCCACCAGACAGACCGCTGAGGAGGTGAGCCGGTGCGACAGCCGGACGGCCTTCACGTCATCGGCCAGTTCGGTGGACATCCAGGACAACAGCCCCTCGTAAGCCGCCGCCGTGTCGGTATCGATGTCGTCGCCACCCAGGTCGACCTCACCGCGCGCCACCGAGGCAAAGCTCTTCTCCTCGAACGCCGGCACCTGGTCCACCCACACCTCGTCGACCGGGTCGGTCAGCAGCAGCACCTCGTACCCCTTGGCGCGGAAGGCCTCCAGGTGCGGCGAGTTCTCCAGCGCCGACCGCGAGTCGCCGGTCGCGTAGTAGATCGCATCCTGCCCCTCCGGCATCCGCTCCAGGTAGTCCTTGAGCGTCGTCGGCTTCTCCGGGTCGTGGGTCGAAGCGAACGAGCAGATCTCCAGGATCGCGTTCTGGTTGTCCCGGTCGTTGATCAGGCCCTCCTTCACGGCCCGGCCGAACTCACCCCAGAACGTCGCGTACTTCTCCGGCTCGCTGTCCAGCATCGACTTCAGCGTCGACAGCACCTTCTTCACCAGGCGCTTGCGGATCAATTGAATCTGCCGGTCCTGCTGCAGGATCTCGCGAGAGATGTTCAGCGACAGGTCGTTCGCGTCCACCACACCCTTGACGAAGCGCAGGTACTCCGGCACCAGCGCCTCGCAGTCGTCCATGATGAACACTCGCTTGACGTACAGCTGCACCCCGCGCGTGGCGTCCCGGTAGTACAGGTCCATCGGCGCCTGGCTTGGCAGGAACAGCAGGGCCTGGTACTCGAAGGTCCCCTCCGCGGAGAGCCGGATCGTCTGCAGCGGCTCACGCCAGTCGTGGCTGACGTGCCGGTAGAACTCGGCGTACTCCTCGTCACTGACCTCGCTCTGCGACCGTGCCCACAGCGCTTTGCGCGAGTTGATCGGCTCCGGCGCACTCGGTTCGGCGGCTTCCCCGTCCTCGTCCGACTGTTCCGCGCCGGCAACAGCGGCAGCCGGGTCCAGCAGGATCGGCCAGGTGATGAAATCCGAGTACCGCTTGACGATGCCGCGCACCGTCGACGGGTTCGCGTAGTCGTGCATCGCGTCCTCGGTGTCCTCGGCCTTGAGGTGCAAGGTGACCGACGTCCCCTGCGGGGCGCTTTCGACCTCGCCGATCGTGTAGGTGCCCTCGCCGGCGGACTCCCAGCTCACCCCGTGGTGCGCGCCTGCCCTGCGCGTCACCATCGTGACCTTGTCGGCCACCATGAAGCTCGAGTAGAAGCCGACGCCGAACTGACCGATCAGGTCTGCCGTCGCCTCGGAGCCGTCCCCCGCGTCCCGCGCCTGCCGCAGCTTGGCGAGCAACTCACCCGTGCCGGACTTCGCGATCGTCCCGATCAGGTCCACCACCTCTTCGTGGTTCATCCCGATGCCGTTGTCCCGGATGGTCAGCGTGCGCGCCTGCGCATCGGTCTCCAGGGTGATGTGGAGGTCGGAGACGTCGGCGTCCAGGTCCTTGTCCTGGTAGGCGGCCATCCGCAGCTTGTCCAGCGCGTCGGAGGAGTTGGAGATCAGCTCGCGCAGGAACACGTCCTTGGACGAGTAGATCGAGTGGATCATCAGCTGCAGCAGCTGGCGAGCCTCGGCCTGGAATTCGATCGTCTCGGTGGACATCGTGTGCAGGGGACCTTTCGTGCGGTGACGGGTGGGAGCTCGGTGCACCGGACACCTTAACCGGACTGCTCGACACGGAGATCCCGGTGTGCACAGTCCAGTTGTCCACACGAGAAAAATAGCAGGTGACTTTTCGCACCTCAAGGGTCAGACTCGAACACATGAACGAATCTCGGGACGGGATCTCCTCCCCTCAGCAGCGCACCGCCCGCATCCTGCCAGCGGCCGGCCACACCCCGGTCTGCTGGGCATCTGCCATCGGGCTGGCGCGGAAAGGTCTGCCGCCCGAGGACTTCGAGATCAGCGCCGACCGCGCGCGTCGACTGCTGCTCGACGATCCCGCGGCCTGTGGTTGCGTCCCGCCGAACAAGGGCGGCCGCGGCCGTCGGCAGCGATGAGGGACAACAGTGATCTGCCGGGCCGCACCGAGGTCGTGGCAGCATCGATGCATGAGGGGCAGCTGGGGCCGATCAAGGCCGATCACCTGGTTCATCGTGACGGTGAACTTGATCTTCCCGCTGTGGGTCCTGCACGGGCTGCAGCGCGGGGTGTCGATGAGTTGTGCCAAGTTCTCCTACGACAACTGCGTCGAGATCTACGGCGCCGCGAGCAGTCCGCTGATCCCGATGCTGTTGATGTGGGTGTTCACCGACATCGCGCTCGGCATCGCCTGGGTCGTGAGCCAACCACGACCGCCCCTTCAGGGGCCATCGCCGTACAGCTGAGCCGAGCCGACGGCGATCAGCGCCGACCTGCTCGGTGCCGACCTGATCAGCGCCGACCTGCTCAGCGCCGACTGCGCGCTGTGCCGGCCGGTTGCCGGCTACACCCGTTCGCCGGCCAGCACCTTCCGGCGCACCGTCTTCTCGGCGTAGAACGACGCCACCGGCACGACTCCCGCCAGGATCACCAGCAGTGTCCCGACCGGCTTCCAACGCGCCTTGAAACTCAGATCGAGCACGATGAGGAAATAGATGAAGTACAGGAATCCGTGGACCGGGCCCCACGTTGCGACCGCCCACCGCTGGTCGAAGCCGTACCGCAGGACCATCGCCACCACCAGCAGCAACAGCGCCACCCCGACGACGATGGCCGCGATGCGGAACCGTCCTAACGCTGCGAGGACCTTGGGCGGAACGGCTACAGCGTTATCGGGCACGTCGGTCCTTCTCGGCGAGCGCAGCGAGTGCGCGGTTGTAGGCGATCAGCTCAGCGTCGTCGGCGTCTTCGTGGTCGCCCACTCCGACGGGCCCACCGAACGGACCGGCCTGGGCCGACGCCTCCATCGTGCCAGCGTCGACCTGGTCCGAGGCGCTCGCAGCGTCCTCGACATCCGTGACGGGCGCAACACCCGCAGCGTCGGCGGTGAACGACTCGGCCTCGGCCATCATGAGTCCGAAGGACTGCTCATGCTCGTCGGCTTCCTGCGCCGCGCGCTCGATCTCGAGCCGGAAGAACTTCACCCACATGTAGACGAACGCCACTCCGAACGCCGGCCACAACAATGCGTATCCGACGTTCTGCAGCGTGCCGTCGGCTTCCTCGCTGCGGTCCACCTGCCACCACGCGAGCCGAAAGCACACCAACATGGCGATCACCACGAGGACGTGACCGACCATCCAGCCGGGTCGCAGAAAACGCTGCATGTCACTCACGGTAACACCGTGACCTGCGGTGATCTTCAACCCAGAACCACGCTGAGGGCTTCGAGCACGTCCCGGGTGTGGGTCCCCGGCGCCGCACCGGGCAGCGATTCCAGCAGATCCGCCAACACGTCGACGTCCCGGTGCAAGCTGCTGTCCCCCGCCACCACCAGCGCCACCGCACCGTCGTCGAGGTGGCGCCGGTACGACCCGATGCCGAACAGCGGCCGCAACTGCGCCGCCGACGGCGCCACCAGCAGCGTGGTGCCGGTGCCGTCTGCATCGGCGACGACCCCGGCACTGCCACCCGCCGCCGACAGTGCCGCCGACAGGTCGTCGGAGGTCAGGAAGGGCAGGTCCCCGGGCAGCACGGCCACCGGCCCCGGCCGGCCGGCCGCCGCCAACCAACCCGCCGCAGCGAGCAGGGATTCGTTGAGCCCCCGCACGTCCGTCACCACGACCTGCACACCGTCGGCGACCAGTGCCGCGGCGTCGTGTTGGTCCTCGGTGACCACCACCACCGACGACACCGGACCGGCGTCGAGCACCGCAGCGATGGTGTCCCTGGCCATCGCCAGGGCCAACGCCGCCCGCGGCACATCGGGCAGCCCCAGCCGGGACTTGCCGCGGGTCGTGGCTTTGAGCGGGATCAAGACCGTGTACGTCACGAGCCCACGCTCACGACCCCGACTGCGCAGCCAGCCGCGCCTGCTGCTCGGCGACGTCGTACGGCGCCGACGGATACTGCAGGTCCATCGCTTCCATCGTCTCCAGCAGCAGGGCGGCGACCGCCCAGTTCCGGTACCACTTGTGGTCGGACGGAATGACGTACCAGGGCGCGACCGCGGTCGAGCAGCGGGTCAAGGCCACCCGGTACGCCTCCTGGTAGGCGTCCCAGTACACGCGCTCGTCAATGTCGGCGGGGTTGAACTTCCAGTGCTTCGTCGGGTCGTCCAGCCGGGCCGCCAAGCGTTCACCCTGCACCCCGTACGACACGTGCAGAAAGCACTTGACGACGGTCACCCCAGCCCGGGCGATGCGGCGCTCGAACGCGTTGATCTGGGCGTACCGCTTGCTCCAGACCTCCTTGGGGACCAGATCGTGCACCCGGGCGATCAGCACATCCTCGTAATGGGACCGGTTGAACACCCCGATCGTTCCCGGTGTCGGTACGTGCTTCTCGATACGCCACAGGAAGTCGTGCTCGAGCTCCTCCTCGGTCGGCTTCTTGAACGACGTCAGGACCACGCCGGCCGGATCGAAGAGCCCCATCGCATGGCGGATCACCCCGTCCTTTCCGGCGGTGTCCATCCCCTGCAGGACGAGCAACACGCGCCGTCGATCACCTGCCGTGGACGCCGCGTACAGCCGCTCCTGCATCTCCGCGAGCCGGGGCGCCATCTCCGCCATCAGCTCGGTGGCTTCGTCCTTGTCCTCAGGCACCCCCGGGAGCCGGTCGGAGCTGAGCTGAGCCAGCGTCACCGCTCCCTCGGGCAGGCGCAGCAACTCCGCCGGCCGCAGGTCGACGGGGCCCTCCGGATCCATCGCCTCGGCAGTATCGGAGCCCGACTTCTTGCTCGAACCCTTGCCGACCTTGCCGTGGGACTTCTTCGAGCTCTTGTCCGACTTCTTTCCCATCACACCACTGTTGCACGTGGGCGCGGCGCCGAGCCGGTCAGCACCTCATCGGCAGCAACCTGGGAGGCGCTCGCGGACGCCGGAGGCGCCGACCGGTCGGTGGTCACACCTGCCGGGAACCGCCTCGGCGTCCCCTGTTCAGGAGTGGGACGCGTCCCGGGCCAGCGCCAGGATCCGGGAGGTCGCCCGCAGGTACTTCTTCCGGTAGCCGCCCTTGAGCATCTCCGGGGTGAACAGCTCGCCCAGCGAGCCGCCGCTGGCACTGACCGGGATCGACCGGTCGTAGAGCCGGTCGATGAAGGTGACCAGCCGCAGGGCCACCGCCTGATCGGGAGCGGGACGGACCTGCGACAACCCCACGGCGTGGATCCCGTCCAGCAGCCGGCCGTACTTGGACGGGTGCAACGCAGCCAACTTCCGGCAGACGGCGTCGAAGCCGTCCAGGCTGCTGGCGCCGCACTCCGCGGCGGCCCGGCCCACCGCGAGCTGCAACTGCGCCTCCGACAACGGGGGCGGGGCCTCTGCCAGGCCCTGGTGGCGAAAGTCAGGGCCGTCCACCCGCAACGTGGCGAACCGGGCCGACAGCGCCTGGATCTCACGGCGGAAGTCCTCGGCGGCGAAGCGACCCTCACCGAGCTTGTCCGGCAGGGTGTTGGAGGTCGCGGCGATCGAGACCCCCGCCTCGGCCAACTCGCCGAGCAGCCGGGTCATCAACATCGTGTCGCCCGGATCGTCCAGCTCGAACTCGTCGATAGCGATCAGCCGGTGGTTGGCGAGCCGCTTGATCGTGGGGACGAACCCGAGCATGCCGACCAGCTGAGTCATCTCGCCGAACGTCGCGTACGCCTTGGGCCCTGGGACTGCGTGCCACAGCGACGCCAGCAGGTGGGTCTTCCCGACCCCGAACCCGCCGTCCAGGTACACCCCGGTGGCGGCGGCCGGTGCAACCGTCCGCCGGAACAGGCCCTTCTTGGCCGGCGGCTCGGCGATCGTTGCAGCGAACTGCTCCAGGGCCGCCAGCGCCGCCGCCTGGGACGGCTCCGCCCGGTTGGGCCGGTAGGTGCTGAACCGCGCCTGCCCGAACCGCGGCGGCGGGACAAGACCGTCGATGAGCTCGTCGGTGCTGATCACCGGCTCGATGTCGACCAGGTGGACGAGAGGCACCCCAGCAACGTAAGCGACGTCCGCGGCACCCCCGACCAGATGACCCGTGATCTTGCCGACTGGTCACGCTCGACCGGACAGACCAGGGCTCCCGCGGGGCGGGCGACACACCGGAGCCTCACCACGCCCGCCGGCGGCCACCGGCCGGCGGCACGCCCACCAACTGCGCGCCGGCACCGCCGCCCGGTACGACCCGCCACACCGACCCGCTCCCACCGGACGCACGGCATCGGTCGGCACCGCCATGATGGGAACGGTGAGCCCACACCCGCCCAGCCGAGCCCCCCGGCAGGAGCCTGCGCCGCCGTCCGCACCGTTGCGCCGGGCCCGCGTCACCACCGGACGCCGACGCCGGATTGCGGTGACGGTCGCCGGTCTGACCCTGTTCGTCAGCGGCTGCACTGTCGGCCCGAGCAGCCGACCCGACCTCGCCGTCTTCGGCCAGATCGGCACGGCACCCAGCACGACGACCGGACGTGCCCTGGGCCCCGGTGGGCCCGGGCAGGACGCAGCATTCACCACCGGCTGGCAGCCCTGTGACCAGTTGGACGCAGCGGTCGACGGAGCCTCGACATTCGACACCGGCTGCACCCGGCTGCTGGTACCTGTCGACCACGCCACCCCGGGCGGAACCGACCTTGCTCTCGCGGTGGGACGCGCGCGGCGGGCCGATCTGCCCGACGACGCCCCCACCCTGGTGGTCGTGGACGCGGCCGGCCCACTGGAAGCCGGTCTCGCGGGGGCGGCCCGGGTGGCCAACATCGCGGCAAGCCTGCCCGCCACCATCACCGACAAATTCCAGATCGTGGTGCCGGACATCCGCGGGGCGGTCACCTCCGGCGTCTCGACCTGCTGGCGGGACTACCCCGTCGAGTTCCTTTACACGCTGGCCGCCGACCAGACGGCCACCGACGCCGCAGCCCTCCTCGTCGACGTGACCCGCGCGTTCACCTTCGGCTGTCAGGACTACGTCGGCCCGGAGATGGTGTTCTTCAACAGTTCTCAAGCCGCCGACGACCTGGACGCCCTCCGGTCGGCGCTGGGCGAGGACACCCTGAGCCTGCTCGGCACCGGCTATGGGGCCACCCTCGGCGCCGTCTACGCCGATCGCTACCCGGGCCGAGTCGGCAGGGTCGCCCTCGATGCACCCAGCGACCACGCCGCGACGCCCGCCGACCGCGCGTCCACGTCAGCCGCGGCGTACGAGAAATCGCTGCGCACCTTCGCGGCCGACTGCGCCGCCCGGCCCGACTGCCCGCTGATCACCGCCCCCGGCGGCAGCGGGCCCGCAGCCGGAAGCACGGCTGACGACAGCGCTGCCGACGCCGTCAGTGCAGTGAATGCGGCCATCTCCACCCTCGACAGCGGCACCGAGCGCGCGGGCGACGTCACCGTCAGTTCGTCGGCGGTGTTGTGGGCGATGGTGATGGCACTCCCCGACCGCAGCCGCTGGCCGGGCCTGGCGGCCGCGATCGCCGACACCGCCCGCGGCGACGGCATCACGTTGATCGACCTGCTCGACAGCCTGATCCGCGACCCACGCGCCGCCGTGTCGGCCCGGACCATGATCGACTGCAACGACGCCGGCGAGCGCCTCGCCGACAGCGACCTGCCCGGTCGGTTCGCCGACGCCAAGGCCGCGGCACCCGTCTTCGGCTCCTTCCTGGTGGCGGTCACCAGCCTCTGCCGCCAGTGGCCCACCCCCGACGCCGCGCTGGGAAAGCTCCGCGGCGCGGGGGCCGCGCCGGTACTCGTCGTCAGTGGGGCCGACGACCCGGTCGCGCCGGGTGCCGGCCGCGCGATCGCCGGCCAACTCGCGTCCGCGACGCTGATCTCCTACCCCGGGCCCGAGCACGGCGGCTACCGGCGCAACGACTGTGTCACCGCCGCAGTCAACGCCTACCTCCTCGACAGCACGCTCCCGGTCGACGACACCCTGTGCCCCACCTGACACCCGCCCCTGCCCCGCCCCTGCCCACCTGACCCGGCACACCGCACCTGCCCACTTCCCCATGCCCACCTGACCTGCGCCGATCAGGACCGATCACGCAGTGCTGCGCCACCGACCCGGGGAGCACCTCGCGGACGCGGTTACCGTGGCCTCATGACCCGTTCCGTGAACAAGACCGACGCCGAATGGCGCGCCGAGTTGACCCCCGAGGAGTACGCCGTGCTCCGACAGGGCGGCACCGAGCGCGCCTGGACCGGCGAGTACACCGACACCACAGCCCAGGGCACCTATGTGTGCCGGGCCTGCGGCGCCGACCTCTTCACCTCCGACGCCAAGTTCTCCTCCCACTGCGGGTGGCCGTCCTTCTACCAGCCCGGTGACGCCGACAACGTCGAACTCATCCAGGACAAGACGCACGGAATGGTGCGCACCGAAGTGCGTTGCGGGACCTGCCACTCGCACCTGGGACACGTCTTCAGCGGCGAGGGCTACCCCACCCCGACGGACGAGCGCTGGTGCATCAACTCGGTCAGCCTGCGGCTCCGGCCCACCGACGGCTGACCCGCGACCCGGCACCGCACCGCTCTCCCGCCCCACCCCCGAGCCCCGCACCCCGCACCCCCGGACGTCCCCGCCGGACCACGCCGCCGCCCGTCGGCGTGGTTCGACCGGCACTGTCGGTGCCGCGCCGTACCCTTCCGGCATGCCCGCCAGCCCCGTGACCGGCGCTTCCGACGCCGCCGGCGCCGGCGCGCCCCCTCCCGAGGAGTTCCTCGCCGTCCTCGCGGCCATCCAGGGGCTGCAGGTCCGGCCGGAGATCGAACTGAGCGAATTACCGGCCCCACAACGGCTCGCGCCGTTCGCCCATGCCATCGCCGCCACCGTGCACGACACCCTCTCCGACGACGAAATCGGCAGCGGTCGCTTCGTGATCCTGTATGACCCCGACGGAGTGGCGTCCTGGCAGGGAACGCTTCGCTTCGTCATCTTCGCCACATGCGACGTTGAGGGCGAAATCGCCCGAGACCCCCTCCTCCCCGACGTCGCCTGGAGCTGGCTGAACGACGAGTTGCAGGCCGGCGGGATCGAATACACCGCCCTTGGCGGCACCGTCACGGCGACGTCGTCTGTCCGGTTCGGCGACATCGCCACCACCGACCGGAGCGACGATGTCGAGATCCGAGCCTCATGGACCGGCCTCGGCGGCCCCTGGACGGGGCACCTGGCGGCGTTCACGGGGTTACTCGCTGTGGCCGCCGGGCTCCCACCCGAGGGAGTATCGGCCCTGGCGCCGGTCCGACCGGGGGCAAACCGCTAGTTCGACTGCGGAAACACGATGTTTCCTCGATCATGCGGGCGACGTTCACCGATTTGGCGGATCCAGGGGTTATTGTTTCAACGTACTTTCGACCCTTCACCATCTCTGCATTCACCACCTTCACAACACAGACATCGATAGCGCCAGCGCTGGAGCGCACACCACAAGGTGACCCGCGATGCGTAGGTACAGAACGGAGCAGGGTCCACCATGTCCACACTTGACCTTGGCGACAATCGGGTTCGACGGGCGCCCGAACTGCCGGCGGCTGGTTCGCTCCCAGGCCCGCGCGCGGCCCTGGACGACGCGCCCACCGCGCAGTGGCGCTCCTCCTCGGTACTGCTGGTCGACCCGGACCCGATGACCCGGGAGTCCCTGCGAAAGACCCTGCTGCAGGTGGGTATCGGCCGGGTCCGCGAGGCGGCGTCCTCCGAGCAGGTCCGCGACCTCATCGCCGAGAACGCCACCGGCGACCTTGCACTGATCAGCCTCGCCCTGGGGCCGGGTGCCGGCTCGGTGGTCCAGTCACTGCGCGAAGCGGGCTGGGCCCGGGTGGTCGCGCTCGCACCCACCGCTGACATCGGCCCGGTGATCGACGCCGTTGGCTCGGGCGTGCACGGCGTGCTCATCGGCCGCCGCGCCAACCCCGCAGCGGCGAACGTCCCGTCGGCCATCCACGAGCTGTCCGCCCGGGAGGTCGAGGTCATCCAGCTGGTGGCCGAGGGCCGCTCGAACAAGTGGATCGGCGATCAGCTGTCGCTGTCGGCACTGACCGTGAAGAGCCACCTCGCTCGCATCGGCCGCAAGCTCGGCACCGGTGACCGCGCCCACATCGTCGCACTGGCGCTCCGGGCCGGTGTCGTTTCCTGACCCGACCTCAACTGTCGCGAGCGCTCCGCAAGATCACGCAGCTGGTGCCGACACTGAGGTCGCACGTCCCCACTTGACCGGCACCGATGCCACCCGCCCGCCCGACGACGCCGGCCCGCGCGCCGACGCCGGCGAACCGGACGCCCGCCCGCCCGCCGACGAACCAGGCGCCGGCCCGCGCGCCGATGCCGGTGACCCGGACGACGCCCCACCCCCGCCACCACCCACCCCGCTGTTGCAACCGCGCGACGGCACACTGACGCCGCTGACCGATCCAGTCGCCCTGCTCGAGCTGGCCGCCCGGATGGCCCGCTCCGGCGACAGCAGCCCGGTCGCCCTGGACGCCGAACGCGCCTCCGGATTCCGCTACTCCGCCCGCGCCTACCTGGTGCAGCTGCGTCGCGCCGACGTCGGCAGCGTGCTCATCGACCCGATCCCGCTGGGCGACCTCGAACCCCTGCAGACCGCGTTGTCCCAGGCGGAGTGGGTGCTGCACGCCGCCAGCCAGGACCTGCCGTGTCTGGCCGAGATCGGCCTGCGGCCGCAGCGGCTGTTCGACACCGAGCTCGCCGGCCGGATCGCCGGCCTGCCCAAGGTGGGCCTCGGTCCACTGGTGGAGCAGATGCTCGGGCTCGGCCTGGAGAAAGGCCACGGCGCGGCGGACTGGTCCGTCCGGCCGCTGCCCCCGGCCTGGCTGAACTACGCCGCCCTGGACGTCGAGGTGCTGCTCGAGCTGCGCGAGGCGATGATCGCCGAACTGGACCGGCAGGGGAAGCTCGACTGGGCCCGGGAGGAATTCGCCGCCATCGTCGCCGCCCCCCGGCCGGCCCCCCGGGTCGACCCATGGCGCCGTACCTCCGGGATCCACAAGGTGCGCGACCGCCGGCAACTGGCCGTCATCCGGGCGTTGTGGGAGGCGCGCGACGCCTACGCCGCCCAGCGCGACATCGCACCGCACCGGGTGCTGCTGGACGCCGCGATCGTCGCCGCCGCCGTCGCCGCACCGACCACGGTGGCCGCCCTGGTCGAGCTGCCGCTGTTCTCGGGCCGCGGTCAACGCCGCCAGGCCGACCGGTGGATGGCAGCGATCAGTGCCGCACAACGGTTGCCCGAGTCGGCCCTGCCGCCGGCCAAGGCGCCACTGGACGGCCCGCCACCACCCGCCCGGTGGAAGGAGAAGAACCCGGAAGCGGCCGAGCGCCTCACCGCGGCGCGGCAGGCCCTCGCCGACCTCAGCACCGCAGTCAGGGTTCCCGTCGAGAACATGGCCTCGCCCGAGCTGGTCCGGCGGGTCTGTTGGGCCGGGGTCGGGTCGCAGGCCCAGATCGAGTCGATCCTGGTCGACGGCGGTGCCCGGCAGTGGCAGGTCGCCCTCGTCGCCGGGCCGCTGGCCGCCGCCGTCGTCCGCTGACCCGGGCGCTGCGGGGTCACCGTTCGGAGCGGCGTAAGTTACTCGCCAGTAGCATGAATGGGCCGGGTCGTTCAACGCGCCTGCGCCCGCCCGCGTGACACTGCCGTCGCGCCGGGTTCCGCCCGGAACTGGAAGCGAGCCCCTGTGTCAGCCGCCCCCCTCGCACCGCCGGCCCCGGCCGGCACCACGACCCCCCGCGCGTCCTCCCCGGCCGCCGCCAGAACCCTGCACGACGTCGTCTTCGTCGACGGCGTCCGGACCCCGTTCGGCCGGGCCGGCGAGAAGGGTCAGTACGCCGGCACGCGCGCCGACGACCTGGTGGTCAAGGTGATCCGCGAGCTGCTGCGCCGACACCCGGAGCTGCCCCCCGAGCAGGTGGACGAGGTGGCCATCGCCGCCGCCACCCAGACCGGGGACCAGGGCCTGACCATCGGCCGGACCACCCTGATCCTGGCCGGGCTCCCCCGCTCGGTGCCAGGCTTCGCCATCGACCGGATGTGCGCGGGCGCGATGACCGCGGTGACCACCACCGCCTCCGGGATCGCCGCCGGTGCCTACGACGTCGTGATCGCAGGCGGCGTCGAGCACATGGGCCACCACCCGATGGGCCAGGGCGCCGACCCGAATCCCCGTTTCATCGCCGACCGGCTCGTCGACCCGTCGGCGCTGAACATGGGCACCACCGCGGAGAACCTGCACGACCGCTTCCCCGAGATCACCCGGGAGCGCGCCGACGCCTACTCCGCCGCCACCCAGGACCGGTACGCCACGGCCCTGGCCGCCGGGCACATCGAACCCGACCTGGTCCCGGTGGCGACCGGGTCGCCGACCGGCTGGGGCCTGGCCACCACCGACGAGCTGCCCCGCCCCGGCACCACCACCGCGAGCCTGGCCACCCTGCGGACCCCGTTCCGGCCGCACGGCAGGGTCACTGCCGGCAACGCCTCCCCGCTCACCGACGGCGCGACCGGCTGCATCCTCGCCTCCTCCGACGCCGCGGCGGCACTCGGGCTTCCGGTGCAGATGCGGATGGTGGCTTTCGCTTTCGCGGGCGTGGCTCCCGAGACGATGGGCACCGGCCCCATCCCGGCCACCGAGAAGGCACTGGCCAAGGCCGGTCTCGGCATCGACGACCTCGGCCTGATCGAGATCAACGAGGCCTTCGCCGTGCAGGTGCTGGCCTTCACCAGCCACTTCGGCATCGCCGACGACGACCCGCGGGTCAACCCCTACGGCGGCGCGATCGCGATGGGCCACCCGTTGGCCTCCTCCGGCGTCCGGCTGATGACGCAGCTGGCCCGGGCGTTCGCCGACCGGCCCGAGGTCCGGTACGGGCTGACCACGATGTGTGTCGGGCTGGGCATGGGCGGCTCGATCATCTGGGAGAACCCGTCCTGGCCCGGCACTCCGAACGGCAGCACCACCTCGACGACGCAGGGAGCGGCCTCATGACCACGACGGCAGCGCCCGGTTTTGTGGACCTCACCCCGATGTTCCCCGGCGAGGTGGTGACCCGGTCGCTGCTCCGGTTCCTCACCGTGCCCGGTGTCGCCGGGCAGGTCGCACTGATCACCCTGGACAACGGCCGCGACCACACCCGGCCCAACACCTTCGGCCCGCGGGGGCTCGCGGAGCTCGGCGCCGCCGTCGACGCCGCGATCGCCGCCGCCCCGGCCGCGATCGCCGTCACCGGCACCCCGTTCGTCTTCGCCGCCGGGGCCGACCTGTCCGGCCTGGGCTTTCCGGACCTTGCGGCCGCCCGGGCGATGGCCGCCCTCGGCCAGGACGTCTTCGGCGCCCTCCGCCGGTCGACCATCCCCACCTTCGCCTTCGTCAACGGGGTGGCCCTGGGCGGCGGCTTGGAGCTCGCCCTGCACTGCCATTACCGCACGCTGGCGTCCAACACCGCGATGCTCGCCTTCCCCGAGGTCTTCCTGGGCATCCTGCCCGGCTGGGGTGGGACCCAGCTGCTGCCGCGGATCGCCGGACCGGACAACGCGGTCACGGTCATCGTCGAGAACGCGCTGAACCAGAACCGGATGCTGCGACCGGCCGACGCCGCCCGGTTGCATGTGGTGGACGTGGTGCTGGACGCGGCCGACTACCTCGAGGAGTCGCTGCGCTGGCTCGCCGCGGTGCTCGCCGGCCGCATCACGGTCGACCGGCCGACGGCGACCGACCAGGAGTGGTCCGAGGCCATCGGCCGCGGCCGGCTCATCGCGCAGCTCAAGATCAAGAACGCCGCTCCCGCCGCCGGCCGGGCGCTGGACATGATCGAGCTGGCCCGCACCACCGACGTCGAGGTCGGCCTGCTGGCCGAGGGTGATGCGCTGGCCGAGCTCATCATGAGCCAGGAGTTCCGGGCCGGGATCTACGCCTTCAACCTCACCCAGAAGCGTGCCCGGCGCCCGGCCGGAGCGCCCGAGCGGTCCGCGGCCCGGCCGATCACCAAGGTCGGCGTCGTCGGTGCCGGGCTGATGGCGGGCCAACTGGCGCTGCTGTTCGCCCGCCGGCTGCACGTGCCGGTGGTGGTGACCGAGATCGACCAGCAGCGGCTGGACAAAGGGCTGGCTGCTGTCCGCCGTGACATCGGCAACCTCGCCAAGAAGGGACGGGTCGGCGCGGACGAGGCGAACAGGCTCGCCGCGCTGGTCAGCGGCTCGCTCGACCACGCTGCGTTCGCCGACGCGGACCTGGTCATCGAGGCCGTTTTCGAGGAGCTGACGGTCAAGCAGCAGGTGCTGGCCGGCCTCGAAGCGCACGTGCGACCGGACTGCGTCCTCGCCACCAACACCTCTGCGCTGTCCATCACCGCGATGGCCGAGGTGTTGCAGCACCCCGAGCGCCTGCTCGGCTTCCACTTCTTCAACCCGGTCGCGATGATGCCGCTGGTCGAGATCGTCCGCACCCGGCACACCGACGACGCGTCCTTGGCGACGGCGTTCGCGATGGCGGCGGAGCTCAAGAAGGCCCCGATCCTGGTCGCCGACCGCGCCGGGTTCGTGGTGAACAGGTTGCTGCTGCGGTTCATGGGCGAGGTGCTGGCCGCGATCGAGGAAGGCACCCCCGCCGACGTCGCCGATGCCGCCCTGGATCCGCTCGGGTTGCCGATGACGCCGATCATGCTGCTGCAACTCGTCGGCCCGGCGGTCGCGCTGCACGTGGCGGAAAAACTGCACGACTCCTTTCCCGAGCGCTTCCCCGTCAGCGAGAACCTGCGCCGGACGGTGGCCGCCGGGCAGAAGGTGCTGATCAGCTGGGACGACGAGGGGCGGCAGACCGTCGATCCGCAGGTGCTGGCGCTCTGGACGATCGGCGACCGGCCGTCGACCGGGGCCGAGGTGCGCGAGCGGGCGCTGGCCGCGCTGGCCGTCGAGATCCGGCTGATGCTCGCGGAAGGTGTGGTCGCCGACCCGGCCGACATCGACCTGGGGATGTTGACCGGCGCGGGATGGCCGTTCTGGCTCGGCGGGATCACCCCCTACCTGGACCGCACCGGGGTCAGCGAACGGGCCACCGGTCGGCGCTTCGCCGCGCCGGGGATCGCTACGCTGCCCGCCTGACCGACGCCGTCCCGGCCGTCGGCCCACAGCACCCCCGACGGCCGCGGGACTATCCTGCGGACGTGGCGGAGGTGCGCTTTGCAGGGGTGTCGTTCACCTATCCGGGATTCGGCGCGCCCGCCCTGCGGGAGCTGAACCTCACCGTCGCGCACGGGGAGTTCCTGTCGATCGTCGGGCCGTCCGGTTCGGGCAAGACCACGCTGCTACGGCTGCTCGCCGGGATCGCGACCCCGACCGCCGGCGACATCCTGATCGACGAGCGGGTCGTCACCAGCGTCCCGCCCGCCGACCGCGGCGTGGCCACGGTCCCCGCCCAGCCGTCGCTGTACGGGCACATGACGGTCGAGCAGAACATCGGCTTCCCGATGAGTGTCGCCGGCGTCGCCACCTCGATCGTCAGCGCGCGCGTGGTGAACATCGCCGGCAGTCTCGGCCTGCATCGCCTGCTGAACCGGGCGCCTGCATCGCTGAGCCTGCCGGAGCGGCAGGCGGTGATCCTGGCCCGGGCGCTGGTCCGGCCGACGGCGGTGCTGGTCCTCGACGATCCGCTGGCCCATCTCGATGTGCACGACCGGCAGCAGACCCGTGCGCAACTGTCCCGGCTGCACCACGACACCGGCACCACGATCCTGTACGTGACGCAGGACTTCGCCGAGGCGATGACCCTCAGCGACCGGATCGCCGTTCTCGACGAGGGTCGGTTGATCGAGCTGGCACCGCCGCTGGAGGTCTATCACCGGCCGCGGACCCTCGGCGCGGCCCGTTTCTTCGGCTCGCCGCCGATGAGCACCGTGCAGGCCGTCGTCACCCCCGAGGGGGCCCGGGCCGGCGAGCTGCTGGTCCCCGTCCGCCCGGAACTGGACCTGGCGCCCTCGGACACCGTGGTGCTGGGGTTGCGCGCGGAGGCCGTCCACCTGCTGCCCCGCGGTGCCGGGCTGACGGTCACCGGGGTCGAGATCAACGGCAACACCGCGCTGGTCCGGGGCACCCTGGTCGGTGACCCGCTGCGGCAGACGCTGGTCGCGCGGTGCTCGATGCGGGAAGCCCCCCGGGTGGGCCAGCGGGTCAGCGTCGACGTCCTGGTGGACGAGCACGTGCAGTTCTACGACCCCCGCAGCGGTCGGCGGCTCTGAGCCGGGTCAGCTCGTGGCGGGCCGGACGAACTGCCGCACCCACAGGGTCGGGATGACCTCGATCTCCCCCACCGCGACAAACCCGCGGGCCAGGAAGAACGCACCGGCCGGGCCGTTGCCGCGGCCGGTGGACACCGTGATCTGGGCGCCGTCGGCCCGTTCCACCACGGCGGCCAGCAGCGCCGTGCCGATGCCGCGCCGGGCCAGATGCCGGGTCCACGACCAGCCGGTCGATGTCCCACCCCGCGTCGGAGACCGTCCAGGCGACCGCGCCGACCAGCTCGTCGGGGTCGCCGGACCACGCGGTCACCCACCGCACCGGCTCGGCCTGCACGTCGGCGACCGTCTCGTGCAGCGCCGGGATCCGGTCGTCGCCGGTCAGCGCCGCTTCCGACCGCGCCGCCGCCTGCTGCAACCGGTGCAGACGGGTCGCCAATGTCTCGTCGCCCGCCGGGTCGGCGGCGACCAGCCGGACGTCGGTCGAGGTGCGCGCGGTCACGACGCTGGCTGCGTCGGGCGGTTGTCCAGCTCGACGACCCGCTCGGTCACCCAACGGGCCACCGACTGCGCCGTCAGCCCGAGATCGGTCAGCAGCTCGCCACGCGGTCCGGGCTCCAGGAATTCCTGCGGCAGGCCGAACACCGCGATCGGAACGTCCGCGGTCCGTACCGCCTCGGTGACCGCAGCCCCGATCCCGCCACGGCGCCCACCGTCCTCCACGGTCACCACCAGGTGGTGGGTGCGGGCCATCGCGGTCAACGCGGCCGGCACCGGCAGCACCCACCGCGGGTCGACCACGGTGACCCCGATGCCCTGGTCGGTGAGTCGGGCGGCCACGTCGACGGCCATCGCGCAGAACGCGCCGACGCCGATCAGCAGCACGTCCGGGGACAACCCGGCACCGGGCAGCGCGAGCAGGTCCATGCCGGCCTCGGTCGCCACCGCCGGGATCGGCTCCGGGACCGCCCCCTTCGGGAAGCGCAGCAGGGTGGGTCCGTCCGACACGGCCAGCGCCTCGTCGAGTTCGGCGGCCAGCGTCACCGCGTCCCGGGGGGTGGCCACCCGCAGCCCGGGGATCATCGCGGCGAGCGACAGGTCCCACATCCCGTGGTGGCTGGGCCCGTCCTCACCGGTGACCCCGGCCCGGTCCAGCACGACGGTGACCGGCAGCGAATGCAGCGCGACATCCATCAGCAACTGGTCGAAGGCCCGGTTCAGGAAGGTCGCGTACACGGCGACGACCGGGTGCACGCCGCCGAGGGCCAGGCCCGCCGCCGACGTCATCGCGTGCTGCTCGGCGATCCCGACGTCGTAGAGCCGACCCGGGAACGCGGCCCCGAACGGGTCCAGACCTGTCGGTCCGCTCATCGCGGCGGTGATGGCCACGACGTCGGGCCGCTCCGCGCCGGCCCGGACCATCTCCCGGCCGAACACCGACGTCCAGGTCGACGCCGAGGTGGCCAGCGGCAGCCCGGTCTCCGGGTCGAAGGCGGGCGGCGAGTGGAACCGTTCGGCCTCGTCCTGCTCGGCCGGGCCGTACCCGTGACCCTTGTGCGTCAGGCAGTGCACCAGGATCGGGCCACCGAACGCCCGGGCGCTGGTCAGCGCCTTCTCCAGCGCCTCCAGGTCGTGCCCGTCGATCGGGCCGACGTACTTCAGGCCGAGGTCCTCGAACATGCTCTGCGGCAGGAACCAGTCCTTGGCGGCTCGTTTCACCGCGTGCAGCGCCGCATAGAGCGGTCGGCCCACCACCGGCGCGCCCGGCAGCCGCCGCTTGACCTGCCCCAGCGCCCGCTCGTAGCCGGGACGGGTCCGCAGCGCCGCCATCCGCTCGGCCATCCCACCGGTGGTCGGGGCGTAGGACCGGCCGTTGTCGTTGAGCACGATGACCAGGGGCCGCCCCTTGGCCGCGGCGATGTTGTTCAACGCCTCCCAGGCCATCCCGCCGGTCAGCGCGCCGTCACCGATCACGGCGACCGGCGTCCGGTCCCGCTCACCGCGGACCTGGAACGCCTTGGCGAGCCCGTCGGCGTAGGACAACGACGTGGAGGCGTGCGAGTTCTCCACCCAGTCGTGCTCGGACTCCGCCCGGCTCGGGTACCCCGACAACCCGTTCCTGGTCCGCAGGGTGTGGAAGCGGTCGGCGCGGCCGGTGACGATCTTGTGCACGTACGCCTGGTGTCCGGTGTCGAACACGATCGGGTCGCGCGGGGAGTCGAAGACGCGGTGCAACACCATCGTGAGCTCCACCACCCCGAGGTTGGGGCCGAGGTGCCCGCCGCGACGGGACACCCGGTGCACCAGGAACGAGCGGATCTGCCCGGCCAGCTCGACAAGACCGGACTGGTCCAGACCGCGCAGGTAGGCCGGCGACAGACCCTCGGGAAGCTGCGGATCGACGGCGGACACGACCTCGGGGCGCTGCGGATCAGTGGCTGGCACGGGGTCGACGGTACCGGTTCGGGCAGTTCACGGATGGCACCTCCGGCATTCATCCAACTGTCGTAGTGTCCGCCTGGTGAACGACCAGTCGCCCGGCACCCGGGGACCCGCCTCCCTGCTGCGCCACGGTGCCGACCCGCTGGTCATCGGCCATCGCGGCGCCAGCTCGCAGGCCCCCGAGAACACCCTGCCGGCGTTCCGGACCTGCTGGACCTCGGGCGTGCACTGGATCGAGACCGATGTGCAGCCGACCGCGGACCTGGTGCCGGTGCTGTTCCACGACGTCACCCTGGAGCGCACCAGCACCGGCTCCGGTGCACTGCGGGACCGGCGGCTGGCCGAGCTCGTGCACCTGGATGTCGGCAGCTGGTTCGGGCGGCCCGAACTGGACGTGATCGGCCTGCCGACCCTGCACGAGCTGCTGTCGGCCCTGCCCCCCGCCGGCCAGGTCCTGCTGGAGATCAAGGGTCCGCACTCCGCGGCCGAACTGATGACCGAACTCGCCGTCATCCGCGGCACCCACACCCACGACCGGGTCTGGCTGCAGAGTTTCGAGGTCGAGGTGCTGATGGAGCTGCAGGCCGCGGTCCCGCACGGCTGGCGGGCGCTGCTGCGCGACGAGATGGACGCCGACCCGGTCGGGCTGTGCCGGGACCTCGGGGTGTCGTCCTACCACCCGCAGGTCGACGCACTGCTGGCCGCGCCCGCGGCGGTCGACGAGCTGCACGCGGCCGGCATCTCCGTCGTGGTCTGGACCAGCAACGACGAGACCGAGTGGGAGCGGTTGAGCGCCCTCCAGGTGGACGGCATCATCACCGACCGGCCGGTGGAACTGCGCGAACGGCAACTGCGCGCCGCGCGGGCCGATCTGGACTCCACCGGCTAGCCGACCGGCACGAACCGCGCGATCGCCTCCAGGTGATGGGTCTGCGGGTAGGCGTCGAACGCCCGTACCGCGTCCAGCCGGTAGCCCGCGGCCGCCAGGAACGATGCGTCCCGGGCCAGCGCCGCCGGGTCGCAGGCGACGTAGACGATCACCGCCGGCGTGCGGGCGGCGATGGCGTCGCACACCTTCCGGCCGGCGCCCGTGCGCGGCGGGTCCAGCACGACCGCATCGACCGGCCCGGTCAGGGTGCCGATGACCTTCTCCACCATCCCGGTCTTGGCCCGCACCTGCGGCAGGTCGGCCAGGTTGTGCCGGGCCAGCGCCACCGCGGTGCGGTCCATCTCGACGGTGAACACGCTGCCGGTGACGCCGACCGCGTCGGCCAGGAACGCCGCGAACAGGCCCACGCCGCCGTAGAGGTCCCAGGCGGCGAGCCCGGTCAGATCGTCGGGCAACAGCTCCATCACCGCGTCCACGTAGGTCGTGGCGGCCGCCGGGTGCGCCTGCCAGAACCCGTCCGCCGCCACCGCGAACGAGCGGCCCCGGACGGTCTCGGTGACGACGTCGGCATCCTCCGCGCCGAGCTCGGTGACGTGCTCGGTGCCGTCCTCGCCCATCGTGAGCACCAGCTCGTAGGTGTCGTCGGGCTCCAGGTCCGGACCGAGCTGCCCGGCCACGTCGACGGCCAACGTCGACAGGCCCGGCGAGGCGATCAGGCACGGCGCGTCCGGACCCACCGGCACGATCGTCGCCGACCGCTGCACCCGCGGTCCGAGCCGTGCTGCACCGTCCTCCAGGGCCAACCCCCAGCGCACCCGGGTCCGCCAGCCGAACCCGTCGCCGGGCAGCGGCTGGACCACGCCCTCGCCGGCCGGCAGCTCGACCTTGGCCAGCCGCTGCAACTGCTCGTGCAGCACGGTGGTCTTGAGCTGCCGCTGCAGCTCCGGCGACGCGTGCTGGAAGTCGCAGCCGCCGCAGCCGCCCGGCCGGAAGTGCACGCACGGGGGCGTCACCCGCCCCTGCGCGGCGGTGATGATCTCCACCGCGTCCGCGCGGCAGAACGAGCCCGGCTTGGCTTCGGTGACCCGGGCCCGCACCTGCTCACCCGGCAGCGCGTGCCGGACGAACACCACCCGACCGGCGTACCGCGCGACGCAGTGACCGCCGTGCGCGACCGGACCGACCGTCAGGTCGACCAGGTCCCCCGGTGCCAGGTCGGAGGGGTCTTTCAGGGCTGCATCGCTGGAGGTGATGGGGAAATCCGCTCAGTAGGGCCGGGGTCGCGGTCCGCGACCGGATGCCGACGACAGGTCGACCGGGGCGTCACGCGGTGGTCACCGGCGGCGCGTTCCGGTGCCTCAGCCTACGGCCGACGCCGGAACGGTTCGTTCTGCTCCATCCGGGTGGCGGCCGAGCGTCGACCGGCCGGGGAGATCTCCCGCTCGCCACGCTCGTCGATCTTCTGCCCGACCGTCTTGGAACTGGACAGCTGCCACGGCACCGAGGTGACCATGACGCCGGGCATGAACAGCAGCCGACCCTTGAGCCGCAGCGCGGACTGGTTGTGCAGGATCTGCTCCCACCAGTGCCCCACCACGTACTCGGGCAGGTAGACCGCCACCACGTCCCGCGGCGAGTCCCGACGGACCCGTTTCACGTAGTCCAGGATCGGTTTGGTGATCTCCCGGAACGGCGAGTCGATGACCTTGAGCGAGACGGGGAGTTCGCGGTCCTCCCACTCGCGGGCCAGGTTCGCGGTGTCGGCCGGGTCGACGTTGACGGTGACGGCCTCCAGGATGTCCGGCCGGGTCGCCCGGGCGTAGGACAGCGCCCGCATCGTCGGCAGGTGCACCTTGGAGACCAGCACGATCGCGTGCACCCGGCTGGGCAGCACCAGATCGTCCTCGTCGGCGGCGATCTCCCGGGCGACCCGGTCGTAGTGCCGACGGATGGAGACCATGGTGGCGTAGATGATCCCGATGGCCAGCAGCGTGATCCAGGCCCCGGACAGGAACTTGGTGACCAGCACGATCACCAGCACCGTGCCGGTCATCACGAACCCGGTGCCGCTGATCAGCTGCTTGCGGCGCAGCGCCTTGCGGGCCTGCGGGTCGTGCTCGCGGTTGATGGCCCGCCGCCAGTGCCGGATCATGCCGCCCTGCGAGCAGGTGAAGGAGATGAACACCCCGACGATGTAGAGCTGGATCAGCTTGGTCACGTCGGCGTCGAACACGATGATCAGCACGATCGCCACCACGGACAGGAACACGATGCCGTTGGAGAACGCGAGCCGGTCGCCGCGGGTGTGCAGCTGTCGGGGCAGGTAGCGGTCCTGGGCCAGGATCGAGCCGAGCACCGGGAAGCCGCTGAACGCGGTGTTGCAGGCCAGCACCAGGATCAGCCCGGTGGTGAACGAGACGATGTAGAACCCCACCGGGAACCCGGAGAAGACGGCCTCGGCGATCTGGGCGATCACCGTCTTCTCGTGGTAGTCGGCCGGCTGGCCGATCAGCGGCACCCCCTCCTGACCGATGTGCACCTTGGTGGCCATCGCCATCCCGACGATGCCGAGCATCATCGTCACCGACATCACCCCCATCAGGGCCAGCGTGGTGGCGGCGTTCTTGGACTTCGGTTTCCGGAACGCCGGCACCCCGTTGGAGATCGCCTCCACCCCGGTGAGCGCGGCCGATCCCGACGAGAAGGCCCGCAGCAGCAGGAACACGAACAGCAGCCCGGTGGTCGAGTGGGTGCGCGGCGATGCCGTACGCGGAGCTCTCGGCGCGCATCTCGTCGCCGAAGAGCAGCCGGATCACGCCGGTGCCCAGCATGCTGAACACGGCGATGATGAAGGCGTAGACCGGAAGGGCGAACGCCGCGCCGGCCTCCTTCAACCCGCGCAGGTTCGCCGAGGTGACCACGATGATGATCCCCACGCTGAACGCGACCTTGTGATCGCCGACGTACTTGATGGCGGAACCGATGTTGGCCACCCCGGCCGCCGTGGACACCGCCACGGTGAGGATGTAGTCGACCAGCAGGGCGCTGCCCACCACCAGCCCGAAGCGCTGCCCGAGGTTCTTCGTCGCGACCTCGTAGTCGCCGCCGCCGCTGGGATAGGCATGCACGTTCTGCCGGTAGGACAGCACGACGATGACCATGACGAAGGCGACCGCGGCAGCGATCCACGGCGCATAGGCGTACGCGGCGAGCCCGGCCATCGACAACACGATGAAGATCTCGCCCGGGGCGTAGGCGACGCTGGAGAGCGCATCGGAGGCGAACACCGGCAGTGCGATCCGCTTGGGCAGCAGCGTGTGCGCCAGCTTGTCGCTGCGGAAAGCCCGACCGACGAGGAGGCGCTTGGTAGCCCTGGTTAGCTTCGACACAAGGCGCGAGCCTACGTTGAGCACCGTACTTCCGGTGCGTCGCCGGGTCACGATACTGTGTCACGCGGCCGGGCGACCGCCGGTGGTGCGTCGACGGCACTTCCACGGACGGAGATCTCGCAGGTGCACATCGTGATCATGGGGTGCGGCCGAGTCGGCTCGTCACTGGCCAGAATCCTGGACCTGCGGGGGCACTCGGTGGCGGTGATCGACCGCGACGAGGCGTCGTTCCGGCGTCTGGGCCCCGACTTCAAGGGCCTGCAGGTCCTCGGGGTCGGCTTCGACCGGAACACGATGATCGAGGCCAAGGTCACCGAGGCGCACGCGTTCGCCGCGGTCAGCTCCGGGGACAACTCCAACATCATCGCCGCCCGGGTGGCCCGCGAGCAGTTCGGCGTGGAGACCGTGGTGGCCCGGATCTACGACCCCAAACGCGCCCAGGTCTACGAGCGGCTGGGCATCCCGACGGTGGCCACCGTGCCCTGGACCACCGACCGGCTGCTGCGTGCCGTGCTGCCGGACGGTCTGGTCAGCGAGTGGCGGGATCCGTCGGGAACGGTGCTGGTCGCTCAAGTGCCCTACGACCGGAAATGGCTGGGTGAACCGTTGAGCCGACTGGAGGGCGCGCTCGGCATGCGGACCGCGTTCATCGTCCGCTTCGGGACCGGGCTGCTGCCCGACGTCCAGACCGTCATCCAGGAGGGCGATCTCATCTACGCCACCGTGCTGTCCAACGACGTGGAACGCCTCTCGTCGGTGTCTTCCCTCAGCCCGGACGAGGTCGGCTGATGCGGATCGCCATCGCGGGCGCCGGTTCCGTCGGCCGGTCGATCGCCGGCGAGCTGATCGAGAACGGCCATCAGGTCATGTTGATCGACCGGGAGCCGACGAACATCCGGCCGCACCTCATCGAGGAGGCCGAGTGGGTGCTGGCCGACGCCTGCGAGGTGACCAGCCTCGAGGACGCCGGGATCCAGACCTGCGACGTGATGATCGCCGCCACCGGTGACGACAAGGTCAACCTGGTGGTCGCGCTGCTGGCCAAGACCGAGTTCGCGGTCAACCGCGTCGTCGGCCGGGTGAACGACCCGCGCAACGAGTGGCTGTTCACCGAGGCCTGGGGTGTGGACGTCTCGGTGTCCACACCGCGGATCCTGGCCGCACTGGTCGAGGAAGCGGTCAGCGTCGGCGACCTGGTCCGGCTGTTCACCCTGCGGCAGGGTCAGGCCAACCTCGTCGAGGTGACGCTGCCCAAGGGCACCCCGCTGGCCGGGATGGCCGTGCGCGACCTCAAGCTCCCCCGGGACGCGGTCCTGGTGGCGATCCTGCGTGGTGGGCGGGTCATCGTGCCGCAGCCCGACGTCCCGATGGAACCCGCCGACGAGCTGCTGTTCGTGGCCTCCACCGAGGTCGAGGACGAGCTCCGCGAAGCTCTGCACTGAGTCGAACTCGTCAGGTTTCGGGGTGATCGTGCCCGCTGAGCGGGCACAATCACCCCGAAACCTAACGCTTGAGCAGGGAACGCAGCGGCGGGCGCTGCCAGCCGGTACCGCGCATCACGATCAGCACGCTGAGCCCGATCGCCAGGATCCACAGCGGGTAGCCCATCGCGATCCGGGCGAACCCCAGCCAGCCGATCTCGTCGCTGCCCAGCAGCGCACTCTGCACCAGATAGCGGGCCGCGAACACGCCCACCCAGACGGCGGTCGCGTAGTCGTAGCGGCGGACCAGCGCGCGGTCCCGACGCCAGGCGGTACCGCGGCCGTTGATGCCCTCCCAGATCAGCCCCACCGCCGGCATCCGGATCACGATCGACACCAGCAGCGCCGACCCGTAGATCAGGTAGCTCCAGATCCCGAGCTTGAAGTAGCCGCCGGCCGAGCCGGAGCGGTAGGCGATGAAGGCGGCGATCCCGACGCCGAACAGGCCACCGACCGCCTGCGTCACCGGGCGCCGTCGGGCCAACCGGAACACGAAGATCGAGACGGCCGCGATCAGCGCCGCGATCACCCCGGCGGTCAGGCCGCCCAACGAGTTGCCGATGACGAACACGATGACCGGCAGGCCGGAGTCGAGCATCCCGGCGGGGCCGCCCATCTGCTCCCAGACGGTGGGGGTGGTCCGCTCGCGGCCGGCGGCGCGCGGACTGTCGGTCATCGGCTCCGGGGGCGGCTGCGGATGGTCCGGGCCGTGGGCGGGTGCGGTCATACGAGCGCGGGCCGGAGCTCGTAGTCGGGGTTGTAGATGGTCTTGACCCCGTCGCGGTTGGCGATCCGGCCCTTGGCCAGGATCGTGCGGCCGGGCTCGATGCCGGGGATGGACCGCCGACCCAGCCAGACCAGGTGCACCGCGTCGGAGCCGTCGTAGAGCTCGGCGACCAGCGTCGCCAACGCGTCGGCGGGCCGCAGATCCACGGAGCGGAGCCTGCCTTGGACCGTCACCACCTCGCCCATCCGACACCGTTGGGCGCGTTGCGCGCCGCACTTGTCCGAGGACTCGGTGAGGGCCTGCGCCTCGAGTTGATCATCGTCGCGAGCGAGCGCGCTCAGCCATCGACGTACGCCACCAGCCATGGGTATCACCTGCTCCTGGGCCACCGGTCGTGGCGCCACTGCGGTCATCGTCGACGGGCCGGGGCGGTCCGCCGATGACGCCAGCTTAGGCGCGCGCTGCGGGGCCGGGCCGACCCTCGCCGGTGACGTCCGCGACCTCGGCGCCGGTGACCTCCGCGACGTGGGCGCCGGTGACCTCCGCGACCTGGGCGCCGGGACTTCCGCGACCTGGGCGGGATCGGAGTCGGCGGGGTCGCTCCCCGCACCCGGGCCGCCGTCGCCGATCGCGATCTCGCCGATCAGTCGGTGCAGCACGGCGGCGATCTCCGGCGGCCGGTAGGCCGGCCCTTTCAGGATCTTGCCGTCGGCCCTTCGCACCGGGCGACCGTCGGCGCCCAGCTTGGTCATGTTGGACACGTGGATGGCGTCGATCACCGCATCCAGGTCGATCCCGTAGACGTGGGCGGTGCCGTAGGCGACGTAGACGATGTCGCCGAGTGCGTCGGCGATCCCGACCACGTCACGCTCACCGACGGCGGTCGAGAGCTCGGCGACCTCCTCCTCGATCAGCGCCTGGCGCAGAGCCTCCTGGGCCGCCCCGACCTCGACCGTGGCGGCAGCGCGCAGCGGGAGTTGGTAGGCGGTGTGGAACTCGGCCACCTGACGGGCGGCCCGGCTCGACGACGGGACGCCCATCAGTGCCGGTCAGGCACAGTCGGCACACACTTCGTGGCCGGTGGCGCCACGGGCCAACCGGCTGCGGTGCTGCACCAGGAAGCAGACGGTGCAGGTGAACTCGTCGGCCTGCTTCGGGACGACCTTGACGGTCAGTTCCTCGCCGGACAGATCAGCGCCGGGGAGTTCGAACGACTCGGCGGTGTCGCTCTCGTCGATGTCGACGACGGCCGACTGCGACTCGTTGCGCCGGGCCTTGAGTTCCTCGAGTGAATCCTCGCCCTGCTCTTCGCTCTCGTTGCGTCGTGGTGCGTCGTAGTCAGTAGCCATGGGGTGTCCTTTTCTGGTCCCTCTCCGTACGAGAGCCTGGTGCGTGGCGGTGCAGAACGATGGGGCCGGTCGTCGGCCGATCGGCGCCTGGTCCGCGGACTGCGGATGACGAACGCGGACCGGCCCGTCGCATAACGCGCCGCGCAGGTGATTCGTGCCCGGACGGCCCGAGAGGTTTTCGTGTCCGGCGGCAGCAGGGTAGCGGACTTCCGGCCCGCCGCGCGTCGGGGGTGGCGCAGAGCGCGAATATTCTGCGCTGACGCATAGTCTGGCACCGGCCGCCGGTGGACCCGTTCCGCTCGACGTCCTCACCGGGAGCTCGTCGTCCCGCCGTGCACGTGTCTTTCAGAGAGGCTTCACCCGTTGAGCAGCGACCGCGCACCCGAAGGCTACCGACGCCGCCACCGGTGGCCTGCGCTGGCGATCGTCGGGGCGTTGTTCCTGGTCACCACGGTGACCTGGATCCTGGTGCTCAAGCCGGAGCCCAAGCCGGACAACTCCTGCAACGCCCCCGCGGCCGCACCGGCCGCCACCGCCCAGAGCGGCACCGCGACCACCGACGGCACCGGGGCGGACGGCACTGCCGCGGCTACCGAACCGGCGCCGACCGCCGAGTCGGGTGCGCCGGCCGGACCGAGCACCACCACCGGACCGAGCACCACCATGGGCCGCATCACCGACAACAACACCCTGCGCGACACCCGGCCGGCCGGCCCGGCCACCGTCCTGCTGCGGGTGGTGAACGGCGGTGACACCCCGGGGATGGCCAAGACCGTGACCGAGACGCTGCGCCGCGCGGGCTTCGACTCCATCCGCGACGCCGCCGACGATCCGCTCTACCCGGCGAAGGATCTCCGGTGCTGGGGCGAGATCCGGTACGGCGACGCAGGCGCCCAGGCGGCCCGCACCGTGCTGATCGTGGCACCGTGCGCGACGCTGGTGAAGGACGACCGGTTCGACGACTCGGTGGAGTTCTCGGTCGGCGCGCTGTACACCGACGCGGCGCTCACCGAGGATCAGCAGGCGGAACTCGACGCGATACGGCAGGCTTCCACCCCGCCGGCCGTCATCGAGGGCGTCACCCAGGCCGCGCCCACCGTTCCGACCACATTCGCGCTTCCGTCCGCCACCTGCCCGTCCTGAAGGAGCCACCGAGGATGACCGTTCCGACCGAGCCCACCGCTGAGTCAGCACCGACGAACACCGCTTTCGGCATCGACATCGGGGGGACCGGCATCAAGGGCGGCATCGTCGACCTCGACACCGGCACCTTGATCGGCGACCGGTTCCGGTTGGACACCCCGCAGCCCGCGACCCCCGATGCGGTGGCCGCGACCGTCCAGTCGGTCGCCGACCAGTTCGGCTACGCCGGTCCTTACGGCTGCGCGTTCCCCGGGGTCGTCACCCACGGCGTGGTGCACAGCGCCGCCAACGTCGACGAGTCCTGGATCGGGGTGTCGCTCATCGATGCGATCAGCGGGCACGTCCCCGGCCCGGTCACCGCACTCAACGACGCCGACGCGGCGGGTCTTGCCGAGGTTCGCTACGGCGCCGGCAAGGGCCACCCGGGACTGATCATCGTGGTCACCTTCGGCACCGGCATCGGGACCGCGCTGATCAACAACGGCGAGCTGATCCCCAACGCCGAACTGGGTCACCTGGAGCTGGGCGGCCACGACGCCGAGACCAAGGCGGCGGCGTCGGCGCGGGAGCGGGAGGGCCTGAACTGGGAGCAGTGGGGCGCGCGCGCCAACCGCTACCTGACCCACCTGGAGAACCTGCTCTGGCCGGAGCTGTTCATCTTCGGCGGCGGCATCACCAAGAACCCGCACAAGTGGGTCCCGCTGCTGAGCACCCGCACGCCGGTGAAGGTCGCCGCGATGCGCAACAACGCCGGTATCGTCGGCGCCGCGCTGGCGGCCGGCGAACACAAGCTGCTCTGACCGGTCACCCTCCGCGGTGTAGCCACCAGGGACTTCGACCGGAAACGGCCTGATCCGGTCGTTTTCGGTCCGGTCGACGGCCACCCCGCGGCTACAATGGACAGGTCGCCGTTCCCGGGCCGTCGAGGTCCGATCCACATCCCTGAGCTCGCCCTGAGCGTCCCTCCCCGGACGGCGTGGGCGGTGCCGTCCGGCGGCGCCGTGACAGGTGTGTGGCCGTTGCGTGGTGGGTTCTTCAGGCGCCGCCGTTCGTGAAAGGTCTTCCGTGGCAGTTGCAGCATCGTCCAATTCCGCCTCTGCCGATGGCGGGGTCCTCGATCCCGGCTCGGCCGAGACCGCGACTCCCGCCACCCGCACCCGGCGCGCTCCCGGCACCGCACCGGCCAAGCCTCGCAAGACGGCCGCCAAGGCCGCGCCGAAGACCGCCGCCGCCGGCACCTCCGCCAAGGGTGACGACGACGCTGCGGCGCCCGAGGACGACGATCTGGGGGCATTGGCCTCGGCCGAGGAGGCCGACGAGGTCGTCGAGGTGGAGGTGGTCGCCGAGGACGCGACCGACACCCCCGTCTCCTCCGTCGTGAAGGCCGCACCGGCCGAGGACGACGACGATTCCGACGAGGCCGACGACACCGGCACCACGACCGCGGGTTCGGGCAAGACCGCCGAGTCCAGCGAGTTCAGCTGGGACGACGACGAGGAGTCCGAAGCCCTCAAGCAGGCCCGTCGGGACGCGGAACTGACCGCCTCAGCGGACTCGGTCCGCGCCTACCTCAAGCAGATCGGCAAGGTCGCGCTGCTCAACGCCGAGGAGGAGGTCGATCTCGCCAAGCGCGTCGAGGGCGGCCTCTACGCCACGGAGAAGATGCGCCAGCTGGCGGAGGCGGGCGAGAAGCTCACCACCCAGCAGCGTCGTGACCTCAACTGGGTCCGCCGGGACGGTGAACGCGCCAAGAACCACCTGCTGGGCGCGAACCTGCGCCTGGTCGTCTCGCTCGCCAAGCGTTACACCGGCCGTGGGATGGCGTTCCTGGATCTCATCCAGGAGGGCAACCTCGGGTTGATCCGTGCGGTCGAGAAGTTCGACTACACCAAGGGCTTCAAGTTCTCCACCTACGCCACCTGGTGGATCCGGCAGGCGATCACCCGCGCGATGGCCGACCAGGCCCGCACCATCCGGATCCCGGTGCACATGGTCGAGGTCATCAACAAGCTCGGTCGCATCCAGCGCGAGCTGCTCCAGGATCTGGGCCGCGAGCCCACCCCGGAAGAGCTCGCCAAGGAAATGGACATCACCCCGGACAAGGTGCTGGAGATCCAGCAGTACGCCCGGGAGCCGATCTCGCTCGACCAGACGATCGGCGACGAGGGTGACTCGCAGCTGGGTGACTTCATCGAGGACTCCGAGGCCGTGGTCGCGGTGGACGCGGTCTCCTTCACCCTCCTGCAGGACCAGTTGCAGGCCGTCCTGCAGACGCTGTCCGAGCGCGAGGCCGGGGTGGTGCGGCTGCGGTTCGGCCTCACCGACGGGCAGCCGCGCACGCTGGACGAGATCGGCCAGGTTTACGGCGTGACCCGGGAACGGATCCGCCAGATCGAGTCGAAGACGATGTCGAAGCTGCGCCACCCGTCGCGGTCCCAGGTGCTGCGCGACTACTTGGAGTAGCCGGCCGCCGGGACGCCGGCCGATGCCGCCGCGCTCTCGGGCGATGGTGACAGAGCGTGATCGACGACAACGGGCGCCGGTCGAGAGACCGGCGCCCGTTCGCGTCAGATCGACCCGTTCGGCCGCAGGATCATCGATGACAACGCCCCGACCCGGGAAATTCTGCGCTCAGTGAACACGCAGGGCCGCATCTGACCGCCCGGCGCTCCCCCCGGGGCAGGAATCTGCGCCTGTCACCGATCGTGACCTGCAGCGATGCGTCATACGACGGCCGGGACGAGACGAAATCGGTATCGAAGCGTGTCCACGGACACAGTCGGTTGTCATCCGCCAGGAACATTTCGGTGGCAGCATCTAATCATCGAGCTGATCCTGGAAGTTGATCCGCCCCACCGGGCAGGCGACCAGGACGGTTGGAACGGAAGAACTGGGTACCGTATCGGGACCCATCCGTCCGAATGGGAGCAACGAATAGACGGTACGAGCGGACGCGACAGCGGCTCGCTTGATCGACGGGAGGACACCATGACCGGAATGACGGCCACACCCACCACTCTCACTGCCCTCGATCGCTGCGACCGTTGCGGCGCGCAGGCCTCCATCCGCGTGATTCTCTCGACCGGCGGTGAACTGCTGTTCTGCGGCCACCACGGACGCCAGCACCAGGACCGCCTCGAGCAGCTCGCCGCGGTCATCCACGACACCAGGGCGACCACGACGGTCTGAGGTACGCCACCCCCACGTCTGCGACGGGGCGGATCGCCATTCGGCGGCCCGCCCCGTTGTTGCATTTCCGACTGCGGAGATACCGCTCCTGTCGGAACGCGCCCCCACCCGGTCCGTTTCACCCGGCTGCCGACCGCAATCGGCGGGCGATGGGCGGTCGCCTCGACCAGTATCAACAGATCCGGCCGCGCCGGGTCGTGCCCTCGGGTCGGCTCGGTGCAGGCGGCCGGAGGGGGACCGCGAGAGGGCAGTGATGAGTGACCCGGGTAGGTACGTCGGAGCGGAATCGCCGCCACCGTGGTCGATGACCGCCGACCCGCAGCCACGCCCGGCCGGCGGGCCGCGATCGGATCCGCTCGCCTTCCTGCTGCTGATCCTGGCCGGTGCGGCCGGCATCGCCCAGTACCTGATGGCCGGCTACCCGGTGGGCCGCTCCGATCCGCTCGGCGGCTCGGTGGTGACCGGCCGGGAGTTGCTGTCCGAGCTCGGTCCGCACGTCAACTCGACAGCTTCGATCACCCGGATCGCGCTGCTGGTGATCGTGGTCGGCGGTGCCGCGCTGGTGCTGCTCGGGTTGGCCGCGCTGCTCCCGATGAGCCACGGCCCCGTCGGGCTGGCCGCGTTGCTCATCGCCCTTGCGATCGGCGGCGCGGCGGCCTGGATCGCCGTGCAGTCCAGCCGGGTGCTGGGGTCGCCGGTGTCGGCGTTGCTGGCCGGCGGCGAGATCGGCTGGTACCTCACCGTGGCGGCGGCCCTGATCGGGATGGTGGGCGCCTTCCGGGCGCTCGGGACCTGAGCGGGTCAGAGCATCCCGAGGAGATGGTCGCGGCGCCGCTCCAGAACCTCCACCGATGCCGACGCCGACACCGGCCCCGGCACGGCGGCGCGGAGCTGAACGTGCACCTTTGCGTGCGGGGCGCCGTGGCGCGCCGCGACCT
Organism: uncultured Actinomycetota bacterium; assembly: GCA_963784315.1. Classification (GTDB taxonomy): domain Bacteria; phylum Actinomycetota; class Actinomycetes; order Mycobacteriales; family Nakamurellaceae; genus Nakamurella. The sequence continues at coordinate 138,965 of CAWAQR010000011.1, forward strand.
GGGACACCAATTGGTTGACCTCACGGCGTAGCGCCGCGGCCGCCCGCCACCCTTCCTGACCGGCACCGACCTCCACCGACGTCTCGGCCGGCAGCGGCTCGGACTGGACCGCCTTCACCCGGCGGCGCAGTTCGGAATCGCGCCGGGTCAGCAGCGCCGCGGTCTGCTCCGGGGTGAGCAGGCCAGGCAGGCCGAGGAAGTCCTCCTCGTCGTCGGACACCTGTCCCGGTGCCGTCGCCACCACCGCGCGCCCGGAGCTGAGCAGGTGTGCGAACTCGGCGTCGGACTCCAGGTGCTCGTTGCGCTGCACGCCGTCGGGTTCGGTCTCCACCACCGGCATGTCCAGCGGATCGGTCAGGTCGTCGCCGAGTTCGGTGTCCTTCTTCGGCGGCATCATGACGAAGTTGCGATCCAGCTCCATCTCCGCGGCCAGGGCCAGCAGCGGGCGGACCGCGGGCAGGAACACGGTCGCGGACTCGGCGTGGTTGCGGGCCCGGACCACCCGGCCGACGGCCTGGGCGAAGAACAGCGGTGTCCGGTAGGACGTCATCCAGGCCAGACAGGCCGCCCGGGGCACGTCCACCCCTTCGGAGATCATCCGGACGCAGACCGCGATGCGCTCCCGGGACGTCCGGAACGCCTCGATCTTCTTGGAGGCCTTCGGGTCGTCGGACAGGATCAGCACCGGCTTCTCGCCGGTGATCCGCTGCACGATCTTGGCGTAGGCGCGGGCGTCGTCCTGGTCCGAGGCAAGGACCAGACCGGCGGCGTCGGGCATCGTGGTGGCCCGCAGGTGGGTGATCCGTTCGTCCATCGCGGCGATGACGTGCGGGACCCAGCCGCCGGCCGGGTCCAGGGCGGTCTTCCACGCAGCCTGCTCGACCGACTTCGTGCTGTTGTCGGTCAGCGACACCGCCATCACGTCACCCGCGGAGTTCCGCCACCGCGACACCCCGGTGTAGGCGGCGAACACCACCGGCCGGACGACACGGTCGGTCAGCGCCTCCTTGTAGCCGTAACCGAAGTCGGCCATCGAACGGAGCAGGTCGCCGTCGACCTCGTAGCGGACGAACGGGATGCGCTCGTCGGCCCGGGTCCGGAACGGCGTGCCGGTGAGGCTCAGCCGGCGGGCGACCCCGTCGAACGCCTCGGCGATCGCCTCACCCCAGCTCAGGCCGTCGCCGGCGTGGTGCACCTCGTCCAGGATGACCAGCGAACGTCTCCGGGTGGCGCGGGCTGCATGGATCGCGGGTCGACCGGCGACCTGCGCATAGGTGGTGACGTAGCCGTGCGCGCCGTCCCGGACGGGACCCTGCGCGTTGGTCATCGTCGGGTCCAGGGACAGCCCCGCCTGGGCGGCGGCGTCGGCCCACTGGGTGCGCAGGTGATCGGTCGGGCAGACGACGACCACCCGGTCCACGACGCGCCGGGCGATGAGGTTGGTCGCCAGCGCGAGCGCGAAGGTCGTCTTACCGGCGCCGGGCGTCGCGGTGACCAGGAAATCGGCCGGATCGGCCAGGTCGTAGGCGGCCAGGGCGTCGCGCTGCCAGGCCCGCAGGCGCAGCCCGGTAGGTGCCGACAGGGCCACCGACACCGTGATTCCCCCGCCCCCGCTACCGCCGTCACGTCCGACGGCCATGCCGCGGTCTGTCTCTGAACCGGCAGCGCCGGGGAGGTCTCCCCCGTCGTCGTGCCGCGTCCGATGGTACCGGCCGGGTCGCGGCGGGCGGCCCGACCGACGCGCGCCGACCGATCGCCGGGCCGACCGGAAAGATCACAAATCGGTGTGGCCGTCGGTGTCGGCCGGATCTGCCGAGCAGGAGCAGGCATCCTGGTACGCGATGTCAACGTCCACCGAGCGCCCCCTGTGGCCCGACCGGGCCGGGTCGATCATGACCCGGCGGCTGGTCGGGTTGCGGCGCACCACCGCCGACCCTGCTCTGGTCACGGGCCGGCCGGCGGCCGGGTCGACACCGGCCGCCGGCGACACGCAGACCACCCGCGCGGTCGAGCGCGCGGCGGTGACACCTGGCTCCGCCACCGGCACCTGGTCGCCGGTGCACGCCCAGACCCAGCCCTGGGTCGCCCCGGCACCGCACCGCTGGTCATCCCGGCGAACACCCGCCATCGGCCGCTGAAGGTCGTCGGCCGGACGCTGCACAAGGCCTGGGACGACTCGCTGTTCGGGATGAGCGCCGAGGCCGCGTTCTGGCAGGCGCTGTCCACCGCCCCGCTGCTGCTGGCGCTGCTCGGGTCGATCGGGTTCGTCGCCGGCTGGTTCGGCCCGGACACCATCGACACGGTCCAGGACGCGGGTGGTCACCGTGCTGCGGACGGTGTTCAGCCCGGAGGTCAGCGCGACGCTGATCGAGCCGACGGTGGACACGATCCTGCACCGGGGGCAGGCGGACGTGGTGTCCGTGGGGTTCGTGATCTCGTTGTGGGCCGGTTCGTCGGCGATGGCCTCGTTCGTGGAGTCGATCACCATTGCCTACAGCCAGCACGAGGTGCGCCACCCGGTGGCCGAGCGGTTCTTCGCCCTCGGGCTGTACCTGTGCGGACTGGTCTTCGGGGTGTTCGCGTTGCCCCTGCTGGCGGTCGGCCCGGAGTACCTGCCGGACTTCTTCCCCGCGGCGTGGCACGACCGGGTCAGTCAGATCGTCGATGTCGTCTACTACCCGGGCATCGCATTGCTGCTGATCGTGGCATTGGCGACGCTGTACAAACTGGCTCCCCGGCACCGACACCCGTGGCGCCGCGGCCTACCGGGCGCGGTCCTGGCCGCCGCGGTGTTCATCATGGCGTCCGCCGGCCTGCGCATCTACATCGGCTACGTGACCACCCACGGTCTGACCTACGGGGCGCTGGCCACCCCGATCGCGTTCATGCTGTTCGCCTACTTCGTGGGTGTCGCGGTCATCATCGGGGCGCAGTTCAACAACGCGACGCTGGAGTACTACCCGCCGAAGCGGTCCAAGCGCGAGCGCCGGAAATGGCAGCCGCTGGACCCCGACGAGTCCTGGGCGTCCTGAGCCGCCCGGCGCGCTGAGCCGGAAGGCGGACCTCAGAGCCGAGGCTGATCCAGGATCTCCGGTGGGCTGTCGCCGGACTCGACATCAACGGCCGCTGCCTCGCCCTTGGCGGCTGACCGCCGTTCGTGCAGCCGGGACAACGGCCCCAGGGTGCTCACGACGATCAGCGCGACGGCTCCCGCGATGAAGAACAGCGGGCTGATGCCGCCCGCGTCGGTGCCCGCCGCGATCAGGTTCCCGGTGTCATCCACCGGGCACCGGAAGTGCCTGCGGCGACACTACTTCCCGCCCTTGGGCATGGACTCGAAGATCTTCTTGCAGTCCGGGCAGACCGGCGACCCCGGCTTGGCCGATTTCGTCACCGGGAAGGTCTCGCCGCACAGCGCAACGACCCAGTTCCCCAGCACCGCGCTCTCCGCGATCTTGGCCTTCCGGACATAATGGAACATCTCCGGCGCGTCGTCGGTGGTGTCTTCCTGGACGTGTTCCAGCACCTCGGTGGATGTCATCGACTTCTCTCACTCGTTCGGCTCGGGGGCCGGCTCCGGGGCAGCGGCCCCAGGATGCCTGGCGGTCATCCGCCTCTCATGATGCCCCACACTGACGGGCGTGACGAGTCTGCCGAGCAACCGCGCCGCCGATCCCCACGACGCGCCGTCAGGCCCGGGCGGCGGGACCGGTGGCCGCCCGGCGCGGCCCTCGGTCCAGGCTGCGGACTGCCGGGTCACCGTCGTCGGTGACGTGGGGCTGGACGTGGTGGCCCAGGTACGCGGCGACATCGTCGTCGGCCATGACACCCGGGCCCGGATGGTCGTCACGCCCGGTGGAGCCGGCGGGAACACCGCGGCCTGGCTCGCCGCCTACGGCGTCCCGGTGTCACTGCTGGCTCGGGTGGGTGACGACGAGGCGGGGCGGACGGCGGCCGCCGAACTCGCTGCCGCCGGGGTGCAGTGCCGGTTCGCCATCGATCCCACGCTGGCCACCTGCTGTGTGGTGGTGCTCGTCACCCCGGACGGTCAGCGGACCATGCTGGCCGACCGGGGGGCCAATGCGGCGTTCTGCACCGACGACGTCACGCTCGGAGCGCCGACGGAGGCACGACAACATCTGCACCTGTCGGGGTACGTGCTGCTCGATGAGGGCTCCCGACCTGCGGGCCTGCAAGCGCTGGCCGCGGCGAAGGCCGTCGGCTGGACGACCAGCGTCGATCCGCAGGCGGCCCGGCACATCGAAGCGGTCGGCGGGGCGGAGTTCCTGTCCTGGTTGGCCGACGTCGACCTGCTGCTGCCCAACGACGGCGAACTCGCCGCGCTGGGCGGCGAGACGGCAGCCCTGGCGGTGGTGCGCGAGCTGGTGGTGACCCACGGCGAGCACGGCGCTACCTGGGCCTCCCGTACCGACCGGCAGACGATGTCAGCCCCCACCGTGCACCGGACCGATTCGACCGGGGCCGGTGACGCCTTCAACGCCGGGTGGCTCGCGCACTGGATCGTCGGCGACGATCCTCGGGTCGCGCTGGCCGCCGGGGTGCGGGCGGGGTCCGATGCTGCCGCTGCGGTGGGCGCCCGGCCGGGCGTCGTCCCGGGATGACCGGCCGGCGGGAGCGGTCGAGCGTCAGGCCTGGTGCTCCCCCGGGGTGGCATCGATCACGTCGTGATGGGCCTCGATCGCGCGCTCGTAGCTGATCGTCCCCGGCAGCACCTTCTTGGGCTTCTGATCGCGCGCCGGGCCGTCGTTGGCGATCAGCACGGCGATCCAGGGCAGCGGGACGGACAGCAGGATGAGGGTCAGCGCGAGCCAGGGGGTGCCGATCGTGAGCACGGCGGCGATCAGGAACGGGATACGCATCCCCATCGTGATCGCGTACCGCTTCCGGCGACGCGACAGTTGAGCCTGGTAGGACTCCTTCGCGTCGGTGATGAGCACCGCACGTTCGGTCATGGAGCCTGACACTTCCCCTCGGATCGACAAGATCGGTGCTGCCGGGTACTGGATGCGGGTGGTCCGAGCCGCTGTCGGCCCGGACCGCTACCGGCCCTGCTACCCACTACCAATGGCGACCGACCCACGGATGCGACGCCGGCCCGGCTGTGCCGCACTGCACAGTGCGGATCGAGCAGCCGCGCGCACCCGAATCGGGCCTGGCTTCGACGCTACTCCTGGTCGTGCCTCACCCTGGCGGCTGCTTTGGCCGCTTTCTTGGCGGCGCGGACCAGCTGCAGCGACTCCGGATCTTCGACGTCGGCGACGCTCACCCGGGACCCCGGACGGCCGTAGGGCCCGGCGGCCTCGGCCCATCCCGGCGGCCGGACGCCGAACCGCTTGCCCAACACGGCCACGAAGATCGCAGCCTTCTGCGCACCGAAGCCGGGCAGCGCGGCGATCCGCTCCTTGAGCTCCTCGCCGGTCGCCGCGGCGGCGTAGAGGTTCTCCGCCCGCCCGTCCCAGTGCTCCACCAGTTCCCGCGCGACGGCCTGCAGCCGACCGGCCATCGACGCCGGGAAGCGGTGCACCGCCGGCGGGCGCGTGCACAGCGCCGCGAACTCCGCCGGATCGGCCGCGGCGATCGCGGCCACATCGAGTGTGCCGCCCATCCGGTCGGCGATCACCGCAGGGCCGCTGAACGCCTTCTCCATCGTCACCTGCTGGTCCAGCACCATTCCCAGCAGGACGGCATTCGCGTCCGTGGCCAACAACGCGTCGGCGCTCGCGTTGCCGGTCAGGAAGAAGTCGGTCGCCATTCCCCTACCCTGGCACAGCGCGCACCGCTCAGCCGGCGCCGCCTGGTCGCGGGCGGCCGCGGCCGCCGATACCGTCAGCGGACGTCAGATGGCGGCGGCATGCCTGCTGCGCAATCCCGTCCCGGGTGGTCCCGCCGCCCGAGGCACGCACGACCGGAAGGCCCCTCGATGGATCTGGATGTCGCAGCGCGGCTCGGCGACGACCTGCGGACAGCCGGCTACGACACCGACGGCGTGCTGGCCCGGCTGGGGGAAGCGGCTCATCGGGCGCTGGCCCGCGGGGAGAAGGTCCCGGCCCGGCGTGCCACTGCCGACGGGTCGGCCCTGTCCACGCTGATCCGGGTCTTCCTGCTCGGCGGCGCGGTCGACCGGTCCACGATGGCGGGGGTGCTCACCGGAACCGGGGTCGGGGCCGCCGCCGCAGCCGGCGTGCTGGAGCTCGACGGGGACACCGTGCGGGCCGGGCTGGACCTGCGGCCCTATGCCGACGAGGACCACGAATACCTGGTGCTGTCCGACCTGGACTCCGACGTCCGTCCGGGACCGGTCCGACCCGACCATGTGCTGGGCATCGGGGCGGCCTCGCTGAACCTGGTGCGGGCCACGATCCGCGAACGGGTCGGCTCGGTCCTGGACCTGGGTACCGGCTGCGGGGTACAGGCGCTGCACTGCTTCCACCACACCGACCGGCTCACCGCGACCGACACCAGCGCCCGGGCACTGCGCCTCGCGGCGGCGACGGCCAGGATGAACGGGCAGTCCTGGGACCTCCGGCGCGGATCCCTGTTCGATCCGGTCGAGGACGAGCGGTTCGACCTGATCGTGTCCAACCCGCCGTTCGTGATCTCGGCCGGTGAGCAGCGCTTCTCCTACCGCGACTCCGGGGTGGCCGGCGACGGCCTGGTCCAGTCGCTCGTCGAGCAGATCCCCCGACACCTCAACCCCGGCGGCACCGCCCAGTTGCTGGCCAACTGGATGGTGCACGACGACGGCGACTGGCGCAGCCGGGTGGGGTCCTGGGTGACCGCCACCGGGCTCGACGCCTGGGTGGTCCAGCGCGAACTGGCAGATCCGGTGGAATACGTCGCGTTGTGGCTCAAGGACGCCGGCGAGGACGGCGACAGCGACGCGGTGGCCGAGGCATGGCTGGACTACTTCGAGCGGGAGTCGGTGACCGGGATCGGGATGGGACTGATCACGCTGCGCCGCGGTAGCGCTTCCGACAGTGCCGCCGGCGCAGACGGCGCCCACGGCGCCCCGGATGTCGTCCTGGACGAGATCACCGGGGCCGGTGAGGAGATCACCGGCGACGAGGCGGCGGCGTTCCTGGCCCGTCGCGACTGGCTGCGAAGCACCGACGACGAGGCGTTGCTGCACACCCGGTTGGCGCTGTCCCCGGCGTCGCTGCTGGAACAGCGCAGCCTGCCCGGGCAGGACGGCTGGACCACGGTGTACCGGGTGTTGCGGCGCGTCGGTGGTCCGGCTGCGACCCTGCAGCTGGACGAATGGACCCAGGGGCTGCTGGCCGGCTGCCGCGGGCAGCTGCCGCTGAGCGTGCTGGTCGAGCTGTTCGCCGCCGCGCACGGGTTCGACCCGGCGGCGCTGACCGAGGCGGTGCTCCCGGCCGTCCGGCACGCGGTCACCCGTGGACTGCTGCACCCGGTGTCCTGAGTGCGCGCCGTCGTCAGCCGAGTGAGCTCGGCGTCGGTCGCCGTCGACGGTCGGACGGTCGGTGAACTCACCGGCCCCGGCCTGCTGGTGCTGCTCGGGGTGACCCACTCCGATGACCTCCGCCACCGCGGTCCGGATGGCCACCAAGCTCGCCGGCCTGCGCATCCTGCACAGCCGGGACGGGGGCACGTCGGACCGGTCCGCGCTGGAGCTCGACGCGCCGGTCCTCGTGGTGAGCCAGTTCACACTGTTCGGCGACACCCGGAAGGGGCGTCGGCCCAGCTGGGCCGCAGCGGCCCCCGGCGAGCACGCCGAGCCACTGGTCGACGCGACGGTGGCAGCGCTGCGGGACACCGGTCTGACCGTGGCGACCGGGGTCTTCGGAGCGCTGATGGCCGTCACCAGCGTCAACGACGGCCCGTTCACCCTCGTCGTCGAGATCTGACCCCGCGGGTTTTCCCACCCGATTCCCATGCTGCGCTCAGTGCAGATCGGGGTAGAGGCTGTGGTGTAGGAGCGGTTCTCGACACGTTCCCGACACCGCGCAGATCGGCCCCCCGGCCGAGCAAGCCAAGACGGGTTCGGGAACGAATGACGTCCAGTCGTCGTTACTACATTGCTGGCTCACGAAGCTTCTGAGCAGCCGCCAAGACTGATGGGAGCACCACTATGACCGCCTCCCCGAGCGATCTCCGTCCGGCGATGACCGCGGCCGATCTGGACGCGCAGGGCCCGTCCGCGGACCTCGTCCGGGTGTACCTCAACGGTATCGGAAAAACCGCGCTGCTGACCGCTGAGCAGGAGGTCGATCTGGCCAAGCGGATCGAAGCCGGGCTGTACGCCAACTTCAAACTCAACAACTCCAAGATCCCGGCAAAGCTCGCCAAGGATCTGGGCCGGCTCGTGCGGGACGGCGAGACCGCCCGTCAGCACCTGTTGGTGGCGAACCTGCGGCTGGTCGTCTCGCTCGCGAAGCGGTATTCCGGTCGGGGGATGCCGCTTCTCGACCTCATCCAGGAGGGCAACCTGGGCTTGATCCGTGCGGTCGAGAAGTTCGACTACACCAAGGGTTTCAAGTTCTCCACCTACGCGACGTGGTGGATCCGGCAGGCGATCAGCCGCGGTATGGCCGACCAGGGCCGGACGATCCGGCTGCCTGTGCACCTGGTCGAGCAGGTCAACAAGTTGGCCCGGCTCAAGCGCGAACTGCACCAGCAGCTCGGTCGGGACGCGACCTTCGCGGAGCTGGCGGAGGAGTCCGGGATTCCGGAGGAGAAGATCGCCGATCTGCTCGATCATGCCCGCGACCCGGTCAGCCTGGACATGCCCGTCGGGTCGGACGAGGACGCACCGCTGGGTGATTTCATCCAGGACGGCGAGTCGATGTCGGCCGAGTCGATGGTCGTGGCCCGGTTCATGAACGCCGACATCTCCCGCGTGCTGGACACTCTCGACGACCGCGAGAGCACCGTGCTGCGACTGCGTTACGGCCTCGAGGACGGCCGGCCGCGCACGCTGGACGAGATCGGCCGGGTCTTCGGCATCTCGCGCGAGCGGGTCCGTCAGATCGAGCGCGACTCGATGGCCAAGCTGCGGGTCGGTGACCGCTCCGAGGCGCTGAAGGCCTACGCCAGCTGATCAACCCCGCTCTCGTCGACGCCCCCGTGGATCATCCGCGGGGGCGTCGCCGTGTTCGGATCGGTGCTACTGACGTCGACCCAGTGGGCGTCAGCGCATCCGGCGGGTCGCGTCGAGGTAGCGCGGTGGTGGCCCGAGCCGCCCGGCGGTGCCGGTGACGCTCAACCCCGCCGGGCCGACGAGGACCGGACGCAGGGTCAGCTCGATGATCTCCGGCAGGTCGTCGGCCAGCGCCGACAACCGCAGCGCCAGATCCTGCAGGGCCGGCGTCGCGACCGGCGCACTCCCCCGATATCCCCGCAGCAGTGGCGCCGCCCGTGGCGCGTCGATCAGGTCGGCGGCGTCGGTGTCGGTCAGCGGCACCGCCCGGTAGGCCCGGTCGTCCAGCAGTTCGGTGGCCATGCCGCCCAGGCCGAACCACACCAGCGCGCCGAACGAGGGGTCGGCCCGGATCCCGCACACGGTGGACACCGTGGCCCGGTCGCGGCTGGCCATCGCCTGCACGTAGCAGGTCGGGTCACCCAGTGCGGCGAGCTCCGCATAGGCCCGGGCGACCTGCTCAGGGTCGGTGAGGCCCACCCGCACCCCGATCCCGTCGTCGCGGTGCCGGAAGGTCTCGTCGGCCACCTTCACCACCACCGGGTAGCCGATGTCCCCCGCTCCGGTCACCGCCGCTGCCGCCGACCGGGCCACCCGGTACTCCAGCACCGAGATGCCATAACAGGCAAGGAGTTCCACCCGGCGGTCCACCGGCAGCTCGTGCTCGGCCGGGTCGGCGGCACGCCACCGGTCCACCAACCGCCGGGCCCGCGCCTCGTCGATGCCGTCCGGCCGGACCAGCACTCCGCCCGGCCTGGTGCACCAGGCGCCGTACCGGGTGGCCCGCGCCAGCGCGGCCACCGCACGCTCCGGGGTGCTGAACGACGGCACCGATCCCCGACCGGCCGGGGCGGTCCCGCCGCGGGCGGTCAGTCGGACGTCCGGATCGCGGACGGCGAGTTGCTCCGGTAGCCCCTGAACCGCCAGGAACGTGCTCACCACGGGCTTGCGGGCACCGGCCACCGCCGAGCGCAGTGCCGCCGCGTGCTGCTGACCCGGGATGGCGACCGGCGGCACGTACACCACCACCACGGCGTCCACCGCTGGATCCTCGACGGCGGTCCGCACCGCCAGCGCCAACATCTCGGGCTGCACCGAGACACCCAGGTCGATCGGCGCGCCACCGCTCACGGTCAGGCCCTGTTCCAGGCAGGCATCCAGGGCCAGCACGCCGAGTGCTGTCGAATTGCCGATCACCGCGACCCGCGGCCCGGCCGGCACCGGCTGGGTCGACAGCAGCAGCGCGAGGTCGAACCCCTCGGACAGGGTGTCCACCCGCATCACCCCGGACTGGGCGAACAGGGTGGCCACCGCGCTCTCCGAGACCGTTGCCGAGGACGCGGTCAGCCCCGGGGTCAGCATCGCGTGCCGCCCGGACTTCAGCACGATGACCGGCTTGCGCCTGGCCAGCGCCCGCGCCAGCCGGGCGAACTTGCGGGGGTTGCCGAACGACTCCAGATACAGCAGCACCACATCGGTCCGTGGGTCGTCGTACCAGTACTGCATCAGGTCGTTCCCCGACACGTCGGCCCGGTTCCCGGCGGAGGCGAACGACGACAGCCCGAGACCCCGCTGTGCCGCGTCGGCCAGGATGGCGATACCGAGCGCACCGGACTGGCAGAAGAAGCCGATCCGCCCCGGCGCGGGGACCCGGGGCGCCAGCGAGGCGTTGAGCCGGATCGCGGGATCGGTGTTGATCAGCCCGAGGCAGTTCGGACCCAGCACCCGCATCCCGTTGGCGCGGGCCCGCGCGACCATGCTGCGTTGCGCGATTGCGCCGTCGGGGCCGGCCTCGGCGAACCCGGCGGTCACCACGATCAGCCCGTGCACCCCCTTGGCCTGGCACGACGCGACCACCTCGGCCACCGACGCGGCGGGGACCGCGATCACCGCGAGGTCCACCGGTCCGGGGATCTCGCCGACGTCGGGATAGGCCCTGATGCTCTGCACCGCGCGGGCGTCCGGGTGGACCGGGTAGACCGGCCCGGTGAAGCCCGAACCCAGCAGGTTTGCCAGGACCGCGTGCCCGATCTTGGCCGGGTCGTCGGACGCGCCGATCACGGCGACCGAGGTGGGATTCATCAGCCGCTCGATGGACCTGGCCTCCGATCGCCGCTCCCGGGAGTACATCACCGTGCGGGACGCCTCGGTCGGCGCGATGTCGAAGGCGACCTCCAGCACGCCGTCGGCGAACTCCCGGGTCACCGCGTAACCGGCGTCGGTGAACACCCGGAGCATCTGCGGGTTGTCGGCGAGCACCTCGGCGACGAATCGGCTCAGCCCGCGTTCCTGGGCGGCCGCGGCGAGGTGTTCGAGCAGGATCGACCCGAGACCCCTGCGCTGGTGGGCATCCTCGACCACGAATGCCACTTCGGCCTGATCGGTCCCCGGAGTCCGGTGATAGGTGCCCGCCGCGATGAGTTCGGCGCCCAGGACCGCGACCAGCCCCACCGACGAGGCGTGATCCACGTCGGTGAAGACCGACAATTGTTGGTCGCTGACCTCCCGCACCGCGGCGAAATAGCGCAGGTAGCGGGTCCGGTCGCTCATCCTCGCGTGCATGGCGCGCAGCGGTTCGGTGTCCCGCGGGGCGGTCGGCCGTAGGTGCACGGTGCCGCCGTCGGCGAGCACGACGTCGGCCTCCCAGTGCTCCGGGTAGGGGGTCGCCGTGCGGGCGTCGTCACTCATCGATCAGTCCCGCGGGTCGAACGGATCCAGGCCCAGTAGCGGGTAGACCGCTGATCTGGTCGCGAGAACTGCCTGGTCCACGGCAGTTTCGCGATGGCCGTCCCACGGGACGTAGGTCGCCGGCGCGCCGTCGGACATCGTGAGCGGCAGGCCGCCACTCGGCGTGCCGTCGTAGCGCAGGTAACCGCCCGCGGTCTGCCGGAACCCCGGCGGTAGCGGGGTGGCCGGATCGACATCCCGGTCGGTCACGATTCCGAGCAAATGGGTCCAGGTCCGCGGGACCACCCGCACCACCGCATAACCGCCCCCGCCCAGCGCCAGCCACCGGCCGCCGGTGTGTCTCTCGGCGAGCTCGCGCAGCGTTATCTGCGCCGCGCGCTGGCCGTCGAGGGTCAGCCGCAGGTTGGCCAACGGGTCCTCGACGTGGGCGTCGGCACCGTGCTGGCTGACCAGCACCTGCGGGCGGAACGCCTGCAGCGCACCGGGAACCACTGCGTGGAAGGCGCGCAACCAACCGTCGTCACCGGTGCCGGCGGGTAGCGCCAGGTTGATCGACGTCCCCGCCGCCGCGCCCGACCCCACCTCGGCGGGTCGGCCGGTGCCGGGGAACAACGTGCGCGGAGACTCGTGCACCGAGATCGTCATGACCCGCGGATCGTCGTAGAACGCCGCCTGCACGCCGTCGCCGTGGTGCACGTCCACGTCGACGTAGGCCACCCGCTCCACGCCCGACCGCAACAGTGCCGCGATCGCCAGCGCCGCGTCGTTGTACACGCAGAAGCCGCTGGCCCGGCCCGCCATCGCATGGTGCATGCCCCCTGCGATGTTCACCGCCCGGGTCACCCGGCCGGCGCCGATCGCCGTCGCCGCCAGCACCGAGCCGCCGGCGATCAGCGCGGCCGCGTCGTGCATGCCCGGGAAGATCGGATCGTCGGTGGTGCCCAGACCGAACCCGTCGTCGGCGGCCCGGTAGGGGTCCACCCCAGGCACCGACGCCGCCTTGACCGCGGCCAGGTACTCCGCGGTGTGCACCGTGCGCAGGGTGGCGTCGTCGGCGGGCTCCGGGGCGGTGAGGCTCACCCCGTCCAGCACGCCCAGCTCGGTCGCGAGCTGCATCGTCAGCTGCAGACGGAGCGGGTTCATCGGGTGGTCGGCGGACCACTGGTATCGCAGCAGGGCCGGGTCCCAGACCACCAGCGGCGCTGCCATCGGGTCAGGCTACCCCGCGGATCGAAGAGTCGGCGTGGGGCCCGCACCGGCCCAGGGGCGTCCGGTCGGGTTCAGGCCACCTCGTCGGGTGGGGTGGGCAGGCGTAGCGTCACGGCCATGGCAGCGATCACGATCGACGGCCTGATCAAGACCTTCGGCGCCACCCGCGCGCTGGACGGCCTGCAGTTGACCGTCGAAACCGGCGAGGTGCACGGCTTTCTCGGGCCGAACGGTGCCGGGAAATCGACCACGCTCCGGATCCTGCTCGGGTTGCTGCGCGCCGACGCCGGCCGGGTCACCGTGCTCGGGCAGGACCCGTGGCACGACATCGTCGCGCTGCACCGGCGACTCGCCTACGTTCCCGGCGACGTCAACCTGTGGCCCAACCTGACCGGCGGTGAGGTCATCGACATGCTGGGCCGGATGCGGGGTGGGCTCGACGCCCGCCGTCGGGCCGAGCTGATCGACCTGTTCGACCTCGACCCCACCAAGAAGGGCCGGTCCTACTCCAAGGGCAACCGGCAGAAGGTCGCGCTGGTCGCCGCACTGGCGGGTGACGCCGAACTGCTGCTGCTGGACGAGCCGACCTCGGGGCTGGACCCGTTGATGGAGGAGAGCTTCCGCAGGGTCATCGTCGAGGAACGCGACCGCGGTCGCACCGTGCTGCTGTCCAGTCATCTGCTGTCGGAGGTGGAGGCACTGTGTGATCGGGTCAGCATCGTGCGGGCCGGGCGGACGGTCGAGAACGGCACGCTGAGCGCGCTGCGGCACCTGACGCGGACCTCCGTGCAGGCGGAACTGGCGGCCCCACCCGAGGGACTCGAACGGCTCGACGGCCTCCACGATCTCGAGGTCGACGGGGTGTCGGTGCGGTGCCAGGTCGACACCGAGCACCTCGACGCGCTGCTGTCGGCCTTGGGCGCGACGACCGTGCGCAGTCTCGTCTGCGCCCCACCGACGCTCGAGCAACTGTTCCTGCGGCACTACGACGCGGTCGAACAGGGCAGCCCGGGCCCCCCATGACACCCCTCACCGGCACCGGCCTGCTGATCCGGCTGATCCTGCGCCGGGATCGGCTGATGCTGCCGTTGTGGATCGGCGCGCTGATGGCCACCGTCGCCGCGACCATCACCGCCTTCGACGGGCTCTACCAGGACCAGGCCGGCCGCGACGCCTTCGCGGTCAGCATCCGCACCAACGTGGTCTTCCGCGCGCTGATCGGTCCGCTGTTCAGTCAGACCAGCAACGGCGCGCTGACCGCGTGGCGGACGGGGACGATCGGGGCGGTGCTGCTGGCGCTGATGAGCACCTTCCTCGTCACCCGACACACCCGCCTCGAGGAGGAGACCGGTCGGCTCGAACTGGTCGGTGCCACTGCCGTCGGCCGGATGGCGCCGCTGACCGCCGTCCTGATGGTGGCCGCCGCCGCCGACCTGCTGGCCGGGCTGCTGTGCACCGGGGTGCTGCTGGCCGCGGGCGAGGACCCGGCCGGCGCCGCGGCGTTCGGGGCGGCGCTGGCCGGCGGCGGGCTGGTCTACGCCGGGCTCGCCGCGCTCGTCGCCCAACTGACCGAGACAGCAAGGGCCGCCAACAATCTCGTCATCATGGCGCTGGGCGCGGCGTTCGTGCTGCGGGCGGTCGGCGACAGCAGCACCGGGTCGGCGTGGGTCACCTGGGCGTCGCCGCTGGGTTGGGTCGAGAACGTCCGCGCGTTCGCCGACGAGCGGGTGTGGGTGGTGGCCCTCCTGACCGGGACGGCCGTCGCGTTGGGGGTGGTGGCGGTGACGCTGAACGCCCGGCGCGACCTGGGCGGCAGCCTGCTGCGGAGTCGGCCGGGTCCGGCCGGGGCGGCGCCGTCCCTGGCCGGTCCGTTCGGACTCTGGATCCGGCTGCAGCGCGGCGCGGTCGTGGGCTGGGGTGTCGTGTTCGTCCTGCTCGGGGTGGTGTTCGGTGCGTTGTCGGCGAGCATCGGCGATCTGGCCGGCTCCAGCCCGCAGTTCCTGGAGATACTCCGGCAGCTGGGCGGGGCGGGAGCACTGCTGGACGCATTCTTCAGCGGTGTGCTCGGGCTCGCGGCTCTGTTCGCCTCGGGGTACGGGGTGTCGACCGTGCTGCGACTGCGCGCCGACGAGACCGCACTGCTGGTGGAACCGGTGCTGGCCGCCGGGGTGTCGCGGCTACGGGTGCTCGGCGCGCCAGCGGCGGCCGGCTTCGTGGTGCCTGCGGTGCTGATGCTGTTGGCCGGATCGGCTGCCGGAACCGTCGCCGACGCGACGCTGGACGACGGGGTGAACCATCTCGGGCAGGTGCTGACCAGCGCGGTGGTCCAGATCCCCGCGGTCTGGGTGATCGTCGGGGTGGCACTCGCGCTGGTCGGCGTCGCACCACACTGGACGGGTGCCGCCTGGGGCGGCCTTGCATTCAGCGCGCTGGTGGCCCAGATCGGGCCGATCCTGGACCTGCCGGCACTGGTGCTGAACCTCTCGCCGTTCTCGGCGGTGCCGCGGGTCGGCGGCGGGGTCGCCGTGCCCGCAGCGCCGCTGGTGACGCTGACCCTGCTGGCCGCCGGGCTGATCGTTGTCGGCGTCGTCGGGTTCCGACGCCGGGACATCGGCTGAGCGCACCGGTCAGCCGGTGGCCACCGGGCGGCCCAACGCGCACCACTGCGACCAGGAACCGGGATAGAGCGCGAGTTCCAGGCCCGCCACCGCGCCGGCGAGCACCAGGTGGCAGGCGGTGACGCCGGACCCGCAGGAGGCGGCAGCGACCGTTCCGGGACCGATCCCGACGGCGTCGAAAGCAGCCCGGATCTCGGCTGCGGGCCGGAACCGGCCGTCGTCGGTCAGGACCGCCGTGAACGGCAGGTTGACCGCGCCCGGGACGTGCCCCGCCACCGGATCGACCGGTTCCACCTCGCCGCGGAAACGAGCCGCGGCGCGCGCGTCCACGAGTGTCCCGGCCGCTGCCAGCGCGGCCGCCCCATCGGCGTCCACGGTGGCCATTCCGCCGGAGCGAACCCTGACCGAGCCCGGGACCAGCGGTGAACCGGCGCCGGCCTTGATCCAGAGTCCGGCGGCCGCCCACGCGGCGAGCCCGCCGTCGAGCACCCGGACATCCGGCAGACCCGACCACCGCAACAACCACCAGGCGCGGGCCGCGGCTGCGGAGTCCTTGGCGTCGTAGACCACGACCGCGTCGCCGGCTCGGATGCCGACCCGCCGCCACACCGCCTGCAGCGCCGCGGGGTCCGGCAGCGGGTGCCGGCCGGCGCGGCCGTCACCGACCGGCGCGGCCAGATCGGCGTCCAGATCGACGAACAGCGACCCCGGGACGTGCCCGGCCCGGTAGGCGTCCGGGTCGCTGCCGGCCAGGCTCCACCGCACGTCCAGCACCACCGGCGGGCGGTCGCCGATCAGTTCCTCGGCCAGATCCGTGGGCTGGACCAGCACGTCGGTCATCGGTTCGTCCTCCTCGGTCAGCGCACCCCGCCGGGCCCGGGGGCGCCGGGCCGACCGACCCTCCCACGTACTATCAAGGGGGCCCACGAAGGGGAATCATTCCAGTGAACGACCTGATCGACACCACGGAGATGTATCTACGGACCATCTTCGAACTCGAAGAGGAAGGCATCGTTCCGCTACGCGCCCGGATCGCCGAACGGCTGCTGCAGTCCGGCCCCACCGTGAGCCAGACCGTCGCCCGGATGCAGCGCGACGGCCTGCTGGTCGTCTCCGACGACCGGCATCTGGAACTCACCGCCGATGGGCGCGACCGGGCCACCGCCGTGATGCGCAAGCACCGGCTGGCCGAGCGGCTGCTGATGGACGTCATCGGGCTGGACTGGCGCGAAGTGCACATCGAGGCCTGTCGATGGGAGCACGTGATGAGCGAAGCCGTCGAGCAGCGCCTCGTGGAACTACTCAACCATCCTCAGTACTCCCCCTACGGCAACCCCATCCCGGGCCTGGACCAGCTGGGGCAGGATGCCTTCCCGAACACCGAGACCCACGCCGACCTGATGACCGCCGAAGAGGCGGCCCAGAAGGCCGGCAGCTATCAGGTCCGACGCATCATCGAGCCCATCCAGAACTCCCCGGAGATGATGGAACGGCTGCACCGCGGCGGCATCAAGCCCGGCGCCGTGCTGGAGTTCGGTCTCCGGGCCACGGTGGTGACCGTGGTGGACGGTCCGCACACCACCGACCTGCCCCGCGACATCGCCCGAGGCATCCAGGTCCGCCCGGCCTGACCCACGCGGCTCGACGTGCAGCGACGGATCCATCGGGCACCGTTGGTTATCATCCTGTCGGCGGACCTGCGACCCGCCCGATCGCTGCCGAGCCGAACCGGGCGGCACGGTCGTCCGGACTGGTGAACAGAACCCAGCATGGTGGCGCGAGGTACAGGATGGGCTCTCCTTCGTGTGGGCAGATGAATGGGCTGCGATGTCGGCCTGGTGTCTCGATCAGTTCGGTGCGACCCCCAGCCGGGAGTTGTTCGGTCGCCGGCAGGCATCCCACGTGGTCGGGGTGGAACTGACCGACGGCCGGTCGGTGGTGGTCAAGCAACGGCACGACGAGAACGGCCGCGCCGCATCGTGTGTCGCGGCGCAACAGGCGCTGGCCGACCTCGGCTTCCCGTGTGCCCGACCGCTGACCGGGGTGTCGTTCGTCGACGGGATGGCCGTGCATGCCGAGGAATGGCGGCCCGGCGGCGAGATCCGCACCGGCAGTGACGCCGAGACCGCAGCAGCGTTCGGCCGACTGTACGGCCGCACGATGACCGCGACAATGGCCGTGTCGGTGCCGCGACCGCTGCCCAATCCGGCGTGGCTGCGCTGGTCGGAGCAGCAATGGTTCCCGCAGTTGTGGTGGCAGGCGGACTGGGTCCGCACCGCGCCGATGCCGCAGCTGATCTGGGATGTTGCCGGACGCATCCGCCACCGGCTGGCCGACCTGACACTGCCGCCGGTACTGGGGCACGCCGACTGGGAGACCCAGAACCTCCGCTGGTGTGGCAATGAGGCGTTCCTGGTGCACGACTGGGACAGCCTCGCCTGGCTGCCCGAGGCGGTACTGACCGGGGCCGCCGCGGGTGGCTTCGCGAGCAACGGGTCCGCGACGTTGGCCCCGGTGCACAGCTCGGCGGCGTTCCTCGCGGAGTACCAATGCACCCGGGGCCGCCGGTTCAGCCGCGAGGAGTCCGAGGTCGCCTGGGCCGCGAGCCTGTGGCCCGCCGTCTACAACGCACGCACCCAATTGATGTTCGACCAACCGCCGACGGCGCTGTCGGCATTGACGGAGCAGGCTGGTTGTCGGCTGGCGCTCGCAGGGGCGTGACGGGCCGGTGCTGGGTGCCCGCCCCGTCGGTGCCCGTCCGGGTAGTGGGGGCGCAGCACATGACAGGGTCAGCGGATGGACGCTCCCCGGCTGACCGGCCTCGAGAGGTCACTGCCCGCGGGAGCCGCCGGACGCGCCGTGTCGGAGTTCCTCCGGACCGGGCCGCGGCTGTCGAAGTGCACCACGCCGGTGGCGGTGCTCGACGACAGGGCTGTCACGAGCAACATCGAACAGATGGCGCAGTGGTGTGCGTCCCGTGGGGTCAGCCTCGCCCCACACGGCAAGACGACGATGGCGCCGGCACTGTGGCACCGTCAGTTGGCCGCCGGCGCCTGGGGCATCACGGTCGCCACCGTCGACCAGATCAAGATCGCCGTGGCGGCCGGCGTTCCGCGAATCCTGCTGGCCAACCCGCTCGTGGACCCGGTCGGTCTGCGATGGGCGATCGAGATGTTCACCCGGCGAACAGATCTCGCCCTCACGGTGTGGGCGGACTCGGTCGGGACGGTCGCTCAGATGGACGTCGTTCTCGGCCCCGAACGGCAGGGACGTCCCCTCCCGGTGCTGATCGAGCTCGGGGCCGACGGCGCCCGGGCCGGCGCGAGGTCCATCGAGGCCGCCATGACGGTGGCTGCTGCGGTGGCCGCGAGCCCGCACCTTTCGTTGGCCGGCGTCGCCGGTTGGGAGGGAGCGCTGGCGGTCGACACGTCGGCGTCATCGCTGGTCCGCGTCCGTGAGTTCCTGGCGGAGCTGGTGTCGCTGCACCGAAAGCTGTTGAGCACGGATCAGTATCAGGTCGACGAGGTTCTGCTGACGGCCGGCGGTTCGACGTTCTTCGACGAGGTCGCCGAACTGCTCGGCACCGCCGCCGGCCCGGGCGTGACAGTGCTGCTGCGGTCGGGGTGCTATCTGACCCACGACGACGGGCTGTACCGGCGGACCTCGCCGCTGTCCCGGATCGGCACCCCGTTCACGGCGGCCCTGCACGTGTGGGCCCGGGTGCTGTCCCGGCCGGAGCCGGGCCTGGCCCTGCTCGACGCCGGCCGGCGGGACCTCTCCTTCGACGCGGGGCTACCGGAACCGCAGCTCGTCGCCGACGACCTCGGCGGGGCGGCCCGGCCGCTGGTCGGAGCGCACATCTCGGCGCTCAACGACCAGCACGCCTACCTGCGCCTGCCGGCGGATTGCGAGCTTCGGGTGGGTCAGGTCGTCCGACTCGGCATCTCCCACCCCTGCACCACCGTCGACAAGTGGCGCTGGCTGCCCGTTCTCGGGGCCGGGTCGGACCCGCGAATCCTGGATCTGATCCCGACCTACTTCTGACCCCGCCCACGTGGGGCGGATAACTCTCAGCGGTGAGAGTTATCCGCCCCGAGTAGGCGGGTGGGGACAACCCACCCGGCGGAGTCGGTGAATCGGTCAGGCTGGCGGGGTGGACGAGGTGAGACTGGTGTCCTTCCGGGGTGGCGTCTTCAGCCGGGCGGAGGCCCTGCGGGCGGGGGTCAGTTCGGCGACCGTGGCGCGCCGGGTGGCCGAGAAGGAATGGCGCGCCGTGTTTCCCGGGGTGTACCGCCACTCGGCGGTGACCGTGTCGGACCTGGTGATGGTGGAGGCCGCGATGCTGTGGGCGGGCCCCGCGGCAGTGCTGTCCGGAAGCTGGGCGGCCTGGTGGCACGGGTTGCGAGCGCAGCCGTTCGGCCCGGTCAGCGTGACGATGCCCCGGGGCTCGGCAGCCCGGGCCCGCCCGGACGTCACCGTGCGTCGCCGCACCCTGCTCCCCTGCGATGTGACCGTCCTCCGGGGGGTCCGCGTGGTCTCCCGGGCGCTGGCCGCCCTGGAGAACGCCCGCCACGCCGACGGTCAGGACGTGGTGGACCGTGCGCTGCAGCACCACGTCTCGATCCCTGAACTCGCCGACACGATGAGCCGCTTCACCGGCGCACACGGGTCGCGCTCCGCCCGCCGGTCGCTCGCGCTGGTCAGCGACGGTACGGTCTCGCCCGCCGAGCGGAGCCTGGCCGCGGCGTTCCGCCGCGCCGGGTTGACCTCGATCACCGCCGGCGTCCGGGTCCGGGTCGGGGGTCGGCAGTTCTGGCTGGACTTCGCGGTCGAGGCCGTCCGACTGGCCATCGAGGTGGACGGTGTCAGTGCCCACTCGGACCCGACGGCGTTCCACCGGGACCGGGAGCGGCAGAACCTGCTGGTGCGGGCGGGATGGACGGTGCTGCGCTACACGCCGCGGCAGTTGCAGCGCGACATGCCGGGCGTGATCGCCGAGATCCGGGCCACCCTCGACGATCTGGGCGGATAACTCTCAGGGATGAGAGTTATCCGCCCGAAGTGTGCGGCGGGCCCCGGTCAGGGGGTGACGGTCACGCTGACCGCCGCGCCGTCACCGACCACCCCGGAGGTCGCGCCCGACCCGACACCGGCAGATCCGCGCTGCACGGTGGTCGCCAGCGTCTCGCCGGCCAGGTACTGCTCACGGTCGCGGACGGCGGCCCACACCTCGTCGTCGACCCACAGCGTGAGCCGGACCCGGTCGCTGACGTCCAGGCCGGCGTCCTTGCGAGCCTGCTGGACGACCCGCACCACGTCGCGCACGACGCCCTCGGCACGCAGGTCGGCGTCCAGTGCGGTGTCGAGCACCACGAAGCCGCCGGACGGCAGGATCCCGATCGCCTCCGACGCCGGTGCCGCGCCGTCGGCGGCACCGGCGGCGACCAGCTCCAGGGTGTACTCCCCCGCAACCAGATCGACGCCGCCGCAGCTGACCAGGCCGTGCTCGTCGACGTTCCAGTCGCCGGCCTTGGCCGCCTTGATGACCTGCTGCACCTGCTTGCCCAGCCGCGGGCCCGGCGGCCCGGGCGTTCACCGTCAGCTGCTGGCGCACCCGGTGCGCGCCACCGTCGGCCAGATCGGCCAGGACCACGTCGCGGACGTTGATCTCGTCCTTGATCAGGCCCAGGTACGGCTCCAGCCTGGCCACGTCGGGGGCCACCACGGTGACCGACGCGAGCGGCTGGCGGACCCGCAACGAGGCCACCTTGCGCACCGACAGCGCCACCGACGCGATCTCGCGGACCTCGTCCATTGCCCGGACGAGATCCGGATCCGCAGGGACCACGCCGGCTTCCGGCCAGTCCGTCAGGTGCACGCTGCGTTGCCCGGTGAGCCCCCGCCAGACCACCTCGGCGGTCAGCGGCAGCAACGGCGCGGCCAGCCGGCAGAGCACCTCGAGCACGGTGTGCAGCGTGTCGATCGCGTCGACGTCACCGTCCCAGAACCGCTGCCGGGACCGTCGGACGTACCAGTTGGTCAGCACCTCCAGGAACGAGCGGACCTTCGCACAGGCGCCGGCGATGTCCAGTGCGTCGAGGTCGGTGGTCACGCCGTCCCGCAGCTGCGCCGTCTTGGCCAGGATGTAGCGGTCCAGCACATCGGTGGAGTCGGCCCGGACGGCACCGACCCGCCCGGACGCCCCGGCGTACAGCGACAGGAAGTACCAGGCGTTCCACAACGGCAGCACCGCCTGCCGCACGCTCTCGCGGATACCGGCCTCGGTGACCACGAGATCGCCGCCGCGCAGGATCGGCGAGCTCATCAGGAACCAACGCATCGCGTCGGAGCCGTCCCGGTCGAACACCTCGTTGACGTCGGGGTAGTTCTTGCGCGACTTGCTCATCTTCAGACCGTCGTCACCGAGCACGATGCCGTGTGCCACCACCGAGCGGAACGACGGCCGGTCGAACAGCGCCGTCGCCAGCACGTGCAGCGTGTAGAACCAGCCGCGGGTCTGCCCGTTGTACTCGACGATGAAGTCCCCGGGGTAGTGCTGCTCGAACCAGTCGCGGTTCTCGAAGGGGTAGTGCACCTGGGCGAAGGGCATCGAGCCGGACTCGAACCAGCAGTCCAGCACCTCCGGAACCCGGCGCATGGTGGAGCGGCCGGTGGGGTCGTCGGGGTTCGGGCGGGTCAACTCGTCGATGAACGGCCGGTGCAGGTCGTCCGGCCGGACGCCGAAGTCGGCTGCGATCTCCTCGAGCGAGCCGTACACGTCGACCCGCGGGTGCAGCGGGTCGTCGGAGGTCCAGACCGGGATCGGCGAGCCCCAGAACCGGTTCCGGGAGATCGACCAGTCGCGGGCGTTGGCCAGCCACTTGCCGAACTGGCCGTCCTGGATGTGTCCGGGTACCCAGGAGACCTCCTTGTTCAGCTCGACCAGCCGGTCCTTGAACTTCGTCACGGCGACGAACCAGGACGAGACCGCCCGCTGGATGAGTGGGGTGTCGCAGCGCCAGCAGTGCGGGTACGAGTGGTCGTAGGTCTCCCGGCGGAGCAGCAGCCCCGCCGTCCGCAGATCGCCGATGATCGGCACGTTCGCATCGAAAACGTGCAGCGACTCGTACGGGGCCACCACGGCGGTGAACCTGCCCTGGCCGTCGACCGGGTTGACCACCTCGATGCCGGCTGCGTCGGTGACCGCCTTGTCGTCCTCGCCGAAGGCCGGCGCGATGTGCACCAGCCCGGTGCCGTCCTCCACGGTGACGTAGTCCGCGGCGAGCACCTGGTGCGCGTTGTCGCGGCCGACGAAGAAGTCGAACGGCGGCGTGTAGCGTGCCCCGAGCAGCTCGGCGCCCTTGAGCCGGTGCAGCACCTGCGCGTCGGGCAACTCGCGGGCATACGCCCCCACCCGGGCCTCGGCCAGCACGAAGGTCTCGCCCGGACGGGCCGGCGAGCAGACCACCGCGTAGTCCAGATCCGGGCCGACGGCCAGCGCCAGGTTGGACGGCAGGGTCCACGGGGTGGTGGTCCAGGCCAGCGCCTGGGCCCCGTCGAACGGAGTTCCGGGGGCGGTCAGCGGGAACGCCACCGTGACGGCCGGATCCTGCCGGGACCGGTAGACGTCGTCCATCCGGGTCTCGCTGTTGGACAGCGGCGTTTCGCACCGCGTGCAGTACCACAGGACCTTGTAGCCCTGGTAGATCAGACCCTTGTCCCAGAGCGTTCTGAACGCCCACATCACGGACTCCATGTAGTCCAGATCGAGGGTCTTGTAGTCGTTGTCGAAGTCCACCCAGCGCGCCTGCCGGGTGACGTAGGTCTCCCAGTCCGCGGTGTAGCGCAGCACCGACGTACGACAGGCGTCGTTGAAGACGCCGATGCCCATCTCCTCGATCTCGGACTTGTGCTTGATCCCGAGTTGGTGCTCGGCCTCTACCTCGGCGGGCAGCCCGTGGCAGTCCCAGCCGAACCGGCGGTCGACCCGGCGGCCCCGCATGGTCTGGTACCGCGGGACCAGGTCCTTCACGTACCCGGTCAGCAGGTGGCCGTAGTGCGGCAGGCCGTTGGCGAACGGTGGGCCGTCGTAGAAGACGAAGTCGTTCGCGCCGTCGGCGCCGCTGGACCGCTGGTCGATGGACGCCTGGAAAGTGTCGTCGGCGGCCCAATAGGCCAGCACGTCGGTTTCCATCTGCGGGAAATCCGGGTGGGCCGTCACACTGTCGGCCCCCGCACGGGGGTATCTGCCGGTCTCGCTCATGATGTCTGCTCCTCGCCCACTGCACACGTCTCACCGTGCAGGGACGAGAAGCCGGTGCTGCCACCGGATCCCGCGGTACCACCCCGCTTGCCGCGCGCCCCGGGTGGGGTCGGGCGACCGCTCGTCGTGCGGCTGTGTCGGGCCGCGCCCGTCCGGTTCTAATGAGTCCCCGCGGGGACCGTTCTTCCGGATGGCTCACCGGTGATGGCCGGGTCAGTGCCTGCTGCTGAACTGCCTGCTGCTGAACTGCCTGCTGAACTGCTACTGCTGAACTGGCACTGCTGAACTGCCTGCTGATCCGGAATCCCGGACGCGCGAGTGCCCATCCTAGTCGCTGTCGACGACCAGGACGGGCAGCCGCTGGCACTCAGGACTCGGTGGTCGTCTCGCTGGGATTGCCGTCGAGCTGGTCGAGCTGTTCGGTGATCCAGGACCGCAGCCGCGAGCGGTACTCCCGCTCGTAGGTGCGCAGGCCGTCGATCTTGCGCTCCAGCTCGACCTTCTCGGTGGTCAGCTGGCCGAGCACCGTCTCCTTCTGGGTGCGCGCGTCGGCGTCAGAGGCGTCGGCCTTGGTCTGGGCCTCGGCGAGCAGCTCATCGGAGAAGGTCTGCGCCTCGGTGCGGATCCGCTCGGACTCGGCGTTCGCATCGGCCAGCAGTTGCTCGGACTCGGTGCGGGCCGCGGTGCGGGTGCTCTCCGCCTCCGCCTGCGCCTCCGACGTGAGTCGGTCGGCGGTCTCCTGAGCCAGGCCCAGCAAGCGCGCGGCGTGGCCGCCGGCGTCCCCGACCGAAACCGGCGCTGCCGCTGCCGCTGCCGTGACGGCTGACGAAGCCGCGGCCGGCTCGGCGGTCGGCAGCGGGGTCGCTGCGATGCCGTCCTCGTCCGTCGGCAGCTCCACCGCGATGCCGGCCGCCGTGAGCTGCGCGGTCAGCGCGTTGTCGCGCTCGATCAGCCGGGCGAGCTCCTCCTCGACCTGGTCGAGGAAGGCGTCCACCTCGTCCTCGTCGTAGCCGCGCTTACCGATCGACGGTTTCTTGAACGAGACGTTGTGCACATCTGCTGGCGTCAGCCGCATGGAATTGCCCTCCAGGGGATGTCCGGGGTGCCGCACGACATCGCGGCGCTCAGGTGTTTCGGGTGCGTGGGACGCGTTCGGGTTGCGGGCGAAACCCTACTCCGACAGCGCCCACCGGGCCGGTCAGGAACCGGCCGGCGGACCGACGCCGGGGGTAACGCCGCAGGTCAGAACCGGCTCAGCGGGCGCTGAGGGCCAATGATGCCGCCAACGGCAACAGCAACAGGTTCAGCAGCAGGAACAGGATGATCAGGCTCAGGTCCAGCGCGACGCCGCCGAGCCGCACCATCGGCACCAACCGGCGCAGGAGCTTGACCGGCGGGTCGGTCGCGGAGTACACCGACTCGACCGCGATGGCCGACCGACCGGACGGCATCCACGAGTGGGCGAACATCCGGACGAAGTCCAGCAGCAGGCGCGCGATCAGCATCAGCTCCAGCAACCAGAGCACTACATAGACGATCTGCCAGAAGATGTTCACAGTCTCGTTTCTACCGGAAAAGCCGGTGGCGATCGCTCGCCACCGGCTTTACCGGACTCGGTTCGTTCGAGAGCACCAGTGCGACAGGTCCAGTTCGACTTTCATCCGGTGCGTCAGCAGCCGGTACGTCGGCGCCGGTCAGCGACTGGAGGCACCGGCGAACTCGCGACGCTGCTCGGCCGAGATGTCGGACACGTCGATGTCGGACGGCAGCAGCATGAAGACCTTGGTGGTGACCTTGTCGATCGAGCCGCGCATGGCGAAGGCCAACCCGGCGGCGAAGTCGACCAGTCGACGCGCGTCGGCGTCGGCCATCTCGGTCATGTCCATGATCACCGACTGCCCGTCGCGGTACTTCTCGCCGATCACCCGGGCCTCACTGAAGCCGGTCAGCTTGATCGTGACCGGCCGACTGGCTGCCTTGCTCTCGGGTTCGCGGCGGGGCGCCACCAGCGGCTGCATCGCCAGCGACCCGTTGGTCGCCGGTGCGTCGGCGAAACCGCCACCGGGCCGGCCGCCGTCGACGCGGGAGTCCAGGCGGGCGTTGTAGCGATCGCCCGACCGGTCGGCGGCGCTGTAGCCACCCTCGAAGTGGTCTGCGCCGCGGCTCGCGGCGACGCCTGCATATTCGGTGCCGTAGTCGCGGCCGTACTCGCCGGCGTACTCGGCACCCTCGAAATCGTCGTACTGATCGGACCGGTAATCAGCCGGGTAGCCGGCGTCGTACTCGCCGTCGTGCCCAGCGTGCCCGTCTTCGGGCACCAGTCCGAGGAAGGCACCCACTTTGCGCCCAAAACCCATGGAACATTCCTTCCTCGGTTGGCCGTTCAACGGCCGGAATCATCGCCCTGGATCGCAGGGAACTGAGGGAAAACGCTAACCGCCTGCCGAGACCTTCTCCGCCACCGACACGCAACCGGTGGGACCGGGTTTGGTCGGCCGGGGCGGATCCGTGCGATCAGGGCCGCATCCAGATCAGTCCGGCCTGCCGTCCGGTCGGCGCACCTCGGCGGTGACTGAACAGACGGGCGGTCTCCAACGTGCAGGTCGGGTCGAGGGTCACCCGGGCGCCGGCCGCTTCCAACTGCGCGCGGACACCCGCCTGCAGATTCAGACCCGTTGTCCCCCATCGGGTCCGGCAGGCACTGTGGGGAAGATCATGGTCGACCTCGGCCTGCAGGACGGCCGGGACCTCGTAGCACGACCCGCAGATCGACGGCCCGACCACGACCTCCACCAGCTCGGCCTCGGCACCGACGGCCGTCATCGTGGTCAGCAGCTGAAGCGCGATACCCGCCGCGGCGCCGGTGCGTCCGGCATGCGCGACGCCGATGACGCCGTTGCGGCGGTCGTGGGCCAGGATCGGCAGGCAGTCGGCGGTCAGGACGGCGAGCCCGAGGCCCCGGCTGCGGGTCACCAGACCGTCCGTCGCCGGCACCGGTCGCGTCACCCGGACCGTCCACCACGGCCACGGTCGCCGAGTGCACCTGGTCCATCCAGACAATGTGGTCCAGCCGGTGCGCGGCGGCCAGCGCGGCCCGGTTGGTCGCGACGGCCAGCGGGTCGTCGCCGACATGGGTCCCGAGGTTGAACGCCGCGAAGGGCGGCGCCGAAGCGCCGCCCTCCCGGTCGGTGAACGTCCAGCCCACCTCGATGTCCACGATCGCGATTACCGCTTCATGAACGGCGGCACATCGACGTCGTCCTCGTCGTTCACCGGCCGACCCGCGGGGCGGGTGCCGTTGAGCGTCTGCGTCGAGCCGTATGCGGCCGGGGCGGCCGATGCGGTCGCCGGGATGTACTGCCGCGGCGCGGCGACCGGCTGACCCTCGCCGAAGTACGGCGAAGACGACCGGGGTGCGACCGGCTCGGGCTGCCGCGGCGGCACCGGTGCGACGGGTGCGGCGGGCGCCGCGGCGGTTCCCGGTCGGACGTAACCCGGGCGGCTCGGCGCCGAGTCGAACCCGGCGGCGATGACGGTGACCCGCACCTCGTCGCCCAGCGAGTCGTCGATGACCGTTCCGAAGATGATGTTGGCTTCCTCGTGCGCGGCCTCCTGGACCAACGAGGCGGCCTCGTTGATCTCGAACAGCCCCAGGTCGCTGCCGCCGGCGATGGACAGCAGCACGCCGTAGGCACCGTCCATCGAGGCCTCCAGCAGCGGCGAGGAGATCGCCTTCTGGGCGGCCTGCACGGCCCGGCCCTCACCGCGTGCGGAGCCGATCCCCATCAGGGCGGTGCCGGCCCCGGACATGACCGACTTGACGTCGGCGAAGTCGACATTGATCAGGCCCGGGGTGGTGATCAGGTCGGTGATGCCCTGGACACCGTTGAGAAGCACCTCGTCGGCCGAGCGGAAGGCGTCCATCAGCGAGACGCCGAGGTCACCCAGCTGCAGCAGCCGGTCGTTCGGGATGACGATCAGGGTGTCGCACTCGGCGCGCAGTTCCTTGATGCCCTCTTCGGCCTGGGCGCCGCGGCGCTTGCCCTCGAAGGCGAACGGCCGGGTGACGACGCCGATGGTCAGGGCGCCGAGCTTCTTGGCGATGCTGGCGACCACGGGTGCGCCACCGGTCCCGGTGCCACCGCCTTCCCCGGCGGTGACGAAGACCATGTCCGCGCCGCGGAGGACCTCTTCGATCTCCTCGCGGTGATCCTCGGCGGCGTTGCGCCCCACGTCGGGGTTGGCGCCGGCTCCGAGACCGCGGGTGAGCTCCCGGCCGACGTCGAGCTTGACGTCGGCATCGCTCATCAGCAGCGCCTGGGCGTCGGTGTTGATCGCGATGAACTCGACGCCGCGCAGGCCGACCTCGATCATCCGGTTGACGGCGTTGACGCCACCGCCGCCGATACCGACGACTTTGATGACGGCGAGGTAGTTGTGCGGAGGGGTCATGACCGTTCCTTCTTGCTCGATGCTGCGGTTCTGTACGGGGTGGGCGTGGGTGCCGGTGGTGGTCGAGGAATGCCGGCGGACCCGCCATCGGCGTGTCGCTGAACCCTCAACCTGAACCAGACCCTTATAGTTATGTCAAGCTGGTGCTGGAACTGAAGGTAGTTCCGGGCGTCGGCGGCACCGCCGAGGCGCGCCGTCGACACGCCGGATTTTCCGATGTGATCTCAGGACGGTTTCCGGCGGCGGCCTGGGGAGGCAGCCGCACACGCCCCCGGAGCCCACCGGCGGATGCCGCAAACTGGAGTCATGTCCCCCGCTGCCGACCCGTACCGGTCGGTTCCCGCCTCCCCCCGTCCGACCGGCCTCCCGACCAGACGCCCCACCGGCACCGCCGGTGTCGACGGTGTCGACGGTGTCGAGCGCACCCCCGGGCAGCGCGACGAGCACGGCGCCATCTACTACCCCGGTGACGAGGAGGCCCAGCGGGCGCCCGGCTCGGCACTGGTGCTGCTGGTGCTGTCGCTGGTCGCGGGTGGGCTGTACGGCTGGCTGTTCTGGCCGCAGAAGGCGAGCTTCGACTGGGCGTCGGCGCTCACCCTGAAGTCCTCGGAGTTCGCGGTCCTCGGCGGCCTGGTGATGTGGGGCGGCGGGGTGCTCTTCATCCGGCACGGGCTGATCTGGGCGGCCCGGACCGGCGCGATCATCGCGGCGGCACCGACGGCCCGTCAGTTCATCGACGCGCTCACCGCTACCGGAGCCGGTCAGACGGGGTCGGCGGCACTGTCATTCCTGCTCGGCGGTGGGCCGGCGCTGCTGGTGCTGGCCCTGTCGTTCAGCCCGAGTTCGAGCCGGTGGCGGCACCGGCGGCGGCAGACCGTCGCGGCGCAGGCCCGGGCCCGCCGCGACCAGCGGTCCCGGCTCGGCGGAGGGACGAGCCGCCCGGTCGGATAGACCCGGCCGGTTGGACAGGTATCAGTCCAGCGAGCTCAGGTCCCCGGGTACATCCACGGCAAGCTCTTGCAGGGCCGACAGCGGGATGATCTCCAGCGTGGTCCGGTTCGTCGACGCCAGCACCACCGGCGCCGCAGCCCCCGCCCGGTAGGCCTGCAGCCAGCGCGCGGCGACGACGCACCAACGGTCCCCCGGCACCAACCCGGGAAATGCGAATTCCGGCATCGGCGTGCTCAGGTCGTTGCCGACCGAACGCTGATGCGCCAGGAACTCGCGGGTCACCACCGCGCACACCGTGTGGGTTGCGGTCTCCGACGGACCGCACCGGCAGCTGCCGTCGCGGAAGTAACCGTCATCGGCTCGGTCCCGCAGGGCTGCAACGCCTCACCGAGGACGTTGAGCTCACCGAGGACTTGAGCTCACCGGACGGCGGTGGTGTCATCCGTCGAGTGTGCGGCACGGGGTTTTCGACCGGACGCGGAGGCCGGACCACGTGTCCGGATACCCGCCCGCACACCCCGAACCAGCCGCTCACCGTGCGGTGACCAGCTCCGGGTCGGAGATGTCGAAGGTGGTGCCGGACAGCCCCAGCACCGCCGGCAGGATCTGCGCCTTGCGGGCGGTGTCGGACGTGTCGCCCCAGATCACGGTGCGATCGCCGGTGAGCTGGACGGTGATGTCGTACGGGGTGACCGCGGTCACCGACGTCACCGACGCGACGAGGTCGGCCGGGATGGCCTGCGCGACCGTCACTGCGGCCAGGGTGGACGGATCGTTCGGTCCGGGGGTGGCCAGGCGCAGGGTGACCAGACCGGCGGGACCGCCGGTCACCGTCTCGTAGGGCAGACCGGTGGCGTCCACCAGGTAGAGCGCGGAGTTCGCGGCGACAACTGCCACCGGCACCCGGGGCACCACCGTCACCTGCAGCGTGTGCGGCCACTGTCGACCGACCGTCGCTGCGGCGACGCCGGGGACGGTGCCCACCCGCTGCCGGACGGCGTCCAGGTCGATCCCGATCAGCGGGGCGCCCGGGTCGATCCCGATGACGCCCTCGACGGCGGCCTGCAGCGTCGGATCCACCGGGCCGTCGGCCGTAGTCACCGCCACGTTCGACAGGCCCAGCACCGAGGTGAACCAGACCACGTAGCCACCCCCGGCGGCCAGCACGACCACCACGGCGGCCACCACGGCACCGATGACGCGACGGCGGTGCAACTGCTGGGCCCGTTGCGCCACGCGTTCCTCCCGCGACGGACCGGGCCGCGGTGGGACCTCGGTCGTCAGGCCGGGCCGCCCCCCGGCCCCGTCGAGGTCCGGGTCGAGGATGTGCGTCATCGGGACTCCAGCAGCTGCAGCAGTTCGGGGCCGATCATCGTGACGTCTCCGGCTCCCATCGTCACGACCACGTCACCGGGCCGGATCAGCTCGGCGACCGTGGCGGCGGTGGCGGTGAAGCGCGGCTCGTAGATCACCGCGGCGGTCCCGGGGGGTACGGCATCGGCGACCAGCTGCCCGGTGACGCCCGGTCGCGGCCGCTCCCGCGCGCCGTAGATGTCCATCTGCACGACGACGTCGGCGAGCCCGAGGGCCGCCCCGAACTCGGCGGCGAACGTCTCCGTCCGGGAGTACAGGTGGGGTTGGAACACCACCACGAGCCGACCCGCGCCCACGACGGAGCGAGCCGCGGTCAGCTGCGCGACGACCTCGGTCGGGTGGTGGGCGTAATCGTCGTAGACCACCACACCGGCGACCCGGCCCTTGAACTCGAAACGGCGACGCACCCCGGTGTACCGGGCGAGCCCGGCGACAAGGGTGGCGGCGTCCAGCCCCAGTTCGATGCCCGCCGCGAGCGCGGCGGTCGCGTTGAGCGCCATGTGCTCGCCGGGCGGATCCATCACCAGCTCCACCCGCTCTCCCGACGGCAAGGTCACCGTCGACTGGGTCCCGTGCCCGGTCGAGCGCACGTCCGAGAGCACCAGATCCGCACCGGCGCCGGTGCCGTACCGGATCACCCGCGGCGCGCCCAGGCCCAACCCGTCCAGCAGCCGGACGACCCCGGGGTCGTCGCTGCAGCCGATCAGGAAGCCGCCCGGCTGGATGCCCTCGACGAACAGCCGGAACACCTCCGCGTAGGCCTCGGCGGTGCCGTGATGGTCGAGGTGGTCCGGTTCGAGGTTGGTGATGATCGCACCGTGCGGGTGGAAGGCCAGGAACGAGCCGTCACTCTCGTCGGACTCGGCGACGAAGACGTCCCCGGTGCCGTGGTGCGCTCCGGTCCCGGACTCGTTGAGCTCCCCACCGATGGCGAACGACGGATCCACCCCGGCGTGCTGCAGGGCCACCGTCAGCATCGAGGTGGTCGAGGTCTTGCCGTGGGTGCCGGCCACGCAGACGCTGCGGTAGCCCTGCATCAGGGCGGCCAGCGCCAGCGCGCGGCGCACGACCGGGATGCCGCGTTCCCGGGCCGCGAGCAGCTCGGGGTTGTCGGGCCGGATGGCCGTGGAGATGATGACCGCGGTGGGACCGCCGGCCAGCAGGTCCAGGTTCTCGGCCCGCTGACCGATGGACGTCAGTACCCCGCGGGCGGTCAATGCCGTGACGGTGTGCGAACCCTTGGCGTCGGACCCGGACACCAGCAGCCCGCGGTCGTGCAGGATGCGGGCGATGGCGCTCATGCCGGCGCCGCCGATGCCGATCAGGTGGGCCCGCTCCAGCGAGAACCCGCCACCGTGGGGAATGTTCATCGGACTCCTGCCCGGTGCGTCTCGGCGAGCCCGTGAACGATGCGGGCCAGCTCGTCGCCGGCGTCGGTGGCACTGACGACCACCGCCGCCGCCTGCATCGCGGCCCGGCGTCGGGGATCGACCAACAGCGGGATCACCCGGTCCGTGACCGCGGTGGCGGTCAGCTCGGCGTCGTCGATGATCACCGCCGAGCCGGCCGCGAGCTGCGACGCAGCGTTGAGCCGCTGCTCGCCGTTGCCGTGCGGCAGCGGGACGTAGACCGCCGGCAGCCCGACAGCCCCGAGCTCGGCGACCGTCAGCGCGCCGGACCGGCCCAGCACCAGGTCCGCGGCCGCGTAGGCGAGGTCCATCCGGTCCAGATAGGGCACCGCGACGTACGGCGGTGCACCCGGCACCTGGGTGACCTCGAGCGTGTTCTTGCGGCCGTAGGCGTGCAGCACGCCGACCCCGGCGACGGCCAGTGCGGGCGCGGCCGCAGCGAGCGCGCGGTTGATCGACTGCGCGCCCTGGGAACCGCCGTAGACCAGCAGGGTCGGGGCGTCCGGGTCGAGTCCGAAGAATTCCCGGGCCTGGGCCCGCAGCCCGGCCCGATCCAACGTCGACAGTGAGTGCCGAACCGGGATGCCGATGACCTCGGCGCCGGCGATGCCGCAACCGTCCACCGCGGCGAGCACCCGGGCGGCGAAGCGGGCGCCGATCCGGTTGGCCAGGCCGGCCCGGGCATTGGCTTCGTGGATCACGATCGGCGGGTTCCTCCGGGCGGCGAGATAGGCAGGCAGGCAGACGTAGCCGCCGAACCCGACCACCACGTCGACTTCGTTCGCAGCGATGATGCGACGTGTTCGGCGGACCGCGTCCCACATCCGGGCGGGCAGCTTGAGCAGCGCCGGCGAGGGCTTGCGCGGCAACGGCACCGCCGGGATCAACGACAGCTCGTAGCCCCGGGCCGGGACCAACGTGGTCTCCAGGCCGCGGTCGGTGCCCAGCGCGGTGATCCGGATCTGCGGGTCCAGCCGACGGAGCGCATCGGCGGTGTTCATCGCCGGCTCGATGTGGCCGGCGGTTCCCCCGCCGGCGATCAGCACGGACAGCGGACGGCCGGTCACCGGGCGGCCGGCCCGGCGGCGCCGCGACGCGGCGAGCGGCCACGCTCGGCGGGGAGCTGGCGGGCCGGCGCCGCCGCCGGCGGGGTGCCGAAACCGAACCAGCTGCGCAGGCCACCGCCGGTGCGCGGCGCGGGTGCGCGGTCCGGCCGGACGACCGGACGGGAACCGTCGGGTCGACGCAGGCGGCCCGGCTCCGGCCGACGTGCCGGGTCCGCCGGACGCGCCCGGTCGGCGGGTCGCGCCCGACCGACGGCAGCCGCCGAGCCGGTGGCCCGGCCGGGAGCCGCCTTACCGCCGGGAGACTTACCGCCGGGAGCGGACGTGACGCCGAAAGGGGTGGCGCGGTCGGAAGCAGCGGCGCGATCCGGGTCCGCGGTCGGTCGCAACCGGCCCGTGTCCACCGGAGCCGCGCGGCGCGGTGCCGGGCGGCCCTGCTCGTCTCGACGGTCCGGCGGTCGCTGGGCGGCCGACATCCGGTCCCGCAGGCCGGCGTCGGGGTGTGAGCGGGCGGCGCGCCGGGTGGCCCGACGCTCGTCGCGCTGCTGCTGCTTGGCAGCCTTGGCCGGGCTGACCACGACCTTCTCGGTGTCGCCGCCGACGTTGGGCACGCCGATGCCGAAGAACCGCGACACCATCCCCGGGCCGCTCTGCTGCAGCGCAGCCATCGCCGGCGGCTCCCGCCGGGCGAAGTTGGCCAGCAGTCCGAAGATCGCCATCGTGACGACCAGTGAGGTGCCGCCGGCGGAGATCATCGGCAGCGTCAGGCCGGTCACCGGCAGCAGGCCGATGACGTAGAAGATGTTGATGGCCGCCTGGCCGACCAGCCAGGCCGTGGCCGTGGCCGCGACCAGCTTGATGAACGGGTCGACGTTGCGACGGGCGATGCGCAGACCGACCAGGGCCAGCGTGACGTACAGGCCCACCAGCAGGCCGGCGCCGATGAAGCCCAGTTCCTCGCCGACGATGGCGAAGATGAAGTCGGACTCCGCGTGCGGTAAGTAGGCCCACTTGGCCCGGGACTGGCCCAGGCCCACGCCGAACCAGCCGCCGTCGGCCATCCCGTACAGGCCCTGCAGCAACTGCATGCCCGAGCCACGCGGATCGACCTCGGGGTTGAGGAAGCTGACGATGCGCTTGAGCCGGTACGGCTCGACCACGGCCAGCAGCGCCATCCCACCGACCCCGACGGAGATCATCCCGATGAACAGGCTCCAGGCCGCCCCGGCGAAGAAGAACAACGCCAGCAGGATGACCATCAGCGCCGCCGTGGTGCCCAGGTCGGGCTCGGCCACGATCAGCCCGCCCATCAGGATCGCGACCGGGAGCACCGGAACCAGCAATTGCTTCCACGAACCCAGGGTCGCCTTGCGCGACGCCAACACGTGGGCGCCCCAGATCACCAGCACGAACTTGGCGATCTCGGACGGCTGGACGGTGACCGGGCCCAGGCTGATCCAGCTCCTGGCACCGTTGATCGGTTTCGTTGCGAGCACCAGGATCAGCAGGCAGACGGACCCGATCATCGCGGTCGTCGAGATCGCCCGCAGCCAGCTGAGCTTGACCCGCATCATCGCGTAGAAGGCCACCATCCCGACCACGGCGAACACGAGTTGCCGCTTGAAGGTGGCGAACGCCGAGCCGTCACCGCCGTTGGCCACGTCGCGGGTGTAGGACACCACCGACGACGAGGACAGCACCATCAGCAGGCCGAATCCCAGCAGCAGGAAGAACACCGCGAGCAGCAGGTTGAACGACGTCATCGGCCGGTCCAGCCAGTCCCGGGTGTGCCGACGCAGCCGCCGGAACCGCTCACCCGGGCCGGGCGTCCGGGTGGTCCGGCCGGCGATGATCGGCTCGGCGACGACCGGAGCGCTCACGCCGACCCCGGTCCGGAGAGGCCGGCGACCGCGGCGGCGAAGGCCTCGCCGCGGGCCGCGTAGGAGGCGAACATGTCGAGGGAGGCGGCGGCCGGAGCCAGCAGCACCACGTCTCCGGGGGCGGCCATCCGGGCCGCAGCGGTCACCACCGTCGTCATCACTCCATCGTCGGTGTCGGGCAGGACCATCCGCGGGACGTCCGGCGCGTGTCGCTGCAGTGCGGCGGCGATCAGCTCACGGTCGACGCCGATCACCACCACCCCGCGCAGCCGACCGGCGACGGCGGCCACCAGGTCGTCCACCGCGGCACCCTTGAGCTGACCACCGGCGACCCAGACGACGTGGTCGTAGGCCATCAACGAGGCATAGGCGGCGTGCGGATTGGTGGCCTTGGAATCGTCCACCCAGGTCACCCCGTCGACCGCGCCGACCAGCGCGTTGCGGTGTCCCCCGGGCCGGAATACGCGCAGCCCGGCGGCGACCTCCGACGCCCGCACCCCGATGGCCAGGGTCAGCGCCGCCGCCGCGAGCGCGTTGGTCACGTTGTGCACCCCGACCGGCCGGATCTCGGCGACCGGCAGCAGCTCCCCGCCGCCGAATGCGGCGTCGAACAGCATGCCGTCGCGCACCCCGAGGCGGCCGTCACCGGGCACGCCCGCGGTCACCCCGACCCGGGTGTGGGCGGCCGCGCCGGCCAGCAGCGCGGCCGCTCCCGGGTCGTCGACGACGGCCACCGCCACCTCACCGTCCAGCACGCGTGCCTTCGCCCCGGCGTAGGCGGCCATCGAGCCGTGCCAGTCGAGGTGGTCCTCCGCGACGTTGAGCACCACCCCGGCGGTGGGCCGGAGCGTCGGCGCGTAGTGCAACTGGAAGCTGGAGAGTTCGACGGCGATGACGTCGTGGGCGGGCTCGGCGGTGGCCACGTCGAGCACCCCGAGCCCGATGTTGCCCGAGGCGACCGCGTGCCGACCCGCGGCCTGCAGGATCGCCTCGACCATGCCGATCGTGGTGGTCTTGCCGTTGGTGCCGGTGACCGCGAGCCAGGGCCGTCGCCGGGTCGGCCGCTGCTGCTCGGCCCACCAGGCGAGTTCCACGTCACCGATCACCGGGATGCCGGCGGCCGCGGCGGCCAGCAGCAGCGGGGTGTCCGGCCGCCAGCCGGGTGAGGTGACGACGAGGTCGGTCCCCGGCGGGGGCGCGGTGAGGCCGGCCAGCACCGGCACCGGCACCGCCCAGCCGTCCAGCGCGGGGGTGCCGGCCCGGTCGTCGGCCACCACCACCCGGGCACCCTGACCGACGAGGTAGCGCGCGGCGGACAGCCCGGACGTACCCGCCCCGGCCACCACCACCGATCTGCCGGCCACCGGGAACGGCACGGCCGCGGATTGCCTAACCACCGGTGAGGGACAGCCAGTCGGCGTAGAACAGCCCCACCCCGAGCGCAGCGCTGATCGCGGCGAGCAGCCAGAACCGGACCATCACAGTGGTCTCGGCCCAGCCGGAGATCTCGAAGTGATGGTGGAAGGGGGCCATCCGGAACACCCGGACCCGGCGCACCTTGAACACCGCGATCTGGATGACCACCGAGATCATCTCCACCACGAACAGGCCGGCGATCACGATCAGCAGCATCTCGGTACGGGTCAGCACCGAGAGCCCCGCGATGAGCCCGCCGATGGCCAGCGAACCGGTGTCGCCCATCATGATCCGGGCCGGGTGCGCGTTCCACCAGAGGAAGCCCAGGCACCCGCCGACGGCCGCGGCGGCGACGATGGCGATGTCGATAGGGTCGCGGACCTCGTAGCAGCCCGCCCCCGCTGCCGCGCTCAGCGCGTCCGAGCAGGCGTTGCGGAACTGGAAGAAGCAGATCGCCACGTAGCTGCCGAGCACCATCACCGAGGACCCCGCGGCCAGCCCGTCCAGGCCGTCGGTGAAGTTGACCGCGTTGGACCAGGCGGCGATCAGCAGCACGACGAAGATGACCCCGCCGATCACCCCGAAGTTCAGCCACGGCAGGTCACGCACGTAGGACAGGTACGTCGAGGCCGGGGTGATCCCGCCGTTGGCGCTGGGGAACTGGAAGACCATGATGCCGAAGCTGACTGCGACGAACGTCTGGCCGGCGAATTTCATCCGCTTGTTCAGTCCGAGGTTGCGCTGCTGCCGGATCTTGACGAAGTCGTCCAGGAAGCCGACCAGCCCCATCCCGGTGGTGAGGTACAGCAGCAGGAAGCCCGACGCGGTGGGTCCGCCGCCGTCGAGGTTGACCAGTTTGGAGACCAGGTACCCGACCCACATCGCGATCAGGATGGCCGCGCCACCCATCGTCGGGGTGCCGCGCTTCTTCTGGTGGGTCTGCGGCCCGTCCTCCCGGATCTCCTGGCCGAACCCCTGCCGGGAGAACAGCGTGATCAGGAACGGGGTGAGCAGGATGGCGACCGACAGTCCGATGATGGCGGCCAGCAGGATGCTCTTCATGCGCCGCTCCCCGGGGTGGCACCGGCGGAGTCGTCGCCGGCCAGCACCGCCGCGGCGATCCGTTCCAGACCGGCCGAGCGGGATCCCTTCACCAACACCACGTCACCAGGCTCCAACTCCGCCAGCAGGATGGCGATCGCGCTCTCGATGTCCGGCAGGTGCTCGGACTCGCCACCCCAGGACCCTTCCAGATGCGCCCCGAGATGGAGTGCACGCACCGCCGGGCCGACCGCCAGCAGCCGGTCGACGTTGAGTCGCACGACCAGCCGACCGATCTCGTCGTGTGCCTCCCGAGCGGCGTCGCCCAGTTCGGCCATCTCTCCCAGCACGGCCCAGGTCCGTCGGCCGCGGCCGATCGTGACCAGCGCGCGCAGGGCGGCCTTCATCGAATCCGGGTTGGCGTTGTAGGCGTCGTTGATCACGGTGACGCCGTCGGGCCGGTCGGTGATCTCCATCCGCCACTTCGACGCCGGACCGGTCGCGGCCAACACGTCGGCGATCCGGGCCGGCGACAGTCCGAGCTCGATCCCCACCGCGGCCGCGGCCAGCGCGTTGCTCACCTGGTGGTGGCCGGCGACGGCCAGTTGCACGGTGGCGCTGCCCTCCGGGGTGTGCAGGGTGAAGCGGGCGCGGGCCCGCTCGTCGGCCTCGACGTGTTCGGCGCGAATGTCGGCGTCGGCGCTGGTGCCGTAGCCGACCACCCGGGCGTGGGTGCGGCCGCTCATCGCGGCGACCCGGCCGTCGTCGGCGTTGAGGATCGCCACCCCGCCGTCGGCACCGGCCGGCAACGCCTCGACCAGTTCGCCCTTGGCCCGGGCGATGGTCTCGACCGAGCCGAACTCGCCCAGGTGCGCCGATCCGACGTTGAGCACCACCCCGATCGACGGTGGGGCGATGGTGGTCAGCATCGAGATGTGCCCGAGGCCCCGGGCGGACAGCTCCAGGACCAGGAATGCGGTGTCCACCCCCGCCCGCAGCACCGTGTACGGGT
Organism: uncultured Actinomycetota bacterium; assembly: GCA_963784315.1. Taxonomy (GTDB): domain Bacteria; phylum Actinomycetota; class Actinomycetes; order Mycobacteriales; family Nakamurellaceae; genus Nakamurella. The sequence continues at coordinate 177,523 of CAWAQR010000011.1, forward strand.
GCCCCAACTCGTTGTTGAACGACTCCGGTGGGAAGACCGTCTCGCCGGCCGCGGACGCGATCGCGGCGATCAGGTCCTTGGTCGAGGTCTTGCCCGCCGAGCCGGTCACCCCGATCACGACGAGGCCGTCCGCGATCAGGGCCCGCGCCGACACCGTGGCGATCCCGGCCAGCGCGGCCAGCGGATCGGAGACCCGGAGCATCGGCAGGTCGACGTCGATCTCGCCGGACCCCAGCACCGCGACCGCGCCGGCCGCGGCCGCGACCGCGGCGAAGCGGTGACCGTCGACCCGGTCACCGACCAGCGCCAGGAACAACGTTCCCGGCACCACCTTGCGGCTGTCGAACTCCACCGAGGTGACCACCGCAGCCCCGCCCGGCCCGCCGATCGGCGGCAGCCCGACGGCTGCGGCGACCTCGTCCACGGTCATCGGCCTCATGCGAGCGGGGATCCTTCCTGGGTGGCGTGATGCAGCGCGGCGGTGAGTTCGTCGACGTCGGAGAACGGGATGACCGCCTCCCCCACGTACTGACCCTGCTCGTGACCCTTGCCGGCGACGATGACGGTGTCGCCGGGGCCGGCGACGTTCACCGCCGCCCGGATCGCGGCACCGCGGTCACCGATCTCGACGATCCGGGCGGTGGTGTCGGCCGGCACGCCGGCCAGGATCTGCGCGCGGACGACCGCCGGATCCTCCGAACGAGGGTTGTCGTCGGTGACGAACACCAGGTCGGCACCGGCCGCCGCGGCGGCGCCCATCATCGGCCGCTTGCCGCGGTCCCGGTCGCCACCGGCCCCGACGACCAGGATGATCCGGCGGGTGGTGTCCGGCCGGAGCGCGGTCAGGATCGCGGTCAATGCGGCCGGCTTGTGGGCGTAGTCGACCACGGCGAGGAACGGTTGGCCGCAGTCCACGCTCTGCATCCGGCCGGGGACGACGACCGAGGTCAGCATCGGGGCGGCGAGCCGCGGGTCCAGTCCGGCGGCGTGGATGCAGGCCAGCGCGAGCACGGCGTTGCAGACGTTGAACGAGCCGGGCAGTTCCAGCGCGACCGGGATGTCGCCGACGGGTGAGCGGACCACCAGGTTGGTGATGCCGGCGGCGCCGATTGTCAGCTCGGGCACCGTCCAGTCGGCGTCCCCGCCATCGAAGACCGCGACGGTGCCGACCTCCGGGTGCATCGCGGCGAGCCGGCGACCGTACTCACCGTCGATGTCCACCACGCCGGCTCCGGCCCGGCCGTCGAACAACAGCGCCTTGGCCTGGAAGTAGTGCTCGATGTCGGGGTGGAAGTCCAGGTGGTCCTGGGAGAGGTTGGTGAAACCACCGACGGCGAAGGAGACCGCGGCGACCCGGTGCAGAGCGAGCGCGTGCGAGGAGACCTCCATCGCCACCGCCTGCACGCCACGTTCGACCATGATCGCCAGCAACGCCTGCAGATCCGGTGCCTCCGGGGTGGTGAACGCGCTCGGCAGCACGTCGGCGCCGATCCGGGTCTCCACCGTTCCGATGACCCCGGTGCGCAGGCCGTTGCCGGCCAGACCGGCCTCGACCAGGTAGCTGGTGGTCGTCTTCCCGGCGGTGCCGGTGACGGCGATGATCAGCAGGTGCTCACTGGGTCGCCCGTAGAGCTCCGCGGCGATCGGGCCCAGCACCGGCCGGGGCTCGTCGACCACCAGCACCGGCAGCGGCGCCGACGGGCCGGCCGCCCGGATCATCGCCAGCCCCGCCGGATCGGTGAGCACGGCGACCGCACCCGCGTCCACGGCGGCCGCCGCGGCCTGCGCACCATGGCTGCGGCCACCGGCCAACGCCGCGAAAAGGTCACCGGGCTGGACGTCGCCGGACCGCAGCGTGATGCCGGTGACCTCGACCGGATCCACCTCGGCGTTCGCTGCGGACCGTTCGGCGAGCAGGGTAGGGTCGCCGCCCCCGACCATCTCGAGGTGGGCGTCGGCCAGCTCGGCCAGCCTGGCCAGCGACTGCGCGACCGTACGGGCGGGGCGGGGACTAGGGCTGCTCGGCACGGTCGAAATCTACCCGTGACGCGGAGTTGTGCCCGCCGATCCTGCGGTCACCGCACTCACGGCAGGTACAGGTCGTAGACCGGCGCCGGCTCCGCCGACGGCGGCACATCGAACGCACGCAGCGCATAGGCGGCGATGTCGTGGAACAACGGCACCGCGTTCTTCCCGCCCTGCGGGGCGTCCAGCATGATCGCCACCACGAACCGCGGGTTGTCGGCGGGGATCAACCCGGCGATGGTCGAGTTGTACATCGTCCTGGAGTAGTCGTTGGTCACCGGGTCGACCTGCTGGGCGGTCCCGGTCTTGGCCGCGACCTGGTACCCGTTGATCGCCGCCTTGGCCGCGGTCCCCCGGTGGGCGGTGTCGCCGTCCTGGGTGGTGCCGCGCAGCATGTCGACCAGGGTGTCCGCGGTGGCGGGGCTGACCACCTGGGTACCTGCGGCCGGGGCGGCGGCGGTGAACGTGCCGTCGGTCGTCGTGCCCTTGAACAGCGTGGGTGGGAGCTTGACCCCGTGGTTGCCGATGGCCTGATACATCGAGGCCATCTGCACCAACGACATCGACAGCCCCTGCCCGATCGGCAGGTTCGCGAACGTGGTCGAGGACCACAGGTTCTGGGCCGGCACCACGCCGGCGGACTCGCCGGCCAGCTCGATGCCCGTCTTCTTGCCCAGACCGAACTTCGCCAGCTCCGCGGCGAACGCGTCGGCGCCGACCTGCTGGGCGATCTGCAGGGTGCCGACGTTGGACGACTTGGCCAGGATGCCGGTGGCCGTCATGGTGATCGGACCGTGCCCCCAGGCGTCGTGGATCGTCCGGCCGCCCATCTGGATGTCACCGTCCACGGTCGACGGGGTGGTCGGGGTGATCAGCCCGGCCTCCAGGGCGGCCGCGAACGTCACCACCTTGTTCACCGAGCCGGGTTCGAACGGGGCGGTGACCGCGATGTTGGACTGGGCGCCGGCTTCGACCCCGGGCTGGTAGGTGGCCAGGGAGTAGATCTCGCCGGTGGAGACGTCCTGGACGAGGGCCATCCCGCGCTTGGCGCTGGTCTGGTCGACGTAGCCCTGCAACATCTGGCTGACGCTGTACTGCAGGTCGGCATCCAGCGTCAGCGTGACATCGGAGCCGTTGACCGCGGTCTTGATGTCCCTCGTGCTGCCGGGGATGACGCCGTTGCGGTAGACGTCGGACGTCCGGCTGCCGTTCTTGCCGGCGAGCACCTTGTTGAAGCTGGACTCGATGCCCATCGCCCCGGCGCCGTCCCAGCTCGAGGTCTTTCCGACCAGCGCGGCGTTGGCGGTGCCGTCGGGGTACTGCCGCAGCGGCTGCGCCTCGGTAGAGATGCCGTCCAGGAAGCGCTCCTTGTAGATCGGATCCAACTCGTCCTTGTGCGCCGTCAGGATGGGCTTGACCGCGTCCATCGCCGCCTGGGCCTCCGCGGGCATCAGACCGCGGACCAGGTAGACGTAGTCGTCCTCGGAGGTGAGCTTGGTCATCAGATCCGCCGGGTCGACCCGGGTGCCGAAGGTCGCGACCAGGGCGTCGACCACCTGCTTGCGCTCCGCGTCGCTGACGAACAGGTACGGCCGACCTGCCATGGCCCGACCTTCGATGGTGAACGCCAGGGCGGTGCCGTTGCGGTCCAGGATGGTGCCGCGCTCGGCCTGCACCGCAGTGACCCGGGTTCGCTGGTCCAACGCCTTGGCGGCGTACGCATCCGCCGACCACCCCTGGATGAACGTCAGCCGGACGACCGCGGCGATCAGCATGATCAGCAGCAGCACCAGCACGATCTTGATGCGATTGTCCGGCCGTCCCGGAGCCTGCTTCATGGCCCGCAACCGACGGCCGCGGATCGACCTGGCCGATTTCGCGGTCGGCTGCGGCCGCGCGGTGGTGCGCGGGTAGAGGCCCGGTCCGGGGCGACGGCCGCGGACCTCCTCACGATCGGTCTGGCCGGGTGGCCGGGTGTCCTCGGGAGCGCGGCCGGAGCCGGCCCGGCGCGGGCCCTCGTCGGTGCGGCGGCGGTCGTTGAGCACCGAGGTCGCGGAGCGATGGCCGGCGGGCCGGTCCGGGCCCGTGCGAGCGATCCGTCGGGACCCGCCGTCGCCGCGATCGGCGGCGGGCGGGCGGCGCGCCGGATCCCGCTGGGTGCGACCCGTGATGTCGGGGCTCGGTCGGTCGCGACGGTTCATCCGGATGCTCCAGGACTCGTGGGGGCTGCATCGGCAGGCGTGGTGGGTGCGGGCTCGGGTGCCGGGTTGCTGTCGGCGGGCGCGGCGCCGGCCTGGTCGGCGGGGGCCGGCGCTGCAGTGGCTGCCGCAGTGGCTGCTGCGGCAGCTGCTGCGGCAGCCTGCGCAGCGGCTGCCTGGTCGGCCGTGGCCTGAGCAGCGGCTGCCTGCGCGGCGGCAGCCTGCGCGGCGGCAGCCTGCGCGGCGGCAGCCTGGTCGGCCGCGGCCTGCTGCGCAGCGGCGGCGGCGACGGCGACCGGATCGACGACGGCTACCGGTGTTCCGATCACGGTCGGCGCGGCGCCGTCCGTCGGCACCACCAGGATCGCAGCGTCACCGGCGGGTACGAGGCCCATCTTCCGGGCCGCTGCCCCGATGGCCGAAGTCGCACCCCGGGCGGCGATGTCGCTCTCCAGCTCCTCGATCCGCTGCTGGGCCAGGACCGAGGTCGTCCTGATCTGGTAGGTGCGGATCCCGGTCTCGTCGGTGAGCGTGTTGAGCGAGATCACCCCGGCGAGGCCGACGCCCAGCAGCGCAACCAGAACCGCGACGAACGGGACCTGCCGGGCCGAGAACCGGTGACCCTGCGGGATCAGCGCGCCGCCGTGCAACGTGCTGCTGATCCGGGCGTTGCGCCGGGAGCGCCGCTGCCGGGCCAGTTCGGCCGCGGTCGGCTTGGGCGCCGGGGCCTTCGACACGGCGGTCCTGGGCATCGGGGTCTTCGACACGGCGGCGTCCACCCCGGGTGGGGTGGTCACCCGGGACCTGGGCGCGCGGCGTTCGGGGGCACGAGGTTCCGGCGTCGCAGGCGCAGCTGCGGTCGCCCGGGCGCCGGATCCGGTGCGGCCGTTTTCCGCAGTGTCCCGGCGGGGACGCCGGGTCGGCTCCGGACGTGGGTTCGGGCGACGTGCGCGGGTCCGCCCGTCGGCGGACGTCCGCCCCGGGATCTCAGAGCTGGCGGGGTGGTTCACACGGCCTCCCGGGTACGTTCTGCGGCGCGGAGTCGGGCGGAGGCGGCGCGGGGGTTGGCCGCGATCTCCAGGTCGGTGGGGGCTTCGGCGCCACGCACGATCCAGCGCCAGCGCGCCGCATGGTCGGGCAGATCGATGGGCAGGTCCAGCGGGGACGTCGACATCGTCAGCGGAGCGATCGCCTGTTTGACGATGCGGTCCTCCAGACTCTGGTAGGACATCACGACGATCCGGCCACCGAGGTTGACGACACCGACCGCTGCCGGCACGGCCCGGCGCAGCGCGCCGAGTTCGTCGTTGACCTCGATACGCAGCGCCTGGAACGTCCGCTTGGCGGGATGGCCGCCGGTCCGGCGGGCGGCGGCAGGAATGGCGGTGCGGATCAACTCGACCAGTGGGGCGCTGGAGGTCCAGGGCCGCTTGGCGCGTTCCCGCACGACCTGCGACACGATCCGGGTGGCGAACTTCTCCTCGCCGTACTCCCGCAGGATCCGGACCAGCTCGCCGGGTTGATAGGTGTTGAGCACGTCCGCCGCGGTCAGCCCGACCGACGGGTCCATCCGCATGTCCAGCGGCGCGTCGACGGCGTAGGCGAAACCGCGTTCGGCCCGGTCGAGCTGCATCGAGGACACCCCGAGGTCGAACAGGATGCCGTCGACAGCTCCGACGCCCAGGTCGGCCAGCACGTCGGGAATCTGGTCGTAGACGGCGTGGGCGGCGTCGAACCGATCGGCGTACCCGGCAGCCTGCACCCGCTCGCTGGCCAGACCCAGCGCGGTGCGGTCGCGGTCGATGCCGATGACGCGGAGCCCGGGGTGCCGCTCGAGCAGCAGGACCGTGTGGCCGGCCAACCCGAGGGTGGCGTCGACGAGGACGGCTCCGGGGCGTTGCAGTGCCGGGTCGAGCAGGGACGCCACCCGATCGGCCAGCACTGGTACGTGCTCGTCGACCATGTCGTTCGGTACCTCTCGTCGGTGCGCCACTGGTGTCGATGGGGTGCGTGTAAGCGGCCGGTGCGGATCGGAACGACCGGGCCACGCCGACGGGTCCCCACCCGAGAAGGCGGACCTGGCGCGGGGGAAGTCGCTCCAGGGCCACCACCGCCCTGGTGCGGGGGAAGTCGCATCAGGACGGATATCCGGCCTGGCGCGGGGGAAGTCGCTCCAGGACGGGCATCGGGTGGAGGCCGGACTGCATGGCCTCGGGTGGTGCAAGCACTGCGGTGGTTCGGGTGGTGCGGGTGGTGCAGGATGCGGTGGTTCGGGTGGTGCGGGTGGTGCAGGCACTGCGGGCGGTACGGCACTGCGGGTGGTGCGGGTGGTGCTGATCAGCCGGCGAAGATGCCGGCCTCGGGTGAGGCGTAGGCGGCTTCCTGTTCGGCTTCGTAACGCGCCCAGGCGTCGGCCGCCCAGATCTCCATCCGAAGTCCGACGCCGTTGATCACGACGTCCTTGCCGAGATTGGCGTACTCGCGCATCTTGGCCGGGATGCTGATCCGACCTTGGGCGTCAGGACGTTGGTCCTCGGTGTTGGCGAGCATGTAGCGCTGGAACCCGACCTGCTTCGCATCGGTGATCTCGGCGTTGATCGCGCGGTCGGCGAAGGTCTCGAAACCTTCGGCGGTCAGCACGTAGAGGGTGTGGTCGCGGCCGCGCATCAGCACGACCCCCCCTGCGAGCCGGTCGCGGTACTTGGCCGGCAAGGTGACCCGCCCCTTGTCGTCCATCCGGGGGGTGTGCGTGCCGACGAAACCACTGAAAGCCACACCGGCACCTCCCCTCCTGCGTCCTGCCCCAGGGCGTGATACCCACCATGCTCCTGTTCCTGACACGATACCCCACTCCCACCCACAAACAACCCCTGCGGAGGGCGGTTTCGCCATCAGGACTGCGCATCTGCGCTGGTCGGAGGCGGTGGGGCGCGGTGGGGGGTTTCACCCGCCCGGTCCTGCCGTGGGGTTCACGTCCGCCGCCGGCAGAGCCTCGAACCGCCTGGAACCGGACGAATTCGCGCCCCCGTCAGCGCTTGGCTGCCGTTCGTTCGCGAGATGGGGCGCAGTGCAGACCACCCGCTGGACCTGCCCTCACCTGCGAACTCTCTGCGTATCGCTAGTCACGGACGGTAGAGAATGTGGTCCGGGCCACCCTCGGCGTCACGGAATCCCGCCGCCCCCGCACGGTGTTTGGCACACTGACGAGCAGAGACGCGCCGGCGGTGTCCGCGGCTGGGGCCACCGACGTCGGTCGGCCACCGTCGTCGCCGGGCGTCCTTTCGGGCCGATCCGGGCGCGCGCTGTGGAGCATCGACGAAGAGGAGCCACATGACGCACGACCTGGGTGAGTTGCCCCGACGCCGACCGGCCGGCTCCGAGGACAACCACGACGCCGGGGACGCCACCTGGGGTGCCGCCGACGTCGCCTCTTTCGGCGGTCAGATCGCCACAGCGGTCAACCGGATCCTGCTCGGCAAGCCCGAGGTCGTCCGGATCTCGGTCATCGCACTGCTCACCGGTGGTCATCTGCTCATCGAGGACGTTCCCGGGGTCGGTAAGACCCGGCTTGCGAAGGCGCTGGCCCGCACCGTGGACGGGACCGTCAACCGGGTCCAGTTCACCCCGGACCTGATGCCGTCCGATGTCACCGGCGTCTCGGTGTACGACCGACATTCGGGCCTGTTCGACTTCCGACCCGGCCCGGTGTTCGCCAACATCCTGGTCGCCGACGAGATCAACCGGGCCTCACCGAAGACGCAGTCGTCCCTGCTGGAGGCGATGGAGGAGCAGCAGGTCACCGTGGACGGGACGACCTATCCCCTGCAGCAGCCGTTCCTGGTGATGGCCACCCAGAACCCGGTCGAGATGGAGGGGACCTACCCCCTGCCCGAAGCACAGCGCGACCGGTTCCTGATGCGCACCGCGATCGGCTATCCGGACCGCCGGGCCGAAGCGGCCATGCTCGGCGAGCAGGATCACCATGACCCGCTCGACGATCTCAGCCCCGTCACCGACGCAGCGACCGTGCGGCGGCTGATGGACGCCACCGCCCGGATCCACCTCGCACCCGAACTGCAGCACTACATCGTCGACCTCGTCGGCGCCTCCCGGAACCTGCCCGACGTCCGTCTCGGCGCATCCCCCCGCGCTGCCCTGCATTTAGCGCGCGCCGCGAAGGCCAGCGCCGCTCTCGACGGTCGGTCGTTCGTGATCCCCGACGACATCGGCCGGATGGCCGTACCGGTGCTGTCGCACCGACTGCTGCTCACGGTCGAGGCGCACGCCGCACGGCGGTCGGAGATCGACATCGTCGGCGGGCTGCTGTCCGCGGTGCGCGTCCCCCGCGGTCAGGGCGGCTGACGCTTGACGGCCCCAGCGGCTGCGCCCCCACCCGCCCTGCACCGACCGCCGGCACCCTCGGCTCGGTCGAATCGCCGCGGGGCCTCGGGACGCCCGTCCGCCGGCCGCCGGACGCGTGGCCTCACCACCCGGGGCCGGTGCCTGCTGGCCGGCGGGGTCGCCGCGTGCCTGTGCGGAGTCGTGCTGGACGAGCGCGATCTGTTGCGGGTCGGGCTGCTGGCCGCGCTGCTGCCGATCCTGGCCTGGGCGGTCACCGCCACGCGTCGCACCTCCTTCACCGGCGTGCACCACGTCTCCCCGGAGCGGCTCAGCACCGGAATGACCGGCTCGGTAGCGCTGGTGGTCACCAACAACGGGGGCTCCCGCACCCGGCCCGTCGAGTTGCTGGAGCCCGGCACCCCGGAACTCTCCGCCGGCACCCACTGCCTCATTCCGGCGCTGAGCCGTGGGCGGTCAGCGGTGTCGCACTATGCGCTGGTCGCGCAGCGGCGCGGCCGGTTCGTCCTCGGCCCGCCGCAGGTCCGCCTCGGGGACCCGTTCGGCACCTGGGAGGACAACCGCACGCTGCCGGTACTCACCGAGGTGCTGGTGGTTCCTACCGTGGTGCCGCTGCAGGGCAGCCCCACCAGCGGCGGCTCGTTGTCCGCCGCGTCCGGGCGGGCGGCTCACGGCACCGTCGGGGGGGACCCCGACGTCGGCGTCCGGCAGTACCAGCGCGGCGACGACATCCGCACCGTGCACTGGCGGGCATCCGCCCGCTACGACGACCTGATGGTCCGCCTGACCGAGCCTGTCTCGCACGGCGGCGCCACCGTCGTGCTCGACCATCGCAGCCGGGCTCATGCCGGCACCGGCACCGACTCCAGCCTGGAGACCGCGGTCAGCCTGGTCGCCTCGGTGGCGTTGCACCTGCTGGGCGAGGACCACCACGTGCGGCTGATGTCCCACACCGGCCGGACCCTCGCCGGCGGCCATGACATCGCCGACGATGTGCTCGTCAGCCTGGCCCTGGTCGAGGAGGACCACGCCACCGGGATCGAGCCGTCGGTGCTGGCCACCCGGGGTCTGCTGATCGCGATCCTCGGTCATCCCGACGAGCGGACTACATCGCTGCTCATCGCTGCTCGACGCCGGGCGGCGGGCACCATCGCGCTGCTGCTGGCCACCGAGGACTGGGGCGGGGCTGCGACGGAGCACTCCGCGGCGTCGACACTGTCGGCGGCCGGCTGGCGGGTCGTCGTCGTCCGCCGTGGGGACGACCTCGCCCAGGTCTGGCGGCGGGCGTGCGCCGCTGACGACGGGTTCGGGTCGGGCGCGCTCCGATGAGCACCTCCACACTGACCCGGCCGTCGGCCGGTGGCGCTGCCGCTGCGGGGCGTCGGCGTCGTGACGAGCGGGCGACGCCCAAGCCGGTGGCGAGCCTGCTGGGGGCGCTGTCGGTGTTGGCCGGAAGCGTCGCGCTGGGTTCGGTCATCGCCGGCAGCGCCTGGGTGCCGCCGACGGTGCAGGTGGTGGGTCTGGTCTGGCTGATCGGATTGGGCTGTCGGCTGCTCCGGGTCCTGGCCCCGGTCACCGTGCTGGCGCAGGTCGCCGGCGTCCTCGTCACGCTGACTGCGGTGTTCACCACCGGCGGCTACGGCGGGCTGATCCCGAACGCCCGGGTGGTTCGGGAGGCGCACACGCTGCTGAACGGCGCCTGGGACCAGATCGTCCAGAGTTCGGTGCCGGCCCCCGCCACACCTGAACTGTCGTTCCTGGTCGCCGTGTCACTGGGGCTGATCGCGCTGATCGTGGACTTCTTCGTCGCCGAGGTCGACGCACCCGCGCTGGTCGCCCTGCCGTTGCTGTGCCTGTACTCGGTTCCCGCCTCGATCGACGAGGATCTGTTGCCCTGGCAGGCTTTCGCGCTACCTGCGGCCTGCTACGCGGCACTCGTCGCGGTCGCCGGCCACCAAGGGCGGCGGGTCGGACTGCGGGCGGGCATCGGAGTGGTGCTGGCGGGCGGTCTGGCGGTGGTGCTGGCCATCGGGGCGAGCCTGCTGGTCGCGGACGCGATCACCGACGTCGGCACCCAGGGGCGGCTGGACCGCAGTGGCCGCGGCGGCGGGACCGACATCGGACTGTCCTCCTTCGCTTCCCTGCACGGCGATCTACAGCGCCGCGAGGCGCGCGAGGTGCTCCGGGTCAACGGAATGCCGGGCCCGGACTACCTGCGGACCACCGCACTCGAGGCATGGACGGCCGGCGAGGGGTTCGCCCTGCTCGATCCGGAGACCGACGCTCGTCCGGCCGGGGCACCCATCGACGTGACTCCGCTCGCACGCAACCCGGCCGCGACGCTCACCGAGGTCAGTATCGAGGTGCTGAACTTCTCGGACCGTTTCGTCCCGATCTACGAAGGCACCTCGAAGGTGTCCGGTCTGGACGACGACTACACCTACAACCCGGAGCTGGGCTCGATCTTCCGGGCGGGTTCGACCCGCCCCAACGATTACCGGCTCGCCTTCGCCTACGGTCGGGTCGACCAGGACGTGCTGCGGACTGACTCGGTCACCCCGTCGCCGACATTGGTGTCCGCGGAAGGCATCTCGTCGCTGGCGGTGGACCTCGCGTTGCAGGTGACCGCGGCGGGGCCGACCCCGTTCGACAAGGCCTTGCTGCTGACGAACTGGTTCACCGACAAAGCCAACGGCTTCACCTATTCCCTGGAGGTCAAGACCGGCAACAGCGGCGACCTGCTCAGTGATTTCCTGATCAACAAGCAGGGATACTGCGAGCAGTACGCGGCGTCGATGGCGGTGATGCTCCGAAGCCTCGGCATCCCGGCGCGGGTCGCCATCGGCTTCACCCAGGGCGACGAGCAGCAGCCGGGCGACTTCCTGATCACCAGCCATGATGCACACGCCTGGGTCGAGGTGCGCTTCGATCGCGCCGGGTGGGTGCGTTTCGACCCCACGCCGCTGTCCGCGTTCGGCGGCCAGCAGGGATTCGCCACCAGCACTGCCGCCACTGCCGACCCCGCCACCGAGACCTCATCAGCCGGACCGACCACCGCCGGCTCGGTCCCGGATCAGGAGACCCGGGTCACCCGCACCGACTTCACCACCGTGACCGTGGGTGCCGGCGGGACAAGCACCGGTTCGGCGTTCTGGCAGCCCTGGATGTCGTGGACGGCGGTGCTGCTGTTGCTGCTGGCGGGGTTGTTGGCCCTGCCTGCGGCGATCCGGCGGCGCCGGCGGGACCGCCGGATGGGCACAGCCGGCGGAGGGGGCCGAAACGCTGCCGACGCTGCGTGGACCGAGGTGGAGGACCTCGCTGCCGACCACGGCGTGCCGATGAACCGCGGGGGGACCGTCCGAAAAGCCGCCAACGAACTGGCCCGGAACGGCAAACTCACCGAAGGGTCCCGGGCCGGGCTGCGGCGGATCGTTCTGGCAGTCGAGTCGTCCTGGTACGCGGCGCCCGCCGACGGCGCGGTCGGGTGCCGACTGGGTGCCGGTCCGGGTGCCCGTTCGGTCGGCACGGTCGGCACTGGTCGGCACGGTCGGCGCGGTGAGCAGCACAGACCTGGCCGCGGACGTCCGCGGAATCGCCGTCGACCTGGAGCACGCCGTGCCGCGGGGCTGGCGGGACCGCCTGCTCCCCCGCTCGGTGTTGCGCCGCAACCGGCGGGAGTGACCACCGCGGTGGACTGGGTAGGGTCGACGCGCCCAGGTTCTGCCGGCTTCGGGGGAAGCGGGTGCCGGGGCATTCCGGGTGACGAGGGCTTCTGATTCAGCACCGGAGCTGACAGCAAACGGACGGATCCCGGGTGAGATCCGTCCGTCTGGACGATGCTGGTGACGCGAAGCCGACCCGGGATCTACTCCTGGTCGAAGCGGCGGCGGAAGCGCTCTTCCATCCGGTCGGACAGTGTCGATGCCGGCTTCTTCGCCGGTGTCCCCTGGGCGGCCATCGGCGACCGACTCCCGGGCTGCCCGAAGACCAGGAGGCCCACGCCGCCCACCATGAACACAAACCCGATGACGCTCAGGATGACGCCGATCGCCAAGCTCTCCTGAGCGAGGATGACACCGCTGACCAGACAGATCAGTCCGACCAGGAACCCGATCCCGGCGATGAACGGCCGACGCCGTCGGATGCGACGCTCGTCAACACTGTTGGCGAACTTGGGGTCGTCCTCATAGAGGGCGCGCTCGATCTGGTCGAGCATGCGCTGCTCATGCTCGGAGAGCGGCATTGATACTCCTCCGGCACCGGTGGGTGTTTGGTAGCGACTATGGGCGCGTCGTCAGCGTAATGCTGCCACGTAGGTCCAGAATACGAGCACTTCTGACCGATCTCCACATGATCTTGTCCTCGCCGCATACCGAGATGGTCTCCTTTCGTCCCATCGGCCCCGGCAGTGTGTTGGATCGTGCGCGCTGAGTGCTGTCGGGAGCTTCCGCTACCACTACCGCTCGCCCTGATCCGCCGGCCGACTCCGGTCGCGCGGCGTCAACAGCGACGCCGGCCGGATGAGTCCTGCACCGAAACGCGCGACGACTGCGTCGGCGGCTGCTTCCGCCTCCTGCCAGCCCGTGGACGGCGGTTCGTCGAAGCTGAGCTGCCCGGCGGGCGCGGCTGCGTGTTCGAGTTGGTCTAGCTTGACGCTGAGCAGCCGGACGGGGCGGTGCGGGTCCAGTCGCCGCAGCAGGTCCACGGCGACCTGGTGGATGTCTCTGGTCACGTCGGTGGCCTGCGGAAGGGTCAGCGAGCGGCCCACCGACGAGAAGTCCTCCCATCGGACCCGGATCGACACGCACCGGGCCCGCTGCCCGGACGTGCGCAACCGTCGGCTGACCCGTTCGGCAAGCCGAAGCAGCTCGCGGGACATGTCAGCCGGATCGGTCAGGTCGGCCTCGAAGGTGGCATCCGCGCTCATCGACGACTCCGGTGCCCGCACCTGGACCTCGCGGGGATCGCGGGCCCAGGCCAGTTCGTGCAGTTTCACTGCAGCGCCGACGCCGACCAGGCTGGTCAGCGTGCTCCGGTCCAACCCGGCCAGCTCGCCGATGGTCTGTACACCCGACCGCCGGAGCCCCTGGGCGGTCTTGGGCCCCACACCCCACAGGAACTCGACGCCCAGCGGATGCAGCACCTGCAGGGCGTGAGCCGGCGGGACGATCAGCAATCCGTCCGGCTTCGCCAGCGTGGAGGCGAGTTTCGCCATGAACTTCGACGCCGCCACCCCGATGGTGCACGAAAGGCCCAGCTCGGTGGCCATCCGCTCGCGGAGCCGGACCGCGATGGCACCCGGCCGCCCGGCGATCCGGCGGAGCCCGCCGACGTCCAGGAATGCCTCGTCGATGGACAGCGCCTCCACCCGGGGGGTGACATCGGCGAACAGGCGCATCACCTCGCCGGACGCCTCGGCGTACGCCGGCATGTCCGGCTCGACGACGACGACACCGGGACACAGGCTCTGCGCGCGGCTGACCGGCATCGCCGACCGGACGCCGTACGCGCGGGCTTCGTACGTCGCCGAGAGGACCACGCCTCGACCTCGGGTGGAACCGACCAACATGGGCCGCCCCCGTAACTCCGAACGGCGACGGAGCTCGACGGTCGCGTAGAAGGCGTCCATGTCGGCATGCAGAACGGGGCAGGCACTGTCGTCGGCCGCCGCCGGATCGACCGTGACGAGCCGTCGACGACCGGTGCTGGCACCCACTGCGACTCCCTCCGCTCCATCCTCGGCGTGATGACCCGGGGACGCGACAGTCCTCGGTGGCCCCTGCCGGCCAGAAGACGGCGCTGGGCCTGCGCGGCGGCTCCGACCGCACCGGCGCGGGTGCACCGGGCAGGCGGCCACCCCGTGGTACGAACGTATCCGGAAAGGTGGACCGCCCATGCTGGTCGTCAGTGTGCTGTCGCTCAAGGGCGGAGTGGGCAAGACGTCGGTGGTGTTGGGATTGGCGTCCGCTGCGGTTCAGCGGGGTGTGCCCACTCTCGTCGTGGACCTCGATCCCCAGTCCAACGCGACGTTGGCCCTGGAGCCGGCCCCGTCGGCCGGGACCGTCGCCGACGTGCTCGCCACCGGGCCGACCGGCGCTGCCGGGCTCGTGAACGGTGCGATCGCCGTCAGCGGTTGGGGCCCCGGCTTGCGGGTGCTGCCGGGCAGCGAGGCGACGGAATTGCAGAATCACCCGGACCCGGAAGCACGGTCGTTGGCCACCTTGCGGCACGCTCTCGGCAGGGTCGCACCTGTGCCGGATCTGGTGCTGATCGACTGCCCGCCGTCGTTGGGGCAGCTGACCCGCAACGGGCTGGTGGCCAGCTCGAGCGCGCTGTTGGTGACCGAGCCCGGGCTGTTCGCCGTCACCGGCGTCCAGCGGGCCATGGAGGCCGTCGAGGACGAGCGGGACCGGCACCAACCCGCCCTGACGGTCGCCGGGGTGGTGGTCAACCGGGTGCGCGCCAGGTCCACCGAACACACCTACCGGGTGGGCGAGCTCCGCGGACTCTTCGGACACACACTGCTCTCCCCCACGCTGCCCGATCGGAGTGCCGTCCAGCAGGCACAGGGGGCCGGGGTGCCGATCCATCGATGGCCCGGTGCCGGAGCGCGCGAGCTGGCCACCGCCTTCGACCTGCTGCTGGACGGCCTGCTCGCACCGCGGAGCTGACGGCGCCGGCGGCCCGGGCGGCGCGGATGTCCTGCACGGCGACGGCCCGGGCGGCGCGGACGGCCTACCCGGCGTCGCAGCCGCAATGATCGCCGGCACCTCAGGCCGCCATCATCATCGACCGGTCGATGATCTCCAGGAAACGGCCGGTCTGCCGGATCAGGTCGTCGGTCTCCTCCTGGCTGATCAGACGCGTCATCCCTGCTTCGGCGGCCCTACGCTTCGTCGAACCGGCGGCGAAATACGCCGCCCACGGTGCGTACTCCGGCGCGAGGTGCTCCAACTGCACCCACGCGCTGGCGTTGCGAAGGGTGCGCGAGACCGGCCGTGGCAGCGCGGCGAGCACCGCCGAGGCGCCTCGCAGCGCCCCCAGATGCGCAGCGGCGTAACGGTCCGCCAGGTCGTCGGTGGCCATCGCCCGATCCAGGCATCGCTGGGCGTCGGCCAGGGCGTCGCGGACCCCGGCCGACCGGGGAGCGCCGCCGATGACCGGCGGGCGGGCGCCGGGACGGCGGGGACGAGCCCGCGGGCCACCCTCCGCGACACCTTTCCCCACACTGCCGTCGGCCCCACCCTGCACCGGGAAACCCATCGACATGGTCATCCTGATCACGCCTTTCCTGTCGCCGTCGAACGCACGTACGACGTTACTCAGCACCACCGACAGTGACCCCTGGCGGCGGTCGGACCCGCTCTCCGTACCGCTGCCGAACGCGGTACGCCACGAGGCGGCCCCCGCACCCGGCAAACCCGGCCCCCACCACGGTTCGCGCCGACTTCCGTGACGGTTGCGGCATTCGCGGGAGATCCCACCCTCACCACGATTCGCACCGACACCGGTCCGCGCCGGCTGTCGGCGGCGGTCGACCGCGTGATCTGATGGACCTGTGTCCGCTGCTCCCACCTGTCCTGACGTCACCCGCGGGCGGCGCGGTGTCCTGCGGCCTTCAACGCCCCTGACCGACCCGGTGCGCGGGCGCTTCCTCGAGGCCCGGCCGTGACCACGCACACCCGTGCCGCGCACGACCCCCGGTTCTCGCTGCACGCCTTCACCTCCGAGGACTTCCAGGACCGGGTCGACGAGCTGCTCCGGGTGTACATCGCGGCGATGCGCTATCCCGACATGTCGGTCGAGCACCGTCGGCCGACCTGGATCGAACACAGCCGACGGTCGGGATTCAGCTGTGTGGTGGCCCTCGACGACGCCGACGCGGTGATCGGACTGTGTTACGGCTACACCGGGGGCGGCCAGCAGTGGTGGAACAGCGAGGTCCGCCGCGGGATGACCGACGCCCAGGCGAGGTACTGGATGACGTCCTACCGCGAGCTCACCGAACTTCACGTGCGACCTGACTGGCAGGGCGCGGGCATCGGCGAACGGATGCTGCGGGCGATGCTGGAGGGCGCTGACGAGGATGCGGTCCTGCTGTCCACCCCGGAGGGCGAGAACCGGGCCTGGCGGCTGTACCGCCGGTTGGGATTCCAGGACGCGCTGCGCCACTACCACTTCGCCGGCGACGCGCGGCCGTTCGCCATCCTGGGACGCGCCCTGCCGCTGGAGCGTCATCCGGGCTGAGGCTCGTCACCCGCAAGGGCACCTGGTTGGTATCCGACTCATCGACGAGCACAGCATCGATCAGAACAGCGCGGCGTCGTCCCCGCGCTGCGCCGGGCCGGCAGCAGCGCCGTGCCCGGCAGCCGCACCAGCTGCCGATGTCGGCGCAACTGCTGATGGCGGCGACGCTGCCGCTGACGGCGGTTCATCCGTCGCCGGGTCGACGGCCGGCCGATCGGCACGGAGGCGAAAGATCTCGCTCGCGAAATCGTCGACGGATTGGAACGAGCGATAGACCGAGGCGAACCGCAGGTAAGCGACCTCGTCGAGCTGGCGCAGCGGACCCAGGATGGCCAGGCCCACCTCATGACTGCTCACCTCGGCGGTGCCCTTGGCGCGGATCTCCTCCTCCACCTGCTGGGCGAGCAGCGCCAGGGCATCCTCGTCGACAGGTCGACCCTGACAGGCTCGCCGGACGCCCACCATGACCTTCGCGCGGGAGAAGGGTTCGGTGACGCCGCTCCTCTTGACGACGGCAAGGACCGCCTCTTCGACGGTGGTGAATCGCTTGGTGCATTCCGGGCAGGCCCGCCGACGACGGATGGCCGCGCCGTCATCCACCTCACGGGAGTCGATGACCCGGGAGTCCGGGAATCGGCAGAACGGGCACCTCACGGTCCGGTCGCCACCTTCACCCTCGGCCACTGCCGCGCCACCCGACGCGACCCCGGGGAGCTTACGGGGTCCCATCCGACGAGTCAGGAGTGACCGCATCTCAGCCGAGGGGCACCACCAGGACCTGACCCGCCACGATGTCGGCACCGGTCAGCCCGTTGAGCGCCGAGATCTCGTCGATGACCGACCGGACGTCGTCGTCCGGTACGGACCGCTGGGCGATGGACCAGAGCGTGTCACCCGCGACCACCGTTACCGACGTGGTGCCCGTGGGGCCTGCGGACATCACCGCGGTGGCGGTGACGACAAGCACGGCAGCGACGGTCGCCAGCGTCATCGCCAGCCGCGCCGCGCGGCTCATCCGATATTCGATGGCGCCCGCCCGGTGTGTCGCGCCGTCACCGAAGCCGGCGACTCCCAGCGCCGGGGTCACTCGCATCAGTCCTGACGGTGGGCGTCGGGTGTGCTGCCGACGGGCCCGCCGCCGGGACGGGCGCACCGGGGACGGCAGATCGCATCGGCGGCAGCGGTCGGCAGCCGGCGTCCCACCGTCTCGGCTACCAGCGACGGCATCCTCAGTAGTCGCCGTGTCGCCTCGTCGAGAGCGGCGGGCCGACCCGGGAGAGACCGGCGGTCCGCGTCCGACACCGTGGGGCACGGTGGTGCGGGGGTCACCCGACCGGGAGGTACCCGGACCGCGGCCCAGCCCCGCCCGTCGAGGGCGTGGGTGTGGTGGCGGCGAACGGCCCGGCCGGTACGGGCGGTTCCAGCGGCCGTCGTTGTCATCGTCATCATCGCGATTCGTCCCTGTCGAGAGTCGATCCGGGGTCCGGAGCGTCTGCCGGGCAGTCCCGATCAGTACTTCCGGGACCCGCAACATTCCGAACGGGCGTTCGATTGAGCGCTTGCTCGATTTGTACACGGAGGCACCGACAGTGTGAAGAGATACCGGCGTGTCGATCGAACGAATGTTTGAATCGTGACCTGGACCGCCGTAATGTGGGGGCCCGGTGAGCGCCCTGTCGCAGTGGCCCCACCTGCGCCGACACCCGGCTCGCCCCTCGATCACGGCGGGCCCCGTGGGCGGTGACCTCAGATGCAGACTGGAGCAGACATGGCAGACACGAACCGCCCCGGTGACGGCCGACCCGCTGGCACCGGACGCCGAGATCGTCGATATCGCGGAGCTGGACGGGGTGGCCGACACGGACGTCACGGACGGTGTCGATGCCGTCGGTGCACCGGTCGTGCTGACCCCTCGGCAACGCAAGGTGCTGCGCTACATCCGCGAGTCGGTGGCCAGGCGCGGATATCCGCCCAGCGTTCGGGAGATCGGGGAGGCGGTCGGACTGAAGTCACCGTCATCGGTGGCCCACCAACTCAACGCCCTGGAACGCAAGGGCCTGCTCCGCAAGGACGCCAACCGCCCACGCGCAGTCGACATCCGGCCGGTCGAGGAGACCACCGAGGAGTGGCAGAGCCGGCCCACGCCGCAGTACGTCCCGGTGGTGGGCCGGATCGCCGCGGGCGGGCCGATCCTGGCCGAGCAGGCCATCGAGGACGTGTTCCCGCTGCCGCGCGAACTGGTCGGTGAGGGCACGCTGTTCCTGCTGAAGGTGGTCGGCGAGTCGATGATCGACGCCGCGATCACCGATGGCGACTGGGTGGTCATCCGTCAGCAGCCGACCGCCGACAACGGCGAGATCGTGGCCGCGATGATCGACGGCGAAGCTACCGTGAAGACCTACCGTCGGCGGGACGGACACGTCTGGCTGATGCCGCACAACCAGGCGTTCGAGCCGATCCCCGGCGACGACGCCACTGTGCTGGGCAAGGTCGTCGCGGTTCTGCGCAAGATCTGACCCGTCGCGACGCGATCCCGTCCTGACAAGCAGCAACGGCCGGTGCGGATCCGTAGGGATCCGCACCGGCCGTTGTCGAGGTCGTCAGGCCCGGTCGCGCAGCAGGCGGGCGAGTCCGACTACTTGGTCTGGTCGATCGGTCGCCCGTTCACCGTGATCTGAGGGGCCTGCCGGATCGGCTGCACCGGGGGGATCGGCTGCACCGCCGTCGGCGGCAGCTGCGTCGGCATCACCGGAGCGGGCTGGGTAGCCGTCGAATCAGCCCGATACGCCTGGTCGTCGTCCTTCTTGTCGTCACTCATCGCACCGACCTCGGCCTTGAGGATCCGCATCGACCGGCCGAGTCCCCGCGCTGCCTCCGGCAGCCGTTTGCCGCCGAACAGCAGCAGGGCCACGATCAACACGATCAGGATGTGCCACCATTGCAAACCGCCCACTGCGAACCTCCTGATGAACCGCGCGACGGGTGCGTCGCTGTGTACCACTGTTGTTCGAGGGTACCCGGCGGGTGGATGGGTCCAGCTAGGCGTGAGCTGGGGAGTTGCTGAACTCTTCCAGCCGACCGGCCAGGTCGGGCTGCACCTTGGCCTTCACGAGCGTGCCCAGCTCCGTGTGTTCCTGCGTCAGCACGGTGCCTTCGCTGTGCACCCGGCCGAGCAACGCCCCCTCGGTGAACGGCACCAGAACGTCGACGACCACCGACGGGTCGGGGAGCAGCGTCGCGATGCGGTCCCGGAGGTCGTCCATCCCGACTCCGGTGTGCGCGGACACGAAGACTGCGCCGGGCAGCAGATGACGCAGCCGGGCCAGTGACACCTCGTCGGCCGCGTCGACCTTGTTCACCACCAGCAGCTCGGCCACCTTGCCGGCGTCGATGGATTCGAGCACCTCACGCACCGCACTGACCTGGTTCTCCGGCTGCTCCACCGAGCCGTCGATGACGTGCACGATCAGATCGGAGTGGGCGACCTCCTCCAGCGTCGACCGGAACGACTCGACCAGCTCGTGCGGGAGGTGCCGGACGAAACCGACCGTGTCCGTCAGGGTGTAGACCCGACCGTCTCCGGTGCGGTGCTTGCGCGTCGTCGGGTCCAAGGTGGCGAACAGCGCGTCCTCGACGAGGACCCCCGCGTCGGTGATCCGGTTCAACAGGCTGGACTTGCCCGCGTTCGTGTAGCCGGTGATGGCCACGGAAGGGACGGAGTTCGCCCGCCGCTGGGACCGCTTCGTCTCGCGGACGATCTGCATCGCCGCGAGTTCGGTCTTGAGCTGGGAGATGCGCTTGTGGATCCGCCGACGGTCGATCTCGAGCTTGGTCTCGCCGGGCCCCCTGGAGCCGATACCGGCACCGGCGGCGACCCGGCCACCACGCTGCCGCGACAGGGCCGCACCCCACCCGCGCAGCCGGGGGACGAGGTAGTTCAGCTGGGCCAGCTCGACCTGCGCCTTGCCCTCTTTCGACCGGGCGTGCTGGGCGAAGATGTCCAGGATGAGGGCCGTCCGGTCGACCACCTTGATGTTGAGTTTCTCCTCCAGCTGGCGCAGCTGGCCGGGCGAGAGTTCGCCGTCGACGATGACGGTGTCCGCACCGTTGGCATCCACCATCTCGCGCAACTCGGCGACCTTGCCGGAGCCGATGTAGGTGGCGGCGTCCGGACGGTCGCGGCGTTGGATCATCGTGTCGAGAACCAGCGAGCCGGCAGTCTCGGCCAACCGCGCCAGTTCCGCCATCGATTCCTCGGCCTGATCGGCCGACCCGCTGGCCCAGACCCCGACCAGTACGACCTGCTCCAGTTGGAGCTGGCGGTACTCGACCTCGGTGATGTCCTCGAGCTCGGTGGACAGGCCACGCGTCCGGCGCAGGGCCGCACGGTCGGAGAGGTCACGATCACCCTGGGTGTCACCGGCATGGTCGATCGCCGGGCGGCGGGAGCCGGTGGAACCTGCGGGCGGCGGGGTCTCCGGAGCGGCCGCTGCCGGCGTCGGGACACCGGCCGGTCGATCGGTCGCGAGGGCGTGGAGCTCATCTGTCGTCATATACCTACCAGGGTGCCACGGATGGCCACCGAATTACCGGGCCGTTCGCTGTCAGCCCACCCCGGCGGGTGTCGGCCGGGTCGCCCCGACCGCGCGCCACCATTCCTCGTTCAGCTCGCCGGCCGCCACGATGACCGCCGGACCGGTCAGCGTGCTGTCCGTCGGATCGACGGTGACCGTGACGACGCCGCCCGGAACGGTCACCGTGACCTCCCCCGACGTCAGGCCGCGGGCCGCGAGGTGAGCCGCAGCCACGGCGACGGTCCCGGTTCCGCACGACCGGGTCTCCCCTACGCCGCGCTCGAACACCCGCATCGCCACCGCCGTCGGCGACTGCACGCTCACGAACTCGATGTTGACCCCCGATGGGAAGGCCGTCGCGTCATAGCGGGGGGCGACGGTCAGGTCGAGATCGTCCAACGCCAGATCGGTCATCACCACCAGGTGCGGGTTACCGACGTCGACGGTGACCCCGGTGCAGGTGATCCACTCGCCGTCGGTCAGCCGGGCGCCGGTCGTCGCCGGACCGGTGACCAGCACCGGACCCATCCCGACAGCGATGGCGCCGTCGGCGGTCCGCCGGGCGTTCCGCAGACCGCCGCGGGTGACGAAGGTGAACGGGCCCGGCGGCACCCAACCGGCGGTGTAGAGGAAATGGGCGAACACCCTGGCGCCGTTGCCGCACATCTCCGCGGGCGAGCCGTCGGCGTTGCGGTAGTCCATCAGGAATCGGTCGCCGTCACCGCTGGGCGCCACCCTGATCACGCCGTCGCCGCCGATCCCGGCGCGGCGGTCGCACAGCGCCCGAACCTGCGCCGCGTCCACGTCGAGGATGTTGTCGGGGTCCGGGAGCAGGACGAAGTCGTTCTCCGTCCCGTGCCCCTTGAGGAAGGCGATCGGTCCTTGGCTGCTCGTCACCCTGCCAGGCTAAACCGCGGCCCGGCTGTGCCGGAGCACGTCGTCGACGAGGTCGGGGGCGTCGGCGGCCAACCAGATCTGCCGCTGGTCCCGACGGAACCACGACCGCTGCCGCCGGACGTAGCGTCGGGTGCCGGCGACGGTGTCCCGGACGGCGTCCGCCACCGTCAGCGAGCCGTCGAGGACGGCCAGGAACTGCTGGTAGCCCAGTGCCCGGGAGGCGGTCACGCCGTCCCGCAGGCCCCGCCCGACGAGCTTGCGGACCTCGTCCAGCAGGCCGCGTGCCACCATCAGCTCCACCCGGCGTTGGATTCGCTCGTCGAGTTCGGCGGTGTCACGGTCCACGCAGAACCAGATCGCGTCGTAGCGGAAGGTACCCCGGGTCGGCATGGTGGCCGAGAACGGACGTCCGGTGAGCTCGATGACCTCCAGCGCCCGCACCACCCGACGGCTGTTCCGAGGCTCTATCCGGTCGGCCGCGACGGGATCCAGCCCGGCCAGCCGTCGGTGCAGAGCCTCGTCGCCGACTGCGGCCAGCTCCGCCTCCAGCCGCCGCCGCACCACGGGGTCGGTGGCCGGGAACTCGAGTTCGTCGACGACGGACTGCAGGTAGAGCCCCGTCCCGCCGACCAGGATGGGAGTCCGGCCGCGGGCCAGCAGACCTTCGACGGCGACTCGCGCCTGTGCCTGATACGCCGCCACCGTCGCGGTCTCGGTGACGTCGAGCACGTCGAGCAGGTGGTGCGGGATACCGCGGCGCTCGGCCTCGCTCATCTTCGCGGTGCCGATGTCCATCCCCCGGTACAGCTGGAGTGCGTCGCCGTTGATGATCTCCCCGCCCGTCTCCTCCGCCAGTCGCAGCGCGAGCTCCGACTTGCCGGTGGCCGTCGGACCAGCGATGACGATCAGGCGCGACAGCGCGGAGGGGCCGACCATCGGTGCAGGTTATCGGCCCGGTCGTCGTTCGGGTTCGCCGCACCGGACGCGGTAGATTGTCCCCGGACCATCCGATCCGCCCGGCGACGGGCACACACCAGGGACACCGAGCCCGCACAGGCGCGAGCGTCGGACCGCATCGAGGGGCGCGAGGTCGCGCCCGGAGGTTCCACCTCCTCGTCACGCAGTAGGAAGGCCGTCGATCCATGACCGAGCACCACGAGTCCGTGACGAACACCCCGCCAGCGCCCGGCGTCGACAGCGCGGCGCCGGTCGAGCACCATCCGGACCATCCGACATCGGCCGAGATGGCTTCCGCGGTCGCCACTTCCGAGACGATCAACAGCGCCGACGAGGAGTACGCGACCGAGGTCGCAGCCCTGGACCGCAGCGAGCCGGAGACAGCAGCTGCGCCGGCCGCTGTGGACGAGGACCCGGCACCTGCCACGGACGCCCCGGCACAAAGCACCGAAGACTCAACACCAGCCACCGACGAGCCCGCAGCGGCGTCCCGGCCGGCCGGCCCCGGTCGGCCCGGTGGCCATCGACCGACCCCCGGCGGCCCCCGTCGGCCCACCCCCGTACCTCGCCCGGTCGGCGCCGACCACGCATCGACCTCCCCGGTGGTCACGGTCTCGGAGCTGGTCGAGACCTCTGACCCCACCCCGTGGGGACGCGTCGACGACGACGGAACCGTGTATGTCACTACCGCTGACGGCGAGCGGACGGTCGGGATGTGGCAGGCCGGCGCTCCGATGGCCGGGCTGGCCCACTACGGCCGCCGCTTCGACGACTTCATGACCGAGATCGTCGTGCTCGAGACCAGGATCGCGGCGCATTCCAGCGACCCGAAGGCGGCCCGTACCCACGCCCAGATGCTGCGGCAGAGCATCGACACCCTCCCGGCGGTCGGCGATCTGGCCACCGCCGCGACCCGCCTCGATGCGGTGATCGCGGCCGCCGAGCAGGCGATCACCGATTCCGCCAAGGACAAGGCAAGCGCCAAGGCCGCCGCGGTCGGCCGCCGCGAGGCCCTCTGCGCGGAGGCCGAGGCCCTGGCCGAATCCACCCAGTGGAAGGCCAGTGGCGACCGGCTCAAGGAGATCGTCGAGGAGTGGCGGCAGATCCGCGGCATCGACCGCAAGACCGACGACCTGCTCTGGAAGCGCTTCTCCAAGGCCCGCGACACCTTCATCCGTCGGCGCGGCTCGCACTTCGCGGACATGGACAAGGAGCGCGGTGCCGCCAAGGGGGTCAAGGAAGCGCTGATCACCCGCGCCGAGGCGTTGTCCGACTCGACCGAGTGGGCCGAGACGGCGGGCCAGTACCGCGATCTGATGGTGGAGTGGAAGGGTGCCGGGCGGACCAGCCGCGAGGTGGAGGACGCCCTGTGGGACCGGTTCCGCAACGCTCAGGAGAAGTTCTTCGCCCGTCGGCAGGAGACGTTCGCCTCTCGTGACGCGGAGTTCGAGGCCAACGCCGCGGTCAAGGACGCACTGCTCGTCGAGGCGGAGCGGATCGACCCGGCCAACGGTCTGGATGCGGCGAAGGCAGCTCTGCGATCCCTCCAGGACCGCTGGGAAGCCGCCGGCAAGGTCCCGCGGGAGCGGATCCATTCGCTGGACGCCCGACTGCGGGCGGTCGAGGACAAGGTCAAGTCGGCCGAGGAATCGCTGTGGCGCCGCACCGATCCCGAGACCACTGCCCGGTTGGCGCAGTTCCGCTCGCGCTACGAGGCGTACCAGGCCACCGCCGACAAGGCCACCGCGAACGGCGACACCAAGCGCGCCGCCGCCGCACAGGCACAGGCCGACCAGTGGCTCGAGTGGCTCAAGGCCGCCGAGAACGCGGTCGACTGACGCCGGTCATGACCAGTAACGACACCGGTCCGGTCGAGGGCCTCATTGACGCCGGGCCTGCTGACGACGACCCCTCCCCGGCACCCGCTCCCCCGACCGTCGCCGACGCGGACCCCGCCGAGTTTCCCGACGACGCCGCGCAACTCGCCGGCCTGATCCGGCAGCACGCGGAACGAATGGGGGCGGCGCGGCTGATCATCGGTCTGGCCGGTGGCCCCGGTTCGGGGAAGTCGACCACGGCGGCCCGACTGGTGGACGAGTTCTCACGTGCGGGCGAGCGCGCGGCGGTGGTGCCGATGGACGGCTTCCACCTGGCCCAGAGGCAACTGCAGCTGCTGGGACTGACCGAGGTCAAGGGTGCCCCGGAGACCTTCGACGGCCATGGTTATCTCGCACTGCTGCAACGGTTGCGGGCGCACGGCGACGAGATCGTCTATGCCCCCTCGTTCGACCGCACCATGGAGGAGCCTGTCGCCGGCTCTATCGCGGTCGAGCCGGACGTGCGCTTCGTGATCACCGAGGGCAACTACCTGTTGCTCGACGAGCAGCCATGGCCTGCGGCGCGGGCGGTGCTGGACACGGTCTGGTTCGTGGACCCGGGCGAGGACATCCGGATCAACCGGCTCGTCCGCCGACACATCCAGTTCGGCCGCACCCCGAGCGCCGCTCTGAAACGGGCGACTACCGGCAGTGACGCGGTGAACGCCGACCTCATCAACGCCACGCGCGGGCGCGCGGATCTGATCATCACCAGCTGACCGGGTGCCCCGCCGGATCAGCGCGCGCAGCCGGCGGCGACCGGCGCCGGCTCGGGCCGGCCGAACCCCGGCAGTCCCAGTCCGACGCCCGGGGTGAGGGGGCGGAGTCCCAGTTCGGCCCGATCGCCGGCCGATGTCCGGCGATGGGACAGCACCGGGTTGTCGGCGACCAGGAAGTGCGGTGCCGCGTAGTCGGGCACGGTGGTGACCACGTCGCCCGGACGGATCGGCCCGGTGCTGCCCTGCGGCGAGAAGTGGATCAGCCGCCCGTCGCGGGCCCGGCCGCTGAGCCGTTCGGTGGCTGCGTCCTTGCGGCCCTCGCCGGCGGCGACGAGCACCTCCACGACCCGGCCGAGTTGTCGCTGGTTCCCGCGCAGCGCCGATGCCTCGACCGCGGCGTGCAGCCGCTCGTACCGGTCCTTGACCACCTCGGGCGGCACCTGGTCGGGCAGCGTCGCGGCGGGGGTCCCGGGCCGGGGCGAGTACTGGAAGGTGAACGCGGTCGAGAACTCGGCGAGCTGCACCACTTCGAGCGTCTGAGCGAAGTCGTCCTCGGTCTCGCCGGGGAAGCCGACGATGATGTCGGTGGTCACCGCGGCGTCGGGCATCGCTGGCCCGGACCCGGTCCAGGATGCCCAGGTATCGATCCTGACGGTAGGACCGGCGCATCGCCCGCAGGATCCGATCGGACCCGGACTGCAACGGCATGTGCAGCTGGTGGCAGACGTTCGGGGTCTCGGCCATCGCCACGATCACGTCGTCGGTGAAATCCTTGGGGTGCGGACTGGTAAAGCGGACCCGCTCCAGCCCGTCGATGTCGCCGCAGGCCCGCAGGAGCTTGCCGAACGCCTGCCGGTCCCCGAACTCGACGCCGTAGGAGTTGACGTTCTGCCCCAGCAGCGTCACCTCGAGCACTCCGTCGGCGGCCAGCATGGCCGACCTCGGCCAGCACGTCGCCCGGCCGCCGGTCCGCCTCCCGGCCGCGCAGGCTGGGCACGATGCAGAAGGTGCAGGTGTTGTTGCAGCCCACCGAGATCGACACCCAGGCGCTGTAGGCCGAGTCCCGCCGGGCCGGCAGCGCGGAGGGGAAGACCTCCAGGGATTCCAGGATCTCCATCTCGGCCGACCCGTTGTGCCGGGAACGCTCCAGCAGCACCGGCAGCGCCGCGACGTTGTGGGTACCGAACACGACGTCGACCCAGGGGGCCCGACGCTGGATCTCGCTGCGGTCCTTCTGCGCCAGACATCCGCCGACGGCGATCTGCATGCCCGGCCGCCGGGCCTTCTGCGAGGCGAGCATGCCGAGATTTCCGTAGAGCTTGTTGTCGGCGTTCTCCCGGACCGCGCAGGTGTTGAGCACCATGACGTCGGCGAACGGATCCCCGTCCGGAGACGCCTGCAGACCGGCCTCCTCCAACAACCCGGCGAGCCGCTCCGAATCGTGCACATTCATCTGGCAGCCGTAGGTGCGGACCCGGTAGGTCCGGGGGGCGCCGACGGCATCGCTCGGCAGGAGTTCAGGTGCAGCGGTCACGGCGACCAGCCTACGGCGGGGGAAGGTATGGGCCGGCCGCTGCGCGTGAAGCCCGCCGTCCGTGGGCGGCGCCCGACACCGCGCCGAAGCGTCCCACCGACCCGCACCGAAGTAAAGAGTGGGTTGCAGATCCGGGTGCGGCGGCGATGCTCCGGTCCGTGTGTGCCAAGCTCAGCCGCAGTCTCCGGTGCAGGACCGGCGTGATCGCGCGGAGCAACCGGGTTGCTCCCCGAACGGGTCGGCGGTTGTATCGGAGCAGTGAATGACCGGGCGGTCGACGGGTCGAGCAGCTCGACCGCGTCGGCCGACGACCCGGACATGCGCTGTCCGTCCGCTCGCGAGACACCGACGTGATGATGAGAGACGAGGGCCAGTGACCGAGGCTTCGAGCCCCCCGATGGTGGGGATGTACGACGTCCAGAAGCATTTCGGGGCGTTGCACGTCCTGAAGAACATCAATCTGGCAGTGCCGGCCGGGCAGGTGCTCGTCGTCCTGGGTCCCTCGGGATCGGGCAAGTCGACGCTGTGCCGGGCGATCAACCGCCTGGAGCCGATCGACGGTGGCCGGATCGAGATCCAGGGAACGGTCCTGCCCGCCGAGGGCAAGGCCCTGGCCGGGCTGCGGGCGGATGTCGGAATGGTCTTCCAGTCGTTCAACCTCTTCGCGCACAAGACGATCCTGGAGAACGTCACGCTGGGGCCGATCAAGGTCCGCAAGATGAACAAGGCCGACGCCGAGAAGAAGGCGGTCGGCCTGCTCGAACGCGTCGGTATCGCCTCCCAGAAGGACAAGCTGCCCGCCCAGTTGTCCGGCGGGCAGCAGCAGCGCGTCGCCATCGCCCGGGCACTGGCGATGCAGCCCAAGGTGATGCTCTTCGACGAACCGACCTCCGCGCTCGATCCGGAGATGGTGAACGAGGTGCTCGACGTGATGACCTCGCTCGCGCAGGAGGGCATGACGATGATCTGCGTGACCCACGAGATGGGCTTCGCCCGCAAGGCCGCCGACCGGGTCATCTTCATGGACGACGGCGAGATCGTCGAGGACAGCACCCCGGAGGAGTTCTTCACCGACGCGCAGTCGCCGCGGGCCCGCGACTTCCTCTCCAAGATCCTGACTCACTGATCCGGTCGTCCGCACCCCCTGCCAGACCTGCACCTGACCCAGCGGGAACGTCCCGCGCCGCACACCCGGAGGTAGATCCATGAAATTCCGAAAACTCGGTCCCGCCGTCGCCGGGCTGCTCGCAGCCGGCCTCGCGCTGTCCGCCTGTGGCAGCGCCGATCCCGGTCCCGCGGTCAGCTCAGCGGTCAGCAACGTCACCTCGGTGGCTGACGACGCCACCTCGTCGGTCAGCTCCGCAGTCTCCTCGGCGACCACCGGCACCTCGCTGGTCGAGAAGGCCGCCGGCGGCTCGCTCAAGATCGGGATCAAGTTCGACCAGCCGGGTCTGGGCCTGCAGAACCCGGACGGGTCGTTCACCGGATTCGACGTCGACGTCGCCACCTACGTGGCGAAGGAACTCGGCGTCCCTGCCACCGGCATCACCTTCGTGCAGACCAAGTCTTCCGAGCGTGAGGCCTCGATCGAGAACGGCACCGTCGACTACATCGCCGCAACGTACTCGATCACCGATGCCCGGAAGGAGAAGGTGAACTTCGCCGGGCCGTACTTCGTCGCGCACCAGGACCTGTTGGTCGCCCAGGACTCCGAGATCACCGGGCCCGAGGCCATGTCCGGCAAGATCCTCTGCTCGGTCGCCGGGTCGACCTCGGCGCAGAAGGTCAAGGACAAGTACGCCGCCGACGTCGCGCTGCAGGAGTACAACACCTACACCGAATGCGTCCAGGCATTGGTGGGTGGCGCGGTGGACGCTGTCACCACCGATGACGTCATCCTCGCCGGCTACGCCGCGCAGTACCCGGGGCAGCTCAAGCTGGCCGGCACCGGGTTCTCCGACGAGAACTACGGCATCGGCCTCACCAAGGGCGACACCGAGGGCACCACCGCGGTGAACACGGCGATCAAGAAGATGATCGACGACGGCTCCTGGGCGGCGGCCCTGGAGAAGAACGTGGGCCCGTCGGGTTACAAGATCCCGACCCCGCCGACCGTCGGCTGACACCTGTGCACCGACGGGTGGCCGACCCGGCACCATCGGGTCGGCCACCCGTCGTCGTTTCACCCCGGTCGGTCGACACAGCTCGCCTGTGACCCCCGCTAGACGAAAGGGCGCCGTGAACTTCAGCTTCCTCAGCGATTCCCGCTACAACCTGCTCGGCGCGTTCTGGAACACCGTCCAGCTCACCCTGTGGGCGGGGGTCGGATCGCTGGTCGTGGGCACCCTGTTGACCGCGATGCGGGTGTCCCCGGTCCCGATGATGCGGGGCTTCGCCACCGTGTACGTCAACGTGGTCCGCAACATCCCGCTCACCGTGATCATCATCGCGATGTCGCAGGTGTTGGCCAACGGCCTCGGGGTGCGGCTCGCCTCCCGCGGTGAGGGTGCCGCCGGGGCGCAGTCGTTCCTGGTGTCGCAGAACTTCCGGCTGGCGATCCTCGGGTTGGTCCTCTACACCGCGACCTTCGTCAGTGAGGCGTTGCGGTCGGGCATCAACACCGTCCCGGTAGGCCAAGCCGAGGCCGCCCGTGCGATCGGGCTGACGTTCAGCCAGGTCCTCGGGATCGTCATCCTGCCGCAGGCGTTCCGGTCGGTGGTGGCGCCGCTGGGCAGCGTGCTGATAGCGCTGACCAAGAACACCACGGTGGCGTCGGCGATCGGGGTGGCGGAGGCGTCGCTGCTGATGAACACCATGCTGGAGAACGAGGCCGACAAGTTCACCGCGATCTTCCTGATCTTCGCTCTCGGATTCATCGTGCTGACCCTGCCCACCGGCCTGCTCTTCGGCCGGATCGCGTCCAAGGTCGGGGTGAAGCGATGAGCAAGGCCACGACGGTGCTCTACGACCACCCGGGCCCCAAGGCCCGGGTGCGCAACAACCTGCTGTCCGGTGTGTTCCTGGTGTTGTTGGGACTCCTCGCCTGGTGGGTGCTGGACACCCTTGCGGGAAAGGGGCAGTTGCGGGCCGCCCTGTGGAAGCCCTTCCTGACCTCCCAGATGTGGACCACCTACCTGCTGCCCGGGCTCTGGAACACCCTCAAGGCCGCGTTCATCAGCGTCCTCATCGCGCTCCCGATCGGCGCGGTCCTGGGGATCGCCCGACTGTCGGATCATGCTGTCATCCGGGTGCCCGCCGGGGTGTTCGTGGAGTTCTTCCGGGCCATCCCCGTACTGATCCTGATGGTGTTCGCCTTCGGCTTCACGGTCACCGCGCTGGGGGTGGCCAACCCACTGCTCGCCGTCATCATCGCGCTGGTGCTCTACAACGGGTCGGTGCTCGCGGAGGTCTTCCGGGCCGGCATCCAGTCACTGCCGAAGGGGCAGACCGAGGCGTCGTTGGCGATCGGCATGACCAAGTCGCAGATGATGCAGATCGTGCTGCTGCCGCAGGCGTTCACCGCGATGCTGCCGGCGATCGTCAGCCAGCTCGTCGTGGTCCTCAAGGACACCGCGCTCGGTGGCATTCTGATCGGGTTCGTGGAGCTGCGGCGGGTGGCCGGCACGGCGGCCAGCTTCTACCGGAACGTGGTTCCGGTCTACATCGTGATCGCACTGATCTACATCGTGCTGAACCTGGCGCTGACCACCCTGGCCGGCTACCTGGAGAACCGGACCCGGCGTAGGCAGGCGGCCCGCGGTAAGGATGACGGTCCGGCCAGGTTGCCCACCACCGTCGCGGCCCAGGCACCGGGGCTGACCGAGCAGGGTGGGGCGCAGGACGCGACGGACTCGGACCGGCCACGCGGCGAACGCTGACGCACTTCCCCCGGTGACACCGAACGGCCCGGCAGGATCACTCCCCTGCCGGGCCGTTCCTGGTTGATCGGTGTGCGCTCAGCGGGCGATCTCGGTGGCTCGGGACTCCCGGATCACCGTGACCCGGACCTGACCGGGGAAGGTCAGTTCCTCCTCGATCTGCTTGGCGACCTCGCGGGCGATCATGTGCGCCTCGATGTCGTCGACCATCTCCGGCTTGACCATCACCCGCAGCTCGCGGCCGGCCTGCATGGCGAAGACCTTCTCCACGCCCCGCTTGGCGCCGGCGATGGCCTCGATGCGTTCCATCCGCTGCACGTAGGACTCCAGCGACTCCCGGCGGGCACCGGGTCGGCCACCGGAGCAGGCGTCGGCGGCCTGGGTCAGGACCGCCTCGACCGTGGTCGGTGCGACCTCGTCGTGGTGTGCCTCGATGCAGTGGGCGACCTCCTCGCTCTCGCCGTACTGCCGGGCCAGCTCGGCCCCGACGATGGCGTGCGAACCGCGTGCTTCGTGGGTGAGCGCCTTGCCGATGTCGTGCAGGAACGAACCGCGAACCAGCACGCTGGGATCGATGCCCATCTCGTAGCCGATCCCGCGCGCGATGTGGGCGGTCTCGACCATGTGCCCGAGCACGTTCTGCCCGTAGGAAGTCCGGTATTTCAGGTGCCCGAGCATCGTCATCAGCTCCGGATGCAGCTCGCCGATCCCCACGGCGATGAGCGCGTCCTCCGCGGCGCGGCGGCACAACGCCTCGACCTCGTCCTGGGCCCGCTCGTAGGCCTCCTCGATGCGGTGCGGATGGATCCGGCCGTCCTCGATGAGGCTGAGCAGTGTGATCCGGCCGACTTCGCGGCGCACCGGGTCGAAGCAGGACAGCAGTACCGCCTCGGGGGTGTCGTCGATGATGACGTTCACGCCGGTCACGGTCTCGAAGGCCCGGATGTTGCGGCCTTCCCGGCCGATGATGCGGCCCTTGATGTCCTCGGCCGGCAGGTGTACGACCGACACCACCGACTGGGCGGTCTGATCGCTGGCGACCCGCTGGACGGCTTCGGCGACGATGGCACGAGCCCGTGTCTTGGCGGTGGCCTCCGCCTCGGCCTCGATCCGGCGGCCCATGATGGCAGCCTCCCGACGGACGTGCTCCTCCATCCGGTGCAGCAGCGCATTCTTGGCCTCGTCGGCGGTCATCCCGCCGATGCGCTCCAGCTCGTGCTCGTGCTCGACCACACGCAGCTCCACGGCGCGGGTCGCGTCGCGGAGTTCCTTCTCGCGGTCGGCGAGGCGGGTCTTCTCCACTTCCAGCGCCGCCTGGCGGTCGGCGGTGAGCTGCTTGAGGGCGTCGGCCTCGGCTTTCGCGGTGGCTGACGCCAGCCGCTCCCGTTCGGCCCGTTTGACGTCACCGGCCAACTGACTTCCTGCCTCGCGGAGCGCCTGCTGCGCCAACTGCAACTCGGCCTTCTCGGCGACCAGTGACGTGGTGGCGAGCTCGGCGGCCCGACGGCCTTCGCTCTCGGCGCGGGAGCGGATCCGGTCCAGCTCGGACTGCAGCTGAGCCCGTTCCCGGGCGACCTCCTCATGGGCGGCGCGGCGTACCGCCTCGGCCTGGGCGGTGGCCCGACGGTGGGTCTCGGCGGCGGCAGCGGCGGCGGCTGTGCGTTCACGTTCGGCGTCTTCGCGCGCCGCGCGTCGGAGTTCGGCGATCTCCTGCTCCGCTGCCGGATCGGGCTGGGCCGGCGCGGCCGCGGCGCGGTCGGTGGTCGGCGGCGTGGCGGCCAGCATGACCATCAGCTCACGGGCGACCTCGTCGGTCAGACCGGTACCTGAGTTGCCGGCGGCAGGACGTTTGCGGTTGAGCACCACGAGTACGGAAATCAACAGAACGATGACGATGACGGCCAGAATGACCACGATGGGGTTGTCCATGACACCTCCTCTCTCAGTGACCGCACCACAAAGGCGCGGCAGGGAGGACCGTCGTGGACGCGCCCCGGCACGCGATCCGACTGACGTCGGTCACATCTGCGTGCCCGGGTAGGGCGCGGTCCGCGCTATCGAAAAATGACGCCTACGACCTGGATCGTTGCTGGGTGCGGCGAACGGTCGCTGACGCAATAGGTGTCAAGTACGTGTCGTGATCCTCCTGTGATGTCGAGGTTAAGGACGTGGACACACAGGGTCAAGACGACCCGCGAGCGCGGGACCGGCAACGGTCCCCCGAACGGGTTGATCAGCAGGATCCGGCTCTGCCCGAGGGGGTCCGGGTCATTCGTCCTGGCCTGCGAGCACGGAGTCCACCACCCGGATGGACAGTTCTGCGGGGTATCCGCGACGGTCCAGCAGGGCCAGCAGCCGGCGGCGACCGGCCTCGGCGCCGGCAGCCAGGGCGGCGGGTGCCCGCTTGGTGATCAGCCTGATCGCGGCGATCTCCTCCGCAGCCGGATCGACGGCGTCGGCAGCCCTGTCGACGACGTCGTCGTCGAGCCCCTTGCGTCGGAGCTCCGACGCCAGCGCCCACCTCGACAGCGATCGCTCCTGGTGTTTGGATCGCACGTAGGCGTGGGCGTACGCCTGATCGTCGATCAGGCCCACTTCGGTGAACCGGTCCAGGACCCGCTCGATCACCGGGTCGCTGATCCCCCGTTGGGTCAGTTTCTGGGCGAGCCCGGCCCGCGGCCGGGCAGAATCGGCGAGCAGCCGTAGGCAGATGTTCCTGGCCTGTGTCTCCTCGGCGCGCTCGGCCTCGCTGAGCACGGCCCCGGTGTGCGCGTTCTCGGTCGGCGCGGTGTCGGCCAGCGCGGACTCGCTCTGTGCGGTGTCAGTCAGCGCGGTGTCGGTCAGCGCGGACTCCCTCTGCGCGGTGTCGGCGCGCTCCGCCGCGGAGGGCACCGACGCGGTGGGCGGGTGCAGAGCGGCCAACCGCTCGCGGAGTTCGCGGACGACGTCATCCACTTGCCCGGTCATCGTGGGTGGTCTCCTCAGGCGGAAGAATGGCTGATCATCACGCCGCTGCCCCCACGCGGACTGCGGGCGGCGGCGCGACGATCAGCTCTCGACGACGTGCTCAGGATCGGGTCAGAAGTCGACCGGCGCCGGGACCGGCTCGTCCAGGTCGATCCGGGCCCCTACCCCCAGCTTCTCCTTGATCTTCTTCTCGACCTCGTTGGCGATGTCGGGGTTGTCCGCGAGGTACTTACGGACGTTCTCCTTGCCCTGGCCGAGCTGCTCGCCCTCGTACGTGTACCAGGCGCCGGCCTTGCGGATGATCGTCTGCTCCACGCCGACGTCGATCAGCGAACCCTCGCGGGAGATGCCGTGGCCGTAGATGATGTCGAACTCGGCCTGCTTGAACGGCGGCGCGACCTTGTTCTTCACGACCTTCACCCGGGTCCGGTTGCCGACCACGTCGGTCCCGTCCTTCAGTGCCTCGATGCGGCGGATGTCCAGCCGGACGGAGGCGTAGAACTTCAACGCCTTGCCGCCGGTCGTCGTCTCGGGCGAGCCGAACATGACGCCGATCTTCTCGCGCAGCTGGTTGATGAAGATGATCGTGGTGTTGGTGTTGGACAGCGCGCCGGTGATCTTGCGCAGCGCCTGCGACATCAGCCGGGCCTGCAGACCGACGTGGCTGTCGCCCATCTCGCCCTCGATCTCGGCCCGGGGTACCAGCGCCGCGACCGAGTCGATGACGACCAGATCGATGGCGCCTGAGCGGATCAGCATGTCGGCGATCTCCAGCGCCTGCTCGCCGGTGTCGGGCTGGGAGACCAGCAACGCATCGGTGTCGACACCGAGTGCCTTGGCGTAGTCCGGGTCGAGGGCGTGCTCGGCGTCGATGAAGGCGGCGATCCCGCCGGCGGCCTGCACACTGGCCACCGCGTGCAGAGTGACAGTTGTCTTGCCGGAGGACTCCGGCCCGTAGATCTCGATGACCCGCCCGCGGGGCAGGCCACCGATGCCGAGTGCGACGTCGAGTGCGATCGAACCCGTCGGGATGACCTCGACCGGCGCGCGGCCCTCGTCACCCAGCCGCATCACCGATCCCTTGCCGAACTGCTTCTCGATCTGTGCGAGCGCGATTCCGAGTGCCTTCTCGCGATCCGGTGCTGCTGGTGCCATGACCCACCCCTTGCCTTTCAATCCGCGACCGGGCACCAGGGGTACCGGCATGTCGTCTGTTGTTGTCGATGTCTACGAGGACGACGCTAGAGCGAGGCACCGACAGTGACCGCCGAGCGACGGTCGGACGTGGATGGCCGACCTCATGTGGACAACATTAGACGTACAGATGTTCGATTTCCAGCGTGTCCGCGGCGTGTCGTCCCCGCTGCCCACCCTGTACCGGAGGGAATCGCACCGAAAGCCGGTGGCCCGACCGGGTAGTGCGTCCGCTCAGTCGGGCAGGCCCCAACGCAGTCCAGCCGGGATGTCGAAGGCGTCGCAGACGGCGAACCACACCTCCCGCGCCGGCAGGCCGGCGTCGATGGCCTGGTCTGCGGTGCGATCCCCCAGCGCCCCGAAGACGTGGTCCTTGGCCACCGACCGGGAGCGGTTGCCGAAATGCTCCGCCATCAGGGCTCGGAACTCGGTCACTCGCACGGTGACCGACAGTACCGGCGTCAGCGGGTCACCCGTGCCGGACCGGACCAACCCGGGTCAGACGCACACCGCACGGTGGTCGCGGCTCACCGGCATGCTGGAGGGATGGATATCACCGACCCCGGCTCGCCACTGGTGACCGTGCTGTGGATCATCGGCCTGTCGGTGCTTGCTGGTGGTGCTGATCAGACACTGGCGGGATCTGCACCGGAAGTAGGCCGCGGGCCGGAATGGCCTGGGACGCCGCGCACGATCAGCCGGCCAGCTCCCGCATGCCCACGGCCAGCCAGCGCAACCGGTCGGCATCGCCGGCGAGGTCGCCCGCGCCCGCACCCGCACCCAGCGACCGGCCGGCCACCACGATCTCGCTGACCGCAGTCACATAGTTCCCGTACTCCGCGACCCCGGACGTGATGTCGACCGCCAGCCGATCGGCCACCGTGCGCAGCCCGGGTCGGGCCTCGGCCGGCGCAGTGGCTGCGGCGTGCTCGAGGTCGGTCAGCTCCGCGGCCCGCTGCCGCAGTGACCTCTCGGCGCTGTCGGCGGCGGTGATGATCTCGTCGCGCAGTTCGCGCGCGAGCGGTGACGTCGGATCCAGCCCGGTCAGGCCGGCGATCCGTCGGAGGCCCTCGCTGTAGCGACCGAGCTCTGTCAACTCCGGCCGGATCCGGACCGCGACGACGGACCGGACCGGCGGCACCGGCGGCAGCGCGCGCTGCACCTTTCCACGTTCCCGGAGTTCGGTGACCCCACGGACCAACCCGACCAGACAGACCAACAGAATCGCCAGGTACAGCAGAGTCCGGAGCACCTGCTGCTCGGCGAACGCCCCGCCTTGGGCATAGACCTGCGCGACAACACCCCCCGCGGGCACGACCGTGGCCGCCGACCACAGCGTGACCCGGCGCTGCGCGCTCCGAACGCGACGAGCGGCCGCCACCGACGGGTCCCGCCGCACCCGGAGCATCTCGCCGGCTGCGGCAGCGGCCTGCTGGACGACCTCGCCGCGGCTCACGCTGACGGCTTTGGCCATCGCGCCCCGCACCACGGCTTTCCGGATGGACAACGGTTACCTGCCTCCCGGCTCAGCCGGTGGTGTTGGGTTGCTGCTGCACGTTCTTGTCCAGTGACGGGCTGCTCACCGCGGAGGGGTCGATGGACCGGACCTGCTGGCCGGCGAGCTCGGGGTGCAGTTGGGCTCGGAGCGCCTCCAACCGCGAGGCACCGGCCATGTCCATGGTCGACTTCTCGACCTCCATCATCCGCCCTTCGACGGAGCTCGCGGTCAACTCGGCCGATCCGAGGGCGTTGGCATACCGGCGCTCGATCTTGTCGCGGATCTCGTTCAACGACGGCGTGTTGCCCGGCGCGGTGAGTTCCGACATCGACCGCAGCGAGGAAGAGACCTGTTCCTGCATCTTGGCCTGCTCCAGCTGCGACAGCAGCTTCGTCCGTTCGGCCAGCTTGGACTGGAGCTGCATGGCGTTCTGCTCGACGGCCTTCTTGGCCTGTTCGGCGCCGTGCAACGCCTGGTCGTGCATGCCCTTCAGGTCTTCCATCTGCTGTTCGGCAGCCACCAGCTGGGTGGCGAACGCCGTCGCGGTCTGCTCGTACTCCGCCGCCTTGGTGACGTCACCCTTGGCGCGGGCGTCATCGGCCAGCTTCAGGGCCTGCCGGGCGGAGGCCTGGAAACGCTCCACCTCACCCATCTGCCGGGTCAGCTTCATCTCCAGCTGACGCTGGTTGCCGATGACCGCTGCCGCCTGCTGGGACAACGCGGCGTGCTGGCGCTGCGCATCCTCGATGGCCTGCTGGATCTGCACCTTGGGGTCCGCGTACTCGTCGACCTTGGACGAGAACAGGGCCATCAGGTACTTCCAGCCCTTCACAAACGGGTTCGCCATCAGTGCGTTCCTCTCGAAGTTCCGGTCAGCGCCGTTGGGGTCACCCTCGGCAGCTCAGATTCCGTGGCGCGACCGTCCTGGTCGTTCCATGGTGCACGTTGTTCCGTGAGCCCGGATTCCGGGGCACGGTGTGTGGGTCCATCGTGTCAGG
The DNA here is from genome assembly GCA_963784315.1 of uncultured Actinomycetota bacterium. Taxonomy (GTDB): domain Bacteria; phylum Actinomycetota; class Actinomycetes; order Mycobacteriales; family Nakamurellaceae; genus Nakamurella. The sequence goes on from CAWAQR010000011.1 coordinate 215,445, forward strand.
TCGACCGCCCGGCTTCCAGCGTGGCCGGCCCCGCTGTGTACGCAATCGGTGTCCGCCGTGCGTGGCCTGGGCGCACAGTCGTCGGTCGGCCGCAGCACGGGCCCGTCATTAGAGTGGGTAGGCGCGAGAGGGGGCCACCAATGGGGCGGCACGGGGACGACACCCGCCGGCGGGGCGTGGCGTCCTGGCTGGTCGTCACGGTGGTCGGCGTGGTCGTGGCGTTGACCGCCGCGATCACCTGGACGGTGTTCCTGAACAGCGACTCGGGTTCGGGCGTGGTCGACACCCGGTGCACCGGCCAGACCCGCATCGACATCGCCGCCGGTGGCGCCGCGGAAGGCCTCAAGGCGGTGGCCGCCGCGTTCACCGCGACCGGCCCGGCGGCTCGCGGGCGCTGTCTGTCCGCCCAGGTCAGCACCGTGTCCGCGGCGCAGGTCGCGGCTGCCCTGCCGACCGGCTGGACCGATCTGGCCAGCCCACCGCCGGTGGTCTGGATCCCGGACACACCGGCCTACGTCGCCGCCGTCGCGGCGGTCGCGCCTGATCTGGTCGCCGGCTACAACGACTCGGTGATCGCATCGTCGCCGGTGGTGCTCGCGATGACCCGGGGCCGCGCGCCCACCACGATCCCGTCCTGGTCGGAGCTGCTGACGGCACTGGCCGACAGCACCTCCCCGACGTTGGCCGACGGCACCCCTATCACTCTGGGTCTGGGCAATCCGCGCCTGGACCCGGCCACCGCGTATGCGCTCGAGTCGATGCTGGCTCCCGAAATGACCGCGGTGACCAGCGCCGACGTCGCCGGCGCAGCCGACCGGCTGGCCAATCTCGCCGCCCACTCGGCGGTGTCGTCGTCAGCTGGGGACCTGCTGAACGATCTGGCCCGGGGCAGCAGCGCCTTCAACGCGGTTCCGGCGCTCGAAGCGACGGTTGCGGGCTACAACGCGACCGCCACCGCTCCCCTCGAGGTGGTCCGCCCGGTGGGTCCGACGGCGGGCGACCGGCTGACCGCGATCGCGATCTCGGCGCCGTGGGTGGACGTGGACGAAGCCGAAGGGGCTGCGGCCTTCCTGAGTTATCTGCGATCCCCGGCAGCGGCTGCCCTGTTCCAGCAGGCCGGGTGGCGGGTCCCCGGCGCTGCCACCGCCGCCACCAGCGCGAACGAGGTGGATCCGGGTGCGCCGGTCACCGACCTGGCCCCGTCGGACGCAACCGTGCCCACCGCACTGGCCGCGGCGCTCGGCCTGCCCGCCGCCTGACCGAGCCCGGTTACCGGTAGCTCTCGATGGGCGGGCAGGAGCACACCAGGTTCCGGTCCCCGAAGGCGCCGTCGATCCGGCGCACCGGCGGGAAGTACTTGTGCGCGGGGGTCACCCCAGCCGGGAAGACTGCCTCCGCCCGGCTGTAGGGGTGATCCCACTCCCCGGCCAGCGACGCCGCAGTGTGCGGGGCCCCGCGCAGCGGGTTGTCGGTGACCGGCCACTCGCCCGCGGCCACCCGGTCGATCTCCCCGCGGATGGCGATCATCGCGTCCACGAAGCGGTCGATCTCGGCCAGGTCCTCGCTCTCGGTCGGCTCGACCATCAGCGTGCCCGCCACCGGGAACGACATGGTCGGGGCGTGGAACCCGTAGTCGGCGAGACGTTTGGCCACGTCGTCCACGGTGACGCCGGTGCGGGTCGTGATGCCGCGCAGGTCCAGGATGCACTCGTGGGCGACGAACCCGCCGTGCCCGGTGTAGAGCACCGGGTAGTGATCGCGCAGTCGCACCGCGACGTAGTTGGCCGCGGCCACCGCGGTCAGGGTGGCGCGGCGGAGGCCGTCGCCGCCCATCATCCGGATGTAGGCCCACGAGATCGGCAGGATCGAGGCGCTACCGAACGGGGCCGCGGACACCGGTCCGACCGGCCCCGGCTCGTCGAGCGGGCTGCTCGGCAGGAACGGCGCCAGGTGCGCCCGCACCGCGACCGGGCCGACACCCGGACCGCCACCGCCGTGCGGGATGCAGAACGTCTTGTGCAGGTTCAGATGTGACACGTCGCCACCGAACGCGCCGGGCCGGGCCAGCCCGACGAGTGCGTTGAGGTTGGCGCCGTCGACGTAGACCTGGCCGCCGGCGGCATGGACCGAGTCGGCGATGTCGGTGATGGTCTCCTCGTACACCCCATGGGTGGACGGGTAGGTGATCATGATGGCGGCCAACTGGTCGCGGTGCCGGGCGATCTTGGTGTGCAGGTCGTCGAGGTCGATGTTGCCACCGTCGTCGGTACCGACCACCACGACCTTCATCCCGGCCATCACCGCGCTGGCGGCGTTGGTGCCGTGGGCAGATGCGGGGATCAGGCAGATGTCGCGGTGGTGCTCATCACGCGAGGCGTGGTAGGCCGAGATCGCGAGCAGGCCGGCGAACTCCCCCTGCGACCCCGCGTTGGGCTGCAACGACACCGCGTCGTAGCCGGTGATCTCGCACAACCAGCCTTCGAGCTGGTGGATGAGATCGATCAGTCCCACCGCGTCCTCGAGCGGCGCGTAGGGGTGCAGCCCGGCGAACTCAGGCCAGGTGACGGCTTCCATCTCGGCAGTGGCGTTGAGCTTCATCGTGCAGGAGCCCAGCGGGATCATCGTCCGGTCAAGCGCCAGATCCATGTCGGACAGCCGCCGGATGTAGCGCAGCATCCCGGTTTCGGAATGATGGGTGTTGAACACCGGGTGGGTCAGGAACTCACTGGTCCGCACCAGGGCGGCAGGCACCGCGCCCTCGGCCGACTGCCCCACGTACCCGGGTCGGGCGATACCGAAGGCCTCCGCGACCGTCATGAGTTGCTCACGGTCGCTGGTCTCCGACACCGCGACCTGCACGACATCGTCACCGACCCGCCACAGGTTGATCCCGGACCGGCGGGCCGCCGCCACGACCTCGGCGGCCCGGCCCGGCACCACGGCCCGGACCGTGTCGAAGAACGCATCGTGCGCCAGCGTGACTCCCCCGGTCCGCAGGACGGCGGCCAGGAACACGGTGTTGTCGTTGATCCGTCGGGCGATCGCGGTGAGGCCGGTCGGCCCGTGGTAGACCGCGTACATCGAAGCCATCACGGCAAGCAGGACCTGCGCCGTACAGATGTTGCTGGTCGCCTTCTCCCGGCGGATGTGCTGCTCGCGGGTCTGCAGGGCGAGCCGGAACGCGGGCGCCCCGTCCGCGTCCTTGCTCACGCCGACCAGCCGGCCGGGCAGTTGCCGTTGCACGTCGGATCGGACGGCCATGAACGCGGCGTGCGGACCGCCGAAGCCCATCGGGACGCCGAACCGTTGCGAGCTGCCGACCGCGATGTCGACGCCGATCTCCCCCGGCGGGCGCAGCAGCGTCAACGCCAGCAGGTCGGTGGCCGCCACTACCTTCGCGTCACGCTGGTGGGCGGCGGTGACGAGTTCGGCATGGTCCCGCACGGCACCGGACGCTCCGGGGTAGCTGAGTAGAACACCGAAGCAGTCACCGACGGGCAGGCCGTCCTCGAGGTCTGCGACGACGAGCTCGATGCCGAGCGGCGTGGCCCGGGTCCGCAGGACGGCGAGCGTCTGCGGGAGGGTGTCGGCGTCCACCACGAACCGCGGCGACTTGCTGCGGGACGTCCGTCGCGCCAGGGTCATCGCCTCGGCAGCGGCGGTCGCCTCGTCCAACATGGAGGCGTTGGCGATGTCCAGCGCGGTCAGATCGGCCACCGCGGTCTGAAAGTTCAGCAGCGCCTCCAACCGGCCCTGGGAGATCTCCGGTTGGTAGGGCGTGTAGGCGGTGTACCAGGCGGGGTTCTCCAGGATGTTGCGCTTGATCACCAGCGGGGTGACGGTGTCGTGGTACCCCAGGCCGATCATCGACACCCGCCTGGTGTTGCGGTCGGCGAAGGCCCGCAGTTCGGCCAGCGCTTCGGTCTCGGTCGCCGGTTCCGGCAGTGCGAGCTCGTGGCCGGTGCCGGCCGGGCGGATGCTGGTCGGCACCGCGGCGTCTGCGAGCTCCTCGAGGGTCGACAGACCCAGTGCGGCCAGCAGCGTCGCGGTCTCGGCGGCGTCCGGCCCGACGTGCCGGTCCCGGAAATCGGTGGGATCGACGGGCGGCGGGACCGGCGGTGCTGGGGTTGCGGCTTGCTCAACGGACGGGCGATCAAGAGTGTGGGTCACGAGGTCCTTCGGGGCGATCGGTGGTCGACCCCTCCATGGTGCCTGCTGCGACCGACAGTGCCGCTCGGCAGCGTCCGGTTCGTCGTTTTGCACGGGTCGGAGCGACCCGGATCACCCGTTGCGTGTCGAGTCAGCTCGCTGTGCGGGCCCGGCGGCGGGCGGAGAGCTCGTCGGCCCCGGTCCCGGTATCGACGACCTCGCCGTCGGACCCGATGCGCTCACCCGGGAATTCGGCCAGTTGGCCGCTCATCTCCCGCATGGTGCCGCCCACGGCGATCCCGAAGACCCCTTGGCCGCCCTGCAGCAGGTCCACGATCTCCTGCGCGGAGGTGCATTCGTACACGGTGGTGCCGTCGGAGAACAACGTGATGCCGGCCAGGTCCTCGATACCCCGGTCGCGCAGGTGATCGACGGCGACCCGGATGTTCTGCAGGGACACCCCGGTGTCCAGCAGTCGCTTCACGACCTTCAGGACGAGGATGTCCTTGAACGAGTAGAGCCGCTGGGTGCCCGACCCGGTAGCGGTCCGCACGGTCGGCTCGACGAGGCCCGTCCGGGCCCAGTAGTCCAACTGCCGGTAGGTGATCCCGGCGGCCTGACAGGCGGTCGCACCTCGGTACCCGACGTGCTCGTCGGGTAGTTCGGTGTTCTCGAAGAGCGCACCCTGCTCGCTCTGAGGCATTCGCCGTCCACCTTCCGCGCCGATCACGTCAGGCCCCCGGACCTGCCGGGCCGTCGTCGACGACCGGAAAGAGGTCGGCGGGAGCCGACCGGGGACTGAATCACATCAGCGTTGTTCCTGCGACGGTAAGCCCCGCGAGGCTGACCGGTCAACGTTGCGCAGGGCGTGTCCTGAACCTTGACCGAAGGGTTATCTCACTGAGAGTGATCAGGAGGCCGGCCGACGGCACCCGGCGGGGCTACCCGCCCTCGTCGAAGTCCTCCGGCGAGACGCTGTCCAGGAACTCGCGGAACCGCTCCACCTCGTCCTCGCTGGGCTCCTCGCCGTCCTCGTCGGTCTCCTCGTCCTCGGGTACGACCACCCCCGCGGAGTCGAGCACCGCCGGGTCGACGAACACCGGGACCTCGGTGCGGACGGCCAGCGCTACCGCATCCGACGGGCGGGCGGACACGGTGGTCCCGTTCTCGAAGACCAGTTCGCCGTAGAAGGTGCCCTCACGGAAATCGACCACCCGGACCTGAGCGACCGAGTGGCCAAGGGCGGTGATCACCTGACCGAGAAGATCATGGGTCAGTGGACGGGCCGGCCGTAGGCCTTGCAGGTGCATGGCGATGGCAGATGCCTCGGTGGTTCCGATCAGGATCGGCAGGCTGCGATTTCCGTCGCGCTCACTGAGGATCAGGATCGGCTGTTGACTCGGCATCTCGACACGGACGCCCACGATGCGCATTTCGATCACTCGGTCAGCCCTCCTGCTCAGCGTCAACGCTACACAACCGCAACCCAGGGAGCAGGCACCTGGGCAGGGTGGGCACCACCGGTGGATCAGCCGCCGAGTTCCCGGCGGATCCCGGCCTTGACCAGCAGCGCGTGCAGGCGCATCAGGGTGGTCGCGAGCTGCGCCGCCTGTTGCTCGGCGCGCTCCCGGGCGTCCGGGTTCTTCTGCTTGGCCTGCGCGGCCACCAACTGACTGACCAGGGTCGCCTCGCGGTCGGCGGCGGTCCGGAACGGGCGGAAGTGGCGCGGCTCCATCCCGGCTTCGACGAGTTCCCCGATGGTGGTCGCCATCAATGCGGCGTCGGCGTCGTAGTAGCCACTGGACCCCGGCTGGACCATGCCGAAGGACTCCAGCTCGCGGAGCTGGTTGTTGTCCAGCCCGGACTCGACCAACAGTTCGGCACGGGTCATCCGGACCGGTGACCGACCGGCGAACGGTGGCAGCTCCGGCCCCGGAGCGGCTTGCAGGGACCGCGGCAACCGCACGCCGGAACCGTCCGGCTCCAGCCCCCGGTCGATGGCGTCGAGCTGGTCCTTGATCACCTTCAGCGGCATGTAATGGTCGCGCTGGGCCCCCAGCACATACCGCAACCGCTCGACGTCGGCGTGGGTGAACTGCCGGTAGCCCGACGCGGTCCGTTGCGGCGTGACCAGGCCCTCTGATTCCAGGAACCGGATCTTGGAGATCGACACGTCGTCGAACTCCGGCTTCAGCCTGGCCAGCACCGCGCCGATGCTCAACGTGGGCTGCGGACCGTCAGGCACGGCGGCGAGAGCGGTTGCCGTCATCGATCCGTCACGCCTCCGCGGAACTTCCGGCCTGGCTGCCGGGGCCGCCGGTCAGGAAGACCAAGCGGAACTTGCCGATCTGAACCTCGTCGCCGTTGGCCAGCGCGGAGGACTCGACAGCTTCGCGGTTGACGTAGGTCCCGTTCAACGAGCCGGTGTCGGCGACCTCATAGCCCTCGTTACCCAGCGTGAACTCGGCGTGCCGACGTGAGACGGTGACGTCGTCGAGGAAGATGTCGCTCTCCGGGTGCCGACCGGCGGTGACGACCGGCTTGTCCAGGATGAACCGGGACCCGGCATTGGGGCCCCGCTTCACCACCAGCAACGCGGTTCCGGAGGCGACCGGCTCGAGACCGGAGAGCGTTGTCTCCGCGGTCTCCTCGGCGGCGGGCTCGGCGTCGCCGCGGTTGAGCAGCCCGCCTGAGAAGATCGAGGTCGACTCGGATCCGTTCTCTCGCTCGGTCACGCGGCAACTCCCTTGTCGTCCGGCGCGGCCGACGATTGCGTCGCCGCGCACCTGATGGTGGTCTGTGTGGTGATCTTGTTCGCTGCTGATGTGGTGCCCGGCCGACGCTGACCGCGCCCCGAACCCGGGTGCGGACATCCTATCGTCGCGCAGACGTGGCCCGAGCCGCCCGGCGGCCGGTGAACACCTGCCGATCGCCGGTATTCGCCCCTGCTCAGACGTCGCCGATGACCTCGGCGTAGCCGTCTGCATCCAGGAGTTCGGCCACGGTGGACGGGTCCTCGGGTTCGAGTTCATAGATCCAGCCGTCGCCGTAGGGGTCGGTGTTGACCAGCTCCGGTGCGGACTCCAGATTGTCGTTGACCGCGACCACGGTGCCGGTCAACGGGGTGAAGATCTCCGAGACCGACTTCGTCGACTCGACCTCGCCGATCGCGTCGCCGGAGGTGACCACCGCACCGACCTCGGGCAGCTGGACGAAGACGATGTCGCCCAACGCGTTCTGGGCGAAGTCGGTGATCCCGATGCGGACCACGTCCTCCCCGCGGCGGACCCATTCGTGCTGGTCGCTGTAACCCAAGTCCTCTGGAATCATCTGCGGCTCTCCTTCGTGTCCCCGACCCGCACCCGTGCCTGACGGCCGCGACGCGGCCTCTCGACCGTGCCCGCTGCCGATGACTCATCCACCGGCGGGCCGAGCGTAGGTGGTCGGCTGCAACGGTCGCAAGGCGTCCACCGTGACGGTCGGCTCAGCAGTGATGACCAGGGCCCCACCTGCACGTTTCGCGGTGTCACCGACGCCACCCGGGATGTTCATCGCAGCGGTCAGCGTGGGCGGGTCCCCGATGGCCAGGATGGAGTAGGGGGCGGCAACGGCAGTGCCGTCGATGGTGATTGCCCCGGAGCGCCCGCTGAACGAGGAGTTCACCCCGATGCGAACGCCGTTGATCTGGACCGCTTCGGCCCCGGCATTGCGCAGCTCCTGGAGCGCGGCGAGCAGCACCTCGGGAGTGACGCCGGTGGCGGGGTCGGTCATCACCATCGAGACCCCCGGTCCGCGGGCCGGCGCGGTGCCGGCCAGGATGGCCAGCGTCTGGGTACGACGTTGCGCCTCCGCCAACGCCGCCTGTGACGAGGCCCCGCCCTCCCGCAGGGTGGCCAGCGTCCGCTCCAGATCGGCGATCTCGGCCGTCAGGTCGTCGCCACGCCGGTTCACCCCGTCCAGAATTGCGACGAGGTCCTGCGGGCGGGCGCTGGCCAGCGCGTCACCACTGTCGGTCGCGCGGACCTGGATGATGATCGCGTACCCCAGTGCGGCGCACAGAACCGCGATCAGCAGGTGCGAGACCATCCGCTGGCGGTTGTCCGGCGGGGGCACCGGCGGTGGGGTCGGCAGGACGGGGCGGCCGTCGGCGGGGTCGGATGTCACGTCAGGCCTTGAAGATGTGCCGCCGGATCGCGGCGGCGTTGCCGAAGATCCGGATCCCGAGGACGACGACCACCGCGGTGGACAGCTGCGAGCCCACGCCGAGCTGGTCGCCGAGGAACACGATCAGCGCCGCCACCAGCACGTTGGCCACGAACGACACCACGAACACCTTGGCGTCGAAGACGTGGGTCAGCTTGGCGCGCAGTCCACCGAGGACCGCGTCGAGAGCGGCGACGACGGCGATCGGCAGATAGGGGCCGAGCCAGTCGGGCACTGTCGGTGAGGTGAGCAGCCCGATGACCACCCCGATCACCAGCGCGACTACCGCGTACACGGGTCACCTCCGAACGTCGTCACGCATCGTCTCCTAGCGGGTGGGGGTACTGGTGGCGGGATCTGTCGCCGCGGTGGCACCGGCGCTGGCACTGGCACTGGTGGTGGGCGCGGTTGGCTGCTCGACGTAGCGGGCATCGATGGCAGCCGCCGCCGGTAGCGCCAGGTCACCGACCGCCGTCACCGTGAATTCGACGTCGTAGAGCTGCCCGAACGAGTTGAACCGTCCGAACCCCGGGGTGGACACAAAACGCTGCTGCAGCGTCGCCGGGTCGCCGATCGCCTCGATCGTCATCGGCCAGAGCACCGGTCGGTTGTCGACCAGGATCGCCCCGCCGGCCTGCCGGATGGCGCTGGTGAGGCGCAGCCGCACGCCGCTGATGGCCACCGCCTCGGCGCCGGCCGACCACAGCCCGTTCACCAGCAGCTGGATGTCCCGGTCCAGGACCGCGCCGTTCCCGGCGGCGGCCTCGGGATCGTTGAGGCCGATCCGCAGGCCCGGTCCGGTGACGGACAGCAGCGCGTTCATCTGCTCCAGGGCGGTCAGGCTGGACAGCGCCGGGTCGCCGGCTGCGGCCTGCGCGGACCGCAGTCGGCTGTTCAGGGCGAGCACCGAGGCCTCCAGCTCGTCGGCGCGCTGCTGGGCGCGGGTCACGTCGTCGATGAGCCCGGCGCGGGCCTGATCGACCCCGGCCGAGTTCGCCCGGGTGGTCTGGAACGCCACCGCCAGCAACAACCCGATGACGAGCGTGCCGACCACCAGCCAGCTCAGGGAGGCCCGCGCCGTCGGGCCGGGCGACCCGGTCGACCGACGTCGGTCGGCGGCGCGCTGGTAGCCCGGGTCCAGGGTGTCCTGGGCCAGCGACTCCAGCAGCGGCGGCGGCACGAACCGCGGCGTGGGGGCAGCGGGTCGGTCCTCGCCGCGCGGCTGCTCAGACACCGGCCGCGCTCCGGACCGACATCCGCTGTCCGGGCGGCACCACCGGGGTGCAACGCACGACCCAGGCCAACTGGCGCAGGTAGAGCACGGCCGCCCACAGGTAGAGCGCGACGCCCCACCCGATGAACGCGAGCGCGGTCGGGTGGGCGACCCGGGCGAGCGTGGAGTCGCCCTGGGCCAGCAGCAGCAACGGCAACGCGTACAGCAGACAGAACGTCGCCGCCTTGCCCAGGTAGTGCACCTCGAACGGCCCGTAACCGTGCCGGCGCATCACCGGCAGGCACAACGCCAGCACGGCGTCACGGCCGACGATCAGCGCCGCCACCCACCACGGCAGGAAGCCCCGAATGACGAACGCGGCCAGCGTGGCGAGGATGTACAGCCGGTCGGCGAGCGGGTCCAGCACCGCACCGAGACGGCTGTACTGGTTCAGCAGGCGGGCGAGCTTGCCGTCGGCCCAGTCGGTGACGGCGCTGGCGGCCAGCACCACGAACGCCCAGCCGTCGGCGCGGGGCCCGAGAAGCAGCCACAGCAACAGCCCCACGCCGAGCAGCCGGAGGAAGGACAGCAGGTTCGGGATCGTCCAGATCCGGTCGGTGGCGACCACCGCGGCGTCCGCGGGAGTGGCATCGCCGATCCGGTCGTCGGACACCTGCACCCGCTTCCTCCACACCGCCACCGGACCCCGGCGGACCCGGCTCGGAGCTTAACGGGCCACGGAGGACTACCGCGGCGGCGAGCCTGTACGGCGACGCAACTGCAACATCCCGTAGGCGGCCACGGTCGGCGAGTCGGTGATCACCCCGGCGGTGATGAGGTCGCAGAACTCGTTCTCGCCGACCACCCGGTGCACCATGTCGCCCTCGGTCGACTCCCGGTCGTGCTCCCCCGGCGTCAGCGAGGTCGCGAGGTAGATGTCGAAGCGTTGCGAGCTGTGCCCGGTGGACTGCACCAGCCGCCCGAGGTGCTGCCAGTGCGCGGCGCGCAGACCGGTCTCCTCGCGGAGCTCGGCCCGGGCCAGTTCTTCCGCGGTTCCGGTGCTGGGCGCAGGCCAGCCACCCATCGGGAACTCCAGCGAGCGTCGTCCGATCGCGTAGCGGTACTGCTCGACCAGGTGGAAGCGGCTGCCGTCGGGGCCGGTCTCCTCCGGGATCACCAGCGCGTAGTCCGCCTTGTCCACGACGCCGTAGATGCTCCTCGTCCCGTCGAGGAACTCGATGTCGTCCTCCCGCACGGACATCCAGTTGTTGCGGTAGACGACGCGGGACGCCAGCCGACGAACGGGCGGCTCCGTGGAACTCTCGGCGCTCATGCGCCGAGTATGCGACACCCCGCCCGTGGGCTCCACGCGGCAGGGTGGCTCCCGGGCGGCTCCGGGGCGGCCGATGCCGTCGGGCGGTGAACCGTCCCACATCGAACCCCTTCACCGGGCAGATGTCGGTACCGGTGCGAAGATGAGCGCAGGGTAGCGACCCCTCGGCCCGCCCCGCGGCGGTCGGAATCGCTCATCACTTCCGCAACTTCCGGGGGGTGCGGACGACGAAAGGTTGACAGCGTGCCGAAAGTGACCAAGGCAGTGATTCCGGCGGCGGGTCTGGGAACCCGGTTCCTGCCTGCGACGAAGGCGGTACCGAAGGAGATGCTGCCGGTCGTCGACAAGCCGGCCATCCAGCTGGTCGTCGAGGAAGCGGTCGCCTCCGGGCTGAACGACGTCCTGATGATCACCGGACGCAACAAGCGGCCGCTGGAGGACCACTTCGACCGTAACTACGAGCTCGAGGCGACCTTGCAGGCCAAGGGCGACACCGGCAAGCTCGATCTGGTCACCGCGTCCACCGACCTGGCCAATGTGCACTACGTGCGGCAGGGCGACGCCAACGGTCTCGGCCACGCCGTGTTGTGCGCCGAGCAGCACGTTGGCGACGAGCCGTTCGCGGTGATGCTCGGTGACGACCTCATCGACCCGCGGGACCCGCTGCTCAAGCAGATGATCGCCGCCCACGAGGCCACCGGGCAGAGCGTCATCGCCCTGATGGAGGTGCCGCGCGAGCAGGTCGGCATGTACGGCTGCGCCGGGGTCAGCGAGCTGCCCGCCGGGATCAAGGCCGGCCTCGAGGACGGCCTGGAGGTCTTCCAGGTCACCGAACTCGTGGAGAAGCCCGATCCGGCCGTCGCACCCAGCAACCTGGCAGTGATCGGTCGGTACGTCCTGACCCCGCAGGTCTTCGGCGTGCTGCACGACACTGCGCCGGGCCGGGGTGGGGAGATCCAGCTGACCGATGCGTTGGCAACCCTGATCGACATGGACAAGAACGCCGGTGGCGGGGTCGTCGGTGTCGTTTTCCGCGGCCGTCGCTACGACACGGGCGACAAGCTCGACTACCTCAAGACGCTGGTCAAGCTCGCTTCCGAGCGCGACGACCTCGGGGTGCCGTTCAACGCATGGCTGAAGGAGTTCGCGGGGTCGCTGTAGCGATCGGTCGCTGCGGGGTCGGACCCAGGGTGGTGCCGGCGCCCGTGGTGGTGGACCAGACCCCGGGCGGCTTCGTGCCGAACGAATGTGCTCGTGCCCACGCTGCGGCGTCGGCAGGACGCGCGACGTTCGGCACGAGCCGCTCGAGGTCTATTGAGGCCGCATCAGTGGGTGGTGGCCTGGTCACCACGCTGGTGTTCGAAGACCAGGTTCGTCTCGGTGTAGGCGACCGCTGGGTGCGCGCTGAGCTCGTCGACGACGAAGCTGCGCAACTGCGATGCGTCGGCGGCACTGACGTGCATCAGGAAATCGTCGGCGCCGGCGAGGAAGAAGACCGACTGGATCTCCGGTCGGCTGCGAATGCGTTCGATGAAGGTGCCGATCTGATCGCGAGCGCCCGATTGCAGCCGGACGGCGATCAGCGCCTGCAGTCCCTGGCCCAGCGCCGCTTGATCGATATCGGCGTGATAGCCGCGGATCACCCCGCGTTCACGCAACGTCCGGATCCGGCCCAGGCAGGTCGACGGGGCGATCCCGACCGCGTCGGCGAGCGCGTTGTTCGGCATCCGGGCGTCCGCGGCCAACAACCGGACCAGGTGTCGATCGGTGGCGTCGAGAACCGGGTCGGCCGGGGCTTCGGGAGGCTGCTGCCGAACAATCCTCGATCCGGACGCCGCTCCGCCCGGGCGCGCTGAATCATTGTGGCTCATATCCGCACTCTAGCGAACTATGTTCGCTCCTATTCCCTGAATCTTCCCTGAAGTTCATACTTTGACTTGTCTCCAGCGTTTCCCGTCCAACCCAGGCAGGCATTCCATGCGTATCGGTGTCCCCCGCGAGATCAAGAACAACGAATTCCGGGTCGCCCTGACTCCGGCCGGTGTGCACCACCTCGTCGTGGCCGGACACCAGGTGCTGGTCGAGGTCGGCGCGGGCGCCGGCTGCAAGATCACCGACGCCCAGTTCGAGGTGGCCGGCGCCAAGATGGTCGACTCGGCGGACGAGCTGTGGGCCTCCAGCGAGATGGTCGTCAAGGTCAAGGAACCGATCGCGGACGAGTACCACCGGCTGCGCCCGGACCTGTTGCTGTTCACCTACCTGCACCTCGCCGCCGACCGCCCGCTGACCGAGCGGCTGCTGGCGGCAGGCACCACCGCCATCGCCTACGAGACGGTGCAACTGGCCGACCGATCGCTGCCGTTGCTGGCCCCGATGAGTGAGATCGCCGGGCGGTTGGCACCGCAGGTGGGGGCCTATCACCTGATGCGCAGCGAGGGAGGCCGTGGGGTGCTGCTCGGTGGCGTCCCCGGCGTGGAGAACGCCAAGGTGGTGGTCCTCGGTGGTGGGGTCTCCGGGATGCACGCGGCGTCCATCGCGCTCGGGATGCGCGCCGACGTCACCGTTCTCGACATCTCGCTGCCCACGCTGCGTCGGATCGACGCGCAGTTCGACGGCCGGGTGAAGACGCTGTCGTCCAATGCGTTCACCATCGCCGAGCAGATCGTCGAGGCCGACCTGGTGATCGGCTCCGTGCTGGTCCCGGGGGCCAAGGCGCCCAAGCTGGTCACCAACGAGATGGTCGCCCAGATGCGCGACGGCTCCGTGCTGGTCGACATCGCCGTCGACCAGGGCGGCTGCTTCGCCGACACCCACGCGACCACCCACGACGACCCGACGTTCACCGTGCACCGTTCGGTGTTCTACTGCGTGGCCAACATGCCCGGCGCGGTCCCGAGAACCTCCACCTACGCGCTGACCAACGCGACCCTGCCGTACGTCACCGCGCTCGCCGACCGCGGCTGGGCCGAGGCACTGCGCCGCGACCCGGCCCTGATCCCGGGCCTGAACACCCACGCGGGCAGTCTGTTCAACGACCCGGTCGCCGCTGCGCACGATCTGGTGCCGTCGCCGGTGACCGAACTGCTGGCGGTCTGAGACCGGTCATGTGTCCTGCGTCACGACGCGGCCGGGAAGCTCGGCGGGTCGTGCCGCGCTGACCTGAACATGAGCCTGCTCTTCACCCCCCTGACCTTGCGTGGCATGACGTTCGGCAACCGGGTCTGGCTGGCGCCGATGTGCCAGTACAGCGCAGTGGACGGGGTTCCCGACGACTGGCACCTGGTCCACCTCGGCGCTCGTGCGACCGGCGGTTTCGGCCTGCTGCTGACCGAGGCCACCGCGGTCGCCCCGGACGGCCGGATCAGCCCGCAGGACACCGGGTTGTGGAACGAGGCCCAGGTCCGGAGCTGGTCGCGCATCATCGATTTCGTGCACGGGCAGGGCACCAGGATCGGCGTCCAGTTGGCGCACGCCGGTCGCAAGGCCTCCACCTACCGACCGTGGGCCGAGACCCCGGGCACGGTCCCGGCCGCCGAGGGCGGCTGGCGGACGGCCGCCCCGTCGGCGCTGGCCTACCCCGGGTACGAGCGTCCGGAAGCGTTGTCGACGGCCGAGATCGCTGACGTCGTCACCGCTTTCGCGGACTCCGCGGTGCGCGCCGATCGGGCCGGGTTCGACGTGGTGGAGATCCACGCCGCGCACGGATACCTGTTGCACCAGTTCCTGTCTCCGCGGTCGAACCACCGGACCGATTCCTACGGCGGAGATCTCGCCGGGCGCAGTCGGTTCCTGTTGGAGACGGTCGCCGCGGTGCGCCGGGTCTGGAGCGACAAGCCCCTGTTGGTCAGGCTTTCCGGAACGGACTGGGTCGAGGGCGGCTGGGACATCGAACAGACCACCGAGCTGGCCCGGTGGCTGGCTGCGGCCGACGTCGACCTCATCGACATGTCCTCCGGTGGCAACGAGCCGGCGTCGATCCCGGTGGGTCCGAGCTATCAGGTTCCGCTGGCCGCCGAGGTCCGGCGCCGGGTGGATGTACCGGTCGGTGCGGTCGGTCTGATCACCGAGCCGCAGCAGGCCGAACAGATCCTGGCCGTCGGTGACGCCGACGTGGTCCTGTTGGCCCGGGCGGCGCTGCGCGAGCCGTCCTGGCCGTTGCGCGCCGCCCACGAGTTGGGGCTCGGTCACCGGGAGATCGGCTACCCGGCGCAGTACGTCCGTGGGTCCTGGCCGGATCCGGTGCCGCTCGGACGCTGACGGGCAGCACTGTCGGTCCCCCGCCGTACGGTGCGGCCATGGGGAACTACTACCGCCGCGAGGGCATGGGCGTCGTGGAGCTGGCGCCCGACCGATGTCCGTCCGGGCATTCGCTGGGACCGAAGCAGGTCCTGGTGGGCACCCAACCGTGCATGTGCGCCGGGATGCCACACCGCACCTGGCAGTGCGTCGCCTGCGCGAGCGTGCTGGTGTGGCCACGCTGTGAGTTCCATCCGCACTGGGTGGAGTGGGCAGGTGGGTGAGGGACTCGTCGATCGCAGCCGGGGCCACGGCGTCGGTCATCCCTCCGCAGTGTGAGCCTGCCGTCGGCTGCCACGTTCGGCGGAGGCGTCCGCGGGTATATCGGCCGGATGACCCTGCAACCGCTCGACGTCCTGACCCAGGCCGACTTCGTCGCGCTGACCAGCTTCCGCCGAACCGGCGAAGGGGTGTCGACCCCGGTCTGGATCGCCGGCGACGGGTCGCAGTTGTTGGTACTGACCCCTACCGACACCGGCAAGGTGAAGCGGATCCGCAACACACCCGCCGTCGAGTTGCTGCCGTGCAGCAGGCGCGGCGCGGTCGCCGACGGGCTCGTCCCGGTCGCCGCGACCGCCGAGATCGTCGACGACCCGACCGAGGTCCGCCGATACCGTGAGTTCTTCCGGGCGAAGTACGGGGTCGAGTTCAGCGTGGTGATGTTCATCGAGCGGATCCTCGCCCGGCGGCAGAAGCCGCGGGTGATCCTCCGACTGACGTTGCGCTGATCCCGTCGTCGCTCGATCGGCCGGCCGCAGCCCGCCCTGTGTCACCTGAGGTGTCCCGATGTCGGTCGATGAGGAGTGCGACTGACCGAGAAACAGTTCGCCGGCAACGCCGCCGAGGCCCACGGCGTGCGGGAACTGGCCCGCACCACCTCACTCGTGCTGTTCGAGGGGTCCACTACCTGTACCACCCGCTGATGAAGCGGCTGATGTCGCTGCTCGCCGACGGTGAACCGGGCGAGGTGACGCGGGTCGAGAGCACCACGTTCATGCCGGCACCGGCGGCCGATGACCCGAGATGGTCGCTCGTGATCGGATCGAGCACTGCGGCACGGCGGCCTCCTACAACTACCAACTGCAGGCCTTCATCGGCGCCGTCCGCAATGGGGCGCTTTACCGCACCGACGCCGACGACGCGGTCGCGACGATGACGCTGGTGGACGACCGCTACCGCGCCATCGGGCTCGAACCTCGGCCCTCGGCTGCCTGACCCGGCGGACGAACCGGCTTTCCAAGGGGGCGGCATGGTGAGTCCTCGACCGCGAGAGGTCACGGCGGATGTCTGGGTCGCCGCAGAGGTGGGAGCCCGGAGCGGGCGGTGCCTGGCCGAACCACGGGCAGGGTACGAAGAGTCGGGATGACAGGATTTGAACCTGCGACCCCTTGACCCCCAGTCAAGTGCGCTACCAAGCTGCGCCACATCCCGGTCGAGCCCGGCGAACCGGGCGGACCAAGACTACCGCAGCCGAAGGGGTGCCCCGGACGCCTGCCGCCCGCGCACCTGAGGCGTGCGACGATGCAGCCATGTCAGACGGGACGGTGCAGCTGGGCCCGGCACTGGCGGTGTTGCTGACCACCTTCGCCGGCGCGGCGGCCGTGCTGGTCCGGTTGACCGGCATCGCCCGCGCCCGGGACGTGTTGATCGTGTGTGCCCGGGCGGTCGTCCAGCTCGCAGTCGTCAGCCTGCTCATCGGCTTTGTCCTGCGGTCCGTCGGCCTGACCGCCGCGTTCATCGCTCTGATGCTGCTGATCGCCACCGGCAACTCCGCGCACCGTATCTCGGGTTCCTACCGGCTCACCCACTGGTGGACGGTCATCCCGATCGCCCTCCCGGTGCTGGTCAGTCTGTCACTCATCGTGGCCAGCACCGTGCTGCCGCCGGCGCCGATCGCGGTGCTGCCGGTCGCCGGGATCATCATCGGCGGGGCGATGACCGCGACCTCGTTGGCCGGTCGGCGGGCCACCGAGGAGTTGCACCTGCGCACCGGCGAGTACGACGCGGCCCGGGCCCTGGGCCTGAGCCGACGGGAGAGCGTCGGACTGATCGGCACCCCCGCGGCGGCGCTGGCCCTGGTGCCGGTGCTGGACCAGACCCGCACCGTCGGCCTCGTCACGCTGCCCGGCGCATTCGTCGGGGTACTGCTGGCCGGCGCCGACCCGTTGCAGGCCGGCACCGCCCAACTGCTGGTCCTGATCACGCTGGTGCTGGTCCAGGCCTGCGCCACGGTCCTGACGGTGGAACTGGTCGGCAACGGCCGCATCCGGGGCCCGCACGGGCCACTCCCGGAGTAACCCGGTACCGTCCGGCGGCTACGCCCGTCGGGGAATCGAACCGGACGAGCGGCTGCTCCGTGTCAGGTACAGATACCCGCTCAGCCGGTCTTGCGCCGTCACCCGGGCCCTTCGTCGGCCCCTCCTCACGCACGAAGGGTCGCCATGTTCGACACAGTCTTCGGTCTGCCGATGCATCCGCTGGTGGTCCACGGCGCTGTCGTTTTCCTGCCGTTGGCTGCACTCGCGGTCACCGTCGCCGCGTTCTGGCCGCGGTTCCGCCGCTGGGCCGGGCCGACCCCGCTGATCCTCAGCGTGATCGCAGCGGTTCTGGTCCCGGTCGCGACCCAGTCCGGCGAGGCGCTGGCGAACGCCGGCGCCGGCGGTTCGGCGCTCGTCGCGACCCACGCCGAACTCGGCGACGCGATGATCTACTGGGCCGGGTTCCTGCTGGTCGCCGCCGTCCTCGTCTACTGGCTGCACCTCAAGACCCGCGCCGCGGACAGCAACCGCGCCCCCGGCCAGGCGATCGTCGTGGGCATCATCGTGCTGGCGGTGGCCGCCTCGGCCGGCACCCTGGTGCACGTGTTCCGGGTCGGTGACAGTGGTGCCCGCGCCGTCTGGGAGGGCACGGACTTCACCGGTCAGGGATGACCGTCGCTACTTCCGGTTGCGGTCGCTGCGCTTCTCGCGGACCCGCACGTTGATCCGGATCGGCGAGCCGTCGAAGCCGAACTCCTCGCGCAGCCGCCGCTCGATGAACCGGCGGTAGCCGGCCTCCAAAAAGCCGCTGGTGAACAGCACGAACGTCGGCGGCCGGTTCGCCGCCTGCGTCGCGAACAGGATCTTCGGCTGCTTGCCACCGCGCACCGGCGGCGGCGTCGCCTGCACGACCTCGCCGAGGAACGCATTCAACCGGCCCGTCGGGACCCGCTTGTCCCACGACTCCAGCGCGGTCCGCAGCGCCGGCGCGAGCCGCTGCACGGCCCGGCCGGTCAGCGCGGAGATGTTGATCGTGGTGGCCCACGGCACCCGGACCAGATCCCGCTCGAGCTCCTTGTTGATGTCGGCGCGGCGATCGGCGTCGACCAGGTCGGCCTTGTTCAACGCGACCACGAGCGCCCGACCGGTCTCCTCGACCATCGAGATGACCCGTTGGTCCTGCTCGGTCAGCGGCTCGGACGAGTCGACCAGGACCACGGCCACCTCGGCCGTCTCGATCGCGGTCTGGGTGCGCAGCGAGGCGTAGTACTCCATGCCGGCGGCGTGGGAGACCCGTCGGCGCAGACCGGCCGTGTCCACGAAACGCCAGACCTCGCCGTCCAGGTCGACCAGCGAATCGACCGGGTCGACCGTGGTGCCGGCGACACTGTCGACCACCGAACGGTTCTCACCGGTGAGCTTGTTCAGCAGCGACGACTTCCCGACATTGGGTTTGCCGACCAGCGCCACCCGGCGCGGGCCGGACACCACCCCGAACACCTCGGCCGGGGTCTCCGGCAGCGCGTCCAGGATGGCGTCGAGCAGGTCGCCGGAGCCACGGCCGTGCAGCGCCGACAGCTCCCACGGCTTGCCCAGCCCCAGGTTCCACAGCTGAGCCGCGTCGGCCTCCAGCCGCTCGTCGTCGACCTTGTTGGCGATCAGCAGCACCGGATGCTTGGAGCGACGCAGGATCCGGGCCACGGCCATGTCGGTGTCGGTCGCCCCGACCGAGGCGTCCACCACGACGAGCACGGCGTCGGCGGTCTTCATCGCGTACTCGGCCTGCGCGGCCACCGCGATCTGGATGCCCTCCGGCTTCTGCTCCCAGCCACCGGTGTCGATGACCGTGAACCGCCGGCCGCGCCAGTGCGCGTCGTAGCTGACCCGGTCCCGGGTGACGCCCGGGATGTCCTGGACCACGGCTTCGCGGCGCGCGATCAACCGGTTCACCAGCGTGGACTTCCCGACGTTGGGCCTCCCGACGATGGCCACCGTCGGCACCCGGACGTCGTCGACGACGAACTCGGGGTCCTCGGCGACCTCTTCCCAGCCAGCGAAATCGCTCTCGTCGGACCAGGTGGCGGGGGTTTCGTGCTCGGCTGCGCCGACCTGCTCGGGGCGCGCGACATCCTCGGTCATATTTCTTCCCTCACGGTTCTCGTGGCGGCCGGGAAGGGCCACCACGACCGGGACGCACCCGGCGGAGCGGGGTGCGTCGGTGATCACAACAGGCTGCCGGCCGCCGCACGGGCGTTGCCCGAGGCGGTGACCAGCCCCTCCAGGGTAGCCCGGATCCGCCCGACGGCCGCCGCCACCGCAGCCCGGGCGCCCGGTCAGGCGTCCCGGGAGGTCAGCTGATACCCCGCGCCGCGGCGAGCGAGAGCACTGCCGCCACCGTCTGGCTGATCTCCAGATCGCTGGAGTCCAGCACCACGGCGTCCGCTGCGGCGGTCAACGGCGCGTGCGCGCGGTTGGAGTCGTAGGCGTCCCGCACGGCGAGTGACGCACGAACGGTCTCCAGATCCGCGTCGTGCCGGGCGGCGGAATCGGTGTGCCGACGGGTCGCCCGGATCCGCTCGTCCGCGGTCAGATAGATCTTCAGCGTCGCGTCCGGGACGATCACGGTGCCGATGTCGCGGCCCTCGACCACCATCCGCCCCGCGTGGGCCAGCAGCTGCTGGCGCCCCATCAACCAGGCCCGGACCGCCGGGTTGGCCGATACCGGCGAGACCGCGGACGTGACTGCTGCGGTGCGGATCGCGGCGCCCACGTCGGCGCCTCCGAGCACGTGCAGCTGCCCGTCCGGATCGGTCGGCGAGTCGAACGTCAAGGAGTCCAGCAACCGGGCGACCGCGGCATCGTCGCGCGGGTCGAGGCCGGCCTCCAGGACCGCCAGCGTGACGATCCGGTACATCGCCCCGGTGTCGAGGTAGCCCGCGTTCAGGGACGCCGCGACCCGGCGGGCGACGGTGGACTTACCGGTACCGCTGGGTCCGTCGATGGCGATGACGAAGTCGGTCACAGATCGACGGCCTTGTACAGCTGGGCGACCTCAGCCGGACCCAGCTTGCGCACGGTGCCGGGCCGCTGATGCCCGAGCTGCACGTCACCGATCTGGGTCCGGACCAGCCGCGAGACCGGGTGTCCGAGGGAATCCAGCATCCGGCGCACGATGTGCTTGCGTCCTTCGTGCAATACCAGCCGGAGCACCGCGCGGCCGTTGTGCTGATCGACGATCTCGAAGTCGTCGACCTTGGCCGGGCCGTCGTCGAGCTCGACGCCCTTGCGCAACGTGCGCCCGAGCTCGCGCGGGATCGGCCCCGGGACCTCGGCCATGTAGGTCTTGGAGACGCCGTAGGACGGGTGGGTCAGCCGGTGCGCGAGGTCACCGTCGTTGGTCAGCAGGATCAGGCCCTCGGAGTCCTGGTCGAGCCGGCCGACGTGGAACAACCGCTCGGTGCGGTCGGCGACCATGTCCCCGATGCTCGGACGGCCGAGCTCGTCGGACATGGTGGACAGCACGCCGGGCATCTTGTTCACGGCGAGGTAGATCTGGTGCTCGCCGAGCACGATGCGGTTGCCGTCGACGTGGATCACCGCGTTCTCCGGGTCGACCCGGCGGCCGAGCTCCTTGACCAGCAGGCCGTCGACCTTGACCCGGCCCTGGGTGATCAGCTCCTCCGCCTTGCGGCGAGAGGCGATCCCGGCGGCCGCCAGTACCTTCTGCAGGCGCACACCCTCGGTGTTCGCGTCGTTGCTATCCATCGTCGTTGCTGTCCATCCCGGTCCCGGTCGTTCTTCGTATCCGTCTCGCGCGTCGGTGCGCGTCAGTCCTCGAACAGGTCGAGGCTGTCGATGTCGGGGAGCAGCGGCCCGAGCGGTGGCAGCTCGTCCAGTGCACCGAGCCCCATCCGCTCCAGGAACTGCTCCGTGGTGCGGTACAGCAGGCCGCTGGTGTCGGCGTCGGTCCCGTCCTCCTCGATGAGCCCACGGGCGACGAGCGTGCGGATGACGCCGTCGACGTTCACCCCCCGGACAGCCGACACCCGCGCACGGGTGACCGGCTGGCGGTAGGCGATCACGGCCAGTGTCTCAAGTGCAGCACGGGACAGCTTGGCCTGTTGACCATCGAGCACGAATCTCTCCACCACCGGCGCGAATCGGTCCCGGGTGTAGAACCGCCAGCCACCGCCCACCTGCCGCAAGTGGATGCCGGACCTGGTCTCGGCCAGCCGGTTGGCGATGCTGTGCAGTTCGTCACGGACCCGCTCCGCGGAGAAGCCGACGGCGGCGGCCAGCGCCTCCTCGGTCACCGGGGTGTCCACGATGAGCAGTACGGCCTCCAGCGCGCCGGTCAGCTCGGACTCGTCCACGAACGACAGGTCCGCTGCCGGCGGGGCGTCCTCGGCCAGATCCGCGGGCGAGTCGACAGCAGCGTCGGGTGGTGCCAGGTCGGCTGCGATCCCGAAGTGAGGCTGGGTCACTCGTACTCCTCGTCGGTGGTGACGCCGTGGCCGGTGTCGTCGGACCAGCGCACGGTCAGCTCACCCAGCGGCACCGGCTGGTCGAACAGCACCGCGGCTTCCCGGTAGAGGTTGAGCAGCCCCAGGAACCGGGCGACCACCTCCAACGTCTCGCTGCAATCGGCCACCAGTTCGGCGAAGGTGGCGCTGCCGCGATCCAGCAGCATCTGCCGGATCACCGCGGTGTGCTCGGCCACCGACACCCGGGAGGCGTGGATGTGCGCCAACGACACCGTCGGGGGCGCCGGCTTGGGTCGGAAGATCCGGGCGGCGTAATCGGCGAACCCCGCCGGGCTGAGGCCGACCTGGACCTCGGGCAGCAGACCCAGGTAGCGGGCTTCCAGGGTCACCGCCCGCGGGTAGCGGCGCAGCGCGGTCGCTTCCAGCTCCTTGAGCAGGACGGCGACCCGGCGGTAGGCCTGATAGGCCATCAACCGGGCGAACAACAGGTCGCGTGCCTCCAGGACCGCGAGGTCCGCCACGTCGTCGACGTCGGCGTCGGGCAGCAGCCGGGCTGCCTTCAGGTCGAGCAGGGTGGCCGCGACCACCAGGAACTCGGTGGCCTGACCCAGGTCCCAATCCTCGCCGAGGGAGCGCAGGTGGGCGATGAAGTCGTCGGTGACGGTGTGCAGCGCCACCTCGGTGACGTCCATCCGGTGCTGCGAGATCAGCTGCAACAGCAGGTCGAAGGGCCCGTCGAAATTGTGCAGCTGGATCCGGAACGACGCCCGACCCCGCTTGTCCGGTGCACCGGGGTCCACTGCCGACGGCTCCGCGGGCGCCGTCGACAGGCCGGCCATCAGACCGGCTTCCTGCTGATCATCTCGCGGGCCAGCTGCAGGTAGGCCTCGGAGGCGGGCGAGTCGGGCGCGTAGCTCAGGATCGGCTCGCCGGCGACCGAGGTCTCCGGGAACTTCACCGTCCGGGAGATCACCGTGTCGTAGACGGTCTCGCCGAACTGGTCGACCAGGGTCGCCACGACGTCGCGGGAGTGCACGGTCCGGCCGTCGTAGAGGGTGACCAGAATGCCGTCGATGCTCAGGTCCGGGTTGATGCGTTCCTGCACCTTGGAGATGGTGTCGATCAGCAGCGCCACGCCGCGCAGCGCGAAGTACTCGGCGGCCACCGGCATCACCACCGCGGTCGAGCAGGCCAACGCGTTGACCGTCAGCAGTCCCAGCGACGGCTGGCAGTCGATGAGGATGTAGTCGTAGGCGTGCAGCACCGGGCGCAGCGCGCGGCCCAGCGTCTGCTCCCGGCCGACCTCGTTGATCAGCTGGACCTCGGCGGCGGACAGGTCGATGTTGGCCGGCAGCAGGTCCATCCCCGGGACCTTCGTCGGAACCAGGATGTCGCCGATCTGGGTGGAGCGTTCCAGCATCAGGTTGTAGATCGTGCGGTCGAGCTGGTGGGAGGCCACCCCGAGGCCGGCGGACAGCGCACCTTGCGGGTCGAGGTCCACGACCAGAACGCGGCGGCCGTACTGGGCCAGCGCCGCGCCCATGTTGATCGTCGAGGTGGTCTTGCCGACGCCGCCCTTCTGGTTGCAGACAGCGATGACCCGGGCGGGGCCGTGCGACTCCAGCGGCTCCGGCAGCGGGAATTCCCGGGGCATCCGGCCGGTGGGGCCGGGCTGCACCTCGACCGGGGCGGCGGCGCGGGCCGCGGCGCGGGCGGCGGCCCGGGCGGAGATGGCACCGATGCGGCCCGTCGGGCCGGGCCTGGACTGCGCGGCGAACAGACCCTCGTCGGTGGGTTTGGGTGCAAGGGTGGGCGCCTGATCAGCAGAGTCCTGCTGATCGTCGCTCTCGTGCTGCTCGTGCTCATCGCCGTGGTGCTGATCGCCGTGGTGCTGCTGGCCCCCGTCGTCGTGCTGGTGCTGATCGTGGGGCTGGTGATCGTGTGACTCGTGGTGCTGCTCGATCGCTGCGACTCGTGGTGCTGCTGATCACCGTGTGGCTGATGGTCGTGGTGCTCGCCGGCGCGGTCGTCGCTCTCGCCCGCGAACCATTGCCCGTGGTCCGGCTGGCTCATCCGCGTCACTCCTGTCGCTGGCAATCGTGCAGGTCACGTCACCGAGAGGGTCAGTGCCGCCCCGCCGCGCGGGCCCCGACCCAGACTATGGTGCCGGGCGTGCCGGATCCAACGCGCCGGGCCGCCCAGGCCCCCCGCTCCCGCAACCTTGGGCGGATAACTCTCACCGGCGAGAGTTATCCGCCCAAGGTTTCGAGGATGACGGCGTCAGCGGGCCCGCGGGTGCGCGGTCGCGTAGACCTCGCGCAGCGAGTCGACGGTGACCAGTGTGTAGACCTGGGTAGTGGTCACCGAGGCATGACCGAGCAGTTCCTGCACCGAGCGGATGTCCGCACCGCCCTCCAGCAGGTGGGTGGCGTAGGAGTGCCGCAGGGTGTGCGGGGAGACCCGTTCCGCCAGGCCCGCGACACCGCTGCGTTCCGCGGCCGTGCGCAGGATCTGCCACGCCGCCTGCCTGGTCAGCCGGCCACCGCGGGCGTTGACGAACACCGCCGGACTGAACCGGGCCGTCCGACCGCTGACCAGCGCCGGTCGGCCGCGAACCAGGAACGCCTCCAGCGCGGCGATCGCGTAGGAGCCGACCGGGACCTGCCGTTCCTTGGAGCCCTTGCCGCGCAGCCGGACGACCCCGGCGACGAGATCGACGTCGTCGACGTCGAGCCCCACCACCTCGGAGATCCGGGCACCGGTCGAGTAGAGGAATTCCAGCATCGCCCGGTCGCGCAGCGGACGTGGCTCGTCTCCCCCGGCCGCTTCCAACAGCGCCAGCACCGATTCGAACGGGATCGCCTTCGGCAGCCGCTTCGCCGGTGCCGGGGGTCGGACGTCACGGGCGGTGTTGTCGGCCACCACCCCCTCGGCAGCGAGGAACTTGTGCCAACCACGAGCCGCGACCACCGCCCGGGCCGCCGACGACGCCGCGAGCGGCTGACGATCACCCTCCCCCGACCGCAGTGCCGCCAGGAAGCCGCTGACCTGCGCGGCGGTGATCTCCCCGGGCGCCGCCACCCCCACCGAGGTGAGGTAACCGATGTAGCGGGTCAGATCACGCCGGTAGGACAGCACCGTGTTGTGTGCCATCCCCCGTTCGACCGTGAGGTGGTCGAGGTAACCGCCGACCGCTTCGGCCAGCGCCGGTGCGACCGGCATGGCCACTGCCGGGGCCTCTGCCACCGGGGCCCCGACTACCGGGGCCACTGCCACGGAAGCCACGACAGACGACGTCATACCGACAGTGTGGGCGGCCGACCGAGTTCCTCGTCGGCGCCACGCGCGAGCACCTGGCTGCCCTGCCACGACCGGCCACCGTCACGCAGCGACCGTCCGGAGGCCAGCGCCGAGTGCGCCGCCAGCAGGCCCGCCACGGCCATCCCGTTCACGATGTCGCCGCTGAAGACAGCGTCGACCGCCGCCGCCAGGGGCACCCGTTCGATGGTGAGATCGGCTTCCTCGTGGGCGATCTCGCCCTGCCTGCCGACATCGGTCAACCCCCGGGCGAGGAAGATCCGGACCCCTTCGTCCATGATCCCCGGTGAGGGCAGCACGTCCACGAGCACCTGCCAGTCATCGGCCCGCAGGCCGGTCTCCTCGGCGAGTTCGCGCTCCGCCGCGGCGAGCGGCAGCTCGCCCTCGATGTCCAGCAGCCCGGCGGGCAACTCCCACAACCGCCGCCGCACCGGGTGCCGGTACTGGCCCACCAGGACGACCCGGTCCCGGTCGTCCAGGGCCACCACGGCAACCGCACGGTGATGGGCCACGACCTCGCGGGCCGCGACCCCACCGCCCGGCATCCGTACCTGATCGACCCGGACCTCGACGATCTTCCCGTCGAAAACCGTCTCGCTGGAGACGACGTCGAACAGTCCGGACCCGCTCAACGGACGGCCGCGACCGGGCGGACCGGCGGGACCTCGGCGTCATCGGCGTCCATCGGCAGCCGCTCGTCCTTGAGGTACTGCAGGGACGCCTTGACGAACGAGCGGAAGAGCGGGTGCGGCTTGGTCGGCCGCGACTTGAACTCCGGGTGCGCCTGGGTGGCGACGAAGAACGGGTGCAGCTCGCGGTCGAGCTCGACGAACTCGACGAGGTTGCGGTCCGGCGACATCCCGGACAGCCGCAGGCCGCTCTTCTCGAGCATCTCGCGGTAGGCGTTGTTGACCTCGTAGCGGTGCCGATGCCGCTCGGAGACCTCGGTGCCGCCGTAGATCTCGGCCATCAGCGACCCCTTGTCCAGCAGCGCGGGATAGGCCCCGAGCCGCATGGTGCCGCCCATGTCGCCGGCCCCGGCGACGATGTCGACCTGCTCGGCCATCGTCGCGATCACCGGGTGCGCAGTCTGCGGATCGAACTCGGTGGAGTTCGCATCCGCGAGACCACCCACGCTGCGGGCGATCTCGATGACCATGCACTGCATGCCGAGGCAGATGCCCAGCGTCGGGATGCCGTGGGTGCGGGCGTAGGTCAGTGCACCGAGCTTGCCGTCGAGGCCACGGACGCCGAACCCGCCCGGCACCAGGACGCCCTGGACGTCGGCGAGCACCTTCTCGGCGCCGTGCACCGTCTCGACCTCGTCCGCGGAAACCCACTTGATCTCGACCCGGGCCCGGTTGCCGAAGCCACCGGCCCGCAGCGCCTCGGTGACCGAAAGGTACGCGTCGGGCAGGTCGATGTACTTGCCGACCAGCGCGATCCGGACCGTCTCGGTGGGCTCGTGAACCCGGTCCAGCAGGTCCCCCCAGACCTTCCAGTCGACGTCGTGGAAGGAGGTGTTGAGCCGGCGGACCACGTAGGCGTCCAGCCCCTCGTCGAAGAGCACCTTCGGGATGTCGTAGATCGACGGCGCGTCCGGGCAGGCGATGACGGCCTCGGCATCGACGTCGCACATCAGCGAGATCTTGCGTTTCATCGAGTCCGGGATCGGCCGGTCGGCCCGACAGACCAGCGCGTCGGGCTGGATACCGATGTTGCGCAGCGCGGCGACCGAGTGCTGGGTCGGCTTGGTCTTGAGTTCCCCGGACGGCGCGAGGTACGGGATCAGGGAGACGTGCAGGTAGAAGACGTTCTCCCGGCCGAGCTCGTGACGGACCTGACGGGCCGCCTCCAAAAACGGCAACGACTCGATGTCGCCGACGGTCCCACCGATCTCGGTGATCACGATGTCAGGGCGGTTGCCGTCACGGTCGGGTGCCGACATCGCGAGGATCTGTTCCTTGATCTCGTTCGTGATGTGCGGGATGACCTGGACGGTGTCGCCGAGGTACTCACCGCGGCGCTCCCGGGCGATCACCCGGGAGTAGACCTTGCCGGTGGTGACGTTGGCGTCGGCGGACAGCTCGCGGTCCAGGAACCGCTCGTAGTGCCCGATGTCGAGGTCGCACTCGGCGCCGTCCTCGGTGACGAAGACCTCGCCGTGCTGGAACGGGTTCATCGTTCCGGGGTCGACGTTGATGTAGGGGTCGAGCTTCTGCATCGTGACCCGGAGGCCGCGCGAGGTGAGCAACTGCCCGAGGCTCGATGCCGTCAGGCCCTTCCCCAGCGAGGAAGCCACCCCACCGGTCACGAAGATGTGCTTTGTCGACCGCGCTGATGGCGCCAAGGGGACTCCCGTTCCGCAATTGTTGACTGTCCGAACTTCTCTTTCCGGGCCGCTGAGCGCGGTGGAACAGACAATCACTTCACGGGATTTCACCCTAACAGTGCGGGCGCCCACCGCGTGTGCATCAGCCTCCCGCGAGCCGCGGTCCGGCGCCCGCCGAGCTACCGGCCGGGCCACCCACCGGGACACCCACCGAGCCACCAGCCGGCCGGGAAATGCCGATGGCCCGGACCCATGAACGGTCCGGGCCACCGGCCGCGCCAGGTGGAGCAGAGGTCACGGCACCGTGCGGCGCCGCGACCGGGATCAGGTGTGCAGCGTGGGTACCAGGGCCTCGGCGGTGTCGGCGACGCCGTACCGCCCGACGCCACCTCCGTCCTGTTCGGCCAGGCCCAGGACGGCGGCCAGCCGCCCGGAGGCCGAGTCGACGTCGTCGACGGTGGTCACCACTGCACTGTCGGCGGTGGATGCCCGGACCAGCCCGATCGACCCGGTGCTCGGGGCCTCGCTGCCTCGACGACCGGCCAGCACGACGCCGTCGGCGGTGGACTTGAGCTCGGTGGCCATCGCCGCGACAGCGCCGGCCCGGTCCCCCTGCGAACCACCGGTGATCTCGCCGCCGGTGAGCACGATCACCAATCGGCCGGCTGCGGGAGTTCCGACGACCCGGACGAATCCGCCGGTGTCCAGCGCGCTGAACGCGGTGGCGGCCTGGTCGGCGGTGGCCTTGCTGGACCCGGTGTCGTCGGCGACCACCAGCAGGCTCAGGAATGCACCGGCCAGCGTTCCCGGGTCGTCCACCTCGGGGAGCGCCTGACCGGCGGGCAGGTTCGACGTCAGTACCGTGCGCAGCTCCTGCGAACGGGCCGGGTCGGTGAAGTCGGTGGTCAGCTGGAGTTGGCTAGCGACCACCGCGCCGGCCTTGTCCAGCAGTGCCAGCACGGCGTCCCGGTCGGCCGAGTTGGCGTCCGCAGTGGTGATCAGCACGACGGCCGGGTTGGGGCGGAAAACTCCGCGGACGGCGATGTCACCGAGGGCCTCGGCCATCTTGTCGGCGGCGGTGCCGGCGGCGGACAGCATGGCGTTGTCGGCCAGCAGCTGGTCCCGCTGCTGGGTGAGCGATTCGGTGTCACCCTTCAGCCCGGCCACCAGCGGCGAGCTGATCTTGGTGGCCCCGAGCACGATGCCCAGCGCGAGCGCGAGGAACGCCGCCGCGAGCGAGATGATGTGGTACCGCATGGAGATCATCGACAAGAGCCTTTACAGAGAGTGAGTCAGTACAGATCGGAGCGACGGATCAGAACAGGTTGCGGACCCAGTTGGTGAAGTCGTCCCACCAGGTTCGGATCAGCTCGGCGTAGGTACCGGAGACGTCGGACACCAGCAGCGCCACCACGATCGCCACCGTCGCGGCGACGACGAGCATCAGTACGGCCCACCAACTGACCCGGGCCCGGTAGAGCTTGGACAGTGCGGTGGCTTCGACGACCTTGTTGGCCACCCGCATGCGGACCAGGAAGCTGGACGCGGTGTTGCCCTGGCCCCGGTCGAGCAGGTCGGTCAACGTGGTACGCATGCCGACCGTGACGATCAGCGAGGCGTCATGGGCATCGGCGAGCAGCAGCGCGAGGTCCTCGCTGGTGCCGGAGGCCGGGAAGGTCACCGCTCCGAGCCCGAGGTCCTGGATGCGCTCGATGCCGGGGGCATGCCCGTCGGTGTGCGCGGGAACGACGACCTCGGCCCGGGAGGTGAGCGACTCGGTGCTGATCGCATCGGGATTGCCGATGATGAGGTCGGGCTTGTAACCGGCGAGGCGCAGCGCGTCGGCGCCGGCGTCCACGCCCACCAGCACCGGCCGGTAGTCGGCGATGTAGCGCTTGAGCTTCTTCAGCTCGCGCGCGGTGTCCGCCGACGGCGCCACCAGCAGGACCTGCCGGTTCTCCATGTCGGTGCTGATCTCGGGAATGCCGACGCCGTCCAGCAGCAGGCCGCGTTCGCGCTTCATGTACTCGATCGCGTTGGCGGCGAACGCTTCCAGCTGGGCGGACATGCCGGCCTTGGCGTCGATCATCAGATCCGACACCGATTCCTGGCTCTGCACGGTGCCGGTCCCGATGAGCTCCTCGCCCACGAACAGCGAGCCCTCGTCGAGCCGGACCTTGACGCCGTCCTTGAGTCGGCTGAAGACCTTGTCCCCGATGTTGTCGACCAGCACCACGCCGGAGTTGACCAGCACCTCGGGGCCGAGGTTGGGGTACCGGCCGGAGATCGACGTCGAGGCGTTGACCACTGCCACGACACCGGCCTGCACCAGCAGATCGGCGGTCTTGCGATCGAGGTCGGGGTGGTCCACCACCACGATGTCGCCGTTGCCGACCCGGCTCAGGGCATCCGAGGTCTGCCGGGAGACCCGCGCCGACCCTGTGATTCCTGGTAACTGCCGGGACCCACGAGACAGAAGTTTCATGACCCCAGGGTGACACCCGGCCCGTGCACCTGGGCGCAGGGCGCGCGGAAGTCCGCCACTTTGGCGATACTCGGACGGTTGGGATCTGAATCAGGTGCAGGGTGGGTGCATCGCGTGAACGTCACTTCGAGCGAAGGCGGAACGCATGACCTACGACTACTACCGGCAACTCCTGGTCGGAGACACGGCGGTCTCCGCGCGGGCCCGATACGACAAGACGCTGCCGCCGGTGGTGGGCGACGACGAATCCTGGTGGCGACCACGAGAGCTGCTGGTGCACGTCGAGGCCGTCGACGAGCTGTCCGAGTTGCTCGCCGACATCGGCGCGGTCCGGTTCGACTCCCAGGTCCGGAACTGGCGCAACGACCGCGAGCGTCGCACCGACCCGGAATTCACCGCCCGGGTCAGGGAGGCGAGCGGCCATGAGCTGTGGGTGATCCCGGCAGACTCCGACTCCGACATCGACGTCCGATCGGTGGTGGAGAAAGGCAGGCAGACCCTCGGCCGGCGGGACCGGAGCCTCGCCCTGAACACCGTCTTCGCCGGTGAGGGCTACTACATGGGTGGTCCCGGCAGCACCGTCACGCCTGCCGACGAGCCGACCGTGCTGCCGTCCGCGAACAAGGCGCGGGGCGACACCCCCGTGATTCTGAGCGTCCTGGACACCGGGGTGCCCGTCGACTGGCCCAACCAGCACTACCGGCTGCAGGGGTTCATCGACAACAGCGACGTGACCGCGCCGACGGACATGGACCTACTGGATTCCGACGGCAACTCCTACCTGGACCGGCAGGCGGCTCATGGGCTGTTCATCTGCGGCCTGGTGAACCGGGCGGCCGCCGAGCTCCGGATCGACCCGGATCGGGTGCTGGACCCGTTCGGGCTGGGTGATGAGGCGCAGATCATCGACGGGTTGAGCAAGGCCACCGGTGCGGTCATCAACCTCTCCCTGGGTGGCTACGCGATGGACAACGAGCCGCCGCCGGCTCTCGCTACCGCCGTGGCCCGGATCATCGGGCAGCAGCGGGTGGTGGTGGCCGCCGCCGGGAACGACTACGCCGACAAGACCAAGCGGTTGCTGCCGTTCTACCCGGCCGCGCTCCCCGGGGTCATCGCAGTCGGCGCCTACGATTCGCGGACCGACGAGCCGGCCGACTTCAGCAATCGCGGCGACTGGGTCGACGTCTGGGCGCCGGGGGTGGACCTGGTCAGCGACTTCGTCTCGGCCTGGCCGGTGGAACCGGCGGCCGGCTCCACCGTGACCGTGCTGTCCGGTCGCGGCGGGATCGGGGTGGCCCGTGACTGGTGGATCGACATCCTGCGGTGGCGGGTCCGTCGGTCCTACCGCGGGTGGGCACGCTGGTCGGGCACGTCGTTCGCGGCTCCCCTGGTCGCGGCCGCGATCGCCCGTGCCGTGATGGCGGACCCGACCAACCCACCCCAGGTATCGGCGGACGCGTTCCTCGCATCCCTGCCCGCGGTCCGTTGGCCTGGCGTGGCCGGCGCCCTGTTGATCACCGACGACTACACCCGCTGAGACGTCCGCACCGCTGCGGTTGAACGGTCAGGCCCCGAAGCAGAGGAACCCGCCGGCCGTGGCGTACGTGGCCGGGTCGGACTGATCCAACGCCCGCCGCGCGCCGGCCAGCGCGACGGCCGGCCGCTCGCCCGCCCGGAGCCCGACGTGCAGACGCTGCATCAGCTCTGCCGTGGGCGCGTCGGGGGTGTCGATCCCGGTGGCGATCACGGTCCGGGTCCCGATCGACAGCAGTGCGGACACCAGGCCGACGAGCTCGTCCCCGGCCCGCGATGCGGACACCCCGGACTCGCACGACGAGAGCACCACGACCCCGGGCGCCACCCGGAGCCCTTCCAGGTCGTAGATGGTCAGCGGTCCGTCGTCGAGCATCAGCGCGGAGAACAGCGGGTTGTCCGATCGCCGCTCGCCGTGCGCGGCGATGTGGGCGAGGTCGGTGCCGTCCAGCGCGTGCAGCACGTCCTCGGTGAGCGCCGGCCGGGCGTCGACGGTGCCGCTCGAGGAAGGACCGAACAGCATCGCCGAGGGCGCCGCCGCTGCCAGGACCGCCACCTCGGTGGCGGCACCCGGGAGACCCGGGCCGGCCACGAAGAGTTCGCGTCGACCACCGGCGGGAATTTCGCGGTCCGCCTTGGTGGCCGCACACCAGGCGGCCGCGGACGGCGTGACATGCACCGCCCGGTCGGCGAGGGCGGGCAGCAGCGACCACGGAACCGCATGCAACCCGGCGCTGGGCACCACCACGACCTCCCGGTCGGCGAGGTCGGCGCGCACCGGGCCCAGCAGCGCTTCACCCAGCGCGGCGGCGCTGGTCCGGGCGGCGCCCAGCAGGGCCTTCCGGGCGTTGTCGGAACCGATGCCGCTGGTCATCCGGCGCAGCAGGAAGTGCAGCCGGTCGATGCCCTCACGATGGTCCTGGGCGCCCAGGGAACACATCCGGAACCGCCCGTCGCGAACCACCACCACCAGCAACGCCCCGGCGTGTTCGACGAACTCGAGCAGCACGCTGCGCCCCAGGGTCACGGCGAGATGTGCGGGATCCGGATCGAGGTCGACGGCGCCCATGCCGCCGGCCTTGCGGCTGGCAACCACCACGAGGTGCTCGGCGGCCCGCCGCTGGGCGGCACCGGGCCGTGGGCCGCCGTCCAGTTGCGCCTGGGCGGTCTGGGCCTGGAGTCGCCGGACCTGGGCCAGCGCCGCAGTCACGGCCGCGTCGCGTGGCGGCCGCACCGGGCGGGGTCGGGTCGCCCGGGACCGCCCGCGATCCGCCCAGCCCAGCGTCCGCCGGGGATCGCCGCGCTCGACCGCCCAGCCCAGCCCGGTCGCGGTCAACTCCACGCTGACACCGCTGGCGTGGACGCGCAGCTCGGTGGCTCCGAGCAGTGCGTGGTACTCGTCGAGCACCTTCACCCCCGCCAGCAGCGCAGCCTCGGCTCCGCGGCGATCACCGTGCGCGTCCCGGAGGAGGGCCTGCGCGTAGAAGCCGCGGAGTCGGGCGTCCAGGGTGCCGACGCGGCGATGAGCGACGGCCCGTCGGAGCTGATCGATCTCAGTGCTGGTGTCGCCGCGAAGCCGGGCGGCCCGGGCGGCGATCGAGCGGGCCTCCATCTCGGCGATCGGCCAGCCGGCCGCGCGGACCGCATCCGCACAACGGATCGCCGCGTTCTGCAGGGTCAGCGGCGTCTGGTCGCCGGCCAGTTCGGCGGCGCGCAGTGCCGTCAGCCGGGCCAGCACCGCCCAGCTCCCGCGGCCCTGCCGCACGAACATCCGCCGGGCCTCGTCCGCGCGCGCGCGGGCGGCAGCCGGGTCACCGGCGCTCGCCAGCGCCTGGGCGAGCACCAGCGTGGCCTGCGCCCGGTCGGCGTGCTGCCCGGTTCCGGACAGCTGGTGCGCAGCCTGGGCGGCGAACGTCGCAGCCTCGGTCGCCAGCCCGACCGACAGCAGGACCTCGGCGCGGTCGATCAGCAGCTGCGGGAGCGGGGTGCCGCGGCTGAGGTGGTCGGCCTGGGCGGCATCGAACCGGGCCAGGGCAAGCGGCACGTCGCCACGGCGGGCGGCCACCAGCGCGAGATTCCACTCGGCGCCGGCGGCCAGCGCGGTCAGACCCTCCCCCAGCAGCAGGTTGCGGGAGGCGGTGAAGTCCGCGGTCGCCTGGCTCAACTGTCCCTGGTCGACGAACGCCATCCCGCGGTTGTTGAGCAGCCGGGCCTCCCAGACCCGGTCACGGTGCCGACGCAGCAGCGGCAGCGCCTCCGCGTAGCGGGCGAGTGCCTCGTCCAGCCTCCCGGTCCGCTGCAGGATCAGCGCCCGTTGGGTGGCGACCCGGGCCGCCGCCAGGCCCGCGGCGGCAGCGGTGGCGAGGTCGGCCTGATGCATCGCGGCGCGCACGCTGCCCTGCTCGAGCTGGATGAAGGCCAATGTCATCCGAGCTTCGGCCTCCTCGGTCGCGAGACTGCCGCGGACCGCGACGCGTACCCCGGCTGCTCCGCGCCGGCGGGCCTGATCGAGGTCCCCCAGCTCACGCCAGGCCAGCGCAGCGGCGCGGTGCGCGGTGGCGGCCGCGGCCGGGTCGGCCGCGGCCCTGGCCAGCGACACCGCTCGGTCGGCGGCCTGCAGTGCACCTCGGGGGTCTCGGCCCACCTCGGTCAACGCGGCCGCGGCCACGTCTGCGGCCCGGTCCCCCGTCGGGCTGCGGGTGGTCATTCCCACTTCGCAGCCGGCGTCCGGGCAGGCGGCCGCGGCACCGGCGCGGAGTGGTCAACGGGCCGACGGATCATGGACTCAGGTGGCGATCCACGGGGTGGTCACGGCACCGCCGGTCAGGCCGGCGATCCGCACCCGCAGCGCGCCGACGGGCAGGTCGCGAACCTGGAACCACCCGGCGGCATCGACCGGTACCGGCCGCCGGACTGCACCGACATGGATTTCGACCCTCGCCGTCTCGCTGCTGTCCGGCCCGGTGATGAGGCCCCGGACCTCGACGTGGCCGTCCGCATCCGAGATCTCCAGTTCCACGCCTACCGACGCCGTCTCGAACGACACCATGCGTGGCGCGATCACGGCACTGCGGACCAGCGCAAGCGTGTCGACGGCGGAGTCGGCGGTCAGCACCGCGAGTTCGGCGTCGAGGTCGCGGGTCTCGAGGGCGGCACGGGCGAGGTCGGTGACGATCGGGGGCGGGGCGTCGAACCGGTCGGCGATGTCGCGCAGGCGCAGCATCAAGCCGTCGAGCTCGGCATCGTCCCCGTCCTGCGGTCCCACTGCGTCCGGCGACGGTGTGGTGTCGTGTGTCATCGTGCTCCCCTCGGCGCCGGGACGCCGCTACCGGCGCTACCGGGATCGGTGGTGATGATCTTCCTCAACTGGGCCAGGCACCGTTGCCGGGCCGGCCCGATGCTGCCGATGGGCATCTCCAGAGCGGCCGCGACTGCGCTGTATGCCGGTGGCGGCGACGCCATCAGCACTCGGAGCAGTTGCTGGCACTTGTCCCCCAGCATCCCCATGGCCCTCCACAACTCACGGTCACGCTCGCTGTCCAACAGTGACGTCTCGATCGGCGGGGCCGGATCGGGCAGGTAGTCGAGCAGATCGGTGCCGCCACCATCGGTGCGGATCCGGCCGGATCGGCGCAGGTGCTGCAGGCATTCGCGGCGGACCGTCGTCCCCAGCCACGAGGCCAACCGTTCCGGCTCGGCGATCCGGTCGAGATTCTCCACCAACCGCATCCATGTCATCTGCACCGCGTCCGCAGCGTCGGGGGTCGGCAGCCGAAAACTGCGCGCGATCGACCAGACGAGGCGGTTGTATCGATCGACCAGGGTGTTCCAGGCAGCCTGGTCGCCGGCACGGGCGCGGTCGAGCAGGCCGCGAAGGTCGACCTCGGCCGCTACAGGGGACAGCTCGTCAGGGGTCCGGACGGTGTGCTCGGTCGGCATGACCTTCCTCATTCTCGCGATGGTGCACCCTCGGTCAGCTCGTGAACCGATGTCGGGGTCACGCTACTGACCAGAGCCTCGTCGCGGCGGTCTGATACACCCGCCACCCGTTCGCGGCAAGGCAGTTTCACTAATGGATGAAACGTCTGACAGCCAGTATCTGTCCGCATTTTCGGGTATGGCCTACTCTGGGCCAGCTTGCTGACCCGGCACGACGGGGCGACGCAGCAGCACTGGCAGCCAGGAGGGGGGTCACCGGGGCAGCTGCGTCCCTCTGCAGGTACAACCGCCCCGAACAGCACCCCCACACGATCAGCCTACGACCGCGGACTCGACCCTGCGTCGTCGCGCCGCCGTCAGAAGTTCGCCCGCGTGGCGCCGGGCCGACGCGCCGACCGTGCCACCGAGCATCCTCGCCAGTTCGGCCTCGCGGGCGTCGCCCTCCACCGCGCGCACCGATGACGAACGGACGGCGCCGTCCTCGGTGGCGTCGACCACCAGCTGGCGGTCGGCGTACGCCGCCACTTGGGCGAGGTGGGTGACCACGATGACCTGATGGGTCGGGCCAGCCGAGCCAGCAGCGCGCCGATCTCGGTCGCGGCGCTGCCGCCCACGCCTGCGTCCACCTCGTCGAAGACCAGGGTCGCCACCGGGTCCGCGCCGGCCAGCACGACCTCCAGGGCAAGCATGACCCGGGACAGCTCGCCCCCCGAGGCGCCCTTCTGGATCGGCAGTTCCGGCGCCCCCCGGTGTGCGTTCAGCAGCAACTCGACGGAGTCGAAACCGTCCGCCCCGGCGAGGACGCGCCGCCCGTCGACTGTGATCGCATCGGCGTGGTCGGCGGCGACCTCGGTCTGGCGCGACCGCGACCCGCAGCGTCGCCCGGCCCATCGCCAGGTTCGCGAGCTCCGCGGTGGCTGCGGTGCCCAGCTCTGCGGCCTGGGCCGTCCGGGCCTTGGTCGATCGACTGCCGGCCCTCACGACATCGGCGGCCAGTTGCTTGTGCTGCTCGCGCAGCGCGGTGATCGCCTCGTCCGAGACGTCCAGCGAGGCGAGCTCCACCGACGCCGCGGCGGCCCAGTCCAGCACCGCGTCGACGTCGGCGCCGTACCGGCGGGTCAGGGCTCGCAGCACGGACTGCCGCTCCATGATCGTCTGCAGCCGCTCCGGGTCGGCGTCGAGCGCGTCGAGGAAGCCGGACAGCTCCATGCCCACATCCGTCAACAGCACGCCGGCCTCGCGCAGCGCCCCGGACAGCGCTTGCAGCTTCTCGTCGCCGGCTGATTCCAGCACTCGCCGAGCGGCGGTCAGCTGCCCGACCGCCGACGGCACCCCAGGTCGATGTCGGATCCGTCCAACGCGAGCTGAGCCTCGACAGCGGCCGATCGGAGCGCGTCGGCATTCTCCAGCCGCCGGGCCTCGGCGATCAGCTCGACGTCCTCGCCCGGCAGCGGTGCGACCGCTGCGATCTCGGCCAGACCGATCTGCAACAGCTGCTCACGCTGGGCCCGCTGCTGACCGGAGGCGAGACGGTCGGCCAGTTCGCGCCGGGCCGCCTGCCACTCACTGCGCACGCGGCGGTACGTGGCGATCTCGCCGACCAGCCCGGCGAACCGGTCCAGCACGGCCCGTTGCTGCGCCGGGCGCAGCAGCGAGATGGCCTCGGACTGGCCGTGGATCGCGACCAGCGGCTCGGTGACTTCGGACAGGGTGGCCAACGGAACCGAACGGCCCCCGACGTGGGCCCGGGACCGGCCGTCGGCGGCGACCGTGCGGATCGCGATCAGGCTGCCGTCGTCGTCGAGTTCGCCGCCGGCGGCCTGCGCCACGGTGACCGCGGCCGACTGCGCGGGCGGGCAGAACCGGGCTTCGACGGTCGCCCGGGACGCCCCGGTGCGGACCCGGTGGGCGTCGGCGCGGCCACCGGTCGCCAGGCCGAGCGCAGTGACGACCATCGTCTTGCCGGCGCCGGTCTCCCCGGTGACGACGGTCAGTCCTGGATGGAGCTCGAGGACGGCGTCGTCGATCACCCCGAGCCCGGTGATACGCAGTTCGCTGAGCACATCGTCACGGTAGCGGATTCAGACGCCTGTTCGAGTGAGGCTCGCGGCGACCGGGTACCGGGTCGTTGTCGGATCGGTCAGTGCCGCTTCTCGCGCCAGCCCTGGATCGGCAGCGCGAACTTGCGGACCAGCCGGGTGGAGAACGGCAGGTCACCCAGCCGGACCATCTTCACCGGTTGCGCGCCGCGGCGGACCCGGATCCGGGATCCGGCGGGCAACTCGGTCGATCCGGCGGCCGTCGCAGGCCATCGCGGCCTCGTGTCCGGACGGGTCGATGTGCACCGTGACCTCGACGCTGGGCGCGACCACCAGCGGCCGGGCGAACAGCGCGTGCGCGTTGGACGGCACCACCAGCAGCGCCTCGACCTGCGGCCAGATGATCGGGCCGCCCGCGGAGAAGGCGTAGGCGGTGGAGCCGGTGGGGGTGGCGATCAGCACGCCGTCGCAGCCGAAGGCCGAGATGCCGTGCCCGTCGACCTCGACCACGACGTCGAGGATGCGTTCCCGGGTCGCCTTCTCGACGCTGACCTCGTTGAGCGCCCAGCCGCGGGTGATCTCGACGCCGTCCTGCTCGACCAGGACGTCGACGGTCATCCGCTCGCGCACCGTGTAGTTGCGGTCGATGACGGCCTGGATGACGCCGTCCATCTGTTCCGGGTCGGCCTCGGCCAGGAATCCGACCCGCCCGAGGTTGATCCCGAGCACGGGCGCGTTGATCGGCCGCGCCTTGTCCGCGGCCCGCAGCAGGGTGCCGTCGCCCCCGAGGCTGAGCACCATCTCGATCGACGTGTCCGGACGGGGGTCCACGCACGGCAGCCCGAGCATCTCGTTCTCTCCGGGCAGGGCCACGAGCTCGACGCCGGCGCGGGCCAGCGGATCCGCGATCCGGCGGCAGAGCAGGTTGATGTCGTCGCGTCCGGTGTGCGCGACGAGCAGGACGCGCCGGGTCATCGGGGTCCCTCCTCGACCGCGGTTCGTACCATCCGGGCGGCCTCCTCGGGGTCGGTCGCCGCACGGCTGGTCAGGTGCACGAAGTACTCGACGTTGCCGCTGGGGCCGGGTAGCGGGGAGGCGACCACGCCGGCCAGCCCCCAACCGAGTGAGCGAGCAGCCGCGACGACATCGGCGACCACCTCGGCGCGCAGCGCCGGATCGCGGACCACGCCGCCACTGCCGAGCCGGTCCTTTCCCACCTCGAACTGCGGTTTGGTCATCAGCACCAGGTGGCCGTCCGGACGGCAGCACCCGATGAGCGCCGGCAGCACCAGCGTCAGCGAGATGAACGACAGGTCGGCCACCACGAGATCGACCGGGCCGCCGATGTCGTCCGGGGTGAGCGTGCGCACGTTGGTGCGGTCGTGGATCTCGACCCGGGGGTCGTTCTGCAGACGCCAGATCAGTTGCCCGTAGCCGACATCGACGCAGATCACCCGGTCGGCACCGCGCCGCAGCAGCACATCGGTGAAGCCGCCGGTGGACGCGCCCGCGTCCAGGCACCGGGCGCCTGGCACTGAGATGTCGGTGAACGCGTCCAGCGCGCCGACGAGCTTGTGGGCACCGCGCGACGCCCAGTTCTCGTCGACCGCGTCAGCCCGGACCACGACGGGATCGGCGGCCGAGACGGCGGTCGCCGGTTTGGACGCCTGCTGCCCGCCGATGGTCACGCGACCGGCCTGTACCAGCTCGGCGGCGTGCTCGCGGGACCGGGCCAGGCCGCGGCGGACCAGTTCGGCGTCGAGCCGGGCACGGCGCATCTCAGCGGCCGGCCCCGTGCGGACGGGCCGGCTCGGCCGTCGTCCCGGCGGTCGCGGCCAGCGCGGAGGTCAGGGCGGCGTGCACCCGGCCGAAGACCGGCACCTGCTCCGCGGGTGGCAGCTGCGACAACAGCGCCAGGTCCACGTCGACCGAATCGAGCGGATCCACCGGGGCGCGGGGTGCCGGTGGGACTGGAGTGCTCATCGATGCCCCCTCGGTCGTGGCCGCCGGTAGGGGCCGATGACACCGCGCGGGTCGGACGACCCGCGCGGTGTCACGGTAACCGACCGTCAGGACGTGCCGAGTCCCAGGCGTGCCAGCGCGGCCCCCGCCGCCGGGTCGGCCGCGGTGACGCGACCGCTCGGCGCGTCGGTGGCAGCCCAGCTGACCTGGGCCAACGCAGCGAGCGCGTGCAGTACGTCACCGTCGGGGTGGCGGTCGTTCCGTAGCGAGGCGCCATCGCGGGCCAGTGTGAGCCCCCCGTCGGAGGTGGTCGCAGTCCACCCGGCACCGCCGGTGGCGATCTCGACGCTGCGGCCGGCGTCGACGACCGCTCGCATGTCGAACCCGAGGTGGTCCGGCCGCTGGGACTCGGGGGCGGTGAGCATCTCAGCAGGTGTGGACACCCCGGTGAAGACGAGTAGCGACGGCACCCCCGCGGTGACGGCGGCCTCGATGTCGGTGTCGAGCCGGTCACCCACCACCAGGGGTGCGGTCGATGCGTACCGGGCGATCGCCGTGTCGATCATCGGCCGGGCAGGCTTGCCGGCCACCCGCGGACGCCGCCCGGTCGCAGTGATCAGCACCGAGACCATCGCCCCGTTGCCGGGGAGCAGCCCACGGTCGGTCGGCAGCGTCGCATCCACGTTCGCGGCCACCCAGTCGGCGCCGCTGCGCAGCGCCAGGCACGCCTCGGCGAGGATCGGCCAGCCAGTCTCCGGCGAGTGGCCCTGGACGACCGCCACCGGATTGTCGGCGAACGTGCGGACGGGAGTGAGCCCGCGGCGCTGGATCTCCTCGGCGAGGTAGGGCGCTCCGACCACGAGCACCCGAGAACCGGCCGGGTGCCGGTCGAGAAGCATCGTCGCAGCCGCCTGCGGTGAGGTCAGGACGTCGTCCGGCGAGGCGTCCAGACCCATGCCCGCCAGCTGCGCGGCCACCTCGACCGGTGGCCGGGACGCGTTGTTGGTGATGTACACCGAGCGGGCCCCACGACGAGCTGCGTCCTGCAGTGCCGGGCCGACGTGTTCGATCGGCTGGTGGCCCAGGTACACGGTCCCGTCGAGGTCCAGCAGCAGGGCGTCGAACCGATCCGCGAGCGCGGTCACGCGTCGTTGCCCGAGCTGAACAGCACCGAACCACGACCGATCGACTCCTCCTCGGACGACGCCTTGGTCTCATTGCCGGCATCGTCATCGGAGGGGACGGTGTCGGCATCCTGATCAGGGGTGGCGTCGGAGACCGGCGCGTCGTCACTGGTGGAGTCGGCTGAGCTGTCGTCGGCTGAGCTGTCGTCGGCTGCGGTGTCGTTGTCGGCTGAGCTGTCGTCGGCTGCGGTGTCGTCGGTCGACGTGTCGTTGTCGGCCGTGTCGTCGGTGGCGGTGGAGTCAGCGCCATCGACGTCGTCGGTGGCGGCCGCGACGGAGCCCCCGCTGGTGTCGGCGGCCTCGGCCTGATGGTCCGACTCGGCGTCAGAGCCGTCGGTGACGTCATCACCGGCGGCCTCAGCCGGTTCCTCGGAAGCGTCGTCAGCAACGCCCGCGTCACCGGCGGCGGCCGGATCGCGCCCTTCGCGGATCGCGATGAGATCCGCGATCCGATCGGCGGCGTCGGTGTCACCGTCGTCGTCGGCGTCATCGGCACGGACGAACCATTGCAGGGCCTCGTCGGCCTTGCCGGTGGTCAGCAGCAGATCGGCGTAGGCGTAGAAAAGGCGGCCGGAGTAGCTGGTGGGGTTCTCGAGATCGAAACCCGGACCGTCCTGCAAAACGGCCAGCGCCGCATCCAGCTGGCCCATGTCAGCCCGTGCACCCGACGCGACGATCCGCAGTTCTGCGGCACCGTCCTCGTCCAGCTGCGCAGCCTCCGGGCTACGTGCGAGGTCCAGGGCCCGCTCCGGGTTCCCGAGCGCCCGCTCACAATCGGCCAGGATGGCCACGTGGCCGGGGCCACCACCCATCCGGCGGGCGGCTCGCAACTCCGAGATCGCCTCGGCCCATTCCTGGGCGCGGTAGGCGACAAGACCGACGGTCTCCCGAACGACCGCGATCCGACCGCCCTTCGAGCGGGCGGCCCGGGCGTGCAACCAGGCCTGCTCGGGCTCCTCGTCGGCGAGCGAGGTCGCAGCCACCAGGTGGCGCGCGACGAAGTCGCTGTTCTCCTTGCTGATTCCACGAAGGTCCCGCAGCACCTCGGGGCCGAGCTCGGACGGCTCCGCCCACTCCGGGGCCTCCGGCCAGATCTCGGTGGCGTCCTCCGGACGAATACGGGAACCCGTCGGTGCGTCCCGGCGGGGGCCGCGGTCCTGACGGTCGTCGTCGCCACGGTATGACGAGCGGTCACGGTCGGGCCGATCGTCACGCGCCGGGCGGTGGTCGCGGTCGGGCCGATCGTTACGGGCCGGACGGTCGTCCCGCGCCGGGCGGTCGTCACGGGCCGGGCGGTCGTCACGCGCCGGGCGGTCGTCACGCGCCGGGCGGTCGTCACGCGCCGGCCGGTCGTCGCGACGTGGCGGGCGGGGCCGCTCCTCATGGTGGGGTGCCCGGTCCTGGTCGTCACGAGCCGGCCGCTCATCGGTGCGGGGCGGTCGCTCGTCCCGATCGGACGGAGCCTTGAAGCTGTCGCTGAGATTGCCACCGAAGGGCGTCCGGGGGGCCGGGCGATCCTCACGGCTGCCCCAGCTCGGCTGATGACGGGGTCCGTCCCCGCGAGGGGCCCGATCCGACCCACTGGACCCGCGGTCCTCACGCTTCACATACGGGCGGTCCCCAGTGCTGCGGTCTTCGCGCTTGACATACGGACGGTCCGAGGAGCTGCGGTCGTCCCGCTTCACGTACGGGCGGTCGCCGGCGGCCGGTCGGTCGCCGCGGTAGCCGCCACGGTCGTCACGATCCGGGCGCTGACCGTACGGGCGGTCACCCGATCCGGACCGCTCCGTGCCGCGGTATCCCCCGCGATCATCACGCTGGCCGTACGGGCGGTCGCCGGATCCGGCCCGCGGGCCACCACGATCGTCGCGCTGACCGTACGGACGGTCGCCGGTGCTGCGGTCGTCACGCTTCACATACGGACGGTCCGAGGAGCTGCGGTCGTCACGCTTCGCATACGGACGGTCCGAGGAGCTGCGGTCGTCCCGCTTCACATACGGACGGTCGCCGGCGGCCGGTCGGTCGCCGCGGTAGCCGCCACGGTCGTCACGATCCGGGCGCTGACCGTACGGGCGGTCACCCGATCCGGACCGCTCCGTGCCGCGGTATCCCCCGCGATCATCACGCTGGCCGTACGGGCGGTCGCCGGATCCGGCCCGCGGGCCACCGCGGTCGTCGCGCTGACCGTACGGACGGTCGCCGGTGCTGCGGTCATCACGCTTCACATACGGGCGATCGCCGGCGCTGCGGTCGTCACGCTGACCGAAGGGACGGTCGCCGGTGCTGCGGTCGTCACGCTTCACATACGGACGGTCCGAGGAGCTGCGGTCGTCCCGCTTCACGTACGGGCGGTCGCCGGCGGCCGGTCGGTCGCCGCGGTAGCCGCCACGGTCGTCACGATCCGGGCGCTGACCGTACGGACGGTCACCCGATCCCGACCGCTCCGTTCCGCGGTAACCGCCCCGATCATCCCGCGGTGCAGACGGGCGGTCGCCCCGGTAACCCCCGGACGAGCGATCGACCTGGTCGCGCCCGGCGCCGTACCCGCCGCTGCGGTAACCGCCGGAGGAGCTGGTGTCTCTTGGACCGCCGGCCGATCGGTCGCGGTAGCCGGATGCGCCACCCCGGTCGTCAGGAGTGCGGTTGCCCTGGTACGAAGGGCGCGCAGGCTGGTCACCGCGGTCATCATTCCCGCGGTAACCGCCGGTGCGCGGAGCGCGATCCCGGTCGCTGCCTTGGCCCGACCCGCCACGGGCGCCGAAGCCACGCGGGGAACTCGTGCGATCGCCGCCTGCGGACCTATCGTCGTCCCGACTGCCGCCCCGGTCGTCGCGAGATGCTCCGCGCGGGCCCTGCGGCGCATCGCGCCGATCGCGGCGAGCGTCGTCGCCTCTGTCGTTATCTTGCGGCGCCATGGCCAACAACTCCTGAATCGCTGTTCTGATGTACATCTCATGGTAGGCCGTCCGAGCCCGCACCCGTCTCCACCGGGACTGCGGATCTCGGCACGCCGACCTGAGGCGTGAAACCCGCTGGAGAATCGACGAAACAATGTGGTCCGGAAATGCGGAATGGCCGGCCACCCGTGGGTGGCCGGCCATTCCGGTTACTTTGTGTTCGGCAGTGTCCTACTCTCCCACACCCTGGCGGGTGCAGTACCATCGGCGCTGTGGGGCTTAGCTTCCGGGTTCGGGATGGGACCGGGCGTTTCCCCCACGCTATAGCTGCCGTAACGCTGTGAAACATTCACACACCCCGGGAAACCAGGCACCCAACCCCACCAGAAAACAGGTGGACCGGGATGTCGTGTTTCCCTGAGGGTTTGTTGTCTCAGGTATCACACAGTGGACGCGTAGCATTTTTGTGGTAAGTCCTCGGCCTATTAGTACCAGTCAGCTCATAACACCTTACGGTGCTTCCACTTCTGGCCTATCAACCCGGTGGTCTAGCCGGGGGCCTTACCCCCTCAAGGGGGTGGGAGTTCTCATCTTGGAACAGGCTTCCCGCTTAGATGCTTTCAGCGGTTATCCCTCCCGAACGTAGCTAACCAGCCGTGCTCCTGGTGGAACAACTGGCACACCAGAGGTTCGTCCGTCCCGGTCCTCTCGTACTAGGGACAGCCTTCCTCAAAACTCCTGCGCGCGCGGCGGATAGGGACCGAACTGTCTCACGACGTTCTAAACCCAGCTCGCGTGCCGCTTTAATGGGCGAACAGCCCAACCCTTGGGACCTACTCCAGCCCCAGGATGCGACGAGCCGACATCGAGGTGCCAAACCATGCCGTCGATATGGACTCTTGGGCAAGATCAGCCTGTTATCCCCGGGGTACCTTTTATCCGTTGAGCGACACCCCTTCCACAAGGTGGTGCCGGATCACTAGTCCCGACTTTCGTCCCTGCTCGAGATGTCCCTCTCGCAGTCAAGCTCCCTTGTG
Source organism: uncultured Actinomycetota bacterium (assembly GCA_963784315.1). GTDB lineage: Bacteria > Actinomycetota > Actinomycetes > Mycobacteriales > Nakamurellaceae > Nakamurella. Next base: position 260,107 of record CAWAQR010000011.1, read on the forward strand.
CACTTACACTCGAAACCTGATTACCAACCAGGCTGAGGGAACCTTTGGGCGCCTCCGTTACTCTTTAGGAGGCAACCGCCCCAGTTAAACTACCCACCAGGCACTGTCCCTGATCCAGATCATGGACCTAAGTTAGATGTTCAGTACAATCAGAGTGGTATTTCAACGTTGACTCCACAGCCACTGGCGTGACCACTTCACAGTCTCCCACCTATCCTACACAAATTGAACCAAACACCAATACCAAGCTGTAGTAAAGGTCCCGGGGTCTTTCCGTCCTGCCGCGCGTAACGAGCATCTTTACTCGTAGTGCAATTTCGCCGAGCCTATGGTTGAGACAGTAGAGAAGTCGTTACGCCATTCGTGCAGGTCGGAACTTACCCGACAAGGAATTTCGCTACCTTAGGATGGTTATAGTTACCACCGCCGTTTACTGGGGCTTAAATTCTGAGCTTCACCATTACAGTTGACCCGTCCTCTTAACCTTCCAGCACCGGGCAGGCGTCAGTCCATATACATCGTCTTGCGACTTGGCATGGACCTGTGTTTTTAGTAAACAGTCGCTTCTCCCTGGTCTCTGCGGCCGGAACACGCTTATCCCGCAAGGGGAATTCACACACCCCGGCCCCCCTTCTCCCGAAGTTACGGGGGTATTTTGCCGAGTTCCTTAACCATAGTTCGCTCGATCACCTTGGTATTCTCTACCTGACCACCTGTGTCGGTTTGGGGTACGGGCCGCTCGAAGCTCGCTAGAGGCTTTTCTCGACAGCATAGGATCACTCTCTTCGCCTCAATCGGCTATGCATCAGGTCTCAGATCAACACGGAACCGGATTTGCCTGGCCCCGCTACCTACACCCTTACACCCGTGTTACCACTGACGGGCGGAGCTACCTTCCTGTGTCACCCCATCGCTTAACTACTAGAAAATCGGGTCACGCGCTCGCTCAAACCCACCCCGAAGGGCCGGCAGAGTCCGGGCGTTTAGCATCAAATCGTTCGCCATGGGCGCTTCTACGCGGGTACCGGAATATCAACCGGTTGTCCATCGACTACGCCTGTCGGCCTCGCCTTAGGTCCCGACTTACCCTGGGCGGATGAACCTGGCCCAGGAACCCTTGGTCATTCGGTGGGGGAGGTTCTCACTCCCCATTCGCTACTCATGCCTGCATTCTCACTCGCGTGGCCTCCACGGCTGGATCACTCCGCCGCTTCACTGCCCACACGACGCTCCCCTACCCATCCACACGACTGCACCCCAAAAGGGTGGATCACATGTGTGAATGCCGCGGTTTCGGTGGTGTGCTTGAGCCCCGCTACATTGTCGGCGCGGAATCACTTGACCAGTGAGCTATTACGCACTCTTTCAAGGGTGGCTGCTTCTAAGCCAACCTCCTGGTTGTCTCTGCGACTCCACATCCTTTCCCACTTAGCACACGCTTAGGGACCTTAACCGGCGATCTGGGCTGTTTCCCTCTCGACTATGAAGCTTAGCCCCCACAGTCTCACTGCCGCGCTCTCACTTACCGGCATTCGGAGTTTGGTTGATTTCGGTAAGCTTGTAGGCCCCCTAGACCATCCAGTGCTCTACCTCCGGTAAGAAACACGCGACGCTGCACCTAAATGCATTTCGGGGAGAACCAGCTATCACGAAGTTTGATTGGCCTTTCACCCCTACCCACAGCTCATCCCCTCAGTTTTCAACCTAAGTGGGTTCGGACCTCCACGACGTCTTACCGTCGCTTCATCCTGGCCATGGGTAGATCACTTCGCTTCGGGTCTAGAGCATGCGACTCAAACGCCCTGTTCGGACTCGCTTTCGCTACGGCTGCCCCACACGGGTTAACCTTGCCACATACCACTAACTCGCAGGCTCATTCTTCAAAAGGCACGCCGTCACAACCCCCTAAAGGACCGCTCCGACGGATTGTAAGCACATGGTTTCAGGTACTATTTCACTCCCCTCCCGGGGTACTTTTCATCTTTCCCTCACGGTACTAGTCCGCTATCGGTCATCAGGTAGTATTTAGGCTTAACGGGTGGTCCCGCCAGATTCACAGCGAATTTCACGGGCTCGCTGCTACTTGGGATGACACACAAGGAGACCGCACGTTTTCGTCTACGGGGATATCACCCTCTACGTCCGGCCTTTCCAGAACCGTTCGACTAACGCGCGATTTTCTGACTCCTCAACCAGGCGGCAGCCTGGAAACGGTGGTCCCACGACCCCCAACATGCAACCCCTGCCGGGTATCACACACACTGGGTTTAGCCTCATCCGCTTTCGCTCGCCACTACTCACGGAATCACGGTTGTTTTCTCTTCCTGTGGGTACTGAGATGTTTCACTTCCCCACGTTCCCTCCACACACCCTATATATTCAGGCGCGGGTGACAGGACATGACTCCTGCCAGGTTTCCCCATTCGGACATCCTCGGATCACAGCTCGGTTGACAGCTCCCCGAGGCTTATCGCAGCCTCCTACGTCCTTCATCGGCTCCTGATGCCTAGACATCCACCATGTGCTCTTAAAAACTTAGCCACAAAGATGCTCGCGTCCACTGTGCAATTCTCAAACAACAAACCCACACCACACCACCGCCGGCACCAACACCCACACCCCGCACACAACACAGGACACAGACCGGTATACCAACAAGCGCAGCCAGGCCGAAACAACACACACCCACACCCGAACAAACAGGTACGGAGCTTGCTGTTTCAGGACCCAACAGTGTACCAACGAGCCGTCTCACACCAACAGTCCACCTTCCCACCCAATCCCCACCACCAACCCCGAAAGGCCGACAACGAAGAGGAGCTGTACCAGCAGACCACCAGCACTCCACAACCCGAAAAGTCAGCGTCCACCAATGAGCACCACCCACGACACACAAGGCCGTGAAAATGGCGTCTGAACCAGCAACCCGCCCCGACATGATGCCGAGGAACCCGTGCCGGCCAGTTGCTCCTTAGAAAGGAGGTGATCCAGCCGCACCTTCCGGTACGGCTACCTTGTTACGACTTCGTCCCAATCGCCGATCCCACCTTCGACAGCTCCCTCCCTCACGGGTTGGGCCACCGGCTTCGGGTGTTACCGACTTTCGTGACGTGACGGGCGGTGTGTACAAGGCCCGGGAACGTATTCACCGCAGCGTTGCTGATCTGCGATTACTAGCGACTCCGACTTCATGGGGTCGAGTTGCAGACCCCAATCCGAACTGAGACCGGCTTTTTGGGATTCGCTCCACCTCGCGGTATCGCAGCCCTTTGTACCGGCCATTGTAGCATGCTTGAAGCCCAAGACATAAGGGGCATGATGATTTGACCTCATCCCCACCTTCCTCCGAGTTGACCCCGGCAGTCTCCTATGAGTCCCCACCACGACGTGCTGGCAACATAGGACGAGGGTTGCGCTCGTTGCGGGACTTAACCCAACATCTCACGACACGAGCTGACGACAACCATGCACCACCTGTACACCGACCTTGCGGGGCAACCATTTCTGGAAGTTACCGATGTATGTCAAGCCTTGGTAAGGTTCTTCGCGTTGCATCGAATTAATCAGCATGCTCCGCCGCTTGTGCGGGCCCCCGTCAATTCCTTTGAGTTTTAGCCTTGCGGCCGTACTCCCCAGGCGGGGCGCTTAATGCGTTAGCTGCGGCACAGAGAACGTGGAAGTCCCCCACACCTAGCGCCCACCGTTTACGGCGTGGACTACCAGGGTATCTAATCCTGTTCGCTCCCCACGCTTTCGCTCCTCAGCGTCAGTATCGGCCCAGAGACCCGCCTTCGCCACCGGTGTTCCTCCTGATATCTGCGCATTTCACCGCTACACCAGGAATTCCAGTCTCCCCTACCGAACTCTAGTCCGCCCGTATCGAATGCAGACCCGGAGTTGAGCCCCGGGATTTCACATTCGACGCGACGAACCGCCTACGAGCTCTTTACGCCCAATAATTCCGGACAACGCTCGCACCCTACGTATTACCGCGGCTGCTGGCACGTAGTTGGCCGGTGCTTCTTCTGCAGGTACCGTCTACATTCGTCCCTACTGAAAGAGGTTTACAATCCGAAGACCTTCATCCCTCACGCGGCGTCGCTGCGTCAGGCTTCCGCCCATTGCGCAATATTCCCCACTGCTGCCTCCCGTAGGAGTCTGGACCGTGTCTCAGTTCCAGTGTGGCCGATCGCCCTCTCAGGCCGGCTACCCGTCGTCGCCTTGGTAGGCCATCACCCCACCAACAAGCTGATAGGCCGCGGGCCCATCCCCAGCCGAAAAACTTTCAACACAACACCATGCGACATCGTGTCAATATTCGGTATTAGCACCCGTTTCCGAGAGTTATCCCAAAGCTGAGGGCAGGTTGCCCACGTGTTACTCACCCGTTCGCCACTCGAGTACCCGCAAGCGGGCCTTTCCGTTCGACTTGCATGTGTTAAGCACGCCGCCAGCGTTCGTCCTGAGCCAGGATCAAACTCTCCAATGAAAACATCAGAAAACTGATCTCCAACACACAACAAAAACCGACAAAAAACATCGACTCCAAAAGTGCATCAAAGGAACCCGACACCCACCAACCACACCCCACAAAGAGCGCAACCAGCAGATGCACGAGAACAAAAAAATAAGCACTGACTTTCGGTACACTGTTGAGTTCTCAAACAACAAACCCACACGCCAGGAACCCAGTCACTCGACTTCGTCCTTGCGGAGGCAACTCGAACTACATTACAGACGCCCCCGGCTGCCGTCAAACCAGTGGGCGCACTTTTTTCCGGCCCGGCCCTCGGAGCGCCCCTGCAGCGCCGTCAGGGGGCCTATCGGTGCAGCTCAGCGGGCGTCCAGGAGTGGCTCCGAGGTCGAGCCGGCCGCCCGGCGATCCGCGACCAGTGCCTGCAGGGCGTCCACTGCCGCCAGGCCGCCGAGCCCGGAGACGCCACCGCCTCGCCTGGTGCCTGCACCGGCGAGCAGGATCCGCCTGCTCCCCGGCACGGCGACTCCGAAGTGGTCGGCCGGCGACTCCGGAGTGGCATCGTCCGGTAACCACGGCCACGTCAGATCTCCGTGGAAGATGTGACCGCCAGGCATCCCGAGGGTGCGCTCCAGATCGACGGGGGTGGCGACGTCGACACAGGGCCGCCCGTGGTCGTCCAGGGCCAGGCAATCGTCGAGCGGCTCGGCCAACTGGTGCTGCAACGAACTCAGCGCCGATGCCACCGCGGCGTCTCGCACCTCGCCTGACGCGTCCCCGGCGAACAACCCTGCCGGGGTGTGCAGCCCGAACAGGGTGAGAGTGGCTCCAGCGGAGCCCCGCAGGATGGACGGATCCGTGAGCGAGTGGCAGTACACCTCTGCCGGCAGAGTGGCGGGGATCCGCCCGGCCGCCGACTCCCGGTAGGCATCCTCCAGCTGATCGAAACCCTCCTCCAGGTGAGTCGTGCCGGCGAAGGCTGTCGTCGGATCGACGCCGGAGGCGAGCCGCGGTAATCGCGTGAGCAGAAGGTTGATCTTGAGCTGCGCACCGACCGGCGCCGGTGGACGCGAACCCAGCCAGCCGGCGACCGCTGACGGGGCCACCGCCGCCAGGACGTAGCGCGCGCGAAACTCCTCGGGCGCCTGCGCGCCGCCCGCACCGGTACCGACGGTGACCAGCACACCGGTGCGGTCTTCTGCGGCATGACCGACCGAGGCGTCGACCACGACCCGCACACCCAACTCCTGAGCCCGCCGGGCGAGGGCGCCGGTGACCGCGCCCATCCCGCCCACTGGTACCAACCACTCCCCGGTACCGCGCCCCACGACGTGGTACAGGAAGCACCGATTCGTCAGCAGGGCGGAGTCGTACAACGACGCGTGGGTGCCGATCAGCCCGTCCGTCGCCACCACGCCGCGGACCGTGTCGTCCCGGAAGCGCCGGGTGATCGCCTCCCCCAGTGGCCGCTCGCAGACGTCGTCCCACAGAGTCGACCCGGCCGCAGCGACAACAGCGTCCCGGACGGTTCGGCCGGACCGCAGCGGCCCCAGCAGCATCGGCGCCACCACCGCGGCCATCGAGGACACCGCGCCGTAGAACTGCAACCAGGCCCGGTAGTCGGCATCGGATCCGGTCAGTCGGCGGAAGGACTCTGCGGTCGCCGGGCCCGGGTGGGCCTCGACCAGCAAACCGTCGGCCCGCCCCGCCCGCCGGACCGGGGTGTAGGACGCCACCGATCTCGCTGCCAAGGTGAGCGTGATCCCCAGCCGCCGAGCCAACTCGGCCGGGAACAGCGACACCAGATACGAGTAGCGGCTCAGCAGGACCGGTTGCCCGGTGAAGACCGCACTGCTCACCGTGGCGCCGCCGATGTCAGGTCCGCCCTCGAGCAGGGTCACCGACAACCCGGCCTGTGCAGCCAGGATGGCCGCGACGAGGCCGTTGTGACCGCCGCCGACGACAATCACGTCCGAGGCCGAGTGCGGCGCCGGCCCACCTGGCGTCATCCCCACCCCGGGTGGGCTCTCGATGGGAGTGTCCACCTCAGTCGTGCGCCACCGCCGGAACAGCGCGTTCCTCGTCCTCGTCCAGATGCTTTTCGACCTCGTCGACTGCCTCGTTCGGGGCGGTACGGCCGGCCAGGAACTTCACGGCGGCGTTGAGGGTTGCCGCCAGCGGCACGGCCAGCAGGCCGCCGATGATGCCGGCGACCACGACCCCGGCGGCGATGGACAGCGCCACTGCCAGCGGATGCAGGCTGACTGCCCGTCCCAGCAACACCGGCTGCAGGACGTGGCCCTCGAGTTGCTGGACAGCGATGACGACAGCCAGCAGGATCAGCGCCTTGACCAACCCGACCGTGACCAGAGCGACCAGAATGGCCACGCCACCGCTGAGCAGCGCACCGATGATCGGGATGAACGACGCCAGGAACACCAGCGCCGTCAGCGGGATCGCCAGCGGCACTCCCAGGACGAGCAGGCCGATTCCGATGCCGAACGCATCCACGAAAGCGACCAACACAGTGGCCCGGACATAACCGCCCAGGGTGGTCCACGCCTGCGAGGCGGCGCCGTCGATGCGGGTGCGCGCGCGCTTGGGTGCCAAGCGGAGCAGCCATTCCCAGATGCGCTCGCCGTCGCGGAGGAAGAAGAACAGGGTGAACAACACCAGGACCAGGCCGGTCACGATGTGGCCGACCGAGCTCGCGGTGTTGAGCGCGCCCGAGGTGAGCGAGTCCTTGTTGTCCACGACGAACTGCCTGGTGGACGTCACAGCATTGTCGATCTGATCCTGCGAGAGCTTCAGCGGGCCGGTGACCAGCCAGTTCTTGATGGTGTCGATCCCACCGGACGCCTTGGACGCGAGATCAGGTGCGCCCGAGATGAACTGCCGGATCACCACGAAGATCAGGCCGATCACCAGCAGCAGTCCGCCCAGGAAAACCGTGGTGGCGGCGAGGCCGGGTTTCCAGCCCTTCACGATCAGCCAGCGCCGCAACGGGCTCAGGAATGACGTGAGCAGCAGCGCAATGGCGATCGGAATGGTGATCTCGGACAGTGTGGCGATCCCGTAGATCGCCAGGACGGCCGCTGCGACGACGACGAGGAATCGCCACGACCAGGCTGCGGCGATCCGCATCCCGGGGGTTACCGTGCCTGCGATGTCCACCTCGGGGTAGGCGGCGGGCATGGGGGGTCGGGCACCCATCGTCGGTGGGGGTGCAACGTTGGATGGCATGGGTTCTCCCTGGCTTGCCGGACTGAAGGTCGCTCACCGGATCGTCAGCACCCTGTTCCGCGCCCCATTGTTGCCGCGGTCCGAAGACGCGAGGCGAATGGCGGCGCTACAGCGTGTCTTTCCTACCCCGTGGACGACGCTCGAAACGGTGAGGCCTTTTCGTCACGGTGACGGAGAAGTCCGACGGCTCAACTCGCGAGACGGTCATTCGTGCCGCCGGCCGGTACGACGCGGTGCCAGATCGGAGCCCTCAGCAGGGCTTCCAGGTCTTCCCGCCGGGTGCGTAGCAGCGGGGTCCGGTATATCCGGGATAGGAGTTGGCCGGCGGCGAGCTGGTCTGCTGACGCTGACTCGCTGCGGCCTTCCGGTCGACTTCGGCCTGCGCGGCAGCTCGGCGGTCAGCCGCAGCGGCTGCCGCCCGGGTCGCGTCAGCCGCGGCGCGCGCCTCGTCAGCCTGCCGCGCCTGCTCAGCCTTCCGCGCCTGCTCAGCTTTCCGCGCCTCCTCAGCTTCCCGCGCCTCCTCAGCTTTGCGCGCCTGCTCCGCCTCGGCGGCTTGACGGGCCGCCTCAGCCTCGGCGGCCTGCCGAGCCGCCTCTTCGGCTACCCGTGCGGCCTCGGCTTCGGCCGCCTGGCGGGCCGCTTCGGCCACCCTGGCCTCCTCCGCCTGCCGTGCCTGCTCGGCGGCAACTGAAGCGCGGTGCGCCGCGTCCAGATCGGACGCTCGCACGGTGGCGGTATCGAACACCCGTTGCGCGGATCGCATGTACCGGTCCCGAGTAGGTTCCGGCAATGCCGCCCAGGTGATGGCGTTGTCCAGGACACGGAAGCTGTCCCGGAGGACACGCGCAGCGGCGCGGAACGTGGTCGCCGCGTGGACATCATCGGCAGTGACCGCCACCGCCACCGCAGGTGGTTCGGTCGGCGAAGTCGAAGTGGTCGTGGAGCCGGCCGTCGTCGAGCCTGAAGTAGTCGCAACGTCCAGGAGGTCCATCCCGGCGGGGGCACTGTCGATCAGCCGCTTGAACCGGCCGGGCACCGTGCAGGATCGATCTTCGGAGAACAGCCCCAGACCGGCGCCCAACGCGGCTTCATGGGCGGCCAGGATGTCCGCCGAGAAGGCGGAAGCATCGGGTGCGGGAATCCCCAGGCCCGCCGACGCAAGCTCGGTGCTGACGAGTCGGCCGTCGGCGGTCCGGACATCGGCGGCAGCGCCGTCCTCGACGTTGTCGGCCCCTTGCTGCAGGATCAGAGTGACGTCGGAACCCACCGGGACGAGGGCGGCCACGCGGTCCCGGGCCAGTGTTCCCAGGCAGCTTTCCGCGGGATCTCCCGCCACTGTCGGGGCGCGCAGCCCGGCGACGACCACCCGACGCGACTCCTCGGACCACTGCACGCGGATCTGGCCACCGGAGTCGACCGCGTCGACGCGGGCCGACACCGACTTCTGGGTCGTCGGGGGCTCTCCCGCCGAACACGCGACCAGGGTGACCGCCAGCAGGCCGACACATAGCACTCTGAACTCGGACACCATCAGACCCCCGCAATTCCCCGCCCATCGGACCGGGACGACTTTTCCGTGTGCGGACCGACCCTAACGGCAGGTCCCGTCCTCGGCGAATCCCGGCGCCCACGAAAAGGGTTACGGCTGAACCACTTCAGCAGCGCCGATCACCTCAGAACCGAGAACGTCGACTGGCGCAGCGAGTCCGCAGACGGGCACCGGGATGGGCCGATCGGTTGAAGGAGAACCATTGCCGCACAGCCGGTTACGACCACTTGGCTGTCATGACCATCGTCGACGCTCAGTTGGTGCTAGGCACCGGCTGTCGCCAGGACCACAGCGAAATCGCTTGCGGTGTCAGTCCATGTTCGCGCCACTGTCAGTCCGGCCGCAGTGAGCTCCCGCCGGACGCCGTCGATCCGGAACTTGGCCGACACCTCGGTGCGGATGTACTCCCCTACGGTGAAGTCGACCCGCCCCAGCCCCGGAACGTCGACGTGCTGGTCGCGCACAGCCACGAGTCGCATTTCGATCCACTCGTGGACCGGGTCCCAGACGGCCGCGTGATCGAAGCCGGACAGGTCGAAATCCGCGTCCAGTTCGCGGTTGATCACCGCCAGCACGTTCCGGTTGAAGGCTGCGGTGATCCCCGCCGCGTCGTCGTACGCCGCGACCAGGCGGGTCGGGTCCTTGACCAGATCGACGCCGAGCAGCACGTGGTCACCGGGCTGCAGCGTGGCCCGCAGCGCGCCGAGGAACGTTGCGCGACCGGCGGGTTCGAAGTTGCCGATGGTGGATCCGAGGAACGCCACCAGTCGTCGACCGATCACCGGCAGTAGCCCCAGGTGATGTTCGAAGTCGCCGATGACCTGATGCACCGCGACCGTCGGATACTCGGCGGCGATGGCCCGGCCGGCGTCGGCGAGCACTGTCGGGTCGACATCGAGTGCGACGAACGCCCCCAACGTGCCCGCCTCCTGCAGTGCGTCGAGCAGCAGCCGTGTCTTCTCGGACGTACCGGATCCGAGCTCGACGAGCGTCTGCGCGCCGGACCGGGCAGCGATCTCCGCCGCGTGGGCGGTCAATATGCCCCGCTCCGTACGGGTCGGGTAGTACTCCGGAACCCGGGTGATCGAGTCGAAGAGCGCGCTGCCGCGCTCGTCGTAGAACCACTTCGGCGGCAGCGTCCGCGGCCGACCGGCCAAACCGGCGGCGACATCGGCGGCCAACGCGGCACGGGCCGTCGCCGAGGTCACGTGCGTGTGCACCGAATCGACCATCGTCATGCCTCCAGGGGTGTCAGGCTCACCCCGTCGGCACTGACGCGGACGAGGTGCCGGTCAGGGACGTCCACCCAGCGGGGGTCATCGTCGTACGGCTCGCTGGCGAGGACCGTACCGTCCGGTCCCACCAGCATCGACAGCGTGTCGCCCCAGGTGGTCGCGATCAGTGATCGTCCGTCAGTACCCAGCAGGTTGAGCCGGGCGGACGGATCCACAGCACCCACGTCCCGCACGGTGTCGGCCAACACCGGGACACCCCGGGCGGCGATGTGAGCGACGAGCACCGCTGAATCCACGGTTGACTCGGCCACATGGGTCGCCGGCAACACCGACCGATCCACCCGCCCGTTGTGCGAGAACAGCCAGTCTCCGGCCAGGAACGGAGCCGCCGCCGACTCGTCCACCGGCATCCCCTCGGTCGCGGACCGAACCGCCGCCAGCACGCACCCGGAGCTGACGAGGCGTCCTACTGATGGCAACGCAGTATCGCTCCAGAGCGGGCGGGCGGACCGCCAACGAGCAGGCTGCGGATCCCCGTCGGCGTAGAACCCGACACCCCAGCCATCGGCGTTCACCGTCCCGTACCGCTGCCGCCGCGGTGCCCAGGACTGGGTGAGCAGCGAGTGCGGTGGAGTCAGCATGAGGTCCGCCAGCGTCCGGGGCCGGCCGAGCCACGCCAGATGTCGACACATCAGGTGTCCCAGGCCAGCCGGACGCCGGTGAAGATCTGCCGCCGCATCGGATGGTCCCAGTTACGGAACGAGGGACGCACCGCCGACGATGCGGTCGCCCAGGACCCGCCACGCAGCACCCGGTAGTCGCCCCCGAAGAATGGTGCGCTGTAGGTGTCGTAGCGCATCGGGCTGAACCCGGGCCACGGCCGGAAGGCTGAGGACGTCCACTCCCAGACCTCGCCCATCAGCTGCTCGACTCCGTACGCGGACGCGCCGGCGGGGTACGCGCCGACCGGAGCGGGCCGTAGCGCCGCGCCGTCCAGATTCACCCGCGTCGACGTCGGGGGCTGGTCACCCCAGGGCCAACGTCGTCGGCGTCGGGCCACCGGGTCCCAGGCGCAGGCCTTCTCCCACTCCTGCTCGGTGGGCAACCGCGCCCCAGCCCAGGCGGCGAACGCTTGCGCCTCGAAGAAGCACACGTGCTGCACCGGCTCGTCGGCCGGCACCTCCTCGACGACGCCGAAACGGCGGCGGGTGCCGTCGGCGGACCAGAACATCGGCCGCTGCAGACCGGCCTCGACGCGGTGCGCCCAACCGCGAGCGGACCACCAGCCGGGCCGCTGGTACCCGCCGTCGGCGATGAACTCACTCCACTGGCCGTTGGTCACCGGGAACCGGGCCATTCGGAAGGACGGCAGGAACACCGGGTGCGCACCACGCTCGTTGTCCAACGACCACGGCTCGCCGGCGGCGTCGACGCCCAGGATGAATTCACCGGCGGGGACCATGACGGCTTCCGCGCCTCCCGACCCGCCGACCGGCGGCACGGCCGTCCGATGCAGCACGGGTGGGCCGCTGCGCAACTGCAGGGTGCCGAGCATCGTTTCGATGTGCTGTTCCTCGTGTTGGACGACCATCTCGAACGCGAAGAGGTCGACGCCGACCGGCGGGCGCTCCAACAGGTCCAGGACCCGCCCGCGCACCTCGTGGCAGAACGCGCGCGCTTCGACCGGGGGGAGCAGCGGAAGCGCAGGCCGGGCTGCCCGTGAGTGCCGGAACGCGTCGTAGAGATCCTCGACGGCCGTCGGCAGCAGGCCCGGCCGGTGACCGTCCCCGTCGCGGAGCAGCCACAGCTCCTCCTGCTGGCCGATGTGCGCGAGGTCCCACACCATCGGGCTCATCAACGGGTCGTGCTGACGGACCAGTTCGGGTTCGTCCAACGCTGTCACCGCCAGGGTGCGGCGACGAGCCCGGTCGAGATCGGTGGCGATCACTTCGATCAAACCATCAGACACGTCGGTGCCCACCCCTCCAGGTCCGGACCGGTGGCACACAACAGTTGCCACCGCGGGTCGGTGCGGGGAGGGCCGTTGCGGCCCGTCCTCGCAATCAGTGTGCCCCGGATGAGCAAATACCAGACGGTCCACCACGTCGTTCGCCCGGTTGGCTGCGCGCCGCTCCTGATGACCCGGGCGGATCCGGCCACCGCTGTTCTCAAGGGTTGGGAGTGCGCAGACTGCATCAAGGTCGGCCGGATCATCGACGCCGTGACACTGCGGGCGTTGCGCGAACGGTTCGACGCGATCGACCTCGCCGGTCCAGGTGGAGAGCCGTTGGCCGCTACCGCAACCGTCCCGCGGGGCCACCCACGCCGTGACGCGACCTCAGGTCCGGGTCAGCCGGCGAATGCCTGCTTGAACGCCGCCTCGCCCTCGGCGGACCACTCCTGGCTGAAGCCACAAGAGTTGACCGTGCCGCCGGTTGCTGTCACGAGGTACCGCTGGCCCGGCTCGAACACGACGCTACCGATCAGCGCGACCTGTTCGCCGGGTGCCGGCGTGAGGGTCACCCGCGGGCCATCGCCACCGCGATACCACGTACTCACCTCGAGGACGACGGTGTCGCCGGTGACCTCGACGGCGGTGCCGTCGAACGCGACCTCCATCGGGGCGAGAATGTCGACACTGAAGGGCAGGCAGGACATCATGGCGGCATCACCGCCGGGGAGCGCGAGCGTCATCGACGGCGCGAGCGGCGTACCCCGGTCCGGCCGGGACAGGATCACGCCGGTGATGACCGCAGCGGCCACCGTGGCGAGAGCAGCCACCGCCACGATCCAGCGGCGGACCGGCGTCCGCCGGCGACCCGGCACGCTCACTTCGGTACTGGACACGATGGCCTCCTTGGTGTGCAGATCGAACGCCGGCACGGACGGTGGTCGAGCGGGATCGTCGGCAGCCTTCGCAGCCCGCCGCTGACCTTCTTGTGTGTCGAGCTCGCCGCCACTTGCACGCCGAGCCGGACAGACCATACGGACCGGTCCCGCGTCAACCGTTCGGACCTAGCCTGAGGCGGACATCAGAGAGGAAGGTGATGCGTCGACGGGCAACGACATTCAGACCGCGCCTCTCGTCGTGAATCACCGTCGGAGACTTCGCGAAGGACCCGGCACTTGCGTGTGGGCCGTGATCGGGAACCCGGTTCGGTCCGTTCTGGAACGACCCTCGATCGCGTTCACGAGGCTGTGTCGGGACATGCCGACCCATGGAGGAACTGCAATGGCGCAGCTGTCCGATCACCGTCCGACCGACCGTTCGAGGAGATCGTCTGTCGCCCGTCCATTCGTGATCTCAGCCCTCGTAATGCTGTTTCAGCTCATGACACTGGCGACAGGTCCCGCCGCGTCGGCGACCACCCCGGGTGCCAACGGCCGCATTGCGTTCAAGGGCTACCTCGACGCCGACAGGTCCACCGGCGCCCTCTTCACCATGACACCGAGCGGTAAGCACGTTCGACAAGTGACCTCACCAGCTTCCGGGACCGTGGACGACCAGCCCGACTGGGCCCCGGACGGATCCCTGATCGCGTTCCGTCGTTGCGCACCGGACACGGTATGCGCGATTTACACCATCCGTCCCGACGGAACCGGACTCCGGCGCCTGACGGCAGAGTGCTCGGCGCCACCCGCCGACCTTGGTCGATGCTCCGAGGAGACGGAGGTGGCCTTCCTCCCGGACGGGAAGCGCGTCGCTTACACCAGGTCGACAGGATCCGTGCGCGAGTTCCCCAACGGTGAGGGCTTCATCGAGCACTCCGACATCGTGATCCGAGACCTCACCAGCGGGCGCACCAACGTGGTTCTCAGGGGTGAGCGGTTCGGGGGCGACAACAACGAGGTGGTCGTGTCGCCGAGCGGGAAGCAGATCGCCTTCCATCGGGTGAACTCACCGCTGGCCCGGCCGGCCGGCGGCATTGCCGTCTTCGTCATGTCCATCGACGGGCGCCACGTGCAGCGTGTCACCCCGTGGTCGCTCAAGGCGGGCGATCACCCCGACTGGTCACCCGATGGATGCTGGATCCTTTTTCGATCCAACGACGCCGGCAGCTTCCTGAATTCTCAGCTCTACGTCATCCACCCGGGCGGATCGGGAATGCGTCAGGTGACGCACGTATCCCCGGAGACCATGCTGCTGTCCGCCTCGTTCTCCCCTGACGGCGACCGTATCGTCTATTCGCAAAGCGGCGACTCCGGGCAGCCTGACATCTTCACCGCCCGGGTGAAAGACGGAAAGGACGTCCGGCAGCTCACGCACACCCCGCTCTGGGAAAGCGCACCGGACTGGGGACCCCGCCGGTGACCGACAGGCTCGAGAAAACGGAGCTCGATAGTTTCGGGGGCACAAACGGAATGGCCGGCCACCCGTGGGTGGCCGGCCATTCCGGTTACTTTGTGTTCGGCAGTGTCCTACTCTCCCACACCCTGGCGGGTGCAGTACCATCGGCGCTGTGGGGCTTAGCTTCCGGGTTCGGGATGGGACCGGGCGTTTCCCCCACGCTATAGCTGCCGTAACGCTGTGAAACATTCACTACCCCGGGAAACCAGACACCCAACCCCACCAGAAACGGTGGACCGGG
Organism: uncultured Actinomycetota bacterium; assembly: GCA_963784315.1. Lineage (GTDB taxonomy): Bacteria > Actinomycetota > Actinomycetes > Mycobacteriales > Nakamurellaceae > Nakamurella. Next base: position 275,197 of record CAWAQR010000011.1, read on the forward strand.
ATGTCGTGTTTCCCTGAGGGTTTGTTGTCTCAGGTATCACACAGTGGACGCGTAGCATTTTTGTGGTAAGTCCTCGGCCTATTAGTACCAGTCAGCTCATAACACCTTACGGTGCTTCCACTTCTGGCCTATCAACCCGGTGGTCTAGCCGGGGGCCTTACCCCCTCAAGGGGGTGGGAGTTCTCATCTTGGAACAGGCTTCCCGCTTAGATGCTTTCAGCGGTTATCCCTCCCGAACGTAGCTAACCAGCCGTGCTCCTGGTGGAACAACTGGCACACCAGAGGTTCGTCCGTCCCGGTCCTCTCGTACTAGGGACAGCCTTCCTCAAAACTCCTGCGCGCGCGGCGGATAGGGACCGAACTGTCTCACGACGTTCTAAACCCAGCTCGCGTGCCGCTTTAATGGGCGAACAGCCCAACCCTTGGGACCTACTCCAGCCCCAGGATGCGACGAGCCGACATCGAGGTGCCAAACCATGCCGTCGATATGGACTCTTGGGCAAGATCAGCCTGTTATCCCCGGGGTACCTTTTATCCGTTGAGCGACACCCCTTCCACAAGGTGGTGCCGGATCACTAGTCCCGACTTTCGTCCCTGCTCGAGATGTCCCTCTCGCAGTCAAGCTCCCTTGTGCACTTACACTCGAAACCTGATTACCAACCAGGCTGAGGGAACCTTTGGGCGCCTCCGTTACTCTTTAGGAGGCAACCGCCCCAGTTAAACTACCCACCAGGCACTGTCCCTGATCCAGATCATGGACCTAAGTTAGATGTTCAGTACAATCAGAGTGGTATTTCAACGTTGACTCCACAGCCACTGGCGTGACCACTTCACAGTCTCCCACCTATCCTACACAAATTGAACCAAACACCAATACCAAGCTGTAGTAAAGGTCCCGGGGTCTTTCCGTCCTGCCGCGCGTAACGAGCATCTTTACTCGTAGTGCAATTTCGCCGAGCCTATGGTTGAGACAGTAGAGAAGTCGTTACGCCATTCGTGCAGGTCGGAACTTACCCGACAAGGAATTTCGCTACCTTAGGATGGTTATAGTTACCACCGCCGTTTACTGGGGCTTAAATTCTGAGCTTCACCATTACAGTTGACCCGTCCTCTTAACCTTCCAGCACCGGGCAGGCGTCAGTCCATATACATCGTCTTGCGACTTGGCATGGACCTGTGTTTTTAGTAAACAGTCGCTTCTCCCTGGTCTCTGCGGCCGGAACACGCTTATCCCGCAAGGGGAATTCACACACCCCGGCCCCCCTTCTCCCGAAGTTACGGGGGTATTTTGCCGAGTTCCTTAACCATAGTTCGCTCGATCACCTTGGTATTCTCTACCTGACCACCTGTGTCGGTTTGGGGTACGGGCCGCTCGAAGCTCGCTAGAGGCTTTTCTCGACAGCATAGGATCACTCTCTTCGCCTCAATCGGCTATGCATCAGGTCTCAGATCAACACGGAACCGGATTTGCCTGGCCCCGCTACCTACACCCTTACACCCGTGTTACCACTGACGGGCGGAGCTACCTTCCTGTGTCACCCCATCGCTTAACTACTAGAAAATCGGGTCACGCGCTCGCTCAAACCCACCCCGAAGGGCCGGCAGAGTCCGGGCGTTTAGCATCAAATCGTTCGCCATGGGCGCTTCTACGCGGGTACCGGAATATCAACCGGTTGTCCATCGACTACGCCTGTCGGCCTCGCCTTAGGTCCCGACTTACCCTGGGCGGATGAACCTGGCCCAGGAACCCTTGGTCATTCGGTGGGGGAGGTTCTCACTCCCCATTCGCTACTCATGCCTGCATTCTCACTCGCGTGGCCTCCACGGCTGGATCACTCCGCCGCTTCACTGCCCACACGACGCTCCCCTACCCATCCACACGACTGCACCCCAAAAGGGTGGATCACATGTGTGAATGCCGCGGTTTCGGTGGTGTGCTTGAGCCCCGCTACATTGTCGGCGCGGAATCACTTGACCAGTGAGCTATTACGCACTCTTTCAAGGGTGGCTGCTTCTAAGCCAACCTCCTGGTTGTCTCTGCGACTCCACATCCTTTCCCACTTAGCACACGCTTAGGGACCTTAACCGGCGATCTGGGCTGTTTCCCTCTCGACTATGAAGCTTAGCCCCCACAGTCTCACTGCCGCGCTCTCACTTACCGGCATTCGGAGTTTGGTTGATTTCGGTAAGCTTGTAGGCCCCCTAGACCATCCAGTGCTCTACCTCCGGTAAGAAACACGCGACGCTGCACCTAAATGCATTTCGGGGAGAACCAGCTATCACGAAGTTTGATTGGCCTTTCACCCCTACCCACAGCTCATCCCCTCAGTTTTCAACCTAAGTGGGTTCGGACCTCCACGACGTCTTACCGTCGCTTCATCCTGGCCATGGGTAGATCACTTCGCTTCGGGTCTAGAGCATGCGACTCAAACGCCCTGTTCGGACTCGCTTTCGCTACGGCTGCCCCACACGGGTTAACCTTGCCACATACCACTAACTCGCAGGCTCATTCTTCAAAAGGCACGCCGTCACAACCCCCTAAAGGACCGCTCCGACGGATTGTAAGCACATGGTTTCAGGTACTATTTCACTCCCCTCCCGGGGTACTTTTCATCTTTCCCTCACGGTACTAGTCCGCTATCGGTCATCAGGTAGTATTTAGGCTTAACGGGTGGTCCCGCCAGATTCACAGCGAATTTCACGGGCTCGCTGCTACTTGGGATGACACACAAGGAGACCGCACGTTTTCGTCTACGGGGATATCACCCTCTACGTCCGGCCTTTCCAGAACCATTCGACTAACGCGCGATTTTCTGACTCCTCAACCAGGCGGCAGCCTGGAAACGGTGGTCCCACGACCCCCAACATGCAACCCCTGCCGGGTATCACACACACTGGGTTTAGCCTCATCCGCTTTCGCTCGCCACTACTCACGGAATCACGGTTGTTTTCTCTTCCTGTGGGTACTGAGATGTTTCACTTCCCCACGTTCCCTCCACACACCCTATATATTCAGGCGCGGGTGACAGGACATGACTCCTGCCAGGTTTCCCCATTCGGACATCCTCGGATCACAGCTCGGTTGACAGCTCCCCGAGGCTTATCGCAGCCTCCTACGTCCTTCATCGGCTCCTGATGCCTAGACATCCACCATGTGCTCTTAAAAACTTAACCACAAAGATGCTCGCGTCCACTGTGCAATTCTCAAACAACAAACCCACACCACACCACCGCCGGCACCAACACCCACACCCCGCACACAACACAGGACACAGACCGGTATACCAACAAGCGCAGCCAGGCCGAAACAACACACACCCACACCCCCACACCACAACCCCGAAAGGCCACGACACAGGACCCAGAAGCTTGCTGTTTCAGGACCCAACAGTGTACCAACGAGCCGTCTCACACCAACAGTCCACCTTCCCACCCAATCCCCACCACCAACCCCGAAAGGCCGACAACGAAGAGGAGCTGTACCAGCAGACCACCAGCACTCCACAACCCGAAAAGTCAGCGTCCACCAATGAGCACCACCCACGACACACAAGGCCGTGAAAATGGCGTCTGAACCAGCAACCCGCCCCGACATGATGCCGAGGAACCCGTGCCGGCCAGTTGCTCCTTAGAAAGGAGGTGATCCAGCCGCACCTTCCGGTACGGCTACCTTGTTACGACTTCGTCCCAATCGCCGATCCCACCTTCGACAGCTCCCTCCCTCACGGGTTGGGCCACCGGCTTCGGGTGTTACCGACTTTCGTGACGTGACGGGCGGTGTGTACAAGGCCCGGGAACGTATTCACCGCAGCGTTGCTGATCTGCGATTACTAGCGACTCCGACTTCATGGGGTCGAGTTGCAGACCCCAATCCGAACTGAGACCGGCTTTTTGGGATTCGCTCCACCTCGCGGTATCGCAGCCCTTTGTACCGGCCATTGTAGCATGCTTGAAGCCCAAGACATAAGGGGCATGATGATTTGACCTCATCCCCACCTTCCTCCGAGTTGACCCCGGCAGTCTCCTATGAGTCCCCACCACGACGTGCTGGCAACATAGGACGAGGGTTGCGCTCGTTGCGGGACTTAACCCAACATCTCACGACACGAGCTGACGACAACCATGCACCACCTGTACACCGACCTTGCGGGGCAACCATTTCTGGAAGTTACCGATGTATGTCAAGCCTTGGTAAGGTTCTTCGCGTTGCATCGAATTAATCAGCATGCTCCGCCGCTTGTGCGGGCCCCCGTCAATTCCTTTGAGTTTTAGCCTTGCGGCCGTACTCCCCAGGCGGGGCGCTTAATGCGTTAGCTGCGGCACAGAGAACGTGGAAGTCCCCCACACCTAGCGCCCACCGTTTACGGCGTGGACTACCAGGGTATCTAATCCTGTTCGCTCCCCACGCTTTCGCTCCTCAGCGTCAGTATCGGCCCAGAGACCCGCCTTCGCCACCGGTGTTCCTCCTGATATCTGCGCATTTCACCGCTACACCAGGAATTCCAGTCTCCCCTACCGAACTCTAGTCCGCCCGTATCGAATGCAGGCCCGGAGTTGAGCCCCGGGATTTCACATTCGACGCGACGAACCGCCTACGAGCTCTTTACGCCCAATAATTCCGGACAACGCTCGCACCCTACGTATTACCGCGGCTGCTGGCACGTAGTTGGCCGGTGCTTCTTCTGCAGGTACCGTCTACATTCGTCCCTACTGAAAGAGGTTTACAATCCGAAGACCTTCATCCCTCACGCGGCGTCGCTGCGTCAGGCTTCCGCCCATTGCGCAATATTCCCCACTGCTGCCTCCCGTAGGAGTCTGGACCGTGTCTCAGTTCCAGTGTGGCCGATCGCCCTCTCAGGCCGGCTACCCGTCGTCGCCTTGGTAGGCCATCACCCCACCAACAAGCTGATAGGCCGCGGGCCCATCCCCAGCCGAAAAACTTTCAACACAACACCATGCGACATCATGTCAATATTCGGTATTAGCACCCGTTTCCGGGAGTTATCCCAAAGCTGAGGGCAGGTTGCCCACGTGTTACTCACCCGTTCGCCACTCGAGTACCCGCAAGCGGGCCTTTCCGTTCGACTTGCATGTGTTAAGCACGCCGCCAGCGTTCGTCCTGAGCCAGGATCAAACTCTCCAATGAAAACCATCAGAAAACTGATCTCCAACACACAACAAAAACCGACAAAAAACATCGACTCCAAAAGTGCATCAAAGGAACCCGACACCCACCAACCACACCCCCACAAAGAGCGCAACCAGCAGATGCACGAGAACAAAAAAATAAGCACTGACTTTCGGTACACTGTTGAGTTCTCAAACAACAAACCCACACGCGACGTCCGGACCTCGGAAGAGGCCATCCCTCGCGGGGGCAACACACCTCGCAGTGTTCCCGGCGCCATCACCCTGTCCCGGCCACCTGACGGCGGCCGCAACGATCCCACCTCCATCTCTGGAGGTGACACCTGCGGGGTCTGGCACCCGGACCGGCCACGCGCCTGGCGCCTCTCGGCTCCTGCGTCTTGTTCGGTACTCCGTGGTGCAGGACTAAGTTACGGCCAGATTGCCGACTACGCCAAATCCGCAGGTCAGCGGGGTCGACATCGACGTTTTCCCAGTTCAGCAGGCACTTGCCGGGCCACCCGCCACTCCATGCACATTCATCGATCTGCGGGCAACTTTTGTGGCCTGGGCCACTCCGCGGCAAGCAGGGTCAGCTCGGGACCCGTACGCCGGCCAGCGATCGCTTGCCGCGCCGCAGCACCAGCCATTGGCCGTGCAGCAGATCGGCCCGCGACGGGACGTGCTCGGGATCGCCGATGCGGACGTTGTTGATGTTGGCCCCACCCTCGGCGACGGTGCGGCGGGCCTCCCCCAGGGAGGCGGCCAGTCCGCTGCGCTGCAGCAGGTGCACCACGGTCGGCAGCTCGCCGTCAACCGTCAGCACCCCCGCCTCAGCCAGGGCGGCTGCCAGCGTCACCTCGTCGATCGCGGCGAGCTCACCCCGGCCGAACAACGCGGTACTGGCGGCCGTCACGCTCGCGGTCGCGTCGGCGCCGTGCACCAACGTCGTGACGTCGCCGGCCAGCGCGCGCTGGGCCTCCCGGGCGTGCGGACGGGTCCGCGTCGCTTCCGCCAGCTCCTCGATCTGGGCGCGGGTCCGGAAGCTGAACACCTTGAGGTAACCGACCACGTCGCGGTCGTCGGCATTGATCCAGAACTGGTAGAACGTCCAGGCGCTGGTCAACGCCGGGTCCAGCCACACCGTTCCGGATTCGGTCTTGCCGAACTTGGTGCCGTCGGCCTTGGTGATCAGCGGGGTGGCCATCGCGTGCACGTCGGTACCGGTGACCTTGCGGATCAGCTCCGTCCCGCTGACCAGGTTCCCCCACTGGTCGCTACCGCCGGTCTGCAGTCGGCAGTCGTAGCGCCGGAACAGCTCCAGGTAGTCCATTCCCTGCAGGATCTGGTAGCTGAACTCGGTGAATGACAGGCCCTCGTCGCTGGCCAGCCGGGTCGCGACGGTGTCCTTGGCCAGCATCCGGCCCATCCGGAAGTGCTTCCCGATGTCGCGAAGGAACTCGATCGCACTCATCGGTGCGGTCCAGTCGAGATTGTTCACGATCCGCGGCCGGGTGATCGCCGGTGAAGTCGAGGTACTTCTCCACCTGCACTCGGATCCTGGGCACCCACGCGGCCACCGTCTCCGGCGTGTTCAGCACCCGCTCGCCGCTCATCTTCGGATCGCCGATGAGCCCGGTCGAGCCACCGACCAGGCCGAGCGGGCGGTGTCCGGCGTCCTGGATCCGCCGGGCGGTCAGCAGTTGGACGAGGTTGCCGATGTGCAGACTCGGCGCCGTGGGGTCGAAGCCCACGTAGAAGGTGAGTGGCTCGCCGTCGAGTGCGGCCTTGAGCGCTTCGTCGCCGGTGGACTGTTGCATCAGGCCGCGCCAGACGAGCTCGTCGTACACCGACGTGGAGCCGGTGGCGGTCACAGCAGCCACAGCGGGTGCAGCGGGTACAGGGGACGTCGGGTTCGGCTCGGTCACCCGGCCCATCCTGCCTCACTGTGGGCGCGGCACCGCCGTCCGGCGGACCCGCGGACGGTAGGCGCTCACGGTGGGATCCCCGGTGATCCAGAACCGCAGCGGCTCCTCGGCGGCCGCCGCCACCCCGACCCGGGGGCCGGTCGAAATCGCTGCCGGCGGGAGGTCGCTGTCCGGCATGCGGATCACCGCCGGGCCGTCGGGTCGGCACAGGTCCCCGCCGAGGGCCGCCCGGGCGGCAGCGCCGGCACCCCAGCCCAGCACCGACGCGAGGCGGGCCGGCCCCGACGCCAGCCGGGCGACCGACCGCTCGGCCGGCCGGCGCTCGCGGGCGAGGTCGACCCCCGCCACCACCTCGCCCGCCCGCAGCAGCACCGCACTCGCCTCACCGGGCACCCCGGTCACCACGTTGGCGCACCAGTGCATCCCGTAGACGAAGTAGAGGTACAGGTGGCCGGCCGGACCGAACATCACCGCGTTCCGGCCGGTCGGGCCGCGGAAGGCGTGCGACGCCGGGTCGGTCGACCCGTGGTAGGCCTCGGTCTCGGTCAGCCGGACCGACACCCGGCCGGCGGGTCCACCGGTGCTGATCACGCAGCCCAGCAGGGCGCGGGCCACCACGTCGGAGCCGCGGGCGAAGAATCCGCGGTCGGTCGCCCCCGGATCAGCCGAGCACACCGCGCCGCAACCACGCCCGGTCGGCGTCGAGCACCTGTGTGAGCCGGTCCAGCTGCTCGGCGACCCGGACGGGTGCGGTGCCGCCGACGCCGTCCCGGGAGGCCAACGAGCCGGCCACCGTGAGCACGGACCGGACCGCGGGGGTCAGCGCCGGGTCGATGGCAGCGAACTCGTTGTCGGTCAGCTCGTGCAGCTCCCGGCCGGAACGCTCGGCCACCCGGACGCACTCCCCGGCGGCCTCGTGCGCCACCCGGAACGGAACCCCTTCGCGGACCAGGAACTCGGCGATGTCGGTGGCGAGCGAGAACCCGGCGGGTGCCATCTCGGCCAGCCGGTCGAGGTGGAACGTCAACGTCGCGGTCAACCCGGTCAGTGCCGGCAGCACTATCTCCAGCTGCGCGATCGAGTCGAAGACCGGCTCCTTGTCCTCCTGCAGGTCCCGGTTGTAGGCCAGCGGCAGACCCTTCAATGTGGCCAGCAGACCGCTGAGGTTCCCGATCAACCGACCCGACTTCCCGCGGGCGAGCTCGGCGATGTCCGGGTTCTTCTTCTGCGGCATGATCGACGACCCGGTGGCGTAGGCGTCGTCCAGCGTCGCGTAACCGAACTCGGCGGTGGTGAAGATGATGATCTCCTCGGCCCACCGCGACAGGTTCACCGCCGTCATCGCCAGCACGAACGCCAGCTCGGCGGCGAAATCGCGGGAGGCGGTGCCGTCGATGGAGTTCGCAGCCGGGGCGTCGAAGCCCAGATCCGCCGCGATCGAGGCCGGGTCCAACCCGAGCGACGAACCGGCCAGCGCGCCACCCCCGTATGGCGAGATCGCCGCCCGCTTGTCCCAGTCCCGGATCCGGTCGACATCGCGGGCCAGCGCCTGCGCGTGCGCGGCGAGCTGGTGGGCCAGCAGTACCGGCTGCGCGTGCTGGAAGTGGGTCCGTCCCGGCATCGACGCACCGGGGTGCGCGCGGGCCTGGGTCAGCAGCGCCTGCTGCAGGTCCACCACCAGCAGCCCCACCCGGCGGGCGGCATCGCGCAGATACGCCCGGAACAGGGTTGCGACCTGGTCGTTGCGGGAGCGGCCGGCGCGCAGCTTGCCGCCGAGGTCGTTGCCGACCCGGTCGAGCAGACCGCGTTCCAGCGCCGTGTGCACATCCTCGTCGTCCTCGGAGGCGGCGAAGCTGCCGCTGAGCACGTCGTTCAACAGGTCGTCCAGACCGGCGTGCATCGCGGTCAGTTCGGCGGCGGTCAGCAAACCTGCCTGGTGCAGTACCTTCGCGTGCGCCTTGGAGCCGGCGATGTCGTAGGGCGCCAGCACCCAGTCGAAATGGGTGGACCTGCTCAGCGCGGCCAGCGCGTCCGCGGGGCCGCCCGCGAACCGGCCACCCCACAGCTTCAGCGGACCCTGCGGGCTGGTGTCGGGAGTCGTCATCGCTCAGTCGGTCCCGAGGTCCATGGCCGAGCCCTCGTTGGCCAGGTCGATCGCCGCGGCCTCGTCGTCGTCCGACGGGCCGGCGGGCAGCCCGGCGATCGCGGCGGCGTCGCCGGGACGCAACGAACCCACCAACGTCTCCTGCGCGTCCAACTGCCCGAGCCCCGCGTAGAGCTCCAGCTTGGCGCGGGTGTCGGCGATGTCGAGGTTGCGCATCGTGAGCTGGCCGATCCGGTCCGACGGGCCGAACGCCGCGTCCGCGACCCGCTCCATCGACAGCTTCTCCGGGTGATAGGACAACGCCGGCCCGGCGGTGTCCAGGATCGTGTAGTCGTTGCCGCGGCGCAGCCGCAGCGTCACGGTGCCGGTGACGGCGGACCCGATCCAGCGCTGCAGCGACTCGCGCAACATCAGCGACTGCGGATCGAGCCAGCGGCCCTCGTAGAGCAACCGACCCAGTCGCCGTCCCTCGTTGTGGTAGCTGGCGACGGTGTCCTCGTTGTGGATCGCGTTGACCAACCGCTCGTAGGCGATGAACAGCAGCGCCATCCCGGGAGCTTCGTAGATGCCCCGGGACTTGGCCTCGATGATGCGGTTCTCGATCTGATCGCTCATTCCGAGACCGTGCCGGCCACCGATCGTGTTGGCCTCGTGCACCAGCGCGACCGGATCGGCGAACTCGGCGCCGTTGATCGCCACCGGGCGCCCACGGTCGAAGCGGATCTGCACGTCCTCCGGGTCGATCCGCACCGACTGATTCCAGTGCGCGACACCCATGATGGGCTCGACGATCTCGACCGAGGTGTCCAGGTTCTCCAGGGTCTTGGCCTCGTGGGTGGCGCCCCAGATGTTCGCGTCGGTGGAGTAGGCCTTCTCCGTCGACGCCCGGTACGGCAGGTCCCGGGCGCGCAGCCACTCGCTCATCTCGGTGCGGCCGCCGAGCTCGGCGACGAAGGCCCGATCCAGCCATGGCTTGTAGATCCGCAGCCGGGGGTTGGCCAGCAGTCCGTAGCGGTAGAACCGCTCGATGTCGTTGCCCTTGTACGTCGAGCCGTCACCCCAGATGTCGACCTCGTCGTCGGCCATCGCGCGAACCAGCAGCGTGCCGGTGACAGCGCGGCCGAGCGGGGTGGTGTTGAAGTAGGTCAGCCCGGCCGATCGGATGTGGAAGGCGCCGCACGACAGCGCGACGAGGCCCTCTTCCACCAGTGCGGACCGGCAGTCCACGATGCGCGCGATGTCGGCGCCGTACTCCCTGGCCCGACCGGGGACGCCGGAGAGGTCCGGTTCGTCCGGCTGGCCGAGGTCGGCGGTGTAGGCGCACGGGACGGCACCGTTCTCGCGCATCCACGCGACCGCGACCGAGGTGTCGAGCCCCCCGGAGAACGCGATGCCGACCTTCTGGCCCTGGGGCAGGGATTCGAGAACTTTGGACACGTGCGGAGCCTATCTGTGCGGATCGGCCGCCTTGGAATCCGGCAGCCGGGGATCGGTGGTCGCACCGGCCGGGCGGGCCGGGTGCGGCGGGTGGGTGCCGGCGTCTCAACCGGCGAGTTCGGCGATGCGCCGACCGAGCTCGGCGCCGGTGAGGCCGTCGCGAGCGACGACGAGGATCGTGTCGTCGCCGGCGATGGTGCCGACCACGTCTGCCAGGCTGGCCCGGTCGATCGCGCTGGCCAGGAACTGCGCGGCCCCCGGCGGGGTGCGCAGCACCGCGAGATTGGCCGACGCGTCGAAGGACAGCAGCAGCTCGTTCAACAGCCGGGACAGCCGGTCGGTGCCGCCCTCCATCGGCCGGGGTGAACCGTCCTCGGGGATGACGTAGACCGGCGGTCCGCCGTCCACCCCACGGACCTTGATGGCGCCCAGTTCGTCCAGGTCCCGGGACAGCGTCGCCTGCGTCACCTCGATGCCTGCCCCGACGAGCAGGGTCGACAGTTCGGTCTGCGAATGGATCTTCAGCGAGCGGATGGTCTCGGTGATCCGGGACAGCCGGGCCGCTTTCGTCGCCGGGGCGCCGGCCGTCACCGGCTCACCCGCTCGATGGTCACCGTCACACCTGTTCGAGAAGGAAGGCCAGCAGCGCCTTCTGGGCGTGCAACCGGTTCTCGGCCTCGTCCCAGACCGCCGACTGCGGGCCGTCGAGAACCTCGTCGGTGATTTCCCAGCCGCGATGGGCGGGCAGGCAGTGCAGCGCGATGGCACCGGGCGCAGCGCGCCCGAGCAGTGCCGCGTTGAGCTGGTAGGGCCGGAACGGACCGACCCGGTCCAGCCCGTCGTTCTCCTGACCCATCGACGTCCAGGTGTCGGTGGCCAGGACGTCGGACCCGTCGACCGCGGCGTGCGGATCGGCCACCGCGGTGACCGAACCGCCGGTCTGAGCGGCGCGCTCCCTGGCGTCCGCCGCCACCCAGGGCAACGGATCGAAACCGGCCGGTGAGGCGATGCGGACGTGCATCCCGCAGTTCGCGCCGCCCAGCATCAGCGAGTGCGCCATGTTGTTGTTGCCGTCGCCGAGGTAGGTCAGCGTGAGGCCGGCCAAGGTGCCCTTGCGTTCCCGGATGGTCTGCAGATCGGCGAGCACCTGGCACGGATGGAACTCGTCGGTGAGGGCGTTGATCACCGGCACCGTCGCCGCCGAGGCGAGTGCATCGATGCGACGCTGCGCGAAGGTCCGGATGGCGATCGCATCGACGTAGCGGGACAACACCCGCGAGGTGTCCTCGATGGTCTCCTCCCGTCCCAGCTGCGACGTGCGACCGTCCACGATCACCGGCTGGCCACCGAGCTGGGAAATCCCCACCTCGAACGACAATCGGGTCCGGGTGGAGTTCTTCTCGAACACCACCGCGACGGCCTTACCGGCCAGTGGCGTGTGACCGGTCCGGTCACGCTTGAACGTGTCGGCCAGGTCCAGCACCGTGGTCACCTCGTCCGGCGTCAGGTCGTCGTCCCGCAGGAAATGCCGAATCATGAGGCGCTGCTTTCGATGTCGAGGGAATCGAGCAGACCCGGCAGGGCCTGGACGAAGGAGTCCGCCTGGGCGGTGGTCAGGATCAGCGGCGGCGCCAGCCGCAGCACGTCCGGCGCCGGCGCGTTGACGATGAAGCCGGCGGTTCGGGCGGCGAGCACCGCGGCGGCGGCCACCGGCGCGGTCAGCACGATTCCGAGCAGCAGCCCGCGGCCGCGTACCGAGCCGACCAGTGGGTGGCCGAGATCCTCGATACCGTGGGCGATGTGCTTGCCCAGGGCGGCGGCGTGCTCGACGAGACCGTCGTCGGCCACTGTTGCCAGGACCGCCAGCGCAGCCGCCGCACACACCGGGTTCCCGGCGAACGTCGACCCGTGCTGACCCGGTTGCAGCAGGGCAGCGGCCGGGGCGGTGGCCAGGACCGCCCCGATCGGCATCCCGCCGCCGAGACCCTTTGCCAGCGTGACGATGTCGGGAACGATACCGGCGTGCTGGTACGCGAACCAGGCACCGGTCCGGGCGATCCCGGTCTGCACCTCGTCGACGACCAGCAGTGCCCCGCGGTCCCGGGTGAGCCGGCGCACCGCGGCGAGATAGCCGTCCGGCGCAGGGATCACGCCGCCCTCGCCGAGGATAGGTTCCACGAATACCGCCGCGACAGTGTCGTCCACGGCGGCTGTCAGGGCGGCGATGTCGCCGTACGGCACGAAGTCGACCCCGGCCGGCATCGGCTCGAACGGTGCGCGCTTGCCGGGTTGCCCGGTCAGCGCCAGCGCCCCCATCGTGCGGCCGTGGAAACTGCCCTCGGCGGCGATCATCCGCGGGCGGCCGGTGAGCCGGGCCATCTTGAAGGCCGCCTCGTTGGCCTCGGCGCCGGAGTTGCAGAACAGCACCCGACCGGCGAGCGCCGGATCGGCGAAACCACTGATGTCGAGGAGCTTCTCGGCCAACGCGAGCACTGTCGGGTGGGTGAAGAAGTTCGACACGTGCCCGAGCGTGGCGACCTGGCCGGACACCGCAGCCACCACGGCCGGGTGAGCGTGGCCCAGGGAGTTGACGGCGATGCCACCCAACAGGTCCAGATAGTCGCGGCCGTCGGCGTCGGTGACGACCGCCCCGGAGCCGCTGACAAGCTCCACCGGCGGGACGCCGAAGTTGTTCATCATCACCTGCGACCAGCGGTCGGCGGCGATCGCATTCCGCGAGACCGGGGGCGCAGCAGACAATTTCGCATCAGCCATGATCGACCTCCGGGGTCGCGGCCGGCACCACCATGGTGCCGATGCCTTCGCTGGTGACGATCTCCAGCAGGACCGCGTGCGGAACCCGACCGTCGATCACGTGGGCGGCGGCGACCCCGCCCTCGACGGCCCGCAGGCAGCCCTCCATCTTGGGGACCATCCCGCTCTCCAGGGTCGGCAGCATGACCGCCAGCTCGTCGACCGGAATCACCGACAGCAGCGAGCTGCGGTCCGGCCAGGCGGCGTAGAGGCCCTCGACGTCGGTCAGCATCACCAGTTTCGCCGCGTTCAGCGCGATGGCCAGGCTCGCCGCTGCCGTGTCCGCATTGACGTTGTGCACGACACCGGCGACATCCGGGGCGACGGTGGACACCACCGGGATCCGGCCCGCGGCGATCAGATCCAGTACTGCGTCCGGGTTGACCGCGACCACGTCACCGACCAGGCCGATATCGGTGGCGACGCCCCCGACGTCGACGGTGCGCCGGGCCGCGGTGAACAGCTGGGCGTCCTCCCCGCTCATCCCGACGGCGAACGGGCCGTGGGCGTTGATCAGGTTCACCAGCTCGCGGCCGACCTGACCGACCAGCACCATCCGAACCACGTCCATGGTCTCCGGCGTGGTGACGCGGAAGCCGCCGGCGAACTCGCCGGCGATTCCCAGCCGCTTCAGCATCGCGGAGATCTGCGGGCCGCCGCCGTGCACCACGACCGGGTGCACCCCGACGGTCCGCAGGAACACCATGTCGGCGGCGAACGCCGCCTTGAGGGTGTCGTCGGTCATCGCGTTGCCGCCGTACTTGACCACGACGACCTGGCCGGTGAAGCGCTGCAGCCAGGGCAGTGCGTCGGCCAGGACCGCCGCCCGGGCGGAGGCGTGGTCCAACGTGGCCGGTTCGCGCGGGGTGGCATGCACGGCAGGCGTGGGGGTGGAGGTCATGTCGAGTAGGCCGAATTCTCGTGGACGTAGGCGTGGGACAGGTCGTTGGTCAGCACGGTGGCGGTCTCGACGCCGGCGTGCAGATCGATCTGCACGTGCACGGCCCGGCCCGTCAGGTCGACGAGGCCGCGGTCGTCGCCGCGTGCACCCTCGCGGCAGACCCAGACGCCGTTGATCGCCACATCGAGCCGGTCGGGGTCGAAAGCCGCCGCGGTGGTGCCGACGGCGGCCAGGATGCGGCCCCAGTTGGCGTCACCGCCGAAGAAGGCGGTCTTCACCAGGTTGTTCCGAGCCACCGACCGACCGACCTCGACCGCCTCGTCCTCGGACGCGGCGTGCAGCACCTCGATGGCGATCTCCTTGGTCGCACCCTCGGCGTCGGCCATCAGCTGCCGGGCGAGATCCTGGCAGGCCCTGGTCACCGCGGCGGTCAGCACCTCCGCGGGTGGCGCGTGGCCGGACGCCCCGGAGGCGAGCAGCAGCACGGTGTCGTTGGTGCTCATCGCGCCGTCGGAGTCCAGGCGGTCGAAGCTGACCCGGGTCGCGGCCCGTAGCGCGGTGTCCAGATCGGCCGACCCGACCTCGGCGTCGGTGGTGAGCACCACGAGCATGGTGGCCAGGCCCGGCGCGAGCATGCCGGCGCCCTTGGCCATCCCGCCCACGGTGAACCCGGGACCCTTGATCGCCACTGTCTTGGGCACGCTGTCGGTGGTCATGATGGCGTGCGCAGCCGCTGCTCCACCGTCGGCGGCGAGCTCGCCGTGGGCGGCGGCCACCCCGGCGGTGAGCTTGTCCATCGGCAGCAGGTCGCCGATGAGACCGGTGGAGCAGACGGCGATCTCGTCGGGGACGACGCCGAGCAGGCCGGCGACCCGGTCGGCGGTGGTGACGGTGTCGGCGAAGCCGGCAGCACCGGTGCAGGCGTTGGCCCCACCGGAGTTGAGCACCACGGCGGCGAGCCGACCGCGCCCGATGATCTGCTCGCACCAGCGGACCGGCGCGGCCTTGATCCGATTGGTGGTGAACACACCGGCCGCGTCGAAGCGGGGGCCGTCGTTGACCACCAGGGCCACATCGCGATTCCCGGTGGATTTGAGGCCGGCGGCGACGCCGGCGGCCCGGAAGCCGGCGGGAGCGGTGACGGTCACGGTGCGAGTCCGATCGTGGAGAGTCCGGCGGTCTCGGGCAGCCCGAGCGCGAGGTTGAACGACTGCACGGCGGCGCCGGCGGTGCCCTTGGTCAGGTTGTCGACGGCCGCCACCACCACCACGGTGCCGGCCGCGACGTCCAGCGCGACCTGCAGGTGCACCGCGTTGGAACCGAGGACCGACTTGGTCTGCGGCCACCGGCCGGCCGGCAGCAGCTGCACGAAAGGCTCGTCACCGTATGCCTTCTCGTAGGTCGCACGGAGGGCGTCGAGAGTGGTCGCGGGGGCGGCCGTCGCAGTGACGGTGGCCAGGATGCCCCGGCTCATCGGCACCAGCAGCGGGGTGAACGAGACGGTCACCGGGGTGCCGGCCGCGGCGGACAGGTTCTGCACCATTTCGGGGGTGTGCCGGTGCCCGCCGCCGACGCCGTACGCCGACACCGAGCCCATCACCTCGCTGCCGAGCAGATTCGCCTTCAACGACTTGCCCGCCCCCGAAGTGCCGGACGCGGCCACCACGGTCACGGCCGGGGTGACCAGGCCGGCGGCCAGGGCCGGGGCCATCGCCAACGACACCGCTGTGGGGTAACAGCCGGGAACAGCCACCCTCTTCGTGCCGCGGAGCGGTTCGCGGCCGCCCGGCAGCTCGGGCATGCCGTAGGGCCAGCTGCCGGGGTGCGGTCCGCCGTAGAACGTCTGCCAGGCGGACGGGTCGGTGAGCCGGTGGTCGGCACCGCAGTCCACGACCAGGACGTCGGCCCCGAGCTGGGCGGCCAGTGCCGCGGAGTGGCCGTGCGGGAGGGCCAGGAAAACCGCGTCGTGGCCGGCGAGCACCTCGGGGGTGGTGTCGGCCAGCACGCGCTCGGCCAACGGCCACAGGTGCGGCTGGTGCTCACCCAGCGTGGTGCCGGCACTGGCGTTGGCCGTCAGCGCACCGATCTCGACGTCGGGATGGTCCAGCAGCAGGCGCAGCAGCTCACCGCCGGCGTATCCGCTGGCCCCGGCCACCGCCACCCGGTACTTGTTCGTCATGCGTCTGCCTTCCAGGTCATCGAACGATGATACACCCGACTGCATGGTCATTCATCCTCGATGCGTCCTCGGCATACCGGGTGAGCGACTGCCGGTGGCCCCGCGGGCCGGACACCGGTGGGAGACTCGAGGGGCGGGCACCGTCCCGCCCGAGGAGGATCGGTGTCGCTGCTGGGTGACGCGGTGGAGGAGCTGTACGCCGCCGACCTGGACCGCTTCATCGCCCGCCGAACCGAACTGGCGAAGGCGGCCAGAGCCGCCGACGACAAGGATGCAGCGGCCGCAATCACCGCGCTGCGCAAACCCACGCAGTCTGCGTTCACCATCAACCGACTGGCCCGCACCGACCCGGACGCGATCGACACGCTGGTCCGGGTGGGTACCGAGCTGCTGCGGGCACAGACCACCGGTGACGGAAAGGCGTTGCGCGAGCTGAACTCTCAACGGCGGAAGGTGCTGGACCGGCTCACCGGTAGGGCGTTCGAAATCATCGGTCAGCAGTCGCCGAGCGCGGGGCAACGGGAAGAGATCACGGCGACGCTGACCGCCGCGCTGGCCGAACCGGGCGTGGCCGAACAACTTCGTCACGGCACCCTGGTCCGCGCCGCCGAGCCGACCGGCTTCGGGTTCAGCCCGCCCGAATTGACCTTGATCCGGGGCGACGGCCCCGGTCCGCCGGCGACCCCACCTGCCGTGCTCGCCGCCGCCCCACCGGTCGAACCGGTGGACCGGGCGAAGCAGCGGGCGGACGAGGCGGCGCAGCGTGCTACGGCGGCCCGGGAGCGACGGGACCGGGCGGCTGCGGCGCACGACAAGGCGGTCCGGGAGGCCGCCGCCGCGTCATCCGCCGCTGACGACGCGGTGCAGACAGCGGTCGCTCAGGTGACGGCCCTCCAGCACGAGATCACCCGCCTGCAACGGGACCTCACGACGGCTCGGCGCGCCCTCGAGCAGGCGCAGCAGCAGGCCAGGACTGCCGAACAGCGGCAGAAATCGGCTCGGGCCGCGCTGCACAAGGCCCGCGGCTGACCGACCTCGCTCTGCCGACCGGCGGCCCATCTCCACCGAGCGACTGGGCCCGACCCAGTAGCGTCAGGTCTGGAAGGTCAGGAACGGCACGCGCTGCTCGGGGTCGGTCAACGACCCGTGTTGACCGACCAGTCGCAGCACCTTCCGGTCCACCACCCGGGAGTCGACCAGCCCGATGTCCGCGGCCGCGGCCACCAGCACATCACCGATCCGCGGCAGCACCCGGTCGTCCACGACCGGACCGAACCAGCCCTGCGCCACCGCTTCGGCGCGGGTCCGCACCCAGACCTGCTCCCCGAACTCGGCAGCGAAGGCACCGGCCACCTGGTCGGTCGCCCCGTCCTCGACATGCAGTTGCAGACAACGGGTCTCACCGGCGATATGGCGCACTCCGGCGAGCAGCCCGGGGGTGTCGGCGAGGTCGTGCCGGTGGGCGTGTGCCAGGTCGATCATTCCGTGGTCGGCAGTGACCAGCAGCACGGTGCCCTTCGGCAGTCTGCGGTACAGCGCCGCCATCGCCCGGTCCAACTCCGCGACCGCGTCCCGCCAGGGCCGGGTCGTCCAGCCGAGGGTGTGGCCCGCGTAGTCCACGCCTCCCCAGTACAGGTAGACCAGGCTTCGTGGGTGCTGCTCGAACAGCCGGGCGGCGGCAGCCGTGGCGTGCTGCAGGCCCGTCGCGGCCACGAAGGAACCGCCGCGCAGCGCGGCCTCGGTCAGGCCGGAGCCGTTGAACCGGTCGGGGCCGATCCGGAACGAGGCGACGCCGGCCGCATCCAGTCCCTCGAACACCGTCTGATAGGGCTGCCAGGCAAGCGGATCGACACCCTCGGCCCACTTCAGCCCGTTCAGCACCCGATCGGTCGCCGGGTCGAGCATGTCGTAGCCGACCAGCCCGTGCTCCCCCGGCGGACGGCCGGTGCCGAACGATCCCATCGACACGGCGGTGGTCGTCGGGAAGCCGGCCCGCAACACCCGGGACCCCGCCAGCGCGCCTTTGAGGAACGGCGCCCTGGTCGCCGGGTCGGCCAGGTTGTCGTAGCCGAGTCCGTCGACCAGCACCACACAGACCCGGTCCGTGCGCGGCACCGACCAGTCGGGTCGACCGTGCAGATCGACGCCGAGCGCACCGGCCGCGGCAGGCAGCACCCGCGCCAACACGTCACCGTCGTAGTCGGGTACCACCGGCCCGGGAGCAGTCATGGTCAACGACGCGCCGCGGTCGCCGCCGACAACACCCGGGCGAAGGCCAGCGCGTCCTGCAGCGCGGCGGCCCCCTCGGCATCGGCGCTGATCCGCAGGGCGAGATCATCACCGGCGACCGTGCCGGTGTACCCGTGGTCGGCATCGCACTGCGGATCGCCGCAACCCGCGACCTCCAGATCCACCCGGCTGACGCCTCCCCAACCGATGGTCAGCGTGATGTCCCGGCCCGACAGGTCGTTGGCCCGGCGGCGCGCCGGATACTCGGCGGGCTTGCCGACGACGTGGGTCAGCATCACGCTGCGGACCGCGCTCAGCGGCACCGCCTCCGACGTCGCGACCCCGTGGGCGTCGTCGAGGTGCTCCTCGTCACCCGCGTGGTCGTCGGCGTGCACGAAGATCAGCCGGTTCGCGGTCAGCACCAGCACCGACAAATGACGCCGAATGGTGTCGGCGTCGAACGTCGTCTCCCCGTGCACCAGATGCCCGGTCACCGGTTCGCCGGCCAACGCCACATCGAGCACGTCGGTGACGAACGCCGGGTAGTAGCCGGCCTTGTCGATCTGCTCGGCCAGCCGGCGCGGCAGGGCGGTGCTCATCGCAGCACCGCCCCGCACTCGGTGGCCGCGGCATCGACCACGGCGTCCCGGACCTGCTGGGCCTCCGCGCCGGTCAGCGTCCGGTCGGTGGCGCGCACACTGAGCGCGAACGCCAACGACTTCCGGCCGGCCGGGACCGGCTCGCCGGTGTAGACGTCGAACAACCGGACCGACTCCAGCAGAGGACCGCCGGCCCGGCGCAGGACGTCGGCGACCCGGTCGGCGGGCACCACGGCATCGACGATCAGTGCCAGGTCCTGCAGCACCGGCGGGAACGCCGAGATCGACGGCGCGACCACCGGCCGACGCGCCGGGAAGCCGGACAGGTTCAGCTCCAGAGCGACGGTGCGGGCGGGCAGACCCAGCCGCTCCAGAACCGCGGGGTGCAGCTCACCGGCATACCCGACCGGCCAGTCGCCGACCCTGATGCCCGCACAGCGGCCAGGGTGCCACGGCGCCAGATCAGCGGGCTCGACCCGCAGATCGGCCCCGGCGCTGCGGCCGATCCGCCGGGCCAGCTCGATGATGTCCATCCAGTCCGCGTCCCGCCCCGGGCCCCACCACCCGGAGCGTTCCCAGTGGCCGGCGATGACCGCGCCGACGTGCTGGACCTGGGTGGGAACGGCGGCCTCCAGGACCGCGAGGTCGTGGTCGGACGGCCGCGCACCGACCGCCAACACCGGTGGCCGCGGGGCGTCCGGACGCGGCAGGAAGACCGACCCCAGCTCGTACAGCGCAACGTCGCGAGCACCGCGGGACAGGTTGCGGGACAACGTCTCCAGCAGACCGGGCAGCAGGGTCGAGCGCATCAACGGCCGCTGCGCGTCGAGCGGGTTGCGCAGTGTCGAGGTGCGACGCCGGATGTCACCGGCGTCGATCCCGAGTGCGTCGAAGTCGCGGGCGCCGATGAACGGGAAGCTGAGGACCTCCGTCAACCCGATCGCCGCCAGATCGGTGGCGACCGAGCGCGTCCGACGCTGGGCGGCGGTCAGGCCCGGACCGACCGGGGCCGCCGGAAGCTCGGACCCGATCAGGTCGAAACCGTCCAGCCGGGCGATCTCCTCGACCAGATCGGCGGGCCGCAGCAGATCCGGACGCCAGCTGGGTGGCGTCACCTGGAGCACGTTCCCGGCGGCGGACGGCGCCACCGTGCAACCCACCTGCTCGAGCCGCCGGGTGGCCGTCGCGACGCCGACCGGGCGGCCCAGCAGCCGCTCGGGCTCCGACACCCGCATGGCCACCACGGCCGGCGGGGTCGGCGCACCGACATCGGTCCGGCCCGCCTCGATGCGGCCGCCGCCGAAGCGGACCAGC
The DNA here is from genome assembly GCA_963784315.1 of uncultured Actinomycetota bacterium. Taxonomy (GTDB): domain Bacteria; phylum Actinomycetota; class Actinomycetes; order Mycobacteriales; family Nakamurellaceae; genus Nakamurella. The sequence goes on from CAWAQR010000011.1 coordinate 295,829, forward strand.
AGTTCGGCGGCGCGCTCGGCCGCACCCGGGGCCACCGCCGGATCGACGTCACGCTCGAACCGCCGCGACGCCTCCGAGGTCAACGACCGCCGACGGGCGGTCCGGGAGATCACCGATGGCGTCCAGTGCGCGGCCTCGATGAGGACCTCGGTCGTGCCCGCGCCGATCTCGGTGCTCGCGCCGCCCATGACACCGGCCAGCGAGACGGCCCCGCCGGGGTCGGCGACGACGAGGTCGGTGTCGTCCAGGGTGCGGGCGACGCCGTCCAGTGTCGTCAGGGTCTCCCCGGCGAACGCCCGACGAACGGTGATCGGCCCGCGCAGGGTGGCGGCATCGAACGCGTGCAGCGGCTGCCCGAGCTCGACCATCACGTAGTTGGTGACGTCCACGGCCAGCGAGATCGACCGGATACCGGCTGCCAGCAGCCGACGGCGCATCCGGTACGGGCTCTTCGCGGTCGGGTCCACCCCGGACACCTTGACCACCACGAAGCGGTCACAGCCGGTCTCGTCCTCGATGGTCACCGGCCAGGGGTCGGCGGCACCGGCGACGTCGCGGATCGGGCCTGTGGCCGGGTCGGTGAACGGCACCTCGAACGCCGCCGAGAGCTCGCGCGCCAACCCGCGGATGGACAGCGCGTAGCCGCGATCGGGGGTGATGGCGAGTTCGAGGACGGAATCCGTTGCGCCGACCAGGTCCCGGGCGTCAGTGCCGACCACCGCGGCGGGGTCAACGGCGTCCAGCACGATGATGCCGTCGTGGTCGTCACCCACGTGCAACTCCGCTGCGGAACAGATCATCCCGTCGGAGACCCGACCGTAGGTGGACCGGGAGGCGATGGCGAAATCTCCGGGGAGCACCGCCCCCGGCAGGGCCGCCACCACGAGATCACCGACGGCGAAGTTGCGGGCGCCGCAGATCACCTGGCGTTCCGCGGAGCCGTCAGCTCCCTGACCGGCTCCGACGGCGAGCGTCACGAACCGGATCGGCTTCTTGAACTCGGTCAACTCCTCGATCGCCGACACCCGGGCGACGACCAGGTCACCGGTGATCGTCGGCGGGGTGTGGACACCCTCGACCTCGTGGCCGATCCGGATCAGGGCCGTCTCGATGTCGGCCACCGTCACCTCGGCGGGCAGGGCCACATACTCCCGGAGCCATTCCAGCGGGGCGCGCATCAGACCTCCGTCGGGAAGGCCGCGCTGAAACGCACGTCACCTTCGATCATGTCCCGCATGTCCGGGATGCCGTTGCGGAACTGCAGCGTGCGCTCGATACCCATTCCGAACGCGAACCCGGTGAATTCCTCCGGATCGATGCCGCAGTTGACCAGGACCGCGGGGTCGACCATGCCGCAGCCGCCCCACTCGACCCACCCGGCGCCGCCCTTCTTCTGCGGGAACCACACGTCGAGCTCGGCGCTGGGCTCGGTGAACGGGAAGAAGTGCGGCCGGAGTCGGGTCCGGGACTGCGGACCGAACATGGCCCGGGCGTAGTGGTCCAGGGTGCCGCGCAGGTGGGCCATCGTCAGGTGGCGGTCGATGGCCAGGCCCTCGACCTGGTGGAACACCGGAGTGTGCGTGGCGTCCAGCTCGTCGGTGCGGTAGGTCCGCCCCGGGCAGATGACGTAGATCGGCGGGTCGCGGTGCAGCATCGTGCGGGCCTGGACCGGCGACGTGTGCGTCCGCAGCACCAGCCCCGACTCCGCCCCGTCCGTCGCCGCGACGTAGAAGGTGTCCTGCAGCGCCCGGGCCGGGTGGTCGGGCAGGAAGTTCAGCGCATCGAAGTTGAAGTACTCCGCCTCCAGTTCCGGCCCCTCGGCCACGTCCCAGCCCATGGCCGTGAAGGTGTCGACAGTCTGCTGGATGATCAGCGAGATCGGATGCCGGGCGCCGGCCGGGCGGCGGTCCCCGGGCAGGGTCACGTCGACCCGCTCGGCGGCGAGCACGGCGGTGTTCCGCTCGGCGGTCAGCGCGGCCAGCCGCTGGTCGTAGGCGGCGGTGATGGCCTGCAACTCGGCGTTGATCTGCTTGCCGCGGGTGGCCCGCTCGGCGCCCGGCAGTTGACCCAGCGCGCGTCGCGACAGCATCACCGGCGACTTGTCACCCAGGTGGACGTGCCGCTCGTCGGCCAGCGCGGCCAGCGACGACGCGGCCGCGAAAGCGGCCTGCGCCGCGCCGACCGTCTCGGGCGTCGCGGTCGGCGGCACCGCGGTGCCGCTCGGGTCGGGTGGGGTGCTCATCGACGCGTCAGTCCTCGGTGTTCGGCCGGGCCGGCCCCGTGGGGCGGCCCGGGTGGCGCAATGTTCGGTGTCTGGTGTTCAGCGTCGGTGTTCGGCGTAGCACCGTGCAGCGCAACAGCTCGATGTTCACGGTCGGCGTCCGAGCATATGCGATTCGGCCCGTCGGCCCGGCGCTCCGTCCACCGAGGGCGGTACCCGAGCGCCACTGCGTGGACAGCTGGTCACCTCCGATCTGCGCTGGTCGGCGGTGTGGTCGGTAGGGTCGGCAGGTGCCCCGTTCCTTCCTGTCCGACCTGGCGTCCACCGTGCTGAAGTCACTGCTCGGCGGTCGGCGGGCCGGCCCACCCGCGCCGAGTCGGCCCCGTCCCGTCGATCCGAGGCGGGTCGGCACCACACCGCGGTCCGGCACCGCCACCCGGCCGCCAGGTGGGGACGCACCGAGCGCGGGCCGTTCGGGCCCCTCGGCCACCGTCGAGGTGGATGCCCGCGACATCGGGCCGGTGCGGATGACCTACTCCCCCCGCACCGACGGCGACCCGGATCCCGGCGAGGTGGTCTGGACCTGGGTGCCCTACGAGGAGAACGACGGACGCGGCAAGGACCGGCCGGTGCTGGTGGTGGCCACCACCCCGACGGTACGGTGCTGGCCGTACAGCTCACCAGCAAGGCCCACGACGGCGACGGCGAATTCGTGGCGTTGGGTAGCGGCGGCTGGGACGACGAGGGCCGGCCGAGTTGGGTGAACCTCGACCGCGTGTTCCGGGTGCACCCGGCCGGGATGCGCCGCGAGGCTGCGTCATTGGACGAGCAGCGGTATGCCCAGGTCAGAGCCGCTCTGGTGCGCCGCTACGGCTGGGCCTGACCGAGAACCGTCCGCGGCGGACGGTGGCGGATCCCGCTCGCTCAGTGAGCTGGATCCGCCGCTGTCCGGTCGGTGCCACCGCAGCTCAGCGGCGGTGCGCCGAGGCCGAGGCGTACAGGCAGATCGCGGCGGCGGTGGCGAGGTTGAGCGACTCCGCCTTGCCGTGGATCGGCACCCTGACCGCCGCATCGGCGGCCGCCACGAGGTGCGCGGGCAGCCCGTGCGCCTCGGAGCCGAACAGCCAGGCCGTCGGCAGGTCGAGCACACCGTCACGCCCGGCGACGTCGAGATCGGTCTCCGCCGAGCCGGTGGTGGCCAGCACCGACAGGCCGGCCGCGGCGAGCGCCGCGAGGAGCTCGTCGGTGTCGGTCGCCCGGGCGATCGGCAGATGGAAGATCGAGCCGACCGAGGCGCGGACAGCCTTGGGGTTGAACGGATCCACCGACTCGCCGGCGAACACGATCGCGTCGGCGCCCGCCGCGTCGGCGAGGCGCACCACGGTGCCGGCGTTACCGGGGTCGTTGGCGTCGACCAGCACTGCGACCAGCTTCGGCGAACCTCCGACAGCTTCGGCCAACGGCACGTCCAGGGTCGCGCACCGGGCGATGATGCCCTGCGGCGTCTGGGTGTCGCTGAGCAGCTCCATCGCCCGGCGGTTGACCACGCTGACCTCGACATCGGTCGCGTAGGCGGCCCGCACCAGGTCGACGTGCCGGGCGGCAGCTTCGGGAGTGACGAACAGCTCCCGCACCACACCGGGATGGTCCCTGGCGTAGGCGAGCGCCGCCGTGACGGCCTGCTCCCCCTCGGCGAGGAACTCCCCCGCCTCGATCCGGCGGGATCGACGCAGCAGCCGGTGCGCCGCGGCGACCCGCGAACTGCGCTCGGTCAGCACACCGTCGCCGTTGACCTCGGTCTCGTCGTCGGCGGTGGCGAAGAAATCGGCATCCCGGGAAGACGAACCGGACTTCGTCACCGGGAGGCCGGTGGCGTCGCGACCACCCGGCGTGGTGCGACCGACCGGCAGACCGGTCGGTCGCTCACGGCGGGATCGCGACGACCCCTGGTGCGTACTCAGGCCGCGTCGCTCTTGGTGGCGTTGAGGCTCGGCACCGCTTCGCGGGCGATCGCCACCAGCGCGGCGAACGCGACGCCGTCACGGACGGCCAGCTCGGCCAGCACCTTGCGGTCGACCTCGACACCGGCGAGGCCCAGGCCCTGGATGAACCTGTTGTAGGTCATTCCGTTGGCCCGCGCCGCGGCGTTGATCCGGGAGATCCACAGCTTGCGGAACTCGTTCTTGCGCTTGCGACGGTCGTTGTACGCGTAGTTCAGGGAGTGAAGGACCTGCTCCTTGGCCTTGCGGTACAGCCGCGAGCGCTGGCCGCGGTAACCGGCCGCGCGCTCCAGGGTCGTGCGGCGCTTCTTGTGGGCGTTGACCGCCCTCTTGACGCGAGCCACGATGGCACCTGTCTTTCTACTTCGTGCGCCGGCCGGGACAGTGCGTCATCGGTCGGAGCGGGTTCTGGGAAAGGATCACTGCGGGTTGCCGGTGCGCAGGGCGCCGGGGCGAGGCGTGGTCACGGGTGCGACGTCAGCCAGTGGGTGGTGCTCCGGAGCTGAGCTCAGCGACCGAGCATCCGCTTGACGCGGGGCACGTCGACCTTGGCGAAGTCGGTGGTGCCGCTGAGCCGGCGGGTGCGCTTGCTGTTCTTGACCTCGAGGAGGTGACGCTTGTTGGTCTGCTCGTGGGTCAGCTTCCCGGTGCCGGTCACCTTGACCCGCTTCTTCATCCCGGAATGCGTCTTCATCTTGGGCATGTCGTTCCTTGTCACTGATCATCCCGTCCGCAAGCGGACGGGTGCCGGCGCGATGCCGGCACGGTGGAGTGGAGCTAGTTGCTGGGCTCAGCTGGTGGGCTTGGGCGGCCGCACCACGTTGCCCGGGCGGGGTCGCGGCGGCGGCATCGGTGATCCGCCACCGGGCTTGCCCGGGGTGCCGCCGGTGGTCGCCGGCCGCGGCGCGACCGGTCGCGGTGCGGCCGGAGCCGGCGGCCGCGGAGCCGAGGGCGCCGCGGTGCCGAGGACGGGGTCGAGCCGCCGGTGGACGGCGCGGACGGCCCTGCCGGGTTGCTCGTCGGCCTCGGCGCGGACGGCCGCGAGGACGGACCGGACGGACGGCTGGACGGCGGCCGACCCGACGAGGGGCGTTCGGTGGTCGGCGGCGCCGGCACGGCGATCGGAGTCGGCGGGATGGCCGCCTTCTTGAAGATCGGCTCCTCGACCGGCGCCGGCGGGGTGTCCTCGACAGGCGCGGTGGTGGTGTCCGCGCTGGTCTCGGCCTCGGTGGTGTCGTCGGTCTCGTCGTCGTCGAGATCGTCGGCGTCGTCGTCGCGATCGTTCTGGTCGCCGTCGATCTGATCGTCCCTGGTCTGCTCGCCACGCGGGGTGCGCGGGCCACTGGCCGGGGTGGGCGACTTGGCGATCTTCGTCGGCGCCTTGTGCGGAGCCAGCACCATGATCATGTTGCGGCCGTCCAGCTTCGGGGCCGCTTCGATGAAGCCCAGCTCGGCGACGTCAGCGGCGAGGCGCTGCAGCAACCGGAATCCCAGCTCGGGCCGGGACTGCTCACGACCGCGGAACATGATCGTGACCTTGACCTTGTCGCCGACCTTGAGGAAGCGGACGACGTGACCCTTCTTGGTCTCGTAGTCGTGGCCGTCGATCTTCGGGCGGAGCTTCATCTCCTTGATGACGGTCAGCACCTGGTTACGGCGGGCCTCGCGGGCCTTCTGGGCGTTCTCGTACTTGAACTTGCCGTAGTCCATGATCTTGACGACCGGCGGACGGGCGGTCGGAGCAACTTCGACCAGGTCGAGATCGGCCTGGACGGCCATGTCGAGGGCGCGACTGATCGGCACGATGCCGACCTGCTCACCGTTCGGTCCGACGAGCCGGACCTCCGGCACGCGAATCCTGTCATTGATACGTGGCTCGACGCTGATTGAGTCCTCCTGAAGACGGTGATGTTCGGGTGACGCTGTACTGCTGTCCACGACGGGCTGTGCAGCCCACCGGGTGCCACGGTGCACCGGTACAACGCACCGCACAGTTCCAAGAACTGCAGAATGCCAAAAGTCCCGCTGCCGACGGCAACGGGACCCGAATCCGGTCCCGCCACGGCCGGAGCCGATCGGGGACCACAACTCTCGAGGTCGACATCGGCGGCGCCACCCTGACGGGTGGCCCTGCTGATACCGGCCCGGAATGCTGGACGGTACCCGGCCACCGGGGGCGGCGCGGGTGGGAGTCGGGCTCCACTTGCAGTCGGTGCGAACGGCGGACCGAGCCGCCGGATCATTCGGCGATTTCGTTCTGGACACTCGCACCTGGAATTGTAACGCACGTGATCGTGACTCCCGAACCGCCCGCCCAGCCGCCCGTCGCACCCCCGGCCGAGTGCGGTCACGCCGACCGGGACCTGATCGACATCCCCGCGGTCGAAGTGGTGTCGCGTGCTGCGGTGATGCTGATGAGCGCCGCCGCGGAGCAGCTCGGCCTGTCCGGCGAGGATCCGGACCACCCGGCACACCGTGATCTGGACGAGGCCCGCACCCTGATCACCGCGCTGTCGGGCCTGCTCTCAGCGGCACTGCCGGACCTCGGACCGCACGCCGCGGCATTTCGGGAGGGGCTCAGCGCGCTGCAGGGCGCGTTCCGCGAGTACTCGGCGGTGCCCGACCTGCCCGGCCAGGGGCCCGGAGAGGGCCGCCCGCGGCCGAGCTGACCGCCGCCGGGCAGCTGGACTCAACGCCCCCGCTTCTTCTTCCGCGGTCCCTCGGCCGCCTTCTGCCGGTCGATGATCTCGAGTCGTCCCAGCGGCCGGTTCGGGTCCTCCGGCGGCGGCGCGGGCCGCTCCCGGCGGGTGCCGGGCGGGGCGTACCGGTCGTGCAGCGCCCGCACCTCGCGGAGCGCGTCCACGGCGCGCTGCTTGTCCATCGCCTGAATGGCCATCACCGACATCACCTCATCGTCGGCGAGCTCGAGCTGTGCCCAGACCGACCCCTCCGGGAAGGCGATCCGCTGGATCACCGGCCACCGGACGAACCGCTCCCCCACGATGTTGCGCACGCGCAACCCGTTCGCGTCGGCCCGCAGCCGCGGGCGGGCGGTGAGCATCAGCCCACCGGCGAAGAGCAGCCCGAGCCCGGCCATCGCCACCGCATCCGAGGTACGGAAGGTGACCCCGGTGTCGGAGCTGCGCAGCTTGACGGCCACCAGCACCCCGACGACAACTACCGCCAGCGCACCGATCGCGGCGTAAATGGCGATCCGGCGCGGCCGCACGGTCAGCAGCGGTGGCGCATCGGGTCGCGGTTCGTGGTCCGGATCCATCGGCATCCCGGTCATCAGAATCCCATCCGAGCGGCCGGCGCGCGCAGATCACGAAGGGTCAGAGCGGTGGCCAACGCGGCGACCATCGCCTCCCCGCCCTTGTCCTCGGCGGCGCCCGGGCCGCCGGCGCGGTCCACCGCCTGGTCGATCGTGTTCACGGTCAGAACGCCGTTGCCGACCGCGGTGCCGGTGTCCAGCGCCACCCGGGTGAGGCCGTAGGTGACGGCCTCGCAGACATACTCGAAATGCGGTGTGCCGCCGCGGACGACCACGCCCAGCGCGACGACCGCGTCATGATCGGTGCACAGCTGCGCCACCACCAACGGCAGTTCCATCGAGCCGGGTACCGGCACCACGGTGGGCGTGGCGGTGCCCGCCTCGGCGGCGACCGCCAACGCCCGGGCGAGCAGCAGATCGCCGATGTCGAGGTTCCACTGCGCCACCGCCACGGCCACCCGCAGGCCGCGCGCGGCCGGGACGACAAGGGGCGGGCGCCCCTCGCCGCTCACGACCGGCCCCGCAGGACCCGGGACGCCGTCAGGCGAGGGGTTCCGTCGGCGTTGTCGGAATCGACCGGATCGACAGGGCTGCCGTCGGTCACCTGCCGGGCGCCGAGCACCTCGGCGGCGAGCCCGGCGAGCGAATGCCCCATCCGGTCCCGCTTGGTGGCCAGGTAACGGACGTTCTCCGGATTGCTGGCCACCCGCAACGGCACCCGCTCCACTATCGAGAGCCCGTAACCCTCCAGGCCCGCCCGTTTGGCCGGATTGTTGGTCAGCAGTCGCATCGACCGGATCCCCAGGGCGGCCAGCACCTGGGCGCCGGTGCCGTACTCCCGGGAATCCGACGGCAGGCCCAGGTCGAGATTGGCGTCCACGGTGTCGGCGCCGGCGTCCTGCAGTTCGTAGGCGCGCAGTTTCTGCAGCAATCCGATCCCCCGGCCCTCGTGCCCCCGGATGTAGAGCACCACCCCGCGGCCCTCGGCGGCGACCGCATCGAGCGCCGCGTCGAGCTGCGGTCCGCAGTCACAGCGCAGCGAACCGAAAACATCGCCGGTCAGGCACTCCGAGTGCACCCGGACCAGGATGTTCTCCCCGTCGCCGATGTCCCCGTGCACCAATCCGACCAGCTCCTTGCCGGTGACCCGGCTCAGGAAACCGATGGCACGGAACTCGCCCTGGGGCAGCGGCAGCCGCGCGTCGGCGACCCGGTCGATGTGCACCTCGGAGCGCCGGCGGTGGGCGACGAGATCGGCAATGGAGATCAACGCGAGCCGATGGGTCTCGGCGAACCGCCGCAGCTCAGGCAGCCGGGCCATCGAACCGTCGTCGCTGACCACCTCTGCGATCGCGCCCACCGGGCGCATCCCGGCCATCCGGAGCAGGTCCACCGCAGCCTCGGTATGGCCGGGCCGGGTCAGCACCCCACCCTCGCGGGCCCGCAGCGGGAACACGTGTCCAGGCCGGCTGAGGTCACCCGGCTCGGTCCCCGGGTTCGACAACGCCCGGATCGTGCGGGCCCGGTCGGCGGCGGAGATTCCGGTGCCGACCCCGACCCGGGCGTCCACGGACACGGTGTAGGCGGTGCCCTTCGGGTCGGTGTTGACCAGGGTCATCGGGCTCAGTTCGAGCCGGTCGCAGTCCTCCGGGGGCAGCGGAACGCAGATCACACCGGACGAGTACCGGACCATGAACGCGGTGTTCTCCGCGGTGGCGAGCTCGCCGGCGAAGATCAGGTCGCCCTCGTTCTCCCGGTCCTCGTCGTCGACGACCAAGATCAACCGGCCGGCGGCCAGCTCGTCGAGCGCGAACTCGATGGTGTGGAAACCGTTGGGCAACCGGTCGGCGGCGGTGGCCGGCGGCGCCTCGGTGGAGGTCATCAGTGGGTGCTCCTGTCAGTCCCTGCGGTGCCGAGCAACCGCTCGACGTACTTGGCCATCACGTCGACCTCGATGTTGAGCCGGTCGCCGACCACCCGGTCGCCCAGGGTCGTCGCGGCCCGGGTCTCCGGGATCACGCCGATACCGAACTCGGCGCCGGCGCCGTCGGGGGCGTCGGTCACGTCGATCACGGTCAGCGAGATGCCGTCCACCGCGATCGCGCCCTTGCCGGCAATGTAGCGGGCGAGGTCGGGTCCGACGCTGATCCGGATCTCGTCCCAGGCCGGGTGTGGGCTGCGCGACACCAACGTGCCGACCCCGTCGACATGCCCCTGGACGACGTGGCCGCCCATCCGGGTCGTGGGCAGCAGGGACCTTTCGAGGTTGACCCGGTCGCCGACGGTGAGGCCGCCGAGCGTGGTGCGGGTGAGCGTCTCGGCCATCACGTCGGCGGTGAACGAACCCGCCGAGCGGTCCACGACGGTCAGGCAGACACCGGACACCGCGATCGAGTCGCCGTGACCGGCGTCGCCGACCACCGTCGCGGCTCGGATCGTGAGTCGGGCCGAATCGCCGTCGGCGGCCACGGTGAGGTGCAGGACCTCGCCGCGTTCCTCGATGATGCCGGTGAACACGTGCCACCTTCCTGCGGACCTGCGACGTCCGAGCTCGCTGTCGGGCCACCGGGTGTTCGGCGGACCCTGCACACCAGTCTCCCCCATCGGGCCGCCGACCCGGGTGCCACGACCGGTCGACGGGTCAGCTGCGGGCCGCCGCCGCACGCCGGCGCAGCTCCGCGATGGCCTTGGCCGGATCGGCCGCGCCGTAGATCGCAGAGCCGGCGACGAAACAGTCCGCGCCCGCCTCGGCGGCGGCGGCGATGGTGTCCTCGGCGATTCCGCCGTCCACCTCGATGACGATCCGCAGGTGTCCGGTGTCGACCAGCGAGCGGGCCTCGCGGATCTTGGCCAGCATCTCGGGCTGGAAGCTCTGACCGCCGAAGCCCGGTTCGACGGTCATGATCAACAGGGTGTCGAAGTGGGTGAGCACGTCGGCCCAGTCGGCCAGCGCGGTCCCCGGCTTGAGCGACAGGCCCGCCTTGGACCCGGCGTCATGCAACTGGGCGGCCACCCGGACCGGGTCGGCCACGGCCTCGGCGTGCACCGTGACGTTGTACGCACCGGCCTCCGCGTAGCCCACCGCCCAGCGGTCGGGATCGGCGATCATCAGGTGACAGTCCAGCGGCAGCTCGGTGGCCGCCCGCAGCGACTTCACCACCGGCAGCCCGAGCGTCAGGTTGGGCACGAAGTGGTTGTCCATCACGTCGACGTGCAACCAGTCGGCGTCGGCGACCGCCGCGGCCTCCGCACCGAGTCTGGCGAAATCTGCGGACAGGATGGAGGGGGCGATCAGCGGCTGCACAGGAGTCACACTATCCATCCGGGGGCGCGACCCACCGGGCACCGTAGGGTCGCGCCACCCGCGGCGCCGTCGCGATTCACCTGCAACGGCCGCGCGCCGACGAGAGCTGGACGGGATGAACTGGTTCGAGCAGGCCTTCGCGGCCCACCTGACGATCGGCGGGGCCGACATCACGCTGCGCGAGGTGGTCGGCAACGGTTTCGGCCTGGCGTCGGCCATCGGCGGCCTGCGCCGCCGCATCTGGGCCTGGCCGATCGGGATCGTGGGCAACGTGCTGCTGTTCACCGTGTTCCTGGGCGTCGCGTTCGGCAATCCTCAGGGTGCGACGTTGTACGGGCAGGCTGGCCGGCAGGTGTTCTTCATCGCCGCCAGCGTCTACGGCTGGCAGCGCTGGCGCCGGACCCGGGACCGCTCGGGCGGCGTCGCCGTGATCCCTCGCTGGGCGACGCCGCACGAACGGGCCGTCTACCTGGCTGCCGCCGGCGCGGCGGTGCTGGCCTGCTTCGTGGCCTTCCGGGCCATCGGTGCCGGATTCCCCGCCGCCTGGTGGTACTACCTGGCCGATTCGTGGATCTTCGTCGGATCGATCCTTGCCACGTACGCGATGGCGCGCGGCTGGGTGGACTTCTGGCTGTGCTGGATCGCGGTGGACCTGGTCGGGGTGCCGGAGTTGCTGTACTTCCGGTTCTACCCGTCGGCGGTGCTGTACGCGGTCTACGCCGTCTTCGTGATCTGGGGGTTCGCCGTCTGGCTGCGGATCGCCCGGCAGCGCCCGCCGACCGGGCTGGACGACCCGGCGTTGACCGCGCTGGGCTGACCGGCCGGGTCGGCCGGCGTCAGGCGTCGCGCCGGATCAGTGCCAGGAACATGGCGTCGGTGCCGTGCCGGTGCGGCCAGAGCTGCACGGTGGGTCCGTCGCCGAGGTCGGGGACGCCGGGGAACCACGGGCGGGCATCCAACAGGGTGAAGTCGTCACCGAGCCGGGCGACCGCCCCTTCGGTCTCGGCCAGGTGCGGCGAGCAGGTCACATACCCCACGACACCGCCGACCCGGACCTGCGTCAACGCCGACGCGAGCAGCTCACGTTGCAGCGCGACCAGTTCGGCCACCGCCGACGGGGTACGCCGCCAGCGGGCTTCCGGGCGGCGGCGCAGCGCCCCCAGGCCGGTGCACGGCGCGTCCAGCAGGACCCGGTCGAAGCTGCCGGGCTCGAAGCCCGGGTCGCGACCGTCGGTGGTCCGGACGGTGACCGGCAGCCCGCGGACGGTGTGGCGCACCAGCTCCGACCGGTGCGGGGCCACTTCGACGGCGTCCAGCGTGCCGTCACGCTGGGCCACCATTGCGCCGAGCAGTGCGGCCTTGCCGCCCGGGCCGGCGGCGAGGTCGAGCCATCGCGCGTCGGGACCGTCGATCGGCACGGCCGCCAGCGCGAGCGCGACCAGCTGGGACCCCTCGTCCTGGACCGCGGCCCGCCCGTCGGCGACCGCCGCGATCCGGCCGGGGTCACCCTCGTCCAGGGTCACTCCGTACGGGGAGAACGTCGTCGGGGTTCCCCCGGACGCGGCCACCAGCTCGTCCCGGCTGATCCGACCGGGCCGGGCCACCAGGTGCACCCGGGGGCGGCGGTCGTCGGCCTGCAACGCGACCGGCAGCTCCGCGCCACGAGCGCCCAGCGCATCCGAGAACGCCTGCGCGATCCAGCGGGGGTGGGCGGTGGCGACCGCCCAGTGACCGATGCTGTCCTCGTCCTCGCTGGGGGCGAGCTCGGCGACCCACTGCTCCTCGGAGCGCTGACTCACCTTGCGCAGGATCGCGTTGACGAATCCGGCCGCGCCGGGCCGCGGACCGGACCGGACCAGCTCGACGGTGGTGCTGACCGCGGCGTGCGGTGGGATCCGGGTCCGCAGGAGCTGGTAGCAGCCCAGCCGCAGCGCATCCAGGACGGCACCGTCCAGGTCCTCCAGCGCACGGTCCGAACAAGCGGCGACGATGCCGTCCAGCAACCCCATCGCCCGGCAGGAGCCGTAGGCGAGGTCGGTGGCCAGGCCGGCGTCGCGGCCGCTGAGGCCACGGGACGCGAGGATCCTGGGCAGCGCGAGGTTGGCGTACGCGCCGTCGGCGCGGACCGCGGCCAGCAGGTCCAGGGCGGCCGAGCGGGCTTGATCGACCGTGGGCGGTGCCTCGTTGGTGGCCCGCCGCGGTGATCTGGACGTGTCCTTCCGGGCGGGTCCGTCGGGTCGGGTCATGACTGCTCCTCGGATGCTGCGATACCGCGCGGGGGTGCGGACGGACGGGGGCCGGCCCCGGATGCGGGGGCGGGCGGAGCAGTGGCGGTCGCTGCCGTGGGGGTGTCGGTCACCGGGCTGGGTGTGATCGTGGGGTCCGGGCCGTCGAATGACTCGTCGACACCCGGCCGCGCACCGCGCGCCCAGTCGGCTGCGGGCATCGGACGCTTCCCCGGCGGCTGCACCAGCCCCAGCCGGACCGGTGACGTGGCGGTGCCGACGAGAACCGACTTCCGGTCGACCGCCAACCGGCCGGGGGTGAGCTCGCCGGCCGGCACACCGGAGCGCTGCACCGGCCAGAGACCCAGCCGCTGACCGCGGAAGGTGGTCCAGGCCCCGGGTTCGGCGGTGAGGGCACGGACCGCCCGGTCGACCGCAAGGGCGGGGGTGTCCCAGTCGATCCTGGCGTCGGCCACCTGCACCTTCCCGGCGTGGCTGACTCCGTCGGCCGGCTGCGGTACCGGGGGACGAGGCTGCCGTCGTCGAGCCCGTCGAAGGTCCGGACCAGCAGGTCGGCGCCGCTGATGGCGAGCCGTCCAGCAGCGCCGAAGTGGTGTCGTCGGGTCGTACCGGTTCGGCGACGGTGCCGAACACCGGCCCGGTGTCCAACCCGGCTTCCAGCCGGAACGTGCTGGCGCCGGTGATGTCGTCGCCGTTGCGGACCGCGGCGTACACCGGGGCGGCGCCGCGCCAGGCCGGCAGCAGCGAGAAGTGCAGGTTGATCCAGCCGTGGGGAGGGACGTCGAGCACCGGCTGCGGCAGCAGGGCGCCGTAGGCCACGACCGCGGCCGCGGCCGGGGCCAGATCGACGAGGGCGCTCAGCAAGCTCGGGGTCCCGGCCACCGGCCGGGGTCAGGACGGGCAGAGCGTGCTGCCGGGCCAGCGTCCTCGACCGGGCTAGGGCTGACGGGACCGGCCGCGGCCGGTGGGTGCGGGCGGCCGGGTGACGACGGCGACGACCTCATGGTCGGACGCGAGCAGGGCGCGCAGTGAGACCACGGCCGGTTCCGGGGTTCCGGCGAAGACGATGCGCAGGACAGCTCCTCTCGACGCACGGGCCCCGTCGGCGGGACCTTCGACAGGCAGTGTACGAAAGATGCGGCATGCCGAACCCGCTGCGCAGCACGAGCAGTGCGCCGGCGGGCGGAACCGGGCCGGCATCTGAGTCCCGGGGTGCGGCGTCACGGGGGTGGCGCGTCCGGCGGCGGCGACGGCCCGGCGGTGGGTACGGCCTCGGCGGTCGGACGGCCGCGGTGGTCGCCCCGGCGGCGGTCGGTCGCGTCGACCGCTGCACCACCGTCGCCGACGGTGGCCACGGCGAGTGCGGCGTCAGGCCCCTGGTCGAGCAGCACCCGGAAGCCGGCTTCGTCCAGGATCGGCACCTTCAGCTGGACAGCCTTGTCGTGCTTGGACCCGGGCGCCTCCCCCACCACCACGAACGCCGTCTTCGCTGGACACGCTCCGGCGGCTTTCGCACCCCGCTCCAGCAGGGCCGCCTTGGCCTCGTCCCGGGAGAACGTCTCCAGCGATCCGGTCACCACCACCGACAGCCCGGCCAGCGTCTGCTCCGGGCGGTCGACGACTGCTCGTCGGCCATCCGGACCCCGGCGGCCGTCCACGGTCGCACGATCCGCGCATGCCAGTCGACGTCGAACCATCGCAGCAACGCGCCGCGATGGTCGGGCCGACCCCCTCGGCCGCGGCGAGCTCGTCCTCGGTCGCCGCGCGGATCGCGTCCATCGAGCCGAACTGCTGGGCCAGCGCCCGGGCCGCGGTCGGTCCGACGTGGCGGATCGACAGCGCGACCAGCACCCGCCACAGCGGCTGGTCCTTGCTGCGCCCAGGTTGGCCAGCAACCGGCGGCCGACCTCGGTGAGCTGCGTCGTCCTTGGCCGCGCAGGAACAGCGGCACCCGCCGCAGCGCCGCCTCGTCGAGGTCGAACAGATCGCCCTCGTCGGTGATGACCCCGGCCTCCAGCAACGCCGCTGGCCGCCTCGTAGCCGAGCCCCTCGATGTCGAACGCACCCCGCCCGGCGAGGTGGAAGACCCGCTCCCGCAACTGCGCGGGACACGACCGGGAGTTCGGGCACCGGATGTCGATGTCGCCCTCCTTCGCCGGCCGCAGCTCGGTGCCGCAGGCCGGGCAGTGCGTCGGCATCACGAAGGCGCGGAGCTCCCGGCCCTCGCGGAGCTCGACGACCGGGCCGAGCACCTCGGGGATGACGTCACCGGCCTTGCGGATCACCACGGTGTCGCCGATCAGCACGCCCTTGCGGACGACCTCCTCGGCGTTGTGCAGGGTCGCCATCCCGACGGTGGAGCCGGCGACCAGCACCGGCTCCAGCACGGCGAACGGCGTGACCCGGCCGGTCCGGCCGACGTTGACCTGGATGTCGAGCAGCAGCGGTGTTGACCTCCTCCGGCGGGTACTTGAAGGCGATCGCCCAGCGCGGGCGCCCGCGAGGTGGTTCCCAGCCGCCGCTGCACGGCGAGTCTCGTCGGCCTTGACGACCAGCCCGTCGATGTCGTGGACGACGTCGTGCCGGTGCTCCCGCCAGTACTCGACCCGCGTCCAGGACCTCGGCGGGCGTGTCGACCACCAGGTTGTGGTCGGAGACCGGCAGACCCCAGGCCCGCAGCCGCTCGTAGGCCTCGGACTGGCGGGTGATGTCGAAGCCGACCCGGGCGCCGATGCCGTGGCAGAGCATCGCGAGCGGGCCGGGCGGCGCGTGACCCGCGGGTCCTTCTGCCGCAGCGAGCCGGCCGCGGAGTTGCGCGGGTTGGCGAACGGCGGCTTGCCGGCCGCGACCAGCGAGGCGTTCAGCTCGGCGAAACCGGCCAGCGGGAAGAAGACCTCGCCGCGGACCTCCACCAGCTCCGGGATGTCGTGCCCGCCGTCGTCGCGCGAGCTGGTGCGGGATGCCCTGGATCGTGCGGACGTTGAGGGTGACGTCCTCCCCGGTGACGCCGTCACCCCGGGTGGCGGCCATCGTCAGCCGGCCATTGCTCGTAGCGCAGGTTGATCGCGAGCCCGTCGATCTTGACCTCGGTGAGCCAGTGGACCGGGCCGGCGGCGTCGCGCTCCGCCCGCTCCAGCCAGGCGGCAACTCGTCGAGGGAGAACACGTTGTCCAGGGAGAGCATCCGTTCGCGGTGGGCGCACGGCGGCGAACCCGGTGGCGAATCCGCCGCCGACCCGCTGGGTGGGCGACTCGGGCGTGACCAGCTCAGGATGGGCGACCTCGATGGCTGCAGCTCGCGCAGCAGCATCGTCGAACTCGCGTCGGTGATCGTCGGCGCGTCCAGCACGTAGTAGCGGAACTGGTGACCGCTGACCTCCTCGGCAAGCTCACCGTGCGGCGCCGGGTGTCCGGGTCGGCCGCCGACCCCGACGGCGCGTGACTGAGTGGATCCTCAGTGCGGGCCGGGGGTAGCGGTGGGGCTTCCCCGGCCAGCGGGTCGACGGTTCCGGGAGTTCGCGCGGTCACGGGCACAGATTACGTCCGGGGGCCGACAGTGACGCCGCGCGGCCGGTGGGCAGCCGCGCAGTCGGCTCAGCAGCCGGTGCGACCAGGACGGACAGCCGTCGCGGCCGGCCCGGTGGCGTCGTCGTCCCGCCCGGCGCCGACCGGGGTCGTCGGCGACCGCCGCCGGATCCGCCGCCGCCACGCGGGGCGGGTGCGTCCGGTCCGCGAGGTCCGTCGGCAGCTCGGGCACCGGTCCGCCGCTGCGCGCCTGGGCCATGTCGGAGGGATCGTCGGAGTCGGCTGCGATGACGAAGCCGTGCAGCATCACCTGGTGTCCGTCCAGATCGCCCGGCCGCGAACCGGGATGGTCCTCGATGTCGAAGCCGAACAGCGTCCGCAACGCCTCCTGCCCGAAATCGATGACGTCGAAGGGCATCTCGGCACCGTTGACCGCGGCGTAGGCACCGTCGGGGTCCACCTCGCCGGCCCAGAACGGCAGCTCGAAGTCCAGACGCGGCCCCTCGTCGGCGATGACTCCCTCCTCGGCGAGCACCATCAGCTCACGGGCGGGGACGCCGCCCGGCCCGAGGATCTCCAGTGCGACGCTCTCCGCGGCGCCGTTGATCTGCAGGCGGATCGCGGCCCGGCTGCCGGCCACCGGTGCGGTCGCAGCCGCCAGGTCAGGGAGCTCGCGCAGGTCATTGCCGCAGACGACAGCGGTGGCTCCGAAGGTGCCCGCGTAGATCCGGCCGTACTCGGGGTAGCACGCGGTGGGCAGATCCGCGGGCGGCAGCGTTGCTCCGATGCGCCCCGGGAACAGCGTCTCCAGCAGCGTCCGCGCCGCGGCGGCGTCACCTGCCGGACCGGGCGTGATGTCGGTCCGGGGCAGTCCGGCCGCGAGTCCGAGGATCTCGACCTTGGGCATGACGGGACCTCCTGGGGCGGCGGGACGGTGGGGGTACGGAAATAGCTGACTGAGTTTGCGCCCGCGTCAGCGGTTCGCGCTGTCCGGGTCGGTGCGCGACACCAGGTCGGGGTCGGCGCCGTCGGCGAGCAATCGGGCGATCTCGCGGCACTGCCGCAACATCCGGACCGCGGTGTCGGTCGACACCGCATCGAGCGACCCCGCGGGCGTCGGCGCGATCTGTGTTGCCAGCGTGGAGGCCGGAAAGCCCAACGCGTGCAGCGGTTCGGTGATCGGGCGGGCCTGCTCGGCCAGCGGGCCCCTTCGACGTTCCGGATCCCCCGGTACCGGCTTCGGCGGGGTGAGCGCCACCACCCCCGCGAGCAACACGGTGCCGCGGGTGAGGGCCTCGCCGACCGGGTCGAGCTCGGCGGCCGTCCGTCCCAGCGTGGTGAAGTCCACCCGTACTGCGGCGAATCCGGCCTCGGCGAGCAGGTTCAGCGGCGGACGGGCCCGACCCGCGTTCGCGGCGGTCGCGACGCCCGGTATCGCTGCGAGCACGTCCCGGAGTCCGTCGCGGGCCACGGCGTGGTCGATCGGGCGGACCGTGGTGAGGCCACTGGCGGTGCGTAGCGACCCGTCGAGCACCGCGGGCAGCAGGTATTCGTCGAGCTGGACGACGACGGTGGCCCGCGGGAGCCGGCGGCGGACGTCGGCGACATGCGCAGCCAGACCTTCCGCGAGCGACCCGACCAGGTCGGCCATCGCGCCGGCATCGGTGAGCATCCGGTTGCCGGCCGAGGTCTCCAGCAGTGCCCCGAGCGTCCACGGCCCACAGGTCTGCAGCTTCACCACGTCCGCGCCGGCGGCCTGCTCCTGCAGCGCGTCCAGGTCTCGGTCCAGCAGGTCCTGACCGCGTCGGACGTCGCGGGACGGGCGTCTGCTGACCCGCCAGCCGGACGGGACGACGTCGGCCCAGATGTCGACCAACAGGGCGATGGTGCGCCCGGCCGGGTCGGCGCCGACCCCACGGTCAGGGAGTTGCGGCAGGAACGGCAGCTCGGGGAGCTCACCGACCACCGCGCGGGCCGTCTCGACGATGTCCTCGCCGGGCATCACCCCGAGGCCGGTGGCCGCACCGGCCGGCCATCGCGCGGACGGTCGGCGACTGATCGTGGTCCGCCACGGGCGTGGGCACCTAGACCGACCGGACGATGGTCGCCGACGCCCGCACCCGGTCACCGGTCGGGTCGTAGAGCACCACGGTCTGGCCGGGCGCGATCCCGCGCAGCGGTTCGTCCAGCGTGATCCGCAGCCGGCCGTCGACGAGATCGGCGCTGCCCGCTGCGGTGCCCCCGTGGGCGCGGACCTGGATCAGCGTCCGCATCGGGAACAACTGCTCCCCCGCGGTCGGGAACACAGGCTCCCCGGTGCTGATCACCGACACCGCCAGCCGCTCGGCTGCGCCGACGGTCACCGTCGCAGAGACCGGCTCGATGTCGAGCACGTACCGCGGTCGGCCGTCGGCGGCGGGTCGGCCGAGGTTGAGGCCCTTGCGCTGGCCGATCGTGTAGCCGTAGGTCCCGTCGTGGGTGGCCAGAACTTCACCGGTCTCCACGTCCACCACGGCGCCCGGTCGGTGGCCGAGCTTGTCGGCGAGGTAGCCCCGGGTGTCCCCATCGGGGATGAAGCAGATGTCGTAGGAGTCGGGCTTGGCGGCGACCGCGAAACCGCGGCGTGCGGCCTCCGCGCGCACCCAATCCTTGGTGTGATCGCCCAGCGGAAACATGCTGTGCGACAACTGCTCCTGGGTCAATACCGCCAGGACGTAGGACTGGTCCTTCGCCGGGTCCGCCGAGCGCCGCAGCTCGCCGTCGACCAGCCGGACATGATGGCCGGTCACGACCGCGTCGAAGCCCAGCGCGACCGCCCGGTCCAGCAGGGCGGCGAACTTGATCTTCTCGTTGCAGCGCAGGCAGGGATTGGGCGTCCGGCCCGCGGCGTACTCGGCGAGAAAATCCGAGACCACGTCCTCGATGAACTCCTCGGAGAAGTCCCAGACGTAGTAAGGAATCCCCAGTAGGTCGCAGACGCGGCGGGCGTCCATCGCGTCCTCGATCGTGCAACAGCCACGGGAACCCGTGCGCAGGGTCCCGGGGCTGCGTGACAGTGCCATGTGCACCCCGGTGACATCGTGCCCGGCCTCGACGGCCAGTGCGGCGGCCACCGCGGAGTCGACGCCACCGCTCATCGCGGCCAGCACCCGCAGCGCGGCCTCAGCCACGGGTGGTCACCACGCGTCGGCCTCGACGCCTGCCACGCGCGCCTGGCCCGCTCCACGGCGGGGCCGATGGCGGCGACCAACGCCTCGACGTCGGCGGGGGTGGAGGTGTGACCCAGCGAGAAGCGCAGCGCACCGGCGGCCTCGTGCTCCGGGACGCCCATCGCGAGCAGCACATGGGACGGCCGGGCCACGCCCGCGGTGCAGGCCGAACCGGTAGAGCACTCGATCCCGGCGGCGTCGAGCAGCATCAGTAGGGAGTCACCCGCGCAGTCGGGAAACCGCAGGTGGGCGTTGCCCGGCAGCCGACTCGGCCCGCCGTGGACGTCGGACTGACCCGGGTCGCCGGCCAGCACCGCGTCCGGCACCACGGACAGCACGCCGGCGATGAGGTCGTCGCGCAGCGCGGTCAACAACGGCTGCCGCACGCCGAGGGCGCCCACTGCGTCGTCGACGGCGACCGCGAACCCGACGATGCCGGCCACGTCGAGGGTGCCGGACCGGACGCCACGCTCCTGGCCGCCGCCGAACAGGATCGGGTCGACTGCGGCATCGCGGCGCAGCAGCAGCGCGCCCACGCCGGTCGGTCCGCCGAGCTTGTGCGCGGTCAGCGTCAACGCGTCCGCCCCACTGGCTCCGAAGTCCACGGCCAGCTGACCCACCGCCTGCACGGCGTCGGTGTGCAACGGGATGCCCCGGCTGTGGGCGACCTGGGCCAGCTCACGCACGGGGTTGACGGTGCCGACCTCGTTGTTGGCCCACATCACGGTGACCAACGCGACGCTGTCCGGGTCCTCGGCGATGGCAGCGGCCAGGGTGTCGGCGTGCACCCGGCCGTAGTCGTCCACCTCGAGCCAGCTCACGGTGGCGCCCTCGTCGGCCGCCAGGTGCTCCAGCACGTCCAGCACCGCGTGGTGCTCGGTCGGGCTGGCCAGGATCCGGGTGCGTGCGGTGTCCACCCGACGGCGCGCGAGGAACAGTCCGGCGATCGCCAGGTTGTCCGACTCGGTGCCGCCGGAGGTGAAGATCACCTCGCTGGGACGGGCGCCGAGGGAGGCTGCGATCGACTCGCGGGCCTCCTCCACCCGGCGGCGGGCCGCCCGGCCGGCGGAGTGCAACGAGGAGGCGTTGCCCGTGTGAGCGAACGCCTGGGTCATCGCCCGGACCACGGCCGGGAGGACCGGGGTGGTGGCGGCATGATCGAGATACACCATCAGGAGACCAGGGTAGCCGGGGACGCGCCGAGCGCGGGCCGGACCGAGGCGGGCGTCACGGTCAGCCCTTGCGGGCCCTGACCGCGTCGGTGAGTTGCGGCGCGACGGTGAACAGGTCGCCCACCACCCCGAGGTCGGTGATCTCGAAGATCGGCGCATCGGCGTCCTTGTTGACCGCGATGATCGTCTTGGACGTCTGCATGCCGGCTCGGTGCTGGATGGCGCCGGAGATGCCGAGGCCGATGTAGAGCTGCGGGGCGACCGAGACACCGGTCTGGCCCACCTGGAACTGGGGCGGGTAGTAGCCGGAGTCCACGGCTGCCCGGGACGCACCGACCGCACCACCGAGCGCGTCTGCGAGCTCCTCGACGACGGTGAAGTTCTCCGCCGACCCGACACCACGGCCGCCGGACACCACCACCGACGCGGCAGCGAGATCCGGGCGGTCGCCCGCCGGCTCCACCTCGGTGCGCACGATCGTCGTCGACGCCGCTGGTGTCGAACTCGAGGTCCACCGGCGTCAGGGTCCCCGCACCTGGGGTGGCCTCCGGATCAGGCAGCGAGTTCGGCCGGACGGTGATGACCGGGAGGCCGCGTGGCGGCCCTGGCATGCACGGTGTAGGCACCGCCGTACACCGAATGGGTCACCACGCCGTCGCCGTCGATGTCGACGACGTCGGCTGAGCAGGCTCGCGTCGAGCCGGACCGCCAGCCGGCCGGCGATCTCCCGGCCGTCGACGGTGAGCGCCAGCAGGACCGCCGCCGGCTGCGTGCGGCCGGCCAGGGTGGCCAGCGCCGCCACCTGCGGGGTGATCAGGTACCCGGGTGCATCGGCGGACTCGGCGGCGTAGACGATCTCCGCCCCCCAGCCGGCGAGCTGATCGCGGTGCGCCGCAGCGGTGCCGGGCGCCCCGACGACAACGGCCGCCGGGGTGCCCAGACGGGCGGCCAGCGTCAGCATCTCGGCGTTGACCGGACGGGCATGACCGTCGACGATGTCGACGAGAACCAGGACTTCGGACATGGGGTGCCTTTCGGAGCTGCGGAGCGGGCCGGTACGGAGCGGGTCAGACCAACCGGGCGGATGCGAGGAACTCGGCGACCCGGTGCCGGCGCTGCCGTCGTCGACGATCTTCTCGCCGGCCTCCTTCGGCGGGCGCGGCGTCGCGTCGACCACCGTCGACCAGGAGTTGGCCAACCCGGCGTCGGCCGGGGCGATGCCCAGGTCGGCCAACGTCAGCGTGGTCATCGGCTTCTTCTTGGCGGCCATGATGCCCTTGAAGTTCGGGTAGCGCGGCTCGTTGATCTTCTCGGTCACGGAGATCACCGCGGGCAGCGCGGCCTGCAGGGTCGGAGTAGCCGCCCTCGACGACGCGTTCGGCGTGCAGCGTCCCGGCGTCGACGGAGATGGTGCGGACGAAGGTCAACTGGGGCAGGTTCAGCCGTTCGGCGAGCATCGCCGGGATAGCCGCCGTCCGACCGTCGGTGGACTCGTTGCCCGCGATGACCAGGTCGAACGGAGCGTCCGCAGTGCGGCGGCCAACGCGGCCGAGGTCTGCATCGCATCCGAGCCGGTCAGCCCGTCGTCGTTGATGTGGATCGCCTTGTCGGCACCCATCGCCAGCGCCTTGCGCAGCACCTCGACAGCGCGGGACGGGCCCATCGTCAGCACGGTGACCTCGCCGCCCTGCGCCGCCGTGAGCTGCAGCGCGGCCTCGACCCCACGGGTGTCGATCTCGTCGATCACGGCGTCCGCTGCCTCTCGGTCGAGCAGTCCGTCGGCCGGCCGAAGCTTGCGCTCGGAGTAGGTGTCGGGGACCTGCTTGATCAGAACGACGATGTCCACGTCGGAGCTCGTTCCTCGTGTCGAGGCTGGCGACCCAGCTGCGGGCTAAGCGCTCGCTTAGGTCGGTGTCTGGTGATCCAAGCTAGCGTCGACGGGTCGCCGTCGGGTCGGCGCGAGCACTCGGCGTCGGTGGTGAATCCGAACGGACCGGCGGCGAACCGGTGGGTACGGTGCGCGTGACCCCACCTGCTGACCGACAGCACCCGGGCGACGGCGACGACGCGCGATCGCCGTGATCCTCGATGTGGACACCGGGGTGGACGACGCCTAGGCGTTGATGCTGGCGGCGCGGTCCCCACGGCTCGATCTGCGTGCGGTGACCTGCGTGTCGGGCAACGTCCGGTCGACCAGGTCGTGGCCAACACCGCCTACGTGCTCGACGTCGCCGGCGCCGCCGAGGTGCCGGTCGGACGCGGCGCGGCCGGCCGCTGCTCGCCGCCGTGCACCACGCCCCCGGGGTCCACGGCGCGGACGGGCTCGGCGGCTTCTCCCGGGCCTCGGACCGGCGGATCGAGAAGCTGCACGCCATCGATCTGCTGCGCCGCGAACTGATGGCCGCCATCGGCAACGGTGAGACCATCACGCTGATCCCGCTCGGTCCGCAGACCAACATCGCACTGTTGCTTCGCGATCCTATCCCGAGGTCGCGCCGGGCATCGAGCGGATCGTCTTCATGGGCGGGTCGGCGTCGGTCGGCAACGTCACCGCGGTCGCCGAGTTCAACGTGTTCGCCGATCCGGAGGCGGCCGCCATCACCCTGGCCGCCGCCGGGCGAACTCGACATCCCGGTGACGATGTACGGGCTCGACGTGTTCATGGACGTCCTGGTCGACGCCGACGGACGCGGCGCGGCTGAAGCGGTCCCTGGACTCGGCGGCCCAGCTCGCCGGCCGGCTGATCGAGTTCCAGACCTCGGGGTGTTCGGCGGCGACGCACTCACGATCGGCGACGCCGGCGCGGTGTGCGCGGTCATCGAGCCCGAGGGGATCCGCACCGAGCGACATCCGGTGCGGGTGGAGACCGGTACCGGCGCGGCCCGCGGGCAGACGGTGGTGGACCGGCGCGCCTGGGTGGGCGAGACCGAGCCGGTGCGCTCCGACGGCGACGGCACGCCGTCGATGTGGCGCTGGAGGTGGACGCCGCAGCGGTACCGCGAGCTGTGGCTGGCGGCGTTCAGCGGCTGACGCGACACTGCGGAGCCGGGGCGCACCGGGACCGGAAGGCCTCCCGGCCGTCAGACGCCGATGTCCTCGTTCCACAGCTCAGGGTTGTCCCGGATGAAGTCGCGTCATCATCGCGATGCAGTCGGCGTCCTGGAGGACGACGACCTCGACGCCGCGCGACCGCAGGTAGTCCTCGCCGCCGTAGAACGTCCGTGTTCTCGCCGATGACCACCCGTGGGATGCCGTACAGCAGGATCGCGCCGGTGCACATGTCGCACGGCGACAGCGTGGTGACCATGGTCGCCCGGGCGTAGACCGACGCCGGCAGCCGCCCGGCGTTCTCCAGGCAGTCGGTCTCGCCGTGCCGGATCGCGCTGCCCAGCTGGACCCGCTTGGTTGTGACCGGTGGCGACACCGCGCCGTCGACGACCAGGCGGCGCCGATCGGGATGCCGCCCTCGGCGAGACCTGCGCGGGCGTCGGCCGACGGCCGCGGCCAGCAGAGCGTGGTCGTCAACCGGTTGGCCGTCAATGGAGCCACCTGAGCGTCGGGATGCGGATCGGATGTCGGCGCCGGGACCATAACCGCGGGTGACCGGCGACGCGGTGCGCGGCCGGGCCCGGCCATGGCCCGATCGTGACACAGGCCCCCGACGGTGCTCGGGGCAGCCCACGCCGACGGCCATCGGGTGGACCGGCGTCGATCGGATCGGCACTGTCGGCGGTCGTGGCTACTGTGACGGATCGTGTCGGCACCCCAGGACGTGATCGAGCCCGACCGGGCTGACGCAGCATCGGCGGCGACCGCCCGGTCGACCCGGGCGTGCCGTCCCGGCGCCCCGGTGGATCCGTCGACTGGGCGGCGTCTGCTGGGGGCATCCGGTATTGACCGTGGTGGTGACGGTTGCGGCGCGCTCGGCGGGCTGGGGCTCGGCGCCCTCGGTCCCGCTGCTGACCGGCTGGTCATCGACGACGCGGTCCGCGGCGAGACCACGCGGATCGGCCTGTTGGTCGGGGCGCTGATCGCGCTGGCGGTGGTGCAGTACGCGCCTGGCGTTCCTGCGCCGCTACACCGGCGGCCGGCTGTCACTGGCGGTTCAGCACGATCTGCGGCAGCGGCTGTTCGGCGCGATGCAGTCCTTCGACGGCGCGCTGCAGGACCGGCTGCGCACCGGGCAGATCGTGTCGCGGGCCAACTCCGATCTGCGGGCTGGTGCAGGGCCTGCTGGCGTTCCTGCCGCTGGCCGCCGGGCAGGGGGTGCTGTTCCTGATCTCGCTGGGAATCATGGTCGCGCTGTCCCCGCTGCTGAGCCTGGTCGTGGTGGTCATGGTGCCGTTGGTGGTCCGGGTGACGCAGCTGACCCGGCGGCGGCTGTTCCCGGCGGGTGGGCGGCCCAGCAGACCGCCGCCGATGTCGCCGACATCGTCGAGGAGAACATCACCGGGGTCCGGGTGGTCAAGGGATTCGGCCAGGAGGATCGCGAGACCGGCCGGCTGCGGGAGGCGCCCGCACCCTGTTCGCCGAGAAGATCCGGGTCGCCCGGCATCACCGCCGGTCTCGGTCCGCTGTTTCCGCTCATCACCACCCTCGGCCAGGTCGGAGTCCTCGGTTTCGGCGGTCTGCTCGCCATGAACGGGCAGGTGACGCTGGGCACCTTCGTCGCGTTCAACGGCTACGTCGCGCAGATCGTCGGACCGACCCGGATCGATCGCGGTGCTGCTGACGATGGCCCAACAGGCCCGGTCCGGCGTCGAGCGGGTCTTCGACGTGATCGACTCCCGCTCGACGGTGACCGACCCTGACCTGCCGCGCACCCTGCCGGCCGGACCGGTCGGGGTGGACCTGACCGGAGTCGATTTCGGCTACCTCGCCGACGAGCCGGTGCTGGCCGGTTTCGACCTGCACGTCCGACCGGGCGAGACGGTCGCGTTGGTCGGCGCATCCGGCTCCGGCAAGTCGACGATCTCGCTGCTGCTCCCCCGCTTCTACGATCCGGCTCGCGGCCGGGTGGCGATCGGCGGCATCGACGTCCGGGAGCTGGCGTTGGTGGACCTGCGGGCCGCGATGGGGGTGGTGTTCGAAGAGGCGTTCCTGTTCTCGGCCGGGGTCGCCGAGAACATCGCCTACGGCCGGCCGGACGCGACGCGCGAGCAGATCCGGCGAGCCGCCTGCGCCGCCGAGGCGGACGAGTTCATCCGACGCCTGCCGGACGGCTACGACACCGTGATCGGCGAGCGTGGCCTCGACGCTCTCCGGCGGCCAGCGGCAACGGCTCGCGTTGGCCAGGGCCCTGCTCACCGACCCGCGGCTGCTGATCCTGGACGACGCCACCAGCGCCGTCGACCCCGCCACCGAGGCAGCCATCCACGCGACCCTGCGCGCGGTCACCGCCGACCGGACGACGCTGCTCATCGCGCACCGCCGCTCCACCCTGGACCTGGCGGACCGGATCGCGCTGGTCGACCGGGGCCGGGTGGTCGACATCGGCACCGCCGCCGAGCTGCGGGAGCGGTCACCGCAGTTCCTCGGGTTGCTCGACGTGCTGACCAACGACCAGGAGCCCTCGGGTACCGCGGCTTCCGCAACTGACGCTGACACCGCGGTCGACACTGCAGACACTGCAGACACGGACAGACACCCCGGACGCCGGCGGGCCGACGGCGGCGTTGTGGCCGGACCTCGAGGGCGACGACGGGACCACTCAGGTCGGGGTGGCCGCCGGCCGGGACACGACAGTCCGGGCCGACCGGATCGGACCTCCACCCGGCGGCGGCCGCGGTGGCGGGATGACGGGTGGCGGTCCGCTGGCCGGGATGCCCGCCACCCCGGAGCTGACGGGCCAGGATCGCGGCGTTGCCCGCCGCAGCTGACCGACCGGCCGACGAACCGCCGGCGGCGATCGAGGCGCCGTTCCGGCTGCCCGACCTGCTGCGCCGGGTTCGTGGGCTGCTCATCGCTGCGCTGGTCCTGGTCGCGCTGGACGGCGGGGCCGGGCTCGCCCTGCCGGCCCTGGTTCGGTACGGCGTCGACAACGGCGTCACCGCCGGTGCGGCCGGTGTCCTCGGGCTGGCCTGTCTGATAGCGCTCGTCGTGGCAGCGCTGACCGTGCTGGTGCAGCGGGCCCAGGGGGTGGCGTCCGGGCGGGCCGGCGAGACCGTGCTCTACCAGCTGCGGCTGCGCAGTTTCCGACATCTGCAACGGCTGGGCCTGGACTATTACGAACGGCAGCAGACCGGCCGCATCCTGACCCGGATGACCACCGACATCGATGCCCTGTCGAGCTTCCTGCAGACCGGTCTGGTGTCATCGGTGGTGTCGTTGGTGACCTTCGTCGGCATCATCGTGGTGCTGCTGGTGATGGACCTGTCGCTGGCGTTGTTGGCCTTCGCCACGCTGCCGGTGATCCTGGTGGCCACCCTGGTCTTCCGCCGCATCTCGTCGCGCGCCTACACCGAGGCGCGGGAGAAGGTCGTCGGCGGTCAACGCCGACCTCGCCGAGAATGTCGCCGGGCTGCGGGTCGCCCAGGCGCTGGGCCGCTCCGAGCGCAACAGCTCGACCTTCGCCGCCCGCAGCATGGATTACCAACGGTCCCGGATGCGCGCCCAGACGGCCATCTCGGTCTACTTCCCAGGGATGATCTTCCTGTCCCAGGTGGCCGCGGCCGTGGTGCTCGGCGTCGGGGCCGGCCAGGTGGCTGAAGGCACGCTCACGGTCGGCACGCTGCTCGCGTTCGTGCTGTACCTCGACGCCTTCTTCGCCCCGATCCAGCAGCTCTCCCAGGCGTTCGACGGCTACCAGCAGGCCGCGGTCGGCTTGACCCGGATCCGTGAGCTGCTTGGCCACCGGGATCAGCACGCCGCCGGCAACCGACCCGCTGCCGGTCGGGCGACTCGACGGGCGCATCGTGCTCGACCGGAGTGGACTTCCGCTACGCCGCCGAGACGACACACGCGGTGTCCGGAGTCGATCTGACGATCGAGCCGGGTCAGACGGTTGCCGTTGTCGGCACCACCGGAGCCGGCAAGTCGACGCTGGTGAAACTCATCGCCCGGTTCTACGACGTCAGCGACGGTGTGCTGACCGTCGACGGTGTCGACGTGCGCGACTACGACCTGCCGTCCTACCGCCGCCGGCTGGGCGTGGTCCCGCAGGAGAACCACCTGTTCCGCGGATCGGTCCGGGACAACATCGCCTACGGCAGACCGGATGCCGACGACGCCGAGGTCGAGGCCGCCGCCCGGGCGGTGGGTGCCCTGGACGCCATCGCCCGACTGCCCGGCAGGTTCCGGCACCCGGTCACCGACCGGGGTCGCAACATGTCGGCCGGCCAGCGCCAACTCATCGCGCTGGCTCGAGCGGAACTGGTGGACCCCGACATCCTGCTGCTGGACGAGGCGACCGCAGCCCTGGACGTAGCCGCCGAGGCCGCCGTCCTGCGGGCCACCGATCGGCTTGCCCGGGGCCGGACCACAGTGGTGGTCGCGCACCGAATGGCCACTGCGGCGCGCGCCGACGTCGTCGTCGTGATGTCGCAGGGACGGGTGGTCCAGGTCGGGCCGCACGACGTGCTGATCGCGACCCCGGGACCCTATGCGCAGCTGCAGGCCGGGGCCGAACCCGACGTCGCGGCGTCGCGGATGCCGCCGGGAATGCGATGAAGGTCCGGACGACCGGCCCACGGGTCTAGATTTGAGCTCGGACATTTTTCAGCACACGAGAGACAGACAAGGCGGACAGTGACGGTGTCGTCAGCCACAGTGCCCCAATTCGGACCCAACGACTGGTTTGTGGAGGAGAAGTACCAGCAGTACGTCGCCGACCCGACCAGCGTCGACGCGAGCTGGCGGGAGTACTTCGCCGGCCTCGGGAACGGTCCGCGGCCAAGGCTCGGCAGGCAATGGCGCAGCCGCGAACGCGGCGCTGCGTCACCGCCGCGCACCGCCGCTGCGGCACCCGCCGCCGCTGCGGCACCGGTAGCGGCACCTGCCCCGGCAGCACCGCCTCCCGCAGCCAGCGCGCCGGCCGCTGCGCCGGCACCCGCCGCCCCGGCACCCGCGGCACCGGCACCCGCCCCACCTGCCACCGACCAGCAGCGCAGGCCCGCCTCACCTGCAGCGCAGCCGGCGGCGCGGACCGCTCCCCGGCGGCGCCGCGCACGGCGAGCCACAGCGCCACCACCGCCCCGCCGGCCCGATCCGCCGCTGCGGCCGCGGAGCGCCAGGAGGTCGTCACACCCATCCGCGGCATGGCTGCGGCGGTCGCGAAGAACATGACCTCCTCTCTGGAGATCCCACCGCCACGTCCGTCCGCGCGGTGCCCGCCAAGTTGCTGTCCGACAACCGGATCGTGATCAACAACTTCCTCAAGCGGCAGCGCGGCGGGAAGATCTCCTTCACCCACCTCATCGGCTACGCCATCGTCCGGGCGCTGCGCGACTACCCCGGGATGAACGCGCACTACGCCGAGGTGGACGGCAAATCCGTGCACGTCCGACCGGCCGCGGTGAACCTCGGGCTGGCCATCGATCTGCCGGGCAAGAACGGCCAGCGCAGCCTCGTCGTGCTGCCGATCAAGAACTGCGACACCCTGAACTTCGTCGAGTTCTGGCGCGCCTACGAGGGCGTGGTCAGCAAGGCCCGTAGCGGCAAGCTGACCGCCGACGACTACGCCGGCACCACGATCTCGCTGACCAACCCGGGCGGCATCGGCACCGTGCACTCGGTCCCCCGGCTGATGGCCGGGCAGGGCACGATCATCGGCGTCGGCGCGATGGAGTACCCGGCGGAGTTCCAGGGCGCCAGCGAGCACACCCTGGCCGAGCTCGGCGTCAGCAAGATCATGACGCTGACCTCCACCTACGACCACCGGATCATCCAGGGGGCGGAGTCCGGCGAGTTCCTGCGGCGGATCCACAACCTGCTGCTCGGCGAGGAGTCGTTCTACGACGACGTCTTCTCCGCGCTGCGGCTGCCGTACGAGCCGGTGCGCTGGGTCTCCGACATCTACGCCGGTCGCAACGGGGCGGTGGACAAGACCGCGCGGGTGCTGGAGATCATCGACGCGTACCGCACCCGTGGGCACCTGATGGCCAACACCGACCCGCTGAACTACCGGCAGCGCAAGCACCCCGACCTGGACGTGTTGTCGCACGGCCTGACCCTGTGGGACCTCGACCGCGAGTTCCCGGTCGGCGGCTTCAACGGTCAACAGTTCATGAAGCTGCGCGACGTGCTCGGGGTGCTGCGTGACTCCTACTGCCGCACCGTCGGCGTGGAGTACATGCACATCATGGATCCGGTCAAGCGCCGCTGGATCCAGCAGCGCGTCGAGGCCAAGCGGGCAAAGCCGCCGCTGGAGAAGCAGAAGTACCTGCTGGGCCGGCTCAACGCCGCCGAGGCGTTCGAGACGTTCCTGCAGACCAAGTACGTCGGCCAGAAGCGGTTCTCGCTGGAGGGCGGCGAGACCGTCATCCCGCTGCTGGACGCGGTGCTGAACAAGGCTGCCGAGTACTCGCTGGACGAGGTCGTCATCGGGATGGCCCACCGCGGCCGGCTCAACGTGCTGGCCAACATCGTCGGCAAGCCCTACGCCAACATCTTCCGCGAGTTCGAGGGCAACCTCGACCCGGGTCAGGCCCACGGATCCGGGGACGTCAAGTACCACCTGGGAGCCAACGGCAAGTACGTGCGGCCGTTCGGCGAGGGCCAGGTGGAGGTCACCCTCGTCGCCAACCCGTCGCACCTGGAGGTCGTCGACCCGGTGCTGGAGGGGGTCGTCCGGGCCAAGCAGG
This sequence comes from uncultured Actinomycetota bacterium, assembly GCA_963784315.1. GTDB lineage: Bacteria > Actinomycetota > Actinomycetes > Mycobacteriales > Nakamurellaceae > Nakamurella. The sequence continues at coordinate 326,579 of CAWAQR010000011.1, forward strand.
ACATCATCAACCGTGGTGAGAGCGGCTTCTCGGTGATCCCGATCGCGCTGCACGGCGATGCCGCGTTCGCCGGTCAGGGCGTCGTGGCCGAGGTGCTCAACCTCTCCAAGCTCCGCGGCTACCGGACCGGCGGCACGGTCCACGTGATCATCAACAACCAGGTCGGCTTCACCACCGCCCCCGAGGCCTCCCGGTCGTCGGAGTACTGCACCGACGTCGGGAAGATGATCGAGTCGCCGGTCTTCCACGTGAACGGCGACGATCCGGAGGCTGCGGTCTGGGCCGCCGAGCTGGCCGTGGAGTACCGCCAGACCTTCGGCAACGACGTCATCATCGACATGGTCTGCTACCGGCGTCGCGGTCACAACGAGGGCGACGACCCCTCGATGACCAACCCACTGATGTACCAGATCATCGACGGCAAGCGGTCGGTCCGAAAGATCTACACCGAGGACCTGATCGGGCGCGGTGACCTCTCCGCCGAGGACGCCGAGGAAGCGCTCAAGGACTACCACCGCCAGCTGGAGCGGGTCTTCAACGAGGTCCGTGAGCTCGAGCGCGCGGTGGCGGTCGTGTCGCCCTCGGTGGAGGAGGAGCAGCAGATCCCGCCGAAGGTGGACACCACCATCACCCAGGCCCAGCTGGAGCGGGTCGCCGACGCCGCCCTGGAGTACCCCGAGGGCTTCGTCCCGCACCCGCGGGTCAAGACCGTCCTGGACCGCCGGGTACAGATGAGCCGCGAGGGCGGGATCGACTGGGCGTTCGGCGAGCTGTTGGCCCTGGGTGCCACCGCGATGGACGGCCGGCTGGTCCGGATGGCCGGTCAGGACACCCGACGCGGCACCTTCGTCCAGCGGCACGCGGCGCTGATCGACTGGCACAACGGCACCGAGTACCTGCCGCTGCAGCACCTGACCGATGACCAGGAACGCGTGCTGCTCTACGACTCGGCGCTGACCGAGTACGCCGCTCTCGGGTTCGAGTACGGCTACTCGGTGGCCAACCGCGAGGCCCTGGTCCTGTGGGAGGCGCAGTTCGGCGACTTCGTCAACGGTGCCCAGTCGGTGATCGACGAGTACCTGTCCTCCGGCGAGGCCAAGTGGGGCCAGCAGTCGGGTGTGGTGCTGCTGTTGCCGCACGGTCACGAGGGCCAGGGCCCCGACCACACCTCGGGTAGGCCGGAGCGGTTCCTGCAGCTCTGCGCGGAGGGGTCGATGACGGTGGCGATCCCGTCGACACCGGCCAACTACTTCCACCTGCTGCGCCGCCACGTGTTGGACGGCGTGCACCGGCCGATGGTGGTGTTCACGCCGAAGTCGATGTTGCGCAACAAGGCCGCGGTGTCCTCGGTCGCCGATTTCACCGCCGGCAAGTTCGAGTCCGTGCTGCCCGATCCGTCGGTCACCGACCCTGCGGCCGTCACCAAGGTGGTGATGTGCACGGGCAAGATCTACTACGAGCTCGAGGCGTACCGGGCGGCCAACGACATCACCGACACCGCGATCGTGCGGCTGGAGCAGCTGTACCCGCTGCCCCGACGCAAGCTCAACTACGTCCTGGACATGTACCCGAAGGCGACCAGCTTCCTGTGGTGCCAGGAGGAGCCCAAGAACCAGGGCGCGTGGCCGTTCCTGGTGGAGGCGCTGCCGGAGGCGTCTCGTCGGTTGCTCGGACTGGCCCGGTCGTCGCGACGCGCGATGGCCGCCCCGTCGGCCGGCTCCGTCAGGGTCCACGAGGTCGAGCAGAAGCAGGTCATCGCCAGAGCGTTCGGACGCTGATTCGACCCGTCCGGGGCTGCGCAGCACCGGACGGACCCGCCGTCGCCGGCCCCGTCACGACGCGTTCGTGACGGGGCCGGTGGCGTCCTGGAGCCGACCGGTTAGGTTGTCAGGCGTGTCCCCCGCCGAACCCGCCCCGTCCGCCGCCGCCGCCGCCGCCGATCCGGCACTGCCCGCACCGACGCCACCCCGTCAGGGTCGGATCGTGGTGATCCGGCACGGCGAGACGGAGTGGAGCGCCACCGGTCGGCACACCTCGGTCACCGACATCGGGCTGACCGCGCACGGCGAGGCGCAGGCCGCCCGCATCCCGGAGATCCTGGCGGCGCTGCGCGTCGATCCCACGACGGTTCTCGCGAGCCCCCGGGTCCGCGCCCGGCACACGGCCGAGTTGGCCGGACTGCCGCCGGAGATCGAACCGGACCTCGCCGAGTGGAACTACGGCGACTACGAGGGCCTGACCACCGCGCAGATCCGGGCCGACCGACCCGGCTGGTCGCTGTTCACCGACGGCGCCCCGGGCGGGGAGTCCCCCGCCGAGATCGCCGCCCGGGCGGACGGAGTGCTGCAGCGCGCCCGCGATCTGCTACCCCACGGCGATGTCGCCCTCGTCTGTCACGGACACATGAGCCGGGTGCTGGCCGTCCGGTGGGTGGGCCTGGGCGCCGCCTCCGCGCGCGTCCTCGCCCAGGATCCGGCGTGCGTCACCGTGCTCGGCACCTACCGGGGCGAGCCGATCCTGGATCACGTCAACGTGCCCCCCGGACCGGCCAACCCGTCCGCCGGCACCGCGGAACGGCACCACTGAGGCCGCCCGGCCGTCACCCCGCTCCCCCAGCGCCGTCCGCACCCGAACCGGAGACCCCGCACGTGCCCGAACAGCTGTCCGCCGCCCCGACCGACCCCCGACTGCGTGACGCCGAGCCGGCCGACGTGGACGCGATCGTCGCCCTCATCCACGAACTCGCGCTGTACGAGAAGCTGCCGCAGGAGTGCCATGTGACACCCGCGGCGCTGGCAGCAGCGCTGTTCGGCCCGCAGCCGGCGGTGTTCGCGCAGGTGGGCGTCATCGACGGCGCCGTCGCCGGGTTCGCCCTGTGGTTCCTGAACTTCTCGACCTGGGAGGGCGTGCACGGGATCTACCTGGAGGATCTCTACGTGCGTCCGGAGCATCGCGGCTCGGGCCTGGGCAAGGCCCTGCTGGTCAACCTCGCGACCATCGCGGTCCGACGCGGCTACGCCCGGGTGGAGTGGTCGGTGCTGGACTGGAACGCGCCGAGCATCGACTTCTACCGCAGTCTCGGTGCGATCCCGATGGACGGCTGGACCGCATTCCGGCTCACCGGTCCGGCGCTGGCCCGAACAGGGACGGGAACTTCCTGACCCAGTCGTTGGCGGCCCGGGACAGCAGCAACCCCGCCGCGGTGACACCGATCAGGATCATGGCGGCCCCCGGCAGCGGCCGGCCGCTGGGCACGGCGAGATAGAAACCGACGAGCGCGAAGATCAGCTCCGACACGATGGCCGGGGTGCGTGCCCAGCGGCGGCCCTGGAGCAGGCCCCGGCCGACCGCGCCGATCAGCACCGCCAGCACCACGAAGTAGGCCGCCGTGGCCGCCGCCCACCGCAGGTCGGCGTCCTTCCGGGCCAGGATCACCACCGTCGCTACAGCCATCACCAGCGCGGCCTGTCCCAGCACTACCCAGCCGGCAGCACGGACCTGCGGGGGCGGCGCGACGGTGACGGGCGGCGGATCGACGGGAGCGGTCACGCCGTCCAGGTTATAAGGGGGGCGGCGATGGGCGGGCGACGTTGGCCCGCCGACCGACGTTCGCATCGTTCATGACCGGACCGGCTGCGCCGGTAGGCTCGCATCTCTCATGCGCGCCCTGTTGATCGTCAATCCGCACGCGACCGCCACCACCGCCCGGCGTCGCGACCTGCTGGCGCACGCCCTGGCGAGTCAGATGAAGCTGCGGATCGCGCACACCACCGGGCGCGGCCACGCCGCCGAACTCGCCACCCGGGCCGCCGGCGACGGCTTCGGGCTGGTGGTCGTGCATGCCGGGGACGGCACGGTGAACGAGACGGTGAACGGGCTCATGCACAGCCCAGCCGGCACCCGCCGGCCGGTGCTGGCGGTGGTTCCCGGCGGCTCGACCAACGTGTTCGCCCGCGCGCTGGGGCTGGCGCCGGACCCGACAGACGCCACCGAGCAGATCCTCGAGGCCCTGGCCCGGCGGCGCATCCGGACGGTGTCCCTGGGGCTGGCCGACGACCGCTACTTCACGTTCAACGCGGGCCTGGGCCTGGATGCCGAGGTCGTCGCCGAGGTCGAGAAGCAGCGCGCCGACGGCTCCACGATCTCCAATGCGATGCACGTCCGAGAGATGCTCAAGCTCTACCTGCGCCCCGACCGCACCGCCGGGACCCTGCAGTTGAACCTCCCGGGGCGCCCGCAGGCGAGCGGGGCGCGACTGGTGTTCGTCTCCAACGTCGACCCGTGGACGTTCCTGGGCAACCGCGCGGTCCACACCAACCCGGGCACCACCATCGACGGCGGTCTGGGGGTGTTCGCCCTGCAGTCGATGAGCGTCGCGACGGTGCTCAGGGTGGGGAGTTCGATGTTGCGCCGCGACGGCGAACCGCGTAGCCGACGACTCATCCGATATGACGACGTCCCGATGTTGACCGTACGCAGCACGACGCCGATCGGATTCCAGGTCGACGGTGATTACCTCGGAAAGAGGACAGAGGTGGCGTTCTCGTCGATTCCGGACGCGCTGCGCGTACTGGTCTGAACGGGGTGGGGGGCTGGCGTTCTCGCCTACGGTGAGCGATCATTGGGCGTCGGCCCACTGCTGCGCCGCCCGCTCTCTGAATCGATCTGACGAGGGTCGGGGCACATATTCACGCAACATTCACGAAACGTGAGCTTTGCAACCTCCAACGTTTTGTCCTTGACTTCGTGGGTATGCGTGAAAGCATCAAGTTGTCTCGCTCCCGTGCGAGCACCCCCGTGGCGGACGATTTTTCCGCCGGACACAAGGAGTAATGACACATGGATTGGCGTCACCGCGCGATCTGTCGCGACGAAGATCCGGAACTTTTCTTCCCGATCGGGAACTCCGGGCCTGCGCTGCTGCAGATCGCCGAAGCCAAGGCCGTTTGCCAGCGCTGCCCGGTCACCAGCGAGTGCCTGGGCTGGGCCATCGAGACCGGCCAGGATGCCGGCGTCTGGGGCGGTATGAGCGAGGACGAGCGTCGCGCCCTCAAGCGTCGCCGGGCCCGCGCCCGGGCTCGCAGCCTCTGACACCCTGCCGACCTCGGCGATAGATGAACTGACGCGGTGACATCAAGCCCCGCCGCGGCGACGAAGCCCCGGATCCGATTCTCGGAGCCGGGGCTTTGTCAGTTCCGGAGCCTGCGCCCGCTGTCGCGCAGCCTTCAGGCTCGCCGCCGCAACGGGACGTTGAGCTGCACCTCGGTGCCTGCCCTGCTCTCGACCTGTCCCATCCTGATCGTCCCCTCCAGTTCGGAGGTGACCAGGGTGCGCACGATCTGCAGGCCGAGGCCGGTGGCCGTCTCGAGGGCGAAGCCCGGCGGCAGACCGCGGCCGTCGTCACTGATGAGCACGTCCAGCGACCGGGCGGAGCGGTCGACCGTGATCAGCACGAGGCCGGCCTCGTCGCCGGGCGCATACGCGTGCTGGACGGCGTTCTGCACGATCTCGGCGAGGACCATCACCAACGGCGTGGCCAACTGCGGGCTCAGCACGCCGAACGAGCCCAGGCGCTGCACCCGCACCGTCCCCTCTGCGGCGGCGATGTCGGAGATCAGCGGCACCAGCCGGTCCACGATCTGGTCCATGTCGACCCGGTCGTCCACCGAGGTCGACAACGTCTCGTGGATCAACGCGATGGTGGCGACCCGGCGGGTGGACTCCTGCAGCGCCCGGCGGACCGCCTCCTGATCGGACCTGCGGGCCTGCAGGCGCAGCAACGCAGCGACGGTCTGCAGGTTGTTCTTGACCCGGTGGTGGATCTCCCGGATCGTCGCATCCTTGCTCAACAGCGCCCGGTCCCGGCGACGGACCTCGGTGACGTCGCGGACCAGCACCAGCGCGCCCAGTGACCCGCCGGAGCGCCACAGCGGCAACGCGCGGAACACCACCGCTGCCGCCCGCGCCTCGACCTCCATCCGCAGCGTCGACTCGCCGGCCACTGCGGCAGTGATCCGGCCCACGAGCTCGGTGGCGTCGAACGGATCCGGGATCAGCGGCCGGGTCCGGTCGATCAGCGCAGCGCCGACCAGACCCTCCTTCAGCCCCAGCCGGTGGTAGGCCGACAGTGCGTTCGGGCTGCCGTAGGTGACGATGCCGTCGGCGTCCAGCCGGAGCAGCCCGTCCCCGGCGCGGGGCCCGGTGATCAGCTCCGACGGCAGGCCGGGAGCCGGGAAACGCCCCTCGGCCACCATCTGCAGCAGGTCGTCGGCGGCTTCCAGGTACACCGTTTCCAGCAGGCTGGAGTCACCGTGGTCCATCAGTTCGCTGTCCCGGTTCATCACCGCGATGATGCCCTCGGCGTGCCGGACCGGGATGACCACCCGGCGGATCCGCAGCCGGCTGGGCAGGGTGGAGATCTCCTCGGTGGTGACCTCGCCGGACGCCCAGGCCTCCCCGGCGACGGGGTAGTTGCGTTCGGAGACCTTGCGGGACACCAGGTCGTCCGGCCAGACCGTGGCGCCGGTGGTGGGCCGGACCTGTGCCACGCAGACGTACCCGCCGTCGTCGGTCCGCACCCACAGCGCGAGGTCGGAGAACGACAGGTCGGCCAGCAGTTGCCACTCCCCGACCAGCCGTTGCAGGTGGTCCACAGCCGAACCGGGCAGGTCCGTGTGTTCGGCGAGCAGATCGGAGAGCGTCGACATCAGGTGTGCCAGTCCGTTGGTTTCGGCGGCGGCGCCTCAGGAGGCAGGACGGGTGGGTGGCGCGGGCGGCGCGGCCGGCGCGGGCGATCAGGAGATCTCGGCGATCAGATCGCCTTCCTGCACGACCTGCCCTTCGGTGACCGCCAACGTGGAGACCACTCCCGCGCACTCGGCGGCGACCGGGATCTCCATCTTCATCGATTCCAGGATCACCAGGGTGTCCCCCTCGGCGACGGCGTCGCCCAGGCTCACCTGCACCTTCCACACGTTGGCCACCATCTCGGCCAGCACCTGTTCGGTCATCGCCCACCCCTTCGGCTGTGGCGTCGAGCCGACCTCGGCTCGGGCGCGGGACTGCGGACCGGTCGGCGGCACGGGGCACCGTCGGGTCACCGGGACGTCCATCCAACCACGGGCACGCCTGGCACCCGCGGCGCGGTCACCGGCATCACCGACCCCCCGGCTGGCGGATCGGCCGTCCGCGACGTGGGATGATGGAGGCATCCATGAGCCTCGTCGTTGTCGCGACGCGGCCCTGCCGTTCCAGCACCGTTGATGCCGGTGTGCCCGTCGTCGAAGAGAGTGAGTCGCCATGAGCAAGCGCGGACGTAAGCGCAAGTCCCGTAAGAAGGGTGGCGCGAACCACGGTAAGCGCCCCAACGCCTGACCCGTCACAGCCGGGCGCCGGGGTCTGATCCGTCAGGCCCGGCGCCGGTCCCCCGGATCGGCGATGACGAAAGCCGGAGCTCCCACCAGGGAACTCCGGCTTTCCGTGTATCCGGGTAGCAGTCTCGGTCGTGGCCCTGCGGTCAGGCGGCCGGTCCGGGGGGCGGCCCTTCGGACCCGACGGTCAGCGCAGCGACCAGCTTCGCCCTGAGCACCGCCGGGGCGACGTCACCGCCGCAGGTCCGGTGCAGCAGACCCTTCAGTCGATGCCCGACGTCGGTCTCGTCCAGACAGGGCGGGCAGTCGAACAGGTGCTGCTCGACGGTGGCCCGCCGCTCCGGGTCCAGCTCGTCGTCCAGGAACAACCAGACGTCCCGCAGGATGGCCTGGCACTCCGTCTCGGCGGTGCCGGCGTGGTCGATCGGCTGGTTCTGGCTCATCGGGTCACCTCGCCGACGTCGCGCGCCGGGGTCCGGGCGGCCGGGCGGATGAAGCCCTGCTCGGTCGCATAGTCGGTCAGGAGTTCACGCAGCTGGCGGCGGCCGCGGTGCAGGCGGGACATCACGGTTCCGACCGGGGTGTCCATGATCTCGGCGATCTCCTTGTAGGCGAAGCCCTCGACATCGGCGAGGTACACCGCGATCCGGAACTCCTCGGGGAGTTCCTGCAGCGCGGCCTTGACGTCGGTGTCGGGCAGCCGGTCCAGCGCGTCCATCTCCGCCGACCGGAGCCCGGACGAGGTGTGCGATTCCGCAGCCGCCAGCTGCCAGTCGCCGATCTCGTCGGTGGGCGACACCTGCGGCTGCCGCTGCTTCTTGCGGTAGCCGTTGATGTAGGTGTTGGTCAGGATGCGGTAGAGCCAGGCGCGCAGGTTGGTGCCGGTCCGGAAGGAGCCGAAAGCGGCGAACGCCTTGAGGAAGGTCTCCTGCACGAGGTCTTGGGCGTCGGCGGGGTTGCGGGTCATCCGCATCGCCGCGGCGTAAAGCTGATCCAGGAACGGCATGGCGTCCGCGGTGAACCGTGCCCCGAGGTCGGGGTCGGATCCGATGCCAGCCTGGTCGGCCACCTGCGCTACCTGCCCCTCCTGGGAGCCGGGCGCCAAGGGTCGAACGCCCGGACGAATCGACGTCCGGGACACTACCCGGCGGCGGGCGGGTCGACGGGCGCCGTGAGGTTCCGGTCGCGGGTCAGGTCGTCGACAGCCACCCCGGAGCAGCGACGGACGAGCGAGTGTGCTGGTCACGCGTACTCCTTCCGGACGGATCGTCCAAGGTGGCGGCTGTCAGGCAGGCGGTCCGGACCGGTGTCGGGCATCACTGGGACCAACAGCGCCGGGGCGGGTATTCATTCCCGCCGGGCCCACCCGCGATCAACCGGTCATGCCCAGCCGCCGGCCCAGCCAGTCCATCGACGAGGACAGCGCCGCCGCCCACACCGGGAACTCGTGCCCGCCCGGCACGGTGAACGACGACACGGCCATTCCCGCCGCGGTGGCTGCAGCGGCCATCTGCGCCGTCTGCGGACCGTAGTCCGGGTCCTGATCACCTGCGACGAACACCCCGGCCGAGGCGGTGAACGACGTCGTGCTCATGATGTCCATCGGGTTGATCCGGGTGAAGGCGGCCTGGTCGCCCTCGAACAGCGTGGCGACGGTGTCGTCACGGTTGTCAAGGGTCGGCTCGGTCTGCCCGGAGAAGAACAGGAACGTCGGGAACTGGGCGGGGTCGTTGGTGGCCAGTTGCAGAGCGCACGTCGCGCCCGCACTGAGACCGCCGACCGCCCACCGGGTCGGCCGGGTGTCCGTCTCGAGGTTGGTCCGGATCCAGTTGGGCAGGTCCACGGTCAGGTACGTGTAGTCGTTCCCGCCGACGGCCGAGTCCACACACATCGGGTTGCCGTTGGTGCTGCCCACCCAGTCCGGCACCACCACCACCGGAGCCAGGCCGTGGTGCGCGGCCGCGTACGCGTCCATGGTCTGCGCCGCCCGGCCGCCGTCGAACCAGTTCCGGGCGTCACCGGGCTGCCCGGCGAGCAGGATCAGTACCGGGAGCAGTGGACGCGGACTGGCCTGGTAGGCGGGCGGGAGGTACACCCAGGCCCCGTTCGCCGGGAAGGCGGAGGTCACCCCCGGGATCGACACCTCGGTGACCTCACCGGTGGTCGGCAGCCCGGCCGGCGCCGCCCAGGCGTCGGCAAGTGGGCGGCCCCCCGGCACGGGCGCGGCAGCCTCCGATCGACCGATGATGGAGGCGCTGTCCACCTGACCCGGCAACGGCCGTCCGAGCAATGCTCCAAGGGTCGGGTAGGCGCCGAAGTCGGCGTTCACCTGGGCCGCCCCGACCACGCCCACCAGCAGCACTCCGGCCACAGCGAGCAGCCGGACCGGCACGGACGCCGGGCGGACCACCGCGAGCCCGACGGCCAGCAGGGTCAGTCCCAGCCATGCCACCACGTCGGTCGGCAGTGCGTCCGCGAACGGATGCCACAGGTGATTGGTGACCAGGGTGATCACCGTGGTCAGGGCGCTCGCGGCGACAGCCGCGAGCGGCACCCGGTGCCGCCACCACGTGCGGCCGCGCCCCGCCAGCAGAGCCAGCAGCGCGAGGATCCCGGTGATCATCATGGCAGGGGGGAACCACCCGCCGACGATGTCGAACCCCATGCACCCGACCTTCCCGGCGACCGCAGCCGCCACACCCTGGCCGGGCGGGGCCCGGTGGCCTGATCAGTCTTGGTTCACGTGATCCGGGTTTGCACCACCACAGCTGCAAAGTGCATGGGAATCGTCGCTCTGCGACCCCCGCACCCCGTCCCCTAGGCTCCGACCATGCTCTCGTTCTGCCGCCGTCACTACCCGGCCGGCCGCTGATGGCGGCCGCGCCCACCCCCGGCATCGCCGCGCTGGCCCGGGCCGGAGTGGCCTACACCCTGCACCCGTACCACCACGACCCGCGGTCCACCGCGTTCGGCGACGAGGTCGTCGCCGCACTGGAACTGGACCCACACCGGGTGTTCAAGACGCTGGTGGCCCAGGTGGACCAGACCCTCGTCGTCGGTGTGGTGCCGGTGGCTGCCCAACTGGACCTGAAGGCGCTGGCCACCGCGGCCGGCGGCAAGAAGGCGTCGATGGCCCCGGTCGCGGCGGCCGAGCGGTCCAGCGGCTACGTGGCCGGCGGGATCTCGCCGCTGGGCCAACGTCGACCACTGACGACGGTGGTCGACGTGTCGGCGCGGCCCTACCCGACGGTCTTCGTCAGTGCCGGCAAGCGCGGGCTGCAGGTGGAGCTGGCTCCCGCGGATCTGATCGCGGTCACCGGCGGCCGGTTCGCCCGGATCGCCACGGCGGACTGACCACTCAGAAGAGCGTCTCCAACTCGACGACTGCCGGGGCCGGCGGCCCCACCGGGGCGATGAGCTCCGGACCGTCGTTGCCGACCTTGTTGACCGCGCGCGAGACCCGCCGCGGTTCCAGGGACGGTGGCGGCATCGCGTCCAGCAGCGTCGCGGCGGTGGCGACATCGCCGCCGGCGCAGTCCAACCAGTCGGCACGCAGCTCAGCGGGCACCAGCACCGGGCACCGGTCGTGGATCTCACCGAGGGTGTCGGTGGCCTGCCGGGTGATGACGGTGCAGGTCCACCGCCAGCGCGCCGGGTCGTCATCGGCCCGGGCCGGGTCCCGCCACAGCTCGTACAGCCCCGCGAAGGCCAGCAGGTCACCGTCGGGAGCATGCAGGAACCACGGCACCTTGCCGTCGTCGGTCAGCTGCCACTCGTAGTAGCCCACCGCCGGCAGCAGGCAGCGGCGTTCGGCGGCGGCCTTGCGGAACGCCGGTTTCGTGGTGACCGTCTCGCGTCGGGCGTTGATCATCCGGGCGCCGCCCTTGCCGTCGGCGGACCAACTCGGCACCAACCCCCAGCGCGCGGTCCGCAGCTGACGCACCGGCGCCGCAGACTCGCCGGCCCCCTTGGGCGGCCGCTGCAGCACCACCCGGACCGGATCGGTGGGGGCGATGTTCCAGGACGGGGGCAGGTCGTCGTCGACCACCTCGTCGACGCCGAACAGCCCGTAGATGTTCGCCGTCGTTGCCGAGTTCGCGTAGCGGCCGCACATCCCCCGATTGTGCCCCGTGGCCTGCGCCGGTGCCGGGGTGCCGTCGCAACCGTCGGCGGTGCGCGATCATGGACGGTATGAGCAGCGCACAGGGGATCAGCAACCACGGCTGGGCCGCACCGGTGGCCGATGGTCCGGTGGCCGGGACCGTCGCGGTACCCGGCTCGAAATCCCTGACCAACCGGGCATTGATCCTGGCCGCCCAGGCGACCGGCCCCAGCACCCTGACCGCGCCGCTGCGATCCCGGGACACCACGCTGATGGCCGCAGGTCTGCGCGCACTCGGGGTGGGCGTGACAGCCGGCACCGGCGACTGGCTGGTCGAGCCGGGGCCGCTGAACGGGCCGGCGGCGATCGACTGCGGGCTGGCCGGGACCGTGATGCGTTTCCTCCCGCCGCTGGCGGCGACCGCGCCTGGCGTGGTCACCTTCGACGGCGACCCGCACGCCCGGACCCGGCCGATGGGCACCGTGCTCGACGCGTTGCGCGGGCTGGGCGCGCAGATCGACGGCGACCGGCTGCCGTTCACCCTGCACGGTGTGGGTGCGCTGCGCGGCGGGCGGGTGGTGATCGACGCGGCCGCGTCGTCCCAGTTCGTCTCCGGGCTGCTGCTGTCGGGCGCGCGCTTCACCGAGGGCGTCACCGTGGTGCACGACGGCAAGCCGGTGCCCGTCGATGCCGCACATCGACATGACGGTGCAGGCGTTGCGCGCGGTCGGCGTGAGCGTCGACGACTCCGAGGCCGACACCTGGCGGGTGCACCCGGGTCCCGTGGCGCCGTGGACGGTGCCCATCGAGCCGGACCTGTCCAACGCCACCCCGTTCCTGGCAGCGGCCGCGGTGACCGGCGGCACCGTACGATCTCGCACTGGCCGGCGACGACCACCCAGGCCGGCGCCGAGATCCGGGCGATCCTCGCCGCAGATGGGCTGCGAGGTCGTGCTCGACGGCGGACCGATCTGACGGTGACCGGGCCGGACCGGTTGACCGGGATCGACATCGACCTGCACGACGTCAGCGAGCTGACCCCGACGGTGGCCGCGCTCGCGGCGCTCGCCGACGGTCCCAGCCACCTGCGCGGAATCGCCCACATCCGCGGGCACGAGACCGACCGGCTCTCCGCGCTGGCCGCCGACCTGACCGGTCTGGGCGGCCACGTGACCGAGGACCGGGACGCACTGCACATCACCGGCGGGGTGACGCACGGCGGCCGTGGGCCGCCTACGCCGACCACCGGATGGCCACCGCCGGTGCCATCATCGGCCTCCGGATGCCGCGGGGTGCTGGTCGACGACATCGACTGCACCGCCAAGACCCTGCCCGACTTCGCCCGGATGTGGCACGACCTGCTGACCGGCGCGCCGGTGAGGACCGGCGTGAGCACCCTCGGTGATCGCTGGGACAACGACGACGTCCGGGTCCGGCCGGGCACGCTCGCTCCCGCCCGCGCACCAAGACCCGACCCGGGCACACCGACGCGGTCCGCGGCATCGTGCTCACCGTCGACCGCGGTCGCTACGGCTGCCTGGTCGAGTGCGGAGACCGCCCGGAGCGCGTGGTGGTCGCGATGCGGGCCCGCGAGCTCGGCCGCCGCGGGGTCGCCGTCGGCGACCGGGTCGACGTGGTCGGGCGACACCTCCGGCGACCCGACACCCTGGCCCGGATCGTCCGGATCGTCGACCGGACCTCGGTGCTGCGGCGCAGTCGCCGACGACATGGACACCGCAGAGCGGATCGTGGTCGCCAACGCCGATCAGCTGGTCATCGTCTGCGCGCTGGTCGACCCGGTGCCCCGACCGGGCTTCATCGACCGTTGCCTCGTCGCTGCCTACGCCGGCAACCTGGACCCGATCCTGGTGCTCACCAAGGCCGATCTGGCCGACCCGGCCGACTCGTCGCCGCCTATGCGGGCCTGCGGCTGACCGTGGTGGCGACCGCACGCCGCCGGCGGCCGGGGCAGCGCGATCGTCGGGCTGGACACCTCGGACGAACTGCTCGCCGACCGGATGCTCGGTGCTGTTCGGCCACTCCGGGGTGGGCAAGTCGACGCTGGTGAACGCGCTGGTCCCGGACGCCGATCGGGCCACCGGTACTGGTCACGGCGGTCGGCAAGGGACGCCACACATCGAGCTCGGCGCTGGCGCTGCGACTGCCCGGCGGCGGCTGGGTGATCGACACCCCCGGCGTGCGCTCCTTCGGGCTGGCCCACGTCACGGCCGACGATCTGCTGCTCGCGTTCGAGGACCTGCTGGAGGCGACCGCGGCCTGCCCGCCGGGCTGCACCCACCTCGGTCCGCCGGCGGTCACCGACTGCGCCCTGGACGCCCTGGTCGCCCGCGGCGGCGCGACACCCGAGCGGCTCGCGTCGTTCCGGCGGCTGGTCCGCTCGCTCAACGGTGAAGACCTCGAAGCGCCCGGGCCGGACGAGGTCTGACCGGCTGGACACGATCCGACAGATGTGACCGCCGTCACCTCTGTCGACGATCCATGAAGGTTCACAAATCAGCGGCGGATGGAATACGCTGGCGGCCAAGTTGTTGAACGCTCATATAAATAGCGGTTCCCGGCAGCACCCGCGAAAGGCTCCACCATGACCTCCGCCCCCACCACCGTCGCGCTGTCCGCAGGTACCTGGACCGGTGACGTCGTCCACCAGCGACGTCACCATCCGGGTCCGTCACATGGCCGTGGGCAAGGTCCGCGGCACGTTCGAGCTGACCGCGGCCGAGCTGGCCGTCCCCGAGTCCGGCGTCATCGGCGCGCGCGTGCACCGCGGTCATCGACGCCGCCTCGGTCAACACCAAGAACGCCGACCGGGACGCGCACGTCCGCTCCGGTGACTTCCTGGACGTCGAGACGTACCCGACCATCACTTCGTCTCCACCGCCGTCGAGGGCTTCGACGGCGAGACCTTCAAGCTGGTCGGCGACCTGACGCTGCACGGCGTCACCCGGTCCGTCGCGCTGGCCGCCGAGTTCGCCGGCGAGACCGTCGACGCCTACGGCGTGACCCGCACCGGGTTCTCGGCCCACACCACCGTGAACCGCAGCGAGTTCGGCGTCACCATCGACCTGGCCTGGGGCGCCGGCAACAAGGTCGTCGGCGACAAGGTCGAGATCGACATCGAGCTCGAGTTCACCCGCAACGCCTGACCGAACCGGCCCCGCAGGCCGTGTCCAGGGCCCGTCACCGTTGGTGACGGGCCCTTGGCATGTCGGCGACTCGTGCCGCACCGGGTCCGAACGTGTTGCCGCGCAAGTCAGGTCGTCGGTTCGACCCCGAGTTCAGCGAGCAGATAGACGATCTCGCTCGGCGCGTACCAGGAGAGCTCGAAATCCTCCGCAGAGCCGACCACGAACTCCGCGTCCAGGTCGCCCAGATCCGCCGCGTCGACCGCGACCGACGCCGCCGACGACCGCGTCGGCGGCGTCGGCGCCGTCCAGATGCACCGCGGCGACCGACCGCCATCCGACGGGCCCGGCGAGCCGCACCACGGACCGGTCGAGGTCCGGACGTTCCTGCACCTCGCCGTCCACATCGGCGGCGACCACGACCCGCATCGCCGGAGTGCCGTCGGCCGCACCGGCGATCAGCCGCAGCGACGCCCGCGCGGCGTCGCTCATCGCCAGGTACTCCAATTCCTCGGTGTCGGCATCGGCGGCGGACCCGCCAGTCCGGCGGTGACGGCAAACGCCGTACCGCCGAGCGGCGCGACCTGTTGGTCACGTACCCAGCCCGCCAACCCGGTCAGGGTGGTGGGGAGGTACACGCGCACGCTCATTCGGCGATCTCCGGTTCAGCTGGGGGCGGGGCGGTGGGCCGTTTCCGGGCGGCTGGGCGCGGCGGCGCAGGCTTCGGGGCGGGGCGCGGCAACGCCGCCTTCGCGGCGGGGCGCGGCGCTGCCTTCGCGGCTGGTCGGGGCGGTGCAGCCTTCGCAACCGGTCGCGACGACGCAGCCTTCGCGGCCGGTCGGAGCGGCGGCAGTGTCGGCATCGGCGGTACCGTTTCCGGCCGGGTCGACCGCCGGGTCGCGGTCGCGGGGAACTCGTCGACGGCCTCCTGCAGGAGTGGGCCGAAATCAGCCAGGTCGGGCATCGCCTCGCGGTCGGCGGTGAGCCCGAAGAAGACCCGACCGTTGTAGGAGGTCACCGACAACGCCAGCGTCTGCCCCTTGGTCAGCGTGGCCACCGGGTACATCGCGGACACCGGGATTCCCGCCGCGTACAGCGGAATCTGCGGGCCGGGGACATTGGTGATCAACAGGTTGTACAGCCGCCGGCCGAGCTGGGCGCCGACCCGGGCGCCGAGAGTGTGCAGCGTCGATGGCGCAAACCGGCCCAGTTGCAGCAGTGTCGGCGGCGACGCTGTGGTCGGAGTCGCCGTGGCCCGACATCGCGAACGAGACCTGGTGCAGGCGGATCACCGGGTTGGGTTCAGACACCGGGAGGTCGAGCAGGTAGGACTCGACGGGCGGGTCCGCCTCCCCCGCCGGCGCGCGCACGAACACCGGCACCAGCGCCCGCAGGGTGGTCCCCGGCACCACCGGCTCGCCGTGCGAGACACAGGAGCGTGCGCAAGGCACCGGCGATGAGCGTCAGGATGATGTCGTTGATCGTGCCGCCGTGGGTGTCCTGGATGGCCTTGAGCCGGGCGAGCTCCAGTCCACGCCGGCGAACTGGCGCGACCCGGAAACAGGCACGTTGAGGGTGGACCGGGGTGCGGGGCGCACGGCGCGTTGCGCGATCTGCCACAGCCCGCCGACCGTCTGGCCGATGCGGTCGACGGTGGCCCGCACGTCCAGCGCCGGCCAACCGGACCGCGTCGACGATCTCTGCCGGGCCGGGCGGTGATGTCGGCGATGGCGTCGACCACCAGGTCGATGTCGCTCGGCGCCGGCGTGGGCAACCAGACCTGACGGCTGACCGGCCGCGGCTCGGCGGAGACGTCCAGGATCGCGGCGGCGACGTCGACCGCCCCGATCTGGTCCACCATCGCGTGGTGGGTCTTGTTGACCAGCGCGACCCGGCCACCGGACAGCCCCTCGACCACGTACAGCTCCCAGAGCGGGCGGGAGCGGTCGAGCGGGCGCGAGATCAGTCGGCTGACCAGTTCGGCGAGCTGGGCGTCGGAACCGGGCTTGGGTAGCGTGGACCGTCGCACGTGGTAGATCAGGTCGAAGTCCTCGTCGTCGATCCAGATCGGCCGGGCGAACCGGCCGGGCACGAAGCGCACCTTCTGCCGGTACCGGGGCACCAGGGCCAGCCGGGCTTCGATCAGCTCGACGATCCGGGCGTAGTCGAAGGGGCGGTCAGGTGCAGGATGACGACTCCGCCGACGTGCATCGGCGTGGTGGCGTCCTCGGTGTACAGGAACCCGGCGTCCGTCGGAGAGAGCCGGTCGGTCATACGACGATCGTGGCACGACTGGGGCAGCCGCACGGTGCCGCCAGCCCGACGCGCACCGCTGTCAGGCGGCGCCAGGCCGCGCGAAGGCGCCGAGCGCAGGTCCGCCAGCCGCGACCGGAGCCCGGCGGGGGCCGCCACCGACAGCGCGCGCCCCTTGCCCAGGCCGCATCGGTCGCGGCGCGGTCTTCCGGCAGCGTGGCCGACGCGGTCAGTCCGGTGAACCGATGCGAGCGCTCGCCGCCTGCGTCCGGCGCCGGCCCGGTGACCCGGACCCGGTTCAGCACCACCTCGGGCTGACCGCCGGCAGCGTCTCGTCCAGATCCACCAGCGCCCGGATCAGCCGTTCCATCCCGGGCGGGTCTGCCGAGCCGACGGCAACCACCCGGTCGGCGTCGGCGAGCACGCCAGGGTCGCGCCGTTGCGGCGCGGCGCCAGGGTGTCGAAGCTGAGCTCCTCGTCGGCCTCGATCGCGAACCCGCAGTCCACGACGGTCACCGGCACCAGCGACCGGGCCGCCGCCAGCACCGAGGGCAGGGATGACGGGCGTAGCTCGGGCCAGCGGTCGGCCCGGGAGATGCCGCTGAGCAGCCGCAGGGTCGGTGAGATCGCCCAGCACAACGCATCCAGCGCGACGGCGTCGAGCCGCCCGTCGGCCGCCGCCCGACAGGCCCCGGCCAGCCCGGCGGACTCGTCCAGGACACCCAGCGCGTTGGACAGGACGCCGCCGTAGACGTCGGCATCGATCAGCAGGGTCGCCCGGCCGGTGCCGGCGATGGCGTCGGCCAGCCCCAACGCGACAGTGGAGCGTCCGGGGGCTCCGGTCGGCACCCCAGACCGCGATCACCATCCCGTCTCCGGCGGCGCGCGGGTCGTCGCGGCGGCGCCGGCGGCGGGTGACCGTCGGGGGCAGCGCCCGAGCCGGGGATCGGCGGCTGCCCCGACCGGGGCGGCGCGCCGGTCGGGCAGGACGAGTGCCGCCCGGGCGGCGTGGCCAGGACCGCCGCCGTACCGTCGTCGTCGCCCACCAGCGCCGTGACTCCGAGCCGCTCCAGCCGGGCTCGGGCCCGCTCGTCGCCGCGGTGAACACGCCTATCGACGGCCACTCCGGCGGCGTGCAGACGCTGCACGGCGTTCGGTGTCCAACCGGCGCAGGCTGCCGTCGACGACGGCGACCCGGCCCGGCCGGTGGCCGCGGTGGCCAGCACCTCGCCGATGTCGGCACACCGCCGCATCACCGTCATCGTGGCGCCGGGCTGTTCGAGCGTCGTGACCAGCTCCGATTCCCAGGGCTGGCCGGAGCCCGCGGTCAGCACGCCCGGGGTGGCGGCGGTCATGCGTCGGCCACCAACACCACGACTGCTTCCCCCTGCGGAATTCGGCGGACCAGCCGCTCGGCGGTCCCGGCGTCGACCCGGAGGCCACCTGATATCGGGTGGCCGCGGCGCCGGAGAGGCCCCCCGTGGACGGTGCGATCACCGACTGCACCGTCAGGCCGGCCTGCAGCAGGACGGTCGTCACCGTGGTGACACCGGCGTCGAGGGACTCCGCAGGCAGGTACAGGTCGATGACCGAGCCGTGGCCCACGTCCGGCGGGAACTTGTCCGCCGGCACCGGGACCACCACCACCCGGCCCGACGGCGGGTCGCCGAGCGCCACGGCCGGTACCAGCTCGCCGGGCCGGAGCGCGACGGAGACCACGCGGCCGACCGGGTCGGATGCGGCGCCGACGTAGTGGTCACCCGACCCACCCAGGTTCACCTCGACCATCTCCACGTCTTCGGTGCCGACCACCGTGCCTACCGCCAACGGCCGGGTCGCCGACCAGATGGGCGCGGTCTGTGAACTCGCGGCGACCACCTTCGCCCCGATCACCACGGCCGCCACCAGCAGCAGCACACCGCCGACGATGCGCGGGTCCAGCCACCGGGGCGTCGTCAGCCGCCGCGGCGTCCGACCAGGTTCCTGTGCTGCCATCCGTCACTCCCTGCTGTGCACGCCCGACCCGACCGGCCGTCTCGTGTGGATAATTGATCTCAAAGTTGCTGTTCTTTGCCAAAATCACATCAAAGTGGGTCACGCGATGCTCGTCGTCGAGTTGTCCACACAGTCGCGCAGCGGTGCGGCACCACGCCACACCGGCACACGGGAGGACACCTCATGACGACGGAGCGGTTTCTGACGCTGGCCGACGTCGCGGAGATCCTGAACATCTCCGCGTCGCAGACCTACGCCCTGGTGCGCTCCGGCGACCTGCAGGGCATCCAGATCGGTGGCCGTAACCAGTGGCGGGTCGAGCGGTCCAAGCTCGAGGAGTACATCGAGCAGGCGTACCGGCGGACCGCCGCGCAACTGGCCGACCTCCCCCAGGATCTGGTCGAGCCCGCGAACGGCTGACCGCGGTGGTCGGCTCAACGGTGCGATGTCGGCCGGCGATGCACGACACCGCCGGTCCACCCGTCCACCGGTCATGCCAGCGGCGCCGAGCGGATCATCAGCACGGCGCCGAGCGGGACCAGCACCACGCCCCGCACCGCGGTCCGACGTCGTGTCTCCCAGGCCGCGTGAGCTGCCAGTTCGAAGAAATCGGCTCCGACCCGGTCGATGGTCCCTGACAGTTCCGCGCCGTGCGCCGTGTGCACCGTGACCGGGGCCCGATCGCGGGCCAGCGTCCGCACCGCCTTGCGCAGGTCGAACCGGCGGTCCACCACACCCAGGTGCGGTCCGGTCCGCAACGACAGACCCTCGACCCCGGTGACCGCCGGCCAGGCCACGAGCAGATCGACCACACCGGCCTGGTGCAGCAACAGCCAGTCGACGCCGACCCTGGTCAGTCGTCCCGAGATCCGCTGACCGTCGGACAGCTGTAGCCCCAGCAGGCCACCCACCGACCCGGCCAGCCGTTCGACGGCCGAGACCGCGCCGAACTCCACCCGCACCCGTTCACCGTGATCGGCGTCCTCGACCGCATCCCGCAGGCCGTCGAACTGCCGCTCCAGGCCTTCGAAGAGTTCGTCCCAGCGCACGTGTTCACCAGACCATGAATGGGCCGACAGGGTGGCCGGATGCACCAACGATCACGTCGTTCGGGTGAGGACCCCACGAAAGAGTGGCGACAGTCATCGGGACGACAGGTCAGCGACCGCTCCGCGCTACGCCTTCACCCCCACGAGTCCAATCGTTGCGTTTGACATCGTTTGGCTTGACTTGACACCGATGAAGCTCATAACGTCGCACTATGTCGATCTTGAGTTCCCGCTGCTGTAGGCAGCCGTCCGGACGCCTCGGTGCGGGCCTGTCCGTCATCGGTGTCGCGTCGGGCCTGGCGGTCAGCGTGGTCCTGCTCCTGCCGACCCCGAGTGAGGTGTTCGCACCCGTCCGGGGCGCCGGGCTCTCCGCTCAGATCGACCGGATCGCGGTCTCGGCCGTCACCATCCTCTGCTGGGGACTCACGGTGTGGTCGGCTGCTGTCGCGCTCGTGGTGGTCGGGGCCGCCGTGGCCGCCGGACACCCGCGAGGCGAGCGGATCCTGAACCGTTGCGTCCGGATGCTGCTGCCGCGGGCCCTGCGCGGACTCGCCGTCACCGCCATCGGCGTCGGTTCGCTCACCGCGTTGAGCGGATGCGCGCCCGGTTCGGTCACCGCGGCGGCTGCCACCGACACCGTGACCGGCAGCGCCTCCGGCTTCACGATCGACGGGGTCGGGACTCCCTACGACGGGTCGGGCCCGCCCGGACCTGGCACCGCACCGGTCCCACTGACGATGGTGCTGGACTGGCCGCTCGAACCCGCGGCCACACCTACGACGGTGGCAGGCTCCGCAGCCCAGCCTGCCCCGCCGGCTGCGGCTGCCGCCGCCTGCTACGGCTGCCCCGCCTGCTGCGAGCTGCCCCACCTGCAGCCAGCACCACAGCACCCACAGCACCACCCATCACGGCCTCGCCGACCCCGCCCACCGGACCGGTCCCACCGGCTCCACCGGCCCCACCGGCTCCACCGGCTCCATCGGTCGCGACCACGGTGACCGTGGTCCCCGGCGACTCACTGTGGTCGATCGCCGCGGGTCACCTGCCGGCGGGCGCCACCGACGCAGACATCGACACCCGGTGGCCGCAGTGGTACGCGGCCAACCGGGAACTCATCGGCGCCGACCCGGGACTCATCGAGCCCGGATGGCAGCTCACCGTTCCCACCGACTCCGAGGACTCCCGATCATGACGACCGCCTTACCCACCGCCCCCCGTCCCACCCACACCCGGGTCCCGGTCCGCCGCACCCATCTGGCTGCGGTGCCGGACTGCGAGCCCCCCTTCGACGACGAACGCCCCGGGTTCGGGCCGGTGTCGTCGGCAGCCGCCCGGTGGACCTGGAGTCGGACGGTCGGCACGCCGGTGGTCGACTGGACGGTGCCCAGCTGGTGCCATGACCCCGACATGGGGGTCGAGCGCACCGCGCGCAGCGCCCTGCCGGACCCGCGGGAGACCGCCGGCGTGCTGGCGCGGGCCCTGATCGAGGCCCTCGCCGGCCTGCGCCAACTCAGCCAGCTCAGTACGCACTGCTCACCGGAGGTCTTCGCTGCCCTGCAACGGCGGGTCGCGGTCGGCGGTACCGTGCCGAAGCTGCTGTCGGTGCGTACCAGCGAACCCACCGACGGCATCGCCGAAGCCAGCGCGGTCTTCCGGCGCGGGGCCCGAGCGGCCGCGCTCGCTTTCCGCCTGCAGGGCATCGACGGTCGTTGGCGGGTCACTGCCCTGCAGATCGGCTGACCGCGGGTGCCCCCGCAACGACAGAGCTCCCACCACCGGGTCGGTGGCGGGAGCTCGGTCCGGGCTGGTCAGGCGCCGGGTCGACCGTGGCAGAGCTTGTACTTACGACCCGACCCGCAGGGGCAGGGGGCGTTGCGCGGAATGCCATTGCCGTCGACCGTGTCCTGGTCGGCGCTCTTCAGGGTGCCCGACGACTCGGTGCCGCCGCCTTCACTGGGACCGGTGAACGTGAGCTGTTGCTGCCTGGTCGCCGGCGCACCGAGACCCTTCGCCCGCAGTGCCGCCGGGGCGCCCTCGGCCACCGGGACCGGAACCCGTTGCTGACTCGGCAGCGCTTCGATCGGGCGCTGCCGGCGAATCTGCGACCGACCGGTCGGCCGGGTCGTCGCGGCACCGTCTTCGGCATCGGACCTGACACCCACCGGCACCGCACCGTTGGACGCACCGACCTCGACCGAGTCCGGCGCCGGCACGGCAGTCGCGTCCGGCGCCGGCACGGCAGCCGTTTCGGGGGCCGGCTCGGCCGCGGTGACCTGGACCTGCAGGTTGTAGAGGAAGCCGACCGACTCTTCCTTGAGCGAATCGAGCATGGCCTGGAACATGTCGAAACCCTCACGCTGGTACTCCACCAGCGGGTCACGCTGCGCCATCGCCCGCAGGCCGATGCCCTCCTTGAGGTAGTCCATCTCGTAGAGATGCTCGCGCCACTTACGGTCCAGCACCGACAGCACCACGCGACGCTCCAGCTCGCGCATGATCGGGGCGCCCAGCGCCTCCTCACGACGGGCGTAGGCGGCCCGGGCGTCGGCCAGCACGGCGTTCTTCAGGCTCTCCGCGGACAGGTCGCCGTGGTCCTTGGCGACGCTCTCCGGCGAGACCCCCACCGGGTACAGCGTTTTCAGTGCCGCCCACAACGCGTCGGTGTCCCAGTCCTCCGAGTAGCCCTCGCTGGTCGCGCCGCCGACATAGGCCTCCACCACATCGGTGACCATGTGTTGGACCTGTTCGTGCAGGTCCTCGCCGTTGAGCACCCGCTTGCGCTCGTCGTAGATGACGTGGCGCTGCTGGTTCATCACCTCGTCGTACTTGAGCACGTTCTTGCGGATCTCGAAGTTCTGCTGCTCGACCTGCGTCTGGGCGTTCTTGATCGCCTTCGACACGAAGCTGTGCTCGATCGGCATGTCCTCCGGCATCCGCAGCCGGGTCATCAGGGCCTCGACCGTCTGGCCGCCGACCCGGCGCATCAGATCGTCGCCCAGCGACAGGTAGAACCGTGACTCACCCGGGTCGCCCTGCCGGCCGGACCGGCCGCGCAGCTGGTTGTCGATGCGGCGGGACTCGTGCCGCTCGGTGCCCAGGACGTACAGACCGCCCGCGTCGCGCACCTTCTCGGCTTCCGCGGCGGTCTTGCGGGTGGCCTCGTCGACCGCGTCCTTCCAGCCCGCCTCGTACTCCTCGGGGGTGTCCAGCGGGCTCAGGCCACCGGACCGCAGTTCCAGGTCGGCGGCGAAATCGACGTTGCCGCCCAGGATGATGTCGGTGCCGCGGCCCGCCATGTTCGTGGCCACGGTGACCGCGCCCACCCGGCCGGCCTGCGCGATGATCGCCGCCTCCCGCGCGTGGTTCTTGGCGTTCAGCACCTCGTGCGGGATGCCGGCCCGGAGCAGCTTCTTGCTCAGCAGCTCGGACTTCTCCACGCTCGCGGTGCCGACCAGCACCGGCTGACCGTTCTCGTGCCGTTCGGCGATGTCGGTGACCACCGCGTCGAACTTGGCGTCCTCGGACTTGTAGATCAGATCGGCTTCGTCCAACCGCCGGACCGGACGGTTGGACGGGATCGGCACCACACCCAGCTTGTAGGTCTGGTTGAGCTCGGCCGCTTCGGTCTGCGCGGTGCCCGTCATCCCGGAGAGCTTCTCGTACAGTCGGAAGAAGTTCTGCAGGGTGATCGTGGCCAGGGTCTGGTTCTCGGCCTTGACCTCGACACCTTCCTTGGCCTCGATCGCCTGGTGCATGCCTTCGTTGTACCGACGGCCGTGCAACACCCGGCCGGTGAACTCGTCGACGATCAGCACCTCGCCGGCCACCACGATGTAGTCGCGGTCCTTCTTGTAGAGCTCCTTGGCCTTGAGCGCGTTGTTGAGGAACCCGACGAGCGGGGTGTTGACCGACTCGTACAGGTTGTCGATGCCCAGGGCACGCTCGATCTTGGCGACGCCCTCCTCGCTGACACCGACGGTGCGCTTGGACTCGTCGACCTCGTAATCGATCTCCTTGACCAGCCGCGGGGCCAGCCGCGCGAACTCGCCGTACCACTTGGAGGACTGGTCCGACGGGCCCGAGATGATCAGCGGGGTGCGGGCCTCGTCGATCAGGATCGAGTCGACCTCGTCGATGATCGCGTAGGCGTGACCGCGCTGGACCAGGCTGTCCTTGGACCACGCCATGTTGTCGCGCAGGTAGTCGAAGCCGAACTCGTTGTTGGTGCCGTAGGTGATGTCGGCGTCGTAGGCGACCTTGCGTTCCTCCGGCGTCATCTGGCCGAGGATCACGCCCACTTCGAGGCCGAGGAAGCGGTGTACCCGACCCATCCACTCGCTGTCGCGCTTGGCGAGGTAGTCGTTGACGGTGACGATGTGCACGCCTCGACCGGCGAGGGCGTTGAGATAGGCCGGCAGCGTGGAGACCAGGGTCTTGCCCTCGCCGGTCTTCATCTCGGCGATGTTGCCCAGATGCAGGGCCGCCCCACCCATCAGCTGGACGTCGAAGTGGCGCTGCCCCAACGTGCGCTTGGCAGCCTCCCGCACGACGGCGAACGCCTCCGGTAGCAGGTGGTCCAGTGACTCGCCGTCGGCCAACCGTGCCTTGAAGGTCTCGGTGTGGCCACGCAGCTCCGCGTCGGTCAACCCGGTGTAGTCGTCCTCGAGACCGTTGATGTGATCGGCGATGGTGCGCAGACGCTTGACCGTCTTCGCTTCACCGGCTCGCAGCAGGCGGGAAAAAACCACGTGTTCACCCTCAGTCAGTCAATCGGAACCGGCCCGCGTCGCCCACCCGGTGGGTGTCGCCGCGCCCCGGTGTCCGCTGGTCACGAGTCGCGAGTGTCCCCGACCCGCATCTACGTACATGCGGCATGCAGCAGCCGAGTCGTCCTCGACTCGTCCATGGTAGGCGTTGCCCCGGCGGCGGCGGGTCGCGCCCGTGGCGGGGCCATCGATTCCGCCCGTTCGCCGACGGCGGTCACGCGCCGTCACGAAATACCGGTCGGCCAGACGCGGCGAGCGCCGCCGCCCGCGCCATTCGGTGGCGGGGCGGCAGCGCTCGGTCGCGTTCTGATCAGCTACGGGAAGCCACGGCCGTCAGGACAGCCGGATCAGGCCGTAGTCGAACCCGTGCCGCCGGTAGACCACGGTGGGCAGCCCGGTGTCCGCGTCGTTGAAGAGGTAGAAGTCGTGGCCGACCAGTTCCATCTGGAACAGCGCCTGATCGACGGTGATCGGGTCCGCCGGGTGGTCCTTGACCCGTACGACACGGCCCGGTTCGCCGTCGGCGCCCTGTCCGAAGTCGTCCTCGACCGGTTCGGTGAGAGTGGCCACCGACCCGTTCAGATGCTGCATCGCCTCGTCGACAAGGGAGCCGGTCAGCTCGCCGTCGTGCGGGAGCGCGGTGATCGGGGTCCGCTCGTGGTGCTTGTGCTGGCGACGGTCGTGCGCGCGTCGCGCGCGGTTCTCGAGCTTGTCGAACGCCTGCTCGAGAGCCGCGTAGAAGTTCTCCGCCTTGGCCTCGGCGCGCACGGCCGGACCCTTGGTGACCAGGGTGATCTCGACCTTCTGGCAGACCTTCGACAATCGCCGGTTGCTCTCGTGGCTGAGTTCGATCTCGGCACGGACGATCTTGGTGTCGTACCGCTCGATCCGGGTCAGTTTGTCCGCAACCTTGGTCCGGTAGTGCTCCGGCACCTCGACGTTGCGTCCGGTGACAACGATGTCCACATCTCCTCCTTCGCTCCGGCTGCGCTGAGCCGGCTGGGCCTGCAAGGTGGCACGCGTCCCCCGGCGACCGGGTGTGGCGTACACGATGCCCTGCACCGAGGGATGTACTGCCCGACCGTACGCGATGTGCCGGACTTCGCAAGGCGGTACCCCTTTGGTGGAATCGGCGGTCACCGACCGGCGAATCGGCAGGTCAGCGGGCCAGCGCCGGAACGGCTGCAAGGGTGAGAACGGCCTGCACCGGATGCCCCCGCTCGTGCAGTGCCGCGGTGGCGGCGGCGGCGGTGGCACCGGTGGTCAGCACGTCGTCGACCACCACCACCGGGACGCCGACCGGCGGTGCCGCCGCCGGTCGCCAGCGGATCCGGCCGCGCAGATTGGCCTGCCGTGCGGCCGGGTCGAGCCCGACGGAGTCGCGGGCGCCGCGGCCGGTGTACAGACACGGGGCGACGCCGGCCCAGTGCCCGGCCGCTACGAGTACCGGTCCGGCGGACCGGGCCATCAGGGTCATCGGGTCACCGCCGCGGCGGCGGGCGGCAGCGGGCCGGGTGGGCGCCGGCACCAGCCACAGAGGGTGCCGTGATCACGGCAATCGCCGCCAACCGGGCCAGGCCGACGCCCAGTGCCGTGCCCAGTACATCCGGCAGGTCCCGTCGGCCGTGTTCCTTGGCCGCCAGCACCACCGACCGGACCGGGCCGCGGTAGCGCGCCAGTGCGTAGATCGGCGGCAGGGACAACTCCTCGTCGGACGGCGGTGGGAGCACCCGGCGGGGCCGACCCGCCAGCTGCGTCGCACACCCGGCACACCAGGGCACGCCGGTGCCGCAGCCGGGACAGGTACGGGGCAGGACGAGGTCGAGCAGGGTGGTCCACATGCCGGCCAGCATGAACCGCCGTCGGCCGCCCGAGCCAGGGTCACCGCCGGGCCTGTGCACAACCCGGGCGGAACTCCGGCTTGTGGACAACCCCGCCGGCACGGGTCAGGACGGGTAGACCGGCCATCGGCCCGACGCGGACCCGCCGTCCGGGTTGGCAGACACCCACTCACCGGTGCTGTCGTCGCCCTCCAACTGCAGGATCTGACCTCCCGAACTGATCAGCGTGGGCAGCGCGCCGGCCGAGCTGACGGCGTCCACATCCGCCACGATCCCCCTGGTGCTCAACGGGGCCCGCTGTCGGCCGTCCAGCCCGACCCGCCAGACGGCCCGGTAGGTGCTGGCCTGGTCCCCCGCCGCAACCAGCAGGTTCAGCGAGTTCGCCCAGATCACCGACTGCACGGTCAGGTCGTTGCGCAGCCGGACAGGTTCGCCCAGGGTGGCCACCCCGGGCCCCGCGCCGGCCCCGGCGTCGTCGGAGTAGATCACCGCCGCCAGGTACAGCATCCGGTCGGCGATCACCGCGACCCGGGAGCCGTCCGGCGACAACGCCAGCCCGGTCACCGGCCCCAGGCCGGTGAGGCGCGACGACTCCACCGGATAGCGGCTGCCGTCGGTCAGCAGGCGCACGACCTCCGGGGCGGTCGCACCGTTGATCACCGACCACACCTCGTCCCCGGCCCGGGAGAACGACGGCGGGGTGAACGTCTGCGCGCCGAGCCGGGCCTCCATGGCGACCTGGGACATCGGCGCCCCGACGAAGAGGGTCTGCGCACCCTCGGGTCCGCCGACCACGGCGAGGTCGCCGGTGGCGGCCGACATCGCCGCGCTCACCCCCGCCAGCGTGCCGGTGCCGGCGGCACCCCAGACCGGCAGCCCGCGTAGATCGACCAGCACCCCGTCCGCGTTGAGGTAATAACCGGACGCACCGGTGCTGCCGACGCCGGGCACGCCGTCCGGGTCGAAGGACCCGAGCACCCCCGTGGTCCAGATGGCCTGGCCGGCGTCCAGCGGGGTGCCGTCCACCAGGATGCGGATCCGGGCGGCATCCAGCCGCAGCGTGTAGACGAGTTCGGCGGCCACCCCCCGGGCGACGGCCCGGGTCAGCGTCGGCAGCCCGGTGAGGTCGACCTGGAGGATCCCGTCGCTGGTCGCAGTGATGGGCACCCGTGGCCGGGCGTTGCGCAGGCTGTTGCCGACGGCCCCGGCGAGCGGCGCGCTGGGGCCGGCGATCACGGCGTCCACCAGCCGGCTGACCACGGTGCCCGGCGACAGCGAGCTGTTGGGCAGCCACCGCCGGTCGGGCACGACGACAGTGGCGGTGCTGTTGAGGAAGTACACCTCGCGTTGGGTGAACGCCAGGTTGAAGTCACTCACCGACATGATCAGCTGCGGCGGCGGCTCGGAGATCCGCCACTGCCCGTCCACCTGCTGCAGCCCGATCGAGACGGTGAACTCCTGGCGGGCCGTGGGCACGTAGGACCCGTCCGGCGCGAGATAGCCGTCGGTGCTGCCGGACAGCCGCACCACACCCGCTGTCCCCGCGGCGCCGGCGCCATCCGTGCCGTCGGTGCCCTCCGTGCCATCGGTGCCGCCGCCGGGGGGACCCTGGACCGCATCGGCACCGTCAATCAGGTCGTAGCGGGGGCTCGCGGACAGGATCATCACGCCGGTCTGCTCGGTCCGCCAGGACGCCTTCGCCTCCTCGGTCAGGAATGCGCGGGCCGCCAGCAGGGACAGGTCCTGGTCGATCCGGGCGCCGGCGGCAACAAAACCCCGGACGATCTCCGGTGCGGTGAGGCCCGCAGCCGGCGTGGTGTCGCGAACCTGGGTCCCGGGGTCGGCGACCTGTGAGTGGTCGATGGGTTCGCCGCTGCTGGGGACGGTCGCACAGCCGGCGAGGGCGACCAGCACCGCGACGCAGCCGACGAGCAGACGAGTCCTCATGACGGCTCCGCCCCGTTGATCGTCGGGATCGGCGGCCGCGCCGGAGTGGAAGCCGCTGGCCAGCGCAGCCAACGCACTGGCGCTGAGCAGCCCGTCACCCCCGGACTGCGGGCCGACGGGCACCGCACTGACCGGCAGCCCGATGACCGGTACCGAGTGGGTGAACTGGCTGGTCGAGGCAGGCCCGGCGGGGCCGGCGGCCTCGTCGGGATCCAACGGCAGCGGGGAGCCCAGCAGCATGGTGCCCTGCTGCCGGGGCAACGTCAGCCGGAACCGCGCCCCCTCACCAGGTCGGCCGAAGGCCTGCAGCCACCCGCCGTGCAACCGGGCGTCCTCCAGCGCGATCGCCAGACCCAGCCCGGTGCCGCCGGTCTGCCGCTGACGGGACGGATCGGCCCGCCAGAACCGGTGGAAGACCAGGCTGGCCTCCCCCGGCTTGAGCCCCACCCCGGTATCGGAGACCACCACCGCGACGGCGGTGTCGTCGGCAGCCAGCTCGACCTCGACGGGGTGCCCCTCGGCATGGTCGATCGCGTTGGCGAGCAGGTTGCGCAGGATCCGCTCGATCCGTCGGGAGTCGATCTGGGCACGCACCGGCTCGTCGGGCAACATGGTGATGATCTGGACCTTGGCGACCTTGGCGATGCTGGTGACCGGGTAGATCGCATTCCCGATCGCGGACCGGATGTCGATCTGCTCGGCGTTGAGCTCGGCCATCCCGGCGTCGTAGCGGCTGATCTCCAACAGGTCGGCGAGCAGATCCTCGAACCGGTCCAGCTCGTCCACCATCAGCTCGGTGGACCGGGCCAGGTGTGCGGGCAGCTCGTCCCGATCGGCGTGCAGCAGGTCGGCCGCCATCCGGACCGTGGTCAGCGGGGTGCGCAGCTCGTGCGAGACGTCGGAGGTGAACTGGCGCTGCAACTGGCCGAACTCCTCCAGCCGGCGGATCTGCGCCTTGATGGCCTCGGCCATCCCGTTGAACGACCGGGACAGCTGGGCGAGCTCGACCGGACCCTTGACGGCCATCCGCTCGTCGAGTGCACCCGCGGCGAGTCGGCTGGCCGCCGCGGACGCCCGCCGGACCGGACGAACCACCTGGTAGGCCACCAGCGCCGCGATCACCGCGAGCAGCAGGGCGAGCAGGGCGCCGCCGACCAGCAGCGTGTTGCGGACCAGGTCCAGGGTGCGCTGCTCCCCGGTCAGCAGATAGATCAGGTAGAGCTCGTAGGTGTCGTTCCGGGTGCTCACCGGCGCACCGACGATCAGGGCCGGCAGGCTCCGGCCGGTCCGGACGACGGTGGCGTACTGACTGGCGAGCTGGCCGTCGGCGATCCGGGCGCGCAGTCCGACCGGGACGTCCTTCGCGGGGCCCGCGCTCACCTCGTCGGCCAGCAGCGGCCGGGCCGAGATGAGCACCGGCTCGAACACGCCCGCGTTGGAGCCCTGGCCACTGCCGTCCCCGGCCCGGGCCGGATCCGCGAGTTGCTCCAACGCCAGGTTGAGCTTGCGCGGCACCTGGCTGGGATCGACCTCGGCGCCGATCAGGTTGGCGGCGGCGGAGAACCGGGCCACCCCCACCTCGGCGATCGCCGCGTCCAGCTTGTTCTGCAGCAGCCGCTCGGTGATCTGTCCCTGCAGCCCCAGCCCCAGGATCGCCATCACCAGCGTCGACAGCAGCAGGGTGGCCATGATGACCCGGACCCAGAGCGAGCGGACCGCGTAACCCACCATCAACCGCAGCCGCTGGCGCGCCAGTGCGGAACGGGACGGCATGGCGCCGGATGAGGAGCCGCGAGACGGGACGGTTGGGGTCGGGACGGCAGGGGTCGGCGGGGTGGGCTCGGCCGACGGCGCGACTCCCGGCCGGGTCATCCCGGCTCGCCGGGCACTACTGGGCTCCGGCCTTGTACCCGACCCCACGGACGGTCAGGACGACCTCGGGACGCTCCGGGTCGCGTTCGATCTTGCTGCGCAGGCGTTGGACATGCACGTTGACGAGCCTGGTGTCCGCGGCGTGGCGGTAGCCCCAGACCTGTTCCAACAGAACCTCGCGGGTGAAGACCTGACGGGGTTTGCGGGCCAGCGCGACCAGGAGGTCGAACTCCAGCGGGGTCAACGAGATCTGCTCATCGTCGCGGGTCACCTGGTGGCCCGGTACGTCGATGTCGATGTCGGCCACCCGCAGCCGTTCGGCGGCTGACACGTCAGTGCGGCGCAGCCGGGCCCGGATCCGCGCAGTGAGCTCCTTGGGCTTGAACGGCTTGACGATGTAGTCGTCGGCACCGGCCTCCAGCCCGAGGACCACGTCGACGGTGTCGGTCTTGGCGGTGAGCATGATGATCGGCAGCCCCGACTCCTGCCGGATCTCCTTGCAGATCTCCAGCCCGGACATCCCGGGCAGCATCAGATCGAGCAGGATCAGGTCAGGATGCGTCTCCCGGAACGCCTCGACCGCCTTCGCCCCGTCTCGGACGACGGCCGTGTCGAAACCGTCCCCCCGCAGGACGATGGTGAGCATCTCGGCCAGTGCCGGGTCGTCGTCGACGACAAGAATCCGCGATCTCATCGCTCCATGGTGACAGCAGTCACCGGCTGCGGCGGCTCAGCAGCCCGCGACAGGCGGAAACCGACCTGATCGGGGTCCGGTCGGCCGGGGCGGCGGCCGGCGGATGTCACGATGGACCGGTGACCATGTTCCCCCCGCAGACGCCCAAGCCACCCGTGAATCGCACCGATCCCCAGGGCGCACCGTGGCCCGGCCTCATCCCGCTGCGTCCGCTGGGGGTCGGCGACCTCTTCGCCGCGGCCTGGCGGCTGGTGCGGGCCCACGCGGCGCTGCTGTGCCTGGTGGCGTTGGGCGGCACCCTGCTGGGCGGGCTGGCCGTCTACGGGGTGCTCGCGGCGTTGCCGGACAACTCGGCCTACTTCAACGACCAGTGGCTGCGTCAGCTCGAGGCGGGCCGGTTCGTGCTGCCGCCCGCGGCGACGCTGCTGCCGCTGGTCGCCGGCGCGGTGGTCGCCTACACCACCACGATCGTGGTGTCCGGACTCGCGACGTCGCTGATCGGCGACGCGTCGATCGGACGGCCCACCGGCACCCGAGCGGCACTGGATCGTCTCCGGGGTCGTTGGGGGGTGCTGATCGGGGTGAGTGCGCTGGTCAGCACGCTGGTGGTGCTCGGGTTCCTGGCGTTCGTCGTCCCCGGTTTCATCGTGCTCGCCATGCTGCTGCACGCCACCCCGATCGCGGTGCTGGAGAAGTCCGGCCCGGTCGAGACACTGCGTCGGTCGGTCCAGTTGACCAAGGGCCTGCGGGCCCGCGTCCTGGGCATCACCGTGCTGGCCTACCTGATCACCTCGGTGATCAGCAGTTCGGTGCTCAACCTGCTGCCGCCGTCGGTCTCGCTGTCCGGCACGGTGCTCGCACTCGGCGTGCAGGCGCTGATCTCGGCGGTCACCATCCCGTGGACGGCCGGCGTGATAGCCCTGCTCTACGTCGACAGCCGGATCCGCAAGGAGGGGCTCGCGCAGAGCCTGATCCGCTCGTCGATGCACTGACCGATGCGGGAATCCCGGCGGGTGGTCAGGGTCAGCCAGGCCCGAGCAGGTCGGCCGGGATCGGCACCGCCGCGGTGTCCCCGGGGGTGAGCACCCGCCACGGCGACAGGTACTGCGTCCCGGCGAGCGCGGCGTACATCAGCGCGGTCCGCCGTTGCAGGCCGCCGTCGGCCTCGAAGTGGTCCAACGCGCGGTCGGCCGATTCGCCGGCCCGCCGCAGTGCCCGGGCCCCGGCAACTGCCGGCGCGACGTCCAGCAGGATCTGCAGGTCGGGCACCGGCACCCCGAACCGGTCGATCTCCAGGGCCCGCACCCAGTCGGGGAAGTCGTTGGGCACGGCCGGCGCCCCCAGTCGGGCGGATCCGTACGCGGCGTTGGACGCCACATAGCGGTCCAGCAGCACGATGTCGTTGCCGGCCAGCAGATCGCGGATCTCGTCGGCGGCGTCGCGCCGGTCCAGGGCGAAGAGCAACGCCAGGCCGTGGACGGAGTCGGACAGGTCACCCAGCCGGCCGTAGAGGGCGTCCTTGACCAGCTCGGCGAACACGCTGTCGGCGTACCTCGGGAATGCCAGGACGCTGACCCGGCGGCCCTGGGCCCGCCATTTCGCGCACAGCGACGCACTGAGCGTCGCCTTCCCCGAACCGTCCAGACCTTCGATGACGATCAGTCGGCCACCCACGGACCCTCCCTCGGGTACCGGCCCACGGCGCGCCCGTGCGGGCACGCCGGGACCTCGACGATCAGTACCGGAAAACAGGGCTGATCAGTACCGGTAGTGGTCGGCCTTGAACGGACCTTCGACGTCGACACCGATGTACTCCGCCTGCTCCTTGGTGAGCTTGGTCAGCTCACCGCCGAGAGCTTCGACGTGGATCTTGGCGACCTTCTCGTCGAGCTGCTTGGGCAGCCGGTACACCTCGTTGTCGTACTCGTGGTGCTTGGTGAACAGCTCGATCTGGGCGATCACCTGGTTGGAGAACGACGAGCTCATCACGAACGAGGGGTGCCCGGTGGCGTTGCCGAGGTTCAGCAGCCGGCCCTCGGACAGCACCAGGATGGTGCGGCCGGACGGGAACGTCCACAGGTGCACCTGCGGCTTGATCTCGGTCCGGTGCACACCCGGGATCCGGGCGAGGCCCGCCATGTCGATCTCGTTGTCGAAATGGCCGATGTTGCCCAGGATGGCCTGGTGCTTCATCGCCTGCATGTGGGCGACGGTGATGATGTCCTTGTTGCCGGTGGTGGTGACCACGATGTCGGCGCGGCCGATCGCCTTGTCGACAGTGGTGACCTCGAAGCCGTCCATCAGGGCCTGCAGCGCGCAGATCGGATCGATCTCGGCGATGACCACGCGGGCGCCCTGGCCACGCAACGACTCGGCGCTGCCCTTGCCGACGTCGCCGTAGCCGACCACCACGGCGACCTTGCCGCCGATGAGCACGTCGGTGGCGCGGTTGATGCCGTCGATCAGGGAATGCCGGACGCCGTACTTGTTGTCGAACTTGCTCTTGGTGACCGAGTCGTTGACGTTGATCGCCGGGAACAGCAGCTCACCGGCGGCGGCCAGTTGATACAGCCGCAGCACGCCGGTGGTGGTCTCCTCGGTGACCCCGCGCAGCTGCGGGCTGACCCGCGTCCAGTACTGCGGGTCGTCCGCGAGGGACCGGCGCAGCAGGTCGAGGATGACGCCGTACTCGTCGGAGTCGCTGTCGTCGGTCGGCGGAACCACACCGGCCTTCTCGTACTGCACGCCCTTGTGGATCAACAGGGTGGCGTCGCCGCCGTCGTCGAGCAGCATGTTCGGACCCTGCTCCGCGCCGGTCGACGACGCAGGCCAGCGCAACATCTGGTCGGTGCACCACCAGTACTCGGGCAGGGTCTCGCCCTTCCAGGCGTAGACCGACACCCCCTGCGGGGCCTCCGGCGTGCCGTACGGCCCGACGACGGTGGCGGCCGCGGCGTGGTCCTGGGTGGAGAAGATGTTGCAGCTCACCCACCTGACGTCCGCACCCAGGCTCGTCAGGGTCTCGATCAGCACCGCGGTCTGCACTGTCATGTGCAGCGAACCGGCGATCCGCGCACCCTTGAGCGGCTGTACGTCGGCGTACTCGCGCCGCAGCGACATCAGCCCGGGCATCTCGTGCTCGGCGAGCAGGATCTCCTTGCGGCCGAACTCGGCCAGCGCGAGGTCGGCCACCTTGAAGTCGAGGGTGCCGATGCGGTCCGCCACCAGGGCGGGGCCGGCGGCGGTGGGGGCGGGGGCGGACATGGAACTCCTCAGGGACAGCGCGGGACGAGAGCGGCGTCGCTCTTCGACAGGACACGGGACCGGCAGCGCGGACCCGGCGGCGGGGTGGATGCCGGTGACACCACCCGGCGTGAGCCGGGTCGAACCCCGACGCGAGGTTACCCGCTTCCTGCGAGCCGAACGAGGACACCGGCCCCGGCCGCGTCGGCCCGGGGCGGGCTCAGCCCAGCGGTAATGGCCCGCCGGCGAGGCCGACAACGGTCCCGGTGAGTGTTCCCGCGCCGACGAGGTCCAGGTCGCACTGGGGTAGCGGTACGTAGGTGTGCACCGGCACCCCGGCCGGATCGGTGGTGTCGACCTCCAGGATCGATGCGGGGAACAGCGACGCCGCCCGAACGTGCAACCGGCCGCCGAAGGTGGGGTCGTCGGTGCGGGTGACGGCCCGCGCGAACGCGGCGCAGCTGTCGGCCAGCACGGTGTCATCGGGGTATCCGGTGAAGCGGCCCCGGGCGTCGAACAACGACGTGGTGCGAAAAGTGCCGAGGATCTCGGTGCGGTGGGGCCGGTCGCAGGTCACGGTCTCCGGGCCCCGGTAATTCTGCGAAGCCTGTACGCAGGTGCCGAGCCGAGCTGCCGGCTGCCCCCCGCTGCCCGCCCGCAGCGCGCCGGTGAGCGGCTGCCGATCCGGTGCGACCAAAATGCAGGCCAGCCACCCCCGGTCGGGTGTGCGCTCAGCAGCCGGGGCGGCCAGCAGTTGACTGTCCACGACCGGGCCGGCCGCGGTCCAGAACTCCGAGCCAGGCAGGTGGGCGACCTGCACCCACGGTTGTCGGGCGTCGTTGCAGGTCACGGTCTTCACCTGGCCGGCGGTGCCGAACGGGTGGCCGGCCACTGCGGCGAAGGTGCCGGCGTCGGCCGGCGGCCGATCCGCGGGCCAGGTCAGCATCACCTCGGCATGGTGGCTCTGATCGCACGGCACGGGCTCGACCCGATCGCGATCCAGCCACAGGCAGCTGCCCACCGGCGGCGGGTCGGGCAGCGCACCGACCGCCGCGACGCCGGGCAGTCCACGACTCAGCACCGACGGCGCCCCCGTGAGCAGCACCAATGCCGTGATCAGCACCAGGAATCCGGCGGTTCTGCGCGGCGGGGCCGACCGACCGATCACCGGGTCGGTCATGAGCGGCGGCTCCGCTGCCATGAGCACGAGACTACGCGCGCCGGTCAGACGGCCGGGGCTGCGCGCACGTCCCCAGCCGCCAGACGGCCCCCGGGCGGACCAGGGCTCCAGACGGACCCCGGCGGCGCGCGGACCGGGGGCGGGTGCGCTCAGCCGAGGGCGCGTGCGCTCAGCCGAGGGCGGCGCGGACCTGGTCGACCGTGCGACGGGCGGCGTCGCGGAGGCCGGTGAGGGACGGCCCGGCGCCCAGGATCTCCCGGCTGCTGCTGGGCAGCACCGCCGACAGGTCGTCGCCGAACACCGTGCGCAGGTCGGCCGGGGTGGCACCCTGGGCGCCGATCCCCGGTGCGAGCATCGGTCCGTTGACCCGGCCGAGGTGCACGCCGGTGGCACCGACGGTGGCACCGACCACGAGCCCCACGGAACCGAACGGCGTGGCCCCTGCGTTACGCGCTGCCGCGGCGTCGGCGATCTGCTGGGCCACCAACGCTCCCCCGGCACCTGCCGCGTGCTGCACCTGCGGCCCTTCCGGGTTGGAGGTCAGCGCCAGCACGAACACCCCCCGACCGGTCGCAGCGGCCAGGTCCAACGCCGGGTCGAGGGAACCGAAGCCCAGGAACGGCGAGACGGTGATCGCGTCCGCGGCCAGCGGCGCGTCGTCGCTGAGGTAGGCCCGGGCGTAGGCGCCCATCGTCGTCCCGATGTCGCCCCGCTTGACGTCGAGCAGGGTCAACGCCCCCGCCTCGGCCGCCGCCGCGAGCACCTTCTCCAGCACCGCGACGCCGGCGCTGCCGAAGACCTCGAAGAAGGCCGACTGCGGTTTCAGCACCGCGACCTCTCCGGCGAGCGCCTCGACCGTGGTCATCGCGAACCGCTCCAGCCCGCCGACGGTGACCGGCAGACCCCAGGCGCGCAGCAGGCTCTCGTGCGGGTCGATACCGGCGCACAGCGGGCCGCGGTCCCGCGTGGCAGCGGCCAATCGGCGGCCGAACGGCTCGCGGGTGGCCGCCGGGTGGCCGGCCGGCTGACCGGACGCGGGTGCGGCGCTGCTCAACTCCATCTGATCCCCATCTCGGTGGCGGTCAGTCGCGACGCGCGACGGCCTTGTTGATCGACCGGACCAGCCCCGGTCCGCGATAGATCAGTCCGGAGTAGATCTGCAGCAGGGACGCGCCGGCGTCGAGCATGGCCAGGCCGTCGTCGGCGCTCATGATGCCGCCGACACCGATCACCGGCAGCTCGGTGTGGGAGCTGACGAACGCGACCACCTCTCGCGCCCGCACCGTCAGCGGCGCCCCAGACAGCCCACCGGGCTGGCCGGCCGGCACCCGGTCGCCGACCGCCACCCCGTCCCGGCTGACCGTGGTGTTGGTGGCGATCAAACCGGCCACACCGGTGTCCGTGCAGACCTGGAGCACGTCGCCGATCGCGGTGTCCGTGAGGTCGGGTGCGATCTTGACCAGGATCGGCACCGGCCGCCCACCCGGCCCGGCCAGCTCGGCCGCCTCGGTGGTCAACGCGCCGAGCAGCTCGGTGAGCGGTCGCTTCTCCTGCAGGGACCGCAGCCCCAGCGTGTTCGGCGAGGACACATTGACGGCGATGTAGTCGGCGTAGGAGTGCAGCAGGCGCAGCGAGGTCAGGTAGTCCTCGACGGCGCCGTTGACCGGGGCCACCTTGGACTTGCCGATCGAGATGCCCAACGGGGTGCGCAGCGGCCCGAGGTCGTCCAACCGGGTCGCGAGCCGCCGGGCGCCCGCGTTGTTGAACCCCATCCGGTTGACCACCGCCTCGGAGCCCACCAGCCGGAACAGCCGGGGCCGGTCGTTGCCCGGCTGCGGGTGGGCCGTCACCGTGCCGACCTCGGTGAAACCGAAACCCAGTGCGGGCCAGGCGATCAGCGCGGTGCCGTCCTTGTCCATCCCGGCCGCCACGCCGACCACCGATGGGAACGTCACGCCGAAGACCCGGCGCGGCGAGTGGTCGACGGCCAGCAGCCGTTCCACCGCGGTCCGGACCCACGGCCGCCGTCCCATCGTGTGCAGCATCCCCACCGTGCGATGGTGCGCCCGTTCGGCGTCGCCACCGCCCAGCCGGAACAGCACCGGCCGGATCGCGGCCGCGTACCCGCGCTCCAGGACGGTCACGATGCGGGAGCCGTTGC
This sequence comes from uncultured Actinomycetota bacterium, assembly GCA_963784315.1. Lineage (GTDB taxonomy): Bacteria > Actinomycetota > Actinomycetes > Mycobacteriales > Nakamurellaceae > Nakamurella. The sequence goes on from CAWAQR010000011.1 coordinate 364,195, forward strand.
CGCGGCTGCGGTCTGGGCCGCCACCGCGGCACGCAGCCCGGCCTGGAGGTTCTGCAACGAGGCGACACCGACGTCGCCCCGGACCATCGCCTCGATGCCCTGGATCGCGGCCGCGGCACCGGCCACCGTGGTGATGCACGGGATGTCGGCGCTGACCGCGGCGGTCCGGATCTCGAAACCGTCGATGCGGGTGCCGGACTGTCCGTACGGGGTGTTGATCACCAGGTCGATCTCGCCGGCCTTGATCATCTCCACCACGTTGCCGTCGCCCTCGAAGTGCTTGCGCACGACCTGCACCTCGATGCCGTTGCGGCGCAACATCTCCGCCGTGCCAGCGGTGGCGACCACGGTGAAACCGATGTCGGCCAGTCGTTTGATCGGGAACACCATCGAGCGCTTGTCGCGGTTGGCGACGGAGACGAAGACGGTGCCCGTCAGCGGCAGCGAACCGTAGGAGCCGGTCTGGGACTTGGCGAACGCCGGGCCGAACGCCGCGTCGATCCCCATCACCTCGCCGGTGGACCGCATCTCCGGCCCGAGGATGGTGTCCACTCCGGTCCCGTCGGGGCGGCGGAACCGGTGGAACGGCATGACCGCTTCCTTGACCGCGACCGGGGCGCCGGCCGGCAGGGTGCCGGCGTCCCCGACGGCCATCAGCATGCCTTCGGCGCGCAGCCCGGCGATCGTGGAGCCGGTCATGATCCGCGCCGCCGCCTTCGCCAGCGGCACCGCCGTCGCCTTGGACGAGAACGGCACGGTGCGCGACGCCCGCGGGTTGGCCTCCAGCACGTAGAGGGTCTCGCCCTTCAGCGCGTACTGCACGTTCAGCAGGCCGCGGACCTGTCCGTCCAGCGCGATCCGCTCGGTGTACTGCCGGACCTTCTCGATGTCGCTGCGGCCCAGGGTGATCGGCGGCAGCACACAGGCCGAGTCACCGGAGTGCACCCCGGCCTCCTCGATGTGTTCCATCACGCCGCCGAGGTAGACGTCCACGCCGTCGCACAGCGCGTCGACGTCGATCTCGATCGCGTCGTCGAGGAACCGGTCGACCATCACCGGCGAGGTGTCGGTGATCTCGGTGGCCCGGGAGATGTAGTCGGCCAGCGAGGGATCGTCGTAGACGATCTCCATGCCGCGGCCGCCGAGCACGTAGGACGGCCGGACCAGCACCGGGTAGCCGATGCGGGCCGCGACGGTGCGCGCCTGGTCGAACGAGGTGGCCATCCCGAACGCCGGGGCCGGCAGGCCGGCAGCGGCCAGCAACGCCCCGAAACGGGCCCGGTCCTCGGCGAGATCGATGGCGTCCGGCGAGGTCCCGAGCAGCGGGACCCCCTCGGCCGCCAGGACCCCGGCCAGCTTCAGCGGCGTCTGGCCGCCCAGCGTGACGATCACACCGGCGACCGTCCCCGACTCCTGCTCGGCGGCAATGACCTCCAGCACGTCCTCGGCGGTGAGCGGCTCGAAGTACAACCGGTCCGCGGTGTCGTAGTCGGTGGATACCGTCTCCGGGTTGCAGTTGACCATCACGGTCTCGAAACCGGCGTCGCGCAGCGACATCGCGGCGTGCACACAGGAGTAGTCGAACTCGATGCCCTGGCCGATCCGGTTCGGTCCGGAGCCCAGGATGATCACCTTCGGTCGGTCCCGCTGGGGCGCGACCTCGGACTCGGCCGCCGGATCGGTCTCGTACGCCGAGTAGTGGTACGGCGTGAACGCCTCGAACTCGGCCGCGCAGGTGTCCACGGTCTTGTAGACCGGCCGGACACCCAGCGCCCGGCGGACCTCGCGGATGCTCTGTTCGGTGACCGTCATCTCCGGCGTGGAGCGCATCCGGGCGATCTGCAGGTCGGACAGCCCGTACCGCTTCGCCTTTCGCAGCAGATCGGCCGAGAGCTCCGCCGCGGCAGCGACTTCGGCGCCGACAGCCTGGATCAGCACGATCTGGTCGAGGAACCACGGGTCGATGCCGGTGGCCTCGTGCACCTGCGCCACCGACGCACCGCGGCGCAGCGCCCGCTCGACCTGGAAGATCCGACCGTCGGTGGGGATCGCGGCGGCGGCCAGGATGGCCTCGACCGTCTCGGGCGTGCCGTCCGCGGCGGTCGGATCGGGCAGCGTCCAGAAGCCGAGGTTCTTGGTCTCCATCGAGCGCAGGGCCTTGCCGAACGCCTCGGCGAAGTTGCGGCCGATGCTCATCGCCTCGCCGACGGACTTCATCGTCGTGGTCAGCGTCGGGTCCGCGCCTGGGAACTTCTCGAAGGCGAACCGCGGGATCTTGACGACCACGTAGTCCAGGGTCGGCTCGAAGGCGGCCGGGGTGGCCTTGGTGATGTCGTTGGCGATCTCGGACAGGTGGTAGCCGATGGCGAGCTTCGCCGCGATCTTCGCGATCGGGAAGCCGGTGGCCTTGGAGGCCAGCGCCGAGGACCGCGACACCCGGGGGTTCATCTCGATCACGATCATCCGGCCGGTCGCCGGGTTGATGGCGAACTGGATGTTGCAGCCGCCGGTGGCCACCCCGACCGCGCGCAGCACCTTGAGCCCGAGGTCGCGCATGTCCTGGTACTCGCGGTCGGTCAGCGTCATCGCCGGCGCAACGGTCATCGAGTCGCCGGTGTGCACCCCCATCGGATCGATGTTCTCGATCGAGCAGACCACTACCGCGTTGTCGGCGCCGTCGCGCATCAGCTCGAGCTCGTACTCCTTCCATCCGAGTACCGATTCCTCGATGAGGACCTCGTGCACCGGAGAGGCGGCCAGTCCGATCGACGCGATGCGCTCCAGGTCGTCGGCGGTGTAGGCCAGCCCGGAGCCCAGTCCGCCCATCGTGAACGACGGCCGGATGACGACCGGCAGCCCCAGCCGCTCGACGGTCGCCCGCACCTCGGGCATCGAGTGGCAGACCGCGGAATCCGGTACGTCACCGCCGATGTCGCGGACGATGTCCTTGAAGATCTGCCGGTCCTCGCCGCGCTGGATGGCCGGGATGTCGGCCCCGATCAGCTCCACACCGTGCTTGTCCAGCATTCCGGCGTCGTGCAGCGCGATCGCGGTGTTGAGCGCGGTCTGGCCACCCAGGGTGGCCAGGATGGCGTCCACCGGGAAGCCCTGCCGCTTCTGGTCCAGCAGCACCTTCTCCACGAACTCGGCCGTGATCGGCTCGATGTAGGTGGCGTCGGCGAACTCCGGGTCGGTCATGATCGTCGCCGGGTTGGAGTTGATCAGGCTGACCCGCAGGCCCTCCTCGCGCAGCACCCGGCAGGCCTGGGTGCCCGAGTAGTCGAACTCGCAGGCCTGGCCGATCACGATCGGACCGGAGCCGATCACCAGGATGTGGTTCAGATCTGTACGGCGCGGCATTTTCTACAAACCCCTTGTGACATCGGCGGTGTCGGTCTCGTCAGAAGCGGCGCCGGCGGCGCGCATCAGGTCGATGAACCGGTCGAACAGGTAGCCCGCGTCGTGCGGGCCGGCGGCGGCCTCCGGGTGGAACTGCACGGAGAAGGCCGGCACGTCCTGGCAGTTGAGTCCTTCGACGACCCCGTCGTTCAACGACGAGAACCCGACCCGGACGGTGCCGAACTCGGTGTCGACCGGGTCGGCCGGCCCAGCGGGGAACTCCACGGCGAACCCGTGGTTCTGGCTGGTGACCAGGGTGGCGCCGGTGACGTGGTCGATCACCGGCTGGTTGATCCCGCGGTGCCCGAACTTGAGCTTGTAGGTGCCGAAACCCAGTGCCCGACCCAGGATCTGGTTGCCGAAGCAGATTCCGAACAGCGGGATCCCGCGGCGCAGGATCTCCTTGGTCAGCGCGACCGCATGGTCGGCCGTCGCCGGGTCACCGGGCCCGTTGGACAGGAACACCCCGTCCACCCCCAGTGCCACGATCTCCTCGGCGGTGACCGACGCGGGCACCACGTGGGTGGTGATCCCGCGGGCGGCGAACGACCGCGGCGTGTTGGCCTTGATCCCGAGATCGACAGCGGCGACGGTGAACAGCGACTCCCCGTCGGCCGGGACCGTGTAGGCCTGCGGCGTGCTGACCTCGTCGGTCAGGCTCAGACCGGCCATCGACGGGATGTCGCGGACGGCGGCGACCATGTCGGCCACCTGCCCGATGTCGGTGCCGCTGAAGATCCCGCAGCGCATCGCGCCCCGGGACCGCAGGTGCCTGGTCAACGCCCGGGTGTCGACGCCGGAGATGCCGACGATGTCCTGCGCGGACATCGCGTCGGGCAGCGAGCTGGTCGCGCGCCAGTTGGACGGCGCCGGGGACAGGTCGCGCACCACGAACCCGGCGACCTGGATACCGGCGGACTCGTCGTCCTCGGTCACCCAGCCGGTGTTGCCGATCTGCGGCGCGGTGGCCACCACCACCTGGCGGCGGTAGGACGGGTCGGTGAGCGTCTCCTGGTACCCGGTCATCCCGGTGGCGAAGACGGCCTCCCCGAAGGCGGTGCCGGCAGCGCCGAACGGCGTGCCACCGAACACACGGCCGTCCTCCAGGACGAGGACTGCGGAGATCTCGGTCATGCGGTTGCTCCCGGTCGGGTCGTGAGAAGTGCTGCACTGGCAGCGATCCAGTCGGCCTGGCGGTCCGGGTCATCGGCCCGGACACCGGAGTCGACGGCGGCATCACCCCAGGTCCAGGTGAGCAGCAGGATGCCGTCGGCCAGGCCCATCACCTTGCCGGCCACCCCCGGGGTGGTGCCGACGGCGACCAAAGCGGCGCGCGGGATCCACAGGGCGGTCTCGCCGATCCGGTCGATGAGTACCCCGTCGGCGTACAGCGCCACCGTGGCCTTGGCCCGTCGGCCCAGCGTCCGGGCGACGATCCGGTCCTGCCAGCGGCCGGACACGGTGGTCGAGACGTACACCCCGGTCAGCGGCGGCGCGAGCTCAGCGCCCGGGTCGTCGGGCACCGTCGGCAGCTCCGGGTAGCCGGCCTGCCGGCGGCCGCGTCGGGACCAGCCGAGGTACAGCAGGGCACCGAGCAGGACGCACAGCGCAACCAGCGCCAGCGTCAGCCACAACCGTGGCCAGCCCATCTCAGCTCCCCCCGCCGGTGGCGGGGTCCTGCAGCACCCCGGCCAGCACGGTCGGTCGACCGCGCAGGAAGGTGGCGACCACGCGGGCCGGTAGCACCGCGCCCTCGAACGGGGTGTTGGACGACAGGCTGGCGAGCTCCGCGCCACGGACCGTCCAGGTGGCAGCCGGATCGACCAGCGTCAGATTCGCCGGCTCGCCCACCTCGAGCGGACGGCCGTGGTCGGCGAGACCACCGATGGCGGCCGGGTTCTCGCTCATCACCCGGGCCACTCCGCGCCAGTCCAGCCGGCCCGGTTCGACCATCGTCGAGACCACCACCGACAGGGCGGTCTGCAGCCCCAGCATGCCGGGGCTGGCCTGGTCCCACTCGCACTCCTTGTGCTGCGCGGCGTGCGGCGCATGATCGGTGGCCACGATGTCGATCGTGCCGTCGGCGAGGCCGGCGCGCACGGCGTCCACATCGGACTGGGTGCGCAGCGGCGGGTTGACCTTGAACACCGGGTCGTAGTCCTCCGCCAGCGCGTCGGTCAGCACCAGGTGGTGCGGGGTCACCTCGGCGGTCACCCTGGTCCCGCGGGCCTTGGCGGCGGCGATCACCGCGACCGAGCCGGCGGTGGACAGGTGGCACACGTGCAGCCGGGAGTCGACGTGATCGGTCAGCAGGCAGTCCCGGGCGATGATGGCCTCCTCCGCGACGGCCGGCCAGCCGGTCATCCCGAGCCGGGCGGAGACGTCACCCTCGTGCATCTGCGCGCCGATGGTCAGGCGCGGCTCCTGGGCGTGCTGGGCGATCACCCCGCCGAAGGCCTTGACGTACTCCAGCGACCGGCGCATCAGCAGTGCGTCGGAGACACAGTCCCCGTCGTCGGAGAAGACCCGCACCCTCGCCGCGGAGGTGGCCATCGCCGACAGTTCCGCGAGCCGCTCCCCCTTGCGCCCGACGGTGACCGCCCCGATCGGTTGGACGTCGACGAGCCCGACGGACCGGCCGAGCCGGTGGACCTGCTCGACGACGCCGGCGGTGTCGGCGGTGGGGTCGGTGTTGGGCATCGCGAAGACCGCGGTGTACCCACCGAGAGCGGCGGCGCGACTACCGGTCTCGACGGTCTCGGCGTCCTCCCTGCCCGGCTCACGCAGGTGCGTGTGCAGGTCCACCAGGCCGGGCAGCAGCACGGTGCCGGCGCCGTCGATCCGCAGCGTGTCGGCGTCGGCCGTGGCCGCGGCGGCCGCACCGATGGCGGCGATCCGGCCGTCGGCCAGCAGGACGTCGGTGACGTCCTCACCGTACGGTCGGGTGCCGGTGATCAGGACGGTGCTGCTCATGCCGAATCTCCAAAGTCTGCCAACAGCGAGTACAGGACAGCCATCCGCACGATGACACCGTTGGCCACCTGCTCCACGATCACCGAGTTGGCGCCGTCGGCGACCTCCGGGGTGATCTCCATGCCGCGGTTCATCGGCCCCGGGTGCATGACGATGCCGTGCCCGGCGATCAGGTCGCGGCGACGCGCGTCCAGCCCGTAGTGCCGGCTGTACTCGCGTTCGGTCGGGAAGAACGCGCCGCCCATCCGCTCGCGCTGCACCCGCAGCATCATCACCGCGTCAGCTCCGCGCAGCGCCCGGTCCAGGTCGTAGTCGACCGACGCGGGCCAGCTGCCGACACCGAGCGGCAGCAGCGTCGGCGGGGCCACCAGGGTCACCTCGGCGCCCAGAGTGGACAGCAGCGCCACGTTGGACCGGGCGACCCGGGAGTGCAGCACGTCGCCGACGATGACGATCCGTCGGCCTTGGAGGTCACCGAGGTGCCGGCGCAACGTGTAGGCGTCCAGTAGGGCCTGGGTGGGGTGCTCGTGGGTGCCGTCACCGGCGTTCACCACATGCCCGTCGACCCAGTTCGACAGCCGTTTCGGCGCGCCGGACGAGGGGTGCCGGCAGACGACCACGTCGGCGCCCATCGCCTGCAGGGTCCAGGCGGTGTCCTTGAGCGATTCGCCCTTGCTGACCGACGAGCCCTTGGCGGAGAAGTTGATGACATCGGCGGAAAGCCGCTTGGCCGCCAGTTCGAAGGAGATCCGGGTCCGGGTCGAGTCCTCGTAGAACAGGTTGACCACGGTCCGGCCGCGCAGGGTCGGCAGCTTGCGGATCTCCCGGCCGGCGATGGCCTGGTCGATGCGGCTGGCGGTGTCGAGCAGGTGGTCCGCGGCGTCGGAGTTGAGCTGGCCGGCGGACAGCAGGTGTCGGGGCATGGCCGGCGCTGGCCGGTCCGGCCCACCACGGTCGGTGACCGGCGGACCGGCGGGGACGACTGCGGTCACGGGGCCCTCCGCAGCTCTACCGCATCGCGGCCGTCGACCTCGACGAACCGGACAGCGACGTCGTCGTTGAGTGCGGTGGGGATGTTCTTGCCGACGTAATCGGCCCGCAGCGGCAACTGTCGGTGACCGCGGTCGACCAGCACGGCGAGCTGCACCTGGGTCGGGCGACCGTGATCGCGCAGCGCGTCCAGTGCGGCCCGGACGGTCCGACCGGAGAACAGCACGTCGTCGACGAGCACCACGATGCGTTCGTCGATGCCACCGTCGGGGATGACCGTCGCCCCGAGCGCCCGGGGGGCGCGCCGACGCAGGTCGTCGCGATACAGGGTGATGTCCAGCGAGCCGGCGGGGAGTTCCCGGCCGGCGAAGGTGGACAACCGGTCGGCGAGCCGGGCCGCGAGCACGTTGCCGCGGTTGGGGATGCCGAGCAGGACGACGTCGCCGTTGTCGACCGCCGACCCGCTGCGCTCCAGGATCTGGTGGGCGATGCGATCGACGATGCGGGCGATGTCGGCAGCGGAGAGCAACTCGCGAATGGCGGGATCACCGCTGGACGCCGGCGACGGAGTGTTCACGGACTGTGCCGGGAGCGGGCGTGACGACACCTGTTCCGACCTCCTTACCCGCCTCACTGGACGGCTTTAAAGGATGTCTCGGTCCCGAGCCCGGAACCGCGTACGCAGTCTACCCAGCCAGAAACTTTGTCACGAATCAACTAACGATGCGTGAGTCGCCTGTACTGTGTGTAACCATTAGGGGACACTGTCAGGCGACGGTGATCACGACGGTTGCCAGCATGAAAGGTCGGCCCATGTCAGAGAACTACGCGCGTGCGCTCGGGGCACGTCTTCGAGCAATCCGTGCGCAGCAGGGCCTGAGCCTGCACGGTATCGAGGCCAAGTCCGACGGTCGCTGGAAGGCCGTCGTCGTGGGCTCCTACGAGCGCGGCGACCGTGCGGTGACCGTGGCCAAGCTGGCCGAACTCGCAGATTTCTACGGTGTTCCGGTCTCGGAGCTTTTGCCCGACGCGCGCAGCGCGCGGCGTGGACCGGCCACCCCCAAGCTGAAGATCGACCTGCAGCGGCTCGGCGAACTGCCCACCCATCTGGCCGGCCCGCTGGCCCGGTACGCCGCCGCCATCCAGTCGCAGCGTGGTGACTACAACGGCAAGGTGCTGACCATCCGCGCCGAGGACCTGCGCTCACTGGCCGTGATCTACGACATGACCCCCGAGGACCTCACCGAGCAGTTGATGCGCTGGGGCGTCCTGCCGGAGGGCTCTGAACTGCACTGATCTGCACTGATCTGATCTGATCCGATCTGGTCTGAACTGAACTGATCTGCACTGATACTGCACTGAACTGCACTGAACGACACGCACCCCCGAGCCGTCGGCTCGGGGGTGCGTGCGTTGCGGTGCGTGCTGGTCAGGGTTGCAGCATCACCGCGTAGGAACCGACCCCGACAAGCCCCTGGCCGTCGAAGGTGCTGTCGTCCACCAGGATCGACACGAGCATTCCGTTGGCCGGGTCGAAGTCGACGTCCCGGACCGTGCCCAATTCGTAGCCGGCCGTGGTGAGCGCCCGCTTCTTCAGGATGGTGTGCTGCTTGGCGCTCAGTTCGGTGATCCTGTCGTCGGCTTCGACCACGACGTCGGCATTGCTGACGGTGACGGCATCTGCCCCGAAGGCACCGATACTCCCGTACGGCAGTGTCGACCCCGAGCCTGCGGACTTGGCCAGCGAGAGCGCCACCACCCGCCCCTCGGCCGGGTCCACCACGAATCCGGAGACCGTGCCGACCGTGCCTGCGTCGGCGGTGCTGACGACCTTGCGACCGTTGGCTTCGGAGAACAACATCAGCGCACCTCTCCCAGTTGCGAACGGAACGCATCGACCGCTGCCCCGAACTGGGCCAGATCGTCGGTCATGTAGTCACTCGCCGACGCCGGGACCATCAGGTGCTCACCGGATGCGGCGATGGTGTCGGGCAACGGGATCAGCAGCCGCTGCTTGCCCTTGTTCAGGGTCTCCGCCGGCAGGATCTCGTAACCGACCACGTCGGCCTGTCCGGTTGAGGGGTCACCCTGGATGCCGATGATGACGTCACTCACCGTGCCCAGCGCGGTGCCCTGATCGGTCAGCACCTGCGAGTGCATGCACGTCACCGTGGCCAGGACCGTCTTGCGCCGTCTCGGCCAAGGCCTCGTCCAGCGGTACCAGGTCGTCCTCGGAGGCGATGATCACCGCCGCGGTACCGAGACCGGCGACCTTGGACCACGGCAACGCGGTCTTCAGCGGACCCGCGAACAGGCCCCGCCCGGCGAGGGTGAAGGCCAGGATCTGACCACCGTGCGCGGCGTAGACCACGTCCTTGACCTGGGCCACATCCTCGCCGCCGTGCGTCACGACCACCAGTTTCACCAGCTCGCTGGCCCTGATCAGCGTGCTCATCGCTGCCGACCGCCGGGGCGCTTGCCGTCATTGATGATGACGCCACCGGCACGCCGTCGGGCCTGCACCGCGATGAATCCGCCGACAATCACGGCGATCACCACGATGACGATGATCAACCACACCCACCAGTCCATGGCGTGCCCTCTTCTGTTCGGATGACCGGCTCCACCGGCTTCGGCGGGTGAATGCCCGCTGACGACTCCAGTCAAGCACCGATCACGGGGCGGTGCCCGGGCCGAACCGGTCGGCGGACAATACGCTCCCTGATCGTGATCACCGCCCGCACCGCGGCCCGGATCGCGACGCGGGTCGATCTCGGGTCGCGCGGGAGTGGTGTCCTGCGGCGAACCCGGCGACGTGCCGCCCGCCTGCTACCTCACCGTTGCGCGGCGCGCAGCTTCCCGGCGATGCTCATCAGCTGGCCGAGCACGCCGTTGACGAAGCGCGGCGAGTTGTCGGTGGACAACGTCTTCGCCAGTTCCACCGCCTCGTCCACCACCACCGGGCCGGGGACGTCGGAGTACAACAGCTCCCAGGCCGCGATCCGCAGCACCGCCAGATCCACGGCCGGCATCCGGGACAGCTCCCACCCCTGGGAGTGCTCGGCGAGCAGCCCGTCGATCCGCTGGTGGTGCGCGGCGATCCCGCGCACGATCTGCTCGGCGTACTCCCCCATCGGGGTCTGCTCGCCGGTGTCCTCGCGTTCGACGAGCAGCGTCACCGGGTCGACATTGCGGGCGTCAGCGGCGAAGACGAGGTCGAGTGCGCGTTTGCGGGCCTTGCTGCGGGCGGACATCTGCGGGTGCTCTCTGTCGGATGCTGATCGGCGCGCGGTGGCGCCGACTGCGGGCGGTCGGTGCCAGGTCAGGCGGTGACGCGGCCCAGGTAGCGACCGTCGCGGGTGTCGACCTTGATCTTGTCGCCGGTGTTGAGGAACAACGGCACCTGGATCTCGGCGCCCGTCTCCAGGGTGGCGGGCTTGGTGCCGCCGGTGGAGCGGTCACCCTGCAGCCCCGGGTCGGTGTGTGAGACGAGCAGTTCCACCGAGACCGGGTTCTCGACGAACAGCACCACCCCTTCGTGGGTGGCCACCATGGCGTCGTTGTTCTCCAGCAGGAAGTCCGCGGCACCGGCGACGGCCGCGCCGGGGATGGTCACCTGGTCGTAGGTGTCCTTGTCCATGAAGACGAAGTCCTCGCCGTCCTTGTAGAGGAACGTCATGTCCCGCTTGTCGACGGTGGCGGTGTCGACCTTCAGGCCGGCGTTGAACGTCTTGTCGACCTGCTTGCCGGTGAGCACGTGCTTGAGGGTGGTGCGCACGAACGCGGGGCCCTTGCCCGGCTTGACGTGCTGGAAGGCGATCACCGTCCAGAGCTGGCCGTCGATGTTGAGGACAAGGCCGTTCTTCAGATCATTCGTCGATGCCATGGCGGACGCCACATACCCTTCTGCTGCACGCGCCGGCGCTGAACTACAGCACCAACAGGTTCTTTGCGGTCAGCGTGAGCACCTCGTAGCCCGAGGCGCGGACCACGCCGCTGTCTTCGATCCGGACCCCGCCACGGCCCTCGAGGTACACCCCGGGCTCGACGGTCAGGACCATGTCCGCGTTGATAGTACCGGTGGCGGCCGCTGCGACTGCCGGTCCTTCGTGGATCTGGAGCCCGATGCCGTGCCCCAGGGCGTGCAGGAACCGATCGCCGAAACCCGCATCCTCGATGACCTGTCGGGCCGCCCGGTCCAGCAGCCGCCCGGTGGTACCGGGCCGGACCATCTCCTCGGCCGCGTCCTGGGCGGCCCGGACGACGTCGTAGATCTCCTGCTGCCAGGCGTGCGGCGGACCCAGGACGACGGTGCGGGTCATGTCGGAGTGATAACCCTGGTAGCGGGCGCCGAAGTCCAGTGTGACCAGGTCACCGCGGGTGAGCGGGGCCCCGGTCGGGCGGTGGTGCGGGATCGCGCTGTGGGCGCCGGCCGCCACGATCGTCTCGAATGCCGGGTCCTCGGCGCCATCTCGGCGCATCCGCTCGTCCAGGTCCAGGCCGACCTCGCGCTCGGTCCGGCCGGCCCGAATCCCCCCGTCGGCGATCAGCCCCGCCAGGGCCCGGTCGGCGATCTCGCAGGCCCGCCGCAACGAATCGATCTCGGCGGCGTCCTTGACGGCACGGAGCTGCTCGACCAGGCCGGTGGTGGCGACCATCTCGGCGGCCGCGAGGTCGGTCAACGCCCGGTGCGCGGCGACCGTGAGGTGGCCCGCCTCGAACCCGAGCCGGCCGGTCGCCGTGCGGACCAACGCTGGGGCGGACGCCCGGTCGATCACCGTCGGCAGGTCCGGGACCTGGGTCGCGGCCTGGGTGACGTATCGGCCATCGGTGCAGAACGCACTGTCGGTATCACCGGACGCGCTGATCAGCAGCGCGGCATTGGACCCGGTGAACCCGGTGAGGTAGCGAATGTTGAGCAGGTCGGTGACCAGCAGCGCCTCGACACCGGCGCCGTCGAGCGAACGGCGCAGCGCGGTGCGACGGGCGGCATGCTGGGACATCCGCCCACCCTAGACCGCACGGGTCAGAGCAGGATGGTCGTTCCGCCGCGCTTGCGACCGGCGATCACCGAGTACGCCGCGGCCAGCAACGACGGGTCCGGGCCCTCCAGTCGGCCGGGCTTGGCCAGCCCGTCGAGCACCACGAACCGCAGCATCCCGGCCCGGGTCTTCTTGTCCGATCCCATCATCGAGACCAGCTCCGGCAACGCGTCCGGGTCGTAGGTGGTCGGCAGCCCGAGCAGGTGCAGGACCTCCAGATGCCGGTCGGCGGTGGCGTCGTCGAGCCGACCGGCCGCGCGGGCGAGCTCGGCGGCGAACACCAGACCCACACTGACCGCGGCGCCGTGCCGCCAGCGGTACTTCTCGCGCTGCTCGATCGCGTGCGCCAGGGTGTGCCCGTAATTGAGGATCTCGCGCAGGCTGGATTCCCGGAGGTCCTGCGCGACGACGTGCGCCTTGACCGCGACGGCCCGGCGGACCAGCTCGGCCAGCACCGGCGAGGTCGGGTCGACGGCGCCCGCCGGGTCACCCTCGATGAGGTCGAGGATGGCGGGGTCGGCGATGAAACCCGCCTTGACCACCTCTGCCAGACCCGCCACCAGCTCGTGCGGCGGCAGCGTCTCCAAGGTCGCCAGGTCGGCGATCACCGCGCCCGGCTCGTAGAACGCGCCGGCCATGTTCTTGCCGGCGTCGGTGTTGATGCCGGTCTTGCCACCGACGGCGGCGTCGACCATGCCCAGCAGGGTGGTCGGGACCTGCACCAGCCGCACCCCGCGCAGCCAGGTCGCGGCGGCGAAACCGGCCAGGTCGGTCACCGATCCGCCGCCCAGGCCGATCACGACGTCACGGCGGTCCAGCCCGATCTGGCCGAATACCTTCCAGCAGAAACCGAGCACCTCGACGGTCTTGGCGTCCTCGGCGTCGGGCAGCTCCAACAGATGGGTGTTCACGCCCGCGGCGACCAGTGCCTCCTGGACGGCCTGAGCGGTCATCGTGAGCGACTCCGGGTGCAGCAGCGCGGCGGTGGTCGCGCCTGCGGTGGCCGCGATCAGCTCGTCCAACAGGCCGGCACCGATGGTGACGTCGTACGGCGACGCCCCGTCGACCCGGACCACCACCGGCCCCGTAGCCGGCGTCATCGGGCGGCCAGCCAACCGATGACGGAGTCGGCGACGTCGTCGACGCTGCGGTTGTCGGTGTCGACCTCGAGGGCGGCCACAGAACGGTAGATCGGCAACCTGGCCTCCAGGAGGGCACGGTAGGTGGCCCGCGGGTTGACCCCGGCGAGCAGTGGTCGGGCCGCGTTGAGCCCGGTGCGTCGGACCCCCTGCGACGTGGACACCAGCAGGTGCACCACCGGGTGGCCGGCGAGCAGGGCGCGGGTCTCGTCGGCCAGTACCGCACCGCCGCCCAGCGCCAGGATCCCGTGGTGCTCGGCCAGCGCCGCCGCCACCGCGGCCCGCTCCATGGCCCGGAACGCGGGTTCGCCGTCGCTGACGAAGATGTCCGCGATGGGGCGGCCGGCGGCGGCTTCCACGTCCTGATCGGTGTCCCGGACGGGCAGTCGGAGCTTCGCGCCGAGCGCGTGCGCGACCGAGGTCTTGCCGGCGCCCATCGCCCCGACCAGCACCACGACCGGACCGGCGACGTCGGGCGGCGCCGGCTCGGACTCGGACTCGGACTCGGACTCGGACCGCACGATCACTGACCGACCGGCGCGGTACCGGCCACCGTCTCCAGGTACGACAGGTAGTTGCGACGGGTCTCCGGCACCGAGTCACCGCCGAACTTCTCCACGACCGCCTCCGCCACCACCAGCGCGACCATCGCCTCGGCGACCACCCCGGCCGCGGGCACCGCGCAGACGTCACTGCGCTGGTGGATCGCCTGCGCCGGCTCACCGGTGGTGACGTCGAAGGTGGACAGTGCACGCGGCACGGTGGAGATCGGCTTCATCGCAGCGCGTACCCGCAGCACCTCGCCGTTGGTCATGCCGCCCTCGATGCCGCCGGCCCGGTTGGAGCGGCGACGCACCCCCGGGTTCAGCGGGTCGATCTCGTCGTGGGCGGCGGACCCCCGGCGACGGGCGGTCCGGAAGCCGTCACCGATCTCGACACCCTTGATCGCCTGGATGCTCATCAAGGACGCGGCCAACCTGGCGTCGAGCTTGCGGTCGGCGTGCACGAACGAGCCCAGCCCCGGCGGCAGGCCGTGGACCAGCACCTCGACGACGCCGCCGAGCGTGTCGCCGTCCTCCTTGCACGGCGTCGATCTCCGCCGACAGTGCGGCGGTGGAGTCCGGGTGCAGGGTCCGGGTCGGCGAGGCGTCGATGGCGTCCCGGTCGGCCGGGGTGGGCAGCGGCCCGTCCACCGCGTCGGCCTCGCCGATGCTGACGACGTGGCTGATCACCTCGGCACCGATCACCTGGCGGAGGAAGTTCTGCGCGAGGGTGCCGAGCGCGACGCGGGCGGCGGTCTCCCGGGCCGAGGCCCGCTCCAGCACCGGCCGGGCGTCGTCGAAGCCGTACTTCTGCATGCCCGCGAGGTCGGCATGGCCGGGCCGGGGCCGGGTCAACGGCGCGTTGCGCGCGAGGCCGGCCAGGACTTCCGGGTCGACCGGGTCGCTGGCCATGATCACGTTCCATTTGGGCCACTCGGTGTTGGCCACCTGGACCGCGATCGGGCCACCCATCGTCAACCCGTGCCGGACCCCGCCCAGGATCGTGACCACATCCTGTTCGAACTTCATCCGGGCGCCGCGGCCGTAGCCCAGGCGTCGTCGGGCCAGCTGATCGGCGATCTCCTGAGAGGTGATCTCGACAGCGGCGGGTAACCCCTCGAGGACGGCGACAAGTGCGGGGCCATGCGATTCGCCTGCGGTGATCCAGCGCAACACGCCGACCAGTGTCCCACGGATGGACGATGACTCTGTCCCGCCGAGCCCTCCCCCGGATCGGGTACGAAAACCGTCGACAGTGGCTGTTCTCGTACCCGATTGCGGACAGCGACCTCAGTGCGCGTCCTCCCAGGCCTTCCAGGCCCGGTCCACCACGCGAATCGCGTCGTCCACGTCGTCGGTGACGTGGATCAGGTCGAGATCCTTCGCCGAGATCTTGCCGTCGGCCAGCACGGTGCTGCGGATCCAGTCGACCAGGCCACCCCAGTACTCGGTGCCGAACAGCACGACCGGGAACTTGGTGACCTTCTTGGTCTGCACCAGCGTCAGCGACTCGAACAGCTCGTCCAGCGTGCCGAACCCGCCGGGCAGACAGATGAACGCCTGCGAGTACTTGACGAACATGGTCTTGCGGACGAAGAAGTAACGGAAGTTGATGCCCAGGTCCACGTACTGGTTCATCCCCTGCTCGAACGGCAGCTCGATGCCCAGGCCGACGCTCGTCCCGTCGGCGTCCTTGGCGCCGCAGTTGGCGGCCTCCATGATCCCGGGGCCGCCACCGGTGATGACTGCGTAACCGGCCTCGACCAGCGCCGCGCCGATCTGGCGGGCCGTCTCGTACTGCGGATCGTCGCGCTGCGTGCGGGCACTGCCGAACACCGACACGGCGCGCGGCAGGTTGGACAGCGAGCCGAAACCCTCGACGAACTCGGCCTGGATCCGGAACACCCGCCACGGGTCGGTGTGCACCCAGTCGCTGGGTCCGCGGGTGTCCAGCAGCCGCTCGTCGGTGGTGGACGTCTGGATCCGCTGATCACCCCGCAGCACCACCGGGCCGCGGAACCGCTCGGGTCGGGGCTCACCGTCGGCGTCCGGGCGGACGTGCGGGTCCACCTCGGGGTGGCCGGTGTGCGCCCGGGCCTTGGCGGCCAGCGCTTCGTCCTGCGGGTCGGTCGGGTGATCGGTCACCGGCGGGTCCGTTTCTCTTCAGCTCAGGTAGGAACGCAGCACCGCGGTCATCTCGCGGATCTGACGTCTGGACACATGTTCCTCCCGGGTGTGTGCCAGCGACGGGTCCCCCGGGCCGTAGTTCACCGCCGGTATCCCCAAGGTGGCGAATCGCGCCACGTCGGTCCAGCCGTACTTGGCCACCGCGGTGCCGCCGGCGGCCTCGACGAACTCCGCCGCCGCCGGGGCGGAAAGGCCCGGCCGCGCACCGGGGGCGATGTCGATGACGCGCACGTCGAAGCCGTCGAAGTAGTCCGTGACGAACCCGAGCGGCGTCGTCGGCGTCGCGGTCGGGGGAGAAGCGGAAGTTGACCTGCACGACGCATTCGTCGGGGATCACGTTGCCGGCCACCCCGCCGGTGATCCGCACGGCGTTCAGGCCCTCGCGGTAGCCGCAGCCGTCGATGTCGACGTCCCGTCCGGGGTATTCCGCCAGCCGGGCCAGCACCGGGGCGGCGGCGTGGATCGCGTTGCTGCCCAGCCATGACCGCGCCGAGTGTGCCCGTCGGCCGGCCAACCGGACCTCGACCGCCGCAGTGCCCTGACATCCGGCCTCGACCGCGCCGTTCGTCGGCTCCCCGAGGATGGCGAGGTCGGCGACCAGCCAGTCCGGCAGCTCACGCTCGATCCGGGTCAGACCGTTGCGCTCGTGCTCGATCTCCTCGCAGTCGTAGAACACGAACGTCAGGTCGCGGGACGGCTCCGGGAGGGTGGCCGCGAGGTGCAGCATCATCGCATCGCCGGACTTCATGTCGGTGGTGCCACAGCCGTGGATCACGTCACCCTCGGTGCGGGACGGCACGTTGTCGGCGATGGGGACGGTGTCGATGTGCCCGGCCAGGATGATCCGGGTGGCCCGGCCGAGGTGGGTGCGGGCCAGCACCGCGTTGCCGCTGCGGAGCACTTCCAGGTGCGGCAGCGCGGACAGGGCGGTCTCGATCAGATCGGCCAGCGGCGCCTCGGTGCCCGACACCGAGGGGATGTCCACCAGCGCGGCAGTCAGGTCCGCGGGGTCGGCGGTCAGATCGAGGGCTGCCGGGATGATCATCCGGACGACCCTACCGAAACAGGGTCGGCTCCCCCCGGGCGCTCGTCGATTCGTGGATTCCCGCGACACCGCCGGTACCGTCGATGCATGTCACGCTCGGGCAAGGCCGTCCTGCTCGGGGTGGTCACGGTCCTGGTGGTGGGGGTCGGCTGGCTCGCCGTGTCCTGGTGGGGCGGCCTGCGCAGCACCCAGGCCGAGACCGGGCCGGAGTGCGCGGTGGCCGGGGTCGGGGTCGCGGTGGGTGACTCGCTCGCCCTCACCCAGGTCGGCATCGCCGGCGCCGCGCTCCCGGACAGCACCGCATTGACCCTGGACGCGGTCCAACTGCAGCACGGGTCCACGATCAACGCGGTCGGCCTGGCCCGCGGACTACCCGACCGGGCGCGGGTCATCGCGCTGGCCACCGCCCTGCAGGAGTCCGCGCTGCGCAACCTGCCCGACGGCGACCGCGATTCGCTCGGCCTGTTCCAGCAGCGGCCGAGCCAGGGCTGGGGCACCGTGGCCCAGATCAACGACCCGGTGTACGCGGCCGGGAAGTTCTACGACGCGTTGGTCGAGGTGTCGGAATGGGCGACCCTGCCGCTCACCGAGGCCGCCCAGGCAGTGCAGTACTCGGCGTTCCCGGCGGCCTATGCCAAATGGGAGGCGGCGGCCCAACGGTTCGCGACGACGCTCTCGGCGGCGGAGATCGGCCTGGTGAGCTGCCGGGCGGGCGCGGTCGCCCCGACCGCGGACACCCCGCCGCGACCGGTCCTGGACGGTACGGCGACCGCCACGGCCGGGTTGGCCACCCTGCTCGCCGAGGCCCAGGCGGAGCTGGGCGGGTTGACCGTGACCGACATCGCCGACGACGGACGGACCGCCGGGGTGACAGCGGCCGTCGGGACCCTCGACGCGGCCCGGAGCGCGGCGGCCCTGGCGACCTGGGCGGTCGCGCACGCCACCGGATCCGCAGTGACCGCCGTCGAGGTGTCCGCCCGGAAGTGGGTCGACCACACCTGGGGTCCGCGCGAGGCGACCCCGCTGCCGGCGGGTCAGGTCCGGATCACCGTCGAAGGCTGAGCGGATAGGGTTTCGCGCATGACTGATCTCGTGACCGGCGGCGCCTGCGCCACCGGGCTTGCCACCGTGACCGCCGACGACGTGGTCCTCGACGTCTGGTACCCGGCACCCGCGCTGGGCACCGATCCGGTCGCCCAACCGGATCTCGGTGCGGCCGAGCAGTTCGACGCGGTCCGGGAGGTCAGCCTTCGCGTGGTGACCACCGAGATCGCCGCCCTGTCCGACGGTCCCGCCTCCACCGCCGACGCCTACCTGCGGCTGCATCTGCTGTCGTCCCGGTTGGTGACACCGCGATCGATCAACCTGGACGGGATCTTCGGTCTGCTGCCGAACAACGCATGGACCTCCCTGGGCCCGGTCCCACCCGAGCAGGTCGAGGCGGTCCGACTCCGGGCGCTGCGGGCGGGGTTGCGGCTGAGCCTGTTCGGCGTGGACAAGTTCCCGCGGATGACCGACTACGTCGTGCCGTCCGGAGTGCGGATCGCGCATGCCGACCGGGTCCGGTTGGGGGCGCACCTCGCCGCCGGGACCACCGTGATGCACGAGGGTTTCGTCAACTTCAACGCCGGCACCCTCGGAACGTCGATGGTCGAGGGTCGCATTTCGCAGGGCGTGCTGGTCGGCGACGACAGCGACATCGGCGGCGGCTCGTCGATCATGGGCACACTGTCCGGCGGCGGCAAGGAGCAGGTCAGCATCGGCGAACGCTGCCTGCTGGGTGCCAACGCCGGGATCGGCATCTCGCTGGGCGACGACTGTGTGGTGGAGGCCGGGCTGTACATCACCGCCGGCACCAAACTCACCCTGAGGGACCCCGACGGCGACCGGGTTGTCAAGGCCGGCGCACTGTCGGGTGCCGGCGGACTGCTCTACCGGCGCAACTCGCTCACCGGCGGGGTCGAGGCGGTCCCGCGATCGGGCTCCTGGGGCGGGCTCAACGCCGCCCTGCACGCCGGCCAGTAGCGGCAGCGAGCGCCGCCGGGGCCGCGGGTCGACGCGCCGCTCCGCTCCGCTTGGCCGGGGCGCTTGACGCGCCGCCTGGCCCGGGCGCTACGTGGCGAGCCGCTCCGCGGCGCTGGCGATCCGTTCGTCGGCGGCGGTCAGCGACACCCGCACGTGCTGCTTCCCGGCGGGCCCGTAGAAGGCGCCGGAAGCGACCAGGATGCCCCGGTCGGCGAACCAGCTGACGGTCGCCTCGGCATCCATCCCGCGGGTGCACCACAGGTACAGGCCGGCCTCGGAGTGGTCGATCTGGAACCCGGCGTCACCGAGGGCCTCCATCAGCACCGTGCGCCGCTGGCCGTAGCGGGACCGTTCGGCCATCACGTGGCCGTCGTCGTCCAGGGCGGCGATCGCGGCGGCCTGCATCGGGCCGGGCATCATCAGGCCCATGTGCTTGCGAACCTGCAGCAGCTGGTCGATCAGCGCCCGGTCGCCGCTGACGAAGCCGATGCGGTACCCGGCCAGGTTGCTGCGCTTGCTCAACGAGTGCAGTGCCAGCAGCCCGGTGTGATCGCCACCGCTGACCGAGGGGCTCAGGATGGACACCGGCTGGCTGTCCCAGCCCAGGTCGATGTAGCACTCGTCGCTGGCCACGATGGTGTGATTGGCCCGCGCCCAGACGACGATCTTGCGCAACTGCTCCGGACTCAGTACAGCCCCGGTCGGGTTCGACGGCGAGTTCAGCCACAGCAGCGACAGGTGCGCCGACCCGGACTGCAGCGGGTGGTCGGTCCGCAGCAGCTGGCAGCCCGCCAGCCGCACCCCCACCTCGTAGGTGGGGTACGCGAGTTCCGGGATCGCCACCGTGTCGGTCGATCCCAGCCCGAGCTGGAACGGCAGGCCGGACACCAGTTCCTTGCTGCCGATGGTCGGCAGCACCGCGCAGGGGTCCAGGTCCGGCACCTCGTGGGTGCGGGCGAGCCAGCGCGAGTACGCCTGCCGCAGCTCCGGCGTGCCCTGCGTCGTCGGGTAACCCGGGAAGTCGCTGTTGGCCGACAAGCGCCGTGCGCACCGCGTGCGGGACACGGTCCACCGGCGTGCCGATCGAGAGGTCGACCAGACCGCCGGGGTGCCGCGCGGCCTTGTCCTTGGCCTCGCGGAGGCTGTCCCAGGGGAACGCCGGCAGACGGGTCGTCCAGCTGGCGGGCACGGTCAGCCCCCCTCGCCCATCGGCGGCAGCGCCGCGACCATCGGGTCGTCCTTGGGGATCTTGCCGGTCCGCGACGCGCCGCCCGGCGATCCGAGCTCCTCGAAGAAGTCGACGTTCGCCCGGTAGTAGTCCTTCCACTGCTCGGGGACGTCGTCCTCGTAGAAGATCGCCTCGACCGGACACACCGGCTCGCACGCGCCGCAGTCGACGCATTCGTCGGGGTGGATGTACAGCATCCGTTCGCCTTCGTAGATGCAGTCGACGGGACACTCCTCGACGCAGGCACGGTCGAGTACGTCGACACACGGTTCGGCGATCACATAGGTCACGGCTGGGCTCCACACACAAGCTCGAGGTTTCACGGTCACTGCGCCTCACCGCTGCCGGCGGTCACCGGGCAGCGGGTCAGAGCGTGTCTAGTATTACCCGCCCACCGTCCGCCGACCGACCGGACCGGGCGAGGTCAACCGTCCCGGGGCTCCCGGGCGGCCGTGATCACCGGCACATCCGGCCGGGACCGGCCGTCGCCGGCGCCCTCGATCGCACTCAGCTGATGCATCCCCCAGCACAGGGCCACCCCGGAGGCCGCGGCCACCGCACCGATCCCGAGCAGCAGGGTGGCCCGCCAGTCACCGATCACCAGTGCGTAGTTGAACGTCCGGGAGAAGCTCAGGTACATGGCGGTCACCAGCCAGGCCACGGCGGGCGCGAACGCCGCGCGCATCGAGCCGGTGAGCCGATAGCTGAGCCGGATCGCGGTGAAGACGACCAGCGCCGCCGGCGCCACGCTGATCGGCAGCGGCACCGAACCCACGTACAGCGGCAGGAAGAAGACCGCGAACATCGTCGTCAACGCGACCAGCAGCGTCAGCCAACTGACGACGACCCAGTTCAGCAGAGCGGTGCCGCCACCGGCGGGTCGGTCGCGCGCCGGTGCTGCCTCCGATGTGGGTGTTGCCGCCGACGGGGGTGCTGCCTCCGACGCCGGAGCCGGTTCGTGCACCGTCATCCGGTCAGCCCGGCGAAGAGGTCTCCGGCCGGCCCGTCGGCGGCGTCCGGCATCGGCTCGCCGTCCAGCAGTGCGAAGTACTCCGTGTCCAGCACCGGTTGGGCGATCCGGTTGGACAGCGCGAAACCGTTGTCGAGCAGCTCGATCTGGGTGGCGTGCGCGGCCAGCGCCGCGCGGTGGGCGGCGCGGTGCGCCAGTACCGGCACCGCCACCGCGACCCGGCCCGCCGCCGCGGCGAAACCCAGGTCCGCCGCCACCGGTGACCGGTGGCCGGGCGGCGTCCGGAAGGTCGAGAGCGCTGCGGCGACCGCCGGCTCCGGTCGGATCACCGCGAAGAACCGTCGCACCGACGCTGCCCGCTGCGCGGCGGCGCGGGTTATCTGGTGCGCCGCGACGTGGTCCGGATGCCCGTAGCCGCCGTCGGCGTCGTAGCTGAGCACCACGTCGGGGGCGTATTCGTCCAACACCGCCACCAGCGCGTCGACGGCAGCGCCGAATCCCGGCGACCCGGCCGCGGCGTGCACCAGCGCCCGGGGGTGCTGGTGCGACGGACACCCGGCCATGCCGGAGTCGCGGTACCCGCCGATGCCGCCCAGGTAGCGGGGTGCGTCCACCCCCAGGGCCCGGCAGGCGGCGGTCAGCTCGCCGTGGCGGTACCCGCCCAGCTGGTCAGCGGCGTCCGCGGCGAGGCCCGCGAGTTCCGGCGGGATGATCTCGCCCTCCTCACCCAGGGTGCAGGTCAGCACGGCGACCCGGGTACCCGCGGCGGCGTACCGGGCGAGCGTGCCGCCCATGGTGATCGACTCGTCGTCGGGGTGCGCGTGCACCGCGAGCAGGCGGTTGGACATCGACCCAGCCTAAGCGGCGCGCACCGCCCCGCGGCGTCAGCGGCCCATCTGGAACGACGCCCCGGGGATGGCGTCCAGCAGCGCCCGGGTGTACTCCTGCTGCGGGTCGGCGAAGATGTCGTCGGTGGCGGCCCGCTCGACCAGCTGGCCCTTCTGCATCACCAGCACGTCGTCGGCGATCTGCCGCACGACCGCCAGATCATGGGTGATGAACAGATAGCTGAGGCCGAACTCCCCCTGCAGGTCGTTGAGCAGCTCCAGCACCTGCGCCTGGACCAGCACGTCCAGCGCCGACACCGCCTCGTCGCAGACCACCACCTCGGGGTCCAGCGCGAGCGCCCGGGCGATCGCGACCCGCTGCCGCTGGCCGCCGGACAGCTCGTTGGGGAAGCGACGCATCGCCGATGCCGGCAGCGACACCTTGTCCAGCAGGTCGCGGACCTTGGCCTCCCGGCTCTTGCGGTCGCCGATCCGGTGGGTCCGCATCGGCTCCTCGATGATCCGGTAGATCGAGAACTGCGGGTCCAGGGAGCCGTAGGGGTTCTGGAAGATCGGCTGCATCTTGCGGCGCAGCGCGAACATCTCCCTGGTGCTCAGACCGACGATGTCCCGCCCGTTGATCACCACTCGGCCGCTGGTCGGTTCGAGCAGCCGCAGCACCATCTGCGCGATGGTCGACTTGCCCGAACCGGACTCCCCCACGATCGCGGTGGTGGTGCCCCGCGGGACCGCGAACGACACGTCGTCCACTGCCAGGAACTTCGAGCCCGCGCCCGGCCGGGAACCGCGGATGCTGAACTCCTTGGTGAGGTGCTCGACCTCGATGACGTTGTCCACCGCCGGCACGGCCCGACCCTCCGCGGCTGCCGGCACGTCGGTGATCTGCAGCTTCTCCAGCGCCTCGGTACGCGCCACCGCGTGCTCGGACTGCATCCGGCGCGACGACAGCGACGGCGCCGACGCCACCAGCCGCTGGGTGTACGGGTGTCGGGGTGCGGCCAGGATCTCCCGCGCCGGGCCGGCCTCCACGACCTGCCCCTTGTACATCACCACCAGGTGCTCGGCCCGCTCGGCGGCGAGCCCCAGGTCGTGGGTGATCAGCAGAACGGCGACGCCGAGCTCGGCGGTCAGCTCGTCGAGGTGGGTCAGGATCTGCTGCTGGACGGTGACGTCCAGCGCAGACGTCGGCTCGTCGGCGATCAGCAGCTTCGGCCGCGCGGCGAGACCGATCGCGATCAGCGCCCGCTGCCGCATGCCGCCGGAGAACTCGTGCGGGTACTGCCGGGCCCGGCGGGTCGGCGTCGGGCAGCCCGGCCTCCTCCAGCAGCTCGGCGGCGCGCTTCTTGGCCGCCCTGCCCCGGCCGAGACCGTTCGCCGTCAGCGCCTCGGCGATCTGGTGGTCGATGCGCCAGACCGGGTTGAGGTTGGTCATCGGGTCCTGCGGGACCAGGCCGATCGAATCCCCGCGCAGCGCGATGATCTGCTTCTGGTCGGCGTGGGCGATGTCGTCGCCCTCGAAGAGGATCTGCCCGCCGGTGACCCGTGCCGTTGCCCGGCAGCAGCCCGATCACCGCCAGCGCGGTGGTGGACTTGCCGGAGCCCGACTCACCCACGATGGCCACCGTCTGCCCCGGGTAGACGGTGAGGTTGGCCTTGCGGACCGCGTGCACCTGCCCCTCGGCGGCCGTGAACGTGACGTCCAGGTCGATGATCTGCAGCAACGGCCTGGACCGGTCGGCCGCCGCGGGCCGGTCGGGTCGGCCTGGCGGGTGACTGCGGTGCCGGTCATCGCTTCCTCGCGGTGGGATCGAGGGCTTCGCGGACCGCGTCGCCGAGCAGGATGAAGGACAGCACCGTGACGGCCAGCGCCGCCGACGGGTAGAGCAGCACCGCGGGCGCGGTGCGCAGCGAGGTCTGCGCGGCGGAGATGTCGTTGCCCCAGCTCATCACGCTGCCGGGGAGGCCGAGGCCGAGGAAGGACAGCGTCGCCTCGGCCACGATGAAGATGCCCAGCGAGACGGTCGCGGTGACGATCATCGGCGGCAGCGCGTTGGGCAGCACATGCCGCAACAGGTTGCGGAACCGGCTCACGCCCAGCGCGGTCGCGGCGGTGACGTACTCGCCGTTCTTCACCGAGATGACCGCACCGCGGGTGATCCGGGCCATCTGCGGCCAGCCGAACGCCGCCAGCACCAGGACCACCTGCCACACCGAGTTCGAGCCCACGAAACATCTGCATGAAGATGATCGCGGCGAGGACCAGCGGAACGGCGAAGAAGATGTCGGTGATCCGGGACAGGATCGCGTCCAGCCAGCCGCCGTAGAAACCGGCCAGTGCGCCGAACGAACCGCCGATGAGCACCACCCCGATGGTGGTGGCGACCCCGACCGTGACCGACGCCCGCGCCCCGTAGACAACCCGCGCGAAGATGTCGCAGCCCTGCCGGTCGAAGCCGAACAGGTGGCCGCCGCGTGCTCGGTGCCAGGCTGTTGCCGAGCTCGCAGAACGTCGGGTCGTTCCTGGTCAGCACCCCGGGGAAGAACACCACGAACAGGATGACCAGGATCAGCAGCGCCGAGACGACGAAGATCGGGTTCTTCCGCAGCGACTTCCAGGCGTCCTGGTACAGGCTGGTCGGTGCGGTGTCCGTGGTCAGCGCGTCGGTGGCCAGCAGCGGCGTCTCCTCCGAGGTCGGCCAGGAAATGGGCCTGGCCCGTGCGCGGACCGCGCCCCGGCGGCCGGCAACAGCGGCGCCTGCGGAGTTGACTCGAACAGCGGCTCAGGCATAGCGGATCCTCGGGTCCAGGGCTGCGTACAGCAGGTCGACGATGAGGTTGCTGACCACGTAGACCAGCACCAGGGCGGTCACCACCGACACCACGACGGTGGACTCGCCCTTGCGGATGGAGTCGTACACCAGCCGACCGATGCCCTGGATGTTGAAGATGCCCTCGGTGACGATCGCGCCGGCCATCAGCGAGCCGAGGTCCGCCCCGAGGAAGGTCACCACCGGGATCATCGAGTTGCGCAGCACGTGCACCGAGATGACCCGCCGGTTGCTGATCCCCTTGGCCCGCGCGGTGCGCACGAAGTCGGCGCTGAGGTTGTCGGTGATGGACTGGCGGGTCAGCCGGATGACGTAGGCCATGGACAGTGAGCCGAGCACGAAGGCGGGCAGGATCAGGCTGCTGAAGGTCGCCTCGGCGCCGACGGTCGGGCTGACCCAGCCGAGCTTGATCCCGAAGACGAACTGGAGCACGAACCCCAGGACGAAGACCGGGATCGCGATGACCACCAGGCTGAGCACCAGCACGGTGGAGTCGAACAGGCCGCCGCGGCGCAGGCCGGCGACGACCCCGACCGCGATGCCGAGCACGGCCTCCAGGACCAGGGCCATGGCGGCGAGTTTGAGCGTGGTCGGGAAGGCCTGGGCCATCAGGTCGATGACCGGCCGGCGGGCGAAGTTGGTGCCGAAATCCAGGGTCATCACCCCTTTGAGGTACAGCAGGTACTGGATGAGGAACGGCTTGTCCAGGTTGTACTCGGCGTTGATCGCGGCCACCGTGGCCGGGTTGGCCGGCCGGTCACCGAACAGCGCGGCGACCGGATCGCCGGGCAGCAGGAACACCATCGAGTAGATCAACAGCGTCGCCCCGATGAACACGGGAATCGCGGCGATCAGCCGCCGCCCGATGTACCACAGCATGTGCCACCCACCTCCACCAGTAGCCCGGGCCGAGCGGCCCCGCGACGTGGCCCGCCTGCGCGAACGCACACCGCGGGATGTCCGGCGCCGTAAACCGGCGCCGGGCACCCCGCGGACCCTACGGTGCGCCGCCACCGGTCGCCGGTGGGGCACGTTCCAACCTCGGGCTCGGCAGGCCGAGCCCGGCTGCTACTCCGCTTTCACCACGTCGGGGTACAGCGGCACGCTGTCCCACCCGAAGGTCACGCCGGAGACGGCCTCGGAGTACCCGCCGGTCACGTTGGCGTACCACAGCGGGATGGCGGGGAGATCGGCGAACAGGATCTCCTGCGCCTGCTGGAACAGTGCGTTGCCGGCGTCGACGTCGGTCGCCGCAGCTCCCTCGTTGAGCAGCTTGTCGAACTCGGGGTTGGAGTAGTCGCCGTCGTTGGAGCCGGCCCCGGTGTAGTAGAGCGGGCCCAGGAAGTTGAACAGCGACGGGTAGTCGGCCTGCCAACCGGTGCGGAACGCCCCCTGGATGGTCCGGCCGGTGATCTGGGTGCGGATGTCGGCGAAGACGCGTACGGCGCGCCGGCCGCGTCGATGCCCAGGGTGTTCTTGATGCTGTTGGAGACCGCGTCGACCCAGTCCTTGTGGCCGCCGTCGGTGTTGTAACCGATGGTGAAGCTGCCGCTCCACGGTGAGATCGCGTCGGCCTCGGCCCACTTCGCCTTCGCCTGGTCGGCGTTGTACGTCAGCACGTCCGAGCCCGGGACCGAGTCGGAGTAGCCGGCGATGACCGGGGAGGTGAAGTCCTTGGCCGGGGTTCGGGTGTCGTTGAAGATCACCTTCGTGATCTCGTCCCGGTTGATCGCCATCGAGATGGCCGCCCGGCGCAGCTTGCCCTCGTCGCCGCCGAAGTGCGGCCAGGTTCTGCGGGATGGTGAACGACTGGAAGATCGCCGCCGGCTGGTTGATCGCGCGATCCCCAGATCGGCCTCGAAGTTGGCGTACGCGCTGGTCGGGAGTGGAATCCAGGACGTCAAGGTTGCCGGAGAGCAGGTCCGCGTAGGCCGCGTCCAGGGTGGCGTAGAAGACGAACTTGAGTCCGCCGTTCTTCGGCGTCCGGCCACCGGCGTAGTCGGCGTTGGGTTCGAGGGTGATCGAGTTGCCGTGGTCCCAGCTCTTGACCTTGTACGGGCCGTTCCCGATCGGGTTCTGGCCGAAGGCGGCCATGTCGTCGAAGGCGACCTTGGGCAGCGGCGCGTACGCCGCGTAGCCCAGTCGTAGCGGGAAGTCCGACTGCGGCGAGACCAGCTTGACGGTGAACTCGGTGTCGCTGACCACGGCCAGACCCGCACATGGTCTGCGACTTCGGCGCCGGTAAGCAGGTGGCCTTGCCGTTCTTGTCCACCGGTCCGGCGTCGGGCTGGCAGTAGTTGGTGTCGGCGTAGCCCTCGATGGGCTCGAAGAAGTAGGACGACAGCTGCGCGTTGGTGGACACCGCGCCGTAGTTCCAGGCGTCCACGAACGAACTGGACGGTCACCGGCTCACCGTTGGTGAAGGTCGAACCCCGGGTTCAGCGTGATCGTGTAGTTCTGCGCGTCGTCGGTGGTCGATCGACTTCGCGACCTCGTTCTGCGGGGCGCCCTCGGCGTCGTAGTAGACCAGGCCGGCGAAGATCGAGTCGAGGACCTTGCTGCCGCCGGTCTCGTTGGTGTTCGTCGGGACCAGCGGGTTCTGCGGCTCGCTACCGTAGGCGGTGACGATGCCCGCCGGACGGCGCGCCGTCAGCCGGACGCGGTGCTGCGTGCCGCCGGTCGGCGGAACTGGTACTCGCCGAGTGTCTGGCCGCTGTCGGTGCTGCCGCCACAGGCGGTCAGCACCAGGCCGGCGCTCGCGACCAGGCGCGATGGTCTTGAGTACGACAGATCTCGGGGTGTGTCCCACGGACGCTCCAATTCCGGTGAACATGCTGGGCGCCGATATGCGCCCTCGCTCACTATGTACCTCTTTCGGCCGGTGAACCTACTCGGCGGTAACAATTCGGCGGCGATGGAATGCCGAAACGGCGTCCGGCCCGCCGAGGCGTCTCGAACGGACGCAGCAGCGCGCTTGACGCCCCTACGCCGAACGGGATGTGCCGCCCGGTCGGCCCGGCGGGCACCATGGTCGGGTGCACATCCTCGACGGCTGGTCGGCCCGGTCCGCGCGCCGCCTCGGTGCCACCCGGGTGTTCCGGCCGCTGACCGGCCTGGTGATCACCGGTCTCTGGATGGTGGCGACGGCGGGGTGGGTGGCGGCGGCAGCGGCTGCCGGCCCCGGGTCACTGCTCGGGCAGCTCCCGTCGATGCTGGTGATCGGATGCCTGGTGTACGCGGGCGGCACGCGGCCGCTGGTGGCGGTCGGACCGGACGGCGTGCTGCTGCGCAACGCGTACCGGGACGTCCGGGTGCCCTGGTCGGCGCTGGCTGCGGTGGACACCCGCTATGCGCTGACCCTGACGACCGGGGCCGGACAGCACTACCGCGCTTGGGCCGCACCGGCCCCGTCGCGCCTGGGCGCCGCCCGCGCCACCCCGTCGGACCTGCGGGCCGTCGGCTGGGACCCCGCCGACGGGCCGATCCCGGCAAGTGCGACGGTGCGCAGCGACGCCGGTGCGGCTGCGGCGCTGATCCGGCGGCTCTGGGACCCGACGTCGAACACACCTGATGCGACTTCCCGGGCCGAGGTGCGCTGGGCGAGCGGCATCCTGCTCGGCACCGCCCTCGCCGCAGCAGCCACCGGGGTCACTGCCCTGCTGACGCGCTAGCCGACCGGCCCCCCGGCACCCGGGTCGGCGCCGGCTGCCGGCAGCGCGGCCCGCGCCGCGCGGCGGGCCTGCTGTTCGTCGGGATCCGGCACCGGGGCGGCGGCGATCAGTCGACGGGTGTAGTCGTCCTGCGGGTGCAGCAGGATCTGCTCCCGGGTTCCGTACTCGGCCACCTTCCCGCGGTGCAGCACTGCCACCGACCGGGCGACGATCTCGACCACCGCCAGGTCGTGGCTGACGAACAAGCAGGCGAAGCCGTACTCGGCCTGCAGGTCCTTGAACAGCTCCAGCACATGGGCCTGGACGGAGACGTCCAGTGCACTGGTCGGTTCGTCAGCCACCAACAGCTCGGGTCCCAGGGACAGGGCGCGCGCGATGCAGACGCGTTGTCGCTGGCCACCGGAGAGCTCGTGCGGATAGCGGTTGCGGTACCGGTGCGGCAGCCGGACCGATTCCAGCAGAACCTCCACCCGGGCGTCCAGGCCCCGCCCTGCGCAGCTTCTCGTGCAGATGCAGCGGCTCGCCGATCGACTCGCCGATGCTCATCCGCGGGTTCAACGCGGCCGCCGGGTCCTGGAAGACGATGGCGACCCGGCGGCGCAGCGGACGCAACTGGCGCTGGCTCAGTCCCGCGAGGTCCACGCCGCCGATCGCCACGGTCCCGCCGGTGATCGGCAGCAGCCCCGCCACGGCCCGCCCGATCGTCGTCTTACCCGATCCGGACTCCCCCACCAGCCCCAGCACCTCCCCCGGCGCGATCGTGAAGGAGACGCCGTCGACCGCCCGGAAGGCGGGGACCCGGCCCCGCCCGGGGTACTCCAGGATCAGGTCCTGCACCCGCAGCGCAGGTACCGGGTCGGGTGCGGCCGTGGGTGACGCAGCGGGCGGCCCGCTCAGCCGGGCGGCGGCGATCTCGGTACCCAGGTGCGGTACCGAGGCCAGCAGATCCCGGGTGTAGTCGACCTGCGGTCGGGCGAAGATCGACCGGACCGGGCCGGACTCGACGATCGAACCGTGGCGCATCACGACCACGTCGTCGGCGAGGTCGGCCACCACCCCCATGTCATGGGTGATCAGCAGGATCGCCGAATCCAACCGGTCGTGCAGGTCGCGCAGCAGGTCCAGGATCTCGGCCTGCACGGTGACGTCCAGCGCGGTCGTCGGCTCGTCGGCGATCAGCAGCACCGGGTCGCAGGCGATGGCCATCGCGATCATCACCCGCTGCCGTTGGCCACCGGACAACTGGTGCGGGTACCGGTCGTACCGGCCGGCCGGGTCCGGCAGGTCCACCAGCTCGAACAGTTCCACTGCCCGTTCCCGGGCGTGCGCAGGGCTGATGTCCTGATGGGCCAGCAGTACCTCGGCGACCTGGAAGCCGACCGTCAGCACCGGGTTCAGGGCGGTCATCGGCTCCTGGAAGATCAGCCCGACGTCGCTGCCGCGGATCCGGCGCAGCACCGGCTCGCCGGCGCCGATCAGCTCGGTCCCCCGGATCCGGGCGCTGCCCGACAGCCGCGAGTTGCCGGGGAGCAGCCCCAGCATGCCCATCGCCGACACGGACTTGCCCGAACCGGACTCCCCCACCACCGCGAGCACCTTGCCGGGCCGGATGTCGAACGAGACGCCCTGCGACGCCATCACCCACTTGCCGTCGACCCGGAAGTCGACGCCGAGACCACGGACCTGCAGGACCGGTCCGTCCACCGCCGGCGGTGCCGTGGCGGCGGCGACTCGTCGCCCGAACAACCGGCTCATGCCCCCGACCTCGTCTGCCGTGGATCGAACGCGTCGCGCAGCCCGTCGCCGACGAAGTTGATCGCCAGCGAGATGACCACGATGAACAACGCCGGCCACCAGAACAGATACGGCCTGGAGTCCATCGCCTGCCGGTTGATCTGCAACAACAGACCCAGCGAGGTGTCGGGCGCCTTCACCCCGAAGCCGAGGAAGCTCAGGGCGGTCTCCAGCAGGATGGCGCCGGAGATCGCCAGCGTCGCCGACACCGTGATCACCCCGACCGTGTTGGGCAGGATGTGCCGGAAGATGATCCGCGGGCTGGACGCGCCGATCGAGCGGGCCGCCTCGACGAACTCCCGCTCGCGCAGCGACAGGAACTCGCCCCGGACGATGCGGGCCAGGCCGGTCCAGGTGAGCAGCCCCAGGAACACCCCCATCGCCAGGATGCCGCCGCCGCCGATCCGGTTGACCACGACCGCGGCGACCGCGATCAGCGGAATGGTGATGAGCACGTCGGTGAGCCGCATCAGCACCCCCTCGACCCAGCCCCGGTAGTACCCGGAGAGGGCACCGATCACGGTGCCGAGGGCGGTGGAGACCAGCCCCACCAGCAACGCGATGATGATCGACTGCTGCATCCCACGCATCACCAGCGCGAAGTAGTCGCGACCGGAGGTGTCCTGACCGAACGGATGCTCCCCCAGGCTGAACGGCCACCACCGCAGCGTCGCCCGGCCGCCGTCGGTGAGCGAGGGCTCGAACGTCAGATACGACTGCTTCCACCAGCCCGGGATCGGCCCCCAGCCGATCGAGGTGAACGCGGTGAGCACGATCAGCACCAGCACCACGAGGCCGGCCATCGCCGCCCGGTGCGCGACGAACCGATGCAGCACCAGTTGCAGCTCGCCCCGGGCGGCGGTGATCGATCCCGCCGACACCGCGGACTCGACCACGTCACTGTCCAACGCGGCCAACCCGATCATCTGCCGCTCGGTCGCCGGGGTGCGCGCCGGGCCGTCGGCGGCCCCGCCGCGGGACCCGTCGTCGGGCGCCGGATCCTGCCCCGGGGACGGTTCGTGCGGTGTGGTCATCGGTTCACCCCAGCCGGATTCGTGGATCGAGATAGGCG
This sequence comes from uncultured Actinomycetota bacterium, assembly GCA_963784315.1. Classification (GTDB taxonomy): domain Bacteria; phylum Actinomycetota; class Actinomycetes; order Mycobacteriales; family Nakamurellaceae; genus Nakamurella. The sequence goes on from CAWAQR010000011.1 coordinate 395,948, forward strand.
TAGGCGATGTCGGCCAACATGTTGAACAGCACCGTCGCGGTGGCGGTGACCAGGAAGAAGGCCATCACCGGGTTCGGGTCGACATTGGTGATGCCGGTCGAGAACAGCTTCCCCATGCCGCTCCAGCCGAACACCGTCTCAGTGATGATGGCGCCGCCGAGGATGCCGGCGAAGTCGAAGGCCACCAGCGTGGTGAGCGGGATGAGCGCGTTGCGGAACGCGTGCCGCACGATCACCGTGCGGCTGTTGAGTCCCTTCGCCCGGGCCGTGCGGACGTAGTCCTGCCCCATCACGTCGAGCATGCTGGCGCGGGTGTAGCGGGTGTAGCCGGCGAAGGAGATCAGCATGATCGCCAGCGTCGGCAGTACCAGGTACATGAGGTAGTCGAGGTTCGTCGTCCAGAAGTCCGCGTCGAGGTTGGGTGACTGGCTGCCGTTGGTCTTCATCGGCCGGCCACCGGTGCGGGCGAACAGGGTGGGATAGGCGCCGAGCAACCGGTCGACCATCATCAGTAGTGCCACCGTGAAGCCCACGAGTCCACTCACCCGGGCCGCCAGCGTGCGCTGTTCGCCACCCAGGAATCGACCGGCCAGTACCCCCAGCGTGATCAGACCCAGCGTGGTGACGATCACCGCCAGGTAGCCCGGGTCGGCCAGCACCGGGGAAAGCGCGACGACCACGCCGGTGGCGAGCAACGCCGTCACGATGCCGGCCCGCAGGACCGGGCGGGTGCGGCGCGTGAGCCCGGCGAACAGTGCCGTCCAGCCGACCGCGCCGGCGAGACCGAACACGCCGATCCCGACAATCCCGAAGTAGGGGGTGCGGAAGAACCCGGTGGCCAGCAGCAGGTAGACCATCGCGAAGGTGGCGGCGAACCCGGCGCCGAACACCGTCATCACCCGCCGGGCTCCACCGCCGACCATCAGCGCCCAGAAGCCGCCACTGAGTGCAGCGATCACCGCGATGCCGGCGTAGGTGAGCATCGGATTGCCCAGCCAGGTGTTCAGCTCGATCGCCAGGTACTGCTTGAGCAACGTGGACACGAAGAACACCGGCAGCGAGAAGCACAGGAACGCCACCAGGGTCACCGAGTAGTCGAAGACGCTGTACTGCCGCAGGGCGGTGACGATGCCGGTGACGACGCCCAGGATCAGCGCCAGCAGGGTCGCGGCGATGACCAGCCGCAAGGTCGATCCGATGGCCGCCTCCAGCTGCGGGAGCACCGGCTTGCCGTCCCGGTTCAGTCCCAGGGTGCACGAGTCCGACCACGGCGACAGGCACCGGGCGACGTCGCCCAGCCAGAGTCCGTACCGCACCGGTACCGGGCTGTCCAGGTTCAGGGCCAGCGTCCGGGCCGCGATCTTGGCCTCCCGGCTGGGGCCCCGGAGCTCGAGCAGGTCCTTGAGCGGATTGTCCGAGTAGGCCACCAGCACGTAGGTGAGTGCGGTCGAGGCCAACAGGATGAAGAACGACACCACCAGCCGTCTGGCGATGAAGACGAGCACGGAGCCCCCGATCGGGATCTCGACGACGCAGCGGTGACCCGCAGTGGGTCGACCGACGGTGGACAGGACCGCACACCGGCGGGCGCGGGAAGTGACTCCCGCGCCCGCCGCCGAGACGAGTTACTCGGACTTGCTCCAGGTGGCGGCGTTCCAGGTGACCCCGTACTGGGTCGGGTTGAACTCCGGCCCGGTCAGCTTCGTGCTGTAGGCGGTCACGCCCGGGTTCGCGTACAGCACGGTGTTGTACGGCTCGGCCCAGAGTTCCTCCTCCATCGGGACCTTGGCCAGCTCCGCCGTCTCGCGGTCGGTGCTGGTGACGATCGTGTTCCAGGCCTGGTCGACGACCGGGTTGGAGTAGCGGCCGAAGTTCTGCGCCCCGTCGGTCACGTAGATCGACTGGCCCGATGCGACCAGGCCGGAGCCCGCCCAGCCGAAGACCGCGAGGCCCCAGCTGGTGTCCTTGAGGGCGAGGGTGGTGAAGACGTCCGGGTCGGGCTTGGGGATGATGTTGAACCCGGCCTGGTCACAGGAGGCCTTGATGACCTGCACCTGATCGGCCCGCAGTGACGAGGTGGACGCGAAGGTGAACTGGACGTCGTACGGAATCGCGACCCCGGCCCCGGCGAGGGCGGCCTTGGCGCCGTCGAGGTCGACGGTGGCGTACTTCGTGGCGCTGGGCACCTGGGCGAGGATCTCCTGGTAGCTGCCCTGCGCCGGCAGGAACTCACGCAGGTTCAGCACCTGGGCTCCGTCGAAGACGGGCTTGGCGTACTTCTCCACGAGCTGCTCGCGGGGCACGCACATCTGGAAAGCCTCGCGGACGGCAACGTTCTCCATCGCACCGCCGGGGCCGGAGTTGAAGTCGACGTGGCTGAAGGTGTAGCTCTCCCCCGCCTCGTAGGCGATGGCGTCCTTCGCCGCGTCGAGCTGCGCGATGGTGTCACCGGACGGGTTTGACGGGTCGAAGGCGTCGATCTCGCCGTTGGCCATCGCCTGGACCCACTCCTGGTCGTCGACCAGCTTGAAGACGAGCCGGTCGGTGACGGCGGGGGTGCCCCAGTAGGCGTCGTTGCGGACCACCGTCAGGTTGCCGGCGGAGGCGTTGTCGACCTTGTACGGGCCGGAGGACGGCAGGATCGCGGTGTCCGGGAGGCTCGGTAGGTCCACCTCGTAGTCGAACCCGGTGCTCCAGAACTCGCCGACCCTGGTGAGGGCGGCCGTGTCGCTGTCCTGGATGGCCTTGATGAGCTCCGCGCCGTTGTCGGCGCTGCTGAGGCCGGCCTGCTCGGCGACGATGTGGGCGGGCACGAACGTCGAACCGACCAGCGCCTCCCAGTCCACGTACGGCTGGTCGAACACCCAGGTGAACTTCTTGTCCCCGGGTTTGCCCGTGGGCATCTTCAACTCGGCGAAGCCGTTGGTGCTGGCCGCGGCGAACAGGTCGACGTCCGTGCCGTCGGCGTCCTTACCGCCGGGGTGGGTGCCGGAGAAGGCGGCCCACTGCAGCAGAACGTCGTCGAAGTCGATCGGAACCCCGTCGGACCAGACCGCCTCGTCGGCGATCGTGATGTCGATGGTCAGCGGGTCGTCGGAGGTCTTGGTGTAACTGCCGAACTCGGTGTTGGCGGTCAGGGAGCCGTCCGGCTGCACCACCACCAACGCGCTCTGCGTGACGTTGTCGACGTAGGCGCAGTAGACGCTGTTGGCCGCCGCGGTGCTGCAGTTGTAGCCACCCGGGGTCTGCTCGAGCCCGATGTTGATGGTGCCCGCCGTCGAGCCGCCGGTCGCGGATCCGGTGGCCGACCCGGACCCGCCGGCCACAGTGCCGCCGGTAAAGCTCGACGTAGCGACCGAACCCGAGGTGTCCCCGCCGACCGACCCGCTGCACGCTCCGAGGACCAGCGCGGCGGCCAGACCGGCCGTCGTGTATCCGAGAACCCGACTTCGCATGGAGCTTCTCCTTTCGGGGGTCCGAAGGCAGGAAAAGGCGCGGTCGCCTGTCCATTTGTCCGAAAAATCCCCGGCTGATTGTGTACGACGACGAGGAATCTATGCGGCCGACCTAGGTCCCACCCCATCGACACAACGGTCGTTACCCAAACGACACCGGGAATCGCGCCGGATGGGGCTTTTGCACACTTTTGGCGGGACCGCGCGGACGCCGTCACTCGATCAGCGGGCCCGGCCGGACGTTCGCCGTCACTCCGGCGGCGGCCAGTCCGGCAGCGTCTGCAACGGCCCGCCCCACAGCAGTTCGGCCGGATCTCCGGGTAACAGCACGCCGGCCAGCGCGCCACCCAGTGCGAGCGTGGCGACCGGCTCGCCGAACGGCAGTACCGCCAAACGCTCCCAGAGCAGGGCGTCCACCGCCGCGGCATCCGCGTCGGAGCCACCGGCAAGATAGCGGCTCACGACCGCGCGGACGTCGGTGTCGCAGAAGCCGGTCGGCACCGCCGCGCCCCCGCTGATCGAGGTGTTCCCTGTCGAGGTGTCCCGTGTCGAGGTATCTGCTGTCGAGGTGTTGCCTGTAGAGGTGTTGCCTGTCGAGGTGGCCGGGAGCGGTGTCGACGACGCAGCCGTGGTGACCTCCCCGCGGGTGGCCTGGCCGATCAGCGGGTACCCGGTGGCGCACTCCAACAGGCCCGCCGCCCGAGCCCGATCCGACGATGATCTCGGGGTGGTCGCCAGCACCATGTCCGGCACCGACGAGGCGCCCAGCGCAGCGGTCACGTCCGCGGGTGCCAGTGCCACCAGGTCGAGTACCAGGCCGGCCGCGCCGAGTTGGCGCTGCAGGGACCGGGCCGCGGACAACGCCGCCGGATCAGCGGCGTCGTACCCGAGAACCAGGGCGAGGACCTGCTCATCGGCGTTGCGGTAGTACAGGCCGCGGCGCACCCAGCCGGCACCATCGAGAGCGCTGGCCACCACGGCCGGTTCATCGGTGACCCCGACGGGTGCGGCGGTCGGCGCCCCGACTGCCGCCGGCAGGGTCAGCTGGGACGTCGGCGCCACCATTCCATTCTCGGCACCGCCGACACCGTTGGCACCGCCGACACCGCCGGCACCGTCGGCACCGCCGCCCAGCGCGGTCCGCAGCTGAGCGGGGTCGAGGGCCGCGGCCACCGCGCGGCGTACCGCGAGATCGGCGGTGGACCGTCCCGGCCCCAGGTTGAACACCAGCTCCGAGGTCAACGGCAACGGCACCGTCAGGCGCCGGACCTGCGGACCGAGAGCAGCCAGCCCCGCGGCTGCGGTCTCCCCGGGCTGCAGATAGGCCGCCTGGACGTCGCCGCGCCGCAGCGCGTCCACCAGGTCGTCGGCGGCGCCGGCCCGGAACACCACATTGGTCGTCGTCGTCTCGGTGGCCCAGTACTTGTCGTTGCGCACCAGCGAGATCTGGCCGATCACCGGGTCGTAGCCTTCGATCCGGTACCGACCGCCGACCACGGGGACACCGCCCCGCAGTGCGCCGGCGAACCCGCCGGGCTCGTCCTTGAGGGTCCGGGCGGGCAGCAACGGGGAGAACAACGTGCGCCAGTCCGCGTACGGCGTGCGGAACACGACCACCACCGTCTTCCCGGCGTCCGCGGACTTGATGCTGCTGATCAGCTGATAGCCCTCGGGGCTGACCACGTCGGTGTTGGTGGTCATCTGGCGCCACAGGTAGGTGAAGTCCTCGGCCGCGATCGGGGTGCCGTCCGACCACGCCGCGCCCTCGTTGAGCTGGTAGGTCACCGTGAACGGGTCGTCGGAGGTGACCGCGACCCGAACCAGCAGCTGGGTCGGTACCCCGAGCGCCGCCGTCGCCCCGGGAGCGAAGACCCCGGGCAGCACCAGCGCGGCGATCGCGGCCCCGGCCGGGGACCACTGCGACGCGACGTAGGGGTTGAAGCCGCGGATCCCGTCGTCGACGCCGATGCTGATCACCCCGTCCACCACCGGCGGCGCCGGTGCCGTGCCGGTGGTCTCCGGCGGCAGCGGTGCGGGCAGGTCCGGCGGGGTGCAGCCGGCCACCACCACCAGCAGGGCCGCAGCCAACGCCGACAACGCACACCGCCGCCGACCCCACCGGTGCGGGTGGGATCGACGGCGGTTCACGATGTCAGCGTAGGTTCCCCGGCCGCGGCGGCCGGGACACCGGGTGCGATCAGGAGTTCGCGGCGGCCTTGCTCCGGGACCGGCTGCGGGCCCGGATGTTGCCGGACAGCTCGACCTTGCGGATCCGGGCGGACACCGGGGTGATCTCCACGCATTCGTCGTCGGCGCAGAACTCCAGCGCCTGCTCCAGCGAGAGCGCCTTCGGCGGGACCAGGTGCACGAGCTCCTCGGAGGAGGACTTGCGCATGTTGGTGAGCTGCTTCTCCTTGGTGATGTTGACGTCCATGTCGTCGGCGCGCGCGTTCTCGCCGACGATCATGCCCTCGTACACCTCGGTGGTCGGCGGCACGAACAGCTGACCGCGCTCCTGCAGCGACATCATGGCGAACGCGGTGGCCTTGCCGGCGCGGTCGGCGACCAGCGAACCGGTCGGCCGGCCCCGCAGCGGACCGGCCCACGGGCCGTAGCCGTCGAAGATCGTCGAGGCGATGCCGGTGCCGCGGGTGTCGGTGAGGAAGTCGGTGCGGAAGCCGATCAGGCCACGGGACGGGACGTGGAACTCCAGCCGGACCCACCCGGTGCCGTGGTTGCTCATCTGTTCCATCCGGCCCTTGCGGACCGCCAACAACTGGGTGACCGCGCCGAGGTACTCCTCGGGGACGTCGATGGTCAGCCGCTCGAACGGCTCCTGGATCTTGCCGTCGACCTCACGGGTGACGACCTGCGGCTTGCCCACGGTCAGCTCGAAGCTCTCCCGGCGCATGGTCTCCACCAGGATGGCCAGCGCCAGTTCACCACGGCCCTGGACCTCCCAGGTGTCGGGGCGTTCGGTGGTCAGCACCCGGACCGAGACGTTACCGATCAGCTCGGCGTCGAGGCGGTTCTTCACCTGGCGGGCGGTCAGCTTCTTGCCGCCGTCCTTGCCGGCCAGCGGCGAGGTGTTGATGCCCACGGTCATCGAGATGGCCGGCTCGTCGACGGTGATCGGCGGCAGCGCGACGGGGTTGTCCGGGTCGGCCAGCGTCTCGCCGATGGTGATCTCGGCCATCCCGGCAACCGCGATCAGATCGCCGGCGTAGGCGGTCTCGACCGGCACGCGGTCCAGTGCCTCGGTGATCAGCAGCTCGGTGATCTTGGTGCGGGCGACGGTGCCGTCGGCCTTCATCCAGGCCACCGACTGGCCCTTCTTCATCTCGCCCTCGATGATCCGGCACATGCCGATCCGGCCGAGGAACGGCGAGGCGTCGATGTTGGTGACCTGGGCCTGCAGCGGGGCGCCGGGCTCGAAGGTCGGGGCCGGGATGGCCGCCAACAGGGTGTCGAACAGCGGGTCGAGGTTCTCGTGGTCGGGCATCTCGCCGTTGCCGGGCTTGTTCATCGACGCCCGTCCCGCGCGGGAGGCGCAGTACACGATCGGGAACTCGATCTGGTGATCGTCGGCGTCCAGATCCAGGAACAGCGCATAGGTCTCGTCGACGACCTCGTCGATACGGGCGTCCGGGCGGTCGGTCTTGTTGATGACCAGCACCACCGGCAGGTTGGCCTGCAGCGCCTTGCGCAGCACGAACCGGGTCTGCGGGAGCGGCCCCTCGGACGCGTCCACCAGCAGGACGACGCCGTCGACCATCATCAGCGCGCGCTCCACCTCGCCACCGAAGTCGGCGTGGCCGGGGGTGTCGACGATGTTGATGACCATGTCACCCCGCCGGACGGCGGTGTTCTTGGCCAGGATGGTGATGCCCTTCTCGCGCTCCAGGTCGTTGGAGTCCATCACCCGGTCGGTGTGCGCGGAGCCCTCGCGGAAGGCGCCGGACTGCCACAGCATGGCGTCGACGAGCGTCGTCTTGCCATGGTCGACGTGGGCGACGATGGCGACGTTACGGAGATCGTTACGGGTCTGGCGGGTCACGCGGTTGTACTCCAAAGGGCTCGGGGACATGCGGATCGGTCGGCGATGCGAACGACGGTGCGGATGGCGCGGGCGGGTCGCGGCCGACCACGAGGGTCGCTCCACGGCACGTGAACGCGGGTGGCGCAGGTCCTGGTGGACCCGATTTCCGCAGTTCAGCCACATCCAGCCGGCATCGAGCCGATCAGCGCAGCCTTCCCAGCCTACCGGCTGGGGCGCGCGCTGCGGCCGTCGACGGTGTGACGCCGGGCTCCCCCGGTCCGCGGGCCAGGTGGGCCGGGACCGGATCCCGCAGAATGAGCGACATGACCGAGCACCCTGATCCCGACTTCGCCGACGCTCCGCTGCGCATCCTGGAGGACGACGAGAACATCCCGCCGCGCCCCGAGGAGGAGCTGGCCGACCTGGAGCGTTCGACCCCCGACCCGCACTGAGCCGACCCGATCACGAAGACCGACGCCAGGGCACCCGCTGAGCGGGGTCCCTGGCGCCGGTTCGGTCCGTCCCGAGGTGCGACCGTCAGATCGGCCGCAGCGGATCCATCAGTGACCCGGGTGCCTCGACCTTCGCCGGCGGGGCCGGGAACTCCGTCGCCGCACCGACCTGCGTCGGATTGAGGACCCGGTCCAGGAACTCCTTGGTGCGCTCGTGCTGCGGGTTGCCGATGACGTCGGCCGGGTGACCCTCCTCGACGATGAACCCGCCGTCCATGAAGATCACCCGGTCCGCGACGTCCCGGGCGAACGCCATCTCGTGCGTGACGACCATCATCGTCATGCCCTCCTTGGCCAGCGTCTTCATCACCGCGAGCACCTCGCCGACCAGTTCCGGATCCAGGGCCGAGGTCGGCTCGTCGAACAGCATCAGGTCCGGCGTCATCGACAGCGACCGGGCGATCGCGACCCGCTGCTGCTGCCCGCCGGAAAGCTGCGACGGGTACGCGGACTCCTTGTGTGCCATCCCGACCCGCTCCAGATTGCTCCGCGCGACCTTCTCGGCCTCGGCCTTGCTGCGCTTGAGCACCTGGGTCTGGCCGACCGTGAGGTTCTGCAGCACCGACAGGTGCGGAAACAGGTTGAACTGCTGGAACACCATCCCGATCGAGCGTCGGACCAGGTCCAGGTCACACTCCGGGTCGGTCACCTCGTGCCCGTTGACCCGGATCGTGCCGCCGGTGGGCGTCTCCAGCAGGTTGGTGCAGCGCAGCAGGGTCGACTTGCCGGAGCCGGACGGTCCGATCACGCAGACCACCTCGCCCGGATTGATCTCCAGGTTGATGTCCTTGAGGACCTCGATCGGACCGAAACTCTTGACCAGGCCGTGGATGGAGATCGCGCCGACGCCACCGGGTTGTGTGGTCTGGGTCATCACTACCTCCGCTTCTGTTGCTTGAGTTCCAGCCGCCGGACCGCCTGGGACAGCGGCAGCGTGATGACCAGGTAGAACAGGCCACCCAGCGCGAGGCTGGTCGGCCCGGCCGGGATTCCCGGGATGGCGCCCGTGGCGTAGGACTGACCGAGCTTGGTCAGCTCGTACTGCGCGGTGGTCACCCCGAGGGCGAAGACCAGCGACGAGTCCTTGACGAGCAGGATGATCTCGTTCGTCAGCGGCGGGATGATCACCCGGAAGGCCTGCGGCAGGACGATCTTGCGCATCGCCGTGCCGGTGTTCATGCCGAGCGTGCGGGCGGCCTCCATCTGACCCTTCGGGACCGCCTGGATGCCGGCCCGGATCGTCTCGGCGATGTAGGCCGCCGCCACCGACCCGAGGCCGATCGCCACCCGCACGTAGAAGTTCTGCAGGAAGCCGACGTTGGGGAACACCAGCGGGAAGCCGAAGGTGACCAGGAACAGCACCAGCAGCGCGGGCAGGCCGCGGAAGATCTCGACGTAGATGGTCCCGAGCCAGCGGTAGAGCCCGACCTCGGAGAGCCGCATCAGGGCGATGACCAGGCCCAGGCTCAGTCCGACCGCGAAGGCCGACAGCGTGTAGATGATGGTGTTCTTCAGGCCGGTCGTGAAGGTGCGGCCGATGATCTTGCCGATGGTCTCGGTGTTGAAGAAACTCTTGGCGAAGGCGCCCCACTCACCGACGACACCCAGCACCACGATGACGGCGATGAGGGCGGCGATCTGGAGCGTCCGGATCAGCAGTGTGCGTCGCTTTCGCGTCATGCCCTTGCGCACCGGTATTTCCGTGGTGGTCACAATGCAACTCCCGGGGACGTAGTGAGCTCATCGACAGGGCGTGCCACGACGGGTGGGACCGGCCACGGGTTGCGACCGGTCCCACCCGTCGTCAGTGCGGTGCCCGGTGCGCGACCGGGCGAGTGACGGAAGGCGGTCGGATCAGCCGACCGGGAACCACGTGGCCTTGATGGAGTCGTAGGTGCCGTCGTCGACAGCCTTCTTCAGCACCGAATTGACCACCGCGGCCAGGTCGGCGTTGCCCTTCTTCATGCCGAAGCCGTACTGCTCGCCAGTGGCGAAGGTGGTGGCCACCTTGAACGAGGTGTTGGTCTTCACGTAGTCGAACAGCGGCCCGTCGTCGTGGATGCCGGCAGCGGCGGAGCCGGTCTGGACGGCGGCCTCGACCTCGGTGATGTTGCTGAACTCGACGACGGTGTAGCCGAATTCCTTGGCGTTGGCGTCGGCGTAGATCTTGCCGGTGGTGCCGGACTGGGCGGCCAGCTTCTTCCCGGACAACCCGCTCAGATCGGCGATTGCACTGTCCGCGGGCACCAGCAGCGCCTGGGTGGCGGCGTAGTACGGGTCGGAGAAGGTGATTGCGGCCTGCCGCTCCGGGGTGATCGTCATCGCGGCGGAGGCGATGTCACACGTTCCGGAGCCCATTGCCTGACCGGACTGGATGCCGGTGAAGTCGGTGTCGATCACTTTGCGTTCAGCCCCCAGTTCGGCGGCGACCAGGTTCATCAGGTCCATGTCGAACCCGACGATGTTGCCGTCGAGGTCGGAGTACTCGAACGGCGCGTAGGGCAGCGAGGTGCACACGGTCAGCGTGCCCGCCTGCGACCAGACCGGTCTTGGCCGCCTCGAGTTCCGGGACACCGGGGCTGGAGGTGCTGGAGGTGGTGGACGTGGTGGCCGCAGAGGTGCTGGAGCCGGCACCCGTATCCGACCCACCGCACGCCGTCAGGACCAGCGATCCGACCGCCACGGTGGCGATCATGGCGGCTCGCACGTGAGGGGTGCTGAGGAAATTCATGAGCGGTCCGCCCTTTCAATTGTCGGGCCGGCGGCCCGGCTGTGATTCACAGCTACTCCCGATCCTGACACCGGAGAGTTACGAGCACATAACGCGGACTACGGCAAGATGACACCGAGTAAGTGTTTCCCACCCTTCCGGACGAATGGGACGCATTGTCCTTTTGGGCATCCGGTGCAGTTATCGCCGCCTGGCAGGCGGAGACGTCAGAGCAACAGCCGCAGCGCCGGAAGCAGCCGCCGGTCGGCGTCGATCCAGCCGAGATCATCGAGGTCGGCCGCCGACACCCACCGGAGGGCGTCGTGCGATCCGGCGATGACCGGCTCCCCCACAGCGGTCACGGCATACAACCGCAGCACCAGTTCGACGTCGAGACCGATGTCCGGTCCGACCTGCCCGCCGAGCACGGTCGCGTCCACCCCGAGCTCCTCGGTCAGCTCCCGACCCAACGCCTCGGCGTCCGTCTCCCCCGGCGCCACCTTGCCACCGGGGAACTCCCACTGACCCGCGACCGCGGGTGGGTAGCTGCGCCTCGCGGCGAGCACCGCGCCGTCCCGGATCAGTGCTGCGGCCACCACGACGCGGGTCTGGTGCGCGGCCAGGACCGCCATGCCGGCAAGCATCCGCAGCGCGTCGACGACGCCGCGGCGATACCGGGACTGCCGGAGCCGCCGCCACCGGTCCGCCGGCCCGGACCCGGGGTCCGGGTTGGCGAACTCCGCGGTGAGCAGGACGCCGGCCCCGGTCTCCTGGGTGGTGAGCGCCAACCGACCCCCCCGGGCCGGGCCGGTGGTCACCGTGAACACCGGCACGCCGTCGTCGTCGAGGTCGACGCGGGCGCGATGCCGTGCGACCGGCCGCTGCCGGGCCCCGATCCGGTCGATGCGGACCCGTCGGCCGGCGGTCCACAGGTCGACCCGCTGCGGGGTGGCAGGCCCGCCTGCGGCCGGCAGTCCGGCAGCCGGGGTGGCGGGGACGTCGGTCAGGGTCAGCCGATACCCGAGGGCGGTCGCGCACCGGCGCCACCCGTCCACCTCGAGCAGCTGCCGGCGGACCTCCGCCGCGGGCCGGTCGATCACGGTCGCCGCACGGAGGGGAATCGCCTGCCAGGTCACGAGGAGCAGGATGCCACGGACCGCCGCACCGGCGGGTGCGAGGCACGTCCCGGCGGGGCGGGGCACGTCCCGGCGGGTGCGAGCACGTGTCCTGCCGAACGAATCGGCTCCTGCCCACGCAGCAGCGTCGGCACGAACCGGTTCGGTGGGCAGGAAGGCACCCGCAGCCCCACCACCCCCCTGCTCGGTCCCGGTTCAGGCCCGGGTCAGGCCCGGGTCAGGCCCGGTTCGCAGGCGCGGGAAGCACCGCGGCCCCGGCGGGATCGAACCGCAACCGCACTGTCCCGGACACCTCCGAGCCGGGCCCGGCGACGGCGTGCACCCGCCCCCACCCGGCGAGGTCGACCTCGAGTCGGGTCGACTCCGGGCCGGGCACGGCACCGACGACGGTGCCGATGAGCGCTCCGGCGGGGTCCGCAACGAGTGCGGTGGGCCGCAGCGCGATGGCCGCGCCGACCGGGCCGGGCCGGGCCAGCAGGGCCGCCGCGCGGCCGGCCGCACCGCCCTGCAGCACGGTGGAGTACCCGACGAATCGCGCCAGCCAGCAGTCGGCCGGGCGGTCCCACACCTCCCGGGGGGTGCCCTGCTGCCGGATGACGCCGTCCCGCATCACCGCGACCCGGTCCGCGATCGCGAAGGCCTCGTCCTGGTCGTGGGTGACGAACACGGTAGGGGTGCCGGTGGCCTGCAGGATCCGGCGCAGGTCGACCAGTAACTGGCTGCGCAAAGCCGTGTCCAGCGCCGCGAGCGGCTCGTCCAGCAGCAGCAGCCGGGGGTGCGGGGCCAGCGCCCGGGCCAGTGCGACGCGCTGGGCCTGCCCGCCGGACAGCGTGCCGACCCGCCGGTCGCCGTAGCCGGCCAGGCCGACCAGATCCAGAAGTTCAGCCACCCGGTGGCGGATCGCGGACCGCCGGGCGCCCGCCATCCGGAGCCCGTACCCGATGTTGCCGGCGACCGTACGGTGTCCGAACAGCACACCGTCCTGGAACATCAGGCCGAACTGCCGGCGGAACACCGGCACCGTCGCGAGGTCGGTGCCGTCCATCGTGATCCGCCCGCCGGTGAGCGGCTCGAGCCCGGCGATCGCTCGCAACAGGGTGGACTTCCCGCAACCGGACGGGCCCAGCAGGGCCAGCGTCCGGTCGGCGTCGACCTCCAGGGACACCCCGTCGACGGCGGTGACGGCGCCGTAGCGGACGGTGGCGTCGTGCACCTGCAGGGAGGCATTCACGCGAACACCCCCAGCTCGGAGTCGCGGCCGCCCAGGCGGTCGACGGCCAGTACCGAACCGGCACAGATCAACGCCAGCACGACCCCGCCGGCGAATGCCATCCCCGCGTTCCCCGCGCCGGGCCGGGTGATCAGCCGCCCGATCACCACCGGCAGCGTGGCCGACTCCGGCCGGGCCAGGAAGCTGGTGGCACCGAACTCGCCCAGCGCGATGGCGAAGGCGAACGCCGCCGCCCCGGTCAGCGCCCGCCCCATGATCGGCAGATCCACGGTCCACCACACCCGTACCGGCCCGGCACCGAGTACCGCGGCAGCCTGCCGGAGCCGGTCGTCGGCCCCCCGCAGGGCGGGCAGGATCAGCCGCACCACCAGCGGGGTGGCCACCAGCGCCTGCGCGATCGGGACCAGCCACGGCGAGGTCCGCAGGTCCAGCGGCGGCTCGTCGAGTGCGATCAGAAAACCGAAACCGACGGTGACGGCGCTGACCCCGAGCGGCAGCATGAAGGTGGCGTCCATCAGGGCGACGATCCGCCGCGGCAGCCTCTCCCGCGGCTTGCGGGCCAACACCACCGACAGCAGCACCCCCACCGACACCGCCAACAGCGTCGCCAGCGCCGCCGCCCGCAGCGAGTTCCCCAGCGCCTGCCACCCGGTGACCAGCAACAACCGGCCGTTGCCGCTACCGGCCAGCGCCGCGTAGTTGCCCCATCCCCAGCCGTCGGGGGTCCGCAGCGATCGAACGACCAACGTGAGGACGGGAGCCACCAGCAGCACGCCGACCAGGGCGGTGACCGCCAGTGCGGGCAGGTCCCCGGTCTGCAGCGATCGTTGCGTTTCCGCAGGCGACCGGAAGCGTTGGGTCGACTCGGTCCGCCGACGCACCCGACCCGCGATCACCAGCACGACGGTGATCAGCACGATCTGCAGCACCGACAGCACTGCTGCAGTGCGCAGGTCCAAGATGTCGGTGGTCTGCCGGTAGATCTCGGTCTCCAGCGTCGAGTAGGTCGCGTTGCCCAGGATCTGGATGATGCCGAAACTTGCGGCACAGAACAGGAAGACGAGTACCGCAGCGGCGGCGATCGACGGGCCCAGCGCGGGCAGGGTGATCGTGACGAAGGTCCGCACCGGACCGGCCCCGAGTGACCTCGCGGCATCCTCCGGACGTCGATCGAGCTGGGCCCAGGTGGCTCCGACCGTGCGGACCACCACTGCGTAATTGAGGAAGACGTGCGCGAGCAGGATGGTCCACACGCTGCCGTCCAGGCCCCACCCGCCGAGCGGGCCGCCGTCGGCGACCAGGCTGCGGAACGCGAGCCCGACGACGACCGTCGGCAGCACGAACGGCACCGTGATCAGTGCCCGCACCCCCCGCCGGCCGCGGAACCGGCAACGGTAGAGCAGGTATGCCCCGGGCAGCCCGAGGACGACGGCGAGCCCCGCCGAGGCGGCCGCCTGCCACACGGTGAACCACAGGATCCGCCGGAACCTCGGCCGACCCAGTACCTCGGCGAACCCGCTCAGGTCCGGTCCGGACGTGCCCCAGAACCCCCGCCCCACCAGGGACAGCACCGGATAGAAGAAGAAGACCGCGAAGGCCAGCAGCGGCAGCAGCCCGGCCAGCACCAGGCCGGCCCGCCGGCCCCGGGCGGCCGAGAGGTCGCGCCGCTGGTCCACCCGGGGCGGGCGGACCAGCGGTGGTGCCGGACGCAGCAGCGTCATCGACGGATCCGGCGAATCGGTCAGCCCTCGATCAGGTCGGACCAGCTCTGCAACCAGGCGTCCCGGTTCTGCGCGATGGCCGCCGGGTCGACGGTCACCGGGTCGGCGGCGACCTGGGCGTACTTGGCCCAATCGGCGGGCAGGGCGGCTGCCGTGGCGACGGGGTAGACGTACATGCTCTCCGGCAGCCCGGCCTGGAATTCCGGGGACAGCATCCAGTCCACGACCTGCTGCGCGCCGGTCGGGTTCTTCGCCCCGGCGAGCACGCCGACGTACTCGGTCTGCCGGAAGCAGGTGTCGAGCAGGGTTCCGGTGGGGGCGGTGGTCATCCCGTCCTTGACCTCGGACGGCGGCGACGAGGCGTAGGACACCGCCAGCGGCCGGTCGCCCTTGCCGTCGGAGCCGGAGAAATCGACGTAGTAGGCGCTGTTCCAGTCCGAGACGACCTTGACCCCGTTGGCCTTGAGGTCGGTCCAGTACTGCTGCCAGCCGTCCTGGCCCGCGTGCCCGACGGTGCCGAGCAGGAAGGCGAGACCGGTGCTGCTGGTCACCGGCGACTCCACCACCAGCAGGTCCTTGTACTCGGGCTTCAGCAGATCGTCGAAGGTCGTCGGCTCGGCGATCCCCTTGTCGGTGAACCAGGTGTGGTCCACGTTGACGCAGACGTCACCGAAGTCCACCGCGGTCAGGCTGGACGCAGCGTCGAACGCGTGGTCGGCGGCGCCCTGATCGGCCAGCGGCGACGCGTACGGAGCGAAGACGCCGGCATCGACGGCGCGGGAGGCGAAAGTGTTGTCGATGCCGTAGGCGACGTCCCCGAGCGGGTTGTCCTTGGTCAGGATGAGCTGGTTGGCCAGCGCCTGTTCGCTGAGCAGGGTCACGGTGACACCGGACTTCGCCTGGAACGCCGACAGCACGTCGGGGTCGACGTTGAAGCTGTCATGGGTGACCAGCGTGACGGCCCCGCCACCGGCGGAGTTCGCGTCGCTGGTGCCGGTGACCGCAGCGCTGCTGTCGGCGGAGGTGCTGACCGTGCTGACGCCGGTGGAGGTGCCGGACCCGCAGGCGGCCAGCATGACGGCGATCGCCAGCAGGCCGGCGACCCGGGTGGTGGAGCCGGTCAGGTGACGCTTCGGGGTGGGCATGTGTGCTCCGATCGACGCAGGTCGGCAGCACGGGTGAACTGATCGGAGAGGACGTCCCTGCGCCGGCATGATCCGGATCAGGTTCGACGGTCAGTGACTTCGTGTCACTCTCTCAGCCCGGCGCACCGGACTCCCGTGTCGCGGCCGAGTCTAGACGCAGGCCGATACCGGTCGTGTCGACCGACGAACGGCGGTACGGCTGGGATGATGGCTGCCATGGTCACGCGGGTGGGGACGAGATCGGGCACGCCCGCGATCGCGGTCGGCGTCATCGCCACGTTGATGATCGTCGCCGGATCCACCTCGGTGGGCTGGATCGGCCCCGGCTCCACCGTGCGGGAATGGCCCATCATCGACTGGCCGCGAGCCACCGACGACCGGCAGAACTGGGCCTCGTTCGTGGTCGTGCTGGGCGGGCTGCTGCTGATCGCGGCGTGGCTGCGGGTCGGGGCGGTGGCCCGCGCCGCCGGAACGGCCGGCGTCCGGACCGTCACCACCGCCGCGGTCGCCTGGGCGGTACCGCTGGTGGCGTCGGTGCCGCTGTACTCCCGCGACCTGTTCGCCTACGTCGGCCAGGGCCGGCTGCTGCTCAACCACATCAACCCCTACCTGCAGGGGATTGCCGCCGAGAGTGGCTGGTACGCCATCGGTGTCGATCCGCGGTGGGCCAACACGCGCACCCCGTACGGGCCGGTGTTCCTGTTCGTGGAGAAGATGGTCGTGGGCTCCGCAGGCCAGTCACCGGTGGTGGCGGTCGCGATCTTCCGGCTGCTGGCCGTGCTGGCGGTCGCCGCCATGTCGTTCTACGCCTACCGCATCGCCGTCGTCCGCGGGATGGACCGGGTCACGGTGCTGTGGATCGTCGCCGCCTCCCCGGTGACGATGTTCAACTTCGTGGTCGGTGGTCACAACGACGCACTGATGCTCGCGCTGATGGTCGCCGCCGTGTACTACGCCCTGGTCCGGCACCCGGTCCTTGCCGTGGTGCTGATGACCCTCGCCATCGGGGTCAAGCCGATCGCGATCATCGGCCTGCCGGTGATCGGCATCCTGTGGGCCGGGCCGGCGCGGACGCTGCGGAGCACCGTGCGGTACTGGGTGATCAGCGCCGGGATCGCGGTCGCGGTGCTCGGCGTCATCGGGTTGGCCATCGACGTGGGTTTCGGCTGGGTCGGAGCGCTCGCGACGCCCGGTTCGGTGAGCCACTGGTACGCCCCGGTGAACTGGCTGTCGTCGTTGTCGGGCTGGCTGGTTCGGCTGGTCGGGCTCGACGGCGATCTGGTCAAGTCCGTGGTGAAGGCGACGGCCCTGGCGGTGATGGCCGCCATCGTCGCGTGGGTGATGGTGTCGATGAAGCGGATCGACCCGCTGCTGCGACTGGCGATCGCCTTCGCCGCTGCTGTGTTGTTGTCCCCGTTCATCCACCCCTGGTACGCGGCCTGGGTGATCGTGCTGTTCGCGATCGCCGGGGTCCGGCAGGGTGTGCAGACCTACGCGCTGGCCGCGGCCTCGGTGTTCTTCGCCTGGGTCAGTGTCTCCGACACCCTGGACACCCCGCGGGCGTTCGAGGGCGGGGGGTGGGCCATCGCGGTCCGGACGGTGCTCAGCATCGGCGGGCTGGTGGCGCTGGCGTGGTACTTCTGCCGGCAGTACGGCATCGACGTCCGGTCGCTACCCGGCCGGGTCGTCGAACTGTGGACGCGCCGACCACGCCGCCGGTCCGTGCAGCGCTGAACCCCCACTGAACCAGCCGCACTGACCCTCCCGCCCTGACTTCCTGCGCGGGTGCGCCGAGGCGGGTTGGGTGCCGCCGCGCGATACTGCTCCCATGCTGCTGCGACGCGAGATGCCCGCCGACCATGACGCGGTGCGTGTGGTGCACCGGTTGGCGTTCGAGGCGGGTGCGGAGGGCGTGGTCGTCGAGGCTGCGTTGATGGATCAGCTGCGGGCGGACGGGGCGGTGATCGAGGAGTTGTCGATCGTGGCCGAACTCGACGGCGAGGTGGTCGGGCACGTGCTGTGCAGTCGGGGCGCCGTCGGCGACCACCCGGCAGTCGGCCTCGGACCGATCGGGGTGTCCCCCGGCCGGCAGGGCCGCGGGATCGGGGCCGCGTTGATGCACACCGTGCTCGGGGCGGCCGAGGCCCTCGGCGAACCGCTGGTCGCACTGCTCGGCGAGCCGGCGTTCTACGGTCGTTTCGGGTTCGTCGCGGCGTCCACGATCGGCGTGGACTCACCGGATCCCGGCTGGGGCGACTACTTCCAGGTCCGCACCCTCACCGGCTGGACTCCCGAGATGGCCGGGCCGTTCCGGTACGCGGCGGCGTTCGACGCGCTGTAGGCCCTCGGGGAGAACGGGACCGGCCGTTCGCCGCGGCGGCAGGTCATTCGGGCCGGAAGGGCGGCGGCCCGAGAAGCACGATGCCCCCGTTGGCGGCGGCCGAGGCCTGCACCCGGGCGAAGTCCACCCGCCGCTCGACGGGGCGTGTCCCCATCGATCGGTTCACTCGCGCCCCAGTAGAACGCCTGACAGCAGCCGGGCGTGTGCAGACACAGCAGGCGGGCGAGTCTCGGAGAGGACGAGGAACGCGTGCGGCACCCCCCGCGGGGCCACCGCGACGCCCCCGGCCTCGATGCGGTGATCGGTGCCGTCCATGTGCATCAGGATCGACCCGTCGAGCACGATCATCGTCTCGTCGGACTCCGGATGGATGTGCAGCGGCGTGGCCTTGCCGCCGTCCATCTGGTCCTCGAACAGCAGGAATGCGCCGCCGGTCTCCTCGGCGGTGGCCTTCCAGGTGTGTACTCCGCCGCCGTAGAACCATCGACGGGGCCCGTCGGCCGCACCACGGATGAGCGGGGCGGTCGCGTTGCGGGTGGTGGTGGCTTCGACGACACTCATGGCAATCCTCCTTCGTGAGACCGGTGTCTCATGATGAGAGTGCAGTACCGTCATCGGGGTGTCAACCCCCTACGAAGCCAAACGGCCGGACCCGGCAGAAGCAGCGCACCCGGGATGCTCTGGTGGTCGCCGCTCGGGACCTGGTCGCCGCGGGCGTGACGCCGACCATCGAACAGGCTGCGGCCGCCGCCGGGGTGTCCCGGGCCGCGGGCTACCGCTATTTCGCGAACCAGCACGCGCTGCTGGCGGCCGCACATCCGGAGACCGGCGCGACGTCGATGCTGACCGCCGACCCGCCGCGCGGAGCCGGCGCACCGACTCGCCCAGGTCGTCGCCGCGTTCACCGAACTGATCGTTCGAACCGAGGCCCAGCAACGCACCATGCTGCGGCTGTCGCTGACCGAGGACGCGACCGACCGGGCTGCGTTGCCGCTGCGGCAGGGCAGGGCGATCGGCTGGATCGAGGAGGCGCTGGCCCCGCTGCACGGCGAGTCTACCGGGGCCAGATCCATCAGCTCGTGCTGGCGATCCGGAGCACCATCGGCATCGAGGCGCTGGTCTGGCAGACCGACGTCGCCCACCTGACTCGGGACGCAGGCCGTCGCACTGATGTCATGGTCGGCCCAGGCGCTGCTGCGCGCAGCCCTGACCGAGCCGCCACCGGTGCCCGACATCCGGTGACCCGGCAGGGTCCGATCCCCCGGGCACCGGCTCGGTTAGGCTCCCGGCTCGTGAAGCTGAACGAGGTCGAGGTCGCGATCCCGGCGCCGGACGGCGCGATCCGGGCGGTGTTGATCACCCCGGTGACGTCGTCGGTGGCTGCCCGGTGGCCGGGGTTGGTGCTCTACACCGACATCTTCCAGCTCACCGAGTCGACGTTGCGGACCGCCCGCCGGCTGGCGGCCCGCGGTTTCGTGGTGTGCGTGCCGGAGATCTACCCGCACGGCGAGCTGGCCGGGGTGGTGTTGGAATTCGACGATGCCGGCAAGCAGGCCGGCATGGCGGGCGCCACGGCCACCACGATCGCGCAGTTCGACGCCGACCGAATTGCGGTGCTGGACTTCCTCGAACGGCGCGACGACCTCACTGCGCTCTACGCCACCGGCTTCTGCATCGGCGGCCATCTGGCATTCCGGGCGGCGCTGGACCCAAGGATCGCCGCGACGGTCTGCTTCTACCCCACGGGCGTGCACAACGGCGCCCTCGGCGCCGACGCCGATGCGGGATCGCTCGCCAGGGCCGCCGAGATCCAGGGCCGACTGCTGATCGTCTTCGGCTCCGACGACCCGCACGTGCCGGCCGACGCCCGCTTGCAGATCGTCTCCGCGCTGTACGCCGCGGGCCACACCGGCCTCGAACTGCACGTCTACGCAGGTGGAGAGCACGCGTTCATGCGCGACATCGGGCCGCGGCACGACCCGGCACTCACCGACCTCGCGATCGACGAGGCGGTGTCGTTCTTCGCGGGGCGCTGACCGAGGTCACCGCAGGGTGGAGACGCGCGTCTCGGGGCTCACCCGGACGTAGCGGTACCAGTAGGCGGCGCCGACGAACACCCCACCGCCGACCACGTTGCCCAGGAACGCCACTATCAGATTCAGGCTCATGTTCGCCCAGGTCACGCCGCCGGTGTGCAGCATCATCCCTGCCGGCAGGAAGAACATGTTGGCCACCACGTGGTCGAAGCCCAGCGCCACGAATGCCGTGATCGGGAAGAGAATGGCCAGGATCTTGCCGGTGACGTCGGTGGCCGACAGTGCCAGCCAGACGCCGAGGCAGACCAGCCAGTTGCAGCCGATGGCCCGCAGGAACTGCTCGCCGTGCGTCTCGTTGACCGCCTTGCTCATGGTGATGGCGGTGAGCCGAACGAAGTTGGCCATCGCGCCCGGGGAGCCGTCCTCGGCGATCACACCGGTTCGATCGGCCAGGAAGAACGCCACGCAGACCGACCCCACCAGGTTGCCGATCGCCACCCACAGCCAGTTCAGCAGCATCGGGCGCAGCGTGAGCTTGCGGTCCAGCACCGCCATCGGCAGCAACATCATGTTGCCGGTGAGCAGCTCGGCACCGGCGACCATCACCAGGACCAGCCCCAGGCTGAAGGCCAGCCCCGTGACCAGGGTGATCAGCCCACCCCACTGATCGGGGTCCATGCCGGCGGAGACCACGATCGCCAGCAGTCCGCCGAAGGCGATGTAGGCCCCGGCCATGAAACCCCCGGCGAGCGCCTTCCCCGGGCTGAGCGCTGCTTTGGTGACACCCGCCGCGATCGCGATCTGCGCTGTCTCCTGGGGGGTGTTGTAGGACATCGATGTCCCTTTCGATCCGGCAGATCCCAGGGGCGGACCCTGATCACCGACGGTCCGTCGGTCAGCCGCAGCTATACCCAGGCGGGCGGCTCGCATCGCGGTGCGCAGGCCGGGGCACAGGAGCCCCGGCCTGTCGCCGCGCCTAGGCCGATCCGGCCCTGACGTGGTCGATGACCGGCATGAACTCGGCCGTCGGCGAGAAGTCGACGTAGTCGGTGTCCTCGATGGCCACCGGCACATGCCCGGGCGCCCAGTACACGGCCTGGCCAGCCTCGTAGATTTCCTCGCCGTCGGTGGTGCGCATCAGCATGCGCCCGCCCAGGATGTACCCCCAGTGCGGGCACTGGCAGGAGTCGCCGGTGAGACCGACGAGCATGGGGCCGAGGTCGGCGCCGGCCGGGAGTTTGACGAAGGACGCCGTCATGCCGCCGCCGATCTCCGCCAACTTGAGCTCGACGCCGCCGCCTTCGATCACCACCGGAACGTTCGTGCGGGTGAGGGCACGCATGATTCCTCCTTTGTCGGTCCGGTCGTCGGGCCGTTCCGCCCAGCCTGCTCAGCCGACGTTCCCGAATCGTTCCGAACGTGACCGACGGGCCGTGACCGCCTACAGCAACGCGGTGGTCATGAAGTCGCCGACGTAGCGCGCGAATCGGGCGCCCGACCAGCCGCGCCGGATCACCAGCAGCTCGTAGAACTCCAGTGAGCTGCAGACCCACAGGACGTCGGTCGCTTCGGACACGGTCACGCCTGCACGCAGGTGACCCTGCTCGCCGAGGAACCGGGCATGATGACGCATTCTCGCGAGTCGCTCGGCCTCGGCTTTCGCCAGCACCGCCGCGATCTCGCCGTCCGTCAGTGCCAGGTGCCGCATCAGCAGCCGGATCGGGCTCACGACCGAGGCGACCTCCGCGGTGAGGCGTCCCCACTCGCGCATGATCGTGGCGGGGTCGCCCGCCCGGACGCGCATCTCGTCCGACCGCACGTAGGCGCTCGACTCCCCCCGCCCCTCCAGCCCACGCTGATAGATCCCCCGCACCAGCCCAGGCTTGCTGCCGAACGCCTTGTAGATGGTCTCGACGGAGACCGCGGCCTCCCGGGCGATCGAGGAGATGGTCGCCTCGCCGTAACCCGCGCCGAGGAACTGCCGTTCGGCGGCGTCGAGCACGGCCGTGCGGGTGCTCTGCGCGCGTGCCCGACGGCCGGTGGAGTCATAGCGGCGGGAGGTCTTGACCGGTGTCGTCATTTCGGTACATGATACTGTATTGGAAAGTAGGAGGCCGCGATGAGCCCCGTGGTGGACCGGCTGGTAGACGCCGTCAATCGGCACGATCTCGACGGCCTGGTCGCGTGCTTCGCCGCCGACTACCGCAACGAGACGCCGGTGCACCCGCAGCGCAGCTTCACCGGGAACAGCCAGGTCCGCACGAACTGGGCGCAGATCTTCGCCGGCGTGCCCGACATCAAGGCGACTGTCCTGCGCCACGTCAGCAGCGACGACCAGGTCTGGACGGAATGGGACATGTCCGGCACACGCATCGAGGACGGCGGGCGGTTCGTGATGCGTGGCGTCGTCATCTTCGCGATCACGAACGACCTGGTCACCTCCGCGCGCTTCTTTCTCGAGCCCGCCGAATCCAGCAGTGGGGACGTCGACGCGCACACCCGGCGAGTCGTGGTCGGAAAGGACTCGTCATGATCCTCGTCGTCGGTGGAACCGGGCGGCTCGGCGGCAGCATCGCGCGAGCGCTGCTCGACAGCGGCAGACCCGTGCGGGTGCTCGTCCGCGACGGCTCGACGTTCGACGATGCCCGCGCCGAGACCGCGGCCGGTGATCTCAGAGATCCGGATTCCCTACGGACGGCGTGCGACGGCGTCGATGTCGTGGTGACCACCGCGAACGCGGTGGCCCCGCGTCGGGCCGAGGACACCATCGAGTCGGTGGACCGGGTGGGCAACCACCATCTGATCGACGCTGCGACGGCGGCGGGCGTCGGCCATTTCGTGTTCGTGTCGGTGCTCGGAGCGAGCCAGGACCACGTCGTCCCGCTCATCCGCGCGAAGGGCGAGACCGAGCAGGCGCTGCGCGACAGCGGACTCACATGGACGATCCTGCAACCCGACGCGTTCATGGACGTCTGGTTCCCGTTCATCATCGGGCCCGCGCTCGACGGTCACGCGGTGACGCTCGTCGGCGAGGGCAGGATGCGTCACTCGCTGGTCGCGGTGCGCGACGTCGCGGCCTACGCGGTCGCCGTCATCGGACACCCGGAAGCCGCGAACCGCGTCTTCCCGATCGGTGGCGAACCGGTGACCTGGCGCGACGTCGTCGACGTCTTCTCCGGGGTGCTCGGCCGGGAGATCGCGGTGCGCACCGTACCGCCGGGCGAATCGGTGCCGGGACTGCCCGATTTCGTGGCCGAACTGCTGGCGTCCCTCGAACGCTACGAGTCACCGCTGGACATGAGCGAACTCTCCCGGACCTTCGGCGTACCGATCACCTCCGTGCACGATTTCGCCCGTGCATTCGTCGGCGCCGGAGACTGACGGGGCCGCAGAACCGGCCGTCAGGTCGCTCGAGCTCAGCGGCACCACCCTCGTCAGGGCTCCTGTCCTTCACCCTCACAACGCATCGTGGCAGCGATAAGTACTACGAATATTGACCCAAGTCTTGTAATGATGCGATGTGTCGGGCAGACTTCCTCGTGTCGTAGTCGCTGGCCTGTGGTTCAGCGCGTCGACGGACCGGCGCTCCGCGCCGCGACTTCTCACACTCCAATGACGGAGGCTCGATGCTGCCCGACAACTGGACGCAGACACTCACTGCGGCCCCACTGCTGCTGATCGCCGGTAGCGCGATCGCGCTCCTGCTGGTCCTGATCATCTCGCTGCGGCTGCACGCGTTCATCGCATTGATCCTGGTCAGCCTGCTGACCGCGATCGCGACCGGCATCCCGATCGGATCCGTCGTCGGGGTGCTGACCACCGGGTTCGGCAACACGCTCGGAACGGTCGCGCTACTGGTGGGCCTCGGTGCGATGTTGGGTCGACTCATCGAGACCAGTGGCGGGGCAAAGGTCGTCGCCGACACCCTGATCCGACGCTTCGGGGAGCAGCGCGCGCCGCTGGCCCTGGGTGTCGCGTCGTTGATGTTCGGTTTCCCGATCTTCTTCGACGCCGGGCTCGTCGTCATGCTGCCGATCGTGTTCTCCGTCGCCCGCCGGCTCGGCGGCGGGGTGCTGATGTACGGCCTGCCCGTGGCCGGCGCGTTCTCGGTGATGCACATCTTCGTGCCCCCGCACCCGGGTCCGGTCGCCGCCTCCGAGCTGCTCGGCGCCAACGTGGGGCTGGTCATCGCCCTCGGCGTGCTCATCGCCATCCCGACCTGGTACGTGACGAGCTACCTCTACGGCGTGTGGATCGGCAAGAAGCTGGAACTCCCGGTGCCGGCCCTGCTCGGCTCGGTCGACGACGGTGACGAGATCCAGAACCCGCCGGCGTTCCGCACGGTGGTCGCTGTCCTGCTGCTGCCGCTGCTGCTGATCTTCATCAACACCGGCCTCGACATGGCTGCCGCCGCCGGCGGGGTCGACCGCGCGGACTCCTGGGTCGTCGCCCTGCGCGCACTCGGCGCCACCCCGGTCGCACTGCTGATCGCGGTGCTGGTGGCGGCAGTGGTCCTGGGCAAGGCCCGCGGCCTGGAGAAGACGGCATTGGAGAAGGTGCTGGACTCCGCGCTCGGTCCGGTCTGTTCGGTCATCCTGATCACCGGCGCCGGCGGCATGTTCGGCGCTGTGCTGCGCTCGTCGGGCATCGGTGCCGCCCTGGCCGACGTGCTGGACGGCATCGGACTGCCGGTCATCGTCGCGGGCTTCGTCATCGCCCTGATCCTGCGGATCGCCCAGGGCTCGGCCACGGTCGCGCTGATCACCGCCGCTGGGCTGATCGAGCCCGCTGTCGCCGCCGCCGGCCTCAACGGAGTTCAGTTGGCCGCGGTCGTGCTCGCCGTCGCCGCTGGCTCGGTCTGCATGAGTCACGTCAACGATTCCGGGTTCTGGCTCGTCGGCCGCTTCTTCGGGATGGACGTCAAGACCACCCTGAAGACCTGGACCGTGATGGAGACCACCATCGGCGTGATGGGCTTCGCGCTCGCGTCGCTGATCTTCGTCGTCGCCTGACCCGACACCACCCCGACACCGCAAGGAGCGACATGGCCGACAACGACGTCACCCACCCGCCAGTCCTGGTCATCATGGGCGTCTCGGGCTCCGGGAAGTCCACCGTGGCCGGCGTTCTCGCCGGCCGGCTCGGCTGGGACCTGGAGGAGGGCGACGACCTGCACCCGCCGGCCAACGTCGCCAAGATGGCCGCCGGGCAGCCCTTGACCGACGCCGACCGCTGGCCCTGGCTGGATCGGGTGGCGCACTGGATCGCCGAGCACGCCGACGCCGGCCGTCCCGGCATCATCACCTGCTCGGCGTTGAAGCGAAGCTACCGGGACCGGCTGCGGGGCCCGAATGTGGTGTTCGTGCACCTCGACGGTTCCCGGGACACGCTGGAACGCCGGCTGAACGCCCGTTTGGACCACTTCATGCCCAGCTCGCTGCTGGACTCGCAGCTGTCCACCCTGGAACCGCTGGGCGCCGACGAGAGCGGGGTGGAGATCGAACTCGGGCGACGGCCCGCCGACGAGGCCGACCAGATCATCACCGAACTGGGGCTCGCGCCGCGGTCCTGACGTGCGTCATCGTGGACCCGGGGCTCGGCTCGGTCCGCGAGCTCGCCTGGGACCTGACACGGAGGACGGCCGACATGACACAGCTCCCGAGGTTCGATCACATCGGGATCACCGTCGTTGATCTCGATGCGGCGACGGCGTTCTTCGTCGACCTCGGCCTGGAGGTGGAGGGCCGCACGTTCGTGGGAGGGGACTTCATCGACACGGTCATCGGCATCCCGGATTCGCGGACCGAGATCGTCATGCTGCGGACGCCCGATGGTGCCGCGCGGGTCGAGCTCGCCCGCTTCATCCGGCCCGACCCGGTGCCCGGCACGCTCGATGCGATGGCCAACCGAGTCGGGATGCACAACATCTGCTTCGAGGTCGACGACGTTCAGGGTGCGGTCGACGGCCTGGCCGGGAAGGGGTACGAGCTGGTCGGCGGGGTCGGTGAGTACGAGACCACCTGGCGGATGGCCCATGTGCGCGGGCCGGCCGGGATCACGGTTTCGCTGACCGAACGGACCGGCTGACCCCGGGTCCTGCTCAGCCAGGGCCGCACGGCGGGCCTGCGGATTCGCCCGTCGAAACTGAACTCCACCACGTCCCGTCGCGTCGCGACGTCAGGGCAGCGCCTCCCACGGGTTGACGACGACAACGTCGGCGACCCGGAAGTCCCTGGTATTGCGGGTGGCCACTGGCATCGCATGCACCAATCCGGTTGCTGCGATCAAGGTGTCACGTTCGGGCCTCGGGTCGGGCACGTGCATCTGTGCAGCCCGTTGGGCCACCTCGAGGTCCACAGCGAGCACCCGTCCTTGAAAGGCGGTCAGCACGCGCTCGTCGAGCCACGCACGTAGCCGTTGCCCCTGGTGCTGGTCTCGGCGTTCGACCCTGGCGACTCCGATCTCCAGCTCCATCACGGTGATGACGCTGACAAACAGCGTTTCCGGGGAGTGCGCGGTGACCCACTCGCGAACTCGGGGATTGATGGCTGCGGCCGATTTCCGCAACTCGCTGACCACGTTGGTATCGAGCAGATAATTCACAGGGTCGGGATGCGCAGAGTGAGGTCGACCGACGGAGGCTCGAAGTCGATCCCGTCGTCGTCCATCGCCAGCCATGACACGAGGTCGGACGTGGCCCCGGAAAGCCTGCGGTAGTCGTCGATGGCGAGCAATACGAAGGCCGGCTGCCCTCTGTCGGTGATGATCACCGGGCCTTCTGCGGCAGCGCGTTTGGCTGCACTGACATCCCGGTTGAACTCTCGCGCTGACACAGTCGCCATGCCGTCTCCTGCAGGTATGTACCTACATTACGC
Source organism: uncultured Actinomycetota bacterium (assembly GCA_963784315.1). GTDB lineage: Bacteria > Actinomycetota > Actinomycetes > Mycobacteriales > Nakamurellaceae > Nakamurella. The sequence goes on from CAWAQR010000011.1 coordinate 423,149, forward strand.
CTGGGCGCATTGATCAGACGTTGAACCTGAACTCGACCACGTCCCCGTCGTGCATGACGTAGTCCTTGCCCTCGATCCGGGCCTTGCCGGCGGATCGGGCGGCGGCCACCGAGCCGGCGGCGATCAGGTCGTCGAACCCGATCACCTCGGCCTTGATGAAGCCCTTCTCGAAGTCGGAGTGGATGACGCCGGCGGCCTGCGGAGCCGTCCAGCCCTGATGGATCGTCCAGGCCCGGGACTCCTTCGGCCCGGCGGTCAGGTAGGTCTGCAACCCCAGGGTGTGGAAGCCGGCACGGGCCAGCGCGTGCAGTCCCGGCTCCTCCTGCCCGACCGATTCCAGCAGCTCCAGGGCCGACTCGTCGTCGAGTTCCAGTAGTTCGTACTCGACCTTGGCGTCGAGGAAGACCCCGTCCGCCGGGGCGACCGCGGCCAGCAGTTCGGCCTTCTTCGCCTGGTCGGTGAGCACCGACTCGTCGGCGTTGAACACGTACAGGAAGGGCTTCGTCGTCATCAACGACAGCTCCTTCAGCATCGCCAGGTCGATCGTCTTCTGCGCGGAGAACAGCGTCCGGCCGGAATCCAGGACCGCCTGCGCGGCAGTGGCCACCTCCAGCACCGCCCGCCGGTCCTTCTGCATCCGGGCTTCCTTCTCCAGCCGCGGGATCGCCTTCTCCAGGGTCTGCATGTCGGCCAGGATCAACTCGGTGTTGATCGTCTCGATGTCGGCCAGCGGATCGACCCGGCCGTCGACGTGCACCACGTCGTCGTCGGCGAAGACCCGCACCACCTGGCAGATCGCGTCCGCCTCGCGGATGTTGGCCAGGAACTTGTTGCCCAGGCCGGCCCCTTCGCTCGCGCCCTTGACGATGCCGGCGATGTCGACGAACGACACCACGGCGGGCACGATCTTCTGCGAGGAGAACACCTCGGCGAGCTTGTCCAGCCGCGGGTCCGGCAGCGGCACGATACCGACGTTGGGCTCGATGGTGGCGAACGGATAGTTCGCGGCGAGCACGTCCGCCTTGGTCAACGCGTTGAACAGGGTGGACTTGCCGACGTTGGGCAGGCCGACGATGCCGAGAGTGAGGGTCACGTCGGTCGAGTCTAGGGAACCCGGGCCCTCCTGGACGCCGCAACCGGTGCGTGGACGGGTACCTGCGGCAAGATCTGCGACATGACCCACGCCCAGACCGGCCGGGACGGGCCTGCCGAATGAGCTCCGGGGGCCAGCACCTTCGCCACCACTGTCCGGGTGCGGCTGCCCTTCGACGCCGACGGGCTGCTCTGGTACCTGCGGATCCGGGCCGTCCCCGAGGTCGAGGTGGTCACCGACACCGGTTACCGACGCACGCTGCGGCTGCCGCACGGGCCGGCCCTGATGGGCCTCGAGTTCGACCGATCCGCCGAGGTCGCCGTCACCCTGGACCTGGCCGACCGGGCCGACACCGGGCGCCGCCCTTGACCTGGTCCGACGGCTGCTGGACGCCGACGCCGACCCGGTCGCGATCGATGCCCGGCTCGCCGCCGATCCGGCGCTGACCGCCCGGGTCGCGGCGATCCCGGGCATCCGGGTGCCCGGCATGGTCGACGGCGACGAGATCCTGGTGCGGACCATCCTCGGTCAGCAGGTGAGTGTGGCGGCGGCCCGGACGGCGGCCGGTCGGCTCACCGCCCGGGTCGGCAGCGCACTCCCGGCCCACCTGCAGCGGGAGGGGCTGTCCCGGTTGTTCGTCTCCCCCGCCGAGTTGGCCACGCTCACCGCCGCCGAGATCGGCGGCCCCCGCCGCCGGGCGCAGACCCTGGTGGACGCCGCCCGCGATCTCGCCGACGGCCGACTGACCGTCACCCCCGGTCGTGACCCCGCCGAGCTGACCGCGGAGCTCGTCACCCGGCCGGGGATCGGCCCGTGGACCGCGCAGTACATCGCGATGCGGGTCCTGGGTGAGTCGGACGAGTTGTTGACGGGCGACCTGGCGCTGCGCACCGGGGCGGCCCGGCTGGGGCTGCCGGACACGCCGCGGGAGCTCGCGGCGCACGGCGCACGCTGGGCGCCCTATCGCTCCTACGCCGGGCAGCACCTGTGGCGGGCGTCCCGGCTGCCGCCGGCCTGACTCCTGCCCACCGAATGTGCTCCTGCCGACGCTGCATATCGGCACGAGCCCATTCACTCGGCACGAGCACAGCCCGCAGACGCGCCGCAACACTGGGCGCGGACCGCCGCGACACCCGTCACCGCCCCCCGGCGACCTCGTCGTAGCGAGCGAGGATCAGCTCCGCGAGCTCCACCCCGAGCGGCTCGGCGACCGGCGCGTCGAACGCCGCGGCGTGCCGGGCGATCACGTCCAGCAGCAGCCCGGGGGCCGCGAACAGCGGCACCACGCCGACCCGGGCCGGCGGGTCCACCAGCGCGGCCACCGACTCCAACGCCGCGCGGACCTTGGGCTGCCCGGCGGTGGCGAACGCCGCCCGTACCGGGCCGGCCCGTTCGCCCGACCACCGCACCGCCAGTTCCGCGACCGCGGCATTGGCCGACGCGGACGACGAACCGACTGCGGCGAGCACGATGCCGTCGATGTCGGCGATACCTGCCTGCACGGCGCGCAGTTGCAGCGCGGCGAGGACCGCCGGACCCATGCCCAGGATGCCCGCCCGACGGATCTTGGTGCCGGTGGCGGCGGCCGCTGCGCCGATCGCCTCCGGGGTGTCGACCCCCGCGTGGAACGCCTGGGTGAACAGCAGCGGCACCACCACCGCCGCGGGGGCGGCCAGCTCGGTCAGCGCGGCCGTGAGGTCCGGCTCGGCCAGGTCGAGGAAGGCCGGCACCGCGCGCAGTCCCGGCCGCAGTGCGGCGACGGCCGCGAGCAGCTCCGCGGTGGCCGGGCCGGCCCGCGGGTCACGTGATCCGTGGGCCAGTCCCACCAGCGGCAACATCGGTCCATCATCGCCGACCGCCCAGCGGTGCCGTCAGCGACCGTGCAGCACTTTCAGCGGCCGTCCGCCGGCCGCAGCCCTCGCGAGTGCAGGACGGCGCGCTCCAACGGCCGGAAGACCATCAGCTCGATCCCCACCCCGATCACGAAGATCAGGATGATCGCGGACAGCATCAGGTCCATCTCGCCCAGGGTGCGGCCCTGGTCCATCAGCTGACCGAGGCCGAAACCAAGCTTGGACGTCGTCACGATCAATTCGGCGGCCATCAGCGACCGCCAGGCGAAGGCCCACCCCTGCCGCAGCCCGGCGAGGTACCCGGGCAGCGCGCCCGGCAGCAGGATGTGCCGGATGTAGCCCCACCGGCCCAGACCCAGCACCTGCCCCACCCGGTTGAACAGCGGCGGCACGTGGTCGGCACCGGAGATCAGCCCGTTGGCCATCGACGGCACGGCGCCGAGCAGCACCACCGCGTAGTAGGTCGTGTTGGACAACCCGAACCAGAGCAGCGCCGGCGGCACCCAGGCCACCGACGGCAACGACTGCAGTCCGGTCAACAGCGGGCCGACACTGGCCCGCAGCCAGCGGTTTCGGGCGATCGCCAGACCCAGCACGGTGCCGATGACGACCGACATCGCGAAGCCCAGCACCCCGCGGGACAGGCTGGTCCAGACCACCTCGACAGCGCGCCCGGAGAGAACAGGTCCCCCAGGCTCGCGAACACGGTGCCCGGCGAGGGCAGCACGTACTCCGGTTTGAACTTCATCGCGAACGCCCACTGCCAGAGCCCGATCAGGATGCCGACGGCCAGCAGTGGCGGCAGCACCGACCGGCTGAACCGCCGGATCAGCGGGGTCCGGACCTCGGTGTGTTCCTCCAGCGCGTCCAACCCGGCGTTGACCGCCGCCGCGTCGGCCGGCTCGTAGTCCTGGCCGGCGACGACGCGTCGGGTTTCGATCGCGCTAGGCATTCTTGCCTCCGGCATGACGGGCGATCTCCTCGCGCAGGCTGACGGTGATGTCGGAGGCCAGGTCCCCGACCAGCGGGTGCTCGATCGTGCGGTGACCCTGGATGTCGACCGCCCACTCCCGGACCACCCGGCCCGGCCGGGAGGAGAACAGCACGACCCGCTGCCCCAGCCGGACGGCCTCCCGGACGTTGTGGGTCACGAAGATGACGGTCAGCCCGGTGGCCGTCCAGATTCGGGTCAGCTCGTCGTGCAGGACGTCCCGGGTGATGGCGTCCAGCGCTGCGAACGGCTCGTCCATCAGCAGCACCTGCGAGTTCTGGGCCAGCGCCCGGGCCATCGCGACCCGCTGCTTCTGTCCGCCGGACAGCTCGTGCACCCGACGCTTGGCGGTACCACCCAGCCGGACGGTGGCGAGCAGTTCGTCGGCCCGGCCCTTGAGCTCCGCGCGCGGCACACCCGCGTACTTCAGCGCCAGTTCCACGTTCTTACCGGCCGACAGCCAGGGCAGCAGCGCCGGCTCCTGGAACATCAGCGCCGGCCGCGATACCGAGGTCACCGTCCCGGCGGTCGGCTTGTCCAACCCGGCCACCAGGTTCAGCAGGGTCGACTTGCCGCAGCCCGACGCACCGACCAGCGACACGAACTCGCCCGGCTTCACCGTCAGCGACACGTTGTCCAACGCCTGCACGGGCTTGCCGCCGGTGCGGTAGATCTTGGACACCCCGTCGATCACGACATGTCGGTCCGGGGCGGCCTCGGTCGTCGGAGAAGCGGTCACTGCACCATCGGTCTCGGTCACTGTCGCCATCTCGCTACTCCTGTCCGAAGCCGCCGGCGCTGACGGGCGACTTGCCGTCGGCGACCAGCAGCTGATTGAGAATGCGCAGGTCGTAGATCTGCGACAGATCCGGGGCATCCTGGAGGGTGCCGGCCTTGACGGCATCGGCACCGAGCTCGGTGAGGTGGTTTGCCAGCGGCTCGTAGGTCGGCACGATCCGGGCGAACGCACGGGTGATCACCCCGTCGGCCAGTGCCTTGCCGGCCACCTCGGCCAGGGCGGTGTTGAGGCGCGCCTGCGCGTCCGCCGGGTCGGACTCGATCACCGCGAGCTCGGCGAGGTGACCCTTGATCAACTTCGCCACCGTGCCCGGGTACTGCTCCAGGAAGGTCCGGGAGACGGCCAGCACGGTCGTCGGGAACTTGCCGTCGTCCCACAGGGACCGCTCGTCGACCAGCTCCGTGGCGCCCGCCTCGACGATCAGCCGGGAGGCCCACGGCTCGGGCAGCCAGCCGCCCTGGACGTCGCCGTTGCGGAACAGGTCGAGGGTCTGGGCGTTGTCCTGGCTCGCGATGCTGACGTCGTCCCCGCCGGTGGTGTCCACCAGCAGGTTGTGGTCCAGCAGGTATTTCCGCAGCGCCACGTCCTGGGTGCCGCCGAGCTGGGGGGTGGCCAGCGTGGTGCCCTTGAGGTCGGCCACCGTGGTGATGCCCGGCGCCACCACCAGCGACGCCCCGTTCGCGGTGGCGCCGGCGACGATTCGCAGGGTGTCACCGGACGACTTGGCGTAGGAGTTGATCGCCGGGTTCGGGCCGATGAAGGTGGCGTCGACCGCCCCGCCGGTCAGGGCCTCGATGGCGGCCGGACCGGCCTTGAAGATCGAGGTCTCCAACGTGGTGTCACCCAACTCACGGGCGAAGGTGCCGTCGGCGACGCCCAGCACCGCCGCCGCGTGGGTCAGGTTGCCGAAGTAACCCAGGTGCAGCGTCGCCGCTTCCGCGCCGAACGGAGTGTCACCCGGCCCTGCTGCCGACGGTCGAGGACGCCACGCCGGCGTCGGAGCTGCCGCAGCCCGCGACCAGCAGCACGGCACCCACGGCCAGTGCGATCAACCGTGCGGAACGGGACGGGAAGAAGGCGGAACGTCGTGCGGTGGTCATCAGAGTCCTCAGGAGTGGGCGGCCCGGGCGGGCCGGTTCCGGCTGCTTACGGGCCGGGGGTCAGGGCGTCGTTCTCGGTGGCGACCGCCTGACATCGGATGTCCGAACCCGAGGTGATGGCCGCCCGGCGGTCCCCCACCATGCCGACGGCCAGCGTGATGCCGTCGGCGGGATCGATGATCAACAACGCTCCCACTGCTCCTCTGGGCTGGTACGGGTCCACCGGCAACGCATCGGCGGTCCGCAACTGCACCAGGCCGATGTCGTTGAGCTGCAGCGACGCGGCGCCGTCGAGCTCGGTGAGGGTGTCGATGTCGAGCAGGTGCTCGATGGCGCCGATCAGCACCCGGGTGGTGGTGGTGCCGTACTTGAGCAACACCCGCATCCCGGGCCGCAACGCCTTGTCGTTGACCTGGGTCAGGGTGGCGACGAACTGGTTCACCGGGGTCGGCGCGTCCACGGCCGCGGCGATCAGGTTGCCGCGGGCGATGTCGATGTCGTCGGCCAGCAGCAGGGTGACCGAGTCACCGGCGACCGCCACCGCACGCGGCCCGTCCGCGGTCTCCACTCCGGTCACCGTCGTGCGGTGGCCGTCCGGGAGCACCACGATCTCGTCGCCCGGCGCGAACCGTCCCGGCCGCGACCCGTCCCGCGTAGCCGCGGTAGTCCGGGTCGGCGGCGTAGTCGGAGCCCGGCCGGATGACGTACTGCACCGGGAAGCGCAGCGGCGACTCCGACCGCGCGTCGGCCACCTCGACGGTCTCCAGATGCTCCAGCACGCTGGGGCCGTCGTACCAGGAGATCCGCTCGGAGCGGGTCACCACGTTGTCGCCGTTGAGGGCCGAGATCGGGATCGCGACGACCGCCGGGATGCCCAGGCCAGCGGTGAACGCGGCGAAGTCGGCGGTGATCCGGTCGAACACGGCCGGTCGTAGTCGACGAGGTCGATCTTGTTCACCGCCAGCAGGATCTCCGGCACCCCGAGCAGCGCCGCGACGGTGGCGTGCCGGCGGGTCTGCGCGACGACGCCGGTGCGGGCGTCGACCAGGATGATCACCAGATCGGCGGTGGACGCACCGGTCACGGTGTTCCGGGTGTACTGCACGTGCCCGGGCGTGTCGGCCAGGATGAACGTGCGCTTGTCGGTGGCGAAGTACCGGTAGGCGACATCGATCGTGATGCCCTGCTCGCGTTCCGCGCGCAGGCCGTCGACCAGCAGCGACAGGTCGACGGTGTCCGAACCGCGGGCGGTGCTGGTCCGCTCGGCGGCGGCCAGGGTGTCCGACAGGACCGACTTGGAGTCGAACAGCAGCCGCCCGACCAGGGTGGACTTGCCGTCGTCGACGGAGCCGGCGGTGGCGAACCGGAGCAGCCCGTGCACGATCGGGGCGGCGGGAGTATCGGTGAGAACGGTCATGTTAGAAGTAGCCCTCGCGCTTGCGGTCTTCCATCGCGGCTTCGCCGAGCTGGTCGTCGGCGCGGGTGGCCCCGCGTTCGGTGATCCGGGTGGCCATGATCTCGGTGATCACGGCGGCGATGTCGGACGCGGTGCGAATCGACCGCCCCGGTGCAGCACATGTCCCCGACGGTGCGGTAGCGGACCTGCCGGCGGACGATCGGCTCGGCCTCCCTGGGCCCGCCCCAGCGCGCCCGGCGGTGAGCCACATGCCGCTGCGGGCGAACACCTCACGCTCGTGGGCGAAGTAGATCTCGGGAGGTCGATCTGCTCGCGCTCGATGTAGCGCCAGACGTCCAGCTCGGTCCAGTTCGACAGCGGGAAGACCCGGACGTGCTCACCCGGGGCGTGCCGGCCGTTGTAGAGGTCCCAGAGCTCCGGCCGCTGGCGGCGCGGGTCCCAGCCACCGAAGGCGTCGCGCAGCGAGAAGATCCGCTCCTTGGCCCTCGACCGCTCCTCGTCGCGGCGGGCGCCGCCGATGACGGCGTCGAAGCCGAGCTCGTTGATCGAGTCCAGCAGCGGAACGGTCTGCAGCGGGTTGCGGGTGCCGTCCGGGCGCTCGGTCAGCCGCCCGTCGTCGAGCCAGTCCTGCACGTGGGCCACGTGCAGCCGCAGGTTGCCCTCGGCGGCGACCCGGTCGCGGTAGTCGAGCACCTCGGCGAAGTTGTGCCCGGTGTCGACGTGCAGCAACGCGAACGGCAGCGCCGCCGGGTAGAAGGCCTTGCGCGCGAGGTGCAGGACCAGGATCGAGTCCTTGCCCCCGGAGAACAGGATCACCGGCCGGTCGAACTCGCCGGCCACCTCCCGCAGGATGTGGATCGCCTCCGATTCCAGGGCGTCCAGCTCGGAGTCCAGCGCGAGCGCGACGCCGGGGCGTCGGGCCGGTGGTCGACGCGGTCAGGGTGGCGGTCACAGCAGGTTCCTCCCGGCCAGCAGGTCGAGCAGCGCGGCGACACCGGCGGCGCAGGTCGTGCGTCGAGGTGTCGATACGCAGGTCGGGGTCGACCGGCACTTCGTAGGGGTCGTCGATGCCGGTCATGTGGCTGATCTCGCCGCGGGCGGCTTTGGCGTACAGACCCTTCACGTCGCGGTCGGCGCACACCTCCACCGGCGTGGACAGGTGTACCTGCAGGTGCGGGGTGCCCTGGTCGGTCGTGCCGCCGCGCGCACCTCGTCGCGGGTGTCGGCGTACGGCGCGATGACCGGCACCAACACGACGACGCCGTGCCGGGCCAGCAGTTCGGCGACGAAGCCGATCCGCCGCACGTGGGTGTCGCGGTCGGCGCGGGAGAAGCCGAGACCGGCCGACAGGTAGGTGCGGATCTCGTCACCGTCGAGGATCTCGACGTCGCGGCCGGTCTCGCGCAGCGCCTGCGCCAGGGCCAACGCCAGCGTCGTCTTGCCCGCGCAGGGCAGTCCGGTCAGCCACACCGTGGTGCCGGTGCGCTGGACGGTCGGGGTCTGGATGGACGTGCTCACAGGTGCAACCCACATTCGGTCTTGGTCGAGCCGGACCAGCGGCCCGCCCGGGCGTCCTCGCCCGGTGCCACGGCGGCGGTGCACGGCTCACAGCCGATCGACGGGTAGCCCAGCTGCAACAGCGGATTCATCAACACCCCGTTGGCGGCGGCGTAGGCGTCGACCTCGTCGTCGGACCAGTTCGCCAGTGGGGCGAACTTGACCTTTCCCTTGCGGGCGTCGAAGGCGATGACCGGGGTGTCCGCGCGGGACACCGATTCGGCCCGGCGGACGCCGGTGGCCCAGGCCTCATAGCCCTGCAGGGCCTTGTTCAGCGGCGCGACCTTGCGCATCGCACAGCACCGGTCCGGGTCGCGGTCGTGCAACCGCGGGCCGTACTGCGCATCCTGCTCGGCCACGGTCAGCTCGGGCAGGATGCGGCGCAGCGTCACGTCGTAGACGGCCTCGACCGCGTCGGCGGTCCCGAGCGTCTCGACGAAGTGATAGCCGGTGTCGAGGAAGATGACGTCGATACCGGGGCTGACCGTCGCCGCGAGGTGCGCGAGAACGGTGTCCTGCATGGAGGCGCTGACGGCGAGGCCGCCACCGAACTCGGCCACCCCCCACTGCAGGATCTCTGCAGCGGTGGCACCGACGAGCTCGACGGACCCGCGCTCGGCGACCCGTTGCAGCTCGACAGCCGGGCGGATCAGCAACGCGGTCATGAGGCACCGCCGGTGGGGCCCGGTCCGACGGTGGGTGCGGCCGGCCGGCTCCGGCCGGACAGGCCGACGAACGTCACCGTGAAGACCCGGCCGCAGTCGCGGCACTCCCAGCAGCCGTGGCTCGCCTCGTGCGGCCACAGGTTGGTCTCACCGCAGTACGCGCAGTACTGGGCGGGGGCGCGATCAATGGACACCGCCGATCACCTCAGCGCATCTTCGTCGGCACGGGCCACCCACTGCGCGAACCGCTCGCCGGGGGTCCGCTGCGCAGTGAAGTGGTTGACCACACGTTCGATGAAGTCGCCGGCCTCGTCGCTGGTGATCTTGTGTCCGCGCAGCTTCTTGCCGAAGCCCGCGTCCAGGCCCATACCGCCGCCGAGGTGCACCTGAAAACCCTCGACCTGCTGCCCGGCCGCGTCGGTGACGAGCATGCCCTTGAGCCCGATGTCGGCGACCTGGGTCCGGGCGCAGGCGTTCGGGCAGCCGTTGACGTTGATGGTCAGTGGCACGTCGAGGTCACCGAGGCGGCTCTCCAGCTGATCGGTCAGCGCGATCGCGCGGGCCTTGGTCTCCACGATGGCGAGCTTGCAGAACTCCAGACCGGTGCAGGCCATCATGTTCCGGCGGAACGTCGACGGGGTGGTCGACAATCCCAGCCGCTGCAACCCGGCCACCAGTGAGTCCACCCGGTCTGCGGCGATGTCCAGGATCACCAGACCCTGGTCGGTGGTGGTCCGGACCCGGTCCGAGCCGTGCGCCTCGACGAGGTCGGCGAGCTGGGACAACAACGTGCCGCTGACCCGACCGACGGTGGGCTGCACCCCGACGTAGAACCGACCGTCCTGCTGCAGGTGCACGCCGACGTGATCGCGCGGCCCGTCGTACACCGGCGGCGCCTCCCCGTCGGTGAGCGGGCGCTTCAGGTACTCGGATTCCAGTACGGCGCGGAACTTCTCGACGCCCCAGTCGGCGACCAGGAACTTCAGCCGGGCCCGGGTCCGCATCCGCCGGTAGCCGTAGTCGCGGAAGATGCCCACGACACCGGCCCACACCTCGGGAATCTCGGCCAGCGAGACCCAGGCGCCCAGGCGCTGCCCGAGCATCGGGTTGGTGGACAGTCCGCCGCCGACCCAGACGTCGAACCCGGGGCCGTGTTCGGGATGGACGGCGCCGATGAACGCCACGTCGTTGATCTCGTGGGTGACATCCTGCCGGGGTGAGCCCGAGATCGCGGTCTTGAACTTGCGGGGCAGGTTGGAGAACTCCTCGCGACCGATGTAGTCGCGCAGGATCTCCTCGACCGCCGGCGTGCCGTCGATGATCTCGTCGGCCGCGACGCCGGCCAGCGGCGACCCCAGGATCACCCGGGGCACGTCGCCGCAGGCCTCGGTGGTGGACAGACCCACCGCTTCCAACTCGGTCCAGATGTCGGCGACGTCTTCGATGCGGATCCAGTGGTACTGGACGTTCTGCCGGTCCGTGAGGTCGGCGGTGTCCCGGGCGTAGCGGGTGGAGACCCTGCCTACCGTGCGCAGTCCCGCGGTGCTGAGCAGCCCGCCGTCGATGCGCACCCGCATCATGAAGTACTTGTCCTCCAGCTCCTCGGGCTCCAGGATCGCGGTCTTCCCACCCTCGATGCCCTGCGCCCGCTGGGTGTAGAGGCCCCACCAGCGGAACCGGCCGCGCAGGTCCGACGGGTCGATGGAGTCGAAGCCGGTGTAGCGGTAGACGTTCTCGATGCGCTCCCGGCAGTGCAGCCCGTCGTCGTCCTTCTTCATCCGCTCGTTGGGGTTCAACGGTTCCCGGTACCCGAGCGCCCACTGACCCTGGCCACGGTCCCGGCCGGGCTTGGCGTCGGGGCGGTTGCGGTGCGCACCCGGAGCGGTCGCGGGGTCGGCCGGGCGACGGTCGGCACCAGCCGACACGGGCACGGCACGGGAGGACGACTCCCGCGCGGAGTTGCGGGGCAGATCGGTGAGGGGCGGCAGAACAGGCACGGCGATCCTTCGCGCCGAAACCGGGACCCACCCGCCGGACCCGCCGGTCAGCAGGGGTATCTGCCGTCACGGGATCCTCGGAGGACGTCCCGGCTGCGGCAGAACTAGGCGGCGGTCGAGGAGTCTTCTAGACGGTGCGACACATGCCGGCAGCGACCCGCACGAGATCGATCTCGGGTCGCGTCACCAGGAGGGCACCTTCGTCATACACAGGGTCAGCATAACGGCTGGACGGGCCCCCGGACCCCGCCGAACGGGCGGCAAACCTCACGACACCGCCCCTTGACCGCTGCCGTGACACCCGATCGGAACCTCTCACGCTCGGCCGGCCGGTGGTGAGATCCCGCCGATCCGTGCGACAGCCGGTCGTACCCGCCGTGCCTCCTCCACGTGGAGTGCGGCACTGTCGGTGGTCACCGCCATGATCGGCGGATGGATCTCACCACCGTCGTCGTCGCCGTCGGACTGCTGCTGCTGGGGCTGGCCATCGGCTGGCGCATCGGCCGGACCAGCCCCGCCGCGGCCACCGGCGCGACCGATGCGGCCACCACCGTGGGTGCCCTGATCGGGACGGCCGGCCACACCCTGGAACGGGTCGAGACGTCTCTGCGGGAGATCGAACGCGACCGGGTCGGGGCCTACACCGCCCTCCGGGAGCAGGTCGCCGCGCTGCACCGCACGTCGTCGGAGCTCGGCCACCAGACGCGCACGCTCGCGGGGGCGCTGCGCAGCCCGCAGGTCCGCGGCCGGTGGGGGGAGATCCAGCTCGAACGCATCGTCGAACTGGCCGGGATGGCCGAGCACTGCGACTTCGCCACCCAGGTCGGCGTCAGCGACACCGTCGGCGGTCCTGTCGTCGCCCGGCCGGACCTGGTGGTCCGGCTGTCCGGTGGCCGGACGATCCCGGTGGACGCCAAGGTTCCGTTCGCCGCCTGGCTGGAGGCGATGGACCTCGGCGACGGTCCCGACGTCGAACGGCTGCTGGCCGCACACGCGCGCGCGGTCCGGGCGCACGTGGACATGCTGTCCGCCAAGGCCTACTGGCGGCACTTCCAGCCGTCCCCGGAGTTCGTCGTCCTGTTCATCCCGGGCGAGCCGCTGCTGGATGCGGCACTGGCCCGCGATCCGGGCCTGGCCGACTACGCCTTCACCCGCAATGTCGTACTGGCCACCCCGACGACGCTGATCACCCTGCTCCGGACGGTGGCCTTCAGTTGGCGCCAGGAGCAACTGGGCGCACACGCGGCGCAGATCCACGCCCTCGGCCGGGAGCTGCACGTGCGCCTGGGCACGCTCGGTGAGCACGTCGAGCGGCTCGGATCCAGCCTCGGCCGCGCTGTCGAGCACTACAACGGAGCGGTCGCGTCGCTGGAGTCACGCGTACTGGTCACCGCCCGCAAGTTCACCGACCTCCAGTCCGGTCCACCGCTGGCGGTGCCACCGCAGATCGACCATGTGCCGCGGCGGCCGCAGTCACCCGAGCTGACCGAACCGGCTGGCCGCCGCCCGGAGGACCTGATCGCCGCCGGCGACGAGGACGAGGCGACCCGGGCCGCTGCCACACCACCGCACTGCGGGTTGGGCGACGGGTTGGGCGACGGGTTGCGCGACGCCCGAAGCCGGTTCGCCGGATAACGTGACCTCATGAGCACTCACCATCGCGACCCGGATCCGCGCGGCTACGTCTCGGTGCTGTCCGGGCGTCCCGGCGTCGTCTGGTGGGTGGCGGTGTTGATCGCCTTCGTTCCCACCGTGTCGGGCTTCGGCGTCAACCTCGCGCTCAGCAACTCGATCGGCCTGCTCGCGTGGGTGTTGACGCTGCTCGGGGTCGGGCTGGCCGCACTGGCCGTCCGACGACATGCGCTGTTCACCGTGATGGTGCAACCCCCGCTCGTCGTGGTGGCGGCGCTGCTGGTGAGCTACATCGCGGCAGCCACCACCGGCGCGATCAACGGCGGCGTCCTGAACCTGGGCCTCAAGCTGGTGGGGACGTTCCCGTTGATGCTCACCGCCACCGTGCTGGGGGTCGTCATCGGCGCGGCCAGACTGCTCGTGCAGCCGCTGCACATCACCGCGTCGCGGGCCCGCCGCTCGGCGCGCGGCACCACGTCGCACGCCTGAGCGGGGTTCAGCCGGCGGGTGTGGCCTCCGCCCGGAGGTCCTTACGCAGTTCCTTGGGCAGCGAGAACGTCAGCGTCTCCTTCGCCGCGGTGTACACCTCGACGTCGGCGAAGCCGCGCTCGGCCAGCCAGTCCAGCAGTCCCTCGACAAGCTCCTCCGGCACCGAGGCCCCCGACGTCACACCCACCGTCGACACCCCGGTCAGCCACGCCTCGTCCACCTCGTGGGCGAAATCGATCAAGTAGGAGGCGCGGGCGCCCGCCTGCAACGCGACCTCCACCAGGCGCACCGAGTTCGACGAGTTGCGCGAGCCCACCACCAGCACCAGGTCGCAGGCCGGGGCGATCTGCTTGACCACCTCCTGCCGGTTCTGGGTCGCGTAGCAGATGTCGTCGCTGGGTGGGCTGGTCATCAACGGGAAGCGCTTCTGCAGCAGCCCCACGGTCGACAACGTCTCGTCCACGCTCAGCGTGGTTTGGGACAACCAGATCACCTTCGCCGGATCGGCGACCTCGACGGCGTCGACATCGGCCGCGGTGTCCACGATCTGGATGGCGTCCGGGGCCTCCCCGTAGGTGCCCTCCACCTCCTCGTGCCCCTTGTGTCCGATCAGCACGATGTCGTAGCCCTCGTCGGCGAACCGGACCGCCTCCTTGTGCACCTTCGTCACCAGGGGACACGTCGCGTCGATCACCCGCAGGTCACGCTCGGCGGCCTGGGTGTGCACCGCCGGCGAGACGCCGTGCGCGGAGAACACCACCAGCGCACCCTCCGGGATCTGGTCGGTCTCGTCGACGAAGATCGCCCCGCGCTTCTGCAGCGTGGCCACCACGTGCCTGTTGTGCACGATCTCCTTGCGCACGTAGACCGGGGCGCCGTACTGCTCCAGGGCGCGTTCCACGGTCACCACCGCGCGGTCCACCCCCGCGCAGTAACCCCGGGGAGCAGCCAGCAGGACACGGCGGGTGGGTGCAGTCACCCCGTCATGGTAGGTCGCCGACGCCCGCCCGGGACGGTCCAGGACGGGTCCGACCGCCCTGGACCGGCGCGCCGTGGGACGGATCACGCCGGCGGATCGAGTTCAGGACTCCGGCCGGGCCGCCGTGGGTGGGACTCCGACGGCGCAGCGTCTGCGGATGAGGCACTCTGGTGACATGTCACCGACGTTGCCGTTCGCGGTCCGGGTCGCTGCCGGGCTGGTGTCCGAGGCGCTGGGCCGAGCCCGCAGACTGCCCGCCGACATCACCACCCTGCCGGTCGCGGTGCTGGGCCAGGTCGCCAAGCTCAGCTTCGAGGTCAATCACCAGTTGGCCGAGCTAGCCGGTGAGGGCGACCGACTGCTGGCCGGCCTGCACGGCACCGAGGAGCCGCCGCAACGCACCGCGTGGGCCACGATCGACGACGAGGACGAGGTCGCCGCCAAGGACCCGCAGGCGGCAGCCACCTGGCCGGTGCCTGCGGCGGGTTCGGCCGGCCATACCGACACCGACACCGCCGACCTCCCTGACGCCGCTGCCGATCCGGTAGCCGCTGCCGGTGGCCAGGCGGCGACCCGAGCCCGGGCCGCCACCACCCCGGTGCCGGCCGAGGACCCGCAGCCTCCCGCAGCGTCCCCCCGGCTGGTCATCGACGAGCAGTCCCCCGGTTCTCGGTCGGCCGGCGCCCCCCGCCCGGCCCGGTCGCCACGCCCGGCCCGCCGCCGGACCCCGACCAGCGGCTCCAACGCGCAGGCAGGCTCCGCCGGGTCCACTGGATCCATCAAGCCGACTGGATCCACCGAGCCCGCTGGATCCACCGAGGCCACGGCACCCATGGATGCGGCCGGCACCGGGATGGACCGGGCGCTGATCGAGGACATCGACGCCCTGGAGGTGGATCGTCCCGCGCCCCTGGTCGGTCTGCCCACCCCCGCCGAGGACGTCACCGCCGACGATCCGGTCGATGTCTCGTCGATGAGCATCGGTCAGCTCCGCGGCCGGGTCCGCAGCTGGCCGGTCGAGCAGGTCCGGGCCGCGCTCGAACAGGAGCAGCGGGGCAAGGCCCGGCCCGCATTCCTCACCGTGCTGACCAATCGACTCTCCACGCTGGCCCGTGGCGGTGCCTGACCCCGGCTGCCGCAGGTGAGCCGGTGACCACCCCCGCCCAGCGGCCACCTGCGGCCCAACGGGCCGCCGACACC
Source organism: uncultured Actinomycetota bacterium (assembly GCA_963784315.1). Classification (GTDB taxonomy): domain Bacteria; phylum Actinomycetota; class Actinomycetes; order Mycobacteriales; family Nakamurellaceae; genus Nakamurella. Next base: position 438,921 of record CAWAQR010000011.1, read on the forward strand.
ACCCGGGAGAACCCGTGGCCGGTGCGCACCCTGTCGCAACGGATGAGCGACTACATCTCGAAGTCACCCGCAGCCTGGATCGAAGGTCAGCTCGCGCAGATCTCGATCCGCCCGGGGGCGCCGACGGTGTTCCTGACCCTGCGCGACCCGGCGGCGGACATGTCGTTGTCGGTGAGCTGCTCGAAGAACATCCTGACCAACCTTGCGCACCCGCTGCGGGAAGGCGACCGGGTGGTCGTGCACGGCAGGTTCGAGTTCTATCCCACCCGCGGGTCGCTGACGCTGCGGGTCAGCGAGCTGCACCCGGTGGGGCTGGGCGAGCTGTTGGCCCGGTTGCAGCGGATCCGGGAGCTGCTGGCCGCCGAGGGGCTGACCGCCGCGTCCCGGAAGAAGAAGCTGCCGTTCCTGCCCCGGGTGATCGGGTTGATCACCGGCCGGGCCAGCGCCGCCGAGTCCGATGTGCTCGCCAACGCCCGGGCCCGCTGGCCCGCCGTCCAGTTCCGGATCAGCAACGTCGCCGTCCAGGGCATCAACGCCGTACAGCAGGTGGTGCTGGCGCTGCGTCAGCTCGACGCCGATCCCGAGGTCGACGTGATCGTGCTGGCCCGTGGCGGCGGCTCGGTGGAGGACCTGCTGCCGTTCAGCGACGAGACGCTCTGCCGGGCGGTGGCCGCCTGCGCCACCCCGGTGGTGTCCGCCATCGGTCACGAGCCCGATCACCCGATCGTCGACGACGTCGCCGACCTGCGCTGCTCCACGCCCACCGACGCCGGGAAACGGCTGGTGCCCGACGCCCAGGCCGAGCGCCGCATCGTCGAGCAGCTGCACGCCCGGGCCCGGCGCAGCCTGCAGAACTGGGTGGCCCACCAACAGGCCGGGCTGGCCGGGACCCGGTCGCGGGCGGTCCTGGCCGACCCGCTCACCCCGATCCGGGCGCGGGCGCAGGATGTGGAGCGCGCCCGCACCCGGACCCGGGAGCTGATCCGCCGGCGGTTGGACACCGAGCGAGCTGCTGTCGCGCATCGCAGCTCGCAGCTGACCGCACTCGGTCCCGCCGCGACGCTGGAACGCGGCTATGCGGTGGTGCAGGTCGGCGGTGTCATCCTGCGGCAGGTCGACCAGGCACCCGCCGGCACGCCGCTGCGGATCCGGGTGGCCGGCGGGGCGCTGCTGGCCACCAGTGACGGATCGGCGGCCGGCCCGCCGACCGCTCGGTGACCCGGATCGCCGCTACGGTGGAACCGCCATCCCGTGGCGGTCTCCCAGGAGGAACAACTGTGTCCAGCCCCACCCCTGATGCGGTGACCCCGGCGTTGAGCTACGAGGACGCTCGTGAGGAGCTGACCCGGGTGGTGCAGGCGCTCGAGTCCGGCGGGCTCGGCCTGGACGAGTCCCTCACCCTCTGGGAGCGGGGGGAGGAGCTGGCGCGACTGTGCGAACGGTTCCTCGACGGGGCGCGGGAGCGGGTCGACGCCGCACTGGCCCGCGCGGACGAGCGGACCTGACCTGCCTCAGCCGATCGCGTCGGCCAGGATCCGGAAGTCGCTGTCCGGCGCCGAACCGGTGATCATCACCGCAATCGGACCGGCAGCATGCACCCAGGCCACCTCGGAGCGCTGACCCGGGTGGACGTCCCACGCCGCGCCACCGGCCTGCACCACGCTGCGGCTGGTCGACGCCGCCCCGATCTCGCGGGAGATCAGCACCGGCGGGGTCTCGGTGGACTGGATCAGCGTGATGAATCGGCCGCTGCCGGTAATCCAGCCGCCCCGCACCACTGTCCGGTCGCCACCCGCGGTGAACGGATCGGTCTGCACGAACGAATTCGGCTGCCAGTCGGCCGGCAGCCCGGCCGGCACCTTCAGCGGGAGGTTCAGCGCAGCGGCGGACTTCTGCAGCCCGCCGGTGACGTCGGCAGTCGGGGTCGCGCCGGTACTGGTGTCGTTGCCGAACCCGATGATGCCCATCAGTCCGAGAACCAGGACCAGGCTGCCGACGAGCACCCCGACCGCACCCCACATGTCCTTCATCGTGAGACTGCGGCGGTCGACCATCAGCCCATGGTGCCATCCCACGACACCACGCCGGGCGCCCGGACGGTGGGCACGCCCGGCCGGTGAGACGAACACCATTCCTTGTCAGGTGACCACCGTGCAGCACGCCCACTAGCGTCGTCAGAATGGCTCAGCACAACGAAGTGACGAACTCCGACTCCGAGTTCCGGGTGGAACACGACACCATGGGCGACGTCCTCGTCCCGCGGCACGCGAAGTACCAGGCGCAGACCCAGCGCGCGGTGGAGAACTTCCCGATCTCGTTCCGCGGCATCGACCCGGCGCAGATCCGGGCACTGGCCCTGATCAAGGGCGCCGCGGCTCAGGTCAACGCCGCCCTCGGGGTCATCCCGGCCGAGGTGGCCGAGGCCATCCAGCTGTCCGCGAGGGAGGTCGCGTCCGGAGTGCACGACGGCGAGTTCCCGATCGACGTGTTCCAGACCGGCTCCGGCACCAGCTCCAACATGAACACCAACGAGGTGCTGGCCACGCTGTCCAACGAGGGCCGGGACGCCACGCTGCCCAGGATCCACCCCAACGACCACGTCAACGCCTCCCAGTCCAGCAACGACGTCTTCCCGACCTCGATCCACGTGGCCGCCACCGAGGCCGTCGTCGCCGACCTCGTCCCGGCCCTGGAGCACCTGGCCGCGGCGCTGGAACGCAAGGCGCAGCAGTGGGCCACCGTGGTGAAGTCAGGCCGGACGCACCTGATGGACGCCACCCCCGTCACCCTCGGTCAGGAGTTCGGCGGCTACGCGGCGCAGATCCGCTACGGGGTGGAGCGGCTGCACGCCGCACTCCCCCGGCTGGCCGAACTGCCGCTGGGCGGCACCGCCGTCGGCACCGGCATCAACACCCCGCCCGGCTTCTCCGCGGCGGTGATCGCCGCGTTGGCGTCGACCACCGGCCTGCCGTTCACCGAGGCGCGCAACCACTTCGAGGCCCAGGGGGCCCGGGACGGTCTGGTCGAGACCTCCGGCCAGCTGCGCACGATCGCCGTCGGCCTGACCAAGATCAGCAACGACATCCGATGGATGGGTTCGGGGCCGCGTGCCGGTCTGGCCGAGATCCACCTGCCGGACCTGCAGCCCGGCTCGTCGATCATGCCCGGCAAGGTCAACCCGGTGCTGCCCGAGGCGGCCCTGCAGGTGGCGGCCCAGGTCATCGGCAACGACGCGACGGTCGCCTTCGCCGGCTCCCAGGGCAACTTCGAGCTCAACGTGATGTTGCCGGTGATGGCCCGCAACCTGCTGGAGTCGATCCGGCTCATCGCCAACGTCTCGCGACTGCTGGCCGACCGCTGCATCGACGGCATCGAGGCCGACGTGGACCGGTGCCTGGCCTTCGCCGAGTCGTCCCCGTCGATCGTCACCCCGTTGAACAAGTACATCGGGTACGAGGAGGCTGCGTCGATCGCCAAGCAAGCCCTCAAGCAGAACACGACGATCAAGAACGTGGTGCTGGAGCGCGGTCACGTCGCGTCGGGGAAATTGACCGCCGAACAGCTCGACGCCGCGCTCGACGTGCTGTCCATGACCCACCCCTGACCGACCCCTGGCGGGACGACGCCGCCGGCCCCCGGGGGCGTCGTCCCGCGTGGTTCAGCGTCGCGGCGGCAGATCCTCGCCGTCGACGTCGTCCGGCGGGAACGGTGACCACTGCTGGGTGCGCGGCGCCGACCCGTCCGGGTCCGGCAGGGTCCCGTCCGGGTCCGGCAGGCTCCCGTCCGGGTCAACCGACGTCCCTGACGGATTCAGCCGCCGGGTCGTCGGCTCCACCGGACCGTCCGCACCGACGGCGGGGATGACCGAGGTCGGCAGATCGCCCGCCTCGTCCGGGCCGTCCCATCGGGTGGGCGGCTCGGGTTCGGCCGCCACGCCCTGGCCGGAGTAGAGGTCCGGCCCGTCGCCCTGGCGACCGGACAGCAGGCCGTCGTAGGACCGCCCGTCGTCGTACGGAGAATCCGGTGGGCTCTGCGGGTCCGCTACCGCGGCCCTGGGAGCGGTGGCCGCGGGCCATCCGGCCGGCGCCGAAGCGGCCGCCGCGAGCTCCTGTTCCCGGTCCCACTCCTGCTGTTCCAGCAGCTGGGCACGGCGACGCGCCGACACGACCGCGACCGCCACCGCGACGGCCACCACGAGCAGCGCCAACAGCAACCACAGCCACCAGAGGCTGGTTCCCGAGCCGGTCGAGGTCGCCGGGGCGGCGGCGAACGACGTCGTCGCCAACGCGGTGGTCGCCGGGCCGGCTTCGGTCACCGGCGCCGCACTGGGACTGCTCTGCGCTGTGTTCTCGCTGCTCGGCGCACTGGCGCTGCTCTCGACGGACGCCGAGGTCACCGGCGCCGCGACCACGGTGAACGTGGCCAGACCGATCAACCCGGACTGCGCTCCGATGGCCTGGACGGTGTGCACCCCGGGCGCCTGGGCCTCGGCGATCGGGAAGGTGATCGCGACGACCCCACCGGCGGTGGCGACGATTCCCTCGATCCCCACCGGCTCGGAGAACACGGTGACGGCAACGTCCTCACCGGGGGTGAAACCGGAGAACACCACCGTCTGCTGCTGACCGAGGTAGGCGTCGGGCAGCGCCACGGTGTCCGGACCGACCGTGGCGGGGGCGTCCGAGGTCGGGGTCGATGTCGAGGTCGACGCTGATGTCGAGGTCAAGGTCGAGGTCGAGGGGCCCGGATTAGCGAACCCGAGCTCGATCGTGATGTCCTTCGGTCGGCCGGCCTGATCCCCGGCGCTGCGCACGATCAGGACACAACCGCCGCCCACGCAGTCCACCCCGCTGTCCGACGCCGAGCCGATGGCCAGATCGACGCTGAACGATCCGCCGGTGCCGAAGGTGACGGCCCGGCGCTTGCCGTTGGGGTCGCTGGTGACAACGGCCCAGTCAGCGGACTCGTTCTGCTCGGGGACGGCCCCGCCCAGGCAATCGGTCAGCGGATCGGACGGCGCGATGTCGGCCCGACAGACCGCAACGTAGGCGTCGACCTTGGAGTCGAACCCGGTGCCGGTCACGGTGAGCGTGGCGTCGGTGGCCGGCAGGTTCGCCGACTCGCTGACGGCGACCGTTCGGCCACCCTGCTTCTGGGTGACGGGGTCGGCCGCTGCGACACTCCCCGCGGCGAGCGGCAGCACGACCGCGACGACGGCGGCCAGACCTGCGGACAGGCGACGTCGGGGCATACGGGGAGGCTCCTTCAGCTGGTCAACGGTCGCGGCGGCAGCCCGGCCGGTCCCGGCAACGGTAGAGCATGACCCCGTCCGGACCCCGGAACCACCGACCGGCGGGCCTGACGGCGACGAGGGGCGGCCGGGTCCGGGGACCCGGCCGCGGATCGATCGGGCGCCCGGCCCGGCCCCGCTCAGCTCAGTTCCGGGAACTCCAGCATCTCGGTGACCAGCGCCGCGATCGGCGACCGCTCGGAGCGGCTCAGCGTGATGTGGGCGAACAGCGGATGACCCTTGAGCGCCTCGACCACCGCGGCGATGCCGTCGTGCCGACCTACCCGCAGGTTGTCCCGCTGCGCGACGTCGTGGGTGAGCACGACGCGGGAGTTGGACCCCATCCGGGACAGCACCGTGAGCAGCACGTTGCGTTCCAGGGACTGCGCCTCGTCGACGATCACGAACGAGTCGTGCAGTGACCGACCTCGGATGTGCGTCAACGGCAGCACCTCGAGCATCCCGCGGGCGATCACTTCCTCGACCACGGCCGGTGAGACCACGGCGCCCAGGGTGTCGAAGACGGCCTGAGCCCATGGGCCCATCTTCTCGCCCTCGCTGCCGGGCAGGTAGCCCAGCTCCTGACCACCGACGGCGTACAGCGGCCGGAAGACGACCACCTTGCGGTGGGCGCGGCGCTCCATCACCAGCTCCAGGCCCGCACACAGCGCCAGCGCCGACTTGCCGGTCCCGGCACGTCCACCCAGCGAGACGATGCCGATCTCGTCGTCCATCAACAGATCCAGCGCCAGGCGCTGTTCGGCGGACCGACCGCGCAGACCGAACGCCTCCCGCTCACCCCTGACCAACCGGACCTGCTTGCCCGCGGTGACCCGGCCCAGCGCCGAACCGTTCGGGCCGACCAGCTTCAACCCGGTGTGACACGGTTGGTCACGCGCCTCGTCGACGTCGGCCACGCCGTTCGCGTACAGCGCGTCGACGGTGGACTGCGGGACCCCGACCTCGGCGGTGCCGGTCCAGCCGGACGGCACCACGTCGACCGCGCGGTACTCGTCCGCGCGCAGCCCGACCGCGGACGCCTTCACCCGCAGCGGCATGTCCTTGCTGACCAGCACGACAGAGCCGCCCTGCCGCTCCCGTTCCGCCGCCAGGTTCAGCGCGCAGGCCAGGATGCGGGCGTCGTTGGTGTCGGTCCGGAACCCCTGCGGGAGGACCGCCGGGTCGGTGTGGTTCAGCTCGACCTGCAGGGTGCCACCGGCGGTGCCGATCGGGACCGGGGCGTCGAGTCGGCCGTGCGCGATGCGCAGATCGTCCAGGATGCGCAGCGACTGTCGGGCGAAGTAGCCGAGTTCGGGATGGTTGCGCTTTGCTTCCAGTTCGCTGATCACCACCAGCGGGAGGATCACTTCGTGGCCGGCGAACCGGGCGAACGCACCCGGGTCGCTGAGCAGCACGGAGGTGTCGATGACGTAGGTGACGTGCGCCCCCCGGCTCGTCGACGCGGCGTTGGGGCTGTCGGTTGCGGGATCAGCGGTGGGCGCGGTATCCGGGTCCGGAGTGGAGTCGGAGGTGCCGGCACGGCTTCGTAAGGCCATCGGGTGCTCCCCTGGGCGTGGCATCGCACGCCCCTTCGTCGGCGAAGTGGCCGGTAGGTCTCCTCACGACTGCCCGCTGGGGCCAGTGGTCGCGGAGACCGGATGCCGGCCTCCTCCGCGCTCAGGTGCATCGAGCACTGGCACGAATCGAGACCTCCCGAGCGAACCGCTTCCCCACGGCCCGCACCGCCGACGCTACGCGGATCCACGGTGCGGCGAACCGCCAACACGCAATTTCGTCACGACATCACGGCCAGCGGTGCACACCTTCCGGTTCGCGTCCACGCGGCGGAAACACGCCGTTCATCTGCGGCCGCCATCACGGCGTGTCGAAGTGCTCGGAGGTGCTCGCGGAGGTCACGGCCGAGTGGGCGTGTCAAGCGCTTGAAGGTCCTCACGGCCGGGCCGGCCCAGCCGACCCACCCGGCGGGACTCCCCCGCGGTCGATCCGCGGCAGGCGCACCTGAACCGCCAACCCCCCGGCCTCGGCACGCCCGGCCGACACCGCACCGCCGTGTGCCCGGGCGATCGCGGCGACGATGGCCATACCCAGGCCGGAGCCACCGTTCTCCCGACTGCGCGACGCGTCGGCCCGGTAGAAACGGTCGAACAGGAACGGCAGCGCCGCCGCGTCGACCCCGGTCCCGTTGTCGGCGACGGTCACCACGACGAACCGCGGATCCGGGTCGGCGGCCAGCGACACGGTCGCGACGGTCCCCGGATCGGTGTGCGTACGGATGTTGCCCAACAGGTTGGCGAACAGCTGGTGCAGCCGGTTGTGCTCACCGACGACCATCACCGGCGCGCCGTCGACGGGGGGCTGCATCGTCCACGTCCGGTTGCCGTCGATGGCGGCGGCGTCCTCGACGGCGCCGGTCAGCAGCTCCACCAGGTCGACCCGGTCCATCACCAGCGAATCGAGCTCGTCCGCTTGGACCAGCGTCAGCAGGTCCTCGACCAGGCTGCCCATCCGGCGCGACTCGTAGCCCATCCGCTGCATGGCCCGACCCACGGCACGGTCCTCCGGCAGCGCACCCGCGGCGTACAGATCGGTGTACCCGCGGACGGCGGCGACCGGGGTGCGCAGCTCGTGGGAGGCGTCGGCGATGAACTGGCGGAGCCGGTGCTCGGCGGCCTGGCGGTCCCGGAGCAGCCCGTCGATCCCGTCCAGCATGCCGTTGAAAGCGACGCCGAGCCGGTCCACCTCGACACCCGACTGCCCCACCGCGGCCCGCTGGCTCAGGTCCCCGGCGGCGATCCGGTCGGCCACGTCGGCGACCTCCTCCAGCGGCTTGAGCTCCCGCCGGATCAGGTATGACGCCGCCGACCCGAGCAGCACCAGCAGACCGGCGGTGATCAGCAGTTCGGTGACGATGAGCCGCCGGAGCAGGTCGGTGTCGTCCTCGATGTTGGTCCAGGCCACCAGCGTCGCCGCGGAGCCGGCGGCGTTGATCTGCCGGGGCAGGATCCGGTAGTGGTCACCGGTCAGGATGCCGCCGATCGTGCTGAGACCGTCGGCGAGATCGCCCGACAGGGCCGGCCCCGGATCGTCGTCGGCCGGCCTGACCAGCACCTGAGTGCTTCCGTCCGCGTCCACCAGACTCCAGCCGATCCCGCCGCGCAGCGGGCTGGTGGCGGTCAGCCGCCGCAGGTTGTCCGGCCCGGTCCGTTCCGGCAGTGCCGCGGTCACCGCGTTCAACGACTGGTCCCTGGAGCTGCTCAGCGCACCCCGGACCAGGCTCGGCAGCACCACGTTCACCACGGTCAGCGCCAACGTGGTGACCAGCAGGACGAGCCCGATCAGCCGGGCCCGCAGCGACCAGCGGGGACGCGGCGGTAGCGGCGCTTCACCCGCCGGCCAGGTCATTGCCGGGTGCCACGCAGGACGTATCCGAAACCGCGGTGGGTGTAGAGCAACGGCTCGGCCGATCCGGCGTCGATCTTGCGGCGGAGGTAGGAGATGTACGTCGCGACCACGGAGTCGTCACCGTAGAAGTCGGTGCCCCAGACGGCATCCAGCAACTGGGCTCGGGACAGCACGACGTTGGCGTTGACCATCAGGTGCCGCAGCAACTTGTACTCGGTCGGCGCCAGCTCGATCAGTTGACCTGCCCGGCGGACCTCGTAGGTCTCCTCGTCCAACTCCAGGTCACTGACCCGCATCACCGAGCCGTCGGCGTTGTCCGGTCGGACGCGGCGCAGTACCGCCGACACCCGGGCGGCCAGTTCCTCCAGACCGAACGGCTTGGTCACGTAGTCGTCGCCGCCGGCGGTGAGCCCGGCGATCTTGTCGGCCGGGGTGTCGCGGGCGGAGAGGAACACGACCCCGGAGTCCAGCCCGGCCTCGCGGATCCGGCGCATCACCTCGATGCCGTCGAAATCGGGCAGCATCACGTCCAGGATCAGCAGATCCGGATGATCGGCCAGCGCGACCTTCACCGCTTCCCGCCCGGTGGCGGCGGTGTTCACCTGGTATCCGAGGAACCGCATCGAGGTGGCGACGATGTCCTGCAACGAGGGTTCGTCGTCGACCACCAACAGCCGGGTCGTGCCTGTCATCACTTCGCCTTCGTCAGACTGGTCAGGAGGTCGTTCCGGCGTCGCCGACGGGGGGCGGATCGCCCGGACGGGTGTGTCCACCGACCGACACCACATCAGACCACGCCGGTAGGAGCATCGGCGCGGGATGGGAAACGGATGGGACCCGCCGGGGCCGCGGCAGTCGCGGCAGTCGTCGCGGCCAGCTCGGCCAGCTCCGCCCGGATCATCGGCGGGCGTGAGGGGTTCGTCCAGCAGCCGCTGGAAGCGGTGCATGGCGGACTGGCCGGCCGGTCGCGCGGCCAGCCACGGCCGCAGCAGCCGCTCCCCTTCGACGTAGGTCGAGGTGTAGGCGCGCCACAGCGGATCCGACATGAACCGCAGCATCTGCCGGGCCCGCTGCTCGCTGACCAGCGCCCAGCGCTGCAGGTACTCGAGCACCTCATCGGCGTCGGCCCCCTCGTCGTGCAGCATGATCGCGGCGTTCTGCCGGACCGCGTTCAGCGGTCGGGCGGCGACCTCCAGCGCCTCGACCAGCGTCCGGATCGAAGCGTCGGGCCGATCCCGTCGAGCACCGCGGCCGCCCAGCGCCCCCAACCGGGGCCTACGGCGGCCGCCAGCGCGAGGTCGCCGAGGCCCTCGGCCATCAGGCACTGCGGCGTGTTCACCAGGAAGATGCAGTGCTCGAGCTGCCGCCCGGCGTCGATCAGCAGCGCCTCCTTGCGGCAGTGCTCGGTGTGGTGGCCCGGGGTAGCACTCGTGGGCGGTCAGCACCGGCAGCTGGCTGATCCGATGTCCGACTCCGGCGTTGACCGCGACCCGGGACCGGAACCGCCCGAGGTAATAGTTGAAGCCGCTCCAGGCGGCGTCGGTGGCGATCTCGAAGTCGATGTGCTCCGCGGCGGGCAGACCGGCCGGGCCGGCCACCGTCTCCCGGAGCGCCGCGGCCAGTCGCCGGACCGCCGGCCTCGACCAACTCGGGCGGGCAGAGGTCCGCGTCCCGGAACGCCGTCCACCGCGCCATCAGGGGTCCGCTCCCGCCGAGCAGCTCGGAGAGCGTGTCGTGCGCTGCCGCGAAGACCTCGGTCGGGATCGGGGCGATGCGACCTGGAAGTAGCTGTGCACCTCGTCCACGAAGCGACATCGCTCTCCGGCCAGCCGCCGACCGCCGACCGCCAGTGCGTCCAGGTGCGCCGGCAGGAAGCCGGCCCGGGCGGCGTCGAAACCGGGTCGGCGACCTGCGGCGGAGAGTGCGGCGGCCTGCCGGCCCAGGTCGGCCGGGTCCGGGGGCGGTTCGGCGGCGACCTCGGCCTTGCAGCTCGCGCGGGACCGAGTGTAGGCGTCAACGTAACCCTCGACGACCCGGTCGAACCGGAGCCCGAGCTTGAGGTATTCCTGCACCAGATCCATGCCGGCACTCTACGCACGCGGGTCCGAGCGGTGAGCGGTCGTGCCGGTCAGTCCGTGCGGTCCGTCGCTGGGCGGATCGGCGCCGGTGGCGGACGTGGCGGTACGACGACGCCGAAACGCCGGTGCCGGGCGGCGTAGTCACGCAGCGCCCGCAGGAAGTCGACCCGCCGGAAATCGGGCCAGTAGGCGTCGCAGAACCAGAACTCGGTGTGCACGCTCTGCCACATCAGGAATCCGCCGATGCGCTGCTCACCGGACGTCCGGATCACCAGGTCGGGATCGCGCTGCCCGGAGGTGTACAGGTGCTCGGCTGATGGATCGACGTCGAGCGCCTCGATCACCTCCGCCATCGTCTGGCCCTGCGCGACGCGCTCGCGCAGCAGCGACTTGACGGCGTCGGTGATCTCCTGGCGGCCGCCGTAGCCGACCGCGATGTTGACCTCGGCACCCTTGCGACCGGCGGTGCGTTCCTCGGCCGCGGCCAGCCGGGCCTGCATCTCCGTCGGCAGCTTGTCCAGCGCACCGACCATCCGCAGCTTCCAGGGTTGGCCGGCGGACGCGAGGTCGTCGACGACGTCGGTGATGATCTCCAGCAGCGGTTCCAGCTCGGCGGGGGGCCGGTGCAGGTTGTCGGTGGACAGCAGCCACAGGGTGACGACCCGGATGCCGGACTCGATGCACCACTCCAGCAACTCTTCGATGTGTGCCGCACCGGCACGGTGGCCGTCGTTGGGATCGGTGTAGCCCTTCTCCCGGGCCCACCGGCGGTTCCCGTCGAGCATCACGCCGACGTGATGCGGCAGGTCGGCACCGGTCAGGCCGCGGGCCAGCCGCTTCTCGTACACCCGGTACAACAGGGCTGGCAACCTCACGCGGCAGACCTTACGCGCCGCGGATCCCGGGGACGGGGGGCGGTGCGGCGGTGCGGGCGCGGCTGCCGCCGGGTCCCGGACAGCCGGCTGGCACTGCTGCCGATCGATTCGCCTCGTGCCGACGCTCCAGGATCGGCAGGACGCGGCTCGATCGGCAGGAGAACGGTTCGACGGGAGGGTTGCGCAGCGGCCTGCGCGGGTAACCTGACGGGGTGACAATGCTGGCGCCGGGGCGACCGACCAGACCCCGGGCCCGCGGCTGGATCCACTTCTATTCCGCGATCGTCGCAGTCGTCGTCGGCGTCACGCTGACCACGCTGGCCGCCACCGATGGTCGGCGCCCGGGCCGCCTGGGCCTGTGGGGTCTACTCGGTGACCATCGTCGCGCTGTTCGGCGTGAGCGCCACCTACCACCGCCACACCTGGGCCTCCGAGCGCAGCCGGGTCTGGATGAAGCGGCTGGATCACTCGATGATCTTCCTGTTCATCGCCGGCACCTACACCCCGTTCGCGCTGCTGGCGCTGCCGTCCGCGTCGGCGAACTGGGTGCTGCTGGTGGTCTGGGTGGGCGCCGCAGCCGGAATCGCCCTGAAGCTCGGCTGGCCGCACTCGCCACGCTGGCTGGGCGTGCCGATCTACGTCGGGTCTGGGCTGGGTCGCGGTGTTCATCGTTCCGGATCTGCTGGTCACCGCCGGTGTCGCCGCCGGTGGTTCTGATGTGCGCGGGCGGGTTGCTCTACACCGTCGGCGCGGTCATGTACGCGACCCGCAGACCCAACCCCTGGCCCGGCACCTTCGGATACCACGAGGTCTTCCACGCCTGCGTGTCGCTGGCCGCCACCTGCCACTGCGTGGCGATCTGGCTGGTGCTGTTCCCAGGCTCGGTCAGCTCTGACGTGCCACGGCCGGCACCACCAGCACCCGCCGGCACGCGGTCCGACTGGCACCCGACCTGCCCGAGCGTGTCGCGGGTTCATGCCTAGCCGGGGTCGAGCCCGGCCGTCGTCCGGGATGCCGAAGCCCGGGCCCTGGCTCGCGGACCTTGTTCACCTGCTCCATCGCGTCCCGCAACTCGCCAGCCAGGCCTGGGCGTGCTCGCCGACCAGCCGCGACGGCCCAGGCCAGTGCCTCGGAGCGGGACCGGGCGACGCCGGCGTCGATCAGGGTGTCCAGCACCTGGCGCTCGGACTGCAGCAGCCGGGTCATCACCGGCACCGACAGCTGGGTGAACAGCTGCTCGGTGCCGCCGAGGCGGGCGCCCCAGGTGACGTGCCGCTGATAGCGGTGCTCGCGCCTGCCGGGCGACCTCGATCCGGGCCTCCCGGGTCTCTTCGCGGAACCGGGCGATGCGCCCGGCCTCGGCGGCCGCCTGGGCCGCCGCGTCGGACTGCGCCTCGGTCAGCGGCGCCAGATCTCCGATGACGGTGATCTCTTCGCGGTCGACCGCGATCGTCGGGTGTCCCGACGTAGAGGCCGTCGGGCAGCCGGCCGGCGAACCAGGCTGCGGCGTCGGTGGCGTCGGGGACCTCGGCCTGCGGACGGCCCGGTCCACGGCCCATGCCGCGCCCCTGGCCACGGCCACCCTCGTGTCGGCCTCCTTCGTGTCGGCCACCCTCGGGGCGGCCACCGTCGGGGCGGCCACTGTCGTGATGGCCGCCGTCACGACGGCCGCCATCCGGGCCACCGTCCTCGGGATGACGGCTCTCGGCGCCGCCGGGCCCGCCGCGGCGTCCGCCGCGCATGCCCGGGCCGAAATCACCGGTAGGGAATGGGGGTCTCATGTCGTGCTCCTTCGGTCGGTAATCACATTAATTACATGATTACGCCGTTGCAGCTGTAGCTACAAGAGCTTTTCGCTGTGAGCGACATGCGAGTCGGCCCAGCGACCCTTCCGCGGCGAGGATCGAGCTCCCCCGGCACCGGCGTCAGCGCGGCGGCCGGTCCGCCTCGGTGTCGACCGCGGCGGGCGCCCCCGTGTCGGGGGGACCATCAGGGTCATGGTCGGTACCGCCGGCAACGGACGGGGGCGCCCCGGTCGCCGACGGCGCGGCACCACTGCGCACGAAGTCGCTCGGCACCTTGCCCAATTGTCGGTTCATCGACTTGATCAGCAGGAACAGCGCAATGCCCATCAGCAGGATGATCAGCAGCGCGACAGGTGCCGCCTTGCCCCACTCCGGCCCTTTCCGGTCGTCGGGTCCACCGGCGGGTCGGCGGCCAGCAGCACGACGGCGTTGATCACGCGAGCCGCCCCGCGGTCGCGTCGAATTCCTGCGCCACCGGCACGCTGTCCCGCAGCCCGGCGAACAGGTCGTCCTCGGGCAGCTGCAGAGGCGATCCGGCAGTCGGCCAGCTCGAACTCCTCGGTCGGCCAGACACCACGCTCCAGTTCGTGCGGGACCGCGAACCAGTGCGCGTCCGGGTCGATCTGGGTGGCGTGCGCCCGCAGAGCGTCGTCGCGCTGCTGGAAGAACTCCGCGACCGGGATGTGCGTGGTGGCCCGCTCGAACGAGTCCTTGCGGTTCATCGACTGGAACCGCTCGATCCACTCCGTGAACGGCGACTCGGCACCGGTGGCGAGCACCGCATCGTGGATCGCCAACATCCGGCGCATCGAGAAGCCGACGTTGTAGTACAGCTTGGAGACCGTCCACGGCTCGCCGGCGTCCGGGAACCGGGTCGGGTCGCCGGCTGCACGCCAGGCTCCGATGGACACCACATGGCAGCGGATGTGGTCGGGGTGCGGGTAGCCGCCGTTCTCGTCGTAGGTGGTCATCACGTGCGGCCGGAAGCGGCGCACGATGCGGACCAGCGCCTCGATCTCCTCTTCCTCGCCGTGTGCGGCGAAGGACTTCTCCGGCAGCACCCATTCGGCCGGATCGCCCTCGTGGTAGCCCGAGTCCTCGTATCCGAGCCACTCGTGCGCCACGCCCAGGATCGCCGCGGCGTTGGCCATCTCGATCTGGCGCAGCGCCGCGATGTCGTCGATGTTCATGTCCATCGCCTGGTACGACGGGTTCAGCAGATCCCCCCGCTCACCACCGGTGCAGGAGACGACCATCACGCCGACGCCCTCGGCGGCGTACTTCGCCGTCGTGGCGGCACCCTTGCTCGACTCGTCGTCGGGATGGGCATGGACGGCCATCAGCCGCAGCGGAGCCTGTGCGGCGTTGATGTTGCGATCGCTCACGATCGATTACTTCCTCTTCCTCTACGGTCGCCCGGGCGTCTCGGACCGGACCGGCGACGCCCCACCGGCCCGCCGGACGACGGACATCACGGGTGGGACCCCGGGCACCATTCTGCGCCGACGTCGATCCTCCCACTTCGACCGCCCGGTTTCGATCCCCGCCGGCAGGGTCCGAGGGCACGCCCCTCGGAGGTCGGCCGTACCCGCCGACCTGCGAGAATCCGGGTCGGGGGGGTACCGGACTGGCCGTCGGCGGGAGCTGTCGTGTTATCCTGGCGACAACGAGCCGGTTTCCCACGCCTGGCCCGGAAGCGGCTCCGACCGCCCGGAACCAGGGGACCGACACCGGTGCAGTCACCGGTTTCAGGGGGAGCCGGTCGCTGCATTTCCCGGCACGGCAGCATCTGTCGGACCGCCCTGCACCAGGGACGGCCGGCGGGTGTCGACCGGTCGGAGGCCGGGTGCGCCCGCCCTCCCCGACCGACCGGTGTCATCCGTACCAGCCAGTAACGTCCCGGCCCCGGCCGGCGAGCGACCGTCCACCCGTCGTGGGACACCCGCGCCGGGTGGCTCTTCGCGTGATAAGGAGTACCGAATGACTGAAGTGTGGCTGACCCAGGAAGCGCACGACCGGCTCAAGGCCGAGCTGGATGCGCTGGTCGCCGAGCGGCCGGTGATCGCGGCCGAGATCAACGAGCGGCGCGAGGAGGGCGACCTCAAGGAGAACGGCGGCTACCACGCCGCCCGGGACGAGCAGGCCAAGCAGGAGCAGCGCATCCGTCAGCTCCAGGAACTGATGCGCAGCGCCCAGGTCGGGGTCGCCCCGGCGGACGACGGCATCGTCGAACCGGGCATGGTGGTCACCGTCGCCTACGACGGTGACGAGAATGACACCGACACGTTCCTGGTCGGCTCCCGGGAGGAAGGCGCCCACGGCGACCTGCAGGTCTACTCGCCGCAGTCCCCGCTGGGGTCGGCGATCCTCGGGCACTCCGCCGGCACCGCCTGCGAGTACCTGCTCCCCAACGGCAACACCCAGAAGGTCGTCATCGTGCAGGCGAAGCCCTACGCCGCCTGACCGAGCAGTTGCGTCAGTA
Organism: uncultured Actinomycetota bacterium; assembly: GCA_963784315.1. Lineage (GTDB taxonomy): Bacteria > Actinomycetota > Actinomycetes > Mycobacteriales > Nakamurellaceae > Nakamurella. The sequence goes on from CAWAQR010000011.1 coordinate 454,874, forward strand.
GCGACCCGGTGGCCGGTGCCACCGGGTCGTTCGTCGTTGCGGAAGTGGTCAGAGCACCGCGCGCACGACGAAACCACCCGTGGTCAGCCGGCTGACCACGTCGGCGGCATGCTCGCGGCCCTTGGTCTCCAGCCGGAGGTCCACCAGTACGTTGCCCAGCGCGAGCGTGCTGCCCAGTCGGCTGTGCGACACGTCGACGACGTTGGCGCCGGCATCGCCGACGAAGCTGAGCAGCGACGCCAGTGATCCCGGGCGGTCGGGGATGTCGATCTGCATGCTGAGGAACCGGCCCGCCGCGACCAGACCGTGCTGCGCGACGTGCAGCAGCACCAGGGGGTCGATGTTGCCGCCGGACAGGATCGCGCAGACCGGGGCCTCGAACCGCGTCGGTTCGGCCATGATGGCCGCGACGGTGGCCGCCCCGGCCGGTTCGACCACCATCTTGGCCCGCTCCAGGCACAGCAGCATGGCCTGGCTGAGCTGGTTCTCGCTCACCGTCACCACGTCGTCGACCATCGACGTGACGTGCGCGAACGTCAGATCGGTCGGCTCCCCCACCGCGATACCGTCGGCCAGCGTGCTCATCTCACGTAGCCGCACCGGGTGCCCGGACGCCAGCGACTGCGGCCACGCCGCGGCCTGTTCGGCCTGCACCCCGACGATCCGGACGTCGGGCCGGAGACCCTTCAACGCCGCGGCCACCCCGCTGACCAGCCCGCCGCCGCCGAGGGAGATCACCACGGTGGCCACGTCGGGCAGGTCCTGCAGGATCTCCAACCCGACAGTGCCCTGACCGATCACCACATCGGGGTGGTCGAACGGGTGCACCAGGGTGGCGCCGGTCTCGACACTGAACGCCCTGGCGGTGACCAGCGCGTCGTCCAGGGTGGCGCCGACCAACTCCACCGTGGCGCCGTAGGCGCGGGTCGCGGTGAGCTTGGCGATGGAGGCACCGACCGGCATGAACACGGTGGCTCGGCAGCCCAACAGGGACGCCGCCAGCGCCACCCCCTGCGCATGGTTCCCCGCGGAGGCGGCGACCACACCGGCGGCCCGTTCCGCGTCGGACAGCCGGGAGATCCGGGTGTAGGCGCCGCGGATCTTGAACGAACCCGTCCGTTGGAGGTTCTCGCACTTCAGGAAGACCGGCCCACCCACCCGATCCGACAGCGGGCGGGAGGATTCCATTGGGGTGTGCCGGACGATCGGGGCCAGCAGCGTCGCTGCCGCCCGGATCTCCTCGACGCTGACGAGCTGCATGGGCCCATCCTGCCTGGTTCCGGGCCCGGTGCCCGACTGTGGACACCGGAGCCGGACCCGTCGGTCAGCTCAGCGCGTCGGCCAGGTCGGCCAGCAGGTCGTCGACGTCCTCGATGCCCACCGACAGCCGGATCAGGTCGTCCGGCACCTCGAGCTGCGAGCCGGCCACACTCATGTGGGTCATCAGGCCTGGGTGCTCGATCAGTGACTCGACGCCACCGAGCGACTCGGCGAGCAGGAACACCCGGGTGCGCGAGCAGGTCTTGATCGCGTCCTCGCGGCCACCGGCCATGCGGAACGACACCATCCCACCGAAGCGGCGCATCTGCTGCGCGGCCAGCTCGTGGCCCGGGTGGTCCGGCAGCCCGGGGTAGAGCACGGTGCTGACCCGGGGGTGGTCGACCAGCATGGCCGCGACCTTCTCCGCGTTGTCGCAGTGCTTCTCCATCCGGACGGCGAGGGTCTTGAGGCCACGCAGGGTGAGCCAGGAGTCGAACGGCGCCGAACCGCTGCCCATCGACTTGGAGTGCAACTGGATCTTCGCGGCCATCTCACCGTCGTTGAGCAGCAGTGCCCCGCCGATCACGTCGGAGTGCCCACCGATGTACTTGGTGGTCGAGTGCACGACGACGTCGGCGCCCAGCGCCAGCGGGTTCTGCAGGTACGGGGTGGCGAAGGTGTTGTCCACGGCCAGCGTCGCCCCCGCGGCGTGCGCGACGTCGGCCAGTCCGGCGATGTCGAAGATGTTCAACAGCGGGTTGGTCGGCGTCTCCGCCATGATCATCTTCGTGTTCGGCTGCATCGCGGCCCGCACGGCGTCCAGGTCGGTCAGCGGCAACGCGGTGTGCTCGATGCCCCATGGCCCGAGGATGGCGTTGACCAGCCGGTACGTCCCGCCGTAGGCGTCGGTGGGCAGGATGATGTGGTCACCGGGACGCAGCGCCGCCCGCAGCAGGGTGTCCTCGGCAGCCATTCCGGACGCGAAGGTGAACCCGAACTGCGCGCCCTCGACGGAGGCCAGAGCGGTCTCCAATGCGGTGCGGGTCGGGTTCCCGGCGCGGCTGTAGTCGTAGCCCGCCTTGCTCGTCCCGACCTCGTCGGTGGCGAAGGTGGAGGTCTGGTAGATGGGCACGATCACCGCGCCGGTGGTTCGTTCCGGGTCCTGACCGGCGTGGATCGCGCGGGTGGAGAAGCCGCCACCCACGTCGGAGCGCAGCAGGGAGTCGCGGGACGGATGGGGCGTGGGGGAACCTGGAGAAGTCACGCCCCCCAGGTTATCGAGAACCGCCGCCCCGCCCGGCCCCGCTCAGCGCGCCTGGCCGATCTGGACCCGCGTCGGGGTCAGCGGTGTGGCCGATGTCACCGGCGGCAGGCCCCGCGGACGCTGCCGACGCTGGTCCCCGTGGCCGGCCATCCATCGTCCGGTCGCGGGCAGCAGCGCGAGCACGATCACCGCGGCACCCCCGTAGTAGGTGACCTCGGCGGGCAGCGGGTGAGCGGGGGTGAACCAGTCGAAGGCGTACCGGACCGCCAGGGTGGTGACGAGCCCGGCAGCGGCCCCCAGCAGGAGCACCCCGCGGCCGCGCCGGACCACCATCATCGCCGCACCGACCAGCGATAGCACCGCAGCGACCGCCCACCCGCCGGTGGACAGCAGCACCGCCAGATCGTCGTCGGCGAACGCGCCGGCGTTCACCGCATCGACCGCCGCCGGATACTGCTCCCAGGCCTGGCGCCCCAGGGTCACGGCGACAAGCACGGCCAGGGTGCCGGCCAGTGCGGCCCCGGCGGCAGCGGGGAGGTCGTCATCGGGCGCCGACTCGTAGGGTGCGGGCAGATAGCTGGACATCGCGCCTCCCGCCGGCCGGCGGGTCACGATCACCGCCCACACCGACCCGACCATGATCCGCGGACCGCTGGAGTACACATCATGACCCCGCTGACAGACATTGACCGGGGGGCGGCGAAAGTCGTCTACTTCACGATCGACAGCACCGACACGCTACCGCCCGCCGAGGTGTCGTGGGATGGCGACGTGACGTGGGAGGCGCTCGCACTGGGCACCACCCGCGAGGGCGTGCCGGCGGCGGTGATGTTCGTGCGAGGCCCGTACGCGCCGCCCGGTGGCGGGCACCGCAGACCCGTTCGGCGTCGCCGGTCCTTCGAGCCTAGGCCGGGGGCCGGGGTGGGGCCAGGTTCAGCGGGCCAGGAAGCTGAGCAGATCGGCCCTGGTCAGCACGCCCACCGGCTTTCCGTCCTCGATCACCATCACCGCGTCGGCGAGTTCCAGGGCCGACCGCGCGGTCTGGACGTCCTCACCGGCTCCGACCAGCGGCAGCGGGGCACTCATGTGCGCCTTGACCGGGTCGCTCATCGACGCCTTGCCGGTGAACAGCGCATCGAGCAGCTCGCGCTCGGTGACCGCGCCGGACACCTCACCGGCCATCACCGGCGGCTCCGCGTTGACCACCGGCATCTGCGAGACCCCGTACTCGTGCAGGATCTCCACCGCGTCGCGGACCGTCTCGTTCGGGTGCGTGTGGACCAGCGCCGGCAAGTTCCCGGATTTGGCGCGCAGGACGTCACCGGCGGTGGCGGTCGTGTCCCGGGAGAGGAAGCCGTAGGACGACATCCACGGGTCGGAGAAGATCTTGGACAGGTAGCCACGGCCGCCGTCGGGCAGCAGCACCACCAGCACGTCGTCCTCGGTCAGGTCCCGGGCCACCACGAGCGCGGCGGCGACCGCCATCCCGCACGAGCCGCCGACCAGCAGACCCTCCTCGCGGGCGAGCCGCCGGGTGATCTCGAAGGAGTCGCGGTCGCTGACGGCCACGATCCGGTCGGTGACCGACGCGTCGTAGGCGCTGGGCCAGAAATCCTCACCGACGCCCTCGACGAGGTACGGCCGGCCGGTCCCGCCGGAATACACCGACCCCTCCGGGTCGGCCCCGATGACCTGGACCCGGCCGTCGGAGACCTCCTTCAGGTACCGGCCGGTGCCGGAGATCGTGCCGCCGGTGCCGACCCCGGTGACGAAGTGGGTGACCCGCCCCTCGGTGTCCTTCCAGATCTCCGGCCCGGTCGAGGCGTAGTGGGAGGCCGGGTTCGCCGGGTTGGAGTACTGGTCGGGCTTCCACGCGCCGGGGATCTCCCGGGTCAATCGGTCGGACACGCTGTAGTACGAGGTCGGGTCCTCCGGCGCGACCGCTGTCGGGCAGACGACGACCTCGGCACCGTAGGCGCGCAGTACGTTGCGCTTGTCCTCGCTGACCTTGTCCGGGCAGACGAAGACACAGTGGTAGCCGCGCTGCTGCGCGACCAGCGCCAGGCCGACGCCGGTGTTGCCGCTGGTCGGTTCGACGATCGTCCCGCCGGGCTGCAACGCGCCGGAGGCCTCGGCGGCCTCGATCATCTTCAGTGCGATGCGGTCCTTCACCGACCCGCCGGGGTTGACGTACTCCACCTTCGCCAGGATCAGCGGCCGGAGGCCCTCGGCGAGGGAGTTGAGCCGGACCAGCGGGGTGTTGCCGACGAGATCGATGACGGAGTTGGCGTAGCGCACGGGAACGTCCTCGCGAATCAGGGATCAGGGACCAGGGGCAGTGCGGTTTTCCAGCACGATCACGGCGGTCCGGGGTGCACCCGTGCGCCACGGCGGCGGAGCCTGCGGTTCCAGGTTAACGGTCCGGACCGGCTGTCCCCGCCGGATCGACACCGGCCGGTGCTGCGAGCAGTATCAGCCGATCGGTGGGTGGCATCCACTGTGCACAGGGCCGCCGAACGGGGTATCACCCAGATGTCCGCCGAAGCGGCCCCCTGGAGGGGCGTCGGGCCGTTCCCCGGCCGTTGGCGTCCGGATGAGCGGAGGGGCTGTGATGACCGAGGTGAGGGTGCCCTTGCCGGGGCCTGCGTACCGGCCGCCGCCTGCCGCGTCGTTCTCCGGACACCTGACCCGGGCCCTGGTGGCTCGAGCCGTGATCACCGCGGCGGCCGGCGTCGGGCTGATGGTCGGGACCGGGTCTGCCGCATGGCACGGCCTGGAACATCAGGCCAGGCTCGCCACCGAGCGGATCGGCGTGCCTACTGCGCCGCCGCCCCGCCGCGACGGCGTCTACCTGCCCAATGGCAGCTTCCGTCGTGCCGAGGCGGTGCCCCGACAACTGTCCCGGCTGCGCCTGGCCATGCTCGGTGATTCCTCCAGCGCTGGCTTCGGCGCTGCCGACGCCGACTCCGTGCCTGGTGTGATGCTCGCGCGGACGCTGGCCGAACAGCTGTATCTGCCGGTGCAGCTGTTCACCCATGCGGTCACGGGAGCCGGTGCCGCCGACCTCCCCCGGCAGGCCGACGAGGCACTGATGGACGACCCCGACGTGGTCGCGATCATCGTCGGACCCAACGACGTCCGGGGTCGGGTCTCGCCGGAACAGTCGGTCCGGGAGCTCGCGGCCGTGGTCGCCCACCTGCGGGCCCAGGACATCGAGGTGGTCGTCGGCACCTGCCCGGACCTGGGCGTCATCACCCCGATCCCGGCTCCGCTGCGCCAACTCGCGGGTCATTGGTCCCGCTCGCTCGCCGCCCGCCAGGAACGGGCAGTGCGGCGCGCCGGCGGGCTGGCGGTGCCGATGGGCCGCCTGGTCAGCCCGGGCTTCGTCGGGCATCCGGAGCTGTTCGCACCGGACCGTTTCCACCCGTCGGGTGCCGGGTACGCGCGGGCGGTGGCGGTGCTGGCACCGGCCGTGCTGACCGTCCTCGGCGTGGGCCGTGAACCGGGAGCTCGCCGGCCGGAGCTCAGTCCGGGCGGATCCCGAGCCGACGGGCGAGCGTGCGGATGATCGCATCCAGCACCTCGGCGTCGGCGTCGGCCGCCACCGCGTCGGCCGTGAGCAGCTGAAGCTGATCGGCCAGGGCATGCGGGCCCAGGTCCGGCACCGGCGGCACCGGTCCGTCCGCGACCGTCCAGCCCAGCGCGGCCAGATCCACGGCAGCCGACCGGGCAGACGCGGTGCGCTCCCCCACCGTCCAGGACGACAACGGCCGGGCCCGCAGTCTCCGGAAGAACTCGGAGTACCGCGGGCCCGGCCGTGGATCGCTCATCTGGTGCAGGTCAGACCTGGATCGTCAGTCCTGGATTGTCAGTCCTGGCGGAGGTAGCTGAGCAGTCGCAGGATCTCCATGTACAGCCAGACCAGGGTGACCATGAGGCCGAACGCGAAGTACCACGCGGTCTCGGCCGGCGCGCCCTGCTTGATCGCCTTCTCGACCTGATCGAAGTCGAGCAGGAAGCTCAGCGCCGCGACGACGATGATGACCAGCGAGAACACGATCGACAGCGTGCCGCCGTCGCGCAGGTGCATGTTGACGCCGAACAGGCTCGCGACGAGGTTGACCACCACCAGCCCGACGATGCCGATCATCGCGCCGATGATCATCTTGGTGAACTTCGGGGTGACCCGGATCGCGCCGGTCTTGTAGACGACCAGCATTCCGACGAACACACTGAGCGTGCCGGCCAGCGCCTGCAGGCCGATGCCCTGGTACTGCGGGATGCTCTCGAAGATGCCGGTGATCGCGCCCAGCAGGACACCCTCGGCGAGGGAGTAGGACAGGATCAGCGCCGGGTTGGTGGAGCGCTTGAAGATGACCACCATCGCCAGCACGAAGCCGACGAGGGCGGCCGGCACCATCAGGCTGTAGATGCCCGGGACGGTGCCGGAGGTCTGCAGCCAGATCGTGGCCAGCGCGGCCAGGACAGCCACCCCGAGCACGGTGGCGGTCTTGGTGATGACGTCGTCCAGCGTGAGGTACCGCTGCCCGCCGGTCGTCGGCGGCGTGTAGGACGGCTTGTTGTACATGTCGTGCAGGGCGGCGGCGCTGGGCGCTGCGTTGTGCTGCGCGACCTCGCCGACTTTGCGGAACGCCGGGTTGCTGCTGGTGCGTGGCTTGGACACTGTTCGCTCCTGGAGGTGCGGGACTTCTGTGGTTGTACTGGTCTGAAGCTGCCCGGTCGGTGCGGCGTTGACCGCCGACCCGACAGGTGCACAGGGTGGGAGCGGTCATCGGGGTCATTGGCCACGACACCGATCTCCGCGTCACCGCTGTCACTGATGGTAACGAGCCGCCCCTCGACCGACGGTCCACGCCGGTAAAGGGAAGATAAAGATTACTGCGACCGCTACCTCCGAGAAACGGTCGGGCGCCCCCCGGAGTTCCCCGCTGAGGCTGACACCACACCGGCGAACGACCCGCCCCCGAGCGCCCTGTCGGCCGAGGTGAGCGACGATCAGTACGGACGTGCCCCCGGTCGGACTCGAACCGACACTGAAACGATTTTAAGTCGCCTTCCTCTGCCGATTGGGATACGGGGGCCCGGTCACGGCCGATCCAGCCTAGATGTTGTCCGAGCGGACGCCGGATGCCACGGGTCAGAGCGCCAGCGACAGCGCCAGGCCGTCCAGGATGTCGTGCTCGGAGACGGTGACCCGCTCCACCGGCACCCGTCGGGTGACCTGGCGGACCAGCAGGTCCAGGATCAACGACCCGGCGCCGATCACATCGACCCGGCCCGGATACATGTAACCCAGCGACCCACGGTGCGCGGTGGTAGCGCCGAGGAAGAACGTCGCGGCCTCGTGCACCTGGGCGGCGCTGATCGACGCGAGGTGGATGCGGGTCGGGTCGTAGCTGGCCAGACGCAGGGCTGCGGCGGCGACGGTGGTCGCGGTACCCGACACCGCCACCACGGTCTGCACACCGGCGACCGGCAACCGGTCCAGCGCCGCCGACAACTCCGCGCTGATCAGGCGGGACGCCTGCGCGATCTCGGCACCGGAAGGCGGGTCGGAGTGCAGGAGACGTTCGGTGAGGCGCACGCTGCCCAGGTCCACGCTGAGGGCACCGTCGAGGGTGACGGATCCGTCCCGGTGAGCTGTGCCCACGACGATCTCGGTCGATCCGCCACCGATGTCGGTGACCAGGAACGGCCCGTCGCCGGGATCGAGATCAGCAACGGCACCGCGGAAGGACAGCTCCGCTTCGACCTCACCGCTGATGATCTCCGGTGGCTGCCCGAGGGTCGAGGCCACCATGTCCACGAACTGCTGACGGTTACCGGCGTCGCGGGTCGCGGAGGTGGCCACCATTCGGATCCGCTCCGCTCCGGACGAACGCAGGATGGCGGTGAAATCCGACAGTGCGGCCCAGGTCCGGTCCAGTGCGCCGGGTTGGATCTCCCCGGTCCGGTCGACCCCCTCGCCCAGCCGGACGAGCCGCATCTCGCGGTGCACGTCGACCAGGGTGACGCCCCGCGGGCCGTTCCACAGGTCGGCGACCAGCAGTCGGATCGAGTTCGTCCCGCAGTCGATCGCGGCGACCCTCACCCGACGGCTGCCCCGTCGCCGAGCCTGCCCGGATCGCCGACCGGGACACACGGCACCCCACGGCTGTACTGCGGCAACAACGCGATCGCCTCGTCGCCCAGCGGGTTGACTCCCGGCCCGGCGGCGAGCGCGTGAGCGACGAGTACGTGCAAGCACTTCACCCGGGTCGGCATCCCACCCGCGGACACGGTGATCCCGAGGTCGCCGAGGGCGTCGCGCTCGGCCAGGTACGCCTCATGGGCGGCGAGGTAGGCAGCGGCCAGGTCCGCGTCCTCGGCAAGCCGGTCGGTCATCCCGGCCATCAGGCCTTCGCCCTCCATCCGGCCGACAGCGGAGTTCAGCACCGAGCAGCACAGGTAGTACAGGGTCGGGAAGGGCGAGCCGTCGGGCAACCGCGGAGCGGTCTGCACCACAGCAGGAATGTCGTGTGCGCAGCGGTAGGCCACCGCGTGCACACCGCGAGGCGGGCGACCGAGTTCGGCGGTCAGCGCAGCCACGTCGACGTCCGTCGCAGGTTCGCGGACCCGCCCGCGGGGGATGTGCCCGCTCATCCGGTCGGCGCCACGGAGGGGTCCGCGACCGGCGGGAGCGGCGCGGGGCCCGGAGCATCGAGCACGGTGGGATCGACGGCGGTCTCGGGTTCGTGGGCGAGGGTGTTCCACAGCGTGCTGTACCAGGGGCCGACCCGCGGTGGCGACCTGCGGGGCCGCGGCGTCGGCGGAGCTCAATGGGGGTGCCTGGACGACATAGACGGTGTCACCCGGCTTCACGTACTGCAGGCGCCGCTTGGCCTCCCCGGCGATGTAGTGCGGGTCGGCGAGCGCGGCCTGCTGGATCTGCAGCTCGGCGATGCGCTGGTCGAGCTGGTGCTGCTGCGCCACCGCTGCCGCGAGATCGGCGCGCTGGCTCAGGTAGTTCTGCAACGGATACGCCAACGACAGCGCCACGACCGCGAGCACCACGCCGAGGACGGCGATCTGTCGGGTCAGCCTGGAGCCGCCGAATCCCGAACGGGTGGTCGACTCCGCCGCGGCCGCGGCGGCGGAGGTGATCCGGCTGCGGCGGCCCGGACCGGTGGTGGGTGGCCCGATCCGGGTGGAGCGCCGCCCGCGCGGCACCCCCGCTCGTTCGGAGCGGCGAGATGCGGCGCGGGCGGCGGCTCGACGGAGACGTCATGCTGAGGTCGTTCTGCTTTCGGTACCGACGAGCCAGGTCATGCGGACGAGCTCAGCTGCCCGCGGTGAACCGGGGGAAGGCCAGCTCGCCCATGTAGGTCGCGGCATCGCCGAGGTAGTCCTCGATGCGCAGCAGCTGGTTGTACTTGGCGACCCGCTCGGAGCGGGCGGGTGCGCCGGTCTTGATCTGACCGGACGAGGTCGCGACCGCGAGATCGGCGATCGTGGTGTCCTCGGTCTCGCCCGAGCGGTGGCTCATCATGCAGCGGTACCCGTTGGTCTGGGCCAGCGACACGGCGTCCAGGGTCTCGGTGAGGGTGCCGATCTGGTTGACCTTGACCAGCAGCGAGTTGGCGGCGCGAATGCCGATCCCGCGCTCCAGGCGCTCCGGGTTGGTGACGAACAGGTCGTCGCCGACGATCTGGATCTTGCTGCCCAGCTGTGCGGTCATCTCGACCCAGCCGTCCCAGTCGTCCTCGGACAGCGGGTCCTCGATCGACACGATCGGGTAGTCGGCCACCAGTGCGGCGTAGAACGCGATCATCTCGGCGGCGCTCTGCTGCTTGCCCTCGAACTTGTAGCTACCGGCGTTGTGGAACTCGGTGGCTGCGACGTCGAGTGCGACCGCGATGTCCTTGCCGGGGGTGAAGCCGGCCTCGCTGATCGCCTCCAGGATGAGATCCAGCGCGGCCCGACTGGAGGCCAGCGCCGGCGCGAAGCCACCCTCGTCACCGAGACCGGTGGAGAAGCCCTGCTTCTTGAGCACCGACTTCAGCGTGTGGTAGACCTCGGCACCCCAGCGCAGCGACTCCTTGAAGGTGTCGGCGCCGATCGGGGCGATCATGAACTCCTGGCAGTCGACGCCGGAGTCCGCGTGCGCGCCACCGTTGATGATGTTCATCATCGGCACCGGCAGGATGTGGGCGTTCGGTCCGCCGATGTACTGGAACAGCTCCAGGTTGGCCGAGTCGGCGGCGGCCTTGGCCACCGCGAGGGATACGCCCAGCAGCGCGTTGGCGCCGAGGCGGGACTTGTCCGGCGTGCCGTCCAGGTCGATCAGCTTCTGGTCGATGTTGCGCTGTTCGGGAGCGTCCATGCCCAGGAGTTCAGGGCCGATCTCGTCGATGATGCCGTCGACGGCCTTCTGGACACCCTTGCCGAAGTACCGGCCCTTGTCGCCGTCACGGAGTTCGACAGCCTCGTGCTCACCCGTCGAGGCACCGGAGGGGACGGCCGCACGCGCGATCGTGCCGTCTTCCAGCCCCACCTCGACCTCGACAGTGGGGTTTCCCCTGGAGTCAAGAATTTCGCGTGCTTCGATCAGTTCGATGGCCGCCACGGCGATCCCTTCGTAAGACGGTTGGTGATTTCAGGACAGCTTTCCACGGACCACGGAACCGGGCTCGCGGGAACAGCCGCGGCCCACGCCGCCGATGCCGACCGGGTCGGCACCGTTGCGGGGCTCCGCGCTGAGTCCCGGGACAGCCTAGTCAGACCGACATCCGCTCCCGCTGCCGGACGCGCGCAGCGCACCGACGCAACACCGGGGTAGGCACGGCGCAGGGTCGACACCACGCAGGGTCGACACCAGCAGGGTCGACACCACGACGGCGCAGGGTCGGCACGGCGCCGGCATGGTCACGGCACAGCCAGGGTGTCGGTGCGGCGGCCCAGCGTCAGCAGGGTCGGGCCCACCGGCGCGTCACCACCGGTGCCGCAGCCACCGGCCGTGGCACCGGCCGGCGCAAGGGCGGCCGCATCCAGGCCGACGAACGACCGCGCCAGCACCGTGCGTTCCTGGTCGGCGCGGCCGTACAGCGTGGTGCGCTGCACGGCGGGACGGTCGATGGGCTCGCAGATCTCCTCCAGCTGCGGGACCGTCAGGTAGGACCCGTACCGGGACCCGGCCATCCTGGAGATGGTCTCCTCCATCAGCGTGCCGCCCAGATCGTTGACGCCGCCCTGCAGCATGATCCGGGTGCCCTCGGGCCCCAACTTCACCCAGGACGTCTGGATGTTGTCGATCGAGCCGTGCAGCATCAGGCGGGCGACCGCGTGCACCGCCCGGCTCTCGTCGAAGGACGCCCCGGCCCGGGCCAGCCCCGCGAGGTAGATCGGGGCGTTGGTGTGAATGAATGGCAGCGGCACGAATTCCGTGAAACCGCCTGTCCGGGACTGGATCTCGCGAAGCAGTGCCAGGTGGGCGACCCAGTGCCGCGGGGTGTCCACATGGCCGTACATCATCGTCGACGACGACCGGATGCCGAGTTCGTGGGCGGTGGTGATCACCTCGATCCACGAGGCCGTCGGCAGCTTGCCCTTGGTGAGCACCCAGCGGACGTCGTCGTCCAGGATCTCCGCGGCGGTTCCCGGGATCGAACCGAGCCCGGCGTCGCGGGCCTCGATCAGCCAGTCCCGGATCGAGAGGTCGGCACGAGTGGCCCCGTTGACGACCTCCATCGGGGAGAAGGCGTGCACGTGCATCTGCGGAACCCGCGCCCGGATGGCTCTCAGCAGGTCGAAGTAGGCGCTGCCGGGCAGGTCCGGGTGGATGCCGCCCTGCATGCAGACCTCCGTCGCGCCGAGGTCCCACGCGACCTCCGCGCGGTCGGCCACCTCGTCCACGGACAGGGTGTACGCGTCCGCGTCGCCACGTCGCTGCGCGAACGCACAGAACCGGCAGCCGGTGTAGCAGACGTTGGTGAAGTTGATGTTCCGGTTGACCACGTAGGTGACATCGGGGCCGTTCACGTCGGCCCGGACCGCATCGGCCAGCGCGCAGACCGCATCGAGATCGGCGCCGGTGGCGGTGATCAGCGCGAGCGCCTGATCGTCGGACAACCGGGCCGGGTTGTCCGCTGCCACCCGCAGCGCGGCCGCCACCTCGATCCCGAGCCGAGTGGGCATCGAGGCGTGGCCGGCGGCCAATCGCTCGCGCAGCGCGTCCCAGTCCCCGTAGACGTCGGAGAAGTCCGACCGGCGTTCATCGGTGCGGCCGGTGCGGTCGATCTCCGTGTGTAGATCGATGCGGCCGGTGGACGCCAGACCGGAGTCCGGTTCCTGCCAGGGCAGCCCCTGCGGGACCACCTCCGGCCGGGCCAACCCGGTGACCGGATCGGCGAGCGCGTCCACGTGGGCACGCAGCCGCGGGTCCAGCCACGGCTCCCCCGCGAGTACGTACTCGGGGTAGATCGTCAGCCGCTCGGCCAAGGTGAACCCGGCCGCCGCAGTACGGGCGGCGAGGTCGTCGATCTGCGGCCAGGGACGTTCCGGGTTGACGTGATCCGGGGTCAGCGGGGACACCCCACCCCAGTCGTCGATACCCGCGGCGATCACCCGGCCGAAGACCGTCGCACTCGCAGCGGCGTCGTCGGCGATCAGGTTCGGCGGCGCCTGGATCCGGACCGCGGGCCCGAGGACCAGCCGAGCCACCGCAATGGTGGCGATCAGCTCGTCGATCTCCGCGTCGGGCATCCGGGCCATCGCGGTGTCGGGCTTGGCGCGGAAGTTCTGCACGATGACTTCCTGGATGCCCCGGTAGGCCCTGGCCGTCCGTCGGACGGCGAACAGTGACTCGACCCGATCGGCCAGGGTCTCGCCGATGCCGATCAGGATTCCGGTGGTGAACGGGATCGATGACCGGCCGGCGTCCTCCAGCACCCGCAGCCGGACCGCCGGATCCTTGTCCGGCGACCCGTAGTGCGCCCCGGACTTCTCGGTGAACAGCGCTGTCGAGGTGGTCTCCAGCATCATCCCCATCGACGGGGCGACCGGCTTGAGCCGGGCCATCTCCTGCCAGCTCAGCACCCCGGGGTTGAGGTGCGGCAGCATGCCGGTCGCCTCCAGCACGCGGATCGACATGGCCCGGACGTAGTCCAGGGTGGTCGCGTATCCGGCCTCGTCCAGCCATTCGGCGGCCGCGGTCCACCTGTCCTCGGGGCGGTCGCCGAGGGTGAACAGGACTTCCTTGCACCCCAGCCGACGGCCGGCCTCGGCGATCGCGAGCACCTCGTCCGGCGAGAGGAACGGCGCCGGCACCCGGCCGGGCGTGGTCGCGAAGGTGCAGTAGTGACAACGGTCCCGGCAGAGCCGGGTGAGCGGGATGAAAACCTTCTTCGAGTAGGTGATCACCCCGGGGCGGCCCGCCGCGAGCAGACCCGAGTCGCGCACCCGGGCGGCCGCGGCGGACAGCGAGGTGAGGTCGTCGCCGCGGGCCTGCAGCAGGATCGACGCCTCGGTCTCGTTCAGGGTGACCCCGTCCGACGCGCGCCGCAACGCCCGCCGCAACGAGGACCCGGTCGCCGCCGGCGCCGAACCCAGCTGCACCGGGCCGTACCGCAGGGTGAGATCGGCCATCAGTAGCCCAGGCTCCGCAGTCGCGGCAGCACCTCGGCGCCGTAGAGCCGGAGGAACTTCGCCTGGTCGGGTCCGGGCGCGTGGAAGACCAGATGCCGGAAGCCCAGATCGAGATAGTGCCGGATCTTGCCGACGTGCTCGTCGGGGTCGGTCGACACGATCCACCGCGACGCCGCCCGCTCCACCGGCAGCGCATCGGCCAGCCGCTGCATCTCCATCGGATCCTCCACGCCGGTCTTCTCCTCCGGCGACAGCGCCAGCGCGCCCCAGTAGGCGGTGTCGGCGAGGGCGGCGGCGTGATCGTGGTCGAAGCTGACCTTCATCTCGATGAGCAGGTCCAGGTCGTCGAGCGTGCGATCGGCCTTCCCGGCGCCCTCGGCCAACGCCGGCAGCAGGGTGTCCCGGTACAACGCGTCGGCCTTGCCGGAGGTGGTGATGAAGCCGTCCGCGAGCCGGCCGGCCAGCCGGGTCGCCGCCGGGCCGGACGCACCCACGTACAGCGGCACCGGAGTCTCCGGGCGGTCGTAGATGGTGGCCTTGTCCGTCGAGTAGAACGTGCCCTCGAAGTCGACCCGGTCGTCGGCCCACAGGGCCTTGATGAGAGTGATCGCCTCTTTCATCCGGGCGAAGCGCTCCTTGCCGTCCGGCCATTGCAGACCCAGCGGCACCTCGTTGAGCGATTCACCGGAGCCGACCCCGAGGATGACCCGTCCGGGGAACAGCATTCCCAGGGTTGCGAACGCCTGGGCGATGACCGCCGGGTGGTACCGGAAGGTCGGGGTCAGCACCGAGGTCCCGATGACGATCTTCTCGGTGCGGGCGCCGAGGGCCCCGAGCCATGGCAACGCCGCCGGCGCGTGGCCGCCGTCATGCCGCCAGGGCTGCAGGTGGTCGGACACGAACACCGAGTCGAACCCGGATTCTTCGGCGAGTACGCCGTAGCCCAACAGCTCGGACGGGCCGAACTGCTCGGCGGAGGCCTTGTATCCCAGGCGGATCGGCACGGAATTCCTTCTCTCTCGACTACTCCCTGCACCCTACGACCGCCCACCGACAGCACCGGCCACACCGACCGGCGGGAGGCTGCCCGCGCCGTCAGGTCCGGGCCGCGGGCCGGACGTTCACCGCCGGCATCACCTTGTCGCCATAGGCGGCCAGCGTCTCGGCCTTGGCGTCGTGCTGCAGGTACAACGCGAACTGATCCACACCCAGTTGCTGGAGCTCCCGCAGCCGCTCCACCTGGGCGGCCACCGGACCCAGCAGGCAGAAGCGATCGATGACCGAATCCGGCACGAACGCGGCGTGCTCGTTCCCGGCCTTGCCGTGCGCGTTGTAGTCATAACCCTGACGAGAGGCGATGTAGTCGCTCAGCGCCGCCGGCACTGCGGCCCCACCGGCCCCGTACCGGGCGACGATGTCGGCGACGTGGTTGCCGACCATCCCGCCGAACCAGCGGCACTGGTCCCGGGCGTGGTCCAGCCCTTCCTGGGTGCCGTCGGTGACGTAGGCCGGGGCTGCGACGCAGATCGTGACCGCGGACGGATCCCGGCCGGCGTCCGCGGCGGCACGCCGGACGGCAGCGATCGACCAGGCGGTGATGTCCGGGTCCGCCAGCTGCAGGATGAAGCCGTCACCGATCTCGCCGGCCAACGCCAGCGCCTTCGGGCCGTATGCCGCCACCCACACCGGCAGCTTCGACCCGACGCTCCACGGGAACCGCAGGGTGCTGCCGTTGTACTCCACGGCCTGGCTGCCGGCCAACCCGCGGATCACCCCGATCGACTCGCGCAGGGTGGCCAGCGTCGCCGGTCGGCCGTTGGTCACCCGGACCGCGGAGTCACCGCGGCCGATGCCGCAGATCGTGCGGTTGCCGAACATCTCGTTCAGGGTGGCGAACAGCGAGGCGGTGACCGTCCAGTCCCGGGTCGCCGGGTTGGTCACCATCGGGCCGACCGTGATCTTGCGGGTGTTGGCCAGGATCTGCGAGTAGATGACGTACGGCTCCTGCCAGAGCAGGTGCGAGTCGAACGTCCAGACGTGGCTGAACCCGAGAAGCTCTGCCTGCCGGGCGAACTCGACGATTCGAGCGGCCGGCGGATCGTTCTGCAGCACCACACCGAAATCCATGGCTCAGATGAGGTTCTGTGAGAGCGAGCGCTTGACGAACCGGCCGTGGCCCTTGCGGCCGATGTAGCCGGTGTCGTTCTTGATCACGGTCCCGCGGGACAGCACCACGTCGACGTGGCCGTCGATCTCATAGCCCTCCCACGCGGAGTAGTCCATGTTCATGTGGTGGGTCTTGCCCAGGCCGATGCTGGTGTGGCCGTTGGGGTCGTAGACCACGATGTCGGCGTCGGCACCGGGGGCGATGACCCCCTTCCTGCCGTACAGGCCGAACATCCGGGCCGGGGTGGTGCAGCAGACGTCGACCCATTTCTCCCGGCTGATCCGGCCGTCCCTGACGCCCTGGAACAACAGATCCATCCGGTGTTCGACCGACCCGATACCGTTGGGGATCTTGGCGAAATTGCCGATCCCCATGTCTTTCTGGTCCTTCATGCAGAACGGGCAGTGGTCGGTGGACACCGTCGCCACGTCGCCGGTGCGGATGTATCGCCACAGCTCGTCCTGGTGCCCCTCGGCACGGGCCCGCAGCGGTGTCGAGCAGACCCACTTCGCGCCCTCGAAACCGGGGGCACCGAGGTTGTCCTCGAGTGAGAGGTACAGGTACTGCGGACAGGTCTCCCCGAAGACGTTCTGACCGGCTCGGCGGGCCTCGGCGATCCGGGCCAGCGCCTGTTTGGCCGAGACGTGCACGACATACAGTGGCGCACCGGTGATGTCGGCCAGCATGACCGCCCGATGGGTGGCCTCCTGCTCGGTCTGCCACGGCCGGGTGACACCGTGGTGGTAGGGCGAGGTTTCGCCCCGAGCGAGCGCCTGCTGGACGAGAACGTCTATGGCTGAGCCATTCTCGGCGTGCATCATGATCAGACTGCCGTTGCCGGCCGCCTTCTGCATCGCCTGCAGGATCTGGCCGTCGGAGGACAGGAACACGCCCGGATAGGCCATGAACAACTTGAAGCTGGTGATGCCCTCGTCGATCAGCTCGTCCATCGCGGCCAGCGAGTTCCTGTCGACCTCACCGATGATCTGGTGGAAGGCGTAGTCGATCGCGCAGTTGCCGGCCGCCTTGTCGTGCCAGAGCTGGACCTGGTCCTGCACCTGCTGGCCGTGCGCCTGCACCACGAAGTCCACGATGGTCGTGGTGCCGCCCCAGGCAGCCGCGCGGGTGCCGGTCTCGAACGTGTCCGATGCCTGGGTGCCGCCGAACGGCATCTCCATGTGGGTGTGGGCGTCGATCCCCCCGGGGATGACGTATCTGCCGGCGGCGTCGATGACGAGGTCCGCGGTGATCGGACCCAGCGCGGTGGTGCCCGGCGCGAGGACCGCCGCGATGGTCTCGCCGTCGATCAGCACGTCGGCGAGCACCGACCCGGTGGCGCTGATGACGGTGCCGTTGGTGATCAGGGTGGTCATGGCTCACTCCCTCGATGGCGGTGCAGATCGGGGCGGATAACTCTCACCCGCGAGAGAAATCCGCCCGGATTGGTGGCGAAGCAGTGGGTCTCACGGGGCCGTCGTCCGGGTGTAGGACTCCGGCCGACGGTCCCGGTAGAACTGCCAGTCATTGCGGGCCTGGGTGATCTCGTCCAGATCAAGGTCGCGCACCACGATCTCCTCGGTGTCCTGCGACGCCACCTCGCCGATGTACGTGCCGCGAGGGCCGACGAAGTACGACGAGCCGTAGAACGTGACGGCGTCGTCGCCGAACTCCGCGGTCTCGGTGCCGATCCGATTGTTGGCGGCGATGAAGTACTGATTGGCTGCCGCCGCGGCCGGCTGTTCGATCTCCCAGAGCCGGTTGGACAGACCGGGTTTCGTCGCCGACGGGTTGAACACGATCTGCGCGTTGTTCAACCCCAGCTCCCGCCACCCTTCCGGGAAGTGCCGGTCGTAGCAGATGTAGACACCCACCCGGCCGACCGCGGTCCGAAAGACCGGGTAGCCGAGGTTGCCGGGCCGGAAGTAGAACTTCTCCCAGAACTGGGGCAGGTTCGGGATGTGGTGCTTGCGGTACGAGCCCAGGACACTGCCGTCGGCGTCGATCACCACCGCGGTGTTGTAGTACTCCCCCTCGTTGGCCACCTCGTAGATCGGCAGCACGATCACCAGGTGCAACTCGGCGGCGAGGGCGGCGAACCGGCGCACGGTCGGGCCGTCGACGGGCTCGGTGTAGGCGTAGTACTTCGGGTCGGTGACGATCCCGAAGTACGGACCGTAGAACAGCTCCTGGAACCCGATGATCTGCACCCCGTCGGCGGCGGCCTGCCGGGCCAGCGCCTCGTGGCGGTCCATCATCGATTCCTTGTCACCTGTCCAGGCGACCTGGGTGATGGCGGCTCGTACGACGGTCATCGCGACTCCTCCTCCGGGCGCGCTGCGACTCCTCGGACTTCAGCCGCAGCCCGCGCAATTCGACGGTCTGCCGATCCACCCGGCACCGACGGCGATCGTGCCGGATCAGGATTGCCTGACTATAAACACCACAGCCCGAGAGTTTCCGGGCGGTCACCCGTCGGAGCGGACAACCTTGCGTGCCGGTACCGGGACGACCGTAAGGTCGAGGCCATGTCGACGAACCTCTCGAGCCCCACCGATCTGGCCACCGACCCGACCGAGGAGCCGGCGATCTCCAGCGCCGACGCCCCACCGGCCGGGACCGCGGCGGACCACAGCGGCGCCACCCTTCCTGCCGACGACACGACCGACCGGAACGCTGCCGACGACGAAGTCAGGGCCGCCGACCGGGCGCACGTCTTCTACCCATGGGCCGCCCAGGCGGAGCTGGATCCGCTGCCGATCGCCGGCGCGCTCGGCTCGTACATGTGGGACTACCGGGGCAACCGCTACCTGGACTTCTCGTCCCAACTGGTGAACGTCAACATCGGCCATCAGCACCCCAAGCTCATCGCCGCCATCCAGGAGCAGGCGGGCAGGCTCTGCACGATCGGGCCGATGGTCGCCAACGACGTCCGCAGCGAGGCGGCCCGACTGGTGGCCGAGATCGCCCCCGGTCACCTGAACAAGGTCTACTTCACCACCGGTGGTGCGGAGGCGATCGAGAACGCGATCCGGATGGCCCGCGCCCACACCGGGCGGCTCAAGATCTTCGCCGCGTACCGCAGCTACCACGGCGGCACCTCGGGCGCGGTGACCCTGACCGGTGAACCGCGCCGCTGGGCCTCGGAGCCGGGCATCCCCGGGGTGGTTCATTTCTGGGGCCCGTACCTGTACCGGTCGGTGTTCTATGCGGCCACCCCCGAGGAGGAGTGCGTCCGCGCGCTGCAGCACCTGCGGGACCAGATCCTGATGGAAGGTCCGCACACGCGTCGCGGCGATCATCATGGAATCGGTCGTCGGCACGAACGGCATCCTGGTCCCGCCGGACGGCTACCTGGCCGGGGTGCGCGCGCTGTGCGACGAGTTCGGGATCGTCTACATCGCCGACGAGGTGATGGCCGGGTTCGGTAGGTGTGGTGAGTGGCTGGCCGTGAACCACTGGGATGTGACGCCGGACCTGGTGTGCTTCGCCAAGGGTGTCAACTCCGGCTACGTACCCCTGGGCGGGGTGATCATGAGCGACGCGATCGCAGCGACCTTCGACCACCGCGTCTACCCCGGTGGCCTCACCTACGCCGGGCACCCGCTGGCCTGCGCCTCGGCGGTGGCCTCGATCGGCATCTTCCGCGAGGAGGGCATTGTGGAGAACGCCCGCCGGATCGGCGCCGAGGTGATCGGGCCGGGGCTGGCCGAGCTCGCTCGCAAGCACCCGTCGATCGGCGAGGTCCGCGGCCTCGGGGTGTTCTGGGCGATCGAGCTGGTCCGGGACCGGGCCACCCGGGAGCCGCTGGTGCCGTTCAACGCATCCGGCGCCGCCGCGGCGCCGATGAAGGAATTCGTGCAGGCCTGCAAGGCACACGGGCTCTGGCCGTTCACCCACTTCAACCGCACCCATGTGGTGCCGCCTTGCACGGTCTCGGCGGCCGAGGTCCGCGAGGGACTCGCCATTCTCGACGAGACCCTGGTGGTCGCAGACCGCTACTACACGGGAACCTGAGGGACAGGTCCGATCAGGTGGCTTGGTCGATCGGGCGGGGTCAACCGTCGCAATTGGGACGATACTCACCTCGAGAGCGTGGCCGCAGGTCCGACGGTGATCGAGGTGGACATGGTGCACTCATCGACGAGGTGTCGGAAGATCGCCGGACTGGGTCTCGTCGCTGCTCTGGCGATGACCGTCACCGCCTGCACGTCGACCCCCGCGGCGGTCGAATCGTCCACCTCGGCGCCGCCGTCCGCGGTGTCCTCGGCGACGCCGTCGGCAGCCGATCTCGCGACGCTCGGCGACCGGGTCGAGACCCAGCTGCGGACGTACAGCTTCTTCGAGCACGTCCGCGCGGTTCTGGTCGAGGTGGACGGCGAGCTCGTGGTCGAGAAGTACTGGCAGACAGACGCCACCGAGAGCCGTAACACGTACTCGGTGACCAAGAGTGTGATGTCCACGCTGGTCGGCATCGCGATCGACGAAGGCGCGATGCCCGGGCTGGACGCCGATCTGGCCACGCTGCTGCCCGAGCGGGCCGGCCTGATGACACCGCCGGTGGCAGCGATCACCCTCGGCCAACTGCTGACCATGACCTCCGGCCTGCCGGACACGTGGACCACCGGCATGACCTTCTTCGAATCGCCGGACTGGGTGGCGCGCATCCTCGCGGACGGCATCGATCACCCCGCGGGCACGTTCGCCTACGGCGATGCGAACCCGCACCTCGTGGCTACCGCACTCGCGCGAGCGACCGGCCGGTCGGTGCTGGAGTACGCCCGCGAGAAGCTGTTCGACCCTGTCGGCATTGCGACCCAGGAGGCAGTGGACCTGGCCTACACGGAGGAGAACCTGCCCGCCTACCGCGCCGCCGGCTTCGCCTGGGCCCATGACCCGCAGGGTGTCGCACTGGGTGCGACCGACCTCAAGCTCACGCCCCGGGAGATGCTGACACTGGGCCGGCTCTATCTGAACGACGGGCAGATCGACGGCCGCCGGGTGGTGCCGTCGGACTGGATCCGACAGGCGACCACGACCCGCACCCCGGCCCCCAACTGGAGCAGCGACGGCGGTTACGGCTACTACTGGTGGGTCACCACTGCTGATGGGATGCCTGCCTATGCGGCCATCGGCTACGGCGGCCAGCTCATCGAAGTCATCCCCGACCTCGGGGTGGTCGTCGTGGTGTCCAGCGACCTCCAGGAAACCGGCGATCCGGTACCGATGGCCAACCCGGGTGAGCTGATGAACTCGTTGGTGTCACGGGTGATTGCGCCGGCGGCACGCTGACGCCGGGTGTCGCCGGACCCCTCGCGGTCGGGTGTCGAGAGGTCCGGCGGTCCGATCAGGCTGCCGGAGCTGCCGGGGGTGCCGCCCCGAACGCGGACGGGTCCACCCGGACGATTTCGCCGCGGTCAGGGATGCCCGCGAACAGGCCGGCGACTGCCCACGCCGAGGCGTACAGGTTCCCGCGGTGGATCAACAACCCAGCCGGCATCGTCACCTGCGCGTAGGTGCGCGACTCGTCCGGAGCGATCTTGACGATCTGACCGACGCCGGCCAGATCGAATCCCGCCGGCGGCGGCCCTTCTCCCTCCGGCGCCCCTTCGAGCATCTCCGAGACGTAGACGTTGCCGTCGTCGTCCACGGCGACGCCGGTGGCGCCGGAGAGCCCGTCGATGACCCGCACCGGATGATCATGTCTGCGGTCGAAGACGTAGACCCGGGCTGCCCCGGGATGCAGCGCACCCGCGGTGGAGACGTAGACCTCGCCGTGGCGACCCCGGGCGAGGCCGGTCGGCACCGGATCGCATCCGATGATCTCGGGCACGTTGTTCGGCTGCCCCGCACACGAGCCGTCGGTGATCAGCGGCAACACCTTCCAGACCGACAGCACGCCTTTCGCTGTTCGCCGCAGGATGTCGTTGCCGCCGGCATCTGCGATCAGGGCGGCGCCGTTGCGGTCCGCGAGCACGAAATACGGGTTGGACCAGGCGTCCAGTGGCTTTCCCGCGGCGTCGAACTGGGGCTGGCCGTCGGGGTTGTTGTCGAGCTCGAACTTGCCCAGGTCGGCGAGCTGGGTGGGACTCTGATCGCCCTTCACCGAGAGCAGCTTCGCGATGCCGAATGGCGCGGGTGGCGGGGCGTCCGTTTCTTCGGGCTCCCCCGCACCGATCGCGATCATGAGCCGGTTCCGGACGACGGCCACGCCCTGCACCAGGTTCTCACCGAGGCCGGTCGCCACCGGCGTCACGCTTCCGGTGCGGGTGTTGACGAGGCTGACCTGACCCGAGTCGCTCTCGGCGACGTAGAGCCTGGAGCCCTCCCCCTGGGCGGTGATCTGTCGAGGCCCGTTGAGGCCGGACGCGACAATCGTGACGCCACCGCCGTCACTGTGCCCGCCGCCGCCACCGTGTCGCCCGCCCGCCCGGGCGGGCGTGTCCAGCAGTCCCGTCATCAGCACCGCGGACGCCACTGCGGCGATCCATTTCCTGCGCTTCGCCATGCCTGCACCCTTCGTCGGCGCCCGGCCGCGCCAGGCGGTCAGCGACAAATTAGTCCCCGATGTCCGGTCTGTGCCAGAGCTGAGCGTCGGCTGTGACCTTTCGGCCCTGCGGTTTCCGCCAGATGGATCACCAACGCTTTGCTGTGTTCGGGTCCACACGTCCGGTCGCCCCACGACGGGACCGTGTCGCTGGTCCGATTCGCACGTGCCGGTCGTCCCGGCGTCAACTTGCAACCCGTAGCCGCGCCGGCGACAGGGTCAGGGGCCGGTGCGGACGGCGCTGTCGGACTGGGCCGAACGCGCGGCGAGCACCGATGCGACCGCGCCGGCCACCACCGCTTCGACCTGGTCGGCCTCGATGAGGAACCCGTCGTGACCGAACTCGGAGTGCATCGTCACCACCGGCCGGGCGGTGGTGGCGGCGGCGAGTTCCAGACCCAGGTGCGGCGGGAACAGCCGGTCGGAGTCCACCACGGCCACCGTCAACTCGGCGGTGATCCGTTGCAGAGCGGCGTCCAGCCCGCCGCGACCGCGGCCGAGGTCGTGGGAGTTCATCGCCTCGGTGAGCCGCAGGTAGGAGTTCGGATCGAACCGGCGACCCAGCTTGGCCCCGTGGTACTCCAGGTAGGACTGCACCGCGTAGCGACCGCCGTCGGCGGCGCGCTCACCCGGTTGGTCCTGGCGACCGAACCGGGTGTTGAACTCGTATTCGCTGCGGTAGGTGGCGTGCGCGATCTGGCGGGCGACCGCCATCCCGGCCAGCGGCCATTCGCCGTCGTAGTAATCACCGTCGCGGAACCGCGGGTCGGCCCGGATCGCCGACAGTTGCGGAGTGGTCCAGCCGATCTGGTCGGCCGAGGAGTAGCCGCAGGTGGCCAGCGCCACGGCGGCCCGCACCCGGTGCGGGTGACCGACGGCCCATTCCATCACCCGCATCCCACCCATCGAGCCGCCGATGACGGCCAGGAAGGAGTCGACGCCGAGGATGTCGGCCAGTGCAGCCTCCGCGGCCACCTGGTCACGAATCGTCAGGGTCGGGAAGCGCGATCCGTACGGGCGCCCGTCCGCGGCGAGGGACGACGGCCCGGTGCTGCCCTGGCAGCCACCCAACACGTTGGGTGCAATCACGAACAGGTCCCGGGTGTCCAGCACGGCAGCGTCGCCGATCAGACCGTCCCACCAACCGGGGGTCGGCTGGCCCGGTCCGGTGGTGCCCACCACGTGGGCGTCCCCGGTGAGGGCGTGCAGCACCAGCACCGCGTTGTCGCGGGCCTCGTTCAGAGTCCCCCACGTCTCGTACGCCATCCGGACGCCGGACAGCACGAGTCCGCTCTCCAGGGTGACGTCACCGATGTCGGCGAACCGCCGATCCGCTGCGGGGTCGCCGTCACGCCAGATCTCCGGCCGGTCGACCGGGTCGGCCGGCGGCCGGTTCGGGAGCGCGATGTCTCCACGGTGACCAGGGACGGCAGCCAACACCGCCCCGCCCCGGGGGCCGGTGTGACCGGTTCCCGGGGCGGTTGCGGTGCGATCGGCGGAGGCCATGTCGATCAGCATGCCAGCTTGACGGTCAGAGAATGGTGAACGTTCATGAATCCCGCTCAGACACCGGCCGGCGCGATCACCGGCGGCACCGGCTGCTCGGTACCGGCCGTGTCGGCATCCTCATCGGCGACCGCGTCTGCGACCTCGTTGGCGGCGGCTGCCGCGGCGAACCCCTTCGCCAGGTCGGCCAGGATGTCGTCGATGTGCTCGGTGCCCACCGCCAGTCGGATCAGGCCCGGAGTCACCCCGGTGCTGGCCTGCTCCGCCGGGGTCAGCTGGGAGTGCGTGGTCGACGCCGGATGGATGACCAGCGAACGCACGTCACCGATGTTGGCCAGATTGGAGAACAGCTCCAGCCCATCGGCGAACGCCTCGCCCGCGGCGGCACCGCCGACCACCTCGAACGCCACGATCGCACCGCCGCCGTTCGGCGAGTACTTCTGTTGCAGCGCATGCCATGTGGAGGACTTCAGCGCCGGGTAGTTCACCGACACCACATCTGTCCGATCGGCCAGGAAGCGGGCGACCGCGGTGGCGTTGGCCACGTGCCGCTCCATCCGCAGCGACAGCGTCTCCAGGCCCTGATTGAGCAGGAAGGCGTTGAACGGGGTCGTCGCCGGGCCGAGGTCGCGCAGCAGCTGCAGCCGGGCCTTGAAGATGAACGCGACATTGACGCCGAACAGCCCGTTCGGGCCGAGGTCGACGCCCCAGGTCAGGTTGTTGTAGCTCGGGTCCGGGGTGTTGAAGATGCTGAACTTGACCGGGTCGGCCGTCCAGTCGAAGGTCCCGCCGTCGACGATCACGCCGCCGATCGCGACCCCGTGACCACCGAGGTACTTGGTGGTGGAGTGCACCACGACGTCGGCACCGTGCTCCAACGGGCGGATCAGGTAGGGGGTGGCGACCGTGTTGTCCACGATGAGCGGCACACCGTTGCGGTGCGCGACGGCCGAGACGCCCTCGAAATCGAGGATGTCCAGTTGCGGGTTCGAGATCGACTCGGCGTAGAAGGCTCTGGTGTTCGGCTGGACGGCTGCCTCCCAGGAGGCAAGGTCGTCCGGGTCGGCGACGAAGCTGACCGTGACACCGAGTTTCGGCAGGGTGTAGTGCAGCAGGTTGTAGGTGCCGCCGTACAACCGCGGGGACGCCACGATGTGATCGCCCGCGTTGGCCACCGTGAGCAGGGCGATCGTCTCCGCAGCCTGGCCGGAGGCCACCAACAACGCGCCCACCCCGCCTTCGAGCGCATTGATCTTCTGCTCGACGGCGTCGTGGGTCGGGTTGTGGATGCGGGTGTAGATGTTGCCCAGCTCCTGCAGGGCGAACAACCGGGCGCCGTGGGCGGACGAGTCGAAGGTGTAGGAGGTGGTCTGGTAGATCGGCAGGGCCCGGGCGTTGGTCGACGGGTCGGGCGCCTGACCGGCGTGGATCTGCTGGGTCTCGAACTTCCATTCGGGGGACACGGTCGTGGTCTCGTTTCTCGTCGCCGTCGGCGACGGGGAGGGCGAGCTGCTGGAGCACCCGAAGGCGCCGGTCGACGGCAGATCGCGGGGATCGTCAAGAGGAAGGGGCCGGGGCGGGCTGATCGACGCGACACGACGCCGAGGGCGTCCGGGCGATCAGCCGCAGGTCAGCGGCAACAACACATTCGGTCACACACAGCGGCGCTCCGTTCAGGCGTCCGACTGGTCCACCGGACGGTGGACCGCGCTTGTGTCCCGCACCTCGCGGGACACCGGGTCAATCACCCGGGGCACCCCACCGCGTGTGGAGGGTTGCCGCCCAGCGAGCCGGGGCTTGACGCTGGAACTCATGACCTGGCGACGAGTGTATCCGACCGGCGGCGCCCTGCGGCTCGGCGGCGGGAGCCGTGGGGGTGCGCCGCACCGCGGCGGAAACCGGGGTCAGATCGATTGAGCGGAGCCGGCGAGTTGGTCGGCGAAGATGTCCAGTACCTCACGAACCCCGGCGCCGTCGCCGCGGGCGAGGAAGTCCACCAGCACGCCGTCCAGGGTGGCCTGGACCAGAATCGCGAGCAGCCGCGTCGGTGCCGACCAGCGAACCCGGCGGGTCTGTTCCGCTGCCCGCAGCCACTGCTCCGCGACGCTGACGTGGGTGTCATGCAGCGAGAACCCCATCTGATCGCGCAGGCCGGGGTCCGCGATCTGACCGATCATCAGCACATGCAGAGCGTGATGGTCGTCGATCCTGGCCTCTTGGAGGTCCCAGACGGCCGCAGCGCCTTCCGCAGCGCCGCCGCCAGCGATAGGTCGGCGGACACCGCACCGGCCGGGTTCTTCGCGTGCACGTCGAAGAGTCGGGTGACCACGGCAACGAACACCTCGTCCAACGACCCGAAGTTCCGGGCGAACTCATCCCGCTCCAGACCTGCAGCGGCGCAGATGGTCTCGGGGTTCACCGCGGCCAGGCCGCGGGTGATGAGCACGGTGACCGTGGCCTGCACGAGCCGGTCGCGGCCGTCGAGGTCGATCTGCGAGCGAGGCGACATGGGGTGACTCCTTCGGACGGACACCGGCTGGAGTCGCAGCGGGCGCGGTGGCGCCGACAATGGACTCCGCGGCACATTCTGCACGAGTCCCGACCGAATAACCCCCTTCGCGGTCCCGCCGATCCGGGGAGGCGTCCGGGCGGCGGACTGCGGTCTCGGGGGGATGGGTGTGGGATGGGCTGGTGAGCTCACCGCAGATCGAGGTCCTGCACACCGGCCTACTGGGTGCCCAGCGCCGGGCCGCGGCGCGGGCACTGCTGTACGAGGTATTCGACGATATGGAGGAGCCGGACTGGGAACACTGCCTCGGCGGGCTGCACGCCCTCGCCGTGGTGGACGGGACCCTGGTCGGTCACGCGGCGCTCGTCGCCCGACGGCTGGGCCACCACGGGCGGCCGCTACGGGTCGGCTACATCGAGGGCGTCGCAGTGGTCGCCGGCCGGCGCGGCCGCGGGATCGGCGCGGCGGTGATGGCGCCGCTGGAGCAGCTCATCACCGACGGCTACGAGCTGGGGGCGCTGGCCGCCACCGACGAGGGGGCCCGGTTCTACGCAGGTCGCGGCTGGCAGCCATGGGCCGGGCGGGCCTGGGCGTTGAGCCCGGCGGGCACCGTTCGCACCCCCGACGGCGACGGCTGCATCTTCGTCCGGCCGGGAACCATGACGCTGGACCGCCTCGATCTCGACGGCGACCTGATCGCCGACTGGCGCGACGACCCCGCCTGGTGAGGTGAAGCGGTCGGCAACCACGAATGGGCGGCACCCGGGGGCGCGAAGCTCCCGGGTACCGCCCATGATCACGTGCGCCGGAGCGCAGCTCAGCGCCGGTGGATCAGCGCTACTCGACT